>NZ_BAFZ01000120.1 GCF_000308575.1 Nocardia exalbida NBRC 100660 | reverse complement strand
TGGTCGCCGGGTACACCTGCGCCGGGAAATCGCCGATGCGGGCGACGAGGCTGCGGGCACCGTCGGCGCCGACGGCGTAGCGGGCGCGGACACGCAGCGAGCGATGTCCGGCCTCGGCGGCCACCTCGGCCACCACCGCGTCGTCGTCGGCCTCGAGTCCGGTGACGGTGTGACCGCGCAGGATTCGTGCGCCCAGATGGCCCGCGCGCTCCTCGAAGGCCGCCTCCAGCCGTGCCTGCGGAATGCCCGCGATCGGACCGGGCTCGACGCCGGGCGCGCTGATCGTCAGCACCGGTTGCGCCGCGAACTGGAACGGGGACCGGCGCACGCCGTGCGGATCACGCTGTATCGCTTCGGAAGTCGCGGAGGGCAGATATCCGCGGCGTGCCAGCAGCGACAGCGACCGGGCGTGCACCGTGCCCGCCCGCGGGCGCCGGTCGAGTTCGGCGCGGGTCTCGACCACGACGACCCGGATGCGTTGCAGTGCCAGCTCGGCGGCGACCAGCATGCCGACCGGCCCGCCGCCGACCACCAGGACATCGGTGTCGATGTCGGTGTCGACCGGATTCGGCCGGGGCCGGTGCGCCGTGCTCATCACATGCTCCTGGGGCGAGGTCTGGTCCGCGGCAGCGGTTGTACGAAGCTCGAGGTAGATACTAGGATCATAGTACCTACTAATTGAGTAGTACCTCTCCTACGTCTCGAAGTCCTCCCATCCACCGTGCCGAGTCCATTCCGACCGCCCCAGGGGGTATTCATGTCGACCGTCACCACCGCAACCGAAACCCGCGGCGCACCACCCAGCGGTGCCACACTGCCCGTAGTGCTCACCGCCCAGTTCGTCACGCCGATGGCCATCGCGGGCACCGCCATCGCCCTTCCGCTCATCTCGCAGGACCTCGGATCGAATCCCGCCGCGCTGCAATGGGTCGTCAACGGATTCAACGTCGCCTTCGCCCTCACCACGCTGCTGTGGGGCGCGGTCAGCGACCGAGTCGGACATCGGCGCACCTTCGGGATCGGTACCGCGCTCGTCGTCGCGGGCAGTATCGGCAGCGTCGCCGCACCGAACCTGTTCGTCCTCGACCTGGCTCGCGTCGTCGCGGGCATCGGCGCCGCGGCCATCCTGACCGGCGCCACCGCGCTGCTGTCGGCGGCCTACGAGGGGGCCCGGCGGATCAAGGCGTTCGCCGTTTTCGGCACCGTGAACGGTCTCGGTCTCGCGCTCGGCCCCACCATCTCCGGCATCCTCATCTCACTGCTGGACTGGCGGGGCGTCTTCCTGGTGCACGCGGTGATCCTCGCGGCCGCCGGTGTCGGCACGCGGGTGCTGCCCGCCGCGAAACCCGCTGTCGTCGAACACGGCCCGATCCTCGATCTCGGTCTGCTGCGCAATCGGGAATTCCTGGCCATGTGCCTGGTTCCGGTCGCCGGATCGATCGGCTTCGTCACCCTGCTGACCTACCTGCCTTCGGCGCTGAGCGGCATCACCGACCTCTCGGCGGGCGCGGCCGGATTGCTCATGCTCGCGATGACCATTCCGGTCTTCGTCGCGCCGGTGGCCATCGGCCACCTCGTCACCCGCTTCCCGGCGCTGACCGTCGGCAGGGTGGTCTACCTCGCGCTGGGCGCCGCGATCCTCGGCAACGCCGGTGTGCTCGCGCTCTCCCAGGACCGTTCGGTGGCCTGGATCATCTTGCCGATGGTGTTGCTCGGCCTCGGTTTCGGCCTGCCCATCGGCCTGGTCGACGGTCACGCGCTCTCCGTGGTGCCCGCCGAACGCGGCGGCACCGCCGCGGGCCTGCTGAACTTCTTCCGCATCGGCAGCGAAGCGCTGTTCGTCGCCGGTTACGCCATCGTGCTCGCTACGGTCGTCGGCACCCGGCTCAGCGGGAAGGCCGCCGACGACACCGCCGCGGGCCAGTTCGGCCATCCCGACGTCTACCGCTCCGCCTTCACGATCACTGTCGGCGTGCTCATCGCCCTGCTCGTGGTGCTCACCATCCTCATCGTCGCGGTGCGCGGCAACGCACGAGCCACCGAGAACCGGGACATCGGTTCCAGTCCAGAAGGAGTCACCTCATGACCCACGCACTCGACGCGGTCCGGGTCGATCTCGACGGCATCGCCAATATCGCGCCGCCGCTCATGATCGAACCATTACCGCAGCGTTCCACCGGCGGCTTACCGCAGGTGAAACTGCCCAGCGGCCACACCGCGGTGCACGTGACCGCCTACCGCGACGTGCACGCGGTCCTGACCGACCTCAGCTTCGCGCGCGCCGAGACCAACGTCGAGGACGGGCCGAGCTTCCTGCCGACCATCATGCCGACGGAAATGCTGCTCAACCTCGACCACCCCGGTCACGGGCGGCTCAAAGGCTTCGTGGCCTCCGCCTACAGTGCCGCCACCATGGCCCGGCGAGCGCCCGCGGTGCACCGGGTACTCGACGACGCGCTCGCCGACCTGCGCGAACAGCACGAGCGCGGATCGGCCGATCTCGTTCGGGCGCTGCTGGATCCGGTGACCATCGGCGTCAACGTCGACTATCTCGGCATACCGACTGCCGACATCGACTATTTCCGGCATCTGTCGCGGGCGATGCAGCTCGGCGACGGCAGCGATGTGGACAAGCTGCTGGGCGAGTTCTGGACCCTGTACCACTACATCGAGGATCTCGTCGCCCGGCGGCGTGAGCTGCGGCCCGGCCTGATCCTCGACCTGCTCGCGGCGCGCGACTCCGTGTCGCCGCCGGTCACCGACGGGGAGTACGCGGCCATCCTGCTCGGCTCACTGGTCGGTGGCGACCAGAACATCCTGTCGGTGATCACCAAGATCGCCTACGTGGCACTCGCCAGGCCGGAGCTGTGGCAGTACCTGGTGGACGATCCGGACGCCATCCCCGCCGCGGTGGAGGAGTTCCTGCGGTTGCTACCGCTGGGACGGATCTCGACCTTCCCGCGCGTCACCACCCGTGAACTCACGCTGTCACAGGGGACGCTGTATCCCGGCGATATCGTCTACGCCGACGCGCATTCGGCCAACCGTGATCCCGAGGTGTACCCGGACCCGGCGGTGATCGACCCGGCCCGTAACGGCAAGCGGCACCTGCAATTCGGCTACGGCATGCACCACTGCATGGGTGCGGCCATGGCGCGTATGGAGATCACCGAGGTGCTGCGCAGGCTCGTCACCGAGCTGCCGACGCTCCGGCTCGCCGTACCCGAGGACCGAATCCCCTGGGAGACCGGCATTCTCGTCCACCGGCCGACATCGCTGCCGGTCACGTGGTAGCCGGCGCGGCCGGATGACGACCCCTGTCGGCGACGAGAATCGCCGCCAGCAGGCCGGGAAAAGCCTTTTCCATGTCCTCGCGTCGCAGGCTCGTCATCCGGCCGTTGCCGACGTCACGCTGCCGGATCAGCCCCGCCTTGCGCAGCACTCGGAAGTGATGCGTGCGGGTCGATGGCGCCCACGGCATCCCGAACACACTGCAGAACTGCTCGGTTCCCTCCGGCTCGGCGTAGAGTTGCGCGATCACGCTGCGCCGATTGTCATCGGCGAGCGCGGCCAGCACCGTGGAGAGATCGAACTCCTCGATATCGGGATGCCCATCCGCATCGGTCACGACCCACTCCTTTCCACCGCACCAGCCCGCGAGCGGCTGCCGAAGGTATGAAATCTATAGTACCTATGGGTCAGGGTTTCAGACGTGGCGGGTTGGGCTCCAGACGTCCTCGGTGCGGATTCCGAGGCGTTCGAGGAGTCGGTTGTAGGTCAGCGCCGAGCTGACCAGCAGTCCTGCGTCGCGGGCCTACTCAACGGCTTCTCGGAAAAGCGAGAAACCCGCGCCGTAGCGCGGGTTTCTGGTCTGTCAGCTCTCAGATGGCGCGGACGCTCTGAGCCTGCGGGCCCTTCTGGCCCTGCCCGATCTCGAACTCGACACGCTGTCCCTCATCGAGGGACTTGAATCCGGAGCCGGAAATCTCGGAGTAGTGAACGAAAACGTCGGGACCGCCACCGTCTTGCGCGATGAACCCGAAGCCCTTTTCGCCGTTAAACCACTTCACACTGCCTTGCGTCATGTACTTTGTATTACTTCCTGTAGTAAGCCGAGCGATCACTTCGACAGCCCGTGCTCACCATCAAGCATGCCACATCCCCAGCTCCCCATCACCACGACCACAGCCTCGCGCGCCAACGCCGCGGGCCGGACACCGCTCCGGGCCCGCACTACCGGCACCTTGACCGACCGCCGAGTGTCCCGTGCCCAGCGATCACCGGAGACGGCACTCGCGCTCAGCTCAGTGTGAACGTCGCCGTACCCGAGATCTGCTCCATCTCCTTGTTGTTCGAGTCCAGCGCGACGATTCGAGCCTCCACCCGGCCGACGCCCGGCGCCGTGCCGAAACCGACGATCACGCCGTCCACCGTGTCTTGGACGACACCGTTCACGACGCGGTGCTGCTGCCCGTCCGCGTACCCGGTATCGAGGTTCTTGAAGCGCACAGCGACCTTCCAGTCCGAGCAGCCCTCCCCGGTCTGGGTGACGTTCACCCGAACGCCGAATGTGCCGGCCTTCTCCTGCCGCACGGTGACCGCGTCGATGATCGCGGAGCAGCTCGTCGGCACCAGGCGCGTCAGGGTCGGCGTGAACGGAAAGCCTGGGTCATGCGGTATGGCGGTAGACGGCGCTGCGAACCCGACCATCCCGGCGGCGGTCACCGCCGCGACGACACCGGCGCGAGTCAAAAACCGTTGCGGCTGCTTGTGATTGAGAGACATGACTGGTGTGTCGGGTCACCGGCAGCCGGTGTTACAGCAGTCGTCAGCGGAATCACTGCCTCAGCTCCATCGCTGATCCGACGGCGGAACGCGGTGGACAGCGAGCGGCAGCCGGTTCGACCTCCCGGCGGTCAGGACGAGGGCTGGTCCGTTTTCCGGTCGCGTGGAGGCGGCAGCCGGAACAGCCCCTCGAGCCTCCGCAAAGCCTCGGTGTCTCCGGACACCGAGGCGGCACCGGTCTCGATCGCGTCGGCGAAGGACAGACCGTGGCTGGTGACATCGAGGAACGCTGCCTCGCTTATGGTGACGGTCGCGTCGGGGTGCTGGGCAGGCCCGTGTAGCGCCTCGATCGTCCCGTCGTCGATCCGGGCGTGGAAGACCTCGTCATCGATCCGGAACTCATACACCGCGCGCAGTCCGGCCGCGGCCTCGGCGTCGAAGCAGGCCCGGAGACCGAGCACCGCCCACCCCGGATGGAACGCCTCGGTCTCGCGCCGTTCGCCCATGGCCCACTTCAGGCCCCAGCGGGCCAGTCCCAGGATCGGTGGTCCGAGTTCCTCGCCGGCCTCGGTGAGGGCGTACGCCGGGGTACGGGCGGGCGGTGGGAGCGTGATCTTATGTGCGAGTCCCTCGCGTTCGAGGTGTTTGAGGCGGGCGGCGAGCAGGCCGGTGCCGAGGCCGCGCAGGCTGGACTGGAGATCGCCGAATCGTTTGGGGCCCGTCAGCAGTTCGCGGATCAGCAGCAGAGTCCAGCGCTCGCCGACGAGGTCGAGGGTGCGCGCGGTCGCGCAGTACTGGTTGTAGGTTCGCTGGTCCACTTCCTCACTCTAGACTCCGCGCTTCCGGATTATGAATGAGCTCGAGAAGCATTCGCGCGAGCGGTTCCGGATGCGTGAGCATCACATTGTGCGGGCCGTCCAAGGCGAACGTCGGGTAGCCGAGGGCTGCGCCGAATTGTTCGAACGGGTAGGTCTGTGGCCTGCAGTAGATGGCGGTGCCGGGAATCCGATCGATCGCACCACTGAGATCGGTGGCCTCGGTGAACGTATGCAACGGCTGGGGAGCAGGCGCGCAGCCAGCCGGTCCGCGTGGTCGGTGTCGACGATGCCGAACGCCGCCGGGGGTGGAGCCGGGATCTGCCATCCGTCTCCGCGCGCCTCGGCCGCCGCACGGATGGCCTGCGCGAACGGGTCGGGGGCCAGGCTGAACATGCTGGCGCCGTCCGCCCCCGCCCAGCCGTCCACGAGGACGATGTGGCCGACGGCATCGGGCCGCAGGTCGGCCGCCTCCCGGACGACCAGGCCGGAGTAACTGTGTCCGACCAGCACAAGCTCGTCATCCGGTGCTGTGTCCAGAGTGGCGGCGACAATGGCGGCGTGATCGTGTAGACCGTAATCCCCGACCGAGCTGAGATCCGGTGTGAGGGTGTGCGCCCCGGCGGCGTGCAGCAGCGGGGCGACACGCTCCCAGGCCCATGGGCCGTGCCAGGCGCCGTGGACGAGAACGAAGGTGGTCACAGTGAATGCTCCTTACGAAGGAGGGGCAGCACCTGGTCGGCGAATTCCTCCAGGCCCTCGTCGTGGTCGTCGGTGGCCAGGCGGATCACGAGATGGCGTGCGCCGCCAGCCATATCGGCGGCCCGTCCGGGCGCGTCGGTGGAGGTGCGAGCCGCACGTCTTGGAAGGTGAAATGCTTGCCTCGGTAAGACACCGCCGTGCCCGACCAGAGTCGCCGCATGATGTCGATCGACTCCTGCATACGGCCGATGCGGCGCGCGAATTGGATACCGAGCGCGGCGAATTGGGCCTCGGTGTTCGGGTTGGGGAATCCGCCGCCCATGCCCGCGATCAACCGCCCGTTCGATAGCCGGTCGAGAGTGGCGAGTTGGTGTGCCAGCAGGATCGGGTGGCGCAGCGCTGGAAGCAGTACTGCCGTGCCGAGCGTGACCCGCTCGGTGGCCTGGGCCACGGCGGCCAGCAACAGCAGCGGATCCGCGCGCGGCCTGGTCACAGGACTCTCTCCCGCCCACACCGAGTCCAGTCCCAGCTCTTCGGCCCGCCGCGCCTGCGCGACAAGCCGTCCTGGTTCGTGTTCGCCTCGCACCGTCTGATCGCGCGTCGGCATCAGATAGCCGATCTCGAGCCTCGCCATGTCACCTCCTGATCTGCGTGAGGTTCATGAGCTCAGCTATTGACTTCCTATTTTTGAAGTGCAAAGTTCATAAGCACGTAGCGATGAAGGGAGAATTTTGATGACAAAGGTGCTTTACCGGGCGCAGGCACGTGTGGCCGGAGGCCGGAACGGCCACGGGCGCACCTCCGACGGACAGCTGGATCTCGATCTGCGCCAACCCAAGGAATTGGGTGGTGATGGTGCGGGTACGAATCCGGAGCAGCTCTTCGCGATCGGATACGCCGCCTGCTTCGGAACCACGCTCGCCCTCGTCGGGCAGCGCAGCAAGCTCCGCGCCGACGACGCGGAAATCGACTCTTCGGTCGCCTTGATCCCAACCGACGGCGGCCGATTCGAACTCGGTGTCGTGCTGCAGATCTCGCTACCGTCGGTCACCGGCGAGCAGGCGGTCGGACTGGTGGAGACGGCCCACCAGGTCTGCCCCTACTCCAACGCCACGCGCGGCAACATCGACGTGACACTGGTGGTCAATGGCACCCGGCTGTGACATCGGCGACAGCGACACCCTCAGAGCTGTGCCGCAGCCGATCGGACCGTCGGAGTACGCGGTGTTACTTCTTCCTCAGTCCGTCTATGGCTTGCTGGGCTTGGTTTCTGGCGATCGTGCCGAGCTCGTCCAGGTCTACGTAGGGCTCGCCGTGCTGGCGCAGGATGGGGATTCGTACTCGCACCGAGACGTTGCTGTCCTGCACGCCGACGACGTAGTCCATTCCAGTGGTGTAGCTGGAATCCGATACCGCAGTGTGCCAGTAACCCTGGGTGCCGATTCCGGTGATCTCGCCGGAACCCGCCCCGGAGCCGGTAGTGGTGTCCTGGCGTTTCCAGTCGCTATAAGCGGGTGCGGCTCCGGTCGTTGTGAACTCGACGCGGAGGTCGATGGCCGCTTGATTCCAGTGGACACCGTCGCTCGCGAGGCTCTTGTAGCTGAATTGGCATGACAGGCGGCCGGTGTCATATGCGCTCGGCGGGGTTTCGTGATGGTAGGGCGGCTGGTCCGGTGTGGACGACCACTTGTGCAAAGGGGCAGGGTCGACCAGATCGCACGCATCGGCGATCCCGTTCATCGAATAGATTCCCGGCTCCGGCTCCGGAGTAGTCGTGGCGGTAGATGATGTCGCCGGCGCTCCGGCGGGCCCCTCGACAGCGGCGGACCGACCGCCACCGTCGCTGTCGGCGATGATGATGCCGATCACCACACCGGCGCCCAGCGCAGCCACCAACGCCACGACACCGGCGGCGATCAGGCCTGGCTTACGATGACCGGCAGGCGAGGACGGACCCGGCGGAACCGGCGGCTGATATCCCTGACCAGGTCGGCCGTAGTCGATGTCGGGCCGTGTCCAGTCGCCGCTCGACAAATGCGGTTGCCGCGCAGTGATATCGGAGTCGTCCGGAATGGGGTGGCCGGGTGTGTGCCGCGGGTCTGTCATCTCTCGCAGCCCTTCGATTCCTCGACGTGCTCCCCGTCGAGACTCAGCGCCGATCGTACTTTGCCGGTGGTCGTGTAGTCACCCGACCGTCCTCATCGGCCCGTTCGATTCGATGGTGGCTAGTTCTGTCGCAGTCCGGCCAGCACCTTGCGGGCTTGGGATCTGGCGACCGAATCGAGTTCGTCCCTATCCACCACCGGGGATCCCTTCTCGCGCGAGAGGTCGATCTCCACGCGCACCGCGACACCGCCGTCCCATACGCACATCATGTATTCGGCGTCCACGATGCCACCGAAGTTGTCGGCTTCGAACTGCCAGTAACCTTGGGTGCCGATGCCGGTGAACTCCCCGGATGTCACCACCGACCCGTCATCGGCGAGGTCGGCGGCGCTGCGTTTCCAATGGTCGTACGTTCGCGAAGCCGAACCGTCCACGACGTCAGCCCGGACCCTGACCGCCGCGGTGTTCATCGGAAAAGTGTCGGCGGTGGAATTGCCATAGTTGATATTGCAATTCAGGATGCCGAAGTTGCCGGACGACGCAGTTTCCTCATGTTCGGGATCGCCGAGCGGCGCGGAGGCCCACCTGGTCAACGGGGTGCGATCGACAAGGTCGCACGCATTGATGATCGCCTTCATCGAATAGGTCGCCGGTCCCGGCGGCGCGGTGGCCGAGGCACCGGCGGGAACGGTCTCGCTGTCTCGATCACGCACGGCGACACCGATCACCACCCCGATCGCCAGCACCATCGCTCCTAGCCCGGCAACACCGGCAACAACCAACCCCGGCTTGCGGCGGCCGGCCCGCTGCGTCGAATACGCCTGTGGCAAAGGTTGTTGCGGCGGCCAGTGCCCCCGACCGGTGTGCTGGTGTCCGGTGACAGGGTGACCGGAGGGTGGAGCCGCCATGTGAGAGTAGACGTCCGAATTCGGTGCCGGCCGGTCATCTGTCGTCGAATCAAATTGCCGTGCAATGAAATCGGTGTCGCCCGCCCGCACGTGATCACCCGAATCGTACGGAGAACCAGTCATTCCCGTAGCCCCTCCGGTCCTGGACGGACCCCCGGCACGTCGTCGAGTCGGCCCTGATCATAGCTGTTCGCTCGAAAGCCGGTCGAACACGCCTACCGTTCCGACGAGCAGGCCACCGCCGACCCAAACGGCAACTGCGCGTATTCAGCCCGGCCGAAGGCGGCGGCGAACACGTCGGACTCGACAACCTTTCCTAAGTCAGTGAATTCATCGCAGACTGGGTCACCGACACCTTCACCGAACTGGCGGCGACAGTGGCATGAGAGGATGGCCGCCGTTGCGGTATCAATATGCTGCTGGGCATCCGGCCGACGCGGGACGAGGAATCCCGATGATTGTCGGGACAGAGCCCGACACCGGTTTCGCCGATCTCGCCGGGCCGCGGTGGCGGTAGTGGCCGAGGCGGGCTTGGTGTTTGCGAAGCAACGCGCCGACCGGGTGATCAACGAATCCGACTCGGCCACAATGCGATTCAACACCACAAGCCAGATCTACAGCACGGACTCAGCCGAGTGCCGTTGTCACACTCCCTGGCCCTCGCGACCGCGGTTCGGAGCCGACAGGCTCGATCATCCGATCGGTGATGCGAGGTATTCCAGCGCATAACCGTCGCCGGAGGGGGTTACGCGGGCGATGCCGGGTGAGTCGAGGTGGGCGCCGGCGACGAAGTGGTTTGGTCGGGTCAGTTGTTCGAGGAGGGCCGCTCGCGCGGCGCGGGCCTGGGACTGGTTGCCGTCGAGTTCCCAGGACACGTTCGGCTGATCGAATTGGATCGTGGGAACGTGAACGGTGTCGCCCCAGGCGAGAAGGCGGCCGGTGCCGCTCCTGACGTCGTAGACGGTGTGACCGGGGGTGTGGCCCGGTGTCGGAATCGCGGTGGTCCAGTCGTTGATCGCGACCTTCTCCGACACGGGTACGACCCGGTCGCGGATCGGCTCGAGCCGCCCCGTGAATACCGAGGTGTCGCCCGCGCCGATCCACACGCGCTCGAGTGCGGTGAACGCCTCTGAACCGTCGGGTGCGATCAGGCCGCTCACGTGGTCTTCGTGCTTGTGGGTGATGGCCACATCGGTGACGTGCGCGCGGTCGATTCCCGCTTCGTCGAGCGCGTCGTAGATCAATCCCATGGTCGGGTCGTGCCAGGCGTTGGACGCGCCGGTGTCGATGAGAACCGACCGCGTGCCGTCGGTGACGAAGAAGGCGTTGACCGACAGCCGCAAGTTGTCGCCGGCCAGCGGCACGGCGGCTGGCAGTTCATCGAGCGAGCGCCCGTCCTCGTCGCGGAGCCGTGTCGGCGGCATGTCGATGTACCCGTCTCGCAACGAGATCACCTGCAGATCGCCGAATTCGAACGTGGCATGGTGCCGGCCACTGGATATCAAACGCATGGAACCTCCACATGTCGGGCGCATATCGCGTTTCTCCGATAGAAGAGTATATCTTCTTTGGGAGAAACATACACTCTGGGCAGTGAGATACCCATCGATTCGAGGAGCACGGTGGTCGAGCAAGACGGAAACGCGACCGAACCACAGCGCGGTGACGACCTGGCCGGCGCGTTCGGCGGTAACGTGCGGCGACGCCGCGAGGAGGCGGGACTGACGCTCGAGCAGCTGTCCACGCGGTCGTCGGTCAGCCGGGCGATGCTGTCCAAGGTCGAACGCGGTGAGAAGAGCCCGACGATCGGCGTCGCGTCCAGGATCGCCCACGCGCTCGACACGTCGCTCTCGGACCTGATCGGTGGGGCGGCTGCTCCCGCGTCTGGTGTGGCCGTTGTCATGCGCAAGAACGATCGCCCCGTTTTCCGTGATCCGGAAACCGGCTTCGAGCGGCACATGGTGTCAGCGGCCCCCGGCGCGGGAGAGGCGGAGATGGTGATCCACTACCTCCCCGCGCAGGTTTCTACCGGGCTGCTGCCTGCGTATCCGCCGGGTACCGAGAAACAACTCGTGGTACTCGAAGGCACCCTCACCGTCGCCATCGGCGGGATCAGCGAGACCCTGAACGCAGGCGACTCCCTGTTCTTCCAGGCCGACGCGGACCACGGCTTCGCCAACCGAACGAATGCTCCCTGCGAATACGTCATGGTCATTTCGCGCAGAACCTGATCGGCCGCGGCCATCGCCCGAGGAGCCTCGACCGCGGTCGGCGCGCTCATCGCGCTGGGCTGCGCCTCGGCAGTGGCGCTGCGCGCCCGCCGGTTCGATGCAAAGCGCCGACCCCGTGGGGCTCGGCGCGGTCCGGAGGATCAGCTCGGCCTTGCGGTGGTGTTGTGCACGCTACCGTGGTGTTCGTGCCGGACAAGGCGTCCGGGGCGTCGCTGGTGGCGGTGGCCCGGCTGGCGGGTCGGCCGGCCCTCTGGGATGAAGTGGTGCACGTCACACGGGTTCGTGTCATGTTTCGGCGGTCCGGGGTGTCTTGAGCGCATGACCTCGGCGGATCTGATCCTCGCCGAATCGGTGTCGATGGCGATGCTCGTGCTGTTGGAAACAGCTGAGTCCCGACGAGCGTGCGGTATTCGTGCTGCGAGAGGTATTCGACTTCGACTACGACGAAATCGCAGCGACGTTAGGCAAATCCGTGATGGCGGTGCGTCAGGTGGCCCACCGCGCCCGCTCCCACGTGCACGCGCGTCGCAAACGTTTCGAGCGGGTCGACGCAGCCGAGATCGCGCAGATCACCCAGCAGTTCATGACAGCGGCGACCACCGGCGACACACAAGGCCTGCTCACCCTGCTCGCTCCCGAGGCCACCTGGACCGCCGACAGCGGCGGCAAGGTCACCGCGGCGCGCCGACCGGTAGTGGGCGCCGAGAAGGTGGCCGCGGCCCTCGTCAATATCTTCCACAGGAGGCGACGGACGTCGGACATGCGGATCGAGATGGTCAACTACAACCACACGCCCGCGATGGTCGCCTACAGCGGCGGCCATCTGGAAGGGGTCTTCCTGATCGAGATCCTTGCCGGCAAGATCACCAACGTCTACGCCATCCGCAACCCCGACAAACTCGCCACAGTCGCTGTTCCGCGCCGGATCAGCCGGTAGTCGACCCGCCGCTGTGAAGTGACCCGCGCGGGCAGGAGAAGGTTCAGCGCACGTAGTCGGTGTTCCGTAAGCTGTTCCGGTCGAGCCGCACTGGTACCGACAAGGGTAGCGGCCTGGTCGGGAGGCTCGGCATAGCCGATCTGACACGGGACGCCGGTATAGCGACCGGATCCTTTTACAACCACTTCGGTGGCGAAGACGAATTGTTCGACGCCGTCATCGCCGAGGTTATCGAGGCACTCGTGCGAATCCTCGACACGGCTGCCGCGGGCATCGACGATCCAACCGGCGTCGTACGGGCGCACTTGCGTGCGCTCGGCGAGGTCGGCATCGGACATCCTGATATCGCCGTGATTGTGGGATGCTTCCGGACTCACGACCTCGGCGCCGCTCTCGATCTGGTCGGTGAGTCGTCCTGGCAATTCTGCGAACGTCGCAGCGTGATCCGGCGGCGGTGACGGCGGCGTGGATCGAGAGCGTCACCCGTCGGGTGCTGATAGCGCGCTGGGCCACCGTTGAAGCGCTAGCCCTGCAAACGTCGAGTCCCGAGCGAACGAGGTGGCCCCTGAGCTAGGGTGCCTCTAAAATAGAGGCATGAATGAAAGTTTGGTTCTTCCCAGCTGGCGGAGCGGCGACATGAAGCGGGTCACGAGTTTGTTGTGCACGGATTCGACGTTCTCCAGTCCAGTCGCCGACTACCGCGGACGCGCGGATGTGGCGCACATGCTGGGCTTGATCGCGACAGTTCTGGAAGGAGTGGAACAGACCGGTAGTTGGGGTGGCGAGCGAGATCGCTTGTTCGCGTTCACCGCTCGGGTGGACGGCCACGAGCTGCAGGGCATATTGCGAGAAGAGTTCGCCACCGCCGGTGGGCTCGAACACGTGACGCTGTTATTGCGGCCCTATCGCGTACTGCGCACGGCAATCGCGAAAATGGCGCAGCAGCTGACGGTTTCGCCGTTGACCGGGCAATCGGCATAGTGGTGGAAGCCACGGCTCCGCGCCCAGGGCGTCCGGTTCGAGGGTCGACGTCCGGGCGGCCGATCATGGCCCTGTTCGACCTGATCGGGCGGCGGTGGATGTTGCGGATCATTTGGGAACTCGACCGAGCCGATCATCCTCCGACCTTCCGGGAGCTGCGCACGGCGTGCGGCGACATCTCGTCGAGTGTGCTCACCCGGCGGTTGCACGAGCTCGTCGAAGCACGCATCGTCGAACACGTCACCGGTTACGCGCTGACACCGCTCGGCCGCGGGCTCGTGCGCCATCTCGAACCGGTAACCGAATGGGCGGAAATCTGGGCAGAGCAACTCCATTGACGGCGCCGTACCGCATGGAAACTTCGACCGCGGCGTACGCGGGGACGACAAGGATCGTGCTTGTGTGCTCCTTCGTGGAGTGAGCGTGAGTGAGTGAGTTCATAGAGCACGCGCCACATTCGCAAGTAGGTTCTGGAATATGGATGACGACGGACCCAGCCGGACAGCGCTCATCACCGCGTACGCCCGCGCCTATCACCAGATCGCTGACCGACCACAGATCTTCACCGACCCCTTGGCGGCCCGTCTGCTCGGCGTCACCGCGAAGGAACTAGCCGAATTGGGCACGCCCACAAGCGATCACCTCCGTGATGGGGCCAGCGATCGGCCCCGCCGACTGTTTTTCGCCGCACGCGCGCGCTTCGCCGAGGACGCCGTGGCCACGGCCGTCGCCGCTGGTGTGCGGCAGGTCGTGATCCTCGGCGCAGGCCTGGACACCTTCGCCTATCGCAATCCGCTCCCGGACGTGCGTGTCTTCGAGGTCGACCACCCCGCCACCCAAGCGTGGAAACGCGAACGCCTCACTGCCGCCGGAATCGACCTCCCTGAGACGTTGACCTTCGTGCCGGTCGATTTCGAAACCCATACGCTGGCAGAAGGATTGGAATCCACCGGATTCGAACGGACGGACCCGGCCATATTCGTGTGGCTCGGCGTCGTCTTCTATCTGACTCCGAACGCCGCCCACGCCACTCTCGAATACATCGCCGGTCAGGCCCAGCCGGTCGAGGTGGTCTTCGACTATCTGCACCCCGCGGACAGCGACGAGGACCGCGCGTACCAGCAGGCCCGTGCCGACCGGCTGGCCGGCGTCGGCGAACCCGTGTTCAGCTACTTCACGCCCGACGACATCGCCGCACAGCTGCGCGCCCTCGGCTTCACCGACCTCGAAGACCACTCCGCCCCCGACCTCGTCACCCGCTACCTCGACGGATCCGAAGGATTCGGAGGCGAACCGCCCCGCGCACTGCGCGCGATCCGCATACTGCGCGCGAGCCGCTGAGGATTGCCCGCCACGTCGACCAGACCACATCTGTCGCGACGACCTAGCATCTCCGGCATCAGCCTCTGAACTGTACAAACCGAGAGAAATGCGGGAACGCCCGTGGGCGGAGCCCGGAGAACAGGCCCCACCCCGTACACCGTCTGGAAAAGCGTCGAGTCACGGTACGCCGTCAGAGCCCCTTACGTCCCACGCGCACGGCATGTTCAACTCGTGAATCGACGTAGTCGAATATGGAACGAATGGCGCCAATGGATTTCGCGCGACTACCCACGACAATCCGAATGCTAGTCGCTGCCGTAGTGCACAATCGGGCGTATGGCACGATCTCTGCCCGAGGGCGAATCGCTTCTGGTGCGTACCGACTTCACCGACGACGTGGCGTGGGCCCAAACCCTCACGGCGGTGATCGCGTCCTACGACGAAGACACGATGACGGAGTTGACACCCGTCGACGACGTTTCCTTCGACGGCCTGGCACCCGCCGACCTGGCTGATCTGGTCGATGGCCGGACCTATGTGTTCCTCGCCGACGCCACCACGATGACCGACCCCGAGCATCCACTGCTGGCGGTCGATACCAGCGACGATGATGCCCAAGGGGGCGGCAACCCGGTGTTCCGGATCGCGCCGATCGCGATGGCCGAGGTCGAGGTCAACTTCTTGCTCGCCAATATGGACTTCGAGGACTACGCGGGCGGCGTCGACGACGACGGTGTTTTCCGCGGCTTCGATCGGTGACCGCGGCCGGCTTGACGACACCTTGGACGCCGCTGGGGCGGCGGCTGGCGACTTGACCCGCGGTCGTGTACGGCTCCGGTCCTGCACACGGGAGGGACCGGCAGGTCGATCACCTGGCAGGTGGCCGCGGGGTCTATGTTCGCGCCCCCGACGCGTGTCAGGGGCGTTCATCCGGTCCGTTCGACCGGGTCCGCGCCCGAGTCGCCCGGTCCGAGGAGACCGGCGGTCGCGAAGGAGGCAACCTGGATGGCCGCATCCCCGCGGCACCCACTCGCTTACCTCAGCGTCTTCAGTGCCGTCGCGTCGTACGGCTTCAGTTCGTCGATCCGCCCCGCCAGCAGCTTGGAGGCCCACTCCGGGTCCTGGAGCAGGGCGCGACCCACGGCGACCAAGTCGAATTCTTCGCGCTCCAGGCGATCGAGGAGATTGTCGATGCTGCCGAGTTCGGCACCCTCGCCGGTGAACGCGCGGAGGAAGTCGCCGTCGAGGCCGACCGAGCCGACGGTGATGGTGGGCTTGCCGGTGAGCTTTTTGGTCCAGCCCGCCAGGTTCAGGTCGGAGCCGTCGAACTCCGGGAGCCAGTAGCGACGGGTGGAGGCGTGGAAGGCGTCTACGCCGGCTGCGGCGAGCGGAGCAAGGATCGCCTCCAGCTCCTGCGGGGTCTCGGCGAGCCGCGCGTGGTAGGCCTCCTGCTTCCACTGCGAGTAACGGAAGAGCACCGGGAAACCGGGCGAGACGGCGGCACGCACCGCGGCCACGACCTCGGCGCCGAATCGTGTGCGGGCCGCGGTGTCGCCGCCGTAGACATCGTCGCGGCGATTGGTTCGCGCCCACAGGAACTGGTCGAGGAGATAGCCGTGCGCACCGTGCAGTTCGACGCCGTCGAAGCCGATGCGCTCGGCGGCCGCGGCGGCCTCGGCAAAGGCGCCGATGACGTCGTCCAGGTCCCCCTTGGTCATCGCCTTCCCGAGACCCTCGGTGCCGTCGAGGCGAATACCGGAGGGGCCAACGGCGGGCGCATCGGGGTAGGGGGCGTCGCCCTGGTTGCGGACCATGCCGATGTGCCATAGCTGCGGCATGATCGTGCCGCCTGCCGCGTGTACGTCCTCGGCGACCTTCGCCCACCCCGCCAACTGCTCTTCGCCGTGGAACCGTGGCACCCGATCACTCTGCCCGGCGGACTCGTGGCCGACGTAGGTGCCCTCGGTGATGATCAGGCCCACGCCGGCGGCGGCGCGGCGGGCGTAGTACGACCGCACGTCGTCACCGGGAACGCCGTCGGGGGAGAACATGCGCGTCATCGGCGCCATCACGATGCGGTTGGGGACGGTCAGGCCGTTCAGCGCGACGGGTCGGGACAGGATCTCGGCTGTGCGAGAGGCGTCGGACGCGGTGACGATCACTGGATACTCCTCGGGGGTACGACTGCGATGGTTGAGAACTTCAAGCAATGACCCCACGCTAGGGGGAGATATTTGAGATAGTCAAGTTTCTGCGGATAGGCTGGCTGTCATGGCAGAAGCTCCCCGCGTCGACACGGCCCAGCTGATGGAGCTGCTCTCGGTGTCGCTCGGCGTCTACTACGGCGACTTCACCGTCGCGGCGGCGAGTGAGAACCTGACAGCGAGCCAGGGCAAGGCGCTGACCGTGCTGCGCCGGGGGCCCGTCGCGATGCGCGCTTTGGCCGAGACCTTGGCCTGCGACGCCTCCAACGTGACCGGGATCATCAACCGGCTGGAGAAACGTGGCCTCGTGCGACGGGAGGCCAGCGAGTCCGACCGGCGCGTCACCAATCTCGTCATCACGCCCGAGGGCGAGCAGGTAACCGACACGATCCGGGCGAAGATGCGCGCCACCCAAGACGGCCTGAACAGGCTCGGTGACCAGGACCGCGACTGTCTGTACGCACTGCTGGAACGGGTTTTCGTCTCCCGGCCGGTCACCCGATCGGACTCACCTACGTCGGCCGCAGATCACCCAGCAGTCCGTCCGCGCCGGTGACCAGCCGCTTGTCCTCGGCCGAGGTCTTCACGAGCCGGACTGGGGAGCGTCGGTAGCCGGAACATCCTCCCGCAACGAGGCGACCACAAGTACTTCACCTGAGACCTGGGGTTCGACCCAGACGCTCGGCGCCGCCCAGGGATCGAGTTGCGGGGGCGATGTGAAGGACACCTTGGTTGAGGTCGAGCATCAGCGCCCCGGAGGTTGCTTGCAGTTTTCCGCGTAACTGATCGGGGATGTAGTCCATGGTGGCGATTCGATTGCGGTAGTTGAGAAAGCTGTGGCATCCGATCGCCTTGACTCCCGCCCGCCGGATGCTGGCCACAGCGTCCGTCAGGTTCCACAAGGCTTTTTCGGCCGGCTGGATGATGTCGATGGCGTCGAGGTGCCGCGACCGGATGTGTCCCGCAAAGAATCTCGCTGCGAAGTGGCGGTAGAGCACATACTCCGAAGCGCCGGTCCATTTCTCGTGTTCTATCGTCGCCAGGAATGCCTCCCAGAACGGTCTCTCGTGCTGATCCTCGACGCGTCGCATCAGGTCCTCGAGTATCTGCCTGTCGAACACCATGTGATGCTGCATCCCGCTGTAGGGGTCGACCGGCCGCCACTCGGCAAGTAGCCGAGTCGAGGCGGTGATCGCGGAGTGGCGGTCGGGGATCGCGTGCCGACGGGTGTCGAGGCGCCATTGCAGCGGGTATCCGAACGCCAGACAGGATTTGCCATCGTTTTCGACGAACACGACATCGTCGACGATCGCGTAGTCCGCATCGAGCACCAGGAGGTGCCGGCCCGTGCTCGGCAGGATGCGGAAGCAGTGCAGTTTGAGCAGCTGTTGGAAATACCACGACGAATTGCGGTGACCGCCACCCGATCTGCGCAGGGTCGCCTCGATTCCGGCCGGTGTCGGCGAGACCGCTTCCTCATCTATCCACTGCACCACGTGCTCGGTCCGCGCCTGTGCGAGCAGTCGCGCGGACCCGACGATATTCACGGATCGAATCGGATTACGACAGTGTGCCCGCAGCCCGGTGATGCAGGCGTCGAGGCTGAGCAGGTCCTTGGTCGCTACCGGGATCATGACGTCGATTGCCGGTAGGCGCGCAGTGTCGGTGGCCACGTTCACACTCCGTAGGCTGGGTCGGCACTAACCATAGCCAGGATTCGCGATGCCTCTGTCGGATCCGCTGCTCTCGAACGACTGCTCGGGCGGTCCATCGGATACCTCTCCGACGACGACCCCGAGCGCGACTCGCGCCCGCTCTTCTGCATCACCGCCCCGTCATCGAGGACCGCGGAACCGTCGCCATGATCCTGGGCGCCCACCCGCTGCGCGTCCTGGACGCCACACAGACCGCCGAAGTCGGGCATCACGTGATGCGCGCGGCCGCCACGACCGGCACCCGGTGATCCGGCAGGTAAGGCGTGGGAGGTGACGTCGCGTTTCTGTTCTGAAACCGAGTCGAGCGCGATTTGCGTAGTGCACTACTCGCGTCGCGCAGCGGTCTCGAGCGAAGGATCTTCTCCGGGGCCAGATTCTTCGGCCTCGACCGGACTCACACAAGGAGGCTGCCATGACCGATTTCAAAAAGGAAATCGTCGTTCGCGACGACTCCGACAAGGAAAGAATCAAGCTGGACGCCGCACAAAGCGACATTGTGGTGAAGAATGCAGGCGGCGATCTTCGGCTACATTTCGACGGCGCGCGTGCCGCACTTTATCTCGGCGGAAAGGGCAACGAGGGTGATCTCATCGTTCGCGACTCGGCGAACGACGAGCGGATCAAGCTCGACGGCAGCGAGGGCCAGATCTGGGTGAAAGATACCACCGGGAAGGAGCGCGTCCGGTTGGACGACGCGGGAAGTATCATCGCGCGAGACGGCGACGGCAACATCCTGTTCCGTTTCGATACCGGCACCGGCGTGCTGCATCTCGGTCACCGCCCTCCTAACCCGAACAACCCGCTCGACCTGGACCTCGTCAGGGAGCGGATCAAGCTGGACGGCGCCGAGGGCGAGATCTCGGTGAAGAATGCGCGCGGAAACAAGACTCTCGAACTCGACAGCGCCACCCTCTTCCTCGGCGGCAAGGACGCCGGCGGCGGTTCTGTCATCGTTCGTGACAATGAGAACAAGCACCAAGTTGTCCTCAATGGTCACGACGGCATGATCTGGGTGAAAGATCCGGTCAGCAACAACAATGCGGTTCAAATCGATCGGACGGCAAGAGTCTCTATCGGCTGCCAGGGCAACGACGGCGACCTGGTTGTTCACAACAAGGCGAACAAACAGACGATCAGACTGGATGGCGCCAACGGCGAGATCCATCTCGGTAACGCGGATGCCGCCGAGGACTTCGAGGTCGCCGACGCCGTGCAGGTGACACCAGGAATGGTCATGTCGGTCGGGCAGGACGGCAAGCTCCGTCCCTGCTCCATTGCCTACGACCAGACAGTGGTCGGCGTCGTGTCCGGCGCCGATAGGTATCGGCCCGGGCTGGTCTTCGACCGCGGCGAGACGCAGGACGACAGCCGGATGCCCATCTCGGTCATGGGTAAGGTGGCATGCCGTGCGGACGCCCGCTACGGCAGTATCCGCGTCGGAGATCTACTCACCACATCCCCGAGCCCGGGGTGCGCAATGAAAGCCTCTGAGCCCGCCCGCGCCTTCGGAACCATCATCGGCAAGGCGCTCGATTCTCTGGATGCAGGTGAGGGCATGGTCCCGATGCTCATCAGCCTGCAGTAGAACATCGACCCAGCGATTACGAAGGGCTAGAGCGAGATGACAGACCTCAGCCTGAGACAGCATTTAGCGCAGATCGGCGAGCCGAAGTCGCCCACCGGCGTACGAATTCCTACAGACTTCTCCGTGTTTCCGCCATCGGGCCGACTGCGAGACTTCATGAAGGCAACCAGGTCTCCTCACCCCGAACAGTGGTCGAAGGCCGCCGAGAAAGAGTTCGCCAACAAGGGCTGGACAGAGGAGTGCCAGGGCGTAACACATGACGAGAACTTCTGGTACATGTCGAGTAACGCGGGCAAGTCCAGCAGTACTGGCAGACAACGCGTCTACCGGATCTCACTGTCCAATGAAGTCGTGGACCACGTCGAACTGTCAGGCAATGGCAGCGACCACTTGGGGGCTATCGACTACCACAAAGGCCGCATCTACTGCGCGATGGACGATCCCGTGAAGATCGCTGTCATCGATACGCCACCGTTCACGGGATGGTGGTCGGCTTCACTGGTAGGCGCGTCGGGCGGACCACCGCCCCAGACACGCAGCGCTTGGTG
This sequence comes from Nocardia exalbida NBRC 100660, assembly GCF_000308575.1. Classification (GTDB taxonomy): domain Bacteria; phylum Actinomycetota; class Actinomycetes; order Mycobacteriales; family Mycobacteriaceae; genus Nocardia; species Nocardia exalbida. Next base: position 61,307 of record NZ_BAFZ01000120.1, on the reverse strand, counting down.
TGCGGTGAACCCCTGGAACGGCTTGCTCTACAGCGCCCAGATCACCGCAAGCATCGCTGACGACACGCTCTACGGGTACCGATTCGATTCGGCAGGGCGGCAATTCGTGCATGTACCCGTCGCCGACATAGTGCTGCCAGAGAAGCTGTTGTTCGTTCAGGGTGCGGCCTTCTCCAAGAACGGCCACGTGCTTCTCGCTTCGAACAACACCGATGACATCCGCTGCTACAGCGTTCTGAACGGGCACTATCTCGGCAGGGTGCCCATCCGAAAGGATGGCAGCGAGGGTGAAGAGGTCGAAGGCCTCACCATCTGGGAGGGCGTTTTCTACGACGGTGTCGAAACCCAGGTTCATCTAGTACTTCTCGACAACGACTGGCCAGACGGTGACGATGTGTTCTTCAAGCACTATCGCGTCCCCTTGGCAAAGGACTTGTAGCAAGCGCATCGCAAGGGCGCACCAGCCGCCCACGCCGCTTCGCGCCCCCTTGCGATCTCGATCGAAATCGACGGAAGGTCGGCATGATGGCAGGCGACAGTTTCACGCTCGGTGAACTAGCCGAACATCGATTCGGAGTAGGCGCGAGCCTCCGGAAGAGTCTGCGGCAAATTCTCGGCCGCCCGAGCGGCCCTGTCCGGATCGGGGCCCGCGCCGGACCCATCTCGGTCCTGACACAAAATATGGCGCTGCTCGTCGCGCCGGCGCCGTATCTCGGCACCGACCGTGCCGGTGCCGTCGCTGAAATCTGTGCTCGTATCCGGGCATTATCCCCTCATATCGTCGGACTTTGCGAGGTGTTCAAAGACTCGGAGCGAGATGAGATTCGCACGACCGTAAAAGACATCTATCCTTACTTCCTAGAAGGGCCGGACCAGTTCGGCGTCAACTTTGATGGCGGTCTGCTGCTGATGAGCAGGTTCCCGCTCCTAGCGTCGAACGATTTCATCTTCGATGCATGCGACGGCATCGACTGCTGGGCAAACAAGGGAATCTTGCACATTCGGGTCCGCGGCACACAGTGGCCGACCGCGCTCGACATCTTCTATTCACACACGCAAGATATTTCGACCGGAGCGGGACAGCCGACGCTACATGCCCAACTCGCGGACATGCGCGAATTCATAGAAACTCATGCCGACCCCGAGCTGCCCGCGATCGTCATGGGAGACTTGAACATTCCCGCAGAGCGCGCCGCCGATTACGCCCGGCTACTGCGAACCCTGGACGGGTTCCGGGACTCGTGGACCCTGGTCGGAAATCCAATCGCCAGCGGTCCGACCTTCGTCACGAACAACACCTTCTACGAAGACGAATATGATCGTCCGGGCAGTGATCAGAGACTGGATTACATCCTGCTGCGGCCCGCAGATCGTGTTTGTCCGATCACCTCCGAGGTCAGAATAATGAGATTCACACACAACGGTTTACACATCTCCGACCACTTCGGACTACACGCGGTGTTCAACCCGGTCGCAGTCATCGATCCATGAATTCAATGGATGCCGGCACGTTCCGCGATAACCGCAACTTCGGCGACGCGGCATCGTCGGTCGGCGCGTACAACTGCATCTACGCGTGCCGCATGGAGTTCTGGCGGGGATCCGGGTCGTCGAAGCCTGGGCTCGTTACCGGGTGTGCCGCCAGTTTGGCGCGATGGGGAAACGCTATAGGACCGGCGATCCACCGCGCGCTGCGCGATCGGTTCATTTGAACGCGGCCTTGGCCTGCGGCCAGATGCGGGCAAGGTCGATCAGGTGCGCGAGCTCGGCGTCGAAATCGCGCACGACAAAGGGCAATCGCGGTGATGAACTGATGCTGGCAGGCGGTAGGCCCGCCTTTCTGGCCTGCGCGGCACGTATCAGCCGACGGACGTAATCGGTGAGCTCGCCGTCCAATTCGAGAGTTAGCACGGAATTGCGTTGCGTTTCATCGGTTTCGGCCAGGAAATAAGCGCCGTCGTGGCGGCCGACTGCCGAGCCGACGCTGGACCTCGTCGCCTGACCTGTTGTCGCCGGAATCGACCGCCACGTCGTACCCCGTTGGAGCGCTTTCGCGCTGTACCGGATCGAAGCTCGCGTGCCCCGAGTACGGGGCCGGGGCATCAGTTCATGCGGAGGTGGGGTCGAACTCGGCGGTGACGCGGTCCACGAGTTTCTTGGCTTCGGGGCTGTTGTGGTCGGTGGGCAGCTCCACGGGCTGTCCGTTGAGCGGGACGGTCACCGGCCGTCGGTTCGCCAGTACCTGTGCGGCACCGTCGCCGCGCGGTCGACCGGCTGCGGCCAGGAGGCGGCCCATCACGGTGTCGGCGCCGACCGGCGGCAGGGCTACGACGCCCTGCGGCCACTGCACACCTTCGATTTCGAAGAAGTCATGGTAGCCGCCGATGTGCTGGTAACCCACCTGGTTCCAGTACAAATCGTCTGGCGTCGAGCCTTGCGTTTGACTTATCTCATTGTTGAACGTGCCTTGGAACACGCCGCTGCTCGGTTCGAAGTGCGCATATTGACCCGACACGGACGCCTGCGCCTCGAGCAAGTCGAACACAACCTCCATACCAGCGGGAGCAGGCTGGTTGTACTTGGAGTAGAGAGCCTTGGCGCCATCGATGTCGGGCGGGTTCCACATGTGCGGGACGATGTCGAGGTCGTTGGCGTAGCGCTGCACTCGTTGCAGGCGTTGGGTGGTGTAGTTGACGAATTCCTGATTGCAGAAGCTCGGGCCGGCGGTCGAGAGCACGCTGATCCTGGCTTTCTCGGAATTGTCCCATAGCCACTGGGTGTCGCGCAGGAACAAGGCCAGCGTGATTGACAGGGCACCGCCGAGACTGTGGCCGGTGATGGTCAGGTCGATCGCCTTGTCGCCGAGTGTGCTCAGGAACTCGGGTAAGGTGTGACCGGCGCCGGGACGCTGGCCGGAGGGTCTGATATTGATGAGAGTTTTCACCCCGATGGCCGTGCCGATGGTGTGCAAGGCGGCACTATTCGCGAACCACGGCGTCTGGAGAATAAAGGAGTCCTCGACAAGCCAGTCGAACACCAGTGCGTCGGTGCTGCCGGCCATGGCGAGCACGTACCGGGAGCGATCCTCGGTGCTTCGCACCAAGTACAGGGCGTTGACCGCGTACAAGTCGGTGTCGAACAGTGCGACTCCCGGACCCCAGACGATCTCCCACCCGCCGATGACCTCCCGGTTGGTGTCGAGATACTGCTGGATCTTCTGAGAGAGCGTGCCCTCCAGGTCGCTGTCTTCTTTGCTGATGCTGTTGACCAGATTCGCGTACTCGCACAGCTGGTATGCGATCTTGTCCTGAAGATTCGGCTCATTGATCGTCGTGGATTGTGCAGTCATGTACCGCTCCTTGCTGTATGAGTTTCATCCGAAACAGAGAGGAGAAAGCGGTGACGCGAATTCACACGCCGCGTCCGCATCGGGGACAGAACGTCCCGAACCGGTAGCTGCGTATGCGATTCTAGACGATCCACCACACATGCGGGCGAATAACCTGCCTGTCCGAAATTTGACGGCTCGCCCGCCGACGGGAGGGCAGTCACCGGAGACGCCGGTAGTCGTCCCTTCGAGCTCGAACGCGAATCGGCAAAACTCATGGCTCGGCACGGAGACTGGATCTACCGTTGCGCAGTCCGTTGCACCTCAGGTTGGTGCGGATGATTGCTGGTCGCTGATCATGTCTGACATGAATGCGTGCAGTACAGATCATTCGACTGCCGGCAGAGCAGTCTCGGAATCTCCCACCCTGCCATCGTTCAGGCGCGCGCGAAGTGTGATTTGCGGTTCGATAGCGGAACGAGGATCGATGTGCCTGCCTGGCACGCGAGAGCGTGAACGTACGTTCGAGAAAGGGGTTCGATGATCGCGTGGCGGGTCGAGGGTGAGCCGGCCGGTCGCGCGCGCCGGTCGCAGGCATGATGCGGCCGAGAACCTCGCGGAGTTCCTCGGCACGCTGCACGCCCCGGTCGACCCGGCTATCTCGCCTATCGGGGACTGCGACGATTTCCACCGGCGGATCCGCGCCATCGAAGTCGGGTCCCGAACTCCGACGAGCCTCGCTGACACACGAAACCACCGGAGGGGTAGCGAACCCACTACTGGGCCGGTTGTGCCCTCCAAGGACTTGGTGGACTTGCTCAGGCCGCTGATTTCTCTACATCGCGGCGCGGGGTGAGGTGGCGAATTGTGTGATCGCGTCGAGGCCGGGCTGGTAGCCGTCGCTGGTGTCGACGGTCAGTGCCGGTACGTCGAGCCGGACCGAATCGAAGGCTTCGATGGGTGATTGGCCTGCGGCGGTGATCGAGGCGAGGAGGTCGCTGTCGTTGTGGGCGTGCCGGTGCGGGTCGGCGGCGGCGCGGTCGGTGATGCGCTGGTGGATCAGTGCTGTGGGGGCGGTGCAGTGGATGATGCGGATGTCGGCGATCTCGGCCAGTGGCAGCAGGTTCGGCCGCCAGAGTTTGTCCTGGAACGCGGCCTCGGCGACCACGGTGACCCCGGCGCGGGCGAGGGCGGACAGGACGGCGAAGAACACCTCCAGGGCGGGGAAGTTGAGATCGTCGTACCCATCGGCGGGGTCGCGGTGTCCGGAAAGCACCATGCCTTGTTTGATCTCGTCACGGATTATGGCTGGGACACCGATGCGGGTGGCCAGGGCGTGGGCGAGGGTCGACTTTCCGCTGCCCGGGGGACCGCTGACGATGACGACGGTGGATTGCGCCATGCCGCATTCTGGCATCTCGTTCACCGGTGATGTCCGCTGCTGTCGTCTGAGGTGGTTTTGCCTGCCAATGCCCGCAGGCGGCTCGACGCTTGCGAGAACGCGTTGGCGGGCGGGGCACTCGACAGGTGTGGCTCATTAGGCTGGCTGGGTGGAGTTCACAACGGATTTGGAGCGTGGTGGGTGGCTGTTGGCGCGTGTCGGCGAACACGGGGTCGGCGGCGTCGCTGGTACCGGCTTCGAGGCTTATGCGCGGATCCTGCACCCGGTCGATGCGACCCGCCGCGACGTCACGGTCACCGACGAGTGGGGCAGTCCCGAGATCGTAGAGGAGGCGATGTGGCCGTGGGCAGAGGTCGCCAAGCGCAACGGCAGAGTGATGCATCCGCTGGTGCAGTGGCGCAACCTCACCGATGGTGAGGACGAAGCGGCGATGTCGTTCGATGACGGCTGGCGAGTCGGCCAGACTGTCGAGGGGTGGTTCGACCCGAGCCTGCTGGCCGCGCTCACTGTCCACCTTCGCGCGGCCACCGAGGCGCCGGAAGAGGTGACGGCTGGAGTTTGGAATGGATTCGGCGAGCTGAACACATCCTCGGGTGCGGTGTTCGTCGCGTCCACCGACGGCGATCCGCAGTACGTCGAGCGCGCGCGAGCTCGAATCGACGCCGAGCTGACCGCCTCTGTCGCCCCGCAGGTCAGACAGGCAGTCGAGGCGGGGCCTTTCCTGCGGTGGCCGGGACGCGACTTCATGCTGTTCGACACCGGTCTCTCCGAACTCGCCGACCCCGGCTGGGTGCATGCCGCGGGCCTGGGATGGACGACCGACTTCCCCGGAGTGATGCCCCAGCTGCTGTGGCCCGCCGACCACGTATGGGTCGTGGCCAGCGAGATCGACTTCGACTCCACGATCGTCGCCGGCTCGCGGGCTTTGATCGACGCGGTGGTGGCCGACGATCGTTTCGAGGCCTTCGAGATCACCGAGAAATCGGATCTGAGCTGGGACGGCGACACAATCAACCCCGCGCCGAAGAACTGAGGTGGCGCCGAGAACTCGACCGGGGCGTGCAACCGAGGTCCACGACGATCTCACGAACAGGGCGGCAGTACTCATGGAGTCGGCGGCCGCACGCCCCGAGACGGCTCAGTAGTCCGCACGAGGAGCAGTGACCGGACGGAGACCGCTGAGTACACCTACGCCGACGCCCGCGGTCCACTTGCCGAGCACACGATCTCCGCGCGCCCGGCGGCGGATCGGAAGGTGTCCGTGGGCCGGAATATTCTGTTGCGCACGCGAACCAACCCGGTAAGCCCGGCGATCCGACGTGGATCGAATCGCCGAGCGCGGCACCGGAATCCAACTCGATTCCGCGAGCGGCGGATGTCATGTGGTCGAGGCTGTGTAGGGCCGGCTGAGGGCTGCGGCGGCGGGCGCGTCGGGGCGCGCGCCGAGGATCGGCGCGGCGGTGGCACAGTGGAGCGGAGGTGGGCCCCGGTGAGGAGGAACAGAGCATGAGCGGACGTACGCCCAGCCAGTGGGAGGAGATCACTGCCGCTGACCCTGCGCATTCGACGTGGTACGTGGAGCGGTTCCGGGCAATGGCGGCTGAGGGCAGGGATATCGCCGGGGAGGCGCGTATGGTCGACGCGATGCTCGACCGTGGGGGGCGAGTCCTGGATGCGGGGTGTGGGCCGGGACGTGTGGGTGGCTACTTGCATCGAGCTGGTCACGCGGTGGTCGGGGTCGACGTCGATCCGGTGTTGATCGCCGCGGCGGAGCAGGACCATCCCGGTCCGACCTGGGTAGTCGGTGATCTCGCCGAGTTGGACTTGCCGGGCCGTGGGATCGCCGCCGACTTCGATGTGATCGTGTGCGCGGGGAACGTGATGACATTTCTGGCGCCGTCCACCCGGGAGGCGGTGCTGGCCGGGTTCGCCCGCCATCTCGCCCCGGCCGGTCGGGTGGTTGTGGGCTTCGGTGCCGATCGCGGTTACGAGTTCGCGCAGTTCCTGGCCGACACCGAGAATGCCGGACTCACAATGGATTTGCGGCTTTCGACGTGGGATCTACGCCCATTCACCGACGAGTCCGACTTTCTGGTGGCGGTGTTCTCGCGCGCAAGCTGAAAGCCTGCGCACCTCTACCTCCACCCAGGTCAGGCCAGGCCGAGACCGATGCCCGGGACGCGTTCATCATCGCCGACGCCGCCCCGCACTGCGCCAGGTCGGCATCGGCCACCAACGAAACGATAGAGGCAGCGCAGGGCGTCGCTCAGACCGCCCGCGCCACCGCCCCCGTTGCGTCTGATCTCGGAGCAGCACCGTTCTGGTGTGTTTCACCAGTTCGGTGCTTCGGCCGTTGTGGACCTCGTTGAGGCGTCAGTTGCCCCTTGCTTGTTCGACTGCGGGCACTATCCGGCCGTCCGGCGCGCGGAGTGGGCGCGCGGCTTGGCGCGCGACTGACCTTGCGCCGCACTGCCGTTGCGACGGCCGCTGCCCTGGCGCGGCCCGCCGCTGCCCCTGCGTGGTCCGCCACTGCTGCGGTACGGTCCGCTGCTGCGGCGGTCGTCTTCACGTGCCGCCCGCTCGCTGTAGGAAGGCGCGACGAATGGGGCAACCGTGCCCACGAGCTCGGCCACCACGGGCGAATCGGCGGTGACCCGTTGCGGGGTCACAGTGATCTTCGCCTTGCGCATGAGGTCGGCCAGGTCGCGTCGTTCGCCGGGCAGCACCAGGGTGATCACTTCACCGGCGTTGCCGGCCCGCGCGGTACGGCCCGAGCGGTGCAGGTACGCCTTGTGTTCGGCGGGCGGATCGACGTGCACGACCAGCTCGACACCGTCGACGTGCACGCCGCGCGCGGCCACATCGGTCGCCACCAGCACCAGGGCCTCACCGGCGGCGAAGACCGCGAGGTTGCGGTCGCGGGCGCCCTGCGAGAGGTTGCCGTGCAGATCGACGGCCGGAATCCCGGCGAGGGTCAGCTGCTTGGCCAGTTTGCGAGCCTGATGTTTGGTGCGCATGAACAGGATCCGCCGCCCCGAGCCCGAGGCGAGCCGGTGTATGACCTCGCGCTTGGCTTCGACGCTCGCGGTTTCGAAAACGTGATGGGTCATGGCGGCGACCGGGGAGTTCGCCTCATCGACGGAATGCAGCTCGGCATCCGGCAGGAACCGGCTGACCAGCTTGTTGACACCGTTATCCAGGGTGGCCGAGAACAGCAGGCGCTGACCGTCATTCGGGGTGGCCGCGAGAATGCGGGTCACGCCGGGCAGGAACCCGAGGTCGGCCATGTGGTCGGCCTCGTCGATCACGGTGACCTCGACGGCATCCAGGGAGATCAGACGTTGGTTCATCAGATCCTCGAGCCGACCGGGGCAGGCGACTACAATGTCGACACCGGCGCGCAGCGCCCGGACCTGCCGGTTCTGCGGGACTCCACCGAAAATCGTGGTGACCGTCATGCGATAGGCCGCGGCGAGGGGTTCCAGTGCGGCCGTGATCTGGGTGGCCAACTCCCGAGTCGGCGCGAGCACCAGGCCGGTCGGGCGGCTCGGTGCGCGCCTACCGGCGAGACCGCCGCCGAGACGGTTGACCATCGGGATGGCGAAGGCGAGCGTCTTGCCGCTGCCGGTCCGTCCACGGCCCAGCACGTCGCGTCCGGCCAGCGAATGGGGCAAGGTCTCGGTCTGGATCGGAAAAGGTTCGGTGATCCCGGCGCGAGTCAACGCCTTCACCAGCGGTGCGCTCACGCCGAGCGCGGCGAAAGAGATGTCAGCAGAACTCATGGATGTTGCGGTGCCTTTCGGACATCAGGTGGTGCCCGAGCCGTCTGTGGACCTTTCCGGGTCCGCGCCGGGGGCACGAATGGCGAGATTGCCAATGGGCAAAATCGATCGCCGTAAGAAGAGCGGATGCTGCAAGCGCTAGTTGCGAAGCGAATGCGATCTACGACGCTTGGCGTGACTTGTCACGCGCTTGATCAACAATAGCCTGTGATGGGCGGTTCGTACTCATCGGGTGAGCTTTCTCGCTTCTGGCCAGGGCTGGGCCGCCGGGCGAGACATCGAGTTGTCGGCTACTCGGGACATTCTCAGGTGGTCTCACCATCCGCGTCGAACACCCTCCGACCGGCGAGAACCTGCCAAGTCCTTGACGCAAGACGCGATGCTCGACCTCGGAGGACGGCCGCTTCGTGATGTTCGATCCCATCGGCAAGATGAAGATTGCGGTGTGTGCTCGTCGCGAATGTACGTGGATGGCTTCCCGTCGCAGGTCATCACTCGGAAACGCCGGATTCGGAGTGCACTGCTGATACCGAGGGGTGCTGAGCGCCGCTCGGGTCAATGGCGCGCCGGTTCGATGTCGAGCGCGCGTTGGAGCTGGCTTGCCCACCAGCGCAGCTGAGCGGTGGAGTCTTGTGCCGCGGCGTCGGTGAGGCCGGCGCTCCGACGGAAGTCGCTGCCGTAGAGGGGCTCGGTTGCCATCGCCTGGTGAAGGGCCGCGACCGCGAGTCGTGTCTCGTCGAGGGAGCTTCCGGGAGGCCGACTCCGATGCAGGGCGTCGACGACCGGGTCGAGCATGCCGCCACCACGGTCGCGCCAACCCGCCGCGTGCAGCGCCACCGCGAGTTCGCCATAGCCGCCCCGATACACGGACCCGAGCGACTCGACGAGTTCGAGGACATCGGTGCCGTGCTCCAGCCATGCGGCGATGACGTCGTGGAGCGCGGTTCGAAGCCGGCGTCCGCCATGGCGAAGGAGTTCGGCGAGCAGCTTCTCGCGATTGCCGAAGTGATGCGTGACGCCGGCGTCGGTCATGCCGACCCGCGCTGCCACCGCGCGCACCTGTACAGCGGCGACGCCTCCCTCGGCCAGCAGCGAAGCCGCGGCATCGAGGATCAACCGGCGGGCTTCGTCCGGTGGTCTGCGCGTTCTCGAATTGGTCACCTCGGAATCTTACCTTGACTAGCCAAGGTTCCCCTGCGTACCGTTACCTCGACAGCTCAAGGTAAATCGGAGAGGGTATGTCGATGGTCGAAATCATGGGACTGAGAAGCAGATTCGGCACGGAGGTGAATCAGCGATGACAGACATGACCCTCACGCTGCGCGACGTCACACTTCGAGCCACGGTGACCGGCGCGGGGCCAACGGTCCTGTTGCTTCACGCGGGCGAAGAGCGGCGCGACGTCTGGGCACCGGTCACGGAGGGGATGACCGAGTGCGGACTGCGGACGGTGGCCTTCGATCTGCGCGGGCACGGCGAGAGTTCCGGGCGGGCGACCACTTTGCGGGCGATCGCCGACGACGTGATCGAGATGGTGGCTCGCGAACCGGCGCCGGTCGTCGTGGTGGGCGCCTCCCTCGGCGGGTTCGCCGCCCTCGCCGCCCTCGCGGAGCGGCCCGTCGCGCAGCGCGTCGCCGGCCTCGTACTCGTGGACGTCGTTCCTGATATCGATGCGGATCGCGCCCGGCGCTGGCTCGACGACCACGGACTCCTCGCCCGCAACGCCCGGCTCGCCGACGACATTCTCGCGTCCCGCTCCGAACTCCACGCGATCATCGCGGCATCGGACCTGCCCATCCTGCTCGTGCGGGGAGGACCACGGTCTCCGCTCGGCGACGCCGACGTGGACCGGCTACGCATGGCCAACCGGCGCGTCACCGTTACCCGCGTACCGGACGCCGGGCATCTCGTCGCTCGCGACGCCCCGGCGGAACTCGCGCGCATCGTTTCGGCGCACGCCACCAAGTGGCTCGGGACCGACGACGTCGTCCGCCGCGCGTTCGAGCTGCAGCGCACGCTCGGCGCCGAACGGATCGATCACCCAGGCGGGACCTTGTTCCAGCACCTTCGCCGGGTGCACGCCCTCGCGGTCGAATGGAACGCCGCGCCACGAACCCGGCTGGCGTCGATCTGTCACGCGTCATACGGCACCGACGGGTTCCCGCACGCCCTGCTGTCGGCCACGGATGACCGGCAGCTGCGCCACGTCATCGGCCCTGAGGCGGCGGCGCTGGTGTACCTCTACGGCGCGTGCGATCGCTCGCGCACCTACCGCGAGCTCGGCCGACGGCCCTTGCCCGTGATCGATAGATTCACCGGCGGATCGAAGACGATCGAAGGAACCGAACTCCGTGATTTCGCCGTCCTGACCATCGCCAACGAGCTCGATATCGCCCGCCACGCCCAGCTGCCACCGTCGATTCGCTGCGATATCCGTGACCTCGTCGCCGCGCTGGCCGCCTACGCGCCGGACGAGGCGGCGGTAGCGCTCGCCGACGAAGCGCTCGCTCGAGCGGATGCCGAGTGAACCCGACCGACACATGCCGCAGGTTCCGGTCAGCCGATGGTCTGGTGGCTGCGGGCGCGAGGACCGGTGTGTGCGGGAAGGTGCTCGTAACCGTGCAGGGTGAACAACGGCCGCCGGGTGGGCGAATCGGTCGATCGCAGGTTCGGAAACGCCTCGAACAGTGCGCGCAGGGCGTGCGCCGCTTCCATACGAGCCAGAGCGGCGCCCAGGCATACATGGGTACCGGTGCTGAAGGACAGATGATTCTTGGCGTTGTCCCGGGTGATGTCGAAACGGGCCGGGTCGGTGAACATGGCGGGGTCGCGGTTCGCACCGGCCAGCGACAGCACCACGGTCGACCCCGCGCGCAACCGGACACCGCCGATCTCCAATGCGGTCCGGGTGGTGCGAGCGGTGGCTTGCACCGGCGGATCGATCCGCAGGATCTCTTCGACTGCATTGGGCCACAGTTGCGGCTCGGCGCGCAACCGGTCCAGCTGATCGGGGTGGCGCAGCAGCCAGATGATGCCCTTGCCGATCAGGTTGACCGTGGTCTCGAAGCCCGCGGCCATCAGCAGGGTCGCCGACGCGCACAGTTCGTAGGTGGAAAGATCGCCCGCGATCACCAGGCTGCTGAGAATATCGTCACCGGGTTCGGCGCGGAGGCGCTCCACGTGCTCGAGGAGATACCGGTACACCCGCTCCGAGGCTTCCATCGCCCGCTGGTGCGTTCGCCAGGAGATCCCGAGGTCGAGCAACGGACTGATGTCATCGCCCCAGCGCAGGAACATCTCGCGATCGGAGTCCGGGAAGCCGAGCATTTCGGAGATGATGGCGATGGGCACCTGTGCCGCGTACCGCGCCACCAGATCGGTGGGGCCGTCGTCGGGCAGCGCCGCGAGCAGTTCCTCGGTGACCGACTCGATCCTGTCGCGCAGCCGGGCGACGGCACGCGGGGTGAAGGCCGCGGTGACCGGTTTGCGCATCCGGGCGTGCTCGGCCTGGTCGAGCACCAGCATCGACGGCGGATCCACCGGATTCGGTGGGAGGGGCCGACGCTCCAGCGCGCGCAGCACGGGCTGCGGTATACCGAATACCGTCGGTATACCGACACCGAAACGGTTGTCGCGCAGAATCTCCCGAACCATATCGTGATCGAAGGTGATCCACACCGGCAGGGCGCGGTGCAATCCACCCTCTCCGCGCATTTCCTCGATCAGAGCGTACGGATTCTCGATCCCCTCCGCGGTACCGATCAACCGAGCGAACAGATCCTCACGACGGAGCAGTAACGTTGTGAACAGGCGGATCAGCCCGTGATTGTTGACCCATCGATACGCATAATGCGGATTCATCGAGCCCCTCCATCGTCGAGCCGTCGCATCCTTTGGGCGTAACGAATATCACAGGTATCGCGGCATTCGATGGAGTGACATCTCGAGACATGCCGCGGTAAGCGACGTGGCCGTCGCAACGTGCGGCTCATCCGTTCGGCCTCCACGCGTCAAAAGTGTCGCGCACGCGGGGCGCTGCGCCCGATACAGGCGCCGCCCGTACCAGCATGAGACAGGTGCTTGCGTCGGGTCGACCGATTCAAGTGATTGCTGAGCGCCGTCGCGACAGCAACGGTTCGGCGCGGCCACCGCGCGATTCGGTCAGAAGACGATCTTTCTGAATACCTGTCAGACCTCGGACTACCAGCACAAGATCGCCCGCTGGCTCGAGAAGAGCGAAATCTCAGCACGCTTCCGCCGCGACCTGCTGTTCGCCACGATGGCGATACCGGTTTTCGTCTGCGCTGGGCGGGATGGAGCCGCTGTAAATGGTTCGAAGGCTGCGTAGAGAAGAGCTCTCGCAACAACTTCGACGCCGCGTCCGTCAAGGGAACCTTCAACGGACAAGGCGGGAAGACCTTCGTACGAGACCGGGCCGCCGGCACAACGTACCGGCGGCCCAGCCGAATCAGCTGTCAGATGAAGGTGTAGGCGACGCCGTTGCTGGTCCCACCTCCTGTCGTGGCGGTGACCTGTACGGTGCCGGTTCCGGCGGGCGAGACTGCCGTGATCTGAGTCGCGGAGTCGACCGTGAACGAAGCCGCCGGTGTCGCATCGAAATCGACTGCGGTGGTTCCGGTCAGATCGGTTCCGGTGAGAACGACCGTCGTGCCGCCCGCTGCCGCCCCCGAATTCGGTGCGACCGTACTCAGGGTGGGAACCGGGATATAGGTGTAGGACACGCCGTTGCTGGTGCCATTCGGGCCGGTGGCGGTGACCTGCACGGCGCCCGTCCCCGCAGGGGCGAATGCCGTGATCAGCGTGTCGGAGTCGACCGTGAACGACGTTGCCGGTGTCGCGCCGAAGGTGACCGCGGTGACGCCGGTCAGGCCGTTCCCGGTGAGGAAGACCTGATTTCCGCCTGATTCCGGCCCTTGGAAGGGAACGCCGAACTCAGGGCCGGGACATAGGCATAGGAGACGCCGCTACTGGTACCACCCGCGGTGGTGACGGTGACCTGCGCCGTTCCCGTTCCGGTGGGAGTGACGGCCGTGATCTGTGTGGGGGAGTCCACGGTGAATGAGGTTGCCGGTGTCGCACCGAAGCTGACCGCGGTCGCTCCGGTCAGATCGGTTCCGGTGAGGACAACCGTCGTTCCACCCGCTGGTCAGGCCCGCGCTCGGCAGCGGCACCACCTCGGCGCGAGCGAGCAGGGCGTCGAGCGCCGCGCTGGTCGTGGCATCGATAGCCGCGGTGCTGTAAAGGATCTGGAGGTTGTCCACACCGAGAGCGCCAACCTCGGACAGGAACCCACCGATCAGTGGCAGCCTGCCGAGATCGATACCGGCCGACAGATCGAAACCTACCGCGAACACCGCAGGCCCGGCGGCCGGTTTCACCCGCACGAACTTGGCATCGGTCAACCCGACCCGCAAGCTCTCGGGAATATCCGCCGCCAGATCGGTGGATACGGCGGCCACCCACTCCCGCAACGCGACTGCGCCGCCCTCGGCATTGCGATAGGTGGCGACGAAGGCGTCCATGCCGCGCTCGGCATCGAAAACGAGGTCCAACTCCAGCTCGCCCACCGACAGCGTTCCCTCATACCGCGTACCGGTCTCGTCGCGAGTGATGGCGATGCCGACCGATGCCGTGATGCCGTCGGCGATCTCCAGTTCGGCCCGGCAACTGGCGGCGAATCGGCCGCTGCCGGTGGTGTAGGAAAACCGAAGACTGCTCAGCGCGAGCGATCGAAGCCGACACATCCTTCAGAGTGAAGTGGCCGATGGACCAATCGCCGGTGAGCGTCGTCGTGATCCGATAGGTGTCGCCGAGGCCGACGGCGATGTCCAACTCGGCCACGGTCAGGTCGGTCGGCACGTGGGTGACCGGGAGGCCGAAGGAGCCCAGCAACTGCGCGACGCCGATCGGTTCGTGCTCGTGCAGGCCGCCGGTGAGATACAGGTCGGGCAACCACAATTCGACGTCCAAGACGAAATCGCCCAACGTGAATGCGGTGGCCACCGCCACGGACGTCACCACATAGCCGACCGGGTCGGCCGACGGGTCCTTCCCGAGGCGATAGTCGAAACCTGTGACCTGTCCGAGTGCGCGCTCCAGCCCGAGGTCCGTCAGTCCGCTCTCGACCGCGCGCCGCGCGTCGTTCCCCGCCAGCGTCCCCACGAGCGTGTCCACCGTGAATGCGCCGGCATGCTGCGACCGCACCGCTGCGGTCAGCCCGCCGGACCTGTCCGTGCTCAGCGTCACCACCACGGCGACTCCCTCGAACCGACCGTCGAGTGTGACCGTCACTTCGCCCCGGCGAGAAACAGTCACAGTCGCGGCCTGCACAGTGGTGGCCACCGTGACGTCGGCAGGCCAGGCCCGCGCGGCGCAGGTGAGGGTCAGCGTCAACTCGGCACGGCCCTGGTGGATCTGCGGTCGCCCCGAGCCCGCGATGCCTTCCAGCTTGCGCCCGGGAAAAGTGGCGAGCGTATTCCGCAACCGGTCGGGCAACGCAGCGTCTGCCCAATCGAGAACCGGTGGGTCGCCGAGCCCGGCCAGATGGGCCGCGAGCACGTCCAGATCGGTCGAGCCCTGGTCGTCCGGCTCCGCCTCACTACTCACCACTTCTTCGCCCGACACTCGAGCCCGCGAGCCTGTCTTTCCCGAACCCGCGCGATCACGTTTTGACAGAGCATCGGGCCGCCGGAATCCGTCTCTCTAGGCCGAGGAAAGCGGACGCCCGGGTCGCGAGTGCCGGTGAGAGTCTGTTTGTCGCCGCTGCCCACAGGTAAGTCCTCCCCCCACGTGTGGTGTCGCCTGTCTTTCCGAGGCCTGGAGGCGACAGGGCTCGCGTCGATGTGGTGCACTCGGTTACCGTCGGCGCCGCGCTGACGGGGCAGGAGCCGCTACGAAATGAAAAACCTTGCCGGAGAGAGCATTACACCTCCGATGCCGATGTACTAACCAGTCTGCGTGGTCGTAGGCAGTCCGTCAAGCTGCCTGGAAGGCCGAGGTGTCCTACGCAGGTCGCTGGCGGCGCTCGGCGGTGCGTCAGCGGCGTCACGGCTCCCCGATGAATTATTCTCAGGCTCCCTGAGGAACGTGCCAGCCGCCTCGAGCGTCGGCCTGCCCAGGCGTTCAGTACTGACCTGAAGTACGTATCAGGGAGGAATTGTGGACATTACCGAGCTGATCCTCGATGACCACCATGAGCAACGGCGGCTGTTCGCGATCCTGGAGCAGATCGACCCCGCGGAGACCGGCGCGCTCTCCGCGGTCTGGAGCAGGCTGGCGGCCTTCCTCGAACTGCACGCGCAGGCGGAGGAGGAAATCTTCTACCCCGCACTGCTGCAGGCGGGCATCGCGGCCCGGCGCGCGGGCGGGGTGGAAGACGAGACACTCGACGCTATCGGCGACCACAACGAGATCAGGGACGCGATCGCCGAAGTGGCGCGTCATCAGGCCGGCACCGAGGACTGGTACGCGGCCGTCGCGGCAGCGAACTCGGCCAACAGTGATCACATGGCCGAGGAAGAACGCGAGGGACTCACCGACTTCCGCAGGCTGGCCGGATTGTCGCGCCGCCATCAATTGGCCGTCGCCTTCGCCGCTTACGAGGCGCGGAACTACGCAGGCGTCGAGCCCGTCGACAAAGATCCCGTCAGCTATGTCCGGGCGGCGGAGAGGAAGCTGCCGACTGCTGCGAGCGGGTCGCTGAATGTCGGCACCCTGAAGCGGAACTGACCCCGGCTGACCGGCCGCGGCAGTCGGTGGAGGCCGCGCCTCCAGCGCCGTGCCCCACGCCGAAGGGTGGTGTGAATCCGCCGTAGAACGCGTACTCGAGCGGCGAGGACGTCTAGTTCTCGGTGCGGCGATAGGGCGGAACGACCCGGTTCCGATCAGCGGCGATCTGCCGCCGCCGGGCCGCCATCGCATCCGCGGGGGAGGAGCCGGTGGACAGCGCGCGAAAGAGGGCTGCCGCGTCCTCGATCGCGTCCCGCGCCCCGACTCCTTCAGCGGGTGTGATGGCGTGATCCGCGTCGCCGCACAGAATCACCGGAAGCCGTGGAGCAGCGGCGGCGGCGAAGGGGACGTTGCGCGCATTGGAGACATGCACGGTCTCCGTCTCGGCCAACAGAAGATCTACCACGTCGGAGACGCCCGGGGCGACCGTTCGAATGAGTTCCGCCCACTCCGCTACCGGATGGAAGCCGATGTTCTCGACGGGAAGAGGCGGGCGGGTGACTCTGGCGAACCAGACGGAAAGTCCTTCGTCCCAGAAGTGGCCGAACGCCCCCGCCGGGCGGCCATCCGCATCGATCCGGCCGTCGAAATGCAGCACCGTGCTCTTGGTACGCAACGCTTGGGCACGCTCGGTACGGCCGTAGAACACAATTTGCCCGGCGTACTCGGGTGTTCGCTCCGGTTCGATCCGGCGGCGGGCGAGGGAGTCTATGCCGTCGGCAGCGATGACGACGTCGTCGGTGGGCAGCCGGGTAGCGCCGCTGTAGAGCACACCCTGGTCGACATCGGTGACCGCAGTGCCGTAATGGAATTCCGACGCTGTAGCGGCGGCGAATTCGGTCAGCACCGACATGAGTTCGGCGCGCAGGTACAGCCGATGACCGCGGCTCGGCCCGAAACGCGCTTCGTGCGGCTGGTATTCGACCCGGAGGGCGTCCACTGGATGAGCGACCTCGTCCAGCCGGTCGGCGGGCACGCCGAGGCCGGTCAGCGCGGCGTGCGCACGGTCGTCCAGCACCAGGAACGCACCGGCGCCGACCGATGGCTGAGATTCGTAAACCCGGGCCGGAATACCCTCGCCCCCAAGAGCTCCGGCGAGAGCCGTCCCTGCGATTCCTCCGCCGATGATGGTGACCATGCACTCAGCGTAGAGCGACATCTCCTGAGCCACGGCCGATCCCCGCATCGACAGCGCAGAGTCTCGGCAGGGACTGTGACTCTGCCGTCACTGAAGGGGTGGACATGGCGGTACCTTCGCGGAGCCCGGCTACATCCGCAGGGCGGGGTCGTGCGGCGCCGCGCCGTGAGCACGGTGCTCATGCCGCCCCTGTTCGGGCTGCTACCGAGCGAACCGGGCGATGTCATCCGCGACGCGCTCTGGTGCTTCGAAGGGGAACGCGTGACTGAGCCCGGGGTAGATCAGCAATTCCGAACCGTTGATGTAGCTATGTAGCACGCTGGAGTTGGCAGCGGGTTCTTGCTCGTCGTTTTCAGCGCCCAAGATGAGGGTGGGCAGCCGCAGGGCGGGCAGGCTGCTGACGACGTTGGTGGCGGGGTCGACGAGCCAGCCGGTCATCGCGGCGCGTTGACGGTTGAGGCCGGTCAGGTTCACCCCGACCCGATTGGGGCGCAGAGCTGTTCGTCGATTCCACGCAGCCAGAGCATCGGGGTGGCCGCTGAAGTACAGCGGGATGACTTGGTCGGCAGGCGCAAGCGGGTCGAATGCGGGCATGCCCCGGACCAGACCGGGCAGGTCGGGCAGCACCTGCTGTGATCCACCGGGGCCGGTACCCATCAGGATCAGCGCGCCGACGTCATCGGGATGGTCCACGGCCATGCGTTGCGCAACGAATCCTCCGAGGGAGTAGCCGACAACGGTGGGGCGGTTCAGATGGAGAGCCCGGATCAGGCCAGTGGCCTGGTCAGAGAGTTGCGGGACGGTCGAAACGGCCGAGGGCCCGGCTGGGGTCCGTCCCACGCCGTCGGAGTCGAAGATGACGACATGATTGGTCGCGGCCAATCGGTCGAGCAGCGCCGGGTCCCAGTCGTCCATGCTGAATCCGAGACATGGGGTCAGCAGGAGACTCGGTCCGTGTCCGAAGCTGCGGTAGGCGATCGGCAACCCGGCGACGGTGACGACCTGGGTGGGGGCGGTCGACGACGGTGACCGGTCGAGGTGATCAGCCGTTGTCGAGTCGATGTCGGTGTGGGCGGGCCGACCGGCCGTGGGGGCGGCGCCGGCGGCGGGAGCGATCAGGAGCATGCCGGTGGCCAGGGCCGTCACGACGGCCAGGGTCGGTGTCGGGTGTCGCCAGGCGAGCCGGCCTCGGCGGGGCGTCGGCCCGCGGTCGGCTGTTGCCGTTGTCGGCTGCGGCGGGTGAAAAGCGGACATGTCGGCTCCCTTATGGTTCCGGACGGGCGGGGTCGAGGCTGTGGTGGGACCAGCCGGATGCCCTGAACTGCGTTCTGCGTGCTGCTCACCCGGCTGAGTGGTCGTGCCGGCCATAAGAGATGCCAACGACCCGAAAGGATTCACTGCGCCTTTCCGCTGTCTGCTGCCATGAGGAAGCAATCCGACGCAGACAGTGATCATTTCGCCAGGACATATTGAGCGGCCGCCGTCGAGTTCCAGGAGACCGCCGGGCAGTACATCATCATCAAGCCCTGAACCCACCGAGTCTCTGAGTTCTCGAACCGCGCCGCGCGCAACCCGGCGATACGGCTGATCGAGACGTTTGCGCCACCAGTAGAAATGCGGGCGCGGCCCGGCACGCTAGCTTTGGTCGGGCGTGTGCTCGTAATCGGTGCCGAGGGGGTTCGCGGCCATCCTGGTGGCGAGGCCGGACCGCATCGCGCGTGCGGCGGAGCTGCCGGTCTTCCGGTCGGCCTGCGCCTGGAAGCAGGTAAGGAACTCGTCGGCGAACTCGCCCCGGGGGTACTGCCGGAGTACTTCGGTACGGAAGGCGTGGCTGAAATCGTCGATGTTCTGTCCCACGACGTCCAACGCCGCCGCTCGCGACAGCAAGTGGCTTTCAGGATCGTCGCGCACATCCACCTCAGGCCCCATATGCCGGGCGATGACTTCGCCGAGGGTTTCGCGGCGCTCGCTCGGCCAACCGGCGCCGGCGGCGAACACGCGGGCGACATGGCCGCCTGCCTCCTCGAAGGAGACGGTGTGGCTGTCGAACTCCGGCACCAGACCGATGTCGTGGAACATCGCAGCCGTGAACAGCAGCTCAGCGTCGTACCGGATGCCCTGCTGTCTGCCGTAGGCAGTCGCCCAGACGTAGACGCGGCGCGAGTGGTTCAGCAAGGCGGCGGACAGGTAAGCGGAGGCCACCTCCGAGGCAGCCGACGACGCGGCCGTGTCAGGACTCCAGAGGTGGTCCGAATCGCTCATCCTTCGACAGTACGGCGGGGCATGAATAGTCACTTCGGCCCGGATGTCGGGATACTCGCGGTCGACAGAACGGCGCCCGCGGCGGCGAGGGCGGCCAGGAGCAGGAAGGTGGTGGCGTAGCCGAAGAGGGATGCCAGGGCGGTGGCGGCGAACGGCGCCGAGGCCATGGTGATCATCAGCGGTGCGGCAAGCAGGCCGGTGAGGCGCCCGTAATGCCCGGTTCCCCAGCGGTCGCTGACGGCGGTGGCTTGCAACAAGGTGAACACCCCGCGCGACATGCCGGCGGCGACCGCAGCTGGGATCAACGTCCACGCGGTGGTGAAGACCCCCAGCAGGGCGGTGGTCGCGGCGATGGCGAGCAGTATCACCACGGTGCGGGTGCGGATGCTGGTGCGCGCGGCGAACGTGGAGTAACCGATACGGCTGGCGACCTGCCCGGCGCCGCCGAGCCCGAGCGCGACCGCCGCCAGGCCGTTGTCCAGACCGCGTTCGGTCAGCAGCGGAACCAGGGTGACCACCACCGCGAACGACGCGAACCCCGCCGCGCTCAACGCGACCGCCAGCGCCAGGAAGGAGCGGCTGCGCGCGATCGGCCCGGGGTCGGTGAGATGGGCGTGCCCGGGTTCCGCGACCGGGCGGGGCGGCCACGGCAGCCGCAGCCCGAACCAGTGCCCCGGCACGGTCACCACGGCCAGAATCACCGCGAGCACCAAATACGTTGCCCGCCAATCCAAGTGCGTGGAGATCGCGGCGGTCAACGGGGCGAATACCGTCGAAGCCATGCCCGCGGCCAACGTGAGCACCGTGAGAGCGCGGACCCGGTTGGGGCCGTGCCAGCGGGTCAGCGCGGCGAAGGCGGGGGGATACAGCATCGCTGCCATGGCGATCCCGGTCAACAACCATCCGGCGAAGAACCAGACCGGGTGCGATGCGGTCGCGACCAGGATCAGCGCCGGGATCGTCAGTATCGACCCCGCGCTCATCACTCCACGGGGGCCGTGGCGGTCGATCCAGCGCCCGATCGGGATCCCAGCGAGGGCGGCCACGAGTTGTCCGGCGGAGAAGGCGGCGGTGAGCGTGGTGGCCGACCAGCCGGTGTCGGTGGTGATGTGCCCGAGCAGCACGGGGAAGGCGTAGAACAGGATTCCCCAGCTGGTGATCTCGGTGACGCACAGCACCACCAACACCCGGCGCAGCGCGGCCGAGGTGACCACTGGCTGTGGTGGGGCGGAAACAGCCTCCATCACGACGGCCGCTCAGCGCGCGGGCACGATCAACAGCAACCGCTTCATCGCGGTCGGCGCCCTCAGCGGCACCTCCGGCGCCGCTGCCACACAGCAGCTACCACCACCATCGGCGGTCTGCTGAGCTTCGAGCCGAAGCGGAAGACCGATTGAACGAGACTTTTCCCCGGCTCGCGCGCAGCCGAGAGCGATGCGGTGTTCGGGTATTCCATGTGGGTGCGTCACGGCACGCCTCTCGATCCGAGAACTCCAGTGATTGCGCCCCGCCGGTCGCACGGCACGAGTCGCTTGCCGTCGCCTCTCAGCGGATCGTGGGATCGCGACTTTCGGATGGTCTGTCAAGTCAGTCCGCCATCCGCACGGATGTTCTGACCGGTGACCCATCGGTTGTCCGGATGGACCAGCAGGGCCACGAGGTCTGCGACGTCGGCGGGTCGGCCGATGCGTCCGAGTGCTGTCATGGCCGCGGCTCCCTCGGCAGCGCCCGGTTGAGCGCTGGAACGGAGTAGGTCGGTGTCGGTCGGACCGAGAGAGATGGTGTTGGCCGTAATGCCTCGGGGTCCGAATTCGCGTGAGGCGACGCGGGTGAGCTGTTCGACTGCCGCCTTGCTCGCCGCGTAGATCGCTTCCCCGGGGCTGGGCCAATGGGTGCCGACCGTGGAGAGGGTGACGACCCGTGCACCGTCGCGCAGTCGCGGCGCTGCCTGCTGCAGGGTGAGGAACGTACCGCGGGCGTTCACGGCCATCACTCGATCCCACTCCTCGATGCGTGCCTCGGCCAAGGGCGCACTGGCGAACACACCGGCGTTCGCCACCAGGATGTCGAGCCCGACACCGGCCTGCTGGAACACGGTGTCCGCGGCGGCGAACGCTGCGGTGACCTGGTCGGGATCACCGAGATCCAGCCGCACCGCCGACGCGTGTCCGTCGCGTTCGGCGATCTCGGCGACCAACGTCTCGGCAGCTTCCGACCGCGTGTGATAGGTGAACACCACAGTGGCACCCGAGGCCGCCAACCTGGCGGTGATGGCGCGACCGATACCGCGCGAACCCCCGGTGATCAGGGCGCCGCGACCGGCCAGCGACCGGGAGGGTGGGGCAGCGGGACTCATCGAAATGGTCATGCCGGTAACAGTGGCAGCTATCGCGGCACGAACCGCTCCTCGATAGATGAGAGGCTGATCGGCATGGTCGATACCAGTGTCCGGCTTTTGCGGCTGCTCGGTTTGCTGCAGACCCAGCGTTGCTGGACCGGGGCCGAGTTGGCTACTCGTCTGGGCGTGAACACCCGCACGATCCGTGTCGATATCGCCCGGCTGCGTCGGCTGGACTACGAGATCGACGCTGCGCCCGGTGTGGCCGGCGGGTACCGACTCCGTGCCGGCGCCACGCTGCCGCCCCTTCGATTCGACGACGACGAGGCCGTCGCAGTCGCGGTGGCGCTACGCACCGCGGCGCGGGCAGGCGTGGCCGGTATCGGTGACGCCGCCGCCCGGGCGGCCGCCAAACTGGAACAACTGCTCCCACCTCGGCTGCGTCACCGTCTGCATACGGTGCATTCGGCAACCGAACCAGTTCCTGATGGCGGGAACTCGGTGGACGCCAGCGTTTTTCGTGCTGTCGCCACCGCGATCGAGCGCAACGAGATACTCCGATTCGACTACTGCGATCGCCACGCGACGACCAGTTGTCGTCGCGTCGAACCACACCGGATGGTGCACAGCAGCGGACGCTGGTACCTCGTCGGCTTCGACCTCGATCGCCACGACTGGCGTAGCTATCGCGTCGATCGCATCGACCCGAAGACACCGACCGGGCCCGGCTTCACGATCAGAGAACTTCCCGGACCGGATCTGGCGACCTTCGTGACCCGCGGGCGGATGGCAGCCCTGTGGAACTACACCGCACGAGTGACAGTTCACGCGCCCGCCGACACCGTCGCGGCCCGCATTCCCACCGGCATCTGGACCGTCGAACCGATCGATGCACACACCAGCACGCTGGACGCTGGAGCGCAAAGCCCCCAGCTGCTCGCGGCATACCTCGCCGCAATGGACCTCGACTTCCACCTCGACACCGAACGAGCACCGGAACTCGCAGCCGCCGTCACCAGGATCGCCGCCCGTTACGCAACAGCGACGCGCGAGACCTGAGCGACCTTCCGTCGGCTCGGTCCGAAATCACGAAATCCGGCGCGAAGAAGAGTTACCGCATGAACGAGCTGCGGTCAGGTCGTCTCAGGTTGCGACTGCTCGGCATGCTCGTTCTTCTTCGCTGCGCCTGTGGTGGTGAGCGCGTGTTCGCAGCCGGAACTCGATGTCGCAGAGCAGTTCCGGTCGGTGGATCCGTGCGGATTCCTCGATCGAGCCCGGGCATGGCGAACGTGCGCCTGCGTCGACCGACCAGCGGTCTCGACGGGTTGGACGACCCACCAGGCGATCGCTGTCCATATCGATGCCAGTAGGGCCGCGCCGATGATGTCGGTGGGGTAGTGCGCACCGGCGTAGATTCGCTGCACGCCCACCAGTGCGGGGATCAGGATGATGGCGGCGGACAGAAGCCGATGCCGTCGTCGGCGGGTGGCGGCCCACAGGAGTGCGGCGGTGGCCGAGTAAAGCGTCAGCGAGGCGGCGACGTGGCCGGAAGGGAAGCTGGCGGTGGGTGGCAGGTCGGGATTGAGGTGCGGAACCCGGGGGCGGTCGCGGTCGACGATCGCGGCGGTGGTGAGAAACAGCGTGATCTCACCCAGCAGCGCGCTGCCGAGGAACAACACCGGGCGCCAGCTGCGCAGGACGCCCACCGCCAGCGCGGCGACGATCAGGGCGACCGTGATGACCGCGGTGGTATTGCCGAGTTCGCCGAACACGCCGAGGACGGAGGTGAGCGTCGGGTTACGGTGCTCGGCAAACGTTGCCGCGACGCTGTGATCCCAGCGCAGGACGGGGTTTTCGGCCTCCGGGGCGCGCACCAGCATGCCGATTCCGACGAGCGCTCCGACGAGCAGCACCCACGCGACCGCGAGTTCGCCGATTCCTCGCCATGGGTGGGGAAGGGTGGGCGCATGCCGGAGCGGGACCGGCCGCAAGTCGTCTTCGTCGGCCGGTGGTACGTCACCGGGCAGCGGGCCCGCGTTGCCGACTCGGGCGTCGCCCCGCCATCGGTGGAAGGCGACGGTGACCAGCACGAGCCACAGCGACCCGAGCAGCCAGCCCGCGAGGACGTCGGTGAGGTAATGCGCGCCCAACGCTATCCGGCTGAGGCCGACGGCCGCCACGATCAGGACCGCGAACACGGCCACCGCGCGGCGTGGGCCCGCCGGTAGGATCGGTGCGAAAACCAGCAGGACACCGCCGTAGCACACCAGTGAACCCATCGCGTGTCCGCTGGGGAAGCTCCACCCGTCGGCGCTGTAGACGGGAGTCTCCACCACCGGACGTAGCCGGGCGACAAGCTCTTTGACGATCGGGTTGAGGATCAATCCACCGGTGCCTGTGATCACCACGTAGACAGCAAGGCGTGGTAGACGACGAATGAGCAGCCAGAGCGCGCAGACGGCGAGCACCAGGACCAGCGTGCCGGTCCCGCCGAGATCGGTGATGCCGGTGAGGATGTTCCGCAGAATCCTGTGCTCCGCCACCACGGAGACCAGGTTGTCGGTGACCGCCTGATCCGCTGTCTGCATCGGTTCCCACCGCGCCCGGACCAGCGCTGTGAGCACACCGAACCCGATACCGACGGCCACAGCGCCCACCAACGCCGCGGCGCTGCGGACAGCGAATCGTTCGGCGGCCGCGGCCTCACTCCGAGGGACCGGGCCGCCAGGGCGGTCGGCACCCGTCGCGGCATCCTCGTCGTGGCGGTCGGCAGACAACGCAACACCTCCTGCGATCGTGCGAGACCCCGCCGTGCGGCGAAGACCCGCGACAGGTCACCAAAGAACGTCCGGGTCCGGATCGTTCGTTGTCCACGGTTTCCCGAAACGAGCGGCCGCAATCAATCCGGACCTCGGCTGACATCCTCGGAGTTTCATCCTCCGCATCCAGCCAGTCACCTCGGCATTGCGTTTGCTGGCGTTGCACGATCCGCAGGCGGGCACGACGTTGTCGAGGGTGTAGCGGCCGCCGCGCGCGATGGCCTGCACGCAGTCCTTCTAGGTGGCGGGGGAGCGGTCCCGCCGCAGGACGTCTCGAGTGCGTCCCACCGCGCGTCGGTGAGGTCGTGGGCGAGGCGCACAATCCGATACTTGCGCTTGCGCGCGTCGGCCGGAGCAGAACCGGCATCGCGCCAAGGCGACGCTCGCCTACCTCGCCACCGGCAGCGCCGACCGCGCGGCCCGGCTGTGGGATACCACCACCCACCAGCAGATCGGCGGACCGCTCACTCGCCACGCCGACCAGGTCCGCTCGGTGGGTTTCAGCCTCGACGGCAGAAACCTCGCCACCGGTGGCGACGATGCTACGGTTCGGTTGTGGGACATCGGCTTCACGATCGACCCCGCGTCCGCTCAGCGCGTGAGCGATTCAGCCGCCGGGTGCGAGATCGGGGCGCAGCAGGGCTGCGGATTCCACGTAGACGCGGGGTGTTCCGGCCACAGCACCTGTGCCCGTTCGACGGTGCTGGGGAAGGGTTCTGCGTCGAGGTCTACGCGGTGCTCGCCGATTCCAGCGGATGGCCAGGCAACGACTATCGACAGAGGTCCTGGTGGCGGGAGGGTGTCAGATAGTAGGTGTAGCTGCTGAAGTCGGGGCTGCCACCACACCCACCCGCATCAACACCGCGGTGGTGCTGCTGTCATCCGAGGGAGGGTCGTCGATGTTCGTCGCGGTGCGGCCGTCGGCGAACTCGACACAACAATCGCGCGACGATCTCGGCCGTGAGAGCGGGTTGTACGCCAGCCGCATGGAGAGCCTGCGTCAGATGTCCGACGACACGGTCGAAATGATGCCGGGCTATCCCTCGACCGGGGTGGACCTGGTACATGTCCCGGCGCCTGTGCAGGGTCGATTGTGGTCGGTCACAGCATTTACGCATACTACCGACTGGTAATGAGAGGCGTCACATGCCGGCGGCGGTCCAGAAGTCAGCTGGTCTCCGGACAAGTGAAATGCGTTGGCGCACAGCGAAAAAACGCCGTTACGTGACTTCATATTCTTGCCGGGATGGGGTAGGACGAGAGTGCATGATAAATACCGATGGGTCGGTATTTATTATTGCTTGGTCAGTGGATTAATGCCGCATGAACAGCACAGTTTCCGACGGCGGAGAGTTTATTGTGTCGCGCGGTGGCAGTTGAAGTAGATCTACCGCGGACGCGGATCTGTCAAATCGTCTCAGACGGCGTGTTTCTCGCCATGTCTTCCGTGATGCGCGGCTTTGTTTCCGGAAACATAGTCGACAAAATTAGCCGAAAAATTGCCTTCTGGCGAAACCGCTTGTTCGGCAGTGGGTTTCGAATTGCAGCCCGCATAGGGCGCGTGTGCAGATGTGAGAACGCGGGGCGGTGTAGTGGCACGCCGCACGCGGATGGCGGGACAGCGAGATCCGACAGTCCCGTTCGCTGATATCGGAGGATGAGTGAACGCGGACTCGGCAGGTGTAAAAACCTGCGCTGAACTGTGCATATATGGTTCGAAACGGCCGGGTGGGCGTCGATCGGCGCAGATGTTCCGCGCCGGTGCAAAGGTTCGTCGCGCGGTGGAGGAGGCGCTGAATGAATGAATTCGATGCCGTGACCGAGCGAGTTCTCGCGATGTTCTCGCGCGGTCTGCATGCAGTCGAAATAGACCAGGACACACCGTTGCTGGATTATGGCTTGGACTCGGTGCGGTCGGTGGAGTTGGTGATCGAGCTCGAGCGCGAGTTCGGCATCGCGATCTCCGACGAGGAGGCAGCGACGCTGCATACCGCGCGCGCGGTGATCGCATGCGTGACGTCGAAGACGATCCGTACCGGCCCCACCCGGGCCGAGGCGCGGGCGTGACCGCGCGTGCCGGGTGGCGTGAACAGCCGCTGCCCCCCGATTCCGACTCGTTCGGTGACTTCACCGACTACAACCGACCCGGCCTGGCCGGACTGCTGCGAGCCTGTCACCTGGACGTGGTGTACACCGCCGCGGACGGCGACCATCTCTTCCGCGCGGACGGCACCCGGGTGCTGGATCTCGTCGGCGGTTTCGGCGCCGCGCTCTTCGGTCACAATCATCCGGCGCTGGTACGGGCCGCTACCGCGACGCTGAACCAGCAGGTGCCATTCGTTGCGCAGGGCAGTGTCCGGCCCGGCGCCGCGCGGTTGGCCCGGCGGCCGTCCGAGTCGGTCGGTGCGTGCACCGGCCGGGAGTACGTGGTGACATTCGGTTCCACCGGAGCCGATGCGGTCGAAGCGGCGATCCGGCACGCCACGGTCGCGCACGCGCGCGCCCTGTCCGAACTGGACGCCGAGCTACGGCGGACGCTGCGCCGCCTCCGCCGCGACCACCTGCACGATGTGCGCCCGTCCGCGCCCGCCGGGGACGCCGAAGCGCGGACCGCCGCGGCCGTGGTCACCGAATCGCTGGACCGGATCGCGCGGCTGCGTGCCTCGTTCACCTTCGTCACCAGCGGTGACACCATGCACCGCGCCAAGCCGCGGCTCGAGTTCTATCGCGAACTGCTCGACCAGCTGGGCGCGGTCGCTGCTGACTGCGTCATGGTCGGCAACGACCCGGCCCACGATGGCCCCGCCGCGCAGCTGGGCATCCCGGTCTTCCTGGTCGGCGCGCCCGCCACCGACATACCACCGGCCGTGGCCCGGACCGGGCTGGTCACCACGGGAGACCATCGCGCACTACGCCGATGGCTCGGCATCGAGGAGGATCCGTGCTCGTCGTCCTGAACCCGCGCGCGAACGCGGGCACCGCGCTGCGACGCTGGGAGCCGGTGGAATCCGCGCTGCGCGCCGGTCACTCGGATCTGTCGGTCGAACTGCCCGCCGACGCACGGCACGCCACCGATCTCGTGCGCGCGGCCGTCACCCGGCCGGATCCGCCGTCTGTGCTCGTCGCCGCGGGCGGCGACGGCATGGTGAACCTGGTGCTCAACGCGCTCATGGACCCGGCAACCGACCGCCCGCACGCCCCCGGCTCCGCATTGGGTGCGGTGGGACTGGGCAGCTCGAACGACTTCCACAAACCGGTGCCCGACAGCGGGCGTATCGGGGCCGTTCCGGTGCGAATCGACGCCGCGCGCACCGAACTCGTCGACGTGGGCAAGGCCTGCGTACTGCTGGTCGACGGCACCCGCGCGGTGCGCTACTTCCTGCTCAACGCGAGTATGGGACTGGTCGCCGCGGGCAATCATTCGTTCAACCAGGCCACCGGGGTGGTCGGTCGGCTCAAGGCGCGCAGTGTGGAGGCGGCCATCATCGCCACCGCGCTGACCACCATCGCCACCCATCGGCCGTTGCCGGTCGCGGTGCGTGGCCGCGACTGGAGCCATGCGGCCCCGATCACCAACATCGGCGTGCTCAAGAGCGTGCACTTCGCGGGCGGCATGCGTTACGACACGGCGGTCACGCGCGCCGACGGCCGGTTCGACGTGAACATCTGGGCCGAGGCGGGGAGACTCCGGACGCTCGGCTTGGTCGCGGGCCTGTACGCGGGCCGGTTCCGGCGGTCGCGGCTGGCGGTATGCCATCGGGATTCGGTCGTGGAGCTGCGGCCGGATCGTCCGGCGCCGCTGGAACTGGACGGCGAGATCACGATGGTGGAGTCGGCGCGGCTGGAGGTTCTGCCGCGCGTACTGAAGGTGTGTGCCGCGTGACGGTCGTGCTCGTCACCGGAGCCGCCAACGGCATGGGCGCGGCCACCATGCAACATCTCGCGGCGCTGGGGTACACGGTCGAAGGATGCGACCGGGTCGCCGCGTCCGGAATCGCTCGGGTCGACGTGCGCGACGAAGAGGCGGTGAACCGCTGGGTTCGCGACGTGCATGCCAGGCACGGCAGCATCCAGGCAGTCGTCACGTTCGCGGCATACGGCGTCGTCGGCGCGGTCGAGGAGACCACACCCGACGAGGCCGCGGCGCTCTACGACACCAATGTCCTCGGCGCCCACCGCGTACTGCGCGCGGTGCTGCCGTTGTTCCGCGCCCGAGGGGCGGGCCGCGTGATCGTCGTAAGTTCGGGTGCGGGCGCTGTCGCCGAGCCCTACGGTGGCTGGTACTCGGCCACGAAGGCCGCTGTGGAGCGCATCGGCGAAGCCGCGCGCACGGAGGCCGCCGGGACGGGCGTCCATGTGTCGGTACTCATCCCGGGGTGGACCGTCACCCCGATCATCGACACGGCGGAACACGTGTCGCGGCCGATCGCCGCCTACGACCACGACCGTGCCGCCGTGCTGAACCTCGTACGCGGCTACCTCGCCGCGGGCCAGCCCGCCTCCGCCGTGGCCCGCAAGGTCGTGACGATCCTGGCCTCGGACCGGCCACGGCAGAGCTACCTGTGCGGCCGTGACGTCCGCTTGTCCTTCTGGGCCCGAAGGCTGCTTCCGGGCCGCCTATACGAGCGAATGGTGCGGCGATACTACGGTTTTCGACCGCAGCCTGTCCCTCGGTGATTCGCCCGCCTTCTTGTGCGGCCAGGCCGGTTTTCCGCGGGTGAGCCGCCGACCATCCGCACGCCCGTGACCCCCAAGATGTGAGTGACCGGCGGGCCTTCCTGGCCCGAGAGCCATCTGCTCGCATCGCGCAATACCGCGTTGACCCGGTCGAGCTCGGCGATCCGCTCCCGCAGCTGCTTGTTCTCGGCGGCCACGTCGGTCGTCGGCCTGTCATGACGTTCACCGGCATCGGCCTCGGCCTGACGGATCCGGTTCCGCAACGCCTCGTGATGCACCCCCAACCGATCTGATCGGTCGTGTCGGCGAGTTCTAGCAGCCAGTGTGGCCAGCCCGTGGGGCGACCACTGCACCGTCGTGTTCAGTGACCCAGTTTCGGTTCGAGACGGCCGTCCGCCTCCTGCGTCGTGCGGGTGCCCTCGTGGTGTCAGCGGTGGGGATGCTGTTCGATGGGTGTCGTGGACAGTGTCGACTTCGCGCGGGTCGTAGCGGAGTTCGGTTCCGGCTCGGCGCTGCTGGTCGAGCCGGGGTCGTCGGCCGCGGCTCATGTCCCGGCGCGGTGGGCCGGGATCGCAGCGGGTGGGGATGCGAGCGCCCGGTGCGCGGCCGCGGTGGCTTTGTGGAATCTCGACTTGTTCGTCGAGGTGTTGCCACGGTTCGGGGCTGTGTTGGCCGAATGCCTCGACGATGTGCGGGTCTGCCTGCTGCGTGGTGACTGGGTGCTGCTGTATGCGCTGCGAAAGCCGTTTCAGCCACACGAGTTCCGTATCGGATGGGATCCGGAGACGTTCGGCGCCGACCGGCCACCATACTGGGATGCGCTGCCCGATGCGCTACGGGTTTTCCTCACCACGGTGCACGCGGGTTTCACCGATCTCGACGGGATCTCTTTCGGTCCCACCCGACCCCGGGACATGCGGAACTATTCCGTGCTGAACTTGCCCGAGGTCGTGCGCAATTGGGACACGGGCGAGGACATTCCGGGTGGCCGGGCGATGCTCATCGCCAAGGGCTTGGGCGATACGCGTTACTTCGTCTCTCCTGACCTGCCCGGCGGCGCCATCGGCTGGGAGGCAGACGGCCATATGGAGCGGCCCCTTCAGTTCGCGCGCACCTTCGACGAACTGATGAGCTACGGCTTCCAGCTCGAGCGTGACCACCCACCCGAGACCGCCGCGCCCGCGACACCGCCGACACCGGATGAACTGCGGCAAGCGAGCATGTCCCTGCCCCGGGCGGCGCGGGCGATCGTCTGGACCCGCGAACTCACCGAGGACACAGCGCGCGAGCGTATCCGCGACCTCGTCGCCGAGCTGCTCGACGCGCTGGGCGGCCACATGCGCATCCGCCCGCAGGAGGGCCTCGACGGCGAGACGATACTGCCGTTCGACGACGACGCGGGCAACATCTACCAGGTCGACCGGCTCGAGACCCGCTACTTCCTCGACCCACCGGCCCCCGACCGCGCCGACGTCTACCCACCTGTGATCGTCCGGATCTGGGAGCAGCACGGCTGGCGGGTGACGCTGTCGGCCGACACCGACGGAATCATCGCCAACGCACGCACCTCCGACTGGTACGAACTCACCCTGACCCACCGTGACGACACATTGCGCCTGTCTGTCGCATCGCCCGGTTTCCACCGACCACACTGATAGCCGGACGAAGGCGACGACCTGCAA
The DNA here is from genome assembly GCF_000308575.1 of Nocardia exalbida NBRC 100660. Classification (GTDB taxonomy): domain Bacteria; phylum Actinomycetota; class Actinomycetes; order Mycobacteriales; family Mycobacteriaceae; genus Nocardia; species Nocardia exalbida. The sequence goes on along the minus strand of NZ_BAFZ01000120.1, from coordinate 30,130 downwards.
CACGAGCCGGCGGAGCGGCTCGGACGCCGCCGAACTTCGCCTCTTCCGTCCGCACCCGTACCGATATCCGTATTACAAACTCCCGAGACTGCTTGCAGTGTCAAGCCGAGGCAACTGGACACGCTGTCGGCGGTCAGGTATGCGGCGTTGTACACCTCGATGTCGCGACCGAGACGGCGGGCGAAAACCGACGACGGTGTGCCGTTGTCAGCGCGGCCCCAGATCACCAGGGATACCAGCCCGGTCGCCGGGTCGGCAGCCGATCGTAGCCAGACGCAGGATGACGATGCCTCGTCGGGGAAGTCCTCGCGCAGGTGGCCGCTGTTCCTCGCGCGAGCGGGTATGAATCTATGACTCCGGTGCTCCCGTGACTATACTGTGTGGCGTAATCGGCTTCCTCTTTTCGACTCGCTGGAACCTTGTCATAGCGCCCAGATCCTTCGAATCGGAAGTTCTACTCGTGGAAGCCCGGAGTAGTGGCTGATGCCCGGAGTGTGCGCACCGGCCGCCTCGAGCGGATTCCGGCAGGTATTTGCGCCCCGGGGTGTGAACGCCACCGTCTCCCGTTCTGTCGACGCCCACAGGCGGATGAAGACTGAGCCGTCCGTGAGTTCAAGCGGTTGACCGACCGGCAGGATGCCGAACCGGTACGCGCCGGCTCGGCGAACACCGAATCATCAGCGCCCAGAGGGCGTGATGTGAGGGCCCGGTCGTGAAACCTCCGCGATACGTCGGAACCAACCTGCCCGCCAGGTAATAGCAACGTTCGACAACTACGCCAACACCGAAAGCGCCGTCGACTACCTCTCCGACCAGCATTTCACGGTCGACAAATCGGCCACCCTCGGACGCGACATCGAGCTGGTCGAGCAGGTCGTCGGTCGATTGAACTACGGCCGGGCCGCTCTGCGAGGCGCTGACGTGCGCCAGCCGATGCTTCACAGGTCTCGTGCTCGCCTGCTACGGGCTGGTGTTCGGCGCTGTTGTCGGCGCCCTGCTCGGCCTGCTCATGTTCGCGCTGCAGGGCGGTCGGCCCGACTTCACCTCAATCCAGCCGTTACAACCACGTCACTACGAAGTTCTCGCCGATGCCGAGGTCGCGGACGAAACCGTGCGCCTGCTCACCGGCCGGATCAATCGAAAGGAATGAGCCATGGCGACCGCTGTAGGTATCGACCTGGGCACCACGAACTCGGTCATCGCAAGCTGGCAAGGCGGCGAGCCGGTGGTGATCTCCAACGCCGAGGGAGCGCGGACGACGCCGTCGGTAGTGGCGTTCACCGAGAGCGGGGAGCGGCTGGTGGGTCAGCTCGCCCGACGGCAGGCGATCTTGAATCCGAAGGGCACAATATACTCGGCGAAACGCTTCATCGGACGTCATTACGACGAGGTCTCCGAGGAGGCCAAAGCGGTCAGTTTCGACGTCGTACCGGGTGACAACGGTGAGGCTCGATTCGACGTGCGGGGCAAGAAGTACGCGCCGGAGGAGATCAGTGCCCTCGTGCTGCGCAAGCTCGTCGACGACGCGAGCAAGTTCCTTGGTGAGAAGGTCAAGGAAGCGGTCATCACCGTTCCCGCGTACTTCAACGACGCGCAGCGCAACGCCACCAAGGACGCCGGCCGGATCGCAGGGCTCGAGGTCTTGCGGATCATCAACGAGCCGACCGCCGCGGCACTGGCGTACGGCATGGACAAGCAGACCCACGAGACCGTACTGGTCTTCGACCTCGGCGGCGGCACCTTCGACGTAAGCCTGCTCGACGTCGGCGAGGGAGTGGTCGAGGTTCGTTCCACGGCCGGCGACTCCCACCTCGGCGGCGACGACTTCGACCGACGTCTGGTGGACTACCTCGCCGACGAATTCCAGCGTGCGGAGAACATCGATCTGCGCAAGGACCCGCAAGCGTTGCAGCGCCTCTTCGAGGCAGCAGAGAAAGCCAAGGTCGAGTTGTCCTCGGTGACACAGGCCCAGGTCAACTTGCCCTTCATCACCGCCGACGCGAACGGTCCCAAGCATCTCACCACCACGATCATGCGCTCGAAGTTCGAGGATCTGACCGCGGATCTGGTGGAACGCTGCCTCGGCCCGGTGAAGCAGGCGATGAGTGACGCGAAGGTCAGCGCCAACGACATCGACGAGGTGATTCTGGTCGGTGGTTCGACACGTATTCCGGCGGTACAGGCGCTGGTTCGCCGGCTCACCGGCGGCAAGGACCCCAACATGAGCGTCAACCCGGACGAGGTCGTGGCGCTCGGTGCCGCAGTCCAGGCGGGCGTGCTCAAGGGCGAGGTCTCCGATGTCCTGCTGCTCGATGTCACCCCGCTGTCCCTGGGCGTCGAGACCCAGGGCGGGGTGATGACCAAGCTCATCGAGCGCAACACGACGATTCCGGTCCGGCGCAGTGAAGTGTTCGCCACCGCGGAAGACAATCAGTCCGCAGTGGATATCGTCGTCCTGCAGGGCGAACGCGAGCGGGCCGCCGACAACCGGGTGCTCGGTCGGTTCCGGCTGGAAGACATCCGCCCCGCGCCCCGTGGCGAGGCCCAAGTCGAAGTCACGTTCGACATCGACGCCAACGGCATCCTCCATGTCACCGCCCGCGACAAGGACACCGGTAAGGAGCAGAGCATCACGATCAGTGAGCAGGGCAATCTCGACAAGAGTGAGGTCGAGCGCATGCTCGCGGAGGCCGAGCGGAACCGGGCCGAGGACGAGGAACTGCGAAAGGCGGTCGACGCGCGCAACGCGCTCGATTCGATTGCCTATCAAGTGGAACGGCGACTCGCCGAACTCGGCGACAGTGCCCCACCGCACGAGAGGGCACGCGCCGAGATGCTGATCGCCGACGCCAGGAAAGCCGTGAAAGACAATGCTCCCCCTTCGGAGACAGAGCCACTCACGTCCGAGCTCCAGCAGCTGCTCTACGCGCTCGCACCGGTCGAGTCCGGCGGCGGCGACGGACACCAGGCAGGCGACGGACACCAGGCTGGCAGCGGAGACGCTGCGTCGTCGGATGACGACGTGATCGACGCCGAATTCGATCGAAGCTGAGGCACACGATGGAAAGATCTGCAGATCATTCGACGACCGAGTCGGCTACCGACGGGGATCAGACCGAGACGGCGCCTGATCGCACCGACACTGGGGCCGAATTGGCTCAACTCGAGGACCGCTGGCGTAGGGCTCTTGCAGATCTGGACAACCTGCGCAAGCGGTTTGCCAAGGATCTGGACCGTGCCCGCGCCGCGGAGGCCACGAAGGTTTCCGCTGCGTGGCTGCCGGTTCTGGACAATTTGGAGCTCGCTCTGGCCCATGCGGGCAGCGATCCCCAAGCCATTGTCGAGGGCGTTAAGGCGACCCGGGACCAGGCGGTGCAGGTGCTGGCCCAGCTCGGCTTCGAGCGCCACGACGAGGTCGGTGTGCCGTTCTCCCCGGAGCTACACGAAGTGGTCAGCGTGGTGTCCCAACCCGACGTTCCGTCCGGGACCGTGGTCGAGGTCTTGCGCCCGGGCTATGGAGAGGACGGTCGGCAGTTGCGTCCCGCCGCGGTGGTCGTCAGCCGACCCGAGGGGTGAGCACCGATGGCGCGTGACTACTACGAAGCGCTCGGTGTCCCGCGCGACGCCGGCGGCGACGAAATCCAGCAGGCGTACCGCAAGCTGGCGCGCAAATATCACCCCGACGTGAACAAGGACCCCACTGCGGAGGACAGGTTCAAGGAGGCCAACGAGGCCTACCAGGTGTTATCCGACCCGGACACCCGGAAACGCTACGACCGATTCGGTGACGACTTCCGGCGCGTGCCCGAGGACTACGACGAACGGGTCCGGGCAAGCGCCGGGCGGTACGGCGGCGGGGGCAGAAGAGTGCACTTCGGTCAGGGTTTCGGTGGCGGGGGCGCGGTCGACTTCGAGGACCTCTTCGGGCAGATGTTCGGCGGCGCCGGCGGGTACGGGCCCATTCCCGGCGCCGATCAGGAAGCGGAACTGGAACTGACTCTGGAACAGGCGTATCGGGGCGGCAAACACACACTCAGACTGGATGGACGCCAGTACGACGTCGACATTCCCGCTGGTGTCCTGGACGGCCAGAGAATCCGGCTGGCCGGGCAAGGCGGGCGGAGCAACGGTGACGCGCCGCCCGGGGATCTGTACCTGGTGGTGCGGATCAAGCCGCATCCCCGGTTCCGGGTGGAGGGCCGGGACATCTATGTGGACCTGCCCGTATCGCCATGGGAGGCGGTGCTCGGGTCGACCGTCGTCGTTCCCACCCCGGGTGGCGAGGCGAAAGTCAAAGTGGCGCCGGGCTCGTCGACGGGAAGGAAGCTGCGGCTGCGCGGAGAAGGAATGCCCAATCCGCGTGGCCCCAACGGCAACCTCTACGCCGAGATCAAGGTGATGGTGCCGCCGAAACCGACAGCACGCGAGCGCGAGCTGTTCGAGCAGTTGGCTACCGAATCGAACTTCGATCCGAGGAAAGAGACATGAGCATCCCGAGCCCGGTCACCCGGTACGTATTGGTTCGCCGTCCCGGATTGTCGCCAGATGCCTTCGCCGAACGGACCGGGCTGCACCCGGACCTGGCACGAAGGCTTGTGGCTCTCGGCCTGCTCGACGCACACCGAGGCGCCGGCGGCGAGATGTCGTTCCAACCATCCGCAGTGGCCCATGCCGCCCGCATCCAACGGCTGCGGACCGGTCTGGGCCTGAACTACTCGGCAATCGGGCTCGTGCTCGATCTGCTGGATCGAATCGAGAAACTCGAAGCAGCTTCCCGCGGAAGGAGGGCACCCTATGGATACCGGCAGCCTGACTGAAAAGTCACGAGAAGCCCTGCAGGAAGCCCAAAATGTAGCGACCAGAATGGGCCACACCGAGGTCGACGGAGAGCACCTGCTGCTCGCGTTGATCGATCAGCAGGAAGGGCTGGTACCTCGGCTGCTCGAGCAGACCGGCGCCAACGTCGATGCCCTGCGATCCGATCTGGAACGTGAACTCTCGCGTAGGCCGAAGGTCAGCGGCCCCGGCGCGACGCCCGGTCAGGTGATGATCACCCAGCGCCTGGCCAAGTTGCTCGACGCCGCGGAACGGGAGGCGAAGCGACTCAAGGATTCCTACGTGTCCGTGGAGCATCTCGTGATGGCCCTCTCCGAGGAGGGGTCGGCCACTGCGGCAGGCCGGGTCCTCGCCCGTCATGGGGTCACGCGAGAATCCTTCCTCGCCGTCCTGACCAAAGTGCGCGGCCATCAGCGCGTCACATCGGCGACCCCGGAGGCGGCCTACGAGGCGCTGGAGAAGTACGGACGCGATCTCGTCTCCGAGGCCCGGACAGGCGCACTCGATCCGGTTATCGGCCGAGATGCCGAGATCCGTAGGGTAACGCAGATCCTGAGCCGGAAGACGAAGAACAATCCGGTGCTGATCGGCGACCCCGGCGTCGGTAAGACCGCGATCGTCGAGGGCCTCGCCCAGCGGATCGTCCGCGGCGACGTGCCGGAGGGCCTGCGCGACAAGACGATCTTCTCGCTCGACATGGGCTCCCTGGTGGCCGGCGCGAAGTACCGCGGCGAGTTCGAGGAGCGACTGCAGGCGGTGCTGTCGGAGGTGAAGGCGGCCGAGGGGCGCATCCTGTTGTTCGTCGACGAGTTACATACCGTGGTGGGCGCGGGATCAGTCGGCGGCGAAGGGTCTCTCGACGCAGGCAACATGCTCAAGCCGATGCTCGCCCGCGGCGAACTACACATGATCGGTGCCACCACTCTCGACGAGTATCGCAAACACATCGAATCCGATGCGGCACTGGAGCGTCGCTTCCAGACCGTTCTCGTCGACGAGCCCAGCATCGAGGATGCGATCTCGATTCTGCGCGGACTTCGGGAACGACTCGAGGTGTTTCACGGCGTGAAGATCAAGGACGGCGCCCTGGTTGCCGCCGTGACCCTCTCGCACCGGTACATCACCGACCGCTTCCTTCCGGACAAGGCGATCGACCTGGTCGATGAGGCATGCGCTCGGCAACGCACCGAAATCGACTCGATGCCCGCCGAACTCGATGAGCTCACCCGAAAGGTGACCCGGCTGGAGATCGAAGAGGCCGCGCTGTCCAAAGAAACGGACCCGGCCAGCAAGGCGCGCCTCGAAGAGTTGCGCAAGGAGCTGGCCGACCTCCGGGCCGAGGCCGACGCCAAGCGCGCTCAGTGGGAGGCCGAGCGGCAGGCGATCCGGCGGGTGCAGGAGCTGCGCGGAGAGCTGGAACGGTTGCGCCACGAGGCCGAGGAGGCCGAGCGCAACTACGACCTCAACCGGGCCGCCGAGTTGCGATACGGCGAGATCACCGAGCTGGAGCGCAGACTCAGGGCGGCGGAGGAGCAACTGGCCGCCAGGCAGGGCCGGAATCCGTTGCTGCGCGAAGTGGTCACCGAAGACGAGATCGCAGAGATCGTGGCCGCATGGACGGGTATCCCGGTCGCCCGGCTGCAGGAAGGCGAGCGGGAGAAGCTGTTGAAGCTCGACGAGATTCTGCACGAGAGGGTCGTCGGCCAGGACGAGGCGGTGCAACTGGTCGCAGACGCGGTGATCCGGGCCAGGTCGGGTATCCGTGACCCGCGCCGGCCGATCGGTTCGTTCATCTTCCTTGGCCCTACGGGCGTGGGAAAGACCGAACTCGCAAAGACACTGGCCACTGCCCTCTTCGACAGCGAAGACAACATGGTGCGCCTGGACATGAGCGAGTACCAGGAGCGGCACACGGTGAGCAGGCTCATCGGTGCGCCCCCCGGGTACGTCGGATACGACGAGGGCGGCCAGCTCACCGAGGCGGTGCGCCGCAAGCCGTACTCCGTGGTGCTCTTCGATGAGATCGAGAAGGCCCACGCCGACGTCTTCAATACCCTGCTGCAGGTGCTCGACGACGGCCGGATCACCGATTCTCAAGGCAGGCAGGTCGATTTCCGGAACACGGTGATCATCATGACCTCCAACATCGGATCCCAGTATCTCCTCGACGGAGTCACAGCCGATGGCGAGATCAAACCGGATGCCCGGACGCGGGTGCTGGCGGAACTGCGCGGGCATTTCCGGCCGGAGTTCCTCAACCGGGTCGACGACATCGTGCTGTTCACCCCGCTCACGCTGCCCCAGATCGAGCACATCGTCGAGCTACAGCTCACCGAACTTCGGAACAGGTTGGCGGAGCGGCAGATACACCTGGATATCACCCCGGAAGCGCGCCGGCTCATCGCCGAACACGGTTTCGACCCGGTCTACGGTGCGCGGCCGCTGCGACGGTACATCGCCCACGAGGTCGAGACCAAGATAGGTCGTGCGCTGTTGCGCGGCGAGATCGAACCGGGTGGCACCATCCGTGTCACCGTGGACGGCGGCGAGCTCGTCGTCGCGCATGCGGAACCCGCCGTCGCGGCGGCCTGAGAAGAGGTGTCGTCATGGGATCCGAAAAGGTGAAGTGCCCGAACTGCGGCAAGGTCAACAAGGTAGCGGCGGCCGGCGAAGGAAAACCGCGCTGCGGGAACTGCCACGAACCGCTGCCCTGGATCGCCTCGGCGGGCGACGACGACTTCGCGGAGGTCGCCGAGAAATCCTCGGTGCCTGTGCTCGTCGACCTCTGGGCGACGTGGTGCGGTCCGTGCCGCATGGTCAGTCCGGCGCTCGAGCAGCTCGCCAGGGAACGCGCAGGTCAGATCAAGCTGGTGAAGATCGACGTGGATGCTGCGCCCAAAACGGCCGAACGGTTCACCGTCCGCGCCGTACCGACTCTGCTGGTGATGGATCGGGGCGAGGTCCTGGCTCGTCAGGCGGGCGCAGCTCCGGTACCACAACTGCGCACATGGCTCGATCAGGCGCTCTCGGAAAACGCAGGCAAGGAGACGAAGCCATGACTTCCATCCCTGTAGACCCACACGTGACCGCGATCCGGCCCGTCGCACCCCGGACTCCGCAGGGCTGCGAGGAATGTCTTCGCCTCGGCACCCCGTGGGTACATCTGAGGCTCTGCCTGACGTGCGGACACGTCGGTTGCTGCGACTCCTCGCCGGGCAAGCACGCGAGCGCGCATGCTCACGTCATCGGCCATCCGATCGTCCAGTCGATGGAGCCAGGTGAAGATTGGCGCTGGTGTTATGTCGACCAGAACTTCGTCTGAGGACGCCGCTCCCGTACGCGACATTCCGCCGCTCGGTGAGACTCCGGACGAGCTCGGAGCATACCCGCGGCTGACGGAAGACCAGGTCGCGACGCTCGAGGTCGGTGGCACGCGTCGATCGGTTCGCGCCGGTGAGGTGCTGGTCCGAGAGGGTGAACCCAGCAACGACTTCTTCGTCATCCTCTCGGGCAAGGTCGCGATCATCGACGAGGGCGACGGAGACGGCAAACGCCGGATACTGCGCGTGCACGGTCCCGGCCGATTCCTGGGCGAGCTCGGACTGCTGGAAGGCCAGGTGGCGTTCTTCACGGCCGAGGTGATCGAGGACGGCGAGTTACTCGTCGTGCCGGCCGACCGGGTGCGCGAGCTGGTTTCCCACGATCCCGTGCTCAGCGATCTGATCCTGCGCGCCTACCTGGTGCGGCGGCACCTGCTGATCGGGCTCGGTTCGGGGTTCCGGATCATCGGCTCCTGCTATTCACCGGATACGTTGCGGCTTCGGCAGTTCGCCATGCGAAACCGATTGCCCCACAGATGGATCGATCTGGAGCAAGACGAACGGGCGGAGCAGCTGCTGCGCAGCCTGAACGTCGCCCCCGAGGACACTCCCGTCGTGATCTGGCACGGCGAGAAGGTGCTGCGCAATCCGACGAATGCGGAACTCGCCCGCATCGTCGGGCTTCCGGTCCCGGACTCGGTCCGGGACGCAGCCCGGGACGTGTGCGACCTCGTGGTGGTGGGTGCGGGACCGGCCGGTCTGGCCGCGTCCGTGTACGGCGCCTCGGACGGGTTGAACACGGTGACACTGGAGTCGGTCGCCGCAGGCGGCCAGGCCAGTACCTCCTCCCGGATCGAGAACTACCTCGGCTTCCCGGCAGGGATCTCCGGCGCCGAATTGGCGGAGCGGGCCGTGATCCAGGCCGGGAAGTTCGGCGCCCGCCTCCTGGTGTCGGCGGAGGTGGCCGGTCTCGGGTTCGAGGACGGCCACCATGTGCTCCGGCTGGCGGACGGCGGCACGGTTCGCGGCCGGGCCGTCGTGCTCGCCACCGGGGCGCGATATCGCAAGTTGGCGGTTCCAGGGATCGAGGTACTGGAAGGGACGAGCGTGTACTACGCCGCAACCCATCAGGAAGCGCGGATGTGCGGCACCGACCCTGTGGCCATCGTCGGCGGCGGCAACTCCGCCGGACAGGCCACCGTTTTTCTCGCGGACCGTGTCGCCCACGTTCACCTGCTCATCCGCAGTGGTGACCTCGGAAAGAGCATGTCCCGATACCTCGTGGACCAGATCGAGCGCCATCCGCGCGTGACCGTCCACCGGCATACCGAGATTCGCGAGGTCCATGGTGAGAAGTACCTCGACGAGATTGTGGTCGAGAACAATCACACGGGGGAACAGGACACTCTCCGGGTACACGCCCTGTTCGTCTTCATCGGGGCGGTGCCGCACACCGGGTGGCTGGCCGACTCGATCGCACTCGACGACCACGGCTTCGTCCTCACGGGCGTGGACGCGGCCAACGCCCGTGAGGACGGCAACCGGCGGATCGGCGACCGGCCGTTGAGGACGCTCGAAACAAGCTCGCCCGGCCTGTTCGCTGCGGGCGACGTCCGCAACGGCTCCGTGAAACGGGTCGCATCTGCTGTCGGTGAGGGAGCGATGGCGGTTCGCCAAATCCATGAATACTTCGACAGGAGCTGACGACATGCCAGTGATGGGTACCGTGAAATTCCAGCAATTCTTCCGGTCAGCGGCCGGTCTGCAAGTCGACCGGAACGACCTCAAGCGCTATACGGATTTCATCGACGACAAGATCTACGATCTGGTCCTCATCGGCAAGGCCTCGGCGAAGGCAAACCTGAGGGACGTGATCGAACCGTGGGACCTGCCGATCACCAAGGGACTGCAGGAGAGCATCCACCGGTTCGAGAAACTCGACGAGGAGATCGAACTACAGTCTGTGCTCGATCAACTGACGGCCCGGCCGCCGTTGGACATAGCCCTCTCCGAGGCGACCGAGCAGCGACTGCCGCTGATTGCCGGGGGCTTGAGCGTGGCGCTGGCGCACACATTCGTCACGATCGAACCGGACCGTAAGAACCCCGGGACCGCCGAATGGAGCATCGCCTTCGACATCTTCCATCTCCTGCTCTGACCGCCGCCCGGGGTGCGTGCTCGTGCGTGTTTCGGATCCAGGCCAGGGTCGGTTCGCGCCGCGGGAACGGTGATCACGCCGCGAACTATCTCGGAGGGCACTGCCACAGCCCCACCCCCAAGGGCGCGGAGTACTGCAACACCGTCGCCGTGCTGCCCGAGTCGCTGACCACGCCGCTGCGCGAGGACCTGACCACCGTTGCGATGACGGCTGTCCCGTCGAGCGTTCTCTTGCTCGCCTGGCCCGCACACAGCACGTCACAGTCGGTCGCGGCCCTCACCCGCGCAGCCGCGACCGCTGCGGCTGCGCGAAGCACATCGGAAGCGTGCAGGCACGCAACGGCAGCCATTGACACAATCGACCGACCCGAGATCCTCGGTCGGCCTTCCTCTTCGGGTGCTTCGGGGTCACGCAACGGCCGATGAACTCCGCCGAGGTCGGGCGGGTGGAAGCGGTTGGTCGGATGAGCGAAAGCAATTCTCCTCGTGAAACGCAGCGACGGGGAACGAGGTAATGCTCCGTCGGTGGGCCGTGGAGTGGTCGTTCGGCCGCCTGGTCGAACGTTCCCTGTCGCCGGGCGGCTCGCCACAGTCCTCACGCACGAGGTGTCTGAACCGTCTGCGCGATCCACGTGTCCCAATAATCTTCGTACCATTCCCGGAGGTTCTGGCCGTACGACATCTTGCTATGACTGCCCGACTCGAAGCGGTAGTGAGCTGCTACTCGCCGCTCCGCCTCGTCGCGGGAGAACTCTCCATTACGATATCTTTCATAGATTCTGAGATATTTTCCGGCGACGCTGTGGTTTATATCCGGTCCACCGTTCTGGAGTATTTGATGCCGTACGGTGAGCTGCGCCATCACGGCATGCCCTTCGTTCAGCAGCGATCGGTCCACATGATCGGCAACCCATTCCGCCCTGGCTCGGCCCATCGGCGGCGATGGAGCGTCGTTGTGGAGATTGCTCGGGTGGGCATGGTCGATCTCATGCGCAAGCGCATCGGCGGAGGCCAGGGCGTCGCCCCGCATATCGCCGTCCAGAACGACGGCCTTCTCGTCGTAGTCGGCGTATGTTCCGTGTCCCCTTTTCCCATAGCGTATGGACCAGCCACCCTGCTGTGCGTCCTGGACTTTGCGGATGAGGTCCTCGGACATTTCGGCGATTTCATCGACTTCCCGGCCGAGCCCGGACTCGACGGTTATCGGATACCCGAGCCTCTGCAGGCGTTTCAGGTACTCCGGAACCTCCGTGACCGCCTGGCGGATATCGTTCCGTCCGGCGATGTCGGCATCAACCAAGTCGGCGACGGAAGTATCGATGGCTCCGCGAAAATCGCGGTAATTGCGATGCATGCGTTCCGCGGTTCTCGAGAAGTCGCGGCGCAGACCAGCTGCGAGTTCCTCGAAAAGCTGGCGGAGAAGCTTCACGTGAGGCCGCCGGCGCCGGGGTGCCGAGATCGTCCGAGGTTCTCGTGTACCGACATGTCCCGAAGCAGCTGTGAGCGGGCATCGAACCTGATGTGCAGGGCTCTCGCCCCCCGCTCCGAGATGAACGATACCGTTCCTTCGGGCGGAATTCTCGGGTCGGTCCGTACTCTCTCGATCGGCAATTCGAACCTTGCGGCCACATCTGCTCGGGTGATTCGGATATCCCTCGCGATGCGCATGATCACCAGGGCATTCACCTCGCTTGCCAGCCCGAGGGGGCTACGAAACACGATCGAGGCCAACGGTCCGCAGTCCGGGTATGCCATGAATTCGCGGACATGAGGATTGCCGGAACGTACCTCTTTGAACTCCGTAGCGCATGCCGCGGATACCCGCTCCGGCGTGAACCGGTTCGGCACTGCCAGTACGCAATCGGCAATCAGGCGCAGCTCGCGAACATGGGGCGATGTCATGCTGGGTAGTCCTTGGGTTACATCCTCATTACGTCGACGTTCGAGCGACCCTTCACGGCGAACTGGATGCCGAACTGCCCCACCACGGACGGCGGTGGGAGCTGTCACGAAGCATGGCAAACCTGGGGCACTGCACATATTCCCAGTGATGGGGGCACAGAGTGGCGGGTCCTAGATGGTAGCGATGAAGTTACCGACAGCTGAACAAAGCGACCTTCCGGGTGACTGATCGGCGAGAGCGGGCGACTGGGGTCGCGGCCTCCTGCCTCCGCCGACACGTGAGTCGCGTCGAGTTCGGTGGTGGCGGTGGCGACGAACGCTGGACACGGGGTCATGCCGGATCGGGACTCGGTCGGCGGTGCGGCCGAAGCCGATCAGGTGACCGTTCGACCCGGCTCGTACACGCCGCGGCATGGCCATGGGCGATGACGACCACACCCCCGGCGTGCAGCCGCGGCGCTGCAGTGGCAACGAACCGCCGTACGGTCCGACGAAGACGGGAACGATCGCCGACCTGCCTGCGGGCAGGAGCAAGCGCACGTGCACCGAGCCGATCACTGCCGCGCGGTCACCGGAAGGTCGTCCTCGGTCGCCGAATTCCAGTGTCGCCGTCGTTCGCCCTCGGGCGAACATTCGCACACGAGATGCCGGACTTTTGTTCACAACGCTGAACAGTATTTCGACGTCCGGTAAGTGTGCCGGCGAAGCGGTAAGCGCTGCGCGCAACCTGGCACTTCTCCGGACGTGGTCGCAAAAGCGTCTTCGTCGCACCGAAAACGATTCGTGCCTCGGCCGTACATTTTGTTCACCGGTAGTTTCCGCCGACGGGCGTACACGGCTTGCCGTGCTGTCGCGCCGCGATTCGATGGGAAGTGGTTTCAGGGGGGCATGAAGCCTTTCGTCGGAAAGGGTGGTCTGCGTCGATTGTCAGCAACGTCGTTGTTACACCACTTGGCCTGTGCGGTTCGGGGTCTGCCTCGTGCGCTCCGGGCGGTTGCGGCGGGGGTGGAGGCGGGATCCGCAGCGCCACCGATGGTCTCGGGCGACGTTTGCTGATCAGGTCTATCAGCATACTTAAGTAGGTATTAGCGCATGACATCGCGGGTAGCCGTTCGGTGCCGAGCGTTCGCACCGTTCGTTCCCGCACTGCGATACCGAGCCGATTCCCCTTCCAGTGGCCGACGGAGTCGCTCCGATCCGCCGAACAAAGAACGGTCCACGTATCACTTGCGGGAAGCAGGAACGGCTGGCAGGCTAACCCTCAGCACGCGACTGGACGATCGTCCTGTCGCTTTGCTCGCGGAAGAAAGAATGCGCATGGGCTTTGATTTCATCTTCCCATCATTGGGAAACTGCATGCTCGCCACTGATAAAAGATTGTGGTATGTCAGAGCGCTCTGATGTGTCGGCCTTTCCGACAGTGAAGGTAGCGTCGAGATGTCCGTCTCGATAACCGCAGAGAAACACTCTCCTGCGGAATTACACGGTCGGCTCGCTATCCACCGGAGGCGGCCGCGGTCCGGGATCGCCGTATTCGAGCGACCTCCTACACCTGGTCTCCGGCGGCGCCGGATCGCCGGTGACTTCGTCCGATACGGCCTTCTTCCGAGCCGATGCGCGGAGCCCCGACCCCGGCGTGTATGGGATCGAACCGCACGCCTGCGCCCCGAGCGGGCACTTCGTCACTGATACCTGACCGACGACTCGGTAGTTCTCGCCAACCCGCGCCGCTGTTCGCGCGCCGGGTTTCTTTGCCGACCCTGCGATACCCGGGATGTGAAACGTGGACTCAAGCGCTGGTGACTCGTCCGACCGCATGTTGGAGTACTTGAAGAAGGTCACCGTCGAGCTCATGACGACTCGTGACGACCTGACCCGGTTGCGGGAGAAGATCGACGAGCCGATCGCGATCGTCGGGATGAGCTGCCGTTATCCGGGCGGTGTCGAGTCGCCGGAGCTGTTGTGGAAGCTGGTCGCGGCGGAAGTGGACGCCGTCGGCGAGTTCCCGTCGGACCGGGGCTGGGACCTCGAGGGGCTGTTCGACCCGGACCCGGACCGGTTCGGAAAGGTGTACACGCGAGAGGGCGGCTTCCTGCGAAATGCCGGTGACTTCGACGCGGGCTTCTTCGGCATCGGACCTCGGGAGGCGGCGGCGACGGACCCGCAGCAGCGGCTGCTGCTCGAAGCTTCCTGGGAGGCCCTGGAGAACGCCGGTATCGCCCCGACCTCGCTGCGTGGCAGTGATACCGGCGTGTTCGCCGGTGTGATGTACGAGGACTACGAGCACACCGCCAGGGCAGCCGGACCCACCGCGGAGGGCTATGCGGGTATCGGTTCGACGGGCAGCGTGGTGTCCGGCCGGGTGGCCTACACGCTGGGGCTGGAAGGCCCCGCCGTGTCGGTCGACACGGCGTGCTCGTCGTCGCTGGTGGCCATCCACCTGGCCTGCCAGGCGTTGCGTCGCGGTGAGACGTCGCTCGTGCTGGCCGGCGGTGTCACGGTGATGTCGACGCCGTTCCTGTTCATCGAGTTCTCCCGGCAGCGGGGGTTGTCGCGAGACGGCCGGTGTAAGGCGTTCGCGGCGTCGGCCGACGGGGTGGGGTGGGCCGAGGGCGTGGGTGTGCTGGTGCTGGAGCGTTTGTCGGATGCGCGACGTTCGGGGCACGAGGTGCTGGCGGTGATCCGGGGCTCGGCACTGAATCAGGATGGGGCGAGCAATGGTTTGACCGCCCCGAACGGTCCGTCGCAGGAACGCGTGATCGCGGCGGCACTGGCGGCGGCGGGGTTGACCGCGGCGGATGTGGACGTGGTCGAGGCGCACGGTACGGGGACGTCGCTGGGAGATCCGATCGAGGCGCAGGCACTCATCGCCGCTTACGGACAGCAGCGGGACGAACCCCTGCGGATCGGTTCCCTGAAATCGAACATCGGCCATTCGCAGGCGGCGGCGGGTGTGGGCGGTGTGATCAAGATGGTGCAGGCGTTGCGGCATGAGATGTTGCCGAAGACGTTGCATGTGGATGCTCCCTCGCCGCATGTGGATTGGTCGGCGGGGTCGGTGCGGTTGTTGACCGAGGCGGAGCCCTGGCCTGCGGGGGAGCGGGTGCGTCGGGCGGGTGTGTCGTCGTTCGGTATCAGTGGGACGAACGCGCACGTCATCGTCGAGGAAGCACCCGGCCCGGCGGTATCCGACGACGGCACGGCCGACAACGACGCCGGTCCGGTCGGTGCCGCGACCGTCGTGCCGCTACTGGTGTCGGCGAAGACCGACGAGGCGCTTCGTGCCCAGGCGCAGCGGTTGCACGGGTGGCTGCTCGAGCATCCGGAGCCCGACCTGTGGAGCGTGGCGGCCGCGCTGATCGAGACGAGGGCGCAGTGGAACCGGCGCGCCGTCGTCGTCGGCCACGATCGCGAACAGTTGCTGGCCGGGTTGGCGGACCTGGCGGCCGGTGCCTCCGGCGGCGTGCTCGAAGGTGTGGCCGGGTCGGGGAAGACGGCGTTCTTGTTCACCGGTCAGGGTGCGCAGCGTGTCGGTATGGGGGCGGGGTTGTATGCCGCGTTCCCCGTGTTCGCGGCGGCGTTCGACGAATTGTGTGCCGAGTTCGATCGCGCGCTGGGGTCCGGGGTTGCGCTGAAAGACGTCGTTTTCGGGGCGGCGGGTGAGGATCTGTTGCACCGCACCGAGTACACCCAGCCTGGGCTGTTCGCCTACGAGGTGGCGCTGTTCCGGCTCATGGAGTCGTTCGGGATCGTCCCGGATGTGCTGATCGGCCATTCGATCGGTGAGTTGGTCGCGGCGTATGTGGCGGGCGTGTGGTCGACGGCCGACGCGTGCGCGTTGGTGGCGGCGCGGGGGCGACTGATGGGGGCGCTGCCCGAAGGTGGCGCCATGCTCGCCGCGGCGGTGACCGAACAGCGAGCCGTCGAGATCACGGCTGACTTCGGGGACCGGGTGTCGTTGGCGGCCGTGAACGGTCCGTTGTCGATGGTGTTCTCCGGCGACGAGGACGCCGTCGGGCAGGTCGAGCGCCGGCTGTCCGACGAAGGGGTCAAGACCTCGCGGCTGCGCGTCAGCCATGCGTTCCATTCCGCGCGGATGGATCCGATGCTGGCCGAATTCCGCACGATCGCGCAGCGGTTGACGTACCGGACGCTCACGGTGGGGGTGGTGTCCAATGTCTCCGGCGGTTTCGCCGACGGCGCGCTCGTCGACCCGGATTACTGGGTCGAGCAGCTGCGCGGCTGTGTGCGGTTCGCGCCGGGTGTGGACACTCTGGTGGCCGCCGGGGTCCGCCGCTTCATCGAGGTCGGCCCGGACGCGGTGCTGGCGGCGACGACACGGCGTTGCCTGGCCGAACACCCCGAGGCCGAGGCCGATTCGATCGTGGTCGCCGCGTCCCGTCGTTCGGCCGACGAGGTCGCGCAGTACGTCACCACGCTCGCGCAAGCACACATCGCCGGTGTCGAGGTCGATTGGCGCCCGCTGTTGGCGGGCCGGACACCGGCCCGCGTGTCGTTGCCGACGTACGCGTTCCAACGTCGGCGGTACTGGTTGGAACCACTCGGGATCGAGGCGTCGCTGCGGTCATCGGATCATCCGATGCTCACCGGCGCCGTGCCGTTGGCGGGGCGGGACGAATGGCTGTTCACCGGCCGCCTGTCGTTGCGGACGCACCCGTGGCTGGCTGACCACGCCGCCTTCGGGTCGGTGCTGCTACCGGGTACCGCCTTCGTGGAAATGGCGCTGACCGCGGGCGCCCGGCTGGGCACCGAGGTCGTCGATGAACTGGTGCTGGCAGCGCCGCTGTCGTTCACCGACGACGCCGCGATCGATATCCAGCTGACCGCCGAACCCGCCGACGAGGCGGGCGCGCGCCGGTTCGTGATCTATTCACGCGCGGTCCGGAACGGAGAAGCGGATACGGGGGAGTGGGTGCCGCATGCCGACGGAGTTCTCGCCCCCGCCGCGGAGCGTGTGCCTGCGTGGGTCGAATCGGCACGGCAGATCTCGGCGGAAGGTGCGCAATGGCCGCCGACCGAGGCCGAACCGGTGCCGGTCGACAGCCTGTACGACCAGTTGGCGCACCTGGGATTCGATTTTGGTCCGATGTTCCAGGGCGTGACGTCGGCTTGGCGCGACGGCGACGACGTATTCGCCGAAGTGGCGCTCGCGACCGGGTCCGACGAGCACGCACCGGGTTTCGGGATCCATCCCGCCCTGCTGGACGCCTCCTTCCATGCCGCGATCGCCGAGCTCGCGCAGGATATGCCCGCGGGCAGGCTGCCGCTGCCGTTCTCGTTCGCCGGGGTGCGGCTGTACCGCCGCGGTGTGGGCGCCCTGCGGGTGCGTCTGGAACGGACTGGAGCCGGACGTATTCGGGTGGCCGCCCTCGACGACACCGGTGCGCCCGTGCTCGGCATCGAAGCGCTCACCGCTCGCCCGGTGGATGCCAAGGCACTCGACCGTGGAACCCGTCGTCGTGCGTCCCTGTCGGATCTCGAACGCGGTGAGCGGCGACGCCACCGCCGAGGGCGCCAGATTGGTGGGAATGTTCGAATCGCGTCCACCGTGCAGGATCTGCAGCGCGATTTTGCCGCCCGCTTCGTGGACCGCCTCGGTGATCACCCGGTGCCGCTCGGCGTCGGTCTCGTCGAGCATCGCGCACGCGAACGGCCAGAGCCATCCCTCGCGACTGGGGGAGTAACCACCGGTGACGATCAGCCCCACTCCGCCGCGTGCGCGTTCGGCGAAGAACGCTGCCAGCCGGTCGATGTGCCAGGCCCGGTCTTCCAGGCCAGTGTGCATGGAGCCCATCACAACTCGGTTTCGGAGCCTGACCCTCCCCAGCTCGATCGGCGACAGCAAATGAGGAAAGGTGCAGCTCATGGGATGAACCTAACGGCATCGACGTGCCTCCGCAATCGCTGGGCGTTTACACCATGTCCGACCGTCCGGCGTTCGCTCGGCGCGCTGTCTTCGGAGCGCGAACGACGTCCCACGGCACGCCGCCACCTCCGTGAGCTGACGCTGCGGGTCACCTGGCGCGGTCGTGACCCAGCCGCTGTACCCGGCGGGAAACATCGGAAAGATGTGCGCGCGCAGTCCTGACGTCACCCTCCCGGTAAGGGAAGGCGGAGTTCGGTGACGGCGATGCGGGCGGTTTCGGCGATGGCGGCGTCGACGACGGGCAGGTGCGGGTCCGCGCGGGCCGCCCGGGTGAATATCGCGACCGCGACGGGGTGCTCGCCGGGAAATTCGACGACCGCTACCTCGTTGCGGATGACCCCGATGGTTCCGGTTTTGCCTGCGACCGACACACTGCGGTAGGGGAATCCGGCAGTGACGCGGTGCGGCCAGACTTGGTGGCGCATGACGGTTCGGACGAACTCGGTCTGCTCGTCGGACAGCACCGCGCCGCTCCACAGCGCGCGCAGGAGACGGGTCATTTCCTCCGGTGTCGTCGCGCTCGTGTACGACGGGTCGTACGCCGACACCGACCACGCTTCGTCGTTCTCGGCGAGCACGGCGAACGCCTCGGCGGTGGTGTGGGTGTCGGTGTCGCGGACGAGGCTGCGGTGCAGGTCGGCGGTGCCGCCCACGATCCGGGTGCGGGTGAGGCCGAGATCGTCCAGCAGGCCCTCCACCGCACCGAGGCCCGTCGCGCCGAGCAGGACATCGGCCGCGGCGTTGTCGGAGACGGTCATCATCGACGTCGCGAGGTCGCGCAGGCTCATGGTCACCGGATCGCGCATGACGGCGATGCCGGTGGGCCCCGGCGTGCACTCGGACGGTGCCACCGTCAGCCGGGCAGCAGGATCGATGCGCCCCGCGTCGACGAGGCGGCAGAACGCGACGAACAGCGGCAATTTGTACACCGACGCGAGCACCACCCGTTCGTCGCCGCCCACGGAGATCTCGGTCGCGGAACCGTCGCACCGGCGGGCGTGCAGCCGGCCGCTGCATCCCGCGTCGGCGAACACGGCGCGGATCCTGTCCTCGGTGGTGCTCATCGCAGCCGCTCCCGATACAGCACCCGGTCGACGGCATCGGCATGGGTATCAGCGCCCGGACGGTAGACGACGCGGACTCGCAGCGCGACCGCCTGCGGCGCGATGCGCAGCCAGGTCACGCCAGGCGTGGACGACGGAGGCATGGCGGTGAGCCCGAAGCTCGTTCCCGCCGCCACCGCCGCGAACACGGTCCGATCGTCGGGCGCGGGCACGGTCGCTGCGTCCAGGCCCCGCTCGCGCAACAGATCCACAACGGTGTCGAAGGCAGGGGGATTGGTGGCGCGCGGTGGGCAGGCGAAACTCAGTCCGGCGAGCATGGGGAAGGTGGGGCGTTCGGCCCCGGCGCTGCGATGATCCGACGGCACCACGAGCCACCGCGGAATTTTGACGACCGGGCGGACCTCGACACCGTCGACCAGCGCGGGATGCTCGACCACGGCGACGTCGCACAGTCCCGAGCGCACGTCGGCGACCAAGTCGACGCTGGCGCCCACCGTCGTGGACACCGCGGTATCCGGGACGACCGCAGTGCGCAGCGCGCCCACGCACGCCGTGACCACCCGGTCGGGCAACGCCGCGGTCGCGCCCCAGTGCACCGCGCCGTGGGCACTCGCGATGCGGTGCGACTCGGCGAGCAGGCGCTCGGCATCGTCCACGAGCAGCCGAGCACGCGGGAGCAGCTGTAGACCCGCCGATGTGAGCACGGCCCCCTGCCGGGTGCGGTGGATGAGGTCGACGCCGAGATGCCGTTCGAGCCGCCGAAGTCCCTGCGACAGCGGTGGCTGGGTCATGTCCAGCACGGCGGCCGCCCTGCCGAAGTGTCCTTCCTCCGCGACGGAGACGAAGAACCGAAGGTGGCGGATCAGGTCCATGCGGTCATTGAACCAGCGGATTCGAAGACATCGGTTCCGCTGTTCCACCGGGCACTCCGACCGGCGCCGAACCGCAGGCGAGCCTGCGACGATATCCAAGTCGACTCGCCCACGCCGGGACCGGATATTGGCGTCGAAGGCGGCGTCGATGATGTGGTGCGGCAGTGATCCTTTCTGACTTTGCTCACCGTGCCCCGCTCGGCAGTCGCAGGCTCCTCGCCGCTGTGGCGGTGTCCGCGCTGTCCCTCGCCACCGCCGGTTGCGGGTCCGGCGCTGGTGCGCCAGTGGCCTCGCACACCACATCCGCGGCGACGATTCCGTCGTTCGCCGAGATGGAGACGACACACTCCGCACGGCTGGGTGTGTACGCGATCGATACCGGCACCGGCCGCACCGTTGTCCATCGAGACGGGGAGAGATTCCCGATCGCCTCCACGTTCAAAGGTCTCGCGTGCGGGGCCCTCCTGCGCGAGCATCCGCTGGCAACGGGTTACTTCGATCAGGTGATCCATTACTCCCGGCCTGAACTCGTCGCCAACTCGCCGGTGACCGAGAAGCACGTCGACACCGGCATGACCGTCGCCGAGCTGTGCGATGCCACGATCACCCTGTCCGACAACACCGCGGGCAACCAGCTGCTGAAGCTTCTCGGCGGCCCGGAAGGCTTCACCGCGTTCCTGCGGTCCATCGGCGACACCGCCTCCCGCCTGGACCGCTGGGAGCCCGAGTTGAACACCGCCGTTCCGGGCGACGAGCGGGACACCACCACAGCCGCCGCCCTCGCCACCGACTACCGTAATCTCGTCCTCGGCGACATTCTCGCCGAACCCGAGCGCGCGCGATTGAAGTCCTGGCTGGTCGCCGCCAAGACGGGGGGCGCACGCATTCGTGCCGCGGTGCCCGCCGACTGGACCGTCGGCGACAAGACCGGCAGCCCCGCTTACGGCGGCGCGCTCGACGTCGCGATCGCTTGGCCGCCCGGACGCGCCCCGCTCGTCATCGCCGTGCTGTCCACGAAATTCGAGCAGAACGCCGAAGCCGACAACTCTCTCGTCGCCGAGGCCGCCCGGGCCGCGGTTGGTGCGCTGGGGTAGATCACACGCTTGGACCTGCCCGGTGTCGACCCGGAGTCGATGGATCTGGACGTCGAACGCAGTGCCGCTGATCGTCTTGGCGGTCCGGGTGGCCGACGCCTGTCCGCGCCGTGCGCTGCCGCCGCGCCGCGCCCTCCCTGGCAAGCCAGATCAGATGACACCCTTCCGTGCGGCAGTCCTGTTCTTGCGCTGGTTGGCATTGAAGCGCGCCTTCTTCTGACGGTTCCCACACGTGTTCATGTCACACCATCTGCGGGTGCGACTTCGGCTGGTATCGAAGAAGGCGGCTCGGCAGGTCGGCGATGCGCACAAGGCCAATTTTCCGTCTCGTTCGCCTGCGATGATGCTGATCGCGTCGGCGGCGATTACGCCTAGGGCGTCTTCCACGCTGGAAGCCGAGCTGAGTCGCCATTGACGACTGCCTTCGGGCGTCAGATGGCCGCTGCCCGAGAGGTTGCCGGGCTACCTCGATCGAGACGCCAGGGTTGATCGGCTCGGTGGCGTGGGAGTGCCGGAGCTGGTGG
Source organism: Nocardia exalbida NBRC 100660 (assembly GCF_000308575.1). Classification (GTDB taxonomy): domain Bacteria; phylum Actinomycetota; class Actinomycetes; order Mycobacteriales; family Mycobacteriaceae; genus Nocardia; species Nocardia exalbida. The sequence continues at coordinate 8,414 of NZ_BAFZ01000120.1, read as the reverse complement.
GTAGCCAGTGCGGGTCCAACCTCACCCTGCCTCCGCCGCCTTGGCCCGGGCGAGCGGGTCGTCGCCCGCAGCGACTTCGATGGCGCCGAAGCAGCGGCCGCAGCGCTCGCCCACGCCCTTCGTCAGCAAAATCTGCTGGTGTTGGAGTGGATCGTGGAGCTCGCTGGATAGAGCCATACTGTCCAGATGACCGATACGGAGTACCGCTCGCGCGCGGACCAGACCCGAGCGCGGCTGCTCGACGCGGCGGTGTTGCCGCCTGTGAAAATCACAGGGTGATCGCATGCAGAGCGACGCCGCACAACTGCTCGCGCGGATCGCGGGACGACTGACTCGGCACGCGCTGGCCTTGTCCGAACGTTTGACGGAGCAGATGCTCCAGATCGAGCCGGAGCTGCGCGGCGACAGCCGGGTGGAGTCGTTGCTGCGCGCCAGTGTCACCGGCAACGTCGTGATCGCGTTGCATATCTATGAACTGGGGCTGGACATCGACGAGGTCGATGCGCCGGCGGAGGCGTTGGAGTACGCCCGTCGCATGGCCCAGCGCGGTACCTCGATCACCGCGCTGTTGCGGGCGTACCGCATCGGGCAGCGACTGTTCAACGACCACATGCTCGGTGAGATCACCGCCGCGACGAAGGACCTCGACCTGGTCACAGCGGCGGTGGCCGAAATGACCGACCGCTCGTTCACCTATATCGATCGGGTCTCCCAACAAGTCGTGACCGCCTACCAAGACGAGCGGGACCGGTGGCTGCAGAATCAGATGGCCGTCCGCACCGCTAGGGTGCGCTCGATCCTGTCCGGACAGCGTGTCGATCCGGGTGACAGTGAGCGTGCGCTGGGATACCGGCTCGACCGAACCCACTTGGGCCTGGTTGTCTGGTCCGACGCGGGCTCCGATCAACTGCGTACGGCCAAACAAGCGGTGACGATCATCGCCGATCAGTTGTCCTGCCAAGGACAACCCCTGCTGATCCCGGCCGACGAATCGACCCTGTGGGCGTGGCTCCCGCAACCGGAACTGGAAACGGATCCCGCCGCGGTGAGCATTCCGGGGGCGACATGGGTGGCGGTGGGCAGACCTGCCGCCGGGCTGGAGGGCTTCCGGCTGACCCATCGTCAGGCGACGCAAGCGCAGGTGGTCGCGATGTCCGTGCCGGCACCGCAGCGTGCGTCGGTGTCTTGTTCGGCGCAGGTCGGGCCGATCGCGCTGATGTGCTCGGACCTGGCCGCCACGCGAGCATGGATCAGCGAAGTCTTAGGGTCGCTGGCGCGTGACGACGATGCCACGGCACAGCTGCGCGAGACGGCGCGTGTCTTCCTGGACACCAACGGTAGCTTCCAGACAACGGCCGAGCGGCTGGTACTGCACCGCAATACCGTCCAGTACCGGATCCGCAAGGCGGAGGCGGTACTGGGGCATTCGCTGCGGGAGGGACGGCTGGACGTCGAGGTCGCCCTGCTGGCCTGCCGATGGCTGGGGTCGACAGTGCTACAGCCCGTGGGTGACTGAGTCATCCGTCGTGCGGTGCGCACGATCACTCCGGCTATGTTCGTGCGCTCGCGATATGGTCCAGGTCACATCACCTTCCTAACGTGGCGTTCACGCAAGTGAGCTGCTGCGTTAGCAAGGAGATCGACATGCACTTCGCCGCCCTTCCGGATGTACGCGCCGGGATCTTCCCCACCAACCCCTGTCTTGCGGACGACGACCGGGGGCGGATCACCAACGCCGAGTTCCTCGACCTCGTGCAGAAGTACGCCGATCGATTGTCGAAGGCAGGGATCGGTGTCGGCGATGTTGTCGCCGTGATGCTGCCCAACCGGCTGGAACTGATCGTGGCATTGTTCGCAGCTTGGCGGCTGGGTGCCGCCGCAACGCCGATCGACCCGTCGCTGACCCCGGCCGAGGTGGAATATCAGCTGACCGATTCCCGCGCTCGCGTACTGGTCCGCGCGGACGGCATCGAGTCCGGCGAGGTCGATGCCCCTCAGCGGCTTTCGGTGTCAGAGCTGGATCGGCACGAAGGCCGCGCCGGTGGCGCGGAGGCGACCGAGTTCTCGAACGAAGCGCTGGCGTTGGTCATCTACACCAGCGGTACCACCGGACGCCCCAAGGGCGTCGAGCTGACGCAGGCGAACATCATGGCGATGGCCGAGACCATGGTCGCGGGCATGCGGCTGACCGCTGAGGACCATAGTCTGCTGATTCTGCCGCTGTTCCACGTCAACGGCATCGTGGTCAGCGTGCTGTCGGCGCTGCTCGCCGGCGGCCACACCACTGTCGCGGGGCGGTTCTCGCCGCGGACCTTTTTCGACAGGGTCGAGGCGGCGCGGCCGACCTATTTCTCTGCGGTGCCGGCCATCTACGCCATGCTGTCGGCGCTGCCCCACGAGGTCCGGCCCGACACTTCCTCGGTCCGCTTCGCCCTCTGCGGCGCGGCTCCGATGCCTGTCGAGTTGCTCACCCGATTCGAGGAGCGCTACGGCATCCCGATCTATGAAGGCTATGGCCTGTCGGAGGGGACATGTGCGAGCACGGGCAATCCGCTCGACGGTGTCCGTAAACCCGGCACCGTCGGTAAAGCGCTGCCGGGGCAGGAGATCGCCGTCGTCGACAGCGACGGCAATTTCCTCAGCGACGGATCGGCGGGCGAGGTCGTGATCAAAGGCCCGACCGTGATGCGGGGATATTTGGGCCGGCCCGAGGAGACGGCGAAAGTGATCGTCGATGGCTGGCTGCACACGGGAGACGTCGGTCGCATCGACGCGGACGGCTACCTCACCCTGGTGGACCGCATCAAGGACATGATCATCCGCGGCGGAGAGAACATCTATCCCAAGGAGATCGAGTCCGCGATCTACGCCCATCCACAGGTACTCGAGGCCGCCGTGATCGGGCGACCACACCCTGTCCACGGCGAAGTACCCATCGCGTTCGTGTCCTATCGCGATGGTGTCGCGGTCGAGCCGGAACAGATGCTCGATCTTCTCCGGAAGTCCTTGGCCCGCTACAAGCTTCCCGAACTGATCGTGACCGTCGACGAGATCCCGAAAAACCCCGTCGGGAAGATCGACAAGCGGGCACTGCGCACCCTCTCGGCCGAAGCACGCCTCTGATCACCTACCGTTCCCTCTCGAAAGACATCTGCCATGGGATTCACGAAACCGGATCTTCCGGACATCGACTACGCCGAATGGAAGACCCGCCCGCGCGGTGAACGGCTCCGCACCGTCGCCGAACACTGGGTCGAGCACGGCTTCGGCACCCCTTATGCCGTCTACCTGCTCTATATCGTCAAATGCGCCCTGTACGTCGTCGGCGCGGCCGCGGTGATCTCCCTGACCCCCGGTCTCGGAGCGCTCACCGATATCGCCTCCTGGTGGACCGAGCCGATCGTCTACCAGAAACTCGTCGTCTGGACTCTGCTCTTCGAAATCCTGGGATTCGGTTGCGGATTCGGACCGCTCACCATGCGATTCCTGCCGCCGGTCGGCGGGCTGCTGTACTTCCTGCGTCCCGGCACCCTGCGGCTGCCGCCGTGGCCGGGCAAGGTGCCGTTCACCCGCGGGGACGAACGCGGGGTCGTCGACGTAGCTTTGTACGCGGTCGTCCTCGGCTCCGGAATCCGGGCGTTGCTCGCCCCCGGTCATGGCGCTCCACCGGTGGACGGCAGTCACGTAGGTCTGCTCGATCCCTTGGTCGTCGTCGCTCTGATCGTCGCCCTCGGTGCGCTGGGGTTGCGGGACAAGACGGTGTTTCTGGCCGCCCGTCCCGAGCACTACCTGTTGATGCTGCTGATGTTCTTCGTCCCGTTCGCCGACATGATCATCGGATTCAAGCTGGTCATGCTGGCACTGTGGTGGGGTGCGGCCACGTCCAAGCTCAACCATCACTTCGGGCACGTGGTAGCGGTCATGATGAGCAACAGCCCGGTCATGCGGATCAAATGGCTGAAGCGCAAGATGTACCGCAACCCGCCGCAGGACCTGCGCCCGTCACGCATTCCGACTCTGCTGGCTCACGGCGGCACCGTCGTGGAATACCTGGTCCCCGCCTACCTGGTCTTCCTCGGCCACGGCGGCCCGCTGACCTGGGCGGCGATCATCTTCATGGCCGTCTTCCACCTGCACATCATCTCCACCGTGCCGATGGGCGTGCCGCTGGAATGGAACATCTTCTTCATCTTCAGCCTGTTCTACCTGTTCGGACACTACGGCTACATCCATGTCTCGGGGCTTCGATCACCGCTGGTCCTCGCGCTGATCCTGTTCTCCACACTCGTCGTCATCCTCGGACATATTCGGCCGCAATGGGTTTCGTTCCTGACGTCGATGCGCTACTACGCAGGCAACTGGGCCACCAGCGCCTGGTGTTTCCGCGGGGACGCCGAGCTGAAACTCGAGCAGCATGTCACCATGAGCGCCGGGCTGCCGGTCAGCCAGTTGACCAAGCTGTACGGCCCCGAGATCGCCGACATCCTCATCCAGAGCGGTCTCGGCTGGCGATCGATGCACACCCACGGCCGGGCGCTCAACGGTCTTATCACCCGGGCCGTCGACAACGAAGACGACTACGCCGTCCGCGACGGAGAGATCGTCGCAGGCCCGCTGCTGGGCTGGAACTTCGGTGAAGGGCACCTGCACAACGAGCAGTTGCTGGCAGCGCTGCAGCGACGCTGCCGATTCGAGGAAGGGGAGCTGCGCATCGTCGTGCTCGAATCCCAGCCGATCCACCGGGCACGGCAGGCATATCGCATCGTCGATGCCGCGACCGGAGTCATCGAGGAGGGCTACGTGCTGGTCGAGGACATGCTCGCCCGTCAGCCGTGGCCGGAGCCGGGCGATCGGTTCCCGGTTCACCCGCTCCGCCGCGACGACACCCCGGTGCTGCCCCCGGCGAGGGTGGAATGACCACGGCGATCGTGGTCGGCTCCGGGCCGAACGGGCTGGCCGCTGCCGTGACGCTGGCCCGCCACGGGGTCGAGGTCACCGTGCTCGAGGGTGCCGCCACCATCGGCGGCGGCACCCGCTCCGGCGAGCTAACCCTCCCCGGCCTGCTGCACGACCACTGCGCTATGGCCCACCCCATGGCCGTCGGGTCACCGTTCTTGACCGGAATCGACGCGGCTCGATACGGATTGGAATGGGCGTGGCCGGAAATCGACTGCGTGCACCCGCTCGACGACGGCACAGCAGCAGTGCTGTACCGGTCCGTCGAAGACACCGCCGCGGGCCTCGGGCACGACGGCTCGATCTGGCGCCGCCTGTTCGCAGGCCCCTCCGCTGCATACGAGTTGCTGGTGACCGACTTTATGCAACCGCTCCTGCGGATACCGTCACATCCGCTGCGGTTGGCAAGATTCGGCATTCCGACCCTGATCCCCGCCGCGGTGCTCGGACGACTGTTCCGAACGGAACAGGGAAGGGCGCTGTTCGCCGGGAACATGGCCCACGGCTGGCAACCACAGCACCGGATGCTGTCCGCGGCGATCGGTCTCGGCATCACCACCGCGGGCCACCGCTACGGGTGGCCGGTCGCGGTGGGCGGCTCACGGGCGATCGCGGACGCCATGGCGGCCGCACTGCGAGAGCTGGGCGGAAAGATCGAGACCGGCCTCTGGGTCGAGTCGCTCGACCAACTGCCGCCGGCCGACCTCGTCATGTTCGACCTCGCCCCGGCCGCGATCGCCGACATCGCCGGTGACCGGCTGCCGTCGCGGGTCTCGCGCGCGTACCGGCGATTCCGGCACGGGCCCGCCGCCTACAAGGTCAGCCTGGCCGTCGAAGGCGGCATCCCGTGGACCCATCCCCACGCACACAAGGCGGGAAGTCTGCACATCTGCGGCAGCGCGGCCGACGTGGTCCGCGCCGAACACGCAATCCATCGAGGCCGGCTTCCCGACCGGCCCTTTATCGTGGTCGGACAGCAGTACCTCGCGGACCCCACACGATCACGCGGGAATGTACATCCCATTGACCTGTACGCACATGTACCACAGGGATATTCGGGGAACGCCACCGATGTACTGCTCGACGCGGTCGAGCGGTACGCACCCGGGTTCCGGGATCGCATCGTCGCCATCACCGTGGTCGGCCCCGCCGCCATGCAGGGCTACAACCCCAACTATGTGGCCGGCGACATCCTCACTGGCGACAAGAACATACGCCAACTGCTCTTAGGTGGACCACGCATCACCCTGCGCCCCTACCATATAGCCGACCGGATGTTCATCTGCTCGGCCGCCGTCCCGCCAGGGCCAGGGGCGCACGGGATGAGCGGATACAACGCAGCATCGGCGGCCATCCGAAAGTTCGCCGCCCCCACTGCGGCACATACTGCTTTCGGATCTGCACGTTGATGCACTGTCGGCCACATCGGCCAGCAGTCGACTCGACAATCACAAGAAGAGCCCGGTGGCGATACCGCCTGGAGTGGTGACCGTGATCGGCGCCGCACCGAACGCCAGCGGGGTGACCGCGGTGATCTGCGCATCGGAGTTCACCGTGAACGAAACCGCCGGAAGGAACCGAAGAACACACCAGTAGGGCCGGTGAAGCCGCTGCCGGTGATCGTGACCACGGGTGCCGGTCACCGGCCGGTACTCGGGGTGACCGAAAAAGTTCACCGCGGTGACTCCGCTGAAGCCGGTACCGATCAGCGCACCGGTCGCGGGACCGAAACTGGGAATGATCGAAGCGACCACCGGAGGCGTCAGCTGCCGACTGAGCTGTGGGGTGGTGGCCTTTCTGGTCTCTTCGACGCGTTCGAGCTGATTGCCGAGCACGACGGTCGCGGGCGGATGGGCTGTGCCCGCGCGCCGGGGGTGCCTGCTGGCCGCGCCTATTCTCTATCAGGCCGGGCACGGTTGCATCGTCAGGGGGATCGACCGGTGGCCATGAAGATGGTGGGTCGTGCGACCTGCACGGCGTGGTCGGCGAACCGATGCGAGCTTCAGGTGCAGTAGGTCCCGGCCCTCGAACCGACGTCTCCGGCGCACTTGCGCCCGTTCCGCCGGGGCGTGGGCCGCCGTCGAAAACTCCGCTGCTTCAACCCTGACGCACCGTTTCTCGGTCACCATGCGTCAGATATCCAAAACGGACTAAAACAGATCGAAGATACGTTGCCCCGCAACTGGTCCTGGGGTGTTAATGGAGACAGCGGGCCGCCAATCGAGTCGTGCACCGATCCGGTGCAGAGCAACCGAGCACCACCACGACAACGAGGAGGCTGTGCCATGCCTACGATCACTTCCATTTCGCCCACGTCCGGACCAACGACGGGCGGTACCAGCGTCACCATCACCGGCACCGGGTTCACAGGTCCCACGACCGTACGATTCGGCAGCACGGCAACAACATTCACTATCAACTCCTCCACCCAGATCACGGCCATCGCGCCCGCCGGGTCAGCCGGTACCGTCCAGGTCACCGTCACCACCGCGGCCGGGACCAGCAACGGGGTCTCATATACCTATCTTCCGGTCCCGTCGCTGAGCAGCGTCAGCCCCAGCCAGGGGTCCACCTCCGGCGGGACGACGGTCACCCTCACCGGTTCGGGCCTGAGCGGAGTCACCGCGGTCAATTTCGGTAGCACACCGGCCACTTCGTTCACGGTCAACTCCAACACTCAGATCACCGCCGTCGCCCCGGCCGGGACCGGCATCGTGTCGATCACCGTGACCGGGCCGGGCGGTACCAGTAACCCGGTCACCTTCGTCTACGTCATCGTCCCGACCATCACGTCCATCTCGCCGACCGCGGGACCCGCGTCGGGTGGCAATAGTGTCGTGATCACCGGCACCAACTTCACCGGCCCGCTGACGGTACGGTTCGGTAGCACCGCAACACTTTTCACCGTCAACTCTCCCACCCAGATCACCGCAACCGCTCCCGGCGGGTCGCCCGGTACCGTCCAGGTCACGGTCACCGGCTCGGGTGGAACCAGCAACGGCGTCTCCTACACCTATGCCGGAGTTCCCAGCCTTACGTCGCTCAACCCGAGTTCGGGGCCGGTCACCGGCGGCACAACCGTCGTGCTCACCGGCACGGGTCTGGCCACTACCAGCGCGGTCACTTTCGGTGGTACACCGGCAACCTCGTTCACGGTCAACTCCAACACGCAGGTCACGGCGGTCGCTCCCGCGGGGACGGGGACGGTGCAGGTCACCGTCACCACCGCTGGTGGCACCAGCAACGGGGTGTCCTACACCTACGTCGCGGTGCCCACTCTGAGCTCGGTGGTGCCGAATTCCGGGCCGGCGGCGGGCGGAACGACGGTGGTGCTGACCGGAACAGGATTCACCGGAGCCACCGCGGTCACTTTCGGTGGCACACCCGCTACTTCGTTCACGGTCAACTCCTCGACCCAGATCACCGCGGTCGCACCCGCTGGAACAGGAACCGTTCAG
>NZ_BAFZ01000121.1 GCF_000308575.1 Nocardia exalbida NBRC 100660 | reverse complement strand
AACATCGACCACTTCGTGGGCCATTTCACTGACGCTCATCGGTCGATCTTCCCCCATATGAGCTCGGTGATGGCGCTACCGGCGCGATGTGCCTTGCCTTCGAATTTCGTGACGGGACGCTCGAAGCCGATCGGCGCCGTGCCGCGATGCTCCTCGCTGACCCCGCCCGTGGCCTCGTTCAGGCCCTCGAGCAGGGGTTCTGCCATGCCGACGGCGTGGATGTGCTCGGCGTAGTCCGCATGGTCGGTGGCGACGTGCAGCACACCTCCCGGCTTCAGGCGGCTGGCGATCAACGCGACCGTCGCGGGTTGCAGCAGCCGTCGCTTGTGGTGGCGCGCCTTCGGCCACGGGTCGGGGAAGAACACTCGGACGCCGGTGAGCGACTCGGCAGCAATCATGTTCTCCAGCACGTCGACCGCGTCTCCGCGCAGCAGGCGGATGTTCTGGATCCCTTCGCGCTCGATGCGCTGCACCAGCTGCGCGAGGCCGGGCTGGTAGACCTCGATGCCGATCAGGTTCAGGTGCGGTTCGGCCTGGGCCATGGCGGCCGTCGCGGTGCCGGTGCCGCAGCCGATCTCGATGACCAGCGGTGCGTCGCGACCGAACCAGGCGGCGGCGTCCAGTGGCTCGTCGGCGACCTCGCGGCCGATCGAGGGCCACATCCGGTCCCAGGATTGCTGCTGGGTCGCGGTCAGCGCGCCCCTGCGCGACCGGAAGCTGGTGACTCGTGGGTACAGGCGGGAGCCGGTCTTGTGCCCGGGCCCGCCCTCGGCTGGAGCCGAAGCTGTGGACGGCGGGCCCGGAACTGACTCGGCAGTATGGTTCGCGGCGTCGTTCACGGCGTCCATTGTCCAGCATCCTGCGATCGGTGCGGTAAGCGGTTGTGTGCGGACCGCTGAGCAGGAGGTCAGGCGGCGCGTGCGGGCGCGATTCTGGTCACCGTGGGCTGTTGCTGGCGCAGCGGTCTGCCCAGCGCGACCTTGGCCGCGGTCACCGCCATTTCCAGCAGGCCACGCACGCCCGAGGGCGAGGCCGCGACCGACCAGACGGTGGTGTCGCCCACATCGCGCACCGGCTGTCCGGCCAACCGGTCGGCCAGCCAGTCCAGGCTGATCGGCGTGGACAGCGGCAGCAGCGAGAAGTGCTCACTGAGCCGGTCGCGGACGTAGGTCACCGCGGCGCCGCCACGGCGGTAGCGCGCCACCTGACCGTCGATACCGTCGATGTGGATGATCTGATCGTGGATGGGTTGCACCACCAGCAGGGGGCAGGTGGGCGTCGCGTTGCCGAGCCGCAGGTCGTCGAACATCGCCCGCAGCTGCGGGGTGTCGAGTACCTCGGCGAGCGGGCGGTCGAGGAAGTCGTCCACCTTCTTGTTGGCGAGCCCGAGGATCGCCCCGAACGGTGTCGCGTTCTCCGCGCGGACGACGAACCGGTGGCCGTCGGGGCTCAGTTCGTCATCGATCAGCGAGCTCAACGCCGGGTACAGCCTGCGCAGGGCGGCGATGACGATGGCGGGCAGGCCCGCGTAGGGGGTGCCGTTGAGCCGGTCGAAGACCTGGCCCGGGTCGCCGACCGGGGCGCCGAGCACCGCGCCGACGATGTCGAGTTCCGGAGCGTAGGTCGGCGCCATCTCGACCGTCCAGGAGCTGGCCATGCCGCCACCGGAGTAGCCCCACACCGCGACGCGGGTCCGCGGGCCGAGGCCGAGCGGGCCGAAGCGCAGGGCGGCGCGGATGCCGTCGAGCGCCCGGTAGCCGGGCTCCCGCGGGGCGCCGAAGTTCCCGTGCGGTCCCTCGTGGTCGGCGATGGTCACCGCCCAGCCGCGCCGCAGCGCGTTCGCGACCAGGAGCCATTCGAACTGGGTGACCGATCCGAGTGCCCGCGCGCCGTGACGAAGGGCGTAGGAGGGGGAGCACTTCTCGGTGACGGCGTCCATCGCGGTCTGGAAGGCCAGCAGCGGGCGATCCTCGTCCGGTTCCGCGTCCAGCGGCAGCAGGACCGTGGTGATCGCCGCTTCCGCCGCCCCGTGCAGATCACAGCTGCGGTACAGTAGCTGCCAGGCCGAGACCTGTTGCGGGACAATTCCGAACAGTGCCACGTCGATCTTCCTGCTACGCAGGATGGTGCCGGGCGCCTTGGCCGCGAACCCCTTCGGCGGTCGATGGAACGGGTCCACGCTGGGCAGCAAGGGCTTGCGGTCCGCGGGACCGGCGGGCTCCGGGTCCGCAGCACCGATGACATTCGCTGTCATCGCAACCTCCTCATCGTCGAGGTCGGTTGCCGCATGCGAAAGTTGAAGCTGCGCACCGGTTATGGTGCCGACCACTTCTGCAGGGTAAGTGACCGGCGGGCGTCTGGGAACCCCGGAGTACACGGCGTTCCCGGCACTAGACTCCCCGGGCATGAGCAGACCGACAGTATTCATCACCGGCGCGGCGGCCGGTATCGGCCGGGCTACGGCCTTGCTTTTCGCTGCGCAGGGATACCAGGTCGGGGCTTACGACCTCGATGAAGTCGGGCTGACCAGGCTTTCCGGTGATATCACAGCCGCCGGTGGCGCCGCACACACCGGGGTACTGGATGTGACGAACGCCACGCAGTGGGCGGAGCGGCTCGCGGAGTTCCACGCGGCGACGGGGCGGCTGGACATCCTGGTCAACAACGCGGGCATTCTGCGCGCCGGACCGTTCGAGGCGATCGACCTCGCAGCCCATCGGGCGATCATCGAGGTCAACCTGACCGGCGTGCTCACCGGAACGCACAGCGCGTTCCAGTACCTTCGCGACACCCCGGGCGCCCAGGTGGTCAACCTCTGCTCGGCGTCGGCGATCTACGGCCAAGCCGAACTCGCGAGCTACGGTGCCAGCAAGGCGGCGGTCAAGAGTTTCACCGAGGCGCTGGACCTCGAATGGGAGCGCCACGACATCCGGGTGCTCGCGATCTGGCCGATGTTCGTGGCCACGGCCATGGTGGACGGTGTGACGACCGGGACGACGAAGTCGCTGGGTGTGCGACTGACGGCCGACGATGTCGCCGCCGGGATCTGGGAGGCCACCCGCAAGCGCGCCCGGCTGCCGAAGGTGCACTACGAGATCGGCGCGCAGGCGAAAGTGCTGGCGACGGTGGCGAAATACGCGCCGAACTGGGCGGTGCGGACCGCGAACAAGTACTTCAGTGGCAGCTGAGCGGTCGAACCTGTCCCGCGACCGGACTTCTGACAGAATTGCGCACCGTAAAGGGGGTGTGCGGCATGTCGACAGCCACTGATTCCGATGGGCCGCTGCGGGAGCGCGGCGTTCCCACGTCCGCTCACGATCAGCTCGACAAACTGCTCGCCGAGCTCCGCTTCGGCACGGGGCGCGATCCACAGATCGGATACGCCGCGGCGGCCGCCGTCAGCGCTTGGCGCAAACCGCCGCGGATCCAGGTGGCCGGACGCGCGCACGCGGGGCGGACCACGGTGCTGCACGCGCTCGCGCTGATGTCGGCGGTGGAGACCGACCCGGTGGACCGGCCCGGGGCGCCCGATCCGGAACTCGACGCCGACATCGTCGTCTACGTGTTGTCGGCCGCGCCGTCGCCCGCGGATCGCAGGGTGCTGGCCACGCTGCCGCCGCAGCGCACGATCGCGGTGTTGAACAAGGCCGACGCGATCGGCTCCCGCTGGAGCGATGCGGTGGCCGCGGCCGAGCAGTACGGCAGGGAACTGCGGATCCCGGTGGTTCCGGTGGTCGCGTCCCTGGCGACGCGCACCCGGGCGGGCGCGCTGACCGCGGCCGATGTCGAGCTGCTGCGCAAGCTCGCCACCGAAGCCGACCCCGCCCTGATCCTCGCGCCGGACCTGTTCGTCGCACCCGGACCGGACGCCGCCGAGCGCGAACAGCTGTTGCTGCGCTGGGACCTGTACGGCGTTGCTTGCGCGTGCGCCGCCCTGCGCCACGATCCGGACCTCGCTCCGCAGCAGCTGTCGCAGATCCTGCACGCGGCCAGCGGCATCGACGCGCTGCACCAGTTGCTGCACCGCCGCTACGAGCAGGTGTCCGCGCTGCGCGGCGGCGAACTGCTCGACGAGCTGGCCCGCCTCGCCGCGCGCGCGGTCCCGGAGGAGGGTGGCCGCGCGCGCGACCTGCTGGAGTCCTATCTCTACAGCGACGACGCCCTGTGGCTCGGGCTCTGCGCCGGCCTGGCCGGGCCCGACGTGGCCCACCTGGCCGCGGGATACGCGGCGCCCGCGCCCTCCGACGCCGACGACGCGCTGGCCCGCGCGAGCCGCTGGCGCGCCGTCGTCACCAGCGATATGCCGCCGCCCGCCCGCCGCGCCGCGTTGCGCGTGCACAACGGCTACGTCCGACTCTGGGGACGGATGAGCAGTGCCGGTCTCTGAGCCCCCGGAGCCGGTGGGTACGTCGTCCGAGGCGGATCCGGCGTCTCACGTGGGGGCCGATCGAGACCCGATCGGCGCGCCGATCGTCCGCGCGGGCACGACGGGCCGGGGCGGCGTCGACCCGCCCGCCGACGGCGACGCCGAGCACCCCGTCCGCGCGCTCACGCCCGAGGTCGCGGCCGTGGTGGAGCGTTGGAATCCGCAGGGTATGGCGCTGTTGCGCGCGATGCAGGGGCCCGGTGCGGCGGGGGTCGTCACGGTGATCGGTCCGGACGACGTCAATACGACGTTGTTGCGGACCGAACTCGCGCGGTTCGAACCCCGTGTCACGCTGTCGGAGCCGCGCGCCGACGCGGGCGCGGAGCCCGCCGCACCCGCCGGGGCGGTCCCTCCCGCGGTGGCGTTGATCCTGCTCGACGCGGGCTCCATCATCGGCGCGGACGTGCTGGAGGCGATCGCCCGGCTGCGCGCGGACGGCACCCGTCTGCTGCTCGCCATGAACGGCATCCACGCCTATCAGGACTGGCGCGTGGTGCGGGAGCGCAACCTGGAATTGCTCGCCGCGCAGGGCTCCGCCGAGCTGGATATCGTGCCGGTCTCCGCCCGGCTCGCGGCCGCCGCGCGCACCGCGGGCGACACCGGACTGCTCGATCGCTCCGGTCTGGGCGCGCTGCACGCGCAACTCACCGCGGCGGCCGCCGCGGGCGGTGACCGGCGGGGCGTGGTCACCGCACGGGTCTTGGCCGACACCCGTCAGCGGGTGGCCGAGCAGGTGGCGGCGTTGCGCTCCGGCGCCGAACCGGCGCGGCTGCGCGAGGAACGCGCCATCCTCCTGGCCGGTCGTGACGGTGGACGCGCCACCGCCATGTCGACCTTGCGCGGGCAGCTGCACTTGGCCCGGGTGGATCTGATGACCGAGATCGGTGCGAGCATCCGGGCGCTGCACACCGCGGTGCGCGCCGAACTGGATCGGCTGCGTCCCGCGGAACTCGCCGATTACCCCGCGCGGTTGCAGCAGGCCGTCACCGAGATGACCGGCGCGCTCGACCACGTCATCGACCTGCGACTGGCCGAACTCAGCGCCCGGATCGAGCACACGAACGACGCTCCGACGCGCAGGCGCGACCCGGCCCCTGGGGTCGGCCCGGATCCCGAGCCCCGCCATAAAGGTGTCGAAGATCACCTTATGGTCGCGCTCGGCGCGTCGGCCGGTGTCGGCCTGGGTCGCCTGCTGGTTGCTCCGTTCTCGCTGGTACCGGCCTTGGACGTGGCGAGTGTGCCGGTCACGCTGCTGCTCGGCGGTGGCGCTGCGGCATGGGTGGTCCGTGCCCGCAGGCAACTGGCCGATCGAGCGCACATCCGGCAATGGATCGCCGACGCGTTGGTCAACGTAAAAGCCCAGCTCGAGCAGCGGGTGGCGACCGCGCTCGTGGAAGCGGAAGCCGTTTTGGCAGATCACGTGGTCCGAGCAAGCACCGCGCGAATGATCGAGACGGATCGCCGGGTGGCCCGGTTGGAGACCGACTTGCGCCGGATGGCGGCCGAACAGCCGGGACAGCTCGCCGCATGCGAGCGCGATGTCGGGATCCTCGATCGATGGATCTCGCCTGTTGAAACGAACGACCGATTGGGTACACAGTGAGGAACCCGATACCGTACCGGCCGTCACATCGCGTTAACCTCTATTCAGGAACTTGGGCGTCCGCTAAGTCCTGATCTGCCGCCCTCCTGGGTGCGCGTTCGACCGGTCGGAGCGGGCGCCTTCCCGCCAACGGTGGCGCTCGGTGCATTCGCGCTGGCCATGGGCCTAGGGCCAGGCGGCGAAGCAGCGAGTAGCCGCCCATCTCAGGAGAGTTTTCATGACGTCAGCGACCATTCCTGGTCTTCGTGGATCCGACGGCAAGGCGCCGACCGAGCACAGCGAACTACTCGCCTGGGTACAAGAAGTCGCCGAACTCACCCAGCCGGATCGTGTGGTCTGGGCGGACGGCTCCGACGAAGAATGGGAGCGGCTGACCGAGCAGCTCGTGGCAGCGGGGACGTTCAAGCGGCTGGACGAGAAGAAGAAGCCGAACTCCTTCCTCGCCCTCTCCGATCCCTCCGACGTGGCCCGGGTGGAGTCCCGCACGTTCATCTGTTCGAAGTCCGAAGCCGACGCGGGCCCCACCAACAACTGGGTCGACCCCGCCGAGATGCGCGCCACGATGACCGAGCTGTACCGCGGCTCGATGAAGGGCCGCACCATGTACGTGGTGCCGTTCTGCATGGGTCCGCTGGGCGCGGATGACCCGAAGCTCGGCGTCGAGATCACCGACTCCGAGTACGTCGTGGTGTCGATGCGCGTGATGACCCGCATGGGCGCCGCCGCCCTGGAGAAGCTGGGCGCCGACCGTCCGTTCGTGAAGGCGCTGCACTCCGTGGGCGCGCCGCTGGCCGATGGCCAGGCCGACGTGCCGTGGCCGTGCAACGACACCAAGTACATCACCCACTTCCCCGAGGACCGGGAGATCTGGAGCTACGGCTCCGGCTACGGCGGCAACGCGCTGCTCGGCAAGAAGTGCTACTCGCTGCGGATCGCCTCGGCGATGGCCCACGACGAGGGCTGGCTGGCCGAGCACATGCTGATCCTCAAGCTGATCTCCCCGGAGAACAAGGCGTACTACATCGCCGCCGCGTTCCCGAGCGCCTGTGGCAAGACCAACCTCGCGATGATCCAGCCGACCGTGCCGGGCTGGCGCGCGGAGACCCTGGGCGACGACATCGCCTGGATGCGCTTCGGCAAGGACGGCCGCCTCTACGCGGTGAACCCCGAGTACGGCTTCTTCGGCGTCGCGCCGGGCACCAACCGCAGCTCGAACCCGAACGCCATGGCCACCATGGAGGCGGGCAACACGGTCTACACCAACGTCGCGCAGACCGACAACGGCGACGTGTGGTGGGAGGGCCTGGAAGGCGAGCCCGATCACCTGATCGACTGGAAGGGCAACGACTGGTACCTGCGGGAGACCGAGACGCTGGCGGCCCACCCGAACTCCCGCTACTGCACGCCGATGGCGCAGTGCCCGATCCTGGCGCCCGAGTGGGACGACCCCCAGGGCGTGCCGATCTCCGCGATCCTGTTCGGTGGCCGCCGCAAGACCACCGTTCCGCTGGTCACCGAGTCCTTCGACTGGCAGCACGGTGTGTTCATGGGCGCGACGCTGTCCTCCGAGCAGACCGCGGCCGCCGAGGGCAAGGTGGGCACCGTCCGCCGCGACCCGATGGCCATGCTGCCGTTCCTGGGCTACCACGTCGGCGACTACCTGGGCCACTGGATCAACCTCGGCAAGAACGCCGACGCCGCCAAGCTGCCGAAGATCTTCTACGTCAACTGGTTCCGTCGCGGCGACGACGGCCGCTTCCTGTGGCCCGGCTTCGGCGAGAACTCCCGCGTGCTGGAGTGGATCGTCGGCCGCATCGAAGGTTCCGCCGAGGCCGAGGCGACCGCGATCGGTAACGTGCCGACCGCCACGCAGCTCGACCTGGACGGGCTGGACGTCGACCCCAAGGACGTCGACGAAGCGCTCGCGGTGAACGCCGAGGAGTGGCGCAAGGAGATCCCGCTGATCGAAGAGTGGTTCGAGTTCGTCGGTGACAAGCTGCCTTCCGGCGTGCGCGACGAGTTCGAGGCGCTCAAGGAGCGTCTGGGCTGACACTCCACCCAAAGTAGCACCTCGCCCGCACCATCTGTCGGATGGTGCGGGCGATTGCTCTGCGCGCCAAACGTTTTGCCGCCCGGACGCCGGATCGTTCCGGGCGGCGGCGCTATTCGGGAAACGGCGACATCCGGATCATGGCCAGGAAGCCGGCGCGGTTGAGCCAGCGGATCCGGCCGGTCGGCATCGCCTTCGCCTCCGCTCGGAACGCCGCGACGACGTGCCGCTTGAACTCCAGCCGCGGATGACGTCGCAGCAGTTCGGCGACCCAGACCCGGTCCAGCTCGGCCAGCCGTGTTCCGAGCACGTCCACCGAGGCTCCCGCGGAGACGAAACCGCCGGGGTCACCGAGATCATCGGCAACGCCGGGTGTGATGTGGGTGGCGATGGCCGCGCCGATCGCGTCGGCCCGTTCCGGTGTGGCACCCGCATCGAGTGCGACGGCGGCGGCCCGCTCTCCGCCTGCTACCGCGAAACACCTTCCGGGCGTGGGATATTCGAGCTTCAGATCGTGCAGCAGGCAGGAAACGTAGACGAGTTCGTCGTCATAGGCGGCGTCGTCGAGGTCGGCAAGGACCCGCCCGAAGTAGTAGGTCCGCAGCGAATGGTTCAGTACGTGCGGAGAAAGCGCTTCACGCGCCTCGGTCTCCGCCGCGACGGCAAGCTTCGAATCCGGCAGCCGCAGCCCGGCGAACTCCAGCTTCCCGCGTCCCCGCCGCCCCAGCGCGAGCCGGACCCGGTTGGGCACCATGGCGGGCAGCGAGCGGGCGGTCGCGACGGCCAACCCGCGGCGTTGCTCCTTCGACAACGCGCCCCCGGTGCGGGTGGCCCATGCCCAATCGAGGCCCGTCGGTCCGGCCACTTCGCCCTCCTTCTCCTCGGTACTCGGTGTGCACTCGAGTCAAGTGTGCGACGAGATCCGCGACGAGTGGCGGAAATGACAGTGATACTCGGATTCGTGCCAAACTGGCAGTGATGAAGCGAGTGGTGGCCCTCGCGCTGGACGGCGTGATGGCCTTCGATCTGGCCTGCGCCGTTCAGGCGTTCCGGCACGGGCCGGGGAAGACCGGCGAGCCGTCCGGGTTCGAGATGCGCACCTGTGGGGTGCGGCCTGGGCCGGTGTGGACGCCCAACGGCTTCGAGCTGCGGGTGGAGCACGGGCTGGAGGCGCTGGAGGAGGCGGATGTCGTCGTCGTGCCGGGGATCGGGATTCCGACGCTTCCGACCCCGCCGGAGGCGCTGATCGCCTTGCGGGGCGCGGCGGCGCGCGGCGCGACGATGGTGAGCGTTTGCGTCGGGGCGTTCGTCCTCGCCGAGGCCGGACTATTGGACGGACGACCGGCGACCACGCACTGGGCCTACTGCGCCGAGTTCGCCGAGCTGTATCCGGCGGTGAAACTGGACCCGACAGCGCTGTATGTGGACGACGGTGACGTGCTGACCTCCGCCGGGCTGTCGGCGGGTTTCGACCTGTGCCTGCACATCGTCCGCCGCGAGCTGGGCGCGCATGCGGCGGCGGAGCTGGCCAGGTGGAATGTGACCGCCCCGCATCGAGAGGGCGGGCAGGCGCAGTACGTTCCGGATCGGCCGGGCGCGGCCGCCCGCGATGGCGGTCTCGCCGCCACCCTTGCCTGGGCGGTCGCCGAACCTGCTGCGGCGGTGGATGTCTCGGCGCTGGCCGCGCACGCGTTGATGAGCGAACGTACCTTCATCCGTCGCTTCAAGGCGGAAGTGGGGACCACGCCGCGGCGATGGCTGGACGCCCAGCGCACCGCGCGTGCCCGCGAACTTCTGGAAACTACGCGTTTGCCAGTGGAGGTCGTCGCGGCCAAGGCCGGTTTCGGCAGCGTCACCGCACTGCGTGTGCATCTGCGAGCGGCGACGGGCGCCACACCCGCTGCGTACCGCCGATCGCTGGGCCGGTGAACGCGGCTGGACAGCTGTCCACCAGGGTGAATGTCCTTGTGGAGCAGGTCTTTCAATCGCGCTGATCGAGGTGTGGCCCGAGGGGCAGCACAAGAGAGTGCCGGTGGCGAGCGAGAATTCGCGAATTTTCCACGGCTGAACGGGTTTAGCCGTGGGTGGAACGGGGTAATGATCTTGTTGAGAGATTTCGTGTACTCGTGATTTATGCTTGGCGTGTTCTACCTTCCCCATCACACAGTCGGATTACCAACGGTTAACTGATCGACTGAACTACTTCCCTACCGACATCGGACCCGCGATGCCCGCGGCGTACGTCGAGATCGACGCGAGAGGTGGTTGGAGCATGGCCGATCTGGAGACGGCGACGTCCCTCGCCCCCATGGTTGCCGAATTCGAGTCGGCGACCGCGAGCACTCCACTGCGCCGGGCCGCGGGGCGGCTGCTGGCGGTGCTGCCGCCAGGGTGGAGCGTCGAAGTCGTCGACGCGCCACCCGGGCGTTACGGCAACCGCGCGCCGCTGCTGCGGGTGGTCATGCCGCCGGACTGATCACCCGGTCCAGCCGAGTGGCATGAGCAGCGATTTCTGCTCGCAGAACGCATCGAGACCCTCCGGGCCGTTCTCGCGTCCGAGCCCGGAGGACTTGTAGCCGCCGAACGGCGAAGTCGGGTCGAAGGCGTACCAGTTGATCGCGTAGGTGCCGGTGCGCACCCGCGCCGCGATCTCGGCTCCGTGCTCGATGTCGGTCGTCCACACCGAGCCGGCGAGGCCGTAGACCGAGTCGTTGGCGATGGCGACGGCCTCGTCCTCGGTCTCGTACGGGATGACCGACAGCACCGGCCCGAAGATCTCCTCCTGGGCGATGGTCGACTTGTTGTCCACGTCGGCGAAGATCGTCGGCTCGACGAACCAGCCCCGGTCCAGCCCCTCCGGGCGGCCGCCGCCGAGCACGAGTCGCGCGCCCTCGGTCTTGCCCGCGGCGATGTAGCCCTCGACCCGGTCGCGCTGGCGCTCGGAGATCAGCGGGCCGAGCAGCACGCTCGGGTCGTTCGGGTCGCCCACCTTCATCGTCTTCACATGGTCGACCAGCGCGTCGAGGATCTCGTCGTACCGGCTGCGCGGGGCGAGAATGCGGGTCTGCGCGACACAGCCCTGACCGCTGTTCATCAGGCCGGAGAACGCGAGCACCGGAATATTGGCCGCGACGTCCATGTCGGGCAACAGGATCGCAGCCGACTTGCCGCCGAGTTCCAGCGAGACGCTCTTGAGCTGACCGGTGGCGATGGCCCCGATCTTCCGGCCGACGGCGGTGCTTCCGGTGAAGGTCACCTTGTCCACGCCGGGATGTGAGACGAGGTACTCGGCCGCGTCGGGCTCGGCGGGCAGCACCGACAGCACGCCTTCGGGCAACCCGGCCTCGGTGAAGATGTCGGCGACCATGTTGGCTGTGATCGGCGTCAACGGGGCCGGCTTCAGCACCACGGTGCAACCGGCCAGCAGGGCCGGGGCGAGCTTGTTGACCGCGAGGAACAGCGGAACGTTCCACGCGGTGACCGCCGCGACGACACCGCGCGGCTCGCGGGTGACCCGCGTGGTGCCGAACCCGCCGACCCGGGTCTCCCGCCAGGGGAAGGACTCGGCCAGGGCGGCGTAGGCGTCCAGCGCGGCGACCGCGGGGATCTGGTTCAGCGTCATCGCCATCATCTGCGGCACGCCGACCTCGGCGGTCAGCGCGGCGAGCAGGTCCGCGGAGCGCTGCTCGATCAGCCGGGCCGCGCGGGTGAGCACCTCGGCGCGCTCCTTCGGCGGTGTCGCGGGCCACGGGCCGTGGTCGAAAGCGTGCCTGGCCGCGGCGACCGCGGCGTCGACGTCGGCCCGGCTCACCGCCGGGACGCTGCCCACCGGCTCGACCGTGGCCGGCGAGATGACCTGGATGCGCTCGGCGGTGGCTGGCGCGGTCCAGCGGCCGCCGATGAACAAGCTGTCGTAATGCATGAGAACACGTTACAGTTTTGCTCTGCCATTGTCTGTAACCTGTTCCAGTTTTGTGCCACGGCAGCGCTCTGGCCAGTGTGAATCCCGACCTCTCGGTTCGCTTTTCGCAGAACGCACTATTGCGTTCTGTTGCTGGACGGGGGATGCTGTATCGACATATCAGCTCGCTCCATTACCGAACCGTTACCGCAAACTGGGGAGTCCGAGTCATGGCGGTGCAAGTGATCGGCCGGTCGCTGATGACCAGCGATCAAACCGAGCATCAGGCTAAGTGTGTCGGCCACGGCGGGTGGGTGGTCTCCTTCCTACCCGGCCGTACCCTGACGATCGAGCAGGCGACCGCGGCTATGCAGGCCGCGGAGGCGGTCGCCGCCGTAGGGATGCTGGCCGATCTGGTCGGCCTCACCACGCTCGAGACCGTCGGACTGGCCATGCGGGAATCGCCGTGGAGCGAGCCGGTGCACGCGCCCTGCGGTAAGCGGCACTGGCGCCGCGGGTGGCTGGAGGCTTAGCTCGGCTAACTTTTGGTTGCCACCACGACCAGATTGCTCACAAGTAGCTCACGTACCATCGGCACCCGGACCAACCACCACGCCCAGCGGGGGTGGTAACGCGGGAAGACGGTGTGCACCTCCGCCGGAGTGCCTGCCGCCCAGCGCAATCCGTCCGCCGCCCGCACCGCGAACAGCGAGGTGCCGAACCTGTTCTTGGGTTCGCGTCCGTGCTTGCGCCGGTACCGGCGCGCGGCGTACTCACCACCGAGGTAGTGCCAGGGTCCGGTCTCGTGCCCACCGAACGGGCCGTGCCACACCGTGTAGGAGAGCACGATCAACCCGCCGGGCCTGGTCACCCGCACCATCTCGTCGGCCATCACCCATGGCTTCGAGACGTGCTCGGCGACGTTCGACGAGAAGCAGATGTCGACGGCGTCGTCACGGAACGGCAGCGCCATCCCGGATCCGCGGACCGCGCCCGCCACCGAGAGCCCCGCGGCGTGCATCTCCGTCGGGTCGGGCTCCACCGGGATGTAGCTCGCCCCCGTGCGGGCGAACTCGTCGGCGAAGTAGCCCGGCCCCCCGCCTACGTCGAGGATCGTCGCACCGTCCAGCGACCGGCCGGTGAGGTCGGTGTAGAAGTCGGCGATCATCGCCGAGGTGTCGGCGGCCAGGCCCCCGTAGAACAGCGCCGGATCGGTCTGCTCGAACCGGAAACTACCGAGCAGCCGCAGCGACCGGCGCAGGGTCGCCCGGCGGGCGAACCGGGGCGAGTCGCTGCGCGTCGGCATCGTTTCGGCTTTGAGCACGGCGCCGAGTCTCGCACAACCCCGATGCTCGGCATCTCGGGCGGGTGCTCAGGTTAGGGTGTAGCGCGACATCCTACGTTCCCCCCACCTACCGACCGAGAGAAGCTCCACCGTGCGCGAAGTCCTCCTGCTCTGCTGGCGTGACACCGGGCACCCGCAGGGCGGCGGCAGCGAGCGGTACCTCGAGCAGGTCGGCGCGCAGCTCGCGGCTCGCGGGGTCAAGGTCACCCTGCGCACCGCCCGCTACCCGGGAGCGCCGCGGCGGGAACGCCTCGACGGCATCGATATCAGCCGCGCGGGCGGCCGCTACACGGTGTATCCGCGAGCGCTCGCCGCGCTGCTGCTCGGCAGGATCGGTCTCGGCCCCTTGCGCGGCCTGCGGCCGGACGCGGTGATCGATACCCAGAACGGCATCCCGTTCTTCGCCACCGCCGTCACCACCGCGCCGTCGGTGGTGCTCGTGCACCACGGCCACCGTGAACAGTGGCCGGTGGCGGGCCGGCTGGTCGGCCGCATCGGCTGGTGGATCGAATCGCGGCTGTCTCCGCGCGTGCACCGGCACAACCAGTATCTGACCGTTTCGCTCCCGTCGGCGGAGGAATTGGCCACGCTCGGTGTGGACCGCACGCGAATCGCGGTGGTCCGCAACGGAGCTGAACCTGTTCCAGCCGACGCGCCCACCGGCGCCGCGGAAACCCGTACTCCCGCACCCACTGTCGTGGTGCTGTCCCGTCTGGTGCCGCACAAGCAGATCGAGGACGCGCTCGCGGCCGTGGCCCGGCTGCGCGACCGCGTTCCCGGCCTGCGCATGGACGTGATCGGCGACGGCTGGTGGGCGGACAACCTGCGGGACAACGCCCGTGAACTCGGCATCGCCGACGCCGTCACCTTCCACGGGCACGTGGACGAGCGCCGCAAGCACGAACTCCTCGCCCGCGCATGGGTGCATGTGCTGCCGTCCCGCAAAGAAGGGTGGGGGCTCGCGGTGATCGAAGCCGCCCAGCACGGCGTGCCGACGGTCGGCTACCGGAGTTCGCGCGGACTCACCGATTCCATCGTCGACGGCGCCACCGGAATCCTGGTCGACGACGTCGCCCAGTTGGCCGATGCCGTCGGTGATCTGCTGGAAGACTCCGGTGCGCGCACGGTGATGGGTGAGAAGGCCCGCGCCCGCGCTCGCGAATTCTCCTGGGAGCAGACCGGGAACGGCGTCTACGAAGTGCTGGCCGCGGCCGCCCGGGGCGAGCACACGAGCGGGTTGCTCGCGCCCCGTACGGTCGACTGAACGACGCTTCGCCCGAAGTCGGCGACCGGTGGACCCGTCCGCTTGGTGAGGAGCGCGCCGCATGTGAGGAATGATGTCTCGCAGGCATATTCGCCAACGCTTCGCCGACGCGTCCGATCTGTCACGGGCGCTGCGCATCGAACCCGCGCCCGTTCATTTTGTCTGTTCCACTGGCGGGCGATTGCAGGGCAGTGTGCCTCAGTTCCGCGTTCTGCTCCGCGATCGCGCGCGTGCGCCGAGGGCGGCGAGTGGGCCTGCGACGAGCATCGCGCCCCAGAGCAAGTGGGCCGCGGCGGCGACGGCCCGGTGTGCGGTCGTCGATCGACCCCGTTCGACGACACCGGGCACGCGATACAGCGCGAGGTCGGCGTCCTCGTAGACCCGCTCGGCGCGGGCCAGGGTCGCGGCCGATTCACCGAGCGGTCCGGGGGTGGTTCGTTCCACGAGGACCCAGCCCACTCCGAGGCGGGCCAACTCCGCGGGGAAGCCGCCACGCAGCAGCAGGGCTTCCACCTCTCTGGCGCGGGCGCCTTCGCCGGATACCGTGCGCCCGCGTACGGGCAGCTCACCGGTCTGCAAGACGTCGTTGGGCAGCATGCGCGGCGCCGGGTCCAGCACGGGTGCGGCCCCGCTGTAGCGGAACTTGCGGAACATCCCGCCCGGCAGTACGGCGATGTCGCCGGGACCGTCGACCCGGTCGGCGACCTGCTGCCAACCGGCGGGATAGCGCACCGGGTGGACGGCCCCACCGGCGCCCCAGGCAAGGTCGTACAACGGCAGCACCAGAAGCGCGACGAAGACCACCGCGACGGTGGACGTCACGGCAGGCGGCGCCGTCGCGGGCCGGTCCGCCGACTCCCGTCGGGACGACAGACGCCGGGCCGTGACCGCGCATCCCGCCGCCGCGCACAGGGCATAGGCGGGCATGGCCAGCGCCACGTACTTCTGGGTGTCCCGCAGCAGGCCCGCACCCGGCATGTGGGCGACGAGCCACTCCAGGGCGCTCATGCCCCACGCCGTCGCACCGAGCGCGGGAAACAGGATCGCGATCGCCGCGAGCAGCAGCAATGCACGGCGGACGTGGCGATTGTCGGGGTCGGCGCCGCCGGTGGCCACGGCGCGCACACCCAGCGCGACGATCACCAACAGCGCCAGAGTGCCGATCGCGGCCAGCGGCGTGGTTCGCGAATCCGGTACCGCCTCGGCGTTCCAGATCCCGCCGAGTCCGGCCAGGCTGCCGAGCGTGCCGAGACCGGGTTCGCCCCGCGCGGCGAAGGCCGCGATGCCCGCGGGATCCGACGGCTCGGCGCCCGCACCCGACAGCGCGGTCGCGACGAGCCATGGCGCGGAGGCGGCGAGCCAGAGGACGAGCGCCGCGAGGAGTTGGCGTCGATGGACCAGCGCGAAGGCGGTCACGCCCGCCAACAGCGCACCGGTCGGGGTGAGCCCGGCCGCGGCGAGTGATCCGGCCAGTGCCGCCCAGGCGGATACCGCTCTGAGGTTCGCGTGCTGTGCCGCAGCGAAGACGGGCAGCCGGGCCTTCCCGGAGCGTTCGTCTTCCCGCCGTGCGGCCGGCGCGATCGAGCCGTCCGGGGACTGTGCCGGTGCGTTGGACAGAGTCCGCCTGCGCCGTTTCGCGGTGGCCGTGGATCGGAGGCGGTACCCGGCCAGCGCCGTCCACGGCAGCGCGGCGTATCCGGCCAGCAGGCTCCAATGCCCTTGCAGCAGGCGCTCGGCCACGTACGGGTTCCACAACGCGACCGTCGCGGCCACCAGCTGCGGGCCGAGCGACGCGCGCAGCAGTTCGCGCGCGAGCGCCGCCGCCCCGTACGCCGCGGCCCACAGCGCGACGACGAGAATCGCTTTGACCAGCAGCCCGCCGTCGACGAACGCCGACAGCACGGCCAGCAGCGCATCCTGCGGCACCGCACGGGGCGCAGCGTCGCCGAGACCGAGCGCCGAGTCGGTCGGATAGCTGCGCGGCGTGCTCACCGCGTCGCGCAGGAGCAGGTATCCCGGCGCCAGCAAGGGTGCGGTAACCAGCAGCGCCCCGGCCGCGCTGTATCCAGCAGCCACCGCTCGGTCTCGACCGCTCCCATTCACGCCTGAGCACTGTACGTCCCGCTGTCTTCCGCCGCCGAGTCAGCGGGGCTCCCGGGTCGGTGTCCGGGCTCGGTGGATTGATGCTGGTCGGCGCTGTCCAGCAGCGCCTCGGCGGAGTTCGCGCGCAGTTCTGGCTTCGGTAGGACACGCGAGCGGATCGCGAGTCCGTCCGGCCAGGCGAGTCGTGCGGCGCCCCACCGCCGACCGCGCTGTCGTCGATTCTCGTACCGGTGACGCCGAACGTCTCCACCCCGCTTGTACGCCATGACAGTGCTGTCGCGACGCTGTCGGTTTGCAGGACGGCTCGGCGGCACTCGGTCCGGCGATTGTGCTTGTGCTCCGAGGCGGCGATCCCTCGGTACCCGGTTCGTGCCGTACTCCGCGAGTCGCAGGCCGCCGTTCTCGGCGACCGTCCGGCGCGCGCGGCGGATCCAGGGGTCCTCTGCGCGCGGTCCATGACCGGTCGGCCCGGTCCGGCGCCCCGGACTGCCTGATCCATGGCGAGCGCCGTTCGCGCTGCGGCGGGGCGGGACCGG
Source organism: Nocardia exalbida NBRC 100660 (assembly GCF_000308575.1). GTDB lineage: Bacteria > Actinomycetota > Actinomycetes > Mycobacteriales > Mycobacteriaceae > Nocardia > Nocardia exalbida. The sequence continues at coordinate 597 of NZ_BAFZ01000121.1, read as the reverse complement.
CAACGGCCTGCGCGGGTGGGACGATGGGCCACGTGTCTGCTGTCCGTCGGTTTCCTGTGGTGGCGGATCTGACGTGGGTGACGGCGGGTGCGATGACCGCGAACGTCGCCGGGTATCTGTTGCAGCTGCTGGCCGGTCGGTGGCTGGGAGTCACCGGCTACAGCGAGTTCGCGAGTCTGCTCGCCGTGCAGCTGCTGTGCGCGGTTCCGGCGCTGGCGTTGCAGAACGTGGTGGCGAGGGAACTCGTGCGCGGCGCGGGGACGGCTGCGCTGCGCGGGCTCCACTGGCGATGCGCGGTGATCGTGGCCTTGGCGGCCGCGGCGCTGGTGCCGCTGGTCGCCGTCACGCTGAATGTGGGGGTGGCCGCCACCGCGGCGGCGCTCGGTGCGGCGCCCGCGCTGGTGCTGTTGTCCGGTGAGCAGGGAATGTTGCAGGGCGGCAGGCGGTTTCGGGCGTTGGGAACGGTGCTCGGCGCCGCCGGTATCGCCCGGGTCGCGCCCGCGCTGGTGATCCTCGCGCTCGGCGGCGGCGCGACACTCGCCCTGTGGGGCGCGGCCTGCGGGGTGGCGGTGGCGGCGCTGCTGGCCAGGATCGTCG
>NZ_BAFZ01000122.1 GCF_000308575.1 Nocardia exalbida NBRC 100660 | reverse complement strand
GCCCACGGAGGAATTGGCGTTGCGAGCCGGTGAGCAGGAGGTGGCGCTGCGCGTGCTGATCACCGAGCAGGCCGATCACCGGGACGCGGGGGGCACTGAGGTCGACCTGCGGCCCCTGCTGACCGCGCAATCCACCCCCGCGGTGTCGGTGTCCACGCCCGGCGAGCCGGTGCGGGTCGGCCGCTGGATGGCGAACGAGATCGCCTCGGCTGTGGCCACGGCGCTGTCCAATGTGGAACTGCACGCGGGGCCGGACGCGAGAGCATATGTCCTACTGGAGGACACCGGCGACGAACTGGTGATCAGTGTGCGCGACGATGGCGTCGGCATTCCGCCGGGCCGGCTGGCCGAGGCGGAAGCCGAAGGGCGCATGGGGGTCTCCCGATCGATCGTCGGCCGGATCGCGGCCCTCGGCGGCAGCGCGGACCTGCTCACCGAGATCGACGGCGGGGTCGGGTTCGGCACCGAATGGGAATTCCGGGTGCCCAGATGAGCGACGACGGGAGGCGCGGATGACGGACCAGGCGGCCGAGTCCATTTCGGTGATGGTGGTGGACGACCACCCGATGTGGCGCGACGGCGTCTCTCGTGATCTCACCGAGGCGGGCTTCCAGGTGACGGCCACGGCCGACGGTGTCGCCGCGGCGGGCAGGCGCGCCGCCGCGGTGCGCCCGGACGTGGTGCTGATGGACATGCAGCTGCCCGACGGCAACGGGGCGCAGGCCACCGCCGAGGTGCTGCGGGTGTCGCCGCAGAGCCGGGTGCTCGTGCTCTCGGCCTCGGCCGAGCGTGACGACGTACTCGACGCGATCAAGGCGGGCGCCTCGGGCTACCTGGTCAAAAGCGCGTCGGCGGCCGAGCTCGTCGACGCCGTGCGCGCCACCGCGGCCGGTCAAGCGGTGTTCACTCCCGGGCTGGCCGGGCTGGTGCTCGGCGAATACCGGCGGATGGCGACCGCGCCCGCGCAACCGGACGAGCCACACCGGCCCGCGCTCACCGAGCGGGAGACCGAGGTGCTGCGGATGGTGGCGAAAGGGTTGTCCGCCAAGCAGATAGCGACGCGGCTGGGACTGAGTCATCGCACCGTGGAGAACCACGTGCAGGCGACGCTGCGCAAATTGCAGCTGGCGAACCGGGTCGAGTTGACCCGCTACGCCATCGAACAGGGGCTCGAGTAGGCCCCCGGCGCCCTCCGGATCAGGGATCGCCCTGATGCGGAGGTGGCCGCGCGCTCGGTAACCTCGATCGCATGGGTGGGCCCGAATCGGTATCGAAGGCGGTCGGCTCCGGCGGCGCGGTGGGCGACCGGGAACTGCGCGTGTCGGACGCCGAGCGGGAACACGTCGGTCAACTGTTGCAGCGCGCCGTCGGCCTCGGCATGCTCTCGCTCGGCGAGTTCACCGAGCGGATGGACACGGCTCTGGCCGCCAGGACGCGCGGCGAGTTGAACGCCGTCCTCATCGATCTGCCCGGTGTGCGCCTGGTCGGGCAGCCCGCCGCGGCGCCGTCGACGTTCGTGAACACCTCGCCGGCGTTCGCCAGGCAGGCCCCCGGCTCGAACGCCACGGGCAACGTGATCCGTTCGCGGTTGTCCGGGGTGAACCGCCGCGGCTCGTGGCAGGTGCCGCCCACGCTGCATCTGAACAACTGGCTGTCCGGGGTCACCTTGGACTTCACCGCCGCGATCATGTCGACCCAAGTGGTCGAACTGCGTGTCGACGACTTCTTCGGCTCGATCAACCTGATCGTGCCCGCGGAGGCCACCGTCGACCTGAACAGTCTGGAGCTGATCGGTTCCAGCGTGAACAACAAGGTCCGCACCGGCCCGCCGATCGGCCCGCTGCATCTGGTGGTGCACGGCAAACTGCGATTCGGATCGGTCACCGCGAAGCATCCGTTCATCGCGCAGTGGCGGCGGTTGATGGGTCGCTGAGCGGCCGTTCAGTGGGTCGCGGGCGCCATGGCCAGCGTCGGGTAGTCGGTGTAGCCCTCCGCGCCGCCCACGTACATGAGGTGCGCGTCGCGGACCGGGTTCAGCGGCGCTCCCGCGCGGAATCGCTCGACCAGGTCGGGGTTGGCCAGGAAGGTACGGCCCAGGGAGATCAGGTCGGCGCCGCCCGGCGAGCAGGCGCCGCGCGGCTTGCCCGCCGCCGTCCTCGGGCAGGGGAACGCCCCAGCCCAGGTTCGGGTTGGCGATCAAGGTGCCCGCCCACAGCGACCGAATCCGCTGGAACAGCGGCTGATCGGGGTCGGCGAAGACGTAGTGCAGGTAGGCGAGGCCGCTTTCCGCCAGTGCCGAGACCAGTGCGGGATAGATATCGTCGGTGTCGCCCTCGTCGATGCCGTTGACCGAGACTCCGGGAGAGATTCGCACACCGACGCGCTCGGCGCCGATCGCGTCCGCGACCGCTTCGACCACTTCACGGGTGAAACGGATGCGGTTGGCCACGGACCCGCCGTAGGAGTCGGTGCGCTGATTGGTGTTCTGCGCCAGGAATTGGTGCAGCAGATAACCGTTCGCGCTGTGAATCTCCACCCCCGCGAATCCGGCCGCGATGGCGTTGCGGGCGGCGGACACGAAATCGGCGATGGTGGTTTCGATGTCGGCGGTGGACATCTCCAGCGGGACAACGGCATCTTGCGCGCCGCTGGGCGTGTGAATCGGTTCGGGCAGCGCGATCGGAGAGGGCGCGATCGGCGACAGCCCGCTGTTGTCCGGATGACCGACGCGACCGCCGTGCTGTAGTTGCAGGAACATGCGCCCGCCCGCGGCCGCGACAGCGCCGGTCACCGCGCGCCAGCCCGCGATGTGTTGTTCGGTATAGATCCCGGGGATGTCGGCGTAGGTCTGCCCGACCCGGTTCGGCGTGGTCGCCTCGGCGATGATCAGGCCCGCGCTCGCGCGCTGGGTGTAGTAGGTCGCCATGAGCGGGGACGGCGTGCCGTCGGACGCGGCGCGGTTGCGGGTCATCGGTGCCATCACGAGGCGGTTCGGCAGTGCGAGGGAGCCGATGGCCGCGGGCTGGAAGAGGGCGGGAGCCGCTGTGTTCGTCATGGTAGTACGGTAAAACTTGACACCGATGTGAGATTCAAGCCGGAACGGGAAAAGGCAGGTGGCGGATGCGAATCGGGGAACTCGCGGAGCGGACCGGCGTGAGTGAGCGGTCGCTGCGCTACTACGAGCAGCAAGGCATGCTGGCCTCCGATCGCACACCCGGCGGTCATCGCGACTATCCGGAGCGGGCGGTGGACCGGGTCATCCACATTCAGGAGCTGCTCGCGGCGGGACTCACCAGCAAGAAGATCTCGCGGATCCTGCCCTGCATGCGCGACGCGGACGGCGGTCCCAACGAGTACGCCACGCCCGCGCTGGTCGACGAGCTGCGGACGGAGCGGGAGCGGATCACCCGCACCATCAACGATCTCGTGCGCTCGCGCGAGGTGCTGGACGAGGTGATCGAACGGGCCGGTGAACGGGCGGCGACCTAGGTGTTGACCCCGACCCGGCGGGCGAACGCGCGCAGCGGCACCTTCCGGTCGTGGTCGAGCAGTTCGGACACGATATGACGCGGCAGGGTCTGGTATTTCAGCCAGTCCGCGCCGCCCACCCGTTCCGCGGTGAGCAAGGCGTCCAGCGCCCGCCGGTGCTGCCCGGTGCGCGTCAGCGCGACCGCCGTGTCGGCGAGGTGCCGGGCTCGCGACGCCTGCGGGAGGCTGCCGTTGACCGGCATGTTCTTGGCCGCGGCCAGTGCCTCCGGGTAGCGCTCGGAGGAGACGTTGACATCGACCGTCTGCATGACGACCTGTGAGGGGCCGAAATAGGTCTCGTAGTCCTGCCGGTCCACGCCGATCCGCATGGCGACTTCGCTCGCGGCCTCGACCAGGGACAGTGCCTCCTGCACGTCCTGCGCCCGGCCCGCGGCGGTCGCCCCCTGCAACACCAGCGAGCCGTAGGCGGACAGGTGCGTCGGCGTGACGTCGCCGGAGGGCTCGAGGGTCGCGGCCGCGTTGAGCGCGACGCCGCGCGATTCGTCGTAGCGGCCCTGCACCAGCAACTGCCAGGCCACCGAACCGCGGATGGTGGCCAGCAGCAGGGGGTCGTTGCCCAGCTCGGCGGCGGTGAGCGCCTGCCGGATCGCCAGGAACGCCGGATCGGTCTGGCCGAGATGCACCAGCGTACAACCGGTCACCCAGTACATCCGGGCCAGCAACTCGTTGGCAGGCGCGACCGAACCGTTGCGCGCGGCGTGCACGGTGGCGCGGAGCTGGGTCAACCCGGGCGGGAGGATCGAGGTCAGCAGTTCGTAGCGGCCCGACCAGTAGGCGCCCCAGGCGTAGTCGACCGCCCGACGGCCGTCGTCGAGGCTGACCGCCGCCTCCTCCTTGGTCTCGCCGAGCAGGTCGTCGACCGGTGTCAGGGCGCGGCGGATCGCCACGATGCCCGCGTCCGGATCGGCGGAAGGCACACCTTGGCGCTTGCCGATCAGATCGGCGATGTCCACGTCCAGGGCGCGCGCTATCTTCTGCAAGCTGGCGATGGAGGCGGTCTGGCGACCGCCCTGCTCGAGTTTGCGCACCAGATCCACGCTGACTCCCGCCTGGTCGGCGAGTTGACGCTGGGTGAGCGCCTTGCCGCGGAACTGGCGGATCCGAACTCCGATCGACGATTCGTCCATACCCAAGTCCTTTGTTAAATCTGGGTTTCAGAGTACGACGCTATGTTATCTGGGACTACCGAAGTGGGACATTGCGTACGACTCGTTCGCTGCTGGTTGGAATACCGTTGCCTTTCTGCAACTTTGACTGCAAAGGGCGGCGGCGATGAAAACCATGCCGAATACCACCGTGCAGGCCGGGCGCGCCGATCGCGCGCCGCGGCCTGGTGCACAGGCCACCCGGCCGGTGCGCAGCGCTCTTCCCGCGAATCCCGGCACAGGGATGCGCGACCAGCGCGGGTTGCTATCCCGAAAGTCCGCCGTTATGACCGAATTCGGCTTCTGTGATGCGGAGTAGGGCGATGTTCGAAAGCTGTCACACTCCGCATGAGGTCGCGCATCTGCTGCGGCATACCTACGGGCTGCCGGTTCAGCTTCTGGCCGGACGCCCGAGCATCACCACCGGATCCATCATCGGGGCGATCGTCATGCCGCCGGAGCTGGGCCGGAAAGTGCTGGCCCAGTTGGACCGCAACCACACCGCGGCCGTGATCGCCGACCCCGGCGAACGCACCTGGACCTTCCTCGTCACGCCCCCGAGCCCCGCTCGGCCGGTCGAAGTCCCGGTTCGCCGCTGCCTCGCAGGCCACGGCGTCACCGTCGTCCCCGGCGGTCGCATCATCCTGCTGCCCAGCTCCGACACGGCCCTCGGCTGGCACTGGGCCGGCGAACCGGCGCCGGGCGTCCTGCGCATGCCCCCGCGCGCCGCGGTAATCGATGCCGTGCACGAGGTCATCGGCTCGCGCGCCTACTGACCACCTGGCGTGACCGGTCCGTATCCGACAGCCCCGGGTGCGGGCCGGTCGGGTAGAACCCGGCTGTCTACCAGGGGTAACTACTCATGCCCGCGCACCTCGCGGAAATCAGCATGAGAGTCATGACTACCTCCATCGATCCGGCGCTGCTCGCGCGGCTCTCCGGCGAGTTCACCACGTTGGGGACGCGGCTGGGCTTGCTCGGACAGGATTTGCGGCTGCTGCACGAGCAGGTCGCCGCGGATACGGGCGGCGGGCGAGGGGACACCGGCCGATCCACTACGCCGGGCGGTCTCGTCGCCGGAGAGGCTCGCGGGTCTACGGCTGACACGTCGGGTACCTCGGTGACCGGAGATGCCGGTGGATCGGTGGGGGACGCGCCGGGAATGCCAGTGGGCGGGTTGTCGGGTGATCCCGGGGGTGTGCCAGTGGGTGGGTTGTCGGTTGACTCGCGGGGTGTGCGCGAGACCGGAGACGCTCGCAAGTGGATGGCTGACGCGCCCGGTGGATTCGCGGCGGGGGGAACGCGTGGGCGGACGGCCGACGACGCGAGTGCTCCGGTTCCGAGAAGTTCCGTACCGGGCGGGACGGGTGACCAGACGTCCGGCGTGGCTGGTCGGACGGCGGCCGATGCGAGCCCGTCGTCCGGCACGGCTCATACGCCCGCCCGTGGTGGGTTCGCGGGACCGGAGCGTCCTCCGTCCGGCGCCGTGCCATTCGGGACGTCGCCGTGGCCGGATCATTCGCCGGCGTCCGGTATGCCGGTTCCCCCTCCGCAGCCCCCTTACGCTCCGCGTTTCACCCCGCCGCCCGGTGGCGCGTGGGGTGCTGCTCCGTGGCCGCCGAACGCACACGGTCCGACGCCGCCTCGACCGCCTGTCCCACCGCGCGCGAAGCCACCAGTGCCGCACACTCCGTGGTGGCAGCGCGACGGGGTGATCAGCCGGATCCTCGCGCTGGCCGGTGTCGCGGTGACGCTGATCGGCGTCGCGATGCTGCTGGTATTGGCCGCGCAGGCGGGGTTCTTCGGGCCGGTGCCGAGGGTTGTCGCCGGAGCGGCCTTCTCGGCAGCGCTGGTGGGTACCGGCGTGCGCGTCTTCGGGCGGTCCGGCGGGCGGGTCGGCGGTATCGCGCTGGCGGCCACCGGTATCGCGGGCGCTTACCTCGATGTCGTCGCGCTGACCGCCATCTACCACTGGCTGCATCCGGTGCTCGGGCTCGCCGTCGCCTTCGGTGTCGCCACCGCGGGCGTCGGGCTGGCGATGCAGTGGCGTTCGCAGCCTTTCGCGGTGCTGGTGGTGCTCGCCGGGGCGGCGCTGTCTCCGGTTCTGACCACGCGGCTGGTCCTGCTCGCGTTCTTGATCGTGTTGCAACTGGCCTGCGTGCCGGTGCAATTGACGCGGAACTGGCCGTATCTGCACGTGGCACGGACTTTGCCGGCTGTATTGGCGACGTTCGCGTTCGTCACGGGGGCGATCCTCGGTACGCCCGCGGCCGAGGAGCGCACCTGGGTGCTCGTGGCCGCGGTGGCGGTCGCGCTGGTCGGGGTCGCCGGGACGCTCGTCGTCGTCCGGCATCGGGCCGCCGATGTCACTGCCTCGCTGACGATGGCGGCGGCGCTCGCGCCGATCCTGGTCGCTCCGGGGATGTTCGAGGAGCGGTTCGTCACGGTATCGGTGGCCTCGATCGCCGCCGCTGTGCTTCTGCTCGTCGCGGCGGTGACCATGGTGGCGAAACTGAACGCCTACCTGCGGATTCCGGGACACACCGCGCTCGTGGCCGCTGTCGCGGGCTCGATCGCCTTGCTCGAGGCGTGCGTCGGTGCGACCGGGCCGCGAACGCTCCCCACGGGGCTGCTCCTGGTGGCGCTGACCTTCCTGGGCGTAGCGGGCCAGCGGAGATCACGCCCGGCGGCGGGTCTCGGCACGGCGTTCGCGGTGCTCGGCGGCTTCGCACTGCTGAATGTCGCGAGCCCGGAAATACTCGCCTCGCAGCATCGCTCGGAAGCGGAACTGGGCGTGGCGACCGTGCTCGGTGCGGTACTCGCCCTTGGCGTGGTCGCGGTGGCCCTGTGGTGCGCGCGGCGAGTGCCCGGCCCGGCCACGGGCAACGAGTGGCAATGGATCACCGCCAGCATCGCCGGGTTGTACGCCGTCACCGCGACGACGGTCTCCATCGGCGTCGCGACCCGGACGCCGAACGGTTTCCTCGTCGGCCACAGCGCCGCGACCATCCTCTGGATGGCAGCCGCGACCGCCGCCCTCCTGTTCGGTTTGCGCAGGCTCGCCACCGCACCCGCCGTGGCCAAACTCGCCCTGGGCTCAGGACTGTTGGTCACGGCAGCCGCACTGGCCAAACTCTTCCTCTTCGACCTGGCCACCCTGGACGGCTTGGTCCGCGTCGCCGCCTTCCTGGTCGTCGGCATTTTGCTGCTCCTGGCCGGAACGCGCTACGCCCGCGCTTTCGCCGACGCGAAAACCGTCGACCCCGAGGACACGACCGTCGACTGAGTCACCTCCGGTGCGCAGCCCTGCTGCCGCGAATCGCAGTGATCAACGAACGTGCAACGGTCTACACCGGATGCGAACCGTACATTCCGGATGGGAAGACGGACTGGTGGTACTACACAGCGCGTCCGTAAACGCGGATCGGTAAGGCCGCTGCGTTCTTTCCGGGCGAACTACCCGGCCAGGGCGCGGCGGCGTTCCATTGCGACGCCTACACGCTCACTCGCGGTCGCGGCGGCGCAGGAGTTCGTTCACGCTTACCGTGCGGCCGTCGCCGCCGTGATGGCGGCCCTCCTCGGGCCTGCCGACGTGGCGGCGGGAAGAGCGGAGTTCGGCCATCCAGCTCTCGATACTGCTGCGGTTGGTGGTGTCCGGTCCGTTGTACGGCTCCGCGGGCGCTTCGGGCTCGGGCTCGGGTGCGCGGTGAGCGGGGCCGTCGAAAGCGCCAGGGGCGTCCGGCGGCAGATGCCGCGCCGCACGAGGGGCGCCGGGCTGGGCGAGGTCGAGGGTCGGGTCTTGCGAGATGCCGGACAGCGGAAGGGGTTCCGGTGCGGCGGTCGGGCGCGGTGCGGGCGGCGTGACCGAGGACACGACGGGTCGCGGGCTGTGCTCGGGGAAAACGACCGACGGCACACCGGCGTGCGGCGCGTTCTGGTCCTGCGGCAGACCCGTGGGCGGAATCGGTCGCGGCGCTGCGAAGCCTTGCGGGTTCGCGGGCGGCGAGGGTGGCCGCTGCTCCGTCCGGTCCGGTGTCGAGCGCGGAGGGTTCGGCGCCTGCGAGATCCGCCGCGGGCGAATCGGCTCACCGTGCGGAGGGGTGGCATTTCGCGGCGGTTCCGGTCGCTGCCTGCTCGGATCGAGCGGCGGAGGCACGGGCGTCGCCTGCGGCGCCGGCGACGGCGACGGCGGAACCCGGTCCAGCCGCCTGGTGGGAGCGTCGGCCTCGATCTCGGCGACCGTACGCGGCTTACGCCTGCGCGGCACCTTGTTGGCGTCGGCGACCGCGGGAATCTGCATGGTCACCGGGTCGGTGATCGGCGTGGTCTTGACCAGGTCGACGAGATCGTCACCGCCGACTCGCTCGTCGTCGAGGATCGGCTCACCGAGCCCGACCTTCTCCTGCACCTTCTTCATCCAGGCAGGCGCCCACCAGCAGTCGTCACCGAGGAGCTTCATGGTCGCCGGGACGAGCAGCATGCGCAGCACGGTCGCGTCGATGAACAGCGCGGCGATCATGCCGTAGGCGATGTACTGCATCATCACCAGGTCGGAGAAGGCGAACGCGCCGGTGACGACGAGCAGGATCAGCGCGGCGGCGGTGATGATCCGGCCGGTTTGCGCGGTGCCGATCCGGACGGCCTCGGTGGTGCTAGCGCCCTGGGCACGCGCCTCGACCATGCGCGACATGAGGAAGACCTCGTAGTCGGTCGACAGACCGTAGATGATCGCGATGATCAGCACCAGCACCGGCGACATGATCGGCTGCGGAGTGAAGTTCAGCAGGCCCGCGCCGTGGCCATCGATGAAGATCCAGGTGAGGATGCCGAGCGTGGACCCGAGGCCGAGGGCGCTCATCAGCGCGGCCTTGATCGGCAGCACCAGCGACCCGAAGGTCAGGAACATCAGCAGCGTCGTCACGAACAGGACCAGCGCGATCATCAGGGGCATCCGGCCCAGCAGGGCGTCGATGCTGTCCTTCTGGATCGTGGGCTGACCGCCGACGAGCAGGGTGACACCGTCGGGCAATTCCAGCGAGCGCAGGTACTCGATGGTCGGATCGGCGTCTTCCGAATTGGTCAACGTGACGGACGTGTTGTAAATGGTCTTGTCGTTGGGAGCCGTGCTCGGCGGGTAAGCGAATTCACCGGCCAGCCCGGGCGCTTTGCTCGCCTCCTTCACCACCTTGCCCACCTGGGGAGCGAGGCTGGGATCGTCGACGACGAAGACCAGTTCGATCGGATCCGACTTGCGCAGCGGGAAGATCGTGTCGAACTGCTTCTGCGCCAGCCGGGTCGAATTGTCCGGTGGCAGATACCGCTCGTTGATGCCGCCGAAAGTCAGGTTCTTGACCGGAATGATCAGCAGCAGCAAGACGATGCAGAGTGGAATCGCGATCTTGAGCGGATGCTTCATCACCCAGCGGGTCGACTGCCCCCACAAGCCGCCCTCCACCTCGTCGGCGGTCTTCGTCTTGCGGAACCGCTTGAGGCCCAGCATGTCGACGCGCTTGCCGAGCACCGCCAGCATCGCGGGCAATACGGTGATCGAGGTCAGCGCCGCCAAAGTGACCGTCGCGATGGCGCCGTAGGCGACCGATTTCAAGAAGCCCTGGGGGAACAGCAGCATGCCGCCGAGGCTGGCGACGATCATGGTGGCGGAGAACACCACGGTGCGGCCGGCGGTCATCACCGATCTGCGGACAGCGGCCTTGGTGCTGTAACCCTCGGCGAGTTCCTCCCGGAATCGGCTCACGATGAACAGGCCGTAGTCGATGGCAAGACCGAGGCCGATCATCGAGACGACCGGCGAGACGAACGAATTCACCTCGGTGAACTCGGTGATGAAGCGGACGATCCCCCAGGCGCCGACCACGGTGAGGCCACCGACGATCAGCGGCAGCGCGGCGGCGACGATTCCGCCGAAGATGAAGAAGAGCAGGAGGGCCACGGCCGGAATGGCGAGGATCTCCATGCGCTTCTGATCGTCGGCCATCGTGTCGTTCAATGTGCCCGCGACGGCCTGCAACCCGGTCACCTGGACGTCGACGCCGGGGATGAAGAAGACGTTCTTCACCTTGCGGTAGTTGCGCACCATATCGGTGTCGTTATCGCCCCTGATGGCGATGGACGCGAAGGCGTACTTCTTGTCCTTCGACCCGAAAATGCTGGCCTGAGTCGGAATGTTCGCGTCGTTCCGCCAGTACATCCCATTGATCTTGGTGATCTCGTCCGGATGCTCGCGGGGCAGAGCGGCGAGATTCTCGATGATCTTGCCGCTGAACTCCGGATCGTCGATGGTCTTGCCATTCGGCGCGGTGTACAACACGATGACGTCGGAGTCGTGATTCCGTGCGAAGGCCCCGTCTTTGATCCGCGCCGCACGCGCCGACTCCGAGGTCGGATCATCCCACCCGCTGGAGCTGAGGTGGTCCTCCAACCCGAGGCCGTAGCCACCGAGAGCCAGAAGACCGGCCACGACTACGCCGATGACGGCGAAACGCAGCCGGTATACCAGATCGCCCCAGCGTGTGAACACTAAGCGACTCCTTGGGCGGGGCGAGAGGTGAGCAGTGCCGACAGCGGCCGGAACGGCTGCAGCCAGGCACCCTCGTCGGGCAGCGAGTCGAGGCTCACCCGGGGCAGCGGTTCACGGAACACGCCCGGAATGTCCTCGAGGTCGATGAATTCGAGAGTATCGGATGTGACGGCCCAACTCGCGTGCTCGCGGAAGCCGAGCACCTGGACCGGCACTCCCTTGGCGGCGAGTTCCTCCAGCGGTTCGCGGAACGCCTGGCCGTCGGCCGAGGCGACCATGATGCCCGCCAGGCCGGCGCCGCGACTGCGTAGGGCGATGTGCGCCAGCATGTCGGCGTCGACGTCGGAGTCGTCGTCGATCTTGGGTTTGGCGAAGACCGCGTAGCCGACGTTGCGCAGCGCCTCCACCCAGGGGCGCACGACGTCGGCGGTGCCCGGCGCGATGTTGGTGAAGACGGTGGCCTCGGGTTCCACGCGGTGCACCGCGCCCACCGACAATTCGGCGGTCCTGGCCAGCAGCCAGCGGCCGAGCGCGTCGAACCGCGGGCGGTAGGCGGCGGTGGGGCGACCGCCGAGAATGGCGCCGAGGCCCATGTCGAGATTCGGGGCGTCCCAGACCAACAGGACGCGGCGCACGTCCGGCGTCGAGCCGCCCAGACCTTCCGCTCCGCCCCCGTGCACCTCCCCGGC
>NZ_BAFZ01000123.1 GCF_000308575.1 Nocardia exalbida NBRC 100660 | reverse complement strand
TGGCTCTCGTACTGCAGGCGCTCTTCGCGGGTGAGGGAGCCGAGCACATACGGGGCGTCCCACGTGCTGAAGTCGTCGGTGATGTCCGTCATTGATTCGTCACCCCCATCTCCTGTAGTGCCAGGCGCAATGCGCGCATACCGTAGTGCATCCGGGACTTCACCGTGCCCGGCGGGACGTCGAGTTCCTCGGCGATCTGATGTGTGGACAGTCCCCGGTAGTAGGCCCGCACGATCACCTCGCGGTGGTCGGCGCTGAGCTTGCCGAGGGCATCGGCGACCAGCCAGCCGTCCAGCGCACGATCGGAGTGGTCGGGGGTCGCCCGTTCGGGTGGGTTGTCGGTGCGGAACTCGCGCCTGCTGCGGGCGCTGCGGTGCTCATCCACGGCGAGATTGCGCGCCACGGTGAACAGCCACGCCCGCGCCGACGTGGTCGATTGATCCAAGACGTTCGGCCGTTGCCAGGCCCGCAGCAATGTTTCCTGCACGATGTCCTCTGCCCGCCCCCGGTCCCGAACCAAGCCGAGCGTGTACCGCCACAGCGGGGCGGCGTGTTCCTGGTAGAGAGCCCGCATCAATTCGGACTGGTCGTCTGGCGGGCCCGTCTCGCCGCGTACCTTGCGCACAACTGGCTACCTCTCCGCTCGAATTGCGGGTCCGGTCGGTGGGCGCACCCGATGCGTCACCCATGCTCTCGCCGGTTCAGTTGTCGTGTCTCATGTCGTGTCTCCTTCGGTCCCTTCGAGGAGTACACGGTCTCAGTTGCGTTCGAGTTCAATCGGGTGTGTCGCGAGCAAGGACAGCGGGAGCGGCTGACGGCGCAGCACGTGCGCCCACAGGTCCGCGCGGCCCGTGCTGATCGGGTCGGACGGCAGGGCCGAGACCACGATCCAGTCGTCGTTCTCCAGTTCGCCCTCGAGCTGCCCGAAGGTCCAGCCCGCGTAGCCCGCGAAGATCCGGATGCCCTCGACGAGCGGGGCCACCCGCTCGGGATCGGCGTCCAGGTCGACGAGGACGACCCGTCCGTCGATGCGCCGCAGCCCGGGAACGCCCTCGATGCGCGCGCCCACCCGGACGGTGCCCAGGCACAGCGCGGCGTCCCGTTTCACCGGGCCGCCGATGAACAGCGTGCGTGGCGCCGCGACCGCGTCCGTCCAGCGCGGCAGCACGTCGTGCACGGCCGTGTCGCTCGGGCGGTTGAGCACCACGCCGAGGCTGCCCGCCTCGTTGTGCTCGATGATGTAGACGACGGTGCGCCGGAAAGTGGGTTCGACCAGTTCGGTGGACGACACCAGCAGCGTCCCGGCACGAACCACCTGCTCGCCGTGCCGGAACTCGCGTCGCCTGCGGTCACCGTGCCCGCCGCGGGTCTTCCGATCGTCCGGGTCTTCTGCGCGTGCCACTCCGACATCATCGCAGCTGTTCGCCCACAATGCGCCTTCTGCGGCCGACTTCTGTGTTCCGGATTCGCCGAACGGGTGGCGGCCCGAGGGCGGACGCCCCGTCGCGCCACCGGCGCCACATCGTAGAGTCCAGCTCATGGAACCGCCCGAGGTGCGCCTCGAGAACAGCGACACCGTGTACGACTACTACCGCGATCATCGCCAGAACCGCCTGAAGGCATGGGGGGCCTACGCCGTTCTCGGCCGCCGCTACCACCCGCGCGTCACCTACGCGGAGGGCGCGCGCGTCGCGCTCCGCACGGTGATCAGGCAGAACAGGCCGCTGCTGATCGCGATCAACCATCTCTCCGAGAGCGACCCCTACACCGTGGCCGCGGCCGCGTGGCGCAGCGGGCTACGGCGGGTGATCGGCCGGGTGCGCGTGCTGGCCAAGGACGAACTGTTCGTCGATCCCGATCAGCGGCGCAAGATCGACATGATGGGCGGCATCCCGGTGTTCCGCGGCAAGGACCACGGCATCCGCGCGGTGAACGCCGCGGGCCAGCGCATGATGGACGTCTGCGCGGAGCGGCTGGCCCGCGGCGACGGCATCGCGGTCTTCCCCGAGGGCACCTGCAACGACGTGGACCCCGCCCGCGTGCAAGCGGTGGGCAGCGGGATCGGGCACATCGCCTTCCGGGCGATGAAGCTCGGCGTCGAGCCCGTGCTGGTGTCGATGGCACTGAGCTACGGTCCGCGCCGGGACCCGGCGGTGCGGCCGACCAAGGAGGACGCCAAGGGGGCCAGCTTCCACTTCGGCGTCCCCATACTCGAGTTGCCGCCCCGGCCCGGTGACATCGCCCGGTTGGTGCGTACCGATCTGCAGAAGGCGCTCGACGCCGCCGTCGCGGCCTACTGAGGGCCTACTGCGGCAGGTTCAGCCGGTCGCGCGCCCAGTGCGGCACCATAGTGAGGTATTCGGGGCGGGTCTCGATGAAGTGGTGGACCGTCCGGCACATGGGCAGCGCGCCGAGCTTGTCGTCGCGGGTGCTGTTCAGCGCGGTCTCGACCAACAGCCGCGCATAGCCCTGGCCCTCGTAGGACGAGTAGATCTCGGTGTGCACGAACGCGCGCTCGGAAGCCGTGTCCTGGTATTCGGCGTAGCCGGCGATCGCACCGTCGACGTAGATCTCGAAGCGTTCCAGTGCGGTGTTGTTGCTGACCTCGGTCGACATGGCTCGACGCTACTCTGTGCGCCGGTGTCCGGATAAATCACACGCCAGACCGGGCGGAATCCCGCCACCGACTTGTCTGTCCCGGCGGCCCTGCGCAGAATGCTCTTGGTCGGGTCCGTCGTCGCGCGCGAGCGGGCAGGCTCGGGGAGGTACGAAAATGATGAGGACACCGCGGGTTTCGCGGGTCGCGGCCATCGTGGTCGCCGCGGGCCTGCTCGGGGGATCGATCGTCACCGGCGTCGCGGACGCCGCGCCGGGAATCGCCTTCGGCCGGTGCCCGGAGGGCGCGGTGCCCGCCGATCGGGGCGTGCGGTGCGCCGTCGTCAGCGTGCCGATGAACTACGCCGACCCGGATGGGCCCACGATCGAACTCACCGTCAGCCGGATCGCCGCCACGGGTGAGCGGGAAGGTGTCCTGTTCGCCAACCCCGGCGGTCCCGGCGCGGACGCGCTGGACTACTGGGCGCGCCGGGTGGAGATATTCCCCGCCGGGCTCGCCGAGCACTACGACCGGATCGCCGTCCAGCCGCGCGGTCTGCGCTGGGCCACACCGCTGGAATGCGGCACGAGCACCAAGAACGAGCAGGGCCGGCAGGTCTCGCTCGGCGGCGGCAATCGCGACGAGATCAAGAAGGCCTGTGACGCGGCGCAGCCCGGTTACCTGGACGCCATCACCACGGAGAACACCGCCCGCGACATCGACGCCGTGCGCGCCGCGCTCGGGCTGGAGCGGATCGGTTACCTGGGCACGTCCTACGGCACCTACCTCGGCGCGGTGTACGCGGCGCTGTTCGGCGACCGGGTGGACCGGATGGTCCTGGACTCCAACGTCAACCCGGATTGGGTGTGGACCGAGGAGTTCGCCCAGCAGCAGGTCGCGGGCAAACAGCGCCTGGACGACTTGTTCGCCTGGATCGCCGAACACGACGGCGAATACCACCTCGGCGACACCGCATTGCAGGTCTATCGCAACTGGGTCCGGTTGGCGGCGGCCCAGGGCGGCGGCTGGTACGCCAACCTCACCCCGCCGCCCGCGAGCATCGGCGACTTGCCCGGCGCGCTGCCCGAGCCGCTGGCCGAGATCGCAAGGGACGGCTACACCGGCAGCGTCGAGCAGCTCGGCAAACTGCAGAACCTGTTGCGCACCTTGGTCAGCGGGGGCGTCTCCGCGCAGGTGCCGTTGCTCGGCGCGACCACCGTAGCCACCTATACCCGCACCTTCTGGCCGGTCTTCGCCCGCGCGATGGCCGACGCCGCGGCCGATCCGGCGAACGTGCAGCGCCTGCGAGCCATCGAGGGCGCGACCTCGACCGACCCCACCGGGCGGTTCGTGTTCAGCGCGATCACCTGCAACGAGAACGCCGTGCCCGGCAGGCCGGAACTGCTCGGCGCCGCGGCAGGCACCATAGCCTCCGGCGGCAACGCCATGGACGCGCGCGCCGACCTGGTGCGCTCGGGAATGGCCTGCGGTTCCTGGAAACCCGTGACGAAGCCGGTGCCGATCACCGGTGCGGCGCTGCGCACCCCGCCGCTGGTGTTGCAGAGCCGTCACGACGCGCTGACCAAATACGAAGGCGGCCCGGCCATGGCCACGGCGCTGGGCGGAACGCTGGTCGTCGTGGACGGCGGCGACCACGGCACGTTCGGTCGCGGCAATCCGGCGGTGGACGAGGCCGTGCTCACCTACCTGCGCACCGGGAAGGTCGACATCACCCGAGCCGACCAAGCCCCGCTGCCCGCAAGCTGAACGTCGCTGTACAGCGAGTTCGCCGACTCGCACCATCCCTCGAAATCGCAGCACGAACTCGAGGTCGGCCGGGTGACGCGCACTCGGAGGGCGAATTCCTCCGCGATCCGCGCTGTGGATCAGTGGTATGCGGCGTTCTTGTCCGGATGCTCATGAGCGCATCGGGCTTCGTGGGCGGAAGTGTCGTGGTGCGGCCGATCCGGTGGCGTCCGAGAATGTGGGAATGACACCCGCTGCGCGAGTGATCCTCGCTCCGGACAAGTTCAAGGGGTCGCTGGCCGCGCCGGAGGTGGCGGCGGCCCTTGCGGCGGGATTGCGCCGGAGCGCGCCGGATGCCGAGATCCGGCAGGTGCCGGTCGCCGACGGGGGCGACGGCACGGTCGAGGCTTTCGTCGCGGCAGGTTGGACCCGGGTGGAGTTGACGGCGCCGGGGCCGACCGGGGTACCTCGCCGCACGGCCTATGCCCGGCACGGCTGCACCGCTGTGGTCGAACTGGCCGCCGTGGTCGGTCTGGCGGACTTGCCAGGGGGACGGCCGGACCCGTTAAGCGCGAGCACATATGGGCTCGGGGTGGTCCTGGCGCATGCCATGGAGCACGGCGCCACCGAGATCGTGCTCGGCCTGGGCGGCAGTGCCTCCACCGACGGCGGCGCGGGCATGTTGCAGGCCCTCGGCGTCCACATCCTCGATCCCGGCGGACGGGAATTGCCGCGCGGCGGAGCGGCTTTGGCCCACGCCGCACGGCTGGACCGCTCCGGCCTGCATCCCGGTGTCGTCGGTGCGACCTTCACGCTGGCCTGCGACGTCGACAATCCGCTGCTCGGGCCGACCGGCGCGACCGCGGTCTACGGGCCACAGAAGGGTGCCGGACCGGCCGAACTCGACGTCCTCGAATCTGCGCTCACCACCTGGGCCGAACTCGTGGGCCCCGAGTTCGCGCGGCTTCCCGGCGCGGGCGCGGCGGGCGGTACCGGTTTCGGTGCGCTCGCCGTGCTGGACGCGCGGGTGCGCAGCGGCATCGAGGTCGTGCTCGAGTTGCTGGATTTTCCCGCCCTGCTCGCCACCGCCACCCTCGTGGTCACCGGTGAGGGATCGCTCGATCAGCAGAGTTTGCACGGCAAGGCGCCGGTCGGCGTGTGCGCGGCCGCCCGTAAGGCGGACGTCCCGGTGATCGCCGTGGCGGGCCGCGCGCTGCTCGCCCCCGGCGAGATCCGGGCCGCGGGCTTCGCGGGCTGCTATGCGCTCGCCGATCTGGAACCCGACCCGGACCGCTCGATGGCGGAGGCGGCGGCACTGCTCGAACGCGTCGGCGGGCGGATCGCCGCCGAGTGGCTGGATTAGCTCGCCGATGCCGGAACGCCCGGAGCCGGTCGCCGCTTACCCCGGTCGGCTCAGCTCGCCGACGCCAGGAGATTCGCGGACAGCTCGTGCCGGTGCCGGTCGCCCCACTCCTCGAGTGGACGCAGCGCGACGGCCAGCTCCTCGCCGAGCGGCGTGAGCGAGTACTCGACCCGCGGCGGGACCTCGGGATAGACCTCCCGGTGCACGACGCCACTGGACTCCAGGTGCCGCAGGTTCTCGGCGAGGACCTTCTCGCTGACCCCGTCGAGCAGCCTGCGGATCTGGCCGAAGCGCTGCGGGCCGGTGCCGAGCACCCACATCAGGTGCATCTTCCACTTGCCGCCGACGACATCGATCGCGACCGTCATGCCACACACTTCGTGATCCGCGTCACTGCTCATGCCCATCGCGCTCCTCTGACCTCGTTTCGGACCTCGAGGTAAGCAACCGCACCTCGACGTTCGGTCTTCCCGACTCTACCTGCGGGAACGACGATGAATCCCGGCGCCGAAGCAAGTAACCGACGAGAACCGAAGGGACACATCATGTCCGAGCAGACCACCGCCCACGCAGTCTCCGTCGTCGGCCTCGGGCCGATGGGACAGGCGATGGTCCGGGCCTTCCTGGACGCGGGCGTCGAGGTGACGGTGTGGAACCGCAGCCCCGAAAAGGCCGACGCCATGGTCGAACTCGGCGCGAAGCGCGCCGCGACCGTCGCCGACGCGCTCGACGCGAACGAGGTCACCGTGCTCAGCCTCACCCACTACGCGGCCATGTACGACGTGCTGGGCCAGGCGACCGGCCACCTGAAAGGCAAGGTGATCGCGAACCTGTCCTCCGATTCGCCGGAGAAGGCGCGCGAGGGCGCGCAGTGGGTTCGCTCGCACGGCGCCCGATTCATCTCCGGCGGCGTCATGTCGGCGGGGGACAACATCACGCACCCGGCGTCCTACATCTTCTACAGCGGCCCGCGCGAGGTGTTCGACGCGCACGCCGAGTTGCTGCGCCCGTTGAGCCCGCAGGAATACCTCGGCGCGGACGACGGCCTCGCGCAGGTCTTCTACCAGGGACTGCTGACCATCTTCCATCCCTGGCTGCTCGCCTTCGACCAGGCCACCGCGATGATCGATCGCTCCGGCCATGACATCGCCGCGTTCGTCCCGTTCGCGATCCGCTCGGCCGCCGCCTTCCCGTACTTCATGGAGGAGTTCTCGGTCGCCAACCAGAACGGCGGCTGGGCCTCCCTGGCCAGTCTGAAGATGATGGACGCGGGCGCGCAGCACATCATCGACGCGAGTGAAGAAGTCGGCGTCGACGCCGTCCTCTCGCACACCGCCCAGGGGCTCTGGCGCAAGGCCGTAGCCGCGAGCGAGCAGGCGGGCAACCCGATCTCCACCTACGCCCTCCTCCGCGGCGACGCCTGACCCACCTCATCGCCCGACCTCGCAGAGCCGGTCCTCGCGTGCGCAGTTACGCGAAGACCTGACCGGCTCTGCGAGGTCGTTCCGCTTCTCGACTTGTTATGCAGCCGGGAGGCTGCCTATCCTAAAATAGGCAGCCTTGAGGTTGCATGTAGAAAGGCGGGCGATGGACGAGGTGTTCCGGGCACTGGCCGACCCGAGCAGACGGCGTCTGCTGGACCGGTTGAATGCCCACAACGGGCAGACGCTGCGGGAGTTGTGCGCCGGGCTGGCGATGACCCGTCAGTCGGTGAGCAAGCACCTCGCGGTGCTGGAGGCGGCCAACCTCATCACCACCCGGCGTAGCGGGCGGGAAAAACTGCACTACCTCAATGCCGAGCCCATCAACGCCATCGCGGAACGCTGGATCAACCGGTACGACCGCGAGCGCGTGCATGCCCTCGCCGACCTGAAGAGAGCATTGGAGGAGCAACCCATGGGCGACAACGCATTCGTCTACACGACCTACATCAAGACCACACCCGAGAAGCTGTGGCAGGCACTGACCGACCCGGCGTTCACCAATCGCTACTGGGGCGCGAGCTTCGATACGGATTGGCAGCCGGGCTCGGAGATGACCTGGCATCAGCAGGACTGGACCAGTAAGGACCCCGGGCAAGTAGTGCTCGAGGCCGAGCCGTATCGCCGCCTCTCCTACACCTGGCACACCTTCGACCCGGCTTTCGCCGCCGCCTTCCGAATGAACCCCGACGACGTCGCCGCCTGGGCGCGCGAGCCGCGATCGAAGGTGACCTTCGAGATCGAACCACGGGGCGACGTGGTGAAGCTGACCGTCGTCCACGACGGCTTCCAGCCGGGCAGCCAGGTGCTCGAAGGGATCAGCGGCGGCTGGCCGAGCATCCTGTCCAACCTCAAAACCCTGCTCGAAACGGGGGACGTCCTGCCGGAGCCGGAGGCTGCCGCTTCCTGATCGACGGCAGGACGTCTCCACGAGATGCCGCGACCATGTCTTCGAGCTGTGTTTCCGTCCCCGGAATGAAGAGAGCAGTGCTCTTGACTTTGCGGCACGCTTCGTGGAACACTTCTCTCTATAGAGAGCAGTGCTCACAACAAGGAGAAGTCATGGACCTCAGCACCCGGTACCTCGGCCCGGCCGGATTCGACGCGATCTTCAACCGGTTCGCCAATCTGCTGCCCAAGCTCGGCATCAGTGTGATGGGGTCGCGACTGCTCGCGGTGCGCGGGCGCAAGAGCGGGGAATGGCGCACCACGATGGTCAACCTGATGGTGCGGGAGGACGGTGAGCGCTTCCTCGTCGCGCCGCGCGGGCACACGCAGTGGGTGCGTAACCTGCGCGTGGCGGGCGGGGGCGAGTTGCGGCTCGGCCGCAAGGTGGAGACGTTCACCGCCACCGAGGTGGCCGATGCCGACAAGGTGCCGCTGCTGCGTCTCTACCTGGGGAAGTGGGGCTGGGAGGTCGGCAAGTTCTTCGAGGGCGTGACCAAGGACGCCACCGACGAGGAACTCGCCGCCATCGCGCCCGGGTTCCCGGTTTTCCGGCTGCGGTGAGCTCAGGCCGAACGGGCCAGGAATTCGATGGCGGCGGCGTAACCCTGGATGCCCATCCCCGCGACCACCGCCGTCGCGATGGGAGAGATGTAGGAGTGGTGCCGGAACTCCTCACGCGCGTGCACATTGCTGATGTGCACCTCGACGATGGGGAGTTCCGGAATGACCAGCGCGTCCCGTAGCGCCACCGAGGTGTGGGTGAGTCCACCGGGATTGATCACGATGCCCGACTCGGCGCCGCGCGCCTGGTGGATGCGATCGATGAGAGCGCCTTCGGAGTTGGACTGGAAGGCGACGATCTCCCGGTCGAATCTCGCCGCGGTCCGCCGGCACAACTCCACGACGTCCTCGAGCGTGGCCGACCCGTACACCTCCGGTTGCCTGGTGCCGAGCATGTTGAGGTTCGGGCCGTTCAGAACCAGGATCGGGCCCGGCGTCGCGGTCACAGCCATGCACGGCAAGATACCGCGCCGGACCACGCCGTTCGGACCGGACCCGACCGGCTACAACCCCTGCGGACCTTCCGAGCGCAGGTCGTCGACCTTGCGCATGGCTTCGCGCAGTTCCTCCAGCCACGCTTCCGCGTGCTGGCCCGCCAGCTTCACCGTCCAGGCCAGCGCGTCGGCGCGGGAACGGGCGACGCCCGCGTCGACCAGAGTGTCGAGTACCTTCCGTTCCGGCTGGCGCAGCCGGGTCATGACGGGCACGGCCAGATGGGTGAACATGATTCGTTCCCCGTCCACCGACACGCCCCAGGCCACATTGCGCCGGTAGCGGTGCTGCGCCTCGTTCGCGATCTGCATGCGGGCGGGGCGGGTCGACTCGCGGAACCGGGCGACCGCGCCCTCCTTGGTCGCGCGCGGCACTTCTTCGGCCGGGGTGTCGGCGTCGTCGGTGTCCGGCGTCTTCTCCGGTTGCTGGATCGCCAGCTCACCGATGACGACGATCTCGTCCCGATCGACCTCGATCACCGGCGGGCCGGTGAACCACTCACTGGGCAACCTTCCGGCGAACCAATCGGGCACGTCCGACGGGTCCGGCAGGTCGGCCTGCTGCCAGCCGCCCGTTCGCCCGAAACCCCGGCCGCGGTGTGCGTTTCTCATGACGAGTCACCTACTTACTATTCTGCGGTGCTTTCACTGATTACAAGATTACGTCGTAATCGACCGATCGCAGTTCCGCTGTACGCGAACGAGGGTCCGATTGCTTCGTTCCGCACCTTTCGGGGTATTTATTGATTCGAAACGTCGACCGCGGGGGTAACCGCGCGACTTTTCGGGAAGGCCGGTACGGTAGCGGCGCCGGTTGCCGCCGAGCGGCCGGGCGATGATCATGAAAGGCCCCCCGAGATGCAAGATCCCGGGGCACAATTGGGATGCTGAGCATGGGTAACGTCCTCGCTACGGAGGCATCGCGGTCTGGTCTTTTTCGGGTACGGTGGTCTTGTTACTGGAGTGACAAGAGTGAAGAGTGGGCGACATGGACGTGTGGGGATCCCGCCGCTTTCGTGTTCGCGGCGCAATGGCACTCATGGGGGTGGCGGCGCTCGCGCTCGGGATCGGGTCGTGCGGGATACACGAGAAGCAGAACGAAGCCGAAGCGGTCGTGGAGCGCTTCACGGATCTGCTCGACGATCAGGACTACACCAAGGCGGCAGACCTGACGTCGTACCCCACTGCGGCCACAGCAACCCTCAAGCAAATGTTCACCGGGTTGCGGGGCGCGAAGGTCGACTACCGCAAGACCCAGTTCATCGGTCTGGATCCGCAGTCCGCGATCTTCAGCATGGATGTCGAGTGGAACTTCGGCGAGCGGAAGACCTGGAACTACAGCCTCGAGGGCAATGTGCGCAAGCTGGCCATCGGCTGGCGGATCTCCTGGGAGCCCGCGGTCGTGATGCCGCAGCTCGCGCACAACCGAACGGTGCAGCTGGTGCGCACCTACCCGACGCCCCCGCCGAAGGTCAACGACATCGCGGGCGCGCCGCTGATGACCGAGCAGACCATCAACGTGGTCAAGCTCGATCCCGGCAAGATGCCCGACCCGGTCGCGTCGACCGACGCGCTCGCCAAGGCCATCGAGCCGGTCGCCCCGCTGATCACCGGTCCGTCGCTGATGCAGCAGCTGGCCACCTCGCAGGGCAAGCCGATCGTCGCGGTGAACCTGCGCGAGGGTGACTTCGAGATCCTGGAACCGCGGATGGCGCCGATTCCCGGCGTGGTGCTGGAGAAGCAGCCGCGGCTGATCTCCGCCGACCGCCGGGTCTGGTCACCGATGCTCGACGCGCTGCGCAAGGTGCAGCAGGAAAGCCAGGAGGCGCATTCCGGCTGGGGTGTCCAGCTGTTCGAACAGGACGGACGGTTCATCACCCAGCTCGCCGGGCAACAGGGTCCGCCGGGACCGGACATCGCGGGCACCATGGACCAGCGTTTGCAGCGTGCCGCCGAGGACGCGGTGGTCAGCGTGGCCACCCAGGCCTCGATCGTGGCGATCCAGCCGTCCACCGGGGCGGTGGTGGCGGCCGCGCAGAACAGCCAGGCCAGTGAGCACGGCTCGGTGGCCTTCACCGGGTTGTATCCGGTGGGCGGCAACATGGAGCTGTTCCGGGCCGTCGCGGCCTCGGCGAAGGGGAGGGCGCCACAGGACGTCTCGGTACAGGACGCGGCAGAGGCGGCGACCGCGCTCGGCGTCGGCATCGACTTCAAGGTGCCCGGCCTCGACGAGGTGACCGGCCGCCTGGCCGTCGCGGGACGCAGTGCCGAGCAGGTAGTGCAAGGCGGCGGTTCGGACGCCGTGCTGGCCAGCCCGTTCGGCATGGCCATCGCCGCGGCCGCGATCGTGCGGGGAGCGGTGCCGCCGCCGATGATCGAGGCAGGCCGCCCGAGCACCACCGATGCCCCGCTCGACCCGCTGCCGCCGCAGACCGCCGACCGACTGCGCGCCATGCTGCGCGACGCCACCAACGCGCCGGAGCTGGCCGGTGTGCGCCGCTACCGAGACGTCGACGCGTTCGCCGCGACCGCGGGCCCGGACGGGTGGCTGATCGGGGCGATGGGCGATCTGGTCTTCGCCGTCCACATCAACGATGTGGACAGCAAGGACGCGACCGCCCGGATGGCGGCCAGGATGTTGCAGGCACTGGCGACGCCGGAGCCGTGATCACCGCACGGCTTCGTACACCGCGCGCCAGCCGAGCAGGAACACCGCGAGCACCACGCCGGCCACCAGCACGAAGCTGACCGCCGTGCCCTGACCACCGACCACGCGCAGCAGCATGCCCCCGATCAGGGTGCAAGCCCAGATCACGACACCGGCCGGCCACAGGGCGGTGATTTCGCCCTCGGCGGCGCGCCACCTGAGCGCCACCACGACGAGCCAGCCCGCGATCAAACCCGTCGCGAACGGCCACACGGTGCGCAGCAGGCCGGTGAGCACCGCCTCGTCGTGGCTGCGCCTGCCGATAGCGCAGAAGACGACGACGAGCAGCGCATCGACCACGAAGGGCAGCAGTTTCCTCACGCGGGCCAGCGTAACGGGGCTTCCGAAGACCAGCGCGCGGGCTGATCTGTCACAGCCGCCGCCGCTCGAATTCCTTCTCGAACTCTTCGTCGTCGGCCTCCCGGGTGCGGAACAGGAACCCGAACACGATCCAGCCGACGATCGCGACCAGGACGAAACTCACCATCCGATACACGAACGCCGCGGCGACCGCTTGCGCGGCGGGCAGGCCCGCGGCGGCGGTGAGACCGTAGATCAGCGTCGCGTCGACGTAGACGATGCCGCCCGGCGCGAACGGGATGGACCCCACCGCCTTGCCCACGGCGAACGCGAGCAACAGACCGGCGATGCGCGGATCGGCGCCCACCGCGTAACAGGCCGCACCGAGGCAGGCCACGTCGGCGAAACGGTGCATCAGCGCCCAGAGCGCTACCAAGAGGCCGTCGCGCTTGCCGAGGTCGACCGATTCCAGTTGGCCGAGCACGTCCGCGATCTTGTCCGCCCCCTGCCCCGGTGGCCGTTTGCGCACCCGGTTGACCAGTGCGAGCAGCCTGCGTGCCAGCGCCTCGAGCGCACCGGGATCGCGCGATATGTGATTGCCAGCCCACACCAGCGCGACGACGGCGGCCAGCGAGAGGATCAGGTTGAGCGGACCCACTCGCCCGCCCGACAGCAGCGTGCCGCCGACCCCGAGCAGCGCCAGGCCCACTGCCGCGACCACGCCGGAGAACACCAGCTGCCACGAGGCGACGATCGGACTGGCGCCCCAGCGCCTGGTCTGCCGGTAGGTGAACGCGGTGGAGAACACCTGGCCCGCGGGCAAGGTCACCGACATCGCCGTCGCACCGTAGACCACCGCGACGGATTTCCGCTGACTCACCGCGACGCCGCCCGCGTTGAGCAGCTGTTTCTGCACCCGGGCGAAGCCGCTCATCGACACGGCCTGAAGCCAGATCGAGGCGGCCAGCCAACCCCAGTGGATCTCGGTGAGCTTGCGCCAGGACTCGTGCAGGCGCGGCCAGAGGTACACGCCCTCGGCGATCAGCAGGGCCAGCAGGGCGGCGCCGAGCACCCACTTCAGCCAGCGGAATCTGCCACGGCGGGAACCCGCCGTGGGCGGCGGCGCAGGATCCCCTGCCAGTTCCCCGTCGGCCGTCACGCGGTCAGCCTAACGAACGCGCCGTTTCGGCATCGGTAGCGTCGGGCGCGTCGGCCTGTTCTCGGGGCCAGGCCAGCAGCGTTTTCCTGCGTCTGCCGCGCAGCTGCACCTCGTCGCCGGTTTCCCACTGGTCCTGCTCGCTTTCCTCGGCGAAATACAGCGCGCTACCCGAGGCCAGCGTTCGGCCGGGACGTTCTTTGGCCAGCTCGGTGAGCCGGGATGCCTCGTTGACCGGATCTCCGATCACCGTGTACTCGAAGCGGTTGGCCGCGCCGATGTTCCCCGCGACGGCCAGGCCGGCCGAGACGCCGATACCGATGTCGAGGCCGGGGACCTCCCGCAGGGTTTCGCGCAGTTCGCGTGCGGCGGCGAGCGCGGCGGTCGGCGCGTCCGGGCGGTCCAGCGGCGCGCCGAAGATGGCCAGCGCCGCGTCGCCGACGAATTTGTTCACGAAGCCGTGGTGGCGGTGGATCACGTCGACCACGATGCGGAAGAACTCGTTGAGCAGGCTCACCACCTCGGTGGGCGGGCGCTCGGCGGCGGCGGCGGTGGAGCCGACCATGTCGACGAACAGCACCGCGACGAAGCGGGTCTCGCCGCCGAGTTCGGTGCCGTAGTCCAGCGCCCGCTGCGCCACCTCCTCGCCGACGTGCTGACCGAACAGTTCCTGGAGCTGGCGACGCTTCGCGGCCTCCTCCATCATCCGGTTGAAGCCCACCTGTAGCAGCCCGATCTCACTGCCGTCGAAGACCTCGACCTGCACGTCGCGCGCCCCGGCCTGCACCCGGTCGATGGCTTGGCTGAGCTGGCGCACCGGGTCGGAGATGCTCGAACCGGTGAGCATGGACAGCGCGAGCGCCTGCATGATCACCACGCCGCACAGCAGCAGGATGGAGATGGCGAGCGACTGCGCGGAGAACTTCACCTCCGAGGAGATCTGGGTGACGCACAGCAGCACGATCGCGATGGTGGGCGCGAAGGTGCCCATGCCCCAGGTCATCGCCATCCTGGTGCCGACGCCCGGGGTCAGGGTGTGGTCGAAGGTGCCCTCGGTCAGCGCCTGGGCCGCGACCGGGCGCAGAATGCGTTCGCCCAGCATGTAGGTGAAACCGAACACGATGGTCGCGGCCATGCACTCGGTGATGATGACCGCGCCTGCCAGCGCGGGAGTGTCCTTGATGATCAGCGTGGCCAGCACCGCGCCGCCGATCAGCCACAGCGCGAGATGCAGGATCGCCTGGCGCAGCGGTGCGTGCAGCGCGGCCATCTGCTCCTGGCGGCTCGGCGGCCCGCCGCGCATCTGCCAGCGCATCACCGGGCGCAGCATCAGCGCGGAGGCGGCCATGCTGAGCAGGCCGCCCGCCACGAAGACCCCGCCGGGGATCAGCAGGCCGGTGCGCCTGGCGCCGGAGGGCTCGCCCTCGGGGACGGGTAGCCCGTACTGGATGAACGCCCACACCAGAACCGCGCCGAAAGCGTTCGCCAGCAGCATCGATGTCAGGTACAGCGGCCAGCGCGTTCGCATGGTCTGTTTGACCGCTTCCAGAGGCGCCGACACGGGGTCCAATCTAGCGTTTCGATCATGTCGGCATGTCCGCGGCGCTGCGGGCGGTCGCGGCGCCGGTGATCGCGGACAGGGTGCGGCCGGGGCCGGTTAGGCGTACCTCCGCCTTCGCTCCGGCCATGCGCCGGCTCGAGACGGACTACGTCCGGCAGCAGACATTAGGCTCACGGAGGTGACCGACCCGAAGCCAAGTCCAGAGCGGAAAATCACGCTGTCACGGAACGCCGCGGAGACGGTGCACCCGATCGTCCGGGTGACGGCGGAGTGGGGCTGGCGGCTACTGGTGCTGTTCGCGCTGGCGATCGCGGCGGCGGCGATCGTGCAGAAACTGGCCACCGTGGTGATTCCGCTCGCCATCGGGCTGCTGGCGGCGGCCCTGCTCGCACCGCTGGTGGACTGGATGCAGCGCTTGGGCGTGCCGCGCGCGGTGGGCGTCTTCGTGGCGCTGGTCGGGTCGATCGGTGTGGTCGCGGGCATCATGACCTTCGTCGTCGAACAGTTCGTCGCCGGTGTGCCGGAGCTGTCGAACAAGTTCACCGACAGCATCCACCAGATCCAGGACTGGCTGATCAACGGCAGGCTGCACCTGAGCAACGAGCAGATCCGCAACGTGGGCGACGCCGCCGTCAAGGCGATCCAGTCCAATCAGGACAGCCTGACCAGCGGTGCGCTCACCACCGCCACCGTGATCGGCGAGTTGCTGACCGGCACCTTCCTGACGCTGTTCATCCTCATCTTCTTCCTCTACGGCGGCGATCAGATCTGGGAATTCGTCACCAGGATCGTGCCGACCGACCACCGCGAGCGGGTCCGCACCGCCGGGCGGCTCGGGTTCGGCACGCTGGTCGGATTCGTCCGCGCGACCGTCGTGGTCGCCGCGGTGGACGCCATCGGCATCGGCGCCGGGTTGGCCATTCTCGGGGTGCCCTTGGCGCTCCCGCTTGCCTCGCTGGTGTTCATCGGCGCGTTCATCCCGATCATCGGCGCGTTCCTGGCCGGGTTCATCGCCGTGTTCATCGCGTTGGTGACCAAAGGTTTGGTCACCGCGCTGATCGTGCTCGGCATCATCATCGCGGTGATGCAGCTCGAGGGGCACGTGCTGCAACCGCTGCTGCTCGGGCGGGCGGTGAGCATCCACCCGCTGGCCGTGGTGCTGGCGATCACGGCGGGCGTGGTGATCGGCGGGATCGCGGGCGGTCTGCTCGCGGTGCCGTTCGTCGCGGTGATGAACACCGCGATCCGGTCGTTGCTCGACGGACCGGAGGAGTTGTACGAGGAACTACAGACCGGCGACGACCATCGCGGGCTGTATCAAGCCGAACCCGATCACCCCGATCCCGGCCGGTTCGACGTGGCCGCGACGCTGATGGAGGCGACCCGGAAGCGGGCGGAGGCGATGAAGGCGGCGCAGCAGAAGGTGGAATCCGATGACGGCGCGCAAGCCGGCGACGGCACGGCGCAGGCCTGAGCTGCGCTCGGCCGACGTGGCGACCACACCGCTGTGGCGGGCCGCGCAGGCGCTGCGGCTGGTCACGCTGCTGTACGCGGTCGGACAGCAGATCGCCTCGGTGCCGTACTACACGAATCAGCGGTTGAGCTGGGTGCTCGTCGCCCTGATGGCGGTGTGGTCGGGTGCTTCGGCGATCATGTTGTCGCAGTGGCATTTTCCCGAGGTGGCCAGGCTGCGTGTCTGGGTGGTGATCGGCGACCACGTTGTCGTGATCGGGCTGATGGCCGCCACTCGCCTGGTCGCCGATTACGGCTGGTATCACGGACATCAGACGCTGCCGACCACGCTGTGGGCGACCAACGCCGTGATCGGGGCGGCGATCCTGCGGGGCCCGTTCGCCGGTGTGCTGTCCGGAGCCCTGATCGCCGCGGTGGCACTGACGGTGCGCGACCAGTGGGGTGAGGACGTGTGGACGGACGCGACGGTGCCGGTGCTCGTCTCGGTGGGTCTGGCGCTCGGCCTGGCCGCCAACACCGCCCGCCGCGCCCAGGACCAGCTGGAACAAGCGGTGCGCCTGACCGCGGCGGCCGAGGAGCGCGAACGGCTCTCCCGCGAGGTGCACGACGGGGTGTTGCAAGTACTCAGC
>NZ_BAFZ01000124.1 GCF_000308575.1 Nocardia exalbida NBRC 100660 | reverse complement strand
CGGGCGGCGGAACCGGCCGGGCGCCGGGCGGCGGGCCGGGACGGGGATTCTGGTACGGGTTGGGACTTGGACGTGAACTCTGTGGAGGACGGCCGCCATGTGGCTCATCGCCGTAGGGGGAAGTCTCGTAGGGCGAATTCACTGACAAGATCTCCATAACTCGTAGCGGTCCAAGTGGCTATCAGCGGTAGTCGTCACCGCGGCGGACGCATGCCGACTCGGCGAGTCACCCGACGGGCGAATGACCTGGCACTTCATTCGGCGGCGGTGCGCCGGTTCGCGCGTGTCCCGGTGCGGCGGCGTGGCGGCGCAGGCGTGGAACCGAGCACATAGGACTGCACCAGATGATTCCAGCTGCAGGTCCTGCATACCTCGACGACATGGACCGAGAACTCCTCGCGCGTCTCGGCGAGGCGCACGAGTTCCTCGGGTGTGCGAGCCGATCCGGCGACCGGCCCGAGGCCGTCGCCGAAGACCCAGGATACGAGGGTCAGTTGTTCCTTCCGGCAGATGGGGCATGTGACCTCACTCCCCCGACCGTGGAACTTCGCCGCACGTAAGAGGTAGGGATTCGCATCACACACCTCGGCGACATCGACTCGGCCCGCATAGACGTCAGCCAGCAGCGACCGGCGCCGGAGGGCGTAGTCGACAACTTGCCGCTGAATTCGCACGAGAACCAGAGTAGCGGTGTTGGAATCGGGCCGCCCCGGGCTGTGCGGATTGACCGGCTCCGGCGGGTGCCGGATCCGGCGCGTCGTGCCGTTATCCGGATTACGATCCGTCTGTGTCCACCGCAGCATCCGGGCGCACGCGAGCGCGTGACCTCGACCGCGCCACCGCGTCCAGCCTGCTGGATGCCGCCTACGCCGAGGGCCAGCTCGGCGCCGACGAGTACCACGACCGAATCGCGCAGGCCGCGGCGGCGAAAACGCTCGGCGAACTGGCCGCGCTCACCGCCGATCTGCAAACCCCCGCCGCCGCGCGCGGGTTCACCGCGCAGCGCTCGTCGGCCACGCGAAAAGTATTGCGCCGCTCGGCATCCGGAGGTAGTTATCCCGATCACACCCGGGCCCGCGATGCCGATCGCGCCACTACTCGCGACCTGATCGACTCCGCCCGCGCCGACGGTCAGCTGTCCGAGGAGGAGCACGACACCCTCACCGAGCTCGCCGCGCAGGCACGCACCCTCGGCGATCTGAAGGATCTGGTCTCGGACTTGCAGCGGGCCCGCGATGTCGCCCCCGCGCCGCGGCCGCCGCGTTCGCGTCGCCGGCAGTGGTACGTGGGTGCGATGACCGTGGCCGCGGTGCTGGCCGCCTGCGCCGGATATCTCGCGGTCACCCGGGAGGCGGAGGCGCCGCGACCGGCGGCGCAGGCCCTGCCCGTGTTGGACCAAGGGGCGGTACAGCCTTTGGTGATCCCAACGCCGAGCCCGCACACCACCGAAGGAATCGCCACATTCCTACGGAACTACCAGCGGAAATTCGGCGACCTCCAAGTCGACGAGCTGAATATGCACGAAGATTTCGCCACGCTCGTCCGGGCGGTGCCGGGCCAGCCGAACCGGAAGGTCTCCTACGACTACCGCGGTGGTTTCGCCCAGTCCGGGAAGATCGAGACGCGCAAGGCCGACACTCCCTCGGTGGACCTGGGCACATTGAACGCGGAGGCGATCGGCCGGGCGCTCGCCGACGCGGCCACGATCACCCGGGTGCCGGACGGCGCTGTGTCGCTTTTCGTGGTGCGAGCGAACGGCAACGGGGGCTCCGCCGAACCGACCGTCACCGTCCATGTGAACAACCCGGCCAGGGAGAACGGCTACTTCACGCTGACCCCGGCGGGCGAGATCCGCCTCGTCCGGCCGTTCAAGGGATAGGCGATGGCGACGACCCGATACAGCGGCATCCGCGCCCGCGACACCGACCGCGCCGATGTCTGCGGCCTGCTCGACGCCGCGCTGGCCGATGGCCAGCTCAACGCGGGCGAGCACGCGGCGCGGACCGCGGAGGCGATGCGAGCCAAATCCTTCGGCGAACTCGACGCGCTGATCGGGGATCTACAGATTCCGGGCGAACTCGCGGACGCCCCGGTGGTCCGCGTCGACCGCAGGCGGCCGCGGCGCTGGCTGGCGCCGGTCTACACGATCGCTGCCGCCCTGGTCGCCGGTGCGATGGTGGGCGCGATCAGCCGTTGCGGCATCGATCTGCCCGGGTCGTCGGAGAAGGTTCCCGATATGACCACCGGTGCCGGCCTGGCCTACTTCCTCGCGGAGTACCGGGCCGAGTTCGGCGACCTGATCGCCGACGAGGTCACGCTGTACCCGAAGTACGCCATCGTGGACCGGCAGCAGCCCGGCAACGAAGCCCAGACCGGCGACTACCGCTACGACGGCGACTTCGGCACCTCGCGGACCTCCGAGCGCAGGACCGGGACGCGCACCCTCGACCTCGCCGCCATCGACGTGCCCGCTATCGCCCGGCTGCTGGCCGGCGCGCGGCAGACGGTGCGGTGCCCGGACGGCGAGATCAGCCACGTCGGCTTGGCGTTCGACACACCCGACGCGGCCGATCGCGGTCCCGTGGCGAATATCTACGTGAACTGCAAAGGCGGCGCGTCCGGGTACGCGAAGGTCACCTTCGCGGGCGAGCCGATCGCGGTCTACCCCGCCTCTCGCTGAAGCAACGAAACGCCCGTACCCGGCAGCCGTCTGTGCACAGATGTATCGCTCCGATATAGTGGAAAGTCGCATCCATCGGTTAGGTCTGTACAACAGTCAGGGGGTGAAGCCCGGTGCTCGAGCTGGCAATCCTCGGGCTGCTCCTCGAAGCGCCCATGCACGGCTACGAACTGCGCAAGCGGTTGACCGGCCTGCTCGGCGCGTTTCGTGCCTTCTCCTACGGTTCCCTCTACCCGACGCTGCGCCGCATGCAGGCGGACGGGTTGATCGCCGAGGAGATCCCCGCGGGCGCGACGACTCGCCGTGCGCGACGGGTTTACCAACTGACTCCGGCCGGGCGGGAGCGGTTCAGCGAGTTGCTCGCCGACACCGGACCGCAGAACTACACCGACGACGGCTTCGGCGTTCATCTGGCCTTCTTCAGCCGCACCCCCGCGGAAGCGCGGATGCGGATCCTGGAGGGCAGGCGGCGTCAGGTCGAGGAGCGCCGAGAGGGGCTCCGGGAGGCGATCAAGAAGGCCAGCGGTTCGCTGGATCGCTACACCCGGCAGCTCCATCAACTCGGACTCGAATCAAGCGAGCGCGAAGTGCGCTGGCTCAACGAGTTGATTGCGGCGGAGCAATCGACGAAGGCGGCACCACAGAAAGAGGGAAATACCGGCCATGAGTGACATCGAGAAGGCTGACAACGCCACAGAGGTTCGCGTCGCCATCGTAGGTGTGGGGAACTGCGCCTCTTCGCTGGTCCAGGGCGTGCAGTACTACCGGGACGCGGACGAGTCCGCGACCGTTCCCGGTCTGATGCACGTGCGGTTCGGGCCCTACCACGTCCGCGACGTCAAGTTCGTCGCCGCGTTCGACGTGGACGCGAAGAAGGTCGGCTTCGACCTGGCCGAGGCCATCTTCGCCAGCGAGAACAACACCATCAAGATCTCCGACGTGCCGCCCAGCGACGTCGTCGTGCAGCGCGGCCCGACCCTCGACGGCATCGGCAAGTACTACGCGGAGACCATCGAGCTGTCCGAGGCCGAGCCGGTCGACGTGGTGCGGGTGCTGAAGGACAACAACGTCGACGTGCTGGTGTCCTACCTGCCGGTGGGTTCGGAGGAAGCCGACAAGTTCTACGCGCAGTGCGCGATCGACGCGGGTGTCGCGTTCGTCAACGCGCTGCCGGTGTTCATCGCCTCCGACCCGGTCTGGGCGGAGAAGTTCACGAAGGCCGGTGTCCCGATCGTCGGTGACGACATCAAGAGCCAGGTCGGCGCGACCATCACCCACCGAGTGATGGCCAAGCTGTTCGAGGATCGCGGCGTGCAGCTCGACCGCACCATGCAGCTCAACGTCGGCGGCAACATGGACTTCAAGAACATGCTCGAGCGTGAGCGCCTGGAGTCGAAGAAGATCTCCAAGACCCAGGCCGTCACCAGCAACCTCAAGAAGGAGCTCGGCGCCAACGACGTGCACATCGGCCCGTCCGATCACGTGGGCTGGCTCGACGATCGCAAGTGGGCCTACGTCCGCCTGGAGGGCCGCGCCTTCGGTGACGTGCCGCTGAACCTGGAGTACAAGCTCGAGGTGTGGGACTCGCCGAACTCCGCAGGCATCATCATCGACGCCGTGCGCGCGGCGAAGATCGCCAAGGACCGCGGCATCGGCGGACCGGTCATCCCGGCCTCGGCCTACCTGATGAAGTCCCCGCCGCAGCAGCTGGCCGACGACATCGCGCGCACCCAGCTGGAAGCCTTCATCATCGGCGCGGAGTAATTCGGCGGACCGACGCAAGCCGGCCGGAGGCAATGCCTCCGGCCGGCTGCGTTGGTACGACGTCCGCGTTAGTCCAGGGAGACGTAGACCTCCACCGACGCCGGGCCGGTGTAGCGCTCCACCTCGGCGGTGTGGGAGCGGGTGATGGTTCCCGCGTTCTCGGCCTTCGCCACCTGCGCCCAGGCGGTGCGCAGCAGGTCGTAGGGCTTGTCGGCGACGACGAACTTGGCGTAGCGGCCCTGCGGGACGATGGTGAGCACATCGCCGGGGTCCAACTCGTCCATCCCGCCGATCTCGTAGCCGAGCACCGCGACGGCGTGATCGTTCTGGCCGATGTAGGCGGCCACCCGCGGCACGGTCTTCTCCCGCGCCAGATACCGGTCCCAGGTGAAGTTCACCAGGTCGAGGTCACGCGCGGTCACCTCACGGCCGGCCAGCGGCACCGTCAGGCCGGCGACCATGCTCTGCGGCAGAGTGACGATCTCGAAGTCCACTGTCTGTTCCTACCCGTTGCCCTGATCGTCTGCCAATGCCACGAAGACTTCCACCGTTCGCGCGTCCGGATAGTGTTCCCAGTCGCCGGTGTAGGCGCGCAGGAGCCGCCCCGCGGCCTCCGCGTCCCACACCGCTCGCCAGATGCTCACAATGGTGTCGCCGAGATTGTCGCCGCTGGCGATGAACCGGGCGAAGCGCCCGGCGGGCACCCGGGCGAGCACGTCGCCGGGCTGCAGGTCGGCCAAGCTGTGGCAGCGGTAGCCGACGATATGGGTCAGGTACGAATTGATCTCCGGCGCGTGGTCGACGTACGCCGTGGTGGGCGGTCCGGGCAGCTTGCGGGCCAGGTTGCGCTTCCACGCCTCTTCGACTTTCGCGCGGCGCGGCCCCTCGACCGCGAGCGCGGGGCTGCGAAGCACTGTTCCCGCCACCAGCGTCTCGGGTTGGTCAACGACATTGAAATCCACCGGCGTAGCCCCTATGTCTCGTCTGTCTTCAATTGGCGTCGCTCCCGGTGCCCTCCATGGTGCGCAGGCTACCGCCTCCGGGCCCGCCGCTCGCGCCGCGCTGTCGTCGCTCGAGCGCATATCCTTCCGCATCGTTTCCGCGGTTTCGGCGTCGGCCCGTTCCGACGCACTCGCTGTTCGCTCTCACTCTGGCAAACGATGCTGCCATGTCATGCGTTCCGCCGGGGCACGGAAGGTCACAGCATCATCGCTATCCAGGAACCGGAATGCTCAGGCCCGGGAAAATCTCCACCTCCCTGGGCGGTTGCGGGCTGGACGGGATGACCACGGCGGGTTCGCGCTGCGGTGACGGCTGCGGCGGATTGAGGATGTCGTAGGGGCCGCCCGAGGGAGGCTTGGTCTGATTCGGCCGGTCCGGGGCCTGCGTCCCCGGGAACTGTTCGATGGGCGTGCCGTCGAGCGCGTCGTCCATCACCTGTTTCCAGATGTCGGCGGGCAGGCCGGAGCCGTAGATGTCGGCGCCGCGCGCGGTGCGGATCGGCTGGGACTGCTCGGTTCCGATCCATACCGCCGTGGACAGCGACGGGGTGAACCCGATCATCCACGCGTCCTTGTTCAGATCACTCGTACCGAGTTGCGTGGTACCGGTTTTGGCGGCCGAGGGACGGTTGTTCTTCAGAGCGTGCCCATTGGAGTAGGCCGCGATCGGGAGCATCGCCGCGGTGGTGTTCTCCGCGATCTTGCGGGGGATGCTCTGCTTGCCCTCGGGCAGTTGTTCACCGACCTGCTGATCCGGGCCGCGATCCAGGAGCACCCGCCCGTCACCGGTCACCACGCGCTGTACGAAATAGGGCCGGTGATAGACGCCCGACGCGCCGATCGTGGCGTAGGCCGAGGCCATGTCGATGGGCCGGACCGAATACTGCCCGAGGACGATCCCGTTCAGCGGTCGCCCGCCGTCCTCGGTGAGGGTCTTGCCCGGCACGCCCGGCAGTTCCTCCGGGATGCCCGCCGCGTGCGCCGCGTCCGCGATCGCCTGCGGGCCGTCGAACATCGTCATGGTCAACCGGTAGAAGCTGGTGTTCAGCGAGCGCTTCAGCGCCTCCGCCATGGTGCACTTGCCGCATGATTCGCCGTCCACGTTGGTGATCCGGGTACCGCGGTCGGTCACGGGGGAGCTGTCCAGCACGCGGGACAGCGGGATGCTCTGCTGCTGCGCGGCGATCGCCGCGAAGATCTTGAACGCCGACCCGGTCTGCAACGGCGCCTGGGCGAAATCGAAGCCGATACCGTCGTAGCCGCCGAAGTACGCGCGCACCGCCCCGGAGCGCGGGTCGATCGACACCACCGCGGCGCGCAGTTCCGGTGGCTGCGCACCGAGCCGGTCGCGCACGGCGCCCAGCACCGCCTGCTGCGCCCTGGTGTCGATGGTGGTGGTGATCTGCAACGCGCCCTTGTTCAAGTCGCGCTCGCTGATGCCGGAGTCGCGCAGTTCGCGCACCACCTGGTTGCGGATCAGGCCCTCGGGGCCGCGGGTCACATTGTCGTCCGGGATCTGGGTGAGCGGGATGACCGGCGGAAAGACGGTCGCGTCGCGATCGCCCGGCGCCAGCGCGCCCATCTCCACCATTCCGTCGAGCACGTAGCGCCAGCGCGCTTTGAGGTCCGCGAGGTGGGTTTCCGGGTCGAGGATCGATGGCGTCCGGATCAGCGCCGCGAGCACCGCGCCCTCCGCGAGGGTCAGCTGGTCGACCTGTTTGTCGAAGTAGACCTTGGCCGCCGCGGCGATGCCGTAGGACCCCCGGCCGTAATAGATGGTGTTGAGGTACGCGGCGAGGATGTCGTCTTTACTCCACTGCCGCGCCATCTTCGCCGCGATGATCAGTTCGCGCATCTTGCGGGTGACGGTGCGCTCGGAGCCGAGGAACGCGTTCTTGACGTACTGCTGGGTGATCGTGGAGCCGCCACCCGCGTTGTCCTTGCCGAGCAGGTTGTCCCGTGCGGCACGCAGGAAACCGGAAGTGGAGTAACCGGGATTGGTGTAGAAATTGCGGTCCTCCGCCGACAGCACCGCGTCGCGCACCGGCCGCGGCACATCGGACAACGGGACCGGCGTCCGGTTTCCGTCCGGCGGAACGATTTTCGCGAGCACGGTGTTGCTGTCGGAAGCGAAGATGGTCGCGATCTGATTCGTCTGCACCGCATTCGGATCCGGGATCTCGGCGCTCCAGTACGCCAGGACGGACAGCAGTGCGGGCACCACGCCGAAGAGGATGAACAAGGCCAGCAGCAGGCGACGGATACGTTCGGCTCTGCTGCGCGGCGGGCGATCCGGCTGCGCCGGACGCGGGGTGGGCGGTCGTGATTTCCGTCGGGCCGACGCGCGTTCGCGACGCTCGCGTGCGTTCCGCTTCGCCGCATCCGGCCGCTGCGTCCAGCCCGCGATCGAGGCATACGGTGCGGTCGGGGGAGCCCCCTTGGCGCCGCGTCCACGTCCTCGCGGTTTGCGGAACGAGCTCACGATCATCTCCTCCCGGAGCGCCGGACGAACTCACCTGCACGAACGAACGGAAAAGAGCGTCGAAAGCCAGAGTTTACCGTGTTCTCTCACAGGCGGCTTTCCACTTTCCGGCCCGGCCGCACGCAAGACTCAGCTCTTCACGCCGCCCGCGGTCAAGCCGGAGATGATGCGCCGCTGGAAGAGCAGGACCATGACGACCAGCGGAATGGTGACGATGGTGCCTGCCGCCATGATCGCCGCGTACGGCTGGACCAGCGGGTTGTTGCCGGAGAAGCGAGCGATCGCGACGGTGACCGGTTCGGTCTTGTCGCTGGAAAGCAAACGCGCGAGCAGGTATTCGTTGACCGCGGCGATGAACGCGAGGATCGCGGTGGTGAATACGGCGGGAGCGGCCAAGGGCAGCATCACCAGGCGGAACGCCTGCAACTTGGTGGCGCCGTCGATCCGGGCGGCTTCTTCGAGTTCCCACGGCAGTTCGGCGAAGAAGGACGCGAGGATGTAGACCGTCATCGGCAGCACGAACGAGATGTTGGGGATGATCATCGCCTGGTACTCGCCGATCCAGCCGAGGTTGGTGAACAGCTGGAACAGCGGGGTCACCAGTACGACCACCGGGAACATCGAGGCGCTGAGGATCAGGCCGGACACCACGTACTTGCCGTGGAAGGTGAGCCGCGCCAGCGCGTACGCGGCGAGCACGCCGATCGCCAGCGCGATCGCCGTCGTGATGGAGCCGATGATGATGCTGTTGACCAGCGCCTTGCCGAAATTGTTGCCGCGGCTGGTGTCGAACGCGTTGCGGAAGTTCTCCAGCGTGACGTGCGTCGGCCACGGAGTGTTGTCGAAGGTGTAGTCGGGGTCGCGGAACGCGGTGACCGCCATCCAGTAGAACGGCGCGAGACCCCAGACCAGCACGATCAGCGCACCGAGGTACAGGCGTACCGAACCGAGTCGTTTGGTCCACGGAACCGGCCGCGCGGCGGACTTGTCGGTCGCCGGTTTTTGCGCCGTCTGCACGGACATCAGTGCGCCTCCCGCTGTTCTTCCTGGGTGCGAACCGCGTTCGCGCCGAGGATCTTCACCAGCACGAACGCCACGGCGAAGATCAAAAGGAAGGTGATCGTGGACAACGCGGCCGCGCTGTTGGGGCCTTGCCGGACCTGATCGACCACCAGGATCGACACCGTGCGGGTGGACGGGTTACCCAGCGTCATGATCGCGGGCAGGTCGTACATCCGCAGGGCGTCCATGGTCCGGAACAGCACCGCGACCAGCAGGGCGGGCTTCAGCAGGGGCAGGGTGATCTGGGTGAACCGCTGCCAGGCCGACGCGCCGTCGACGCGGGCCGCCTCGTACACGTCGGCCGGAATCACTTGCAGTCCGGCCAGCAGCAGCAGCGCCATGAACGGCGTGGTCTTCCAGACGTCGGCCGCGATCACCGCGAACCGGGCGGGCCATGCGTCGGAGGTCCACAGGATGTGCGTACCGAGTACGCGGTTCACCACGCCGTCGTACTGGAACATGAACTCCCACAACCGCGCGGTGACGGCGGTGGGGATGGCCCACGGAATCAGCACGGCCGCGCGCAGCAGCGCCCTGCCGCGGAAGGTCTTGCCCATCACCATGGCCATGCCGAGGCCGAGCGTCGCTTCGAGCGCGACGGTGACGACCGTGAAGAACAGGGTGACGCCGATGGCCACCCAGAATTGCGAGCCGAGGTTGCCGGTCGGGCAGGCCACCGTCTCGCCGGTGGCCACCTGGCACTGCTGCAGCAGCCAGTGCGTGTAGTTCGCGAACCCGGCGTTGCCGCCCTCGACGAACATGCCGGTCGCCGGGTCGAGGCCGGGGTCCTTCTGGAAAGACATCCACAGCGCCCGGATCACGGGATACCCGATGACGACCGCGAGCGCGATCAGCACGGGCGTGACGAACACCCAGGCTTTCCCGGATCGTCGCAATTCCAGGGCCGTCCTGGCGGCGAAGCCGCGCCCGGCCGGAACGACCTCGTCGTCTTTCGGCACGCTAGTCGCCGTTCC
Organism: Nocardia exalbida NBRC 100660; assembly: GCF_000308575.1. GTDB lineage: Bacteria > Actinomycetota > Actinomycetes > Mycobacteriales > Mycobacteriaceae > Nocardia > Nocardia exalbida. The sequence continues at coordinate 53,801 of NZ_BAFZ01000124.1, read as the reverse complement.
CGAAGGATCCGACACCGTTTCTCTCCTGCGGGTTCGTCGGGTCCGTTGCGCTCAACCGCTCACGATCCGGCGGTTTCGATGCCCTTTTGCATCCCGGTGATCGCGTCGTCGACGGACTTGGTTCCGTTCAACGCAGCATAAGCGTTGTCCTGGATGGCCTTGCTCACCGCGGGATAAAAGGGTGTCACCGGGCGCGGCACCGCGCTGGAGATGGAGTCCTTGAGCGCGGGCAGGTACGGCATCTTCGCGATCAGCGCCGGGTCGTCGTACATGGACGCGCGCACCGAGGGCAGCGCACCCGCGGCGACGATGTGCTGCGCGTCCTCGCTGATCAGGAAGCGCAGGAAGTCCAGCGCGGTGGCCTTGTTCTTGGAGTACGCGCTGATCGCCGCGTTGTAGCCGCCGAGGGTGGAGGCGCCGACGCCGTTCTCTCCGGGCAGCGGGGCCACCGCGAACTTGTCCTTCACGGCGGAGGCCTCGCCGCCGACGTCACCGAAGGTGGACGGCCACGAGCGCAGGAACATCAGCTTGCCCTGCGCGAAGGCGTTGCTGGACTCGGGCTCCTTGAAGGTGATGGCCTCTTTGGGGATGTCGCCGTTGTTGTACGCGTCGACCAAGACCTTCAGTCCGGCGCGGGACTGCGCGCTGTTCACCGTGGGGGTCTTGCCGTCGGCGCCGACGAAGCTGCCGCCATAGGCGTTGATCACCTCGGCCGCGTTCACGGTCAGGCCCTCGTAGGGCGCGAACTGGCCCGCGTAGCAACCGATGTTCTGCTGGCGCGCGATGGCGCACTGGGCGAGCAGTTCGTTCCAGGTCTTGGGCGGGTTCGCCACCAGGTCCTTGCGGTAGAACAGCAGGCCGCCGTTGGTGTTGCGGGGCGCGGCGTAGAGCGTGTTGTTGTAGGTGGCGCTGGCGACCGGCGGGGAGAGCAGCGCGCTGGTGTCGATGGTGAAGGAGTCCTTCAGCGGCTGGATCCAGCCCTTGGCGGCGAACTCGGCGGTCCACGGCACGTCCAAGGCGACCACGTCGTAGTTGGACTGCTTGGACCGCATGTGCTCGACCAGGTCGTCGTACTGCTGCGAGGCGTCGTTCGACTGTTCCTTGAACGTCACCGGCTCGTCCGGGTGCGCGGCGTTCCAGCGCTCGATCAGCTGCTTGACCGCGCCGGTCTCGGTGGTGTCCTTGCCCTCGACATAGGTGATCGGACCGCGACCGGTGAGGTTCTGGCTGGTCGGACTGCCGCCGCTGTCGCTGGAGCAGGCGCTGGTGAACGTCGCGGTCAGCAGCCCGACCGAGGCGACCGCCACCGCGGCTCGCGGCACCAGCGACGAACGTAGAGACGACACCTTCTTCACAGCCATCGCAAACACTCCAGGATCATTCGTGAGCGGCAGCACACCCTGCCGGTGCACAAGGCAAGATACATGGTGTCGATCCGGAGTGCGGGACAGTGGCGGTAGGAGCAGCTTGTGGGGCCTGTTCCCAGGATGCTCTCGGCGGTACACGCGGTGGCCACAGGGTGATTCCGGTGTTGCTCGGGCAATTCGTAATATCCTGCGCCACTCGATAATTCGATGGTATTCTCGTGCTACCGACGGGGGGTTCGTATGTTCGGTGTCCATTCCCGACAGGCGTTCGAGGTTGCACTACCTGTCTCTGCGAGTCTGTTCCACTTGTATCTCGGTGATCCGGCTCGCGGGTGGGCGGCCGTCGTTCGGAAGTGCTCTCCTCGCGGAGGGGTGCCTACACATGCAGGCAGGCACTTGCAGTTGATGGGAGTTGAGTTCGCCGCGTTATCGCGGGGGGAGGAATTCGCGTGTCTATCGCAATTCGGGTGGCTTTATCTGCTGTGTGCGCCGGAATCACTGTTCTGGGATTCGCATCACCCGCTGCAGCCGAACCCCAAGTCTGGGGTGCCTGCGGGGTGTCGGACAACGACGCAAAAGTAGTCAGAACCTTCTCGATCACTACCGGGCCTGTGGGAGGCAAGTCGGGCACGTTGCTGTGCGGGAACAGGGACAGTGGATTCCGTCATATCAAGGATCGCCACATGGCCGAATGGGAGGGCTTGGCGGCGATCGAGCGACGTAACTGGCGCGATATCGTTGATATGGCGATCGAAAAGTCACTGTCCTCGCCGGACAAGTTCACGACGCAAGACGGCGGGAAGTTCTGCTATACAGGCCAGATCTACCTGGTCAACAAAGTGACCGGCCAGATTGCACAGACCGTTCAACCTACGGTAATTGTTACTGGCAGTGGAAAGATCATTACGGCTTTTCCAGGAGGTGGGTGTGCACGTTGATCCGACGTCAGCCGAGCTGACCGAATCGGTGGCCCGCGCCGCGCGCGGGTTGGGACTTCGCGTGGCGACCGATGAGAAGGGCGGGCTCTGGATCACGGCCCGAGGGGAGGTCGAGCTGGCGCCGCCGGTCGCGATCGAGTTCAGTGAAGAGGCGATCAGTGACTACTACGCGCGGATCGCGTCGAGGGTTCCGGATGACGAACCTGACCATACGCCCTCGAGTTGGTGGTACATGCTGATGTCCACCCACCTGTACGAGGCGCTGTACGAGATGGATCGACTCGGTGTCCCGTGCGACATCGTGATCGGACCCAGCGGGCTCACCGCGGTACCCAGCGAGCGAATGACGTAGTTCTCGATCGAAGCCGACATCGGACGGAGTTCGACCGGCTACGCCCACTAGGCTGGGCGCGATGACTTCGCCGAACGCGGTTCCCGATCGGATGCTCACGCGCATCGGTGGGCTGCTGCGCAAGGCCGAGGCCACCGACAACGAGCACGAGGCCGAAGCGTTTCTCGCCGCGGCTCAGCGCCTGGCCACGAAGTCGTCCATCGACCTCGCGGTGGCGCGGGCGCACATCGCGGGACGCGAGCGCAGGCCCACGCCGGTGCAGCGGGTCATCCCGATCGGTGAGCCGGGCAAGCGCGGGCTGCGGACCTATGTCCAGTTGTTCATCGCGATCGCGGCGGCGAACGACGTGCGCTGCGATGTGGCCCGCACCTCGACGCAGGTCTACGCGTATGGATTCGACTCCGACATCGATACCTGCGAGGCGCTCTACGCCAGCCTGCTCGTGCAGATGGTGCGCGCGTCCGACCAGTACATCAAGTCGGGCGCGTACAAATCGGCCACCGTCGAGAAGATCGTGGTGGAGAAGCGATGGGGTCGTCCGGTCCGGCGCCGGGTGCAGGCGCCGGTCGCGGGTGTGACAGCACGACTGAACTTCCAGATGGCGTTCGCCGCGCGGATCGGGCGGCGGCTGACGGAGGTGAAGGCCGAGGTCGAAGCGGAGGTGTTGCCACGGGAGGCCGAGGCCACCGGCACGGCGCTGGCATTGCGCGCCAAAGAGATCGAGCTCACAGACTTCTACGCCGAGACGTCGGAGGCGCGCGGCACCTGGCGCGGGCCGCAGGCGTCGGCGGGGCATTCGGCGGCGGCGCGGGCGGCGGGGGATCGCGCGGGCCGGGCCGCGCGGATCGGTACCTCGCCCGAACTCCCGGCTGCCCGGCGGAAGTTGAGCACCCCCGAGGGCGGTTGACCAGCGTGCACAACATCGGGCGTGCGGGCGGGCGTGGCCGCGCGCGATCGTCGGAGGCATCGGCGGGTTTCGGCAACCGGTTGGTGCCCCCTGTCGCGAGATCGGCTTCGCGACCATGACGGTGCGCGACAGCCAGCGCGCCAAGGTATACGACGCCGAGCAGTTGGTACGCGGGGTGTTCGATCGCGCCGACGAGCACGGTGCGCGCACCGTAGAACTTTACGGTTCGCAGCTCACCTTGCCGATCGAGCGACGCTTCGCCTCGGTGGAATCCGTGCAGAGCTATGCGGACAAGGTGCTGGCCCTCAATTGGATACGGGCGCGGTGGGACCGGGCCGCCGTGGCGGTGCGCGTCCGCTCGCGAGCCGGGACCACCGCCGCGCATTACGAGGCGGCCGGGAACGTGTTAGCGGTTCCACTGCACACCGGCGGCACCGCCTGGGCGCTGCGGGAACTGGTGATCCTGCACGAATTAGCGCATCACCTGGAGTCAGCCCCGGCGTCGGTGGCCGCGCACGGTCCGGAGTTCTGTGACCGCTATGTGGAACTGGTCGACGGCGTTATCGGTCCCGAGGCGGCGTTGCTCTTGCGGACCACAATGCTGGGCTGCGGGGTACGGATCGGGTAAGGCCGCCGTTCAGCGGAAGACCACTCGGCGGGTGTGCCGCGGTGCTCGCGTGCGCGAGGTGGCAGTGGTTTCGCGCGGTCATGTGGGCGGGGCCTGCTGGACCAGGGCGCTGACGCGGGCCAGCCGCTCCTGCCACCACGCGGTGCGGTCGGCATCGGGATGGCGATGGCTTTCCATCAGACGCGGATCCGGCTCGGGCGGGGTGCGCAGGACGGGGAGATAACCGTCCGAGGCACGCAGCGCGCCCGGCGTCACGTCGCCGGTGAGCAGGCTCAAAGTGCCGAGACCACAGGCGAAGTCGAGTTCCGGCAGCGCGCCGGCCAGCGCCAGTTGCGCGGCGAGGCCGACGCTGGTCTCGAGCGCGGAGGAGACCACACACGGCAGTCCCGCCGCCTCCGCCACTTGCAGGGCGCGCCGGACGCCGCCGAGCGGCGTGCATTTGAGGACGGCGATGTCGGCGGCCCCGGCGACCGCGACCCGCAGCGGGTCTTCGGCGCGGCGGATGGATTCGTCGGCGGCGATGCGGACATCGACGCGGCGGCGCACCGCGGCGAGCTCCTCGATCGTCCGGCAGGGCTGTTCGACATATTCCAGGCCCCCCGCGGCCTTATCGATCCGCTGGATGTGGCGCACGGCGGTGTCGACATCCCAGACCGCGTTCGCGTCGACCCGGATCGCGCCGTTGCGGCCGAGCGCGTCGCGCACCGCCTCCACCCTGGCCAGATCCTCGGCGAGCGAGTCGGGGTGGTCGGCGACCTTCACCTTGGCGGTGCGGCAGCCGGACCGGCCCACGATCGCGTGCGCCTGCTCGGGGTCCACGGCGGGCACGGTGCAATTGATCGGAATGCGATCGCGCACCGGCTCGGGCCAGCCCGTCGTGACCTGTTCCAGTGCGGTGGCCAGCCAGGCGGCGGCCTCGCGGTCGTCGTATTCGGGGAACGGACAGAACTCGCCCCACCCGAGCGGCCCGTGGATCAGCATTCCCTCGCGCACCGTGATGCCACGGAAACGGGTGCGCATCGGAATGGCGTAGACGATGTTCTGCGCTGCGGAGTCGCTCATCGCCGCCCAGCTTATTCGGCCGCCGCCGCGGATCGGGGATTGCGCACGCGGACTCGAGTAGTTTCCCGGAGTCGCCGGGACGACCGACGCGGGATCGTCGGCGTCATGATCCAGACCGGTACCCCGCAGCCCTGGCCGCCGTACGGCATGCCGCCGGTGCCCGCACGTCCGGCCGCCGGGCAGCGGGCGGCGCGGACCTGGGACGTCGTGCTCGCCGTCGTGCTGTACTGCGTCGCGGCGGTCCTCGGCCTCGCCGCGGCCTACTTCACCGTCTTCTTCGCCTTGGCCACCGATCCGTGCGGGCTGGACAACTGCCGCACCGACTACCTGGGCTGGGCCTTCGTGGTGTCCTGGGGCGGCACCGCGTTCGCGATCGTCGGCGTGACCGGGATGCTCATTCTGGCCGCGGTGAAGCGCTGGTACATGTGGTACTGGCCGGTGCTGGCGATCGTGCTGATCGTCGCCTCGTTCGGCGGCGGCCTCGCCTTGGCGTCGCAGGTTTACCCGGGAAACTAACCGCCGAGATGCCGGGTGGCGGTGCCCCGGTCATGCTGAAGGCATGGCGTGGCATTTCCGGCGGCGAACGACCGATGCGCTGCGCGTGGCGCTGGGTTCGGTGATCGTGCTCGGATTCGGCTGGCTGATGGCGTCTTTCGTCCCGCTCTACGAAGTGCTCGCGCGCGACGGCGAGGCTGGGAGTGGAGTGGGGTATCTCCCGTGGGCGCAAGTGATCGCCTGGACCGGCATCGTGGCGTCGGTGCTCGCGGCGGTGTTCTCGGCGCTGGAGAAAGTGCGCGACGGCAGGCCGATCGCGTGGACCCCGCTCATCGCGATCCCGTTGATTCTCGAGTCCTGGTTGGTCGGTTTCCTGATCGCGGCAGTACTCGTTTCGTACTGATCGGCCGCCACCGGCGTGCGTCTTCGCGCGACGAACACGCACGCCGGTGGCGCTGCTGATCACAACCTTTCGACGATGGTGGCGTTGGCCAAACCGCCCGCCTCACACATGGTTTGCAGGCCGTAGCGGGCGCCGCGGTCCTGCATGGCGTGCACCAGCGTGGTCATCAGGCGCGCGCCGGACGCGCCGAGCGGGTGGCCGATGGCGATCGCGCCACCGTTGACGTTGACCTTCGCCAGGTCCGCGCCGGTGTCGTGCGCCCAGGCCAGCACCACCGGCGAGAACGCCTCGTTGATCTCGACCAGATCGATGTCCGACAGCCGCAAACCGGCGCGCTGCAACACTTTCCGGGTCGCCGGGATCACCGCGGTGAGCATCAGCAGCGGGTCGTCACCGGCCACCGCGAAGCTGTGCAGCCGGGCGAGCGGTTTCATCCCGAGTTCTTTCGCGCGCTCGCCGGTCATGATGAGCACCGCCGCGCTGCCGTCGCTGACCTGGCTCGCGGACGCCGCCGTGATGGCCCAGCCGATCTGCGGGAAGCGGGCGGCCATGGCCGGGTCGTAGTAGGCGGGCCGGAGTGCGCCCAGCGTCTCCAACGTGCTGCCGACCCGGATGCCCTCGTCGGTGGTGAGCCCGTTGATCGGCGCCAGTTCCCGGGCGAACAGACCGTTCTTCGTGGCGAGCGCGGCCTTGTCGTGACTGGCGAGCGCGAACTCGTCCAGCTGCGTGCGGGTGAGTCCCCACTTCGCCGCGATCAGCTCGGCGCTGATGCCCTGCGACACCAGGCCGTCGGGGTAGCGCTCGGCGAAGCCGGCGCCGGAGATATCGTCCGAACCGACCAGGTTGGCGCCCATGGGAATTCGCCCCATCGACTCCACGCCAGCGGCGACCACGATGTCGTAGGCGCCCGCGATCACGCCTTGCGCGGCGAAGTGGATCGCCTGCTGGCTGCTGCCGCACTGCCGGTCGACGGTGGTCGCGGGGACGGATTCGGGATATCCGGCGGCCAGCGCGGCGCGCCTGGTCATGTTCGCGCCCTGCTCGCCGAACTGGGTGACGACGCCGCCGATCACGTCGTCGATGAGTGCGGGATCGATGCCGCTGCGGTCCACCACCTCACGCAGGCTGTGGGCCAGCAGGTCCACCGCGTTGACATTGTGCAGTGCGCCGTTCGGCTTGCCTTTGCCGATCGGGGTGCGTACCGCTTCGACAATCACCGCGTCTCTCATGGTGCTTCCTTCCGGACCGAGAGCCGAGCCGCCATGCCTGGCTCTATCAACACATAGTCAGAGTACCTCTGGCAATAGCTGAGGCAAGTCAGCTTCGGTATGATGTTCGTCATGGCAGCAGTGATGGAAGGACCGTTGGCCGATCTCAGCGCGTGGAAGGCCGACGAATGCTCGATCGCGAAGGCGATGGACCTCATCGGCACGCGCTCGGCGGTGCTCATCCTGCGCGAGGCGTACTACGGGACGCGGCGGTTCGACGGGTTCGCCAGCCGGGTCGGCATCACCGACGCGGCGGCCGCCGCCCAGTTGCGCAAGCTCACCGAGGCGGGCTTGCTGGCGAAACGGCCGTATCGAGAGGAAGGCAAGCGCACCCGGCACGAATACGTGCTCACCCGGATGGGCCGGGATCTGCTGCCCGCCGTGCTGGCGCTCATGCAGTGGGGGGACGCCTACTTACAACCGGGACCGGCCCCGCTGCTCCTGGTCGAGGAGGCCACCGGCGACCCGGTGCGGGTGCAGGTGCGCAGCGAATCCGGCCGCGAGATCGAACTCGAGGAACTGGGCGTGCGGCTCAACGACGAATACTCCCGGCGGCGGCGCGAACGCCGTCGATCGGACGCGACGGACTGACCGCGCCGGGCCCGCTCCGGGTGACCGTGTTGCGGGCTGGCCTGGATCGCTGCCCGTCTGACGCGGGCTGCCGGTCCGCTCGTCCGGCTGGGCGAGCGGACCCCCTGGGCGCAGTGCTCAGTCGGAGCCCTGGACGCAGTGCTCAGTCGGAGCCCCCGGGCGCAGAGCTCAGTCGGACGTCTGGGGCGTAGCGCTCAGTCGGACGTCCTGGGCGTAGCGCTCAGTCGGACGTCTGGGGCGTAGCGCTCAGTCGGACGTCCTGGGCGCAGTGCTCAGTTGAGCCTGCGCCCGTCGATGTCGAAGAAGTAGATGTGCTCGGCATCGGTGGCCAGCCGCAGGCGGGTGCCCTTCGCGGGCGGGTTGCGCCAATCCGCGCGCGCCACAATGGTTTCCCCGGCGCCGTCGGTCGCGCCCTCGGCGCTGGTGCGGCCGTAGATGTAGGCGTCGGAGCCGAGTTCCTCCACCACGTCCACTTCCATCTCGATGCCGGAGCCGTCGCCCAGTTCGAAGTGCTCCGGCCGGATGCCGACGGTCACGGTGGCACCGGCGGCGTCCGCCACCGAGCGCGGCAACGCGAGCGTGTGACCGCCCAATCGGACCCGGCCGTCGGCGACCGGAAGCGTGAACAGGTTCATGGCCGGTGAGCCCATGAATCCCGCGACGAACACGTTGGCCGGATCGCGGTAGAGGTCGCGCGGCGTGGCGCACTGTTGCAGCAGGCCGTCCTTCAGCACGGCGACCCGGTCGCCCATGGTCATCGCCTCGACCTGGTCGTGCGTGACGTAGACCGTGGTGGTGGCGAGCCTGCGCTGCAACTGCGCGATCTGGGTGCGGGTCTGCACCCGCAGCTTGGCGTCCAGGTTGGACAGCGGCTCGTCCATCAGGAACACCTGCGGCTGGCGCACGATCGCGCGGCCCATCGCGACCCGCTGGCGCTGGCCGCCGGACAGCGCCTTCGGCTTGCGATCCAGGAAGGGCTCCAGGTCCAGCAGCTTCGCCGCCTCCAGCACCCGCTTCTGCTTCTCCGCCTTGGCGACCTTGGCCAGTTTCAGCGCGAAGCCCATGTTCTCGGCCACGGTCATGTGCGGGTAGAGCGCGTAGTTCTGGAACACCATGGCGATGTCGCGTTCCTTCGGCTCGGCGTGCGTCACGTCGTTGTCGCCGATCAGGATGCGGCCGCCGTTGACGTCCTCCAGCCCGGCGAGCATGCGCAGCGAGGTCGACTTCCCGCAGCCGGAGGGGCCGACCAGGACCAAGAACTCACCGTCCTCGATCTCCAGATTCAGCCGATCCACCGCTGGTGTGGTGGACCCGGGGTAGAGCCGCGTCGCGTTGTCGAAGGTCACCGTGGCCATGACGAATTCACATCCCATCCCGGCAGGAACGTGCCGGACGATCCGAGTAAGGGTGCGGCGATCCTATCGGGCCGGTCGGCGATGAGCCATGTCAGCGTGTGCGCGCCTCGAAGAACGCGCGCGGAACGTCGACCAGCATCGCGCCGATCTGTTCCTTGGTGACGCCGCGATCGAGCACATAGGGGAAGACGTCTTCGAAGAGGTGGGTGTAGTGCCACTGCGGCAGGGCGGCCATGGCGGCCGGCTCGATCCAGTCGATGTAACAGCTGGCGTCCTGGGACAGCACCATCCGGTCGGTGTAGCCGCGGCGCACCATTTCGATCAGCGTGTCCGCGCGGGCTTCGAAGGTGGTGTCGAGGTTGATGCCGAAGCGGTCCATGCCGAGCACGAAGCCGGAGTCGGCCAGGTAGGCGAGGTGATCGCAGTCGGTGGTGTCGCCGCTGTGGCCGAGCACGATGCGGCGGGGGTCGACGCCTTCCTCGTCGCACATCACGCGCTTCACGTCCAGCCCGCTGCGTGACTCGGGATGGGTGTGCACCGTGATCGGGACGCCGGTCGCGAGGTGGGCCCGGGCGACGGCGCGCATCACCCGCTCCACGCCCGGGGTGAGTCCTTGCCGGTCGATCGCGCACTTGAGCATGCCCGCCTTCACGCCGGTGCCCGCGATGCCGTCGCGGATGTCGCCGATGAACATGTCGACCATCGGGTCGGGGACCTGCGCGCCGACGATGTCGTTCAACGCGGGCCCGCGGTAGTGGAAGAAGAACGGGACATCGCCGTAGGTGTAGATACCGGTGGCGACCACCAGGTTCAGCGGCACTTGCTCGGCGATCCGCTGAATGCGCGGGATGTAGCGGCCCAGCCCGACCACCGTGGGATCGACGATCGTGCGCACACCGGCGTCGTAGGCGACTCGCAGCCTGCGCACCGCGTCGGCGATGCGTTCGTCCTCGGAGCCCCATTCCGCCGGATAGTTCTGCTGCATGTCCCCGGTGAGCACGAAGACGTGCTCGTGCATCAATGTCACTCCGATATCGGCGGTATCGATCGTCCCGCGCACCGTTTCCAGCGTTGACATGGCGGTTTCTCCTCAGCTCGGCTGCGCATCCGGGGGAATGCTACGAACCGGGATGTGAGACGGGCCATATTCGCCGACACCGAAAGTTCGTACAACTTTCGTGCGGTGCGCACATAGAGCGGCCGGCTCAGAGCGCCGGGTTCGGTCGCAGTACGGCCGGTCCGAGCCAGCGCGCGGCCTGCAAGGCCAGGTGCAGGTGCAGTGTGCGGTCGTGATCGTCGAAGACGTGGCCGATCAGCTCGACGGCCTGCCCCACCCGGTACTGGACGGTGTTGCGATGGACGGCCAACTCCTGTGCGGCCGCGGCGTAACTGCGGTTGTTGGCGAGGAAGACGCGCAGCGTTTCGCGCAGCCAGAGATTGCGCTGGTTGTCGGTGGCGAGCTCACCGAGGCAGTCGGCCACGTATCGGCGCAGTTCCTCGATGTCACCACTAAGGAGGGCGATGGCCGCCACCTGCTCGTGCGACACCGCCCGTGGCGCGCCGTCTCCGGCGAGCAGCACGAGTTCGCGTACCCGGTCGGCCTGGCGCAGGCTGCGGCGGAATCCCTCGACACCGCCGCCGCGCCCGCCGATCGCCACCCGCACCGGCAACGACAGGGCCGACAGCGCGCGCTGGATGGCGTCGATATCGATCGTCAGGTCGCGGGAGACGGAGAACCACATCCGGACCTCGCGTTCGTCGATCGGCACCAGCAACGCCCGGCGCGGGTTGCCCAACAGCGGCACCAGCGCCGCGCGAACGGCGTCGAGGACGTCCATCGCGGCCCGCGCCGAGAGCTGCGGCTCGGTCCAGGCGTTCACCGCGACGTGGTGGCCGGTCAGGGGATAGCGCAGCACTTGCTCGGCTCGGCCGATGTCGTCGGCCGAGCCGTCCAGTACCCGGGCCACCCACTCCTGGCGCAGGCCGCCGCGGCTGCCCACCCACCGGTCGCGTTCCTGTCCGTAGGCGACACCGACGTGCTCGCATACCCGGTCGATGTACACGGCGGTGCGATTGACGATCCGGATGATGGCCGCCGCACTGTCCGGACCGCCCAGTTCCACGGCGTAGCGCATCGCGACATCGAGGAACCCGGCATGCCCCACGCGGTAGGCGCGGATCAGCGCGGACAGCGGGACGTCGCGCTGGGCGAGCGTGCGCGCGTACACCAGCGCCCGCGCCGGGGCGTGCACCTCGTGCTCGGCGGCGTCGTTCTGCACGAAGTCCAGCACCGACATCAGGTTGTCGGTGGTGCCCGCTTCGAACAGGCCGCGCAGCCTGGTGTCCGAGTCGAGCGCCGCGACCTGCGCGCGCATGGACGCCGACAGCTCGGCGATCAACCGGTCACGATCACGCAGGATCGTCGAGACGACCGAGCGGACCACATCGTCGTCGCCGTCGGTCACACCCGGCACCTCCCTCCGCCCGCTCGGCATCGCGTCCCCAACCTAGCTCGCGCCGGGCGTGTCGGCGCGCGCGCCGTGGACCGTTGGCTGCCTGCGGGAAGGCGACCGCGCCGGTAACCTCGGCCGGGGGCGGGCCGAGCGACGAGGAGAGTGCCATGAGTCGTCCAGTTCGTATCGGAGTGCAGCTACAGCCGCAGCACGCGCCGGAGTACCGGCTCATCCGCGACGCCGTGTTGCGCTGCGAGGACGCGGGTGTCGACATCGTGTTCAACTGGGACCACTTCTATCCCCTCACCGGCGATCCCGACGGCGCGCACTTCGAGTGCTGGACGATGCTGGGCGCGTTCGCCGAGCAGACCGAGCGGGTGGAGATCGGCGCGCTGGTCACCGGCGGCGGCTACCGCAATCCGGACCTGCTGGCCGATATGGCGCGCACCGTCGACCACATCAGCGGTGGCCGGCTCATTCTCGGCCTCGGCGCGGGCTGGTTCAAGAAGGACTACGACGAGTACGGCTACGAGTTCGGCACCGCGGGCAGCAGGCTGGAGCTGCTGAAGGAGAACCTGGCCCGGATCAGCGCCCGGCTGCCGAAACTGAATCCGCGCCCGACCCGCGACCTGCCGATCCTGATCGGCGGCGGTGGCGAGAAGAAGACCTTGCGGCTGGTCGCGCAGTACGCCGACATGTGGCACACCTTCGCCGACCTGGACGTGCTCGCCCACAAGAACAAGGTGCTCGCCGAGCATTGCGCCGCCGTCGGCACCGACCAGGGGCGTATCGAGCGCTCGGTGCAGTGGCCTGGGCTGGAGAAGGCGGCCGCCTTCGTCGACGCGGGCGTGACGACCTTCACCATCGGGGTCAGCGGCCCGGACTACGATCTGGGCGCGGTCGCCGCCGCCGTCCGATGGCGTGACGAGGTCAACCCGGAACCGGTCAGCGGCCTGGCCTGAGGACGGATTGCCTGCCGGCTGTCGCGTCGCCGCGTGGCGTTCGGATCAGCGTGATCGAAATCTCGGCGGCTACCCCGGCATCGGCTTCCCATGCCCACGACCCTGGGGTAGCTGTGGAATAGCAGATTTTCGCGGCTAGGGTTGTCCGTCATGGCTGTTGTGCCCGCTGTGCGGTCTCGTGCGTTGATCGCCGTGTTATTGCTTGCCGTCGGTCTCAGCGCGACGGCGTGCGGTTCCGGCTCCGACGACTCGGCCACGGAGCGCAATCTCTGCGCGCCGCCCGGCGTGGCCGCGGCCTCCGCCGCGCCGACCAACCTGGCCTCGTCGGCCGCCGCGGGCAGCGACCGCTACACCACCGCGACCACCGTGCCGCTGAACTCCATCGACGTCTCGAAGCTCGGTTTGATCACGCCCGGCAAGCTCAGCGTGGGCACGCTGTCGGACGCACCGCCGAGTATCTGCGTCGACCGGCAGGGCACGTTCACCGGCTTCGACAACGAACTGCTGAAGGCGATCGGCGCCAAGCTCGGCCTCCAGGTGGAATTCTCCGGCACCGAGTTCGCCGGGTTGCTCGCCCAGGTGTCCGGCGGCCGTTTCGACGTGGGCTCGTCCAACATCACCACCACCGACGCGCGCCGCCAGTTGGTCGGCTTCACCAACGGCTACGACTTCGGCTACTTCTCCCTGGTGGCGCCGAACGGCAGTGCCATCAAAGGGTTTTCCGACCTGAACCGGAGCACCCGGATCGCCGTGGTGCAGGGCACCGTGCAGGACGAGTTCGTGGTGAACCAGCTGCATCTGGACCCGGTGAAGTTCCCCGACTACAACACCGCCTACGCCAACCTGAAATCCGGCCAGGTGGACGCGTGGGTCGCTCCGTCCGCGCAAGCGGAGGGCGCGATCGCGCCGGGTGACGGAATATCGGTCTCGCAGAACACCTTCAGCCTGGACAACTTCGTCGGGTACGCGGTCGCCAAGAACAACCAGCCGCTGATCGACGCGCTCAACAGCGGCTTGGACGCCGTGATCGCGGACGGTACCTACGCCGAGCTCTACACCGACTGGGTGCCCAGGCAGCTGCCCCCCGGTTGGAAGCCCGGCTCCAAAGCCGCACCCGCGCCGCAGCTGCCGGACTTCGCCGCGTTGGCCGCGGGCAAGCAAACGAATGAGACGCAGCGGAACGCGCCGAAATCCACCGCGCAGCAGTTGAAGGACACGTTCTTCGACTGGTCGCTGTACCGCAAGGCCTTCCCCGACCTGCTCGAGACCGGTCTGCCCAATACCCTGATCCTCGCGGTGGTCTCGGGTGCGCTCGGCACCGTCCTCGGCATGCTGCTCGCGGTCGCCGGGATCTCGCGGACCCGCTGGCTGCGCTGGCCCGCCCGGGTGTACACCGACATCTTCCGTGGTCTGCCCGCCGTGGTGATCATCCTGCTGATCGGTCTCGGCGTCGGCCCGGTGGTGCGCAACCTCACCGGCAACAACCCCTACTGGCTCGGCGCGGTCGCGCTGGCGTTGCTCGCCTCGGCCTACATCGGCGAGATCTTCCGCTCCGGTATCCAATCGGTCGAGGCCGGGCAGCTGGAGGCGGCCCGCGCGATCGGGTTCGGCTACCGCCAGGCGATGACGCTGGTGGTGATCCCGCAGGGCGTGCGCCGGGTGCTGCCCGCGCTGATGAACCAGTTCATCGCCCTGATCAAGGACTCGTCGCTGATCTACTTCCTCGGCCTGCTCGCCACTCAGCGCGAGTTGTTCGCGGTCGGCCGCGACCTCAACGCGCAGACCGGGAACCTCTCGCCGCTGGTGGCCGCGGGCCTGGTCTATCTGATCCTCACCATCCCGCTCACCCACCTGGTCAACTACATCGACCGCCGGATGCGGACCGGCAGGCCCGACCGGCCGATCGACCAAGTCGAGGCGGCCACGATCACGGAAGGGCGCGGATAGATGAGTGCCTCCCTCACCGGTACCGGACTGCATCTGACGCTCGGGCACAACCACGTGCTGCGCGGGATCGACATCCATGTGGACGCGGGCAAGACCGCCACCGTCATCGGGCCGTCCGGGTCGGGCAAGTCGACGCTGCTGCGGGTGCTGAACCGGCTCTACGAGCCGGATCAGGGCGACGTGCTGCTGGACGGCAAGTCCGTGCTCACCGAGAACCCCGATCGCTTGCGCCAGCGCATCGGCATGGTGTTCCAGCAGTTCAACCTCTTTCCGCACAAGACGGTCGCGGAGAACGTCGCGCTCGGGCCGCGCAAGCTGCGCGGCCTGTCCAAGGACCAGGCGCGGGCGCTGGCCATCGAACAGCTGGAGATCGTCGGCCTCGCCGACAAGGCCGATATCCGCCCCGCCAACCTGTCCGGCGGGCAACAGCAGCGCGTCGCCATCGCGCGGGCGCTGGCGATGCGACCGGAACTCATGTTCTTCGACGAGGCCACCTCGGCGCTGGACCCCGAACTGGTGAAGGGCGTGCTCGCCCTGATGGCCGACCTCGCCTCCGGCGGCATGTCGATGGTCGTGGTGACCCACGAGATGGGCTTCGCCCGCAGCGTGTCCGACACCGTGGTGTTCATGGACCAAGGGCAGGTCGTGGAGACCGGCACGCCCGACGCCTTGTTCGACGACGCGCAGACGCCGCGATTGCAGAGATTCCTCGCCCAGGTGCTCTGAGTCGGCACGCCGTGCCAGCACACGCGAGGCAATCTCTATTGATGCGCACCTGCTAATGTATTGGTCATCACGATTCCAGCTATCCGCGCCAGGAAAGAGGGAAATTCGATGACCACAGCACACGCGCAGCACACCGGCCACGACCATGTGCACGGCCCGGACTGCGGGCACACCGCGTTCCAGCACGGCGATCACATCGACTACGCCCACGATGGTCATCTGCATCGCGAACACCAGGGGCACTACGACGAATGCGAGCGTTCGGGGCACACCGAGTGTGGCGATCATCCGCATCAGCACGGTCCCAACTGCGGCCACGAGGCCGTCCAGCACGGGGACCACGTCGACTATGTGCACGACGGCCACCGCCACGCCGTCCACGACGGTCACTTCGACGAGCACTGACCGCGTCGGTACCCGGCTCTAGAGTCGGGCAGGTGATCGAAGAACTCGAGATTCGCACCGGAGCGGGAACCTTCGACGTACTGGCCGCCGGCTCTCCCGGCGACCGGGAGGTGCTGCTGCTGCACGGATTTCCGCAGGGCGCGCGCGAGTGGGAGTTCCAGCTCGGGGTGCTGGGCGGCGGCGGGTGCCACGCCGTAGCGCCCGACCAGCGCGGATATTCGCCGGGTGTGCGGCCGGAGCGAGCCGCCGAGTACCGGCTGGAGGAGTTGGTCGGCGACGTGGTGGCCATCGCCGACGCGCTGGGCTGGGAGCGCTTCGACCTGATCGGGCACGACTGCGGCGCGCTGGTCGGGTGGGCGGTGGCGGCGGAGCTGCCGCAGCGGGTTCGCACGTTCGGCGCGGTGTCGCAGCCGCATCCCGCCGCGCTCCAGCAGGCGATGGCCGAGGACGAGGACCAAGCGCAGCGATCGCACCACCTGATCACGCTGCGACAGCCGCGCACCGCGGAGCGGACCTTGCTCGCCGACGACTGCGCCGCACTGCGCCGGATCTTCGAGTGGAAGATCCCGGAGGAACGTGTGGAGGAGTACGTGCGCAGGCTGGCACGGCCCGGCGCGCTCACCGCGGCGCTGAATTGGTATCGCGCCATGGATTCGGCGGGTCCGATCGGCCCGGCGAGCGTGCCCACCCTGTACGTGTGGGGCACCGAGGATGCCACCATCGGGTCCACGGCGGCGCTGGCCACCCGGAAATACGTTTCCGGCCCGTACCGATTCGAGATGCTCGAGGATGTCTCGCACTGGATTCCGGAGGAGGCGCCCGAGGCGCTGACCCGGCTGCTGATCCAGCACCTGCTCGCCCATCGCGCCTGAACGCGTTGGGGACGCGGCCGATCCCGGCGTTTCCCGGACAGGGCGTGCGACCAGACGGAAAGCTGAGCTCGTCGACCACAATCAAGGGAGGTGAACCGTGGACGTCAAGGAAATCAATCGGCGAACCATCGCCGCGTTCCGAGCGGGCGGCGAGATCGACGGCATGCAGCGCGACCGACTGATCTTGCTGACCACCACCGGCCGCAGGACCGGCGCCCCGTACACCACCCCGTTGATGTACCACCGCGACGGTGACCGCCTGCTGATCGTCGCGTCCAATGTCGGTGCGCCGAAGCATCCAGACTGGTATTCCAACCTGCGGAAGGACCCGCACGTCACCGTCGAGGTGGGCCAGGAGAGCTATCCGGCGCTGGCCACCCCGCTGACCGGTGACGACCGCGCGCGCACCTGGGCGATGCTGAAGAACACCTATCCGTTCTTCGCCGAACACGAAATGGGCACGTCCCGGGTCATCCCCGTGGTCGCACTCACGCGGATGTGACGACGCGGCGAAGCGCTGTGCAGCTCAGCGATGGGCGGGCGCGTCGGTATGGGAAGAGGTCGCATCGGCTCGACGGGCTGCGACCAGGTCGAGCAGAGCTGTCAGGTTGTCCGGGTCGGCGGGGTCGACGACGCCCTCCGGTAGGGCCAGTTCGGTGAGCCGTTGTCCCCGATGGAAGGCGGCGGGGCGCAGCGGCGGTGCGTCGTCGGGTTGTCCGAGGATGGTGGCGATGTTCCCGTCGTTGTCGTAGACGGCGTAGTAGCGCATTGATTGGCTCCTCAGAGGCCGGTCGAGGCGGTCATCCGACTGGGGTTGCGACTTCTCCTGATCAGGAATCGTGATGGCTGACGGCGTTGAAGCTTATCCACATGTTCGATGCTGAGTGTCCGTTTGCGCAGGAGTAGCGTTACCCGTTTTCGTTCGAATCTCACGGCATCGCCGCACGTAGACCGGTATATGGAGACCGGTGGGCATGGTTTGCCCGAATCAGGCGCACACGGTAGCGAAGGCTGCCCAGAGCACCGGGGAATGCTCGATCCGGCCGGTGTCGCGCCAAGCGGTCGAGCGATCGCGCTGCCACGCGGCGAGGGCGGTCACCGGGTCGGGTTGTTCGTGCGCCTCGTCGATGGCGCAGATGGCCTCCTGGAGCGGGAGGGCTTGCGGCGGTGCGCCCGCGACGCGCTGGAAGGCGAAATCGGTGGGCAGCGGCCACCGGCTCGCAGTGACCAGTTCCGCGCCGCCGGTGATCATCGCGGCGGTCAAGCCGAGCGCCTCGCTGAACCGCAGGTCGCCACCGCTCTCACAGGCGATCAGCGCGACCCGGCTCGGCATCGGCCACAGCTGCGGTCCGGCAACGGGATCCGGATCGATGGTGTGCGTGCCGAGCAGTAGGTCCTTGGCCGACAGCGGCCGGTGCGTGCGCGATGGTTGGGCGAAGCCGACGGCGTCGGCGGTGCAGGCGAGGTGCAATTCGGCGTCCTCGCTGCGGCCGGATTCGGGCGCGGCGGCGGTGACATGCCCGACGTAGATCAAGCGGCTCGCGCCGGCGCGCAGGGCGGCGCCGAGCCAGTCACGATCGACATCGGTGCGCCGGAAAGCTTCCACCGGGCCTGGTACCTCGGGTCGCAATCGGTCCGCCGCGAGGTAATGCGCCATCCGCCGCGCGAGCGGAGCTTCGGGGGTCATCCGGCCCAGCACCGAACCGAGCGTCGAATCGGCGCGGAAGCCGGGGATGCGCGGGTCCAGCACCGCGACGATCGGATGCGCGGCGGTCTCGGTCCACGCGCGTGCGATCCGCCCCGGCGCCTGCACGACGCTCGCCGGGGCGAGGAGGCTGACGTCGGCGATGTCGATCAGCCGGACGTCGCGGTCCGGCGCGATGAGTTCCCACGGCACCTGGGCGACCCGTGGTGAGGGTTGCAGCCGGATATGCGGCCGCACGCCGCGCTGCCACAGCTCGTAGAGCTGCGCGGCCAGGCCGTAGGGCAGCAGTGCTCGCGAGAGCGCCTGTGCCACGGCGTATTCCCGCTCGTAGTCGGCGAACGCGCCGGTGGTGAGGGCCTGCTCGAGACCGCCGGGTTCGGCGGGCCGGGGGAGCGCGTCGGCCAGCAGTCCGACCGCTCGCATCGCCGCGTCCTCCGGAAGCACCCCCGCGCCGCGGGGTGCGCTGTCGTCGACCCACCGCCACGACACGTAGATGTCTCCCGCGTCCGCCATCCGGACGAGCACCGTCGGTCGCGTCATACCGTGAGCACCCGATCGTCGCGGATCACCCGGCCATAGCGCTGCTCGGCGGCGGCGATGAACGGCGCGAGTGCGATCCTTCCTTCGGCGGCCAGTGCCAGGCGCGGCGGCGGCGCGACCGGCAGGCCTGCTCCGGCCGCGACTTCGGCCAGGGCGGCGCCCAGTTGCAGCGCGGCGCTGCCGGGATGATCGGTGAATTCCTGCGGCGGATCGAGCAATTCGAGCGGAAGCCTGGTGGGAGCTTCCCGCTCGGCCCGATCGAGTGCCAATGTCGTCCCCGCGCATTGTGTTTCGACCAGGTCGGCGACGAGGACGCCATTGCCGGAAAGGTAGGCGAAGCGGAACGCCAACCGCATCGCCGGGTCGGCGATCTGCCGGTTCCATTGCTCGCGCTGCGTGCCGTTCGGCAAGGTGTGGCGCACGGCGTCGATGGCCAGTGCGGCGGGAACGGCGATTCCGACGGCACGCGCGAGCATCTCCGCCTGCGGCGATTCGGTCGCGCCGATCGCGCCTTCCAGGAGCGTCGCGTGCCAGAAATCGAGCTGGGCGCAGTGCAGGCCGAGGCCACGCTCGGCGTAGATCGCGAAAGCGGTGGCGAGCAACTCCTCGCACTCGCCCACCCGCCCGGACCGGAATGCCACGGTGGCCGAGCGAATACGCACGTCCGCGGCGTCGAGCACGGCTTCGGACGCGACGAAATACGCCAGGCTGCGCTCGTAGAACTCCCGCGCGCTCGCCAGGTCACCGCGGCCCTCGGCGAGAAATCCCATGGTCTTCAGGCCGACCCCGGCTCGGTGCCCGAGCCCGGCCTGCTCGAAATACCCCTGGCTGGATCGCAGCGGCGCCTCCGCCTCGTCGTACCGCTCGACGCGGACGAGCATGGTGGCGAGGTTCTGTTCGGTCTCGGCGACGGCGTTGCGATCACCCGCCGACTCGAACGCGGCGAGCGCCTGCCGCGCGAAATCGACGGCCAAGTGGCGGCGGCCGGTCTCGAAGTAGGTGGCGGCGAGATTCATCAGCGGGTGGCCGGCCAGCTGCGGCGCGAAACGCCGGGCCGCCTCCAGCGATTCGGTGGCCAGTTCGGCGGCGTAGGCCCAGTTCTGCCGGTGCAGAGCGACGGCGGTCAGGGAGAGCAGGCAGGCCACGCGCAGCACACCCAGGTCGGTGTCGGTGTTGTCGGCCAGCAAGGCCCGCGCCTGCTCGAGCGCCGCCTGCGCCGCGTCCAGCTCGCCGAGATGCTGGAGCGCCTGCGACATGTTGACCAGGGCATTCGGGCGCAATCGCGGTGCGTGCTCCGGCATCTCGGCCAGCGCCGAGCGATACAGGGCGAGCGAGGCGGCGTGGTCGCCGAGTTCGTCGGCCATGCTCGCGGCGTTGATGATCGCGCCGAGCCGGATGTCGCCGGTGGTTCGTGCGGCGGCGTCCTCGAAGAGGCGCTTGGCATCGGCCGGGTCCCCGCGGGTGTACGCCGCCGCGCCCGCGGCGAGCAGCTCGCGACCGTCGTCGGGAGTCGGCTCGGCCATGTCAGAAGTCCGAATCCGATGCGGCGGCCGCGATTTCCGCCAGCAAGAGGGAATCGACGGGATTGCCGGACGCGTCGTCCGCGCGGTGCAGCCGCGCCGTGACCAGGTCGCGAATCCGCGCGCGTCGGGTCGCCGCGTCCGGCTCCTGTTCGTCCACGCCGACGCCGGGAACGTAGACCTGCACGGTCACGCCCGCTTCCGCACCGGCCGGGGCCGTGGTCTCGGCGCGCCACAGGTCGCCCTCGCGCAGCAGCGGCACGTCGGCGGCGTCGGTCGCGGTGCGAATCCCGGCGCGGGGATGCAGGTGCGCAGGCACGTCCGCGGGCGAGAGCGGGGCGGCGACCGCGCTCACGCGCACGATCGTGGTCCCGGCCTCGCGCACCACTTCCCAGGACACGGCGCGTTCGGAAGCGTCGAGCAGGCCCGGTGGGCAGCGCTGCCAGTCCCATCCCGCGGTGCCCCTGGCCAGGACGAGCGCGCCAGGTGCGACGGTCGCGGCCGGTCCGGCGGCCAGCGCGTAGTCCTCCGCGCGGCCGAGCGCCACGGTTGCCGTGCGCTGTTCGGTGGCCGCGTCGGCTCCGTCGACGATCAGGTCGCATTCCTCGCTCAGAGCGGTTATCTCGTCCTCGAGCAGGCCCTCGTCCAGCGGGGCGATGCCGTCCAGGATCGACGCGGGCCACCAGCGTGCCGCCCAGCGCGCGTAGCCGAGCCGCCAGGCGCGCGCGGCGAGGTCCGGCAGCGCGGGCTCGGCCGGATATTCCCCTTCGCCGCCGGTCTCCGCGAGGGCGAGGGCCACCTCCGGGCCGTACAACGCCCAGATCCACTCCTGCGCGAGGTCGAGGTCGTCGAGGACCGCCGCCGGGGTCACCTGCCCGCTGAGCAGGCTCCAGGTCAGGTGCCCGCCCGCCACCTCGAGCACGAGCACGTCCACCCCGGCCCGGTCGTCCACGACGGTCGGGGCGTCGTCCGGCGCGATGATCCACAGGTCGTCGCGGCGGCGGATGCGTACGGTCGTGCTCATCAGCTCGCCTTCGATTCCGCCGCGTCCGGCTCACCCGCGTCCACCCGCACACTCAGCGCCCGCTTGACCCGCGTGCGATGGTCCAGGATGACCGAACGCGCCACACCGTCGAGCAGATCCCACAGCTCGTCCGGTTCGTGGATCGGGAACTCCCGAACATCCCTGCCGTGCAGGCGGACCCACAATCGGCGCAGGTAAGGCTGCCAGGGCGTGATCAGTTCGGCGGCGATGGCGGCCAACGGGCCGGTGGGCGGCTCGGCGGACACCACCAGCCGCCGAGCCTGCAACACATACGCTTCGCGCTGCCAGCGGCTGTTGACCAGCTGATGCGCCGTGGATCGCGTTGTGTCCTGCGCTGTTTCGGCCAGACGCAGCCGCGGTCGGCCCGTCGGCGGTTCGCGGCGGTGCTCGATGGGCGCCAATCCGGTCGCCAGCGTGGTTCCCGCCGTCGCCGCCACGCGCAGCGACTCGTCCAGCAGCGCCCACGGTGCGCAACTCCGGGCGATCTCGGCGTCGACCAGCTCGGGGATCGGCGGCAGCTCCGCGCGTTCGGTGGACGCTTGCAACACGGTGAACACCCGCTCGTAGACGGTGCGATCGAATGGACGCCCCAGGGTCGATTTCGAGGCCGAAGTGCCTATCGCGGGGGGCAGCGGCACCGGATGCGCGGTCAGTCCCAGTTCCCGAGCGGACGCGTCCTGCCACAGCCGGATTCCGGTGTGCGTACCGGCATGGGCCGCGACCAGCCGGTCCAGGGTCCCCTGCCCGTCGGCGTCTTCGCCGAGCCGTGCCGCCGCACAGGCTTCCAGCAGCTCGTCCACCTCTGCGTCGTGCTCACCGCCCGCCGGGCCGGTGAGCGGACGCCGCCGCCAGGCCAGCTCGAGCAGCCCCGCCAGCTCCCGTTCCCGGGTGTGGTCGGTGAGGTACTCCTTCAGCGCCTGCGTGGTGCGTCCCGCGGTGTACTCGTGGATCTCACGCAGTGCGTCCTCGGCGACCGCGCGAGCCCGTGCCGGATCGGGCATGCCCGCGGTGGTCGCCAGCTCGAAACAGCGCTGGAAGTACAGGTCCTGCGGGTGCCCCTCGGTGATCCGCAGCGTCCGCCGCACCTGCTTGAGCACCGTGAACCACGCCGCCGTCGCGCGCAACACATCGGCCGCCGCCTGAATGCGTGCCTCCAGCAGCACCGCTCCGTCGGCCGTCAGGATCGGCCCCGCGCACAACGGATGCCGCACGGGCCGGATCACCAGCGGGTCGAGCACAAGCTTCACCGTCCGGCGCAGCGGACCCCCGTGCGGACCGCTCAGCGGTTCGACCCCATCGAGCTTGCGCCACACTTCATCGAGCACCATGGCGCGCGGTCGTCGCATTCGAGCAGTGTATTTGCCGCGACCTCGTCCCGGCGTGTTCACGGCCGGCGCATAGAAACCGGAGTGCACTTACTTCGAACTGTGTGTGGCGTACCACACACCATCGGATTCGACGCCTAAGGTCTGACTCGGTCCGCCCATCAGGGGCAGCTGAGTGGAGGGATTCGAAGATGAAGTTCGAGAAGATCACCGCTGCCGTTTTCCTGGCCGTCTCGGTCTTGGGCATCACCGCGGCGACCGCCCATGCGGAACCGGCCGTGACGGAGCGGCCGACTGCGGAAATCACGACCTCCGGTGTCGATCACGGGATCGACTACCAGATCACCGTTTCGCCACTCGACGGAGTGGTTACCGCCACCGTCGAGAACGGCATGTTCGAGGTCGCGCAGAACGGTGCGGTGGTGCTCGAGTCCGGTGACGGAGCGGTGGTGACCGAAGTGCCGCAACGGTTCGCGGTCGACGGCCGTTCGATCGCGGCTGCCCAGCACATCGGTGCGGACGGCCGCACCATGGCGCTGACCCCGAGGGCGGGAGATATCGCGCAATTGGAGGACATCAGCTCCTACGACCGGCTCAAGGAGCAGATCAACAAGAACCTGCCCGGCGTTGTCACCGGGGCCATCGTGGGCGGTCTCCTCGGGGCATGCGTGATCCTGATATGGGGCGTCAGCATCCCGGTAGGTGCGCTGATCGGTGCGACCGTCGGCGGCTACGCCATGGGCGGCCCGGAGTTCCTCGACGCCGTACAGGCGTTCGTCGCCAACCAGGGCAGGTGAGATAGCGGCCACCTGGCCGGGGGGAAGAGCATCTGCCGGAAACCGGTAGCGCCTTATCGCCGTCGGCGAGGCGCTGCCGAACGAGGTGGCGCCGAACGCATGTGGTCGCGCACCGGCGACAGCAGGTCGGCCAGAGCTTTGGTGTCCTTGCGCGACAGAGGCGCAAAGAGCTGCTGGCTGAGGACCTCGGTATGACCGGGAAGCACCTTCGCGAGCAGCGCCCGCCCGGCATCGGTGATCGTGACCGTAACGCCCCGCTCATCATCCGCGGAGGGCATCCGCGTGACCAGGCCCGCCTTTTCGAGCAGGCTCGCCTGATAGGTCAACCCGCTGCGGCTGTAGACGACGCCGTCGGCCAGGTCGGTCATGCGTTCACTGCCG
This sequence comes from Nocardia exalbida NBRC 100660, assembly GCF_000308575.1. Classification (GTDB taxonomy): domain Bacteria; phylum Actinomycetota; class Actinomycetes; order Mycobacteriales; family Mycobacteriaceae; genus Nocardia; species Nocardia exalbida. The sequence goes on along the minus strand of NZ_BAFZ01000124.1, from coordinate 29,757 downwards.
GTCGGCGAGTCGAGGCCGAGGCGCGCCAAAAGCTGGAACTGCACGTAGCTCAGATCGCCGGCTTCGCGCAGCTGCTGCTCGACCGCGTGCCGAAGCAGGCCCGCCACCTCCATGAGGGCGAAGTACGCGCCCAGTTGGACGGCGTCCAGGGGCCGCGGTGTGTCAGGCATGGCGCGCACTTTACCACTTGCTTCACATTCGAAGCTCTTGCTTTGAGTTCGAAGCACTGCTACGTTGACCATGTGCTTCGAGTTCGAAGCACATGACCCTCGAGAGTGAGGCACCTCGATGAAGACAGTTCGATTCCACGAGTACGGCGCCCCCGATGTCCTTCGCTACGAGGACGTCGACGAGCCCATCCCCGGTACCGGACAGGTGCGAGTGCGCGTCGCCGCGACGACGTTCAACGGCGTGGACGGCAACATCCGCGCAGGTCTCATGCAGGGCCCGATGCCGCTGACCTTGCCGCATACCCCCGGCGTGGATGTCGCGGGAACCGTCGACGCGCTCGGCGAGGGCGTCAACGGCCTGGATATCGGTGACCAGGTCGTCGGCTTCCTGCCGTTCGTCGATGACGGTGCTTCGGCGGAGTACGTCCTCGCGCCCGCGGAGAGCCTGGCGGCGGCGCCGACGAGCATCCCGCTCGCCGACGCGGCCGCGCTGCCCGTGGTCGGTCTCACCGCGTGGCAGGCTCTGTTCGACCACGCCGAGCTGAAGGCCGGACAGCGGATCCTGATCAGCGGCGCAGGCGGAGCTGTGGGCGGCTACGCGGTACAGCTGGCCAAGGCCACCGGCGCCTATGTGATCGCGACCGGCAGCCCCCGCAGTGGTGAGCACGTCAAGGCAGCGGGTGCCGATGAGGTCATCGACCACACCAGCACCGAGGTGACCACCGCGGTGACCGAGCCGGTCGACATCCTGCTCAACCTCGCGCCGATCGGCCCTGCCGAGTTCACAGCGCTGGCCGGGCTGGTCCGCGATGGCGGCGTCGTGGTCAGCACCACCGTGTGGATGCCCGCTCCGGCCGACGAGGAACGCGGCGTGCGCGCCATCGACGTCTTCGTCCGCAGCGACGCGAAGCAATTGTCGGAATTGGTTGCGCGCGTGGACCGTGGCGAACTGATCGTCGACGTCACCGAGCGTGTCCCGCTGACAGACCTGGCGTCGGTCCACGCCCGGGCGGCCGCGGGGACGCTGTTGGGCAAGGTCATCGTTCTCCCGGCCAACGGCTGACTCACCCGTCCGCCAGGCGACAGCGACACTCGAGAAGATGTCGGCTCCCCGGGCCGGTGGCGAAAATCGACCGCCTTATCGACAGCGAACAGCAGGGCGGGTGCTGGCTACGGCGGCGTGAAGCCGTCTGGCGACTCGATCTGCGCCAGTCGTTCCCAGGCGGGCGAGGTGATTCCGACTGATTCGTTTACCAGGCGGATCAATTTCGGGTCCGGTGTCGGGGTTGTCCGGCCCGCTCCGGTGCGTCTGCCGGTCAACCATCGTCGGGTGCGGTCGGCGAGGTCCACCAGGCGCGGGTCGTCCGGAGACCAGTCGAACGCGGCGTCGTAGTCGAGATAGATCGCCTGGAATCGGGGGTCGTCGATGGCGTCGAGCTTGTCGGTGACCCAGGCCGACGCCTGTCCCGGGGCGGCCGATCGCATCAGAATCCAGATGTCGCGCTCCATCCGGACGGCCCGGTCGCTGACCCCGAGTTGCCGCAGGCGGTCGAGGTACTCGGCGACTTCGGTGGACACGAACAGGCGGTCGCCGGAGTTCAATTCGGCGATCTGCTCGCGGGTCCGGCGGATCTCCTCAGCGCGTTCGGCGAGTGTGCGGTCGATCTGGGCGATCGCTGCCGCGAACTCTTCGGAGTTCGCGGTGAGCAGTTCCTTGACACGCGCCAAGGGCACACCGGCCTGCGCCAGTGTCTTTATCCTGACCAGATCGATGGCGTCTTCGGCGCGGTAGCGGCGATAGCCGGAGGAGTCGCGCGCCGGTTCGGGAAGCAGGCCGCGCTCGTGGTAGACGCGCACGGCCTTGATCGTCACGCCCGCATACCGTGCGAGCTGTCCGATCGTGATCATGCGCGTCTCCCTTCGGTGCTGCGTCATCCACCCGTGGTCGTCATCGCGCCCGGGCGAACAATCGACCGGCGAGGTCGATCCCGGTCACGGCGCCGGATTCGTCACGGGTGAAGAACCCGCGTTGTCCTTGCAGACCGCCCTCGGTGACGATGTACTCGTCCGCCTCGCCGGGCAGCAGGCCGAGGGTAGCCGGTGGCAGGTCGGGCGGCAGTTCGGTGTCTGCGGCGGCCCGGACCTCCGGTTTGATCGCGCATCCGATCGTCATCCCGGCCCCGTCGGTGGCGAGCGTGAGCCGCATCATCTCGTTCTCGTAATACCCGACGATCTCCGCTGCCCGCGCCCCGTCGTAGGGCATCGGTTCCGGGTCACGTTCGACCACACCGAGGTAGTGCTCGAGCACCCGATTCACCACGGCACGGTTGAACGCGAGGCCGGCGTCCGGGCCCGCGTTCGACGTCACGGCGACGGCGAAATTCCGCTCCGGCACGATGAGCAGGTCCGCGAACTGGCCGTTGCCCGATCCGCCGTGTCCGATGGTCGCGACACCGTCCACCTCGCGCAGGAACCAGCAGATGCCGAAGGCGTCACCCAGTGTGCTCCCGCGTAGTTCCACCGTCGGCTGCCGCATCCGGTGCAGCAGTTCGGTGGACAGGAGGCGTTCACCGCCGTCGGTCCGGCCGTCGCCGAGATGAAACCGCGCCCAGCGCAACAGGTCACTCACCGACGTCGCCACGCCGCCGCCGGGGTTGTTTGAGCGGTTGTCCTTCCACTGCCGGGCAACCTCCAGCACACCGTCGGCATCGACGTTGTGTCCCACCGCGAACCGCCGGGTTCTGACGTCGTTGACCGCGTAGCGGCTGTGTGCCAGTCCGAGCGGTTCGAACAACAGCGACGCGACGGCCCTTTCGAAGGTCGATCCGGTGACGTGCTCGATGATCCGTCCGGCCAGATTGAATCCCGCCTGGCTGTAGGAGGCCCGGGCTCCCGGTGCCGCGATCAGCGGCGATTCGGCGAGTGCTACCGCGTGCCGCGCCAAGGCGTCGTCTCCTTCACCGGGGTCGACGCCGAGCTTCCACTCCAGCCCGGCCGTATGGTTGAGCAGCCGTAACACGGTGATTTCGTCCGCCGCCGCATCGGTGCGCACGAATTCCGGAACGTACCGCCGCACCGGCGCGTCCAACTCCACCCGGCCCTCGGCGACCAGCCGCATGAGCGCGGTCGCGGTGAAGGTCTTGCTCACGGATCCGACCACGAACATCGTGTCCCGGTCCACCGGAAGCGGATTGTCCACGCTCGTCACCCCATGGCATGCGAAATCCTCTCGGCCATCGGCCAGCACCCCGACGGCCACACCCGGTACGCCCAACTTCCCAGCCGAGGCCGCTACAAAGTCCGACAATTCCTGTGATGTCTCGTTCATGCCACCATGCTCGAACCCTGCCCCTAGGGCAAGGTCAAGTCGGCGGCCAGAAGCGGATGACGGCTTGACCCTCACGTCGCGTGAGGCTGGAGGGTGGAGCGCATGAGTGACTACTACAACGCGTTCGAGATGAGTCCCGTGCCCGCTCCCGGCCCGGATGTGGTTGCCTTTCGATCCGGCCAGTGCGGAGGCGCGGAACCTCGCGGCCGTCGGGATCACCCCGCCGGGCGTCCGTGGCGACAATGATGAGCATGCCTGATGCCCCTGACGCCGATGGCTTGACCGTCGGTCAGGTCTCAAAGCGTCTGGGCGTGACAGTCCGCGCGCTGCACCACTGGGATGAGATCGGTCTGGCGCGACCGTCGCTGCGCACGGTCGCCGGATACCGGCTCTACACCGCTGGCGATCTGGAACGCCTGAACCGCATCGTGGTCTACCGTGAACTCGGTCTCGGCCTGGACGATATCCGGGCCATCTTGGACGGCTCGGCCGCAGACGTGCCCGGCGCACTGCGCGCGCAGCGCACCCAGATCGCCGAACGGATCGACCGCCTCCAGCAACTCAGCGCCGGTCTGGATCGGATGATCGACGCCCACGATCGCGGGCTGCTGCTGACCGTCGAGCAGCAGGCCGCGATCTTCGGCCCCCGGTGGAACCCGGACTGGCCCGCCCAAGCGCGTCAGCGCTATGGAGACACGAAGCAATGGCAGCAGTACGCCGAACGCTCGGCATCTCGCCGTCCAGAGGAATGGCAGACCATCGCCGACGCCATCGCCGACCTCGACCGCGCTTTCGAGGCTGCGATGGACGCGGGCGTCACACCCGGTAGCCCGGAAGCGAATCGACTCGTCGAGTGGCACCGCGAGATCTTTTCTTCTTCGTACTTTCCCCTCACCAGGCAGATGCAGGTCTGTCTCGGCCGCATGTACGAGGCCGATCCGGGATTCGCCGCCCACTACGACGGCATCCGCACCGGCCTCGCCACGTGGTTGCGTCGAATCATCGATGCCAGCGCGCGCGCCCACGGCATCGACCCCGACACCGCGACTTGGCAGTAGATCCTCCGCAACCGCCAGTACCAGTTCATCCAGCTCGTCGTCGGTCACGTACACGGCGAGACGGCATTCGACTGGGGATGCGCGCCGGCCGGGCTCGCTCGCGTCGGGCAGTTCGAGTCCCACCGCGAACTCCCAAACCTGGCGTTCGTCGTCGTTCTATACAGCCTTCCGGGGAAAATAACGTAGTCGTTGTATAACGTTGAGGATATAATCGATGCGTGTGGACTGTGATCCTGACGGACGAGGTCGAGGAGTGGTTCGTCACCTTGGCCCGCACCGATGCCCAGCAGGCCGCTCGGGTCGAGGCGGCCATCGACACCCTCGCCGACGAGGGGCCGCTGCTCGGTCGCCCGCTGGCGGACCGGATCAAGGGGTCGGAACTGCACCACCTGAAAGAACTTCGGCCGTTGACGACCCACATACGCATTCTGTTTGCCTTCGACCCCGACCGTCAGGCGATCCTGCTGGTCGCAGGAGACAAGGCCGGCCAGTGGAAACAGTGGTACATAGACAATATCCCGGTAGCCGAAAAGCGCTATCAACGATGGCTCGACACGAAGGACAGTGAGGACGATGGCACGTAGTTGGAAGGACGTGAAGACTGACGTGCATGCGCAGGGACTCATCGATCCGGCGCATGTCGCCGAGGCAAAGCTAGAGATCGAAGGGGCGCAGCGGGCTTATCGGCTGGCGCAGGTCCGTAAGGCTCAGGCGCGCACACAGACTGAGATCGCCCAGGCGATGGGTGTGACGCAGGCGCGGGTGTCCAATATCGAGCGCGGCGACATGTCACACACCGAACTCGGCACATTGGCGGCCTATGTTCGCGCGCTCGGAGGAAAGCTGCGAGTGGTGGCTGAATTCGGCAATGGCGACACTTTGGCTCTGCAATAACTGCAGTACGCAGAAAGGCCTCTCGGTCGGTGAATCCTGGCGATGACCAGCCGTTGCCATCCACCTAAAACGGATGGCCCAGGCCAGGCGGTTCGATGCCATACGGGCAGGTCAAGGCCGTGAAGGATCCCGATCCGTCGCTGGCGATTCTCGTTGATCATCCCCGTTGCGCCCTGCCGCGAACGTGTAGAGGCCCCGGAGCTGACCGGCCGAGTTCACGGCCCGTCGTACAGGCGCTCGTTCGGCAACCGCCGCAGGCCGGTGGTGTCGCCTGGGATTACCTCTACGGAGTCGACGAAGGGTCGCTGGTGCTGCTCTTGGAGGAACCATAGTGCGGATGTGAGGCAGGCGGCGAAGTCCAGCCGGTGCCCGTCGATCACCACCGCCAGACGCACGTCCGGCTGCTCCGGGTGCGGCGACACCTGCTCTCGGGTGCGGTCGATTGGTTGGTGCGTACGCCGCACGGCAGATCCCGTGCGGGCTGCCCGCATGATCACTCCCTGACGATGTACCTCGGAAGGACCGCCTGGCGCGTCACCGGCGCTTTCCGATTTCCTGATTCTGTACAGCGCCGCTATGTAGGTGGCACAGGTCATGGGCGGGCAATCTTGGTGATGGTGGTAGGCGGTGCGCGCGGCCTCGTAGCTCTGCATCGGCCAGTGCGGGTTGTTGTGGTCCAACCACGAGAGCGTCCGGGCGAGGACGTTGGTGTCGTAGCACGGTCCGTTCGACTCGGCCTCGACATCGCCATTGGCGACCAATTGTTCGAACACCTCCCACGAAAAGGGCGGCGCGGAGCCGCGACAGCACTTCGGAGTTATTGGCATTGCCGCCACGCTTCAGGTGGAGCGATAGCGGCTATGCCGGAACCGGTTCCGCGCGCACCCAGGGATCGCGGCGCGGTTCGGTGAGGTCACACAGGCACTCGATATCGGCGTCGGATGGCAGGGATCGGCTCGCGGCCTGTTTCAGATAAAGCTTTTCGGCACGGCTGACGCGATATTCGAGGATCGCCGTGCTCGCGAAGAAACAGATCGCAAGCCATGAGACGACCCCGAAAGCTATGAGTACGGGCACCATCTCGTTACCAGCCATAACGCGGAGCCGTGGCCGTCTGCGGCGGAACTTCGGACCATGCCCGTACGGCATCGACGACAACGAGGCCGGACGGAAGGAAAGCGCTCCGAGCCGGGACAATCCATTGCCGGATGGAGCCGTTCGGGCTAGGAGAGGGCAGTGCGATGACGGCTCCCTCTCGCGCGATGCTCACGTCCTTGCGGAACATCTCAGCGAACAGCTTGACGTCGTCGTCCTCGATGTCGGGACGGACGAGAAAAGTCCACCGATCCGAACGCGGATGTCCGACAACGGGTCCGAGAGCGATGCCGCTGCACTGCATGTGCGCTTTCACCGCCTGACCCAACCTGCTCGGCATCGTCACCGCCCACACCGATCCGGCGCGCATCACGATCCGGCCGAGTTCCGGAGGGTCGATCACGGCATTGAATCCGCAACTCCTGCGGTAGAACATGCAGCGGGACCGTGGTGTGTCCCCGAACGCATCCTGTTGGTCCATCGAAGAACTCTGCTCCCATCGAACGACGGTTAGGTGTGCGCCCAGCCCCGTGCCTCCTGCGATACCCGAGGGCGGAGGACTCCTTCGCCTCCTACTGGGCGCGCTACCCAGGACATCATGAGCAGGCCAAACTGGCATTGCCATTTCAGATATCGCGGAAAACTGCCCTAAAGGTGCAGGACAACTGCCAAACTGGCGAAGCTGGATGTCCAAACTGGCAATGACAAGGTGCCAGACTGAACATGGTGGGGAGCAGGTAATGGTAGGAAGCACGGCCCGAAGGGCGCTGCCGCGCCGCGCATTGGGTCGATACCTTCGCGAGCAACGCAACAGCCAGGGCCTCAAACTAGCGGACGTCGCTGAGCTCATGGAGTGGAGCATCAGCAAACTGGGCCGCATCGAGCGCGGCGAAGAAGGCAAACTACGGAAGGCCGATGTCCAACAGCTGTGCGAGATTCTGGGCTTCAGCGCGGAGCGAACGGCCGTCATGGTCGGACTCGCCCAGCAAGCCGATGTGAAGAACTGGTGGCACGCCTTTGGTGATCTCATACCCGATGGCTTCGTGATGTACGTCGACATGGAGTCGTCCGCCCATGAGATGACGATCTACCGGCCGGACCTGGTTCCAGGCTTGTTGCAGACGGCCGCCTACGCTCGCGCGCTGGACCGGATCTACTTCCCGCACGATTCCGAAGACGAGCAGGAGCGGCGCATCCGGCTGCGGCTCGAACGGCAATCCATCCTTACCAGGAAGACGAAGCCGACCCGCATCGAAGTGGTACTCCACGAGTCGGTGTTACACACGATAGTCGGCGATCCGGCAACCATGGCCGCGCTGCTGCGTCACCTAGCGGACATGAGTACTCGACCCAACGTAAGCATCCGGGTCTTGCCGTACACCGCTGGCATTCCGATCGGCGTACCTATCGGCCCATTCGTGATTCTCGACTTCGCGCCAGACGTGGAGGGCGTATCCGAACCGACCGTGATCTACGTCGAGAACTTCACTGGAGACATGTACCTTGAGCGCGAAGAAGACGTGAACAGTTACCGTGAAGCGTCTGCAACTATCCAACGTGCTGCGTTGGACGCCGTGACTAGCCGGAACATGTTCCGGCGGCTAGCAAGGGAGTTTTCGTCGTGACCGTTGATTTGTCCGGGGCGCGTTGGTTCAAGAGCAGCCGCAGCTCGGGAGGCAAGGAATGCGTTGAGGTGGCGTTTCTTGACGGCGGTCAGGTCGGCGTGCGCGACTCGAAGAATTCGACCGGCCCCGCGCTGGTGTTCACCCCCGGTGAGTGGGACGCGTTCACCGCTGGCGTGAACGACGGTGAGTTCAAGCGCCCGTAGCAGTAAGCGATCACTGCGGCCCGGCCCGCTGTCCTCGGAGGGACGGCGGCCGGGCCGTTCTCGTTGTAATAGCCGGTAGGTGGCGGTGGTTCGACTGTGCCGACCGTCGTCATTCCCAGGTGTTTCGTTCGTGGCTCCATGTCGCTTCATGATCAGCAGCGGGAAGCGAACTGAGGATTCGGCTGTAGCAACGGCTTGCCGCGGCGAGTGCCATGTCGAAGTCGTGGTAGTCGGCAGCGAGCGGACTTTCGCGCGCGGTAGCCGACCACCTGACCGGCCAGGTGGGGCCTGGACTTTCGAGGGCCGTGGGCAGTGCGGGAATGTTGCGAAGAGCTTTCTCGCGTTCGAGGGCTGTGACGGTGGAGGAGAGATCGATTGCGAGAAAGCCGCTGATCAACAGGAGATCCACCAGGTCGCGGTAGCGTCCTGACTCCGTACCGACGGCGCCGTGGATCTCATACATCGCGCAGATCTTGTCGGCGATCTGGTCGGCGAGCGGATAGAGCTGGACGGTGGTCTCCTGCGAGAAGTCGGCGGTATCGACCAACCGGGGGATGGGGCGGCGCTCGACTTGCCCGACGAGTTCACGGCGGGCGGAGGAAAGGTCGATCGAGAAAGCGTCGAAAACCTTTCCGCCGAGCAATGCCTCGACACGTACAGCCACTCCCTTGCCGTTGCTCAACTGGATCGGCGGCCCGACTTCGAAAAGGAAGTGGTCGATGGCGTGGTTGCGGCCGGTGTGACGCAAAGCTTCCACTGCCTCTGACATGTTCATGGCTACGAGTAGGTCGATGTCCTTGCTGTAGCGCGCGTCGGGCAGGCGCACCATCATGCCGACTCCGCCTTTGAGGATCCATCCCTCAGGGTCCATGTCGAAGACGCGAGCCAGGAACCTGGCCATGACGAAGCGGCGGCGCACAAGGTTGAGGCTTTGTTTGTTCGCTTTCGCGTAGTTGTTCAGCCGGGTCGTGATGCTCGTCCGAACGGCCTGGGGTGAACGCGATGACGAGCTCATCGGTCGGTACTACTCCTCTATTGTGTTGTGCGCCTGAGTACTTCCAGGATATGTGGATCGATCTTGCTCAGGCTTTCGGCTGCCTGCCGCACGGATCTCAGGGTGTCGGGATCGATCTTCCGCAGTTGCGCGGCGGCCTGCAGGATGGATTCGAACGCGGGATTCGTCAGTTCGGACGCCGCTGCCCTGAGTGCGGACTCGTCCGGCGAGTGGCTGTCTCGGAAGGCGGCGGCTTCGGAGTGGCGCCTCGCGATGTCCGCCATGGCCAGGGTGTTGACCGGTACTCCCGCCTGCACGATGAGCGCTTCGAGGAAGCCGTGCCCGTCCAACGCTCGATACCCATAGCCGAAGGCATGGGGCGCGAGTGCCGCTACGGCATCTTCGGTAGTGGTCAGGTTGCGTGTGAGCGCGTCACGAACAACCGAAGCGAGATGGCCGGAATCGAGACCTGCCGCGGCGAGGTCGCTGATAGTTCGGTGGGGAGTGGTCACCGGTAGCTCATCGACTATCTGCCAGTCATCGCGGGTGATGTGGCCCCGATGGATTTCGATGTCGGGCAGTGACAGCCGGATCCGCCGGGTCGTGGTCAGTTCCACGACGTCAGCGTCCAGATCTCCCAGTCGGTGCAGCTCGGCGGCGGTTCGATGAGATAACACCCCGGTGGGCACTTCCTGCTCCAGGCGTTGCCACGCGACGAGGTCCGGATTCAGCGCGAACCACGCCACTCGCATCTCCAGATGCTCGTCGTGCGGGACGCGAGCGAGCCGATAGAGGCCATGATGAAGCCGCTCCAGCACCCCGGAGTCGCTCAGGCGCTTGAGCTGTTGCGGTGTCACGGACGCGACCTCCCGCGCCTGTCGACTGGTGACCAGGCCTCTCTGCTCTGCTGCCAGGGAAATCAGATCAGCGACGTGACTTCCTGTAGCCATGTCACGAAGATACCTGAATTAGATAACTAATGAAGCAAGGTATGTAATTTTCGCGCCAGGTCTAGGTCGTTCGGCGCCGATCGGCCTTGCTCCATCTTGACCGAGGTGTCGGGCGGGTTTCCGGAGAGACGATCCGGTTCCCCGGAATCGTTGGGCGCAGTCGCACGTCATCTACCTGCGCATATGCGGAAAACCTGGGATCGGTAGGGCGCGCATCGTTCCTACCTTTTACTCAACGGCCCCACAGGAGGGCCGGAGAACAGGACCAGGGGCCCCGCCCCTCGAACGACAAGGACACAGACCATGAACGCCACTTCGCTCCGCATCGCCGCCGCCGCTTTCGCCGCCGCCGCCGCAGTCGCGGTTCTCACCGGATGCGGTGACAGCAAGGGCAGCTCCCCGGCCGCGCCCGCGCCATCCTCGGCCCAGCCCGCCCCGGGGGGTAAGTCGGTCGCTTCGGTCGACGGCAAGGCCTTCGACGCCAAGTTCACCACCACCTGCGCGAAGCAGGGCGGCACCCTGGCGCTGGCGCTGACCGACACGGAGAACTCCGCTTACGGCAACCTCTCGGTGAGCGCGACCATCACCGACGCGAACACCGTGCAGGCGGTCGGGATCGCGGGCAGCAAGGGCGGCGACAACGGCCTGCCCTACGCGGTGGGCTTCGGCAACGGCATGCCGGGCGGCTCCGCCACGGTCGTGAAGGACGGCAACACCTACAAGGTCACCGGCGAGGGCGTCGGCGCTCCCGACCTGACCAACCCGCTGGCCGGGCCGAAGACCTCGAAGTTCGACATCACCTTCGCCTGCTCGGCCATCGTCGGCGCCTGATCGCCGCATGCCCCCGCTGCGCCCCCGTCATCCTGGCCGACCCGCCGGGATGACGGGGCGCGGCGAATCCCGAAACCTCGCACGCTCGAAGGAAATGCCATGAAGAAGATCCGTCTGATCGCCCTCGCCCTCGCCGCCGCCGCGATCGGCTACTACGTCTACCACGCCGTTACCTACGTCCCCACCAGCGAATGGGAGCCCTCCGGAATGGGCTGGCTCGGCTTCGAGATGGCGCTGCCGATCATCGCGCTCACCCTGGTCCCCATGGTCTTCGCGTTCACCGGCGAAGGCATCATGAGCGCGCTGACCGGCCGCAACAGCGCGGAGTTCCGCGACGGGCTCACCGGCCTCGGCACCGTCCGTTCGGTGCGGCAGACCGGCGTCACCGTCAACGACCAACCGCAGGTCCACGTCGAGTTCAGCGTCGAAGGCGCGGACGGCAAGACCTTCCATTCCTCCGCGAAGATGATCGTGCCGTTCACCGAACTGGCGCTGCTGCGCGCCGGTGTGGTGCTGCCGGTGCGCTACCTGCCCGGCCGGACCGACAAGGTCGAGGTGGACCTGTCCGGCGACGCGTCCGCCGCGCAGCGGGCCATGAACGAGTCCCTGATCCGCAAGGGCATCACCACGCGGCACAAGCTCGACATCGCCGAGCGTGGCATCGCCACCCAGGCGGTGGTGCAGTCGCTGTCGGTCACCGGCGCGATCCGCGACGGTCACTCCGAGGTCCAGCTCGGCCTGGTGGTCACCCGGCCGGACGGGTCGAGCTTCACCACCCGGGTGACGAAGTTCCTCGCACCAGCCAGCGTCGCCCAAGTGCAGGTGGGGCGCATCCTGCGGGCGCACTACCTGCCCGAGAACGAGAGCGAGGTCGTCATCGCCCTGCCGGTCAACGCCTGATGGGCGAGCCGGACGAACTTCGCGCCGGGCCGGCCGGGAACGAGGCGACCGCCCGCAGACACCAATGCCGCGTCGATTCGAGATCATCGAGTCGGCGCGGCATTCGTTGTTCCCAGGTCTGGCTGTCGCGCAATCTCAGGGTTACGTAATTGGGCGGCTGTTCACTTTGTCGTCCCTTCCGGATCGTCCGCATGGTCTACCGTGCGGCCATCGGCCCAACCCAGGAGTCACCGTGAGTCTTCAGCCACTCGCCCTTTTCGTTCAGCACGACGGCCAATCGTCGCGCGCCGCCGTGACCTGTGAATACAAGTGCGCGAACGCGTGCTTCCACGAGGCGCCGAACACCTCCGCGGGCGCCTACTTCGGTGACATCGTCAGCTCGCTGAACCGGCGCGGGCTGATCAAGGGCGGTGCGGCCGCCGTGCTCGCGGTCGGGGCGGGCAGCGTCCTCGCCGCCTGCGGTGACGACAGCGAGCCCGCATCCGTGGCGGCGACTTCGCCCGCGGGCCCGCCGGGAACCGGTGTCGACTTCACCGCCGTGGCGCCGAACAAGGAAGACGCCGTGGTGATCCCGGACGGCTACGAGCAGTCCGTCGTGATCCGCTGGGGCGATCCGCTGTTCCCTGACGCGCCCGCCTTCGACTTCGACAAGCAGACCGCCGCCGCGCAGGCCGAGCAGTTCGGCTACAACAACGACTTCGCCGCTCTGCTGCCGATCGAGGGCCAGGCCAATGGCTACCTGCTCGTGGTCAATCACGAGTACACGACCAGCCCGCACATGTTCCGTGGCTACAACAAGGACGCGCCGACCGACGAGCAGATCGCGGTCACCATGGCCGCCCACGGACTGACCGTGGTCGAGGTGCGCGGCGAATCCGGTTCGGGCAAGCTGGTTCCCGCCTTCGGCAAATACAACCGCAGGATCACCGCGACCACCGAGTTCAAGCTGACCGGTCCCGCCGCGGGCAGCGATTTCGTGAAGACTTCGGCCGATCCGACCGGCACCAAGGTATTCGGCACGTTCGCCAACTGCTCCGGCGGCCTGACCCCGTGGGGCACCGTGCTGTCGGGCGAGGAGAACTTCCACGCCTACTTCGCCAACGCGGACAAGGTGACCGAGCCGGCCGCCGCCGCGCGGTTGAAGCGCTACGGTTTCGCCGCGGGCAAGACCGCCAACCTGTGGGAGCGCGCGGACAAGCGCTTCGATCTGGCGCAGGAACCCAACGAGGCCAACCGATTCGGGTACGTCATCGAGGTCGACCCGTGGGATCCGAACTCGACGCCGATCAAGCACACCGCGATGGGCCGGGTGAAGCACGAGGCCGCCACCATCTACGTCACGAAGAACGGCGACGTCGTCTCCTACACCGGTGACGACGAGAAGTTCGACTACATGTACAAGTTCGTGTCCTCGCGCAAGATCCAGCCGGGCACCGGGGCGGCGAGCATGCGGCACAACCTGACCATCCTGGACGCGGGCACGCTGTACGTCGCCAAGCTCACCGGTGATCACGCGGACAAGATCGACGGCACCGGCGCCGAGCCGTCGGACAAGGGCTTCACCGGCACCGGCAAGTGGATCCCGCTGCTGGAAACCGGCGTGGACGGCAAGGGAAAGTCGCTGGTCGAGGGCATGAGCGCGGAAGAGGTGGCGGTGTTCACCCGCCTGGCCGCCGACAAGGTGGGCGCCACCAAGATGGACCGCCCGGAGGACTTCGAGGCCAACCCGTACACCGGCAAGGTGTACGTGGCGCTGACCAACAACGACAACCGCGGTGCGGAGGGCAAGCAGGGGCCGGACGAGGCGAACCCGCGCAAGCTCAACAAGAACGGCCAGATCCTGGAGATCGACGACAACCACACCGGCACCGATTTCACCTGGTCGCTGCTGCTGGTCTGCGGCGATCCCGCGGCGGCGGACACCTACTTCGCCGGTTACGACAAGTCGAAGGTCAGTCCGATCTCCTGCCCGGACAACCTGGCGTTCGACCCGTACGGCAACCTGTGGATCTCCACCGACGGCAACGCCATGAAGTCGAACGACGGCTTGTTCGCCGTGGTGCTCGACGGGCCGAATCGCGGTCAGACCAAACAGTTCCTGACCGTCCCGCGCGGCGCGGAGACCTGCGGCCCGGTGGTCGGCGAGGCACGGGTGATGGTGTGCGTGCAGCACCCCGGCGAGGCCGACGACGCCACTCCCGACAACCCGTTGTCGCACTGGCCCGACGGCGGCGCCTCCCAGCCTCGCCCCTCGGTCGTTGCGGTCTGGAAGAAGGCAGGCGGCCGCATCGGCGCCTGAGACCACAGCCGCGGCTACCGGCCCCTGCGACCACGGCCGACCATCATCCGCGGCTCTCCCCACGGGTGGAGCCGCTACCCGACTGGGCGGGTAGCGGCTCCGCTCTCAGCTACTGCCGGTGCCGCTGATGTTGGCGTAGCCGGCGAAATCACCCTGGGCTCCGCTGTAGACGTTGAGGTCGACGCGGCCCGCGATGCCGGGGATGGCGCCGCTGTCGGTGGTCTGCCAGAACGTCCAGGTAGACCAGCCGCCGGGCACCTCGGGTTGGGCGTTGCCGCGATAGTCGGCGATCCACAGTGGGTAATCGGCGAACTCGGCGGTGTCGGCCATCGCGGTACGCCAGAAGTTGGGATAGGTGTAGACGATGGGGACGCGGCCGGTGAGCGTTTCCACGGTGTTCAGGTAGCGGCGGGTCCAGTCGATCAAAGCCGCCGGGCCGAGACCGCCGGAGTCCTCCAAGTCCAGCACGGGCGGCAGGTCGAGCGGTCCGTTCTGTCCGAGCACCACCGCCGCGTACAGCGCGGCCTGAGGTTCGGGCGGCAGGTTGGGGCGGGCGTAGTGGTAGGTGCCCCGAGCCATTCCGGCCGCGCGCATCAGCAGGCTGTCGGGCACGAAGTACGGGTTGATGTAGCTGAGCCCCTCGGTGGCCTTGACCATGGCGAAGTTGTGGCCGGCGCGCCTGACCGCGAACCAGTCGATCGGACTACCGCCGGTGTGCTGCCACGAGGAGACATCCGGACCGGTCGGCGCCGCGGTCGCGGGGAGCGTGGCGACGAGGATGCCGGACAGTGCGAACAGCGACAGCGCCGTGCCGCGGCGAGTGGTCGACCTCCAGATACCCATGCCGCACGACGATAGCCATTCGCTCTGGCTGTTACCAGTGTGACGAATGGGGTGTCAGAACTGTTCTGTGGCTTTCACCCCAGCCAATCCAGGACCGACGCCGCCGTCCACGACTGCTGCATGCTGCCGAGTGGTTCACCGGTGAACGGTTCGTAGTACTCGGCGAAGCTGCCGTCGCTGGCCTGCCGCAAGCCCTCGGCGCGCAACATGAACGAGCGCTCGGCCCAGCCGCGCCTGGCGAAGACCCAGGAGAACAGCCAGCTCATCACCGGCCACACCGGGCCGCGCCAGTACTCGCGGGAACGGAAATCCTTGGACACCGGCGAGGTCGATGGCGGCAGCGCGTAGCGCAGATCCGGGTGGCCGCAGAAGCGCGGACCCTCGAAGACGCGCAGCAAGCTGCGCTCGGTGTCGCGGGGGAGGCCGCCACACAGCAGCGGCGCGAACATCGAGAGCGTCTCGGTATTGATCCACCGCTGCAATCGCACGTCGAAATCGCGGGCCGCGCCGGTGCGGGCATCGGCCGTCGCGACGACGCCCGCGCGGAAACGGTCGGCCCAGGCGTAGAGATCGCGTACGTCGGCGTGCGGCTGCTTGTACTCCTCGCCGATATTGGCCAGCACCTCGCAGGCCAGCGCGAATATCCCGGTGACGAACACGTCCTCGACGGCGAAGCTCATGGTCGAGGCGAGCTGGTAGTCGTCGTAGCCCGCGCGGCGCATCTGCTCCACCAGCCACAGGTAGCGGTCGTACTCGCGGTCGGTAGGCCGCTGGGTCGGATCGGACACCACCAGCACGTCCTCGCGGCGGTAGGGCGGCAGGTCACCGGGGACCACGTGCTCGTAGGCGCGATCCCAGCGCGGCGAGTTGTCCATCCCGGACTCCCAGCCGTGATACAGCGTGATGCGGCCGGTCTCCTTGGGGTCGCGGGCGTGCGCCAGCCAGCGGTGCCAGCGCACCAGATCCGGCCAGCGCCGGTTGAGGAACTCCTCGGCCACCGACCTGGTACTGCGGCCGTGCCTGCGCGAATGATCCAGGATCCGCTGCACCGCGATGGCATGCACGGGCGGTTGGGTGATCCCGGAGGTGTCCAGGTCGTCCGGCGCGTTGGCCGCCAGTTTGCGGCACTCCCAGCGGGCCGGGCCGGGAAAATAGCCGTCCACGCCGTTGGCGAAGACGATGTGCGGGATCATGCCGTTCTTCCACTGCGCCGAGAGCAGGGTGTCCAGCTCGATCACCGCCCGCTCCACGCTCAGCGGCGCGAGGCCGACCGCGACGAATGCCGCGTCCCAGCTCCACATGTGCGGGTACAGGCGGGGCGCCGCGCTGGTCATCGTGCCCAGATCGTTGCCGCGCAGCAGGTAGGCAGCGCGGGCCGCGAGCTGGGTGGGGGTGAAGCCCGGATGTGCCATCCCCCTATTCTGCGATGTCACCCGCAGATATGCCCGCTCAGCGGTGTCCGTTTCGTCACCGGCCCCTGGGCCCGTGGCCGGTTCGTGTTCGGCGGTTCTCACTTTCGCATGCCCCGTCCGTGATTCGCTGCTCGAGATTGTCGCCTCGATTCGGTGCGCAGCGCTAGTCGTTCGTCCAGTGCTACGCGTTTCTACGCCTCCTTCACCCGGCCGGTTACGGTGGGGCCCATGACTTCCGCCGCGCCCGCGAAACCGACCGCGTTGATCACCGGCGCCAGCCGTGGCCTGGGCGCCGCGATCGCCCGCGAACTCGCACCCACGCACGACCTGCTGCTGGGCGCCCGATCGGCGGATTCGCTGCGCGGCATCCTGGCGGAGCTGCCCGCCGCGCAGGGCTGGCCGGTCGAGTTGACCGACTATGCCGCCCTCGCCGAAGCGGTCGCCCCCATCCGGAGCCTGAACGTACTGGTGCACAACGCGGGCATCGCCGATCTCGGCACGATCGCCGGGTCCACCGTCGAACAGTGGCGTAATACGTTGGAGGCCAACCTCATCGCCGTCGCCGAGCTCACCCGGCTGCTGCTGCCCGCGCTGCGGGCGGGCAAGGGGCACGTGGTGCTGATCAACTCGGGTGCGGGGCTGCGCGCCAACCCGGGCTGGGCCTCCTACGCGGCGAGCAAGTTCGGCCTGCGCGCTTTCGGTGACGCGTTGCGGCAGGAGGAGCCGGAACTGCGGGTGACCTCGATCCACCCGGGGCGCATCGACACCGATATGCAGCGAGAGATCATCGCGGGCGAGGGGCGCGAGTACCGCGCCGAGGATTTCCTCACCCCCGAGACGGTGGCGTACACGGTGCGTTCCGCCATCGACACTCCGCGCGACGCACACCCGACCGAGGTCGTGCTCCGGCCCTACTGATCGACGGCGCCTCGGCGGCGTTCCGGCAGCAGCGGCCGGCGTATATCCAGCCGCAGACGATCGTCATCGGGCACGCCGCCGCGCAACCGCGGGGCAGCACCAGGTCGTCGGGCAGCAGGACGGCGATGACGTCCTCGTCGTCGTCGAGGGCCTGCTCGGGCACGCCGTGGCCCAAGCTCGCCCGCCGTCCCGCAGTGCTACGGGCAGCGGGCCGACGTCGTCAACGAGCGCGACCCCCTCGACGACGTGCTGGTCCGGCCGCGCTGACCAGCGTCAGGCGACGATGTTCACCAACCGTCCGGGCACCACGATCAGCTTGCGCGGCGCCGCGCCGTCGAGCAGCTGGGCGATCTTCTCGTCGGCCAGCGCGGCCGCCTCGATCGCCGCGTTGTCCGCGTCGGCCGCCACCTGAATCCGGCTGCGCACCTTGCCGTTCACCTGAATCGGGTACTCCACCGACTCCTCGACCAGCAGGGCGGGATCGGCGACCGGGAACGGGCCGTGCGCCAGGGACGTGGTGTGGCCCAGGCGCTCCCACAGCTCCTCGGCGACGTGCGGGGCCAGCGGCGCCAGCATCAGCACCAGCGGCTCCACCACCGAGCGCGGCGCGCCGTCCGGGTAGCTCTTGGTCAGGTGGTTGGTCAGCTCGATCAGCTTGGCGCCCGCCGTGTTGTCGCGCAGCGCGGCGAAATCCTCGTCCACGCCCGCGATCGTCTTGTGCAGCAGGCGCAGCGTCTCGCCGGTCGGCTCGGCGTCGGTGACCCGCAGCGCGCCGGACTCCTCGTTCACCACCAGGCGCCAGGCCCGTTGCAGGAACCGGTGCGCGCCGACGACGTCTTTGGTGGCCCACGGCCGCGAGGTGTCCAGCGGACCCATGGCCATCTCGTAGAAGCGGAAGGTGTCGGCGCCGTACAGATCGCACATCTCGTCCGGGGAGATGGCGTTCTTCAGCGACTTGCCGATCTTGCCGTACTCCTGGAACACCCTGACCTCGGTGCCGGTGGCATCGGTCCAGAAGAACCGGCCGTCGCGTTCGACCACCTCGGCGGCGGGCACGTACGCGCCGCGCTCGTCGGTGTAGGCGTGCGCCTGGATGTAGCCCTGGTTGAACAGTCGCCGATACGGCTCCGAGCTGCTGACATCGCCCAGGTCGAACAGCACCTTCTGCCAGAACCGCGCGTACAGCAGGTGCAGCACCGCGTGCTCGACGCCGCCGACGTACAGATCCACGCCGCCCGGATCGCTCAGCCCGCCGACCTCGGCGCGCGGGCCCAGCCAGTACGTCTCGTTCTCCTTGGCGCAGAACGCCTCGGTGTTCGTCGGATCGGCGTAGCGCAGCTGGTACCACGAGCTGCCCGCCCAGTTCGGCATGACGTTGGTGTCACGCCGGTATTTCCTGGGCCCATCGCCGAGGTCCAGTTCGACATGCACCCAGTCGGTGGCCTTCGCCAGCGGTGGCGACGGTTCGGACGTCGCGTCGTCGGGGTCGAAGGTCACCGGCGCGAAGTCGTCGAGCTCCGGCAGCCGCACCGGCAGCATGGATTCCGGCAGCGCGTGCGGCGCGCCTTGTTCGTCGTAGACGATCGGGAACGGCTCGCCCCAGTAGCGCTGCCGGGCGAACAGCCAGTCGCGCAGCTTGTACTGGATGGTGCCGGTGCCGTGGCCGTCGGACTCCAGCCGGGCGATCACCGTGGCCTTGGCGTCTTCCACCGACAGCCCGTCCAGGTAGCCGGAATTCACCAGCTCGCCCTCACCGGAGTGCGCCGAGACGGTGATGTCGCCGCCGGAGATGACCTCTTTGATCGGCAAACCGAGCGCGGTGGCGAAATCCCAGTCGCGCTGATCGTG
Source organism: Nocardia exalbida NBRC 100660 (assembly GCF_000308575.1). Classification (GTDB taxonomy): domain Bacteria; phylum Actinomycetota; class Actinomycetes; order Mycobacteriales; family Mycobacteriaceae; genus Nocardia; species Nocardia exalbida. The sequence goes on along the minus strand of NZ_BAFZ01000124.1, from coordinate 10,389 downwards.
CCCGGGTACCGCCATGATCGCGCCGGTGCCGTAGCCGCTGAGCACGTAGTCGGCGATGAAGATCGGCACGGGTGCGCCGTTCACCGGGTTGACGGCGTAGTTGCCCAGGAAGACGCCGGTCTTCTCCTTGTTCTCCTGACGCTCCAGATCCGATTTGGCCGCGATCGACTTGCGGTAGGCCGCGACGGCGTCCGCCGGGGACGCGGCGCCGCCGTTGGTCCAGCGGGGATCGACGTCGGCGGGCCACGCGGCCGCGGTCAGCTTGTCCACCAGCTCGTGTTCGGGCGCCAGCACGACGTACGTCGCTCCGAACAGGGTGTCGGGCCGGGTGGTGAAAACCTCGATCTGCTCGCCGTCGGCGTCGAACCTCACCTGCGCGCCGCGCGAACGCCCGATCCAGTTGCGCTGCATGGCCTTGACGTTCTCCGGCCAGTCCAGCCGGTCGAGGTCGTCGACCAGCCGGTCGGCGTAGGCGGTGATGCGCATCATCCACTGCCACAACCGCTTCCGGAACACCGGGAAGTTCCCGCGCTCACTGCGGCCTTCGGCGGTGACCTCTTCGTTGGACAGCACGGTGCCCAGACCCGGGCACCAGTTCACCATCGAATCCGTCTGGTAGACCAAGCGGTAGGAGTCCAGCAGCGCGCCGCGTTCCGCGGGACTCAGCGTGGCCCAGTCCTTCCCGTCCGGTACCGCCCGTGCACCGGAGGCGAACTGGGCCTCCAGTTCGGCGATCGGGCGGGCGCGATCGGCCTCCTGGTCGTACCACGCGTTGTAGATGCGCAGGAAGATCCACTGCGTCCAGCGGTAGTACTCCGGGTCGGTGGTCGCGAACGAGCGCCGCCGGTCGTGGCCGAGCCCCAGCCGGTCCAGCTGGCGCTGCATCGTGGCGATGTTCGACTCGGTGGTGTCGCGCGGGTGCGCGCCGGTCTGCACCGCGTACTGCTCGGCGGGCAGGCCGAAGGCGTCGTAGCCGAGGGCGTGCAGCACATTGCGGCCGTGCATGCGGTGGTAGCGGGCGAAGACATCGGTGGCGATATAACCCAGCGGATGTCCGACGTGCAGTCCCGCGCCCGAGGGGTAGGGGAACATGTCCTGCACGAACAGCTTGTCCGGCGGCGTCGGGCCCGCCAGCGGCCCCACCGGGTTCGGCGCATGGAAGGTTCCGCGTTCGTCCCACGTCCGCTGCCACCGGCGTTCGATGCGGCCGGCAAGCTCCGCGTTGTACCGATGCTCTGGTACATCGCTTTCGGTTGCGCGTGTGTCTTGCACGGTCCTGCCTTCTTGTGGTCGCCGATCCCCGACAAACTTCGTCTATCAGGGTAGAACGTCACCTCCGCTGGACCGAAAATCGGGCTGGCCTGGACTTTGCCGACGTGTTCCCGGTCGCACCGCCCGTCATCGGCGGGGCGGCACCGATGCGCTAGCCTGCATGGGTGTTCGTCGTCGCTCTCGTCCTGTTCGCGCTGGCTGTCGTAGCCGTCACCACCGGCGCACTCGGGCTGACCGGCCGGTTGCCCCGCAATCGTTTCTTCGGGGTCCACACCGAGGCCGCGTTGTCCACCGGCGAGACGTTCCGCGTCGCCAACCGGGTCGCCGCGCCCACCTCGATCGCGGCCGGGGCGCTGCTGTTCGCCGGTGGTCTCGTCGCGCTGGTCGCCGGCGGCTTCGTCGCGCTGGTGGTCGCGGCCTGCACCGCCGTGGTCGCGCTGTTCACCCTCGGCGCGGGTGCGAATGCCGCCGCACAGGCCGCCGACGCCATCGCTCCGCCCCCCGAGACCAGCGGTTGCGGCAGCTCCTGCGGCGCGTGTTCACTCCGCGACGCCTGCCAGCCCGCGAACTGAGAGCAACCGTGGCTCACTTCGGCGGCGCCACGCTGCGCGACAGCGGGCTGCCGACCGGAGTGATGTAGAGCACGCACAGCAGCACCGGCTCGGTCCCGATATTGCGGGCGATGTGCGGGTAGCGCGGTCCGCTCGGTTCGCGGAAGACTCGCCACCGCCGATAGGTGACCGGCGCGCAGTCCGCGCCCGGGTGATCGAGCGTCCCCCGCGCGACGAGGACGAACAGCGTCCCGTCGTGATAGTGCCACCCGCTGGAGCCGCCGGGTTCGATGATCGTCTGGCGCAGGATGAACGCCCGTCGTCCCACGGCGAACCGGAACAGGACCCGACTGGCGGTCCCGTGCGCAGGCGCCGCGTTGGCCTCGAATGCGCGCCACATCCCTCGATCGAATCACTTCCGCTCGACTACTCCAAGGGCGCCCGCCCGGACATCGTCTGTACCGGCTGGGTGGCTCGTCGACGTCTGTTCTGGGGTGGCGGGTGTAGCGGTTGGCGGAAGCGGGCGGCGGCGGTTAGTTTCGAGCCATGTCGGCTGTTGCGCCTGAGGTCGAGGTATTCGAGAACTGCCGGCCGCGACTGGAGGCGATCGCGTATCGCCTGCTGGGTTCGGCGAGCGACGCCGAGGACGCGGTGCAGGATACGTTCATGCGCTGGCACGCCGCCGACCGCGCGTTCGTCGAGACGCCCGAGGCGTGGCTGACCAAGGTGCTCACCAATATCTGTCTCAACCAGCTCGCTTCGGCACGGGTACGGCGAGAGGCATATGTAGGCCAGTGGCTGCCCGAGCCGATCTTGGCCGGGGACCGTATGCTCGGCCCGGCCGAGACCGTCGAGCAGCGCGAATCGGTGTCGATCGCGATGCTCACCCTGATGGAACGGCTGTCGGCCAATGAACGCGTGGTGTATGTGCTGCGCGAGGCATTCGGTTACGCGCACAACGAGATCGCCGAGATCCTCGATATCACCGAGTCCAACTGCTATCAGATCTACCGGCGCGCCAAACAGCGCGTGACCAGCGACCGGAGCCGCGTGGAAGCCGATGAGGCCGTCGCCCGCAAGGTCGTCGAGGAATTCCTGGCCGCGGCGCTCAGCGGCAACACCGACTCGCTGGTGCGGATGCTGGCCGACGACGCGATCAGCGCGGGCGACGGTGGCGGCGTGGTCTTCTCTCTACCGGAGCCGATCACCGGCGCGCTGCGGGTGGCGCGGTTCCTGCGCCGCCTGTTCGAGCCCACCGAGGAGAAGTGGGCGACGATCGGCGGTCGTGCCGACCTGTTCGCCGCGGTGGTCAATGGCGGACCCGCACTGGTGGTCGTGGTCGGCGATCGGGTCGTCATCGTCATCACCCTGGAGGTGACCACCGACGGCATCGTGGCTGTTCACACCCAAGCCAACCCGGAGAAGCTCGAACGGGCGACGCGCCACTGGGCCGCATCCGAGCACGCCGACCCCCTCCTCGCGGGGTGGTGACCTAGATCACAGTCCACGTCTGTCAGGTTTCGCGTCGCTGTCCGGTTCAGGAAGCGAACACCACCCAGACAGGAGTGAGACCATGAAGCATCGCATCGTCGTTCTCGGCGCGGGATACGCCGGAGCCAACGCCGCTGGTCGCCTGGCCAAGCGGCTGCATCCCGCCGATGTCGAGATCGATCTCGTCAACGCCGATCCGGAGTTCGTCGAGCGGGTCCGCATGCACCAGCTCGCCGCAGGTCAGGAGTTGAAGACCCGCGCGCTGGCCGATGTCTTCGCCGACACAGGCGTGCGGGTTGTGACCGCGCGGGTGACCGCGATCGATGTCGACCGAAAGGTGATCGACATCGATGCCGCCGATGGCCGCCGCGAGATCACCTACGACACTCTCGTCTACGCCCTCGGCAGCGCCGCCGCCGACTGCGGCGTGCCCGGTGTGGCCGAGCACGCCTACGACATCGCGGGCAAGCAGTCCGCGCTGCGGGTGCGCGAGCGTCTGGCCGGCTTGGGCGCGGGTGCGACCGTGCTGGTCGTCGGCGCCGGTCTCACCGGCATCGAAGCCGTCACCGAAATCGCTGAGGCTCGACCGGATCTCGAGGTCGCCCTCATCGCTCGCGGCGGCCTCGGCGACTGGCTGAGCGCGAAGGCCCAACAGTATCTGCGCAAGGCGTTCGACCGGCTCGGCATCACCGTGCACGAGCACACCGACATCGCCCGCGTCGAGCCGACCGGCGCCGTCACCGTCGACGGCCGCACGATCCCGGCCCGAATGACGCTGTGGACAGCCGGTTTCGCCGTGCACCCGATCGCCGCGGCCACCACCCTGCGGGTGTCGGCGACGGGACAGATCATCGTCGACGACACGATGCGGTCGGTCTCGCACCCCGACGTCTACGCCGTCGGCGACGCCGCGCTCGCCCCCGGGGCGAACGGCGAGCCGCTGCGCATGTCCTGCGCTTCGGGTGTCCCTTCGGCCTATCAGGCCGCCGACGCTATCGCCGCGCGTCTGACCGGCCGAAAGATCCCCAGCAATTCGATCGGCTACACCGCCCAGTGCATCAGCCTCGGCCGCCGCGATGCCGTCGTCCAGTGGGTCACCCCCGACGATCAGCCCAAGCCCTCCGCCCTCACCGGCCGGGCGGCCGCGCGAGTCAAGGAGTTCATCTGCAAGAGCGCGGCGTGGAGCATCTCGCACCCGACATCGATGCTCCCGTCTCGCCGTCGTCACATCACCGCCGCCGAGCCGCAGCGCGCCCTCACCGCGTGACGGCGCGCTGTACGGCCCGTGTCGGACGGACGATCCGGCACGGGCCGACCTCTTTCCGTCTCAACGGTCACGAAGTGTGCGGCAGAAGCGCTTCCAGAACCGCATGATCGGCGGCGGGGTCGCCGACGGCGATCCGAGCGCTGCCGTCCGGATAAGGCTTCGCGGCGATCCCCGCGCGACGGAGGGCGGTGACGGTGCCGGGACCGGGGACGAACAGGAAGTTGGCGCGGCTTTCCGGTATCGCGAATCCGCGAGCCAGCAGTGCCGCACGGAGTGCGTCTCGTTCCTCGGTGATGCGGAGGGTTCGTGCGGCGAGTTCGGGTTCGGCGGCGTAGGAGGCGGCGACCGCGGCCACCGCCGCCGCGCTCAGCCCGAAGGGCAGTTGCAACTTACCCACCCGCGCGATCAGTTCGGTGTTGCCGAAGGCGTAACCGATTCGCAGCCCGGCCAATCCGTACGCCTTCGAGAAGGTCCGCAGGACGAGCAGGTTGGGGTGCTTGGCGAGCAGTGCCAGCGGGTCGACGTACTCGGCCGCGCCGAGGAATTCGACGTACGCCTCGTCGAGAATCACCGGAACCCGGGCGGGCACGTCGGACAGGAACGCCTTCAGCTCGTCCGCCGGAATCACCGTGCCCGTGGGATTGTGCGGACGGCACACCACGACCAGTGCGGTGCGCCGGTCGATGGCGCGGCGCATCGCGCGCAGATCCTGGTTCCCCGTCGCGTCCAGCGGCACCGGCACGGCGTCCAGGCCGGTCATCTCGGCCATGATCGGATACCCGTCGAACGTCGGCGCGCTGTAGACGATCTCCGTGCCCGGCGTGGTCAGCGCCTGCAGGATCTGCAGGGCCACCCCGGTCGCCCCCGAGCCGACCACCACCTGATCCGCCCGCACGTGCACATGCCGGGCGATCAGCGACGGCAGCCGATGCGGCAGGAACTCCGGGTATCGGTTGGCCTGTGCCAGCGTCATGTGCACCGCCCGCAGCACCGAAGGCAGCGGCGGGAACGGGTTCTCGCTCAGGGTGAGGTCGAAACGGGGCGGCACCCGGGGCGCGGGGTGCCTGCGGGAGGGCCGGGTGCCGTCGACGACGCGCACGCTCATCGCGCGGCTCCCCAGCGGATGGCGGCCGCGCCCGCGAAGTCGCCCGCGTGCGCGAACCCCGCCAGCAGGACCAGCGAGCCGTTGGCCAGCCGTCCCGCCCGGTTCTCCACGTCCAGGGTCACCGGGATACCGGCGGCGAACAGATTTCCGCAGGAGTCGAAGGTGTCGGGATGCCGCTGCGCCGGAAGCTCCAGCGCGTCGTGCCAGTTGCGCAGGAACAGCCGGTTCGGCTGATTGGTGACGAAGGTGTCGACGTCGCGTCCGCGCACGCCGAGCCGATCGCACACCGCGAGGGCGACTTCCGGAACCAGCCGGTTGCCCCTGGCGAACACCTTGGTGACCTTGGACTCGGTGAAGCTGACACACCCTTGTCCCTCGCCCGGCTCCCAGTACTTGCGCTCGCCGTTGGTGGAGAACTCCATGTCTCCCGCGAATTCGGGATATGTGCGGCATTCGACGTCGAGGATCGGAGCGCTGTCGTCCTTGCGCAGCAGCCCCACTCCGCAGCCGTCGCCGGGCACCGGAGCCTGGGCCAGCTTACGGATCTCGGTCTGGGTGAACACCGGTCCCGCGCAGTTCTGGCTCGCCGCGATCAGCGCGGTGCGCGCGGAGGTGGTTTGCAGGATCATGCGGGCCATCGCCATCATGTGCACGAACGCCGCGCACCCGCCGTTGTGCAGGTCGTAGACGTACGAGGGACGGATGCCGAGCCGCCGGGCCACCTCGGGGCCGCTGCCGAGCACCGGATTGTCCGGCAGCTGGGTGTGTGTGAGCAGGACGTCGACCTCGGCGATCGCGTCGGCGCCGTTGCGTTCGATCAGCGGTGCGACGGCGCGCTCGACCATGTCCACCGCGGTCTCGTCGCGCGCTATGTGGTGGCGGCCCTTGGGCGCGCGGAACATGACGTTCTTGGCCATCCGGTCCGAGCGGGCGAACTGGGTGAAGTATTCGGTGCCGACCGGTTCGCCGGGTAGATACGAGGACACGTCGACGAGGCTGACCGGGGGTAGGCCGGAGGTGTTCTGGTGCATAACGCGTCTCACTTCATCCAGTCGGGCTTGATGGGCAGGCCGTGGCTGGCCCGGTACTCGCAGATGGCCTTGAGGTTGTCCATCTCCAGCTGATGACCCGCCGAGAACAGCTCCCAGAAGTCGCCGACCCACACCTTCCGCTTCGGCGGCGCGGTCTCCGGGTAGGGGTTCTCGTCGTAGAACGGGTGCTTGCAATTCACCCACAGGACAACCGAACCCGGCTTGTCGAACACCACTCGGGCGTCGACCACGCGCAGCAGGTAGATCATCCACAGGTGCCGTGACTGGTCCCAGGCGCAGTGGTAGTCGACGGTCATGGCCTCGGGGTTCGCGATGGTGCGGGTGAAGATCTTGGTGTCGGCGCCCAGCCGGTCGTAGGCCAGCCACAGTCCGGGTTCGTCGGTCTCGGCGAACCCGCGCATGCTGTAGGTCCACTCCTCCAGCGACCTGGTGTCGGCGAGGTATTCGTACACCTCTCGCGGCGGTGCGGCGATATAGCCCTGCACCGGACAGTATTCGCCGTAGATCTGGTCGTGTGGGTACACCGATCGCAGCATGTCCATGATGAGCGGAGTGGCGGCGTCCTTGTCGAAGTTCTCGACGCGGACCACATTCGGCAGACCCTCCTCCGGGATGTCGCTGAGGGCGGGCAGGGAAGTCGCGGTCACGGGGTGCTCCTCTCGGCGGGCGCAGGCACGGTGCCCGCACGGGTTGGGCGAGTGTGGGTCATCGGGCCTTCCCGGATTGCTCGACGGTGGTCAGGAAGGGCAGGAACGGGGGGATCTCGTCGGGGTCGCATTCGATCGAAAGGAATGACGGGCCCTCGGTTTCCAGGCAGCGTCGCAGCGCCGCGGCGAGATCGCCGACGGTGTGCACCGAGAACGCGGGCAGCTCGGGGAACATCGCGGCGACGCCCGCGCCCAGGTAGGCCGGACGAAATCGGTTGAAACTGTAGCGATCCCGGTAGTACAGCTGCTCCCTGGTCACGCACATGGCGTGCGCGTTGTTGTTCAGCACGACGAAGGTGACCGGCAGCGCGTGCTCGATCGCGGTGTGCAGCTCCATACCGTGCATGTAGAACGACCCGTCACCGGCGATGACCACCGTCCGCCGCAAGCCGTCCGCTCGCGCGTGCCGCGCGAACGCGGAACCGATGCCCGCGCCGAAGGCGTAACCCATCCCGCCCATACCGAGGGCGACCACGAACCGGCCGCCCCGTGGGACCCGCAGATGGTGCACGACGGCCGCCCCGGTGTTGCCCGCGTCGGCGAACACGTCGGTGCCTTCGGGCAAGACCGCGTCGATCGTCTCGACCGCATCCCGATAGCGCAGACCGGGACCGGAGGACGCGGGCACGCGCAGGGAAGTCAGCGGTTGCGCCGCGAGCACGCGTTCGGATCCGGTACTGCCGTCGTCCAGTTCGTCGGCGAGTCCGGCGAGCGTTCGCGCGAGATCGGTACTGGTCGCGTGGATGGTGGGCAGGTACGGCGGCGCCACGCCGATGCTCGCGACCGCGCGTTCGGCGAGCGCGGTCTCCGAGCCGGCGCGGGCGGGCACCGGCAACCGGGTGCCGACCAGCAGGCACAGGGCCGAGGAGCGGATGGCCGCCGTCAGCTCAGGGTGACCCATGCTGCCCGCGACACCGCGGAAGGCGGGATCGGTGTTGTCGAAGGTGTCCTTCGCGTCCGGCGCGACGCCCACCGCGGCCTCCAGCGCGGTGGCCAAGCGGGCCAACTCGGCGCGCGCGTCGTCGCGCGCGACCTGATCACCCGCGATGATCACGATCTTGCCGGTGTGCCGGGCCGTGGTGAGCGCGGCGCGCACGCGAGCGATTCCGGCGTGGTCGGCCCGGTGCGTCCGCGGGCTCGGCCGAAACGGGGCGACGTTGCCCAGTTCGGCCTGCTGCACGTCTTTGGGCAGCAGCAGTACCGCAGGACCGCCGTGCCGGGCGGCTCGCATCGCCCGGTCCAGCTGCTCCGGCACATCCTCGGCCGATTCCACCCGTGCGCAATAGGTGCTGACCGCGCCGAAGAGGCGGACCGCATCGATGGTCCCGGCGCGTCCGCTGGTGTCCTGGAACGCGCCATTGCCCTCCAGCGTGGTCGGCGGCTGGCCGACCAGTGCGAGTACCGGCACACGCGACGCGAACGATTCGGCGAGTCCGGCGACGAGGTTCATCGCACCGCCGCCGGAGGTCGCCGCGACGACGCCGAATCCGCCCGTGCTGCGGGCATACCCGTCGGCCATGGTGGCCGCGGAGAACTCGTGTTTGGCGACCACCCCCGTGACGTACTCCGGCGCGTCGAAGATCGCGTCGTACAGGTCCTCGATATTGGCGCCGTCCACCCCGAAGATGTGCCGAACACCCAACGCCGACACCGCTTGCACCAGATGGTCCACGACCCGAGTCCGCATCGGCACTCCTTTCCGCTGACGATGAATCGACTGCGTACAGGAGTGATACGGGCCGGACCGCCGAACGGTTCAACGCTGCTTCAGGGGGAGGTGAGTGACACCTTGCGTGTACGTATACATCTACGTATAGTCGGGGTATGCCCAACAAGACGATCTACGTTGCCGACGACGACCTCCCGCTGTTCCAGCGCGCGCAAGAGTTGGTCGGCGGCAACCTCTCGGGTGCGGTGGTCACGGCGTTGCGCCGGTTCATCGAACTCGAGGAGGGTCGGCTGGAGGGCTACGACGAGATCGTGGTCAAGGTCGGCCGCGACGGTGTGCGCCAAGTCCGCTTCTCCGGCACTCTGCTGGGGGAGTGGCACGAGGTCAACGATACGCGGATCGAGCACATCCAGGTGTATCGCAGCCGCAAGGGCAAGTACGTGATGCACGCCCAGTATTCGAACTGGGACGACTATCCCGTAGACGCGGGCGCGAACTGGCTCAAGGACTGGCGGGACCCGAAGAGCTGGCGCCGCCTGCTCGGCGTCGGGCAACAGGACTGGGGCGATTTCGTCTTCGTCGTGGTGGATTCCCTGGACGAGTTGAAGGGGCAGCTGCCCGACAAGCTCTACCGGCGGGTCGCGGACGTGGCCGGAGGGCCGAAGATCGAGGACCTGGACATCTAGCCGCCACCAATCCGCGATCCCCCGCGGGGCAGTACCCGCAGGGGATTGTCCGATCGATCAGACCGTGCCGGTGAGCAGCACTTTCCCGGTGTTCGCCGCGCGGATCTCCACCGAGCGGACCTGATCGGGTGCGCCCTCGATGGTCCGGTCGATGGTCAGCTCGGTGCCTGGGCCCGCGGGCCACTCGTCGAGTTTCTGCTGCTGGCCGCTGGTGCTGGTGACGTACAGCGCGAGATTCGCGCTGTAGCGCAGCTGCTCGCCCGGTGGATAGCTGCACGACATCACCACGCGCGTCCGGTCGCCCGCCGGGACGAGCTTGAAGCTCGCCGAGACCGGCGTCGGCTCCAGCGGAGTCATCTGGCGTTCGACGAACGCCTGCTCGCTGGTGCCCGGCTCCTGCGAGTCGTTCGATCCGGACACCGAGATCGCGATCGGGACGGCGATCGCCACCGCGGCCGCGGCGGAGGCCACCGCGATGCCGACCGACGTCCACCCGCTGCGGCGGCGGCGCCGCTCGGCCGCGTCGGCGAGCCGGGGTGGCGGTGGGAGTGCCGGCATGGGCGGGGGAGGTGGCACCGCCGCGGACTCA
>NZ_BAFZ01000125.1 GCF_000308575.1 Nocardia exalbida NBRC 100660 | reverse complement strand
CGGTGCGGGCTGGATGCCGGGCACCGGGATGGTGATGCCGGGCAGGATCTCCACCTGGGTCGGCGCGACCACGACCGGCGGCAGCAGGGGGGAGTCGGCGGTGGTGGGCGGGGTGTAGGGCGCCGACCACTCGGGGACACCGGCCTGGCCCTTGATCGGGGCTGGCTTCGGGAACGTCTCGTTGCGGGTGCCCGAGAGCGCCCCGTCCATGGTCGCCTTCCAGATGTCGGAAGGCAGACCCGAACCGTAGATCATGCCGCCGCCATAGTTGCGCAGTGCCGAGTTGTCGACGCTGCCGACCCACACGGCGGTAGACAGCGACGGGGTGTAGCCGACCATCCAGGCGTCCTTGTTCTCACCGGTGTCGCCGAGCTGCGCGGTACCGGTCTTGGCTGCCGACTCGCGGCCGTTGGCGAGTCCGTGGTTGCGGGACCAGCCGGCGATCGGCTTCATCGCGGCGGTGACATTGTCGGCCACCGCGGCGGAGACGCGCTGCTCACCGGCCACTTCGCCGCGATCGAGCAGCACCTGGCCGTCGGCGGTCACCACCTTCGTCACGAAGTGCGGCGCGTGGTAGATGCCGGAGGCGGCGAGCGTCGCGTAGGCGGAGGCCATGTCCAGCGGTCGGGCTTGGTACTGACCGAGCACGATGCCGTTGTTCGGGCCGGAGCCGTCCGACTCCGTCAGGGTCTTGCCCACACCCGGGATGGTGTCCGGGATGCCCAGCCGGTGACCCATGTCGGCGATCTTCTGCGGACCGTTCTGCATGTCCAGCTGCATCCGGTAGAAGCTGGTGTTCAGCGATCGCTTCAGCGCCTCGGCGATGGTGCACATGCCGCACTGCTCGCCTTCGACGTTGGTGATCTTGATGCCGTTCACCGTGATCGGCGAGCTGTCGTACATCTGCGACAGCGGAATGCCCTGCTCCAGGTTGGCCGCGAGGCCGATGACCTTGAACGACGAACCGGTCTGCAGACCGGCGTTGGCGTAGTCGTAGCCCTGGCCGTCGTTGCCGCCGTAGTAGGCGCGCACCGCGCCGGTGTGCGGATCGATCGAGACCACCGCGGTGCGCAGCTGCTCCGGCTCGCCCTGCATCTTCGACGTGGCGGCGTCGACCGCCGCCTGCTGCGCCTTCGGGTCGATCGTGGTGGTGATCTGCAGTCCCGAAGTGTTCAGCTGCTGCTCGCTGATGCCCGCCGCCGCGAGTTCCTTGAGCACCTGGGTCTTGATCAGGCCTTCGGGGCCGGAGTCCTGCTCCTTGTCCTGGGTCGAGGCGAGGGACACGACCTGCGGGTACTGCAGGCTCTGCCGCTCGCCCGCGCTCAGGTTGCCCGCGGAGACCATGCCGTCGAGCACGTAGTTCCAGCGTGTCTTCGCGCCCTCCGGGTTCTTCTCCGGGTCCAGGCTGGAGGGCAGCTGGATGGTGGCGGCCAGCACCGCGCCCTCGGCGACGGTCAGCTCCTGCACGGGCTTGCCGAAGTACGCCTTGGACGCCGCGTCGATGCCGTACGCACCGCGACCGAAGTAGATGGTGTTCAGGTACGCCGCGAGGATCTCGTCCTTGCTCCACTGCCGCGCCATCTTGGCCGAGATGACCAGCTCGTGCATCTTGCGGGTCAGCGAGTGCTCGTCACCGACCAGCGCGTTCTTCACGTACTGCTGGGTGATCGTCGAACCACCGCCCGCGCTCTCCTTGCCGAGGACGTTGTCCCTGGCGGCACGCGCGAAGCCGGAGATCGAGAAGCCGGGGTTGGTGTAGAAGTCCCGGTCCTCGGCGGCCATCACCGCGTTGCGGACGTGCGGCGGGATCTGCTCGATGGTGACGTCGGTCCGGTTGCCTTCCGGCGGCACCACTTTGCTGATCACCGTGTCACCGTCGGAGGCCAGGATGGTCGCCACCTGGTTGGTCTTCAGGTCTCCCGGCTGCGGCACCGACACCGTGGTGTACGCGGCGAGGAAGATGCCGCTGGGCAGCAGGATGGCCAACGCGATCAGGACGTAGAGGGTGCGCCGCACGATGCGCCACGGCGACTTCTTCTTCTGCGCAGGCCGCCTGCCCGGCCCATCGGAGCCGTCACCGTTGCCGCCGCCACGGCGGGGCGGCGGACCCGACGGCGGGCCGCCCGCGGTCTGCCTGCGTTCGCCGGTGGCGGGTCCACTGCCCGGGACGCGACGTCCCTCACGGTCCACCGCCGGACGCGCGCCGGTGGCCGGACGCGGGCCGGTGGAGGGGCCGCGCCGGTCGCGGTCGGCCACCGCCTCGGTCAGCGAGCCCGGCCGCTGGATCCGCTGGGTCTGCTGCGGGGCGGAAGCGCCGCCGACGGGCGCGCCGCGATTGGGCTGCGGCGGCCTGC
>NZ_BAFZ01000126.1 GCF_000308575.1 Nocardia exalbida NBRC 100660 | reverse complement strand
TCACCGAGTACGAGGGAACGCTCGTGACACATCACCGGCCGCGACGCCCCCCTGCCCAGCTCCTCGTTCACTTCGGACGACAATGCCAACCCCTTGGACGGCCCTCACGGCGGCAACGGGCATGGTTGACCATCACCGAGATCTCGCAGCATCCAGGACCGAAACGCCAGTACCTGGGACTCCCCTGCCGAGAGCGCTCCAAGATCATATCGTCCGTAACGTTTTGGCAGCAACCAAATGAGCGGCCGGGGTACGGCGGAAAACGCGACGATCAACGTCGCGCAACGAGTGGCCCGCACGAAGGAATGTGCGGCAGAAGCGGAGCCGGGCTAGGGCGCGGCGTCGAAACGGATGTCGGCGATAGCCGTCTGGAACTGTCCTCCGGAATTCCCCAGTCCGGTGATCCAGACGAGAACGTAGCGGGCGGCTTGGTCGGCGCGCACCGGGATGTCGGTGACGCCGTTGTCCAGCCGGGCGGAACCGATCAGCTGGGTCTGATCCAGCGTCGGCGAGCCGGTGGGTGAGGTGCGGATCTCCACCGACGTGCCCGCGCTGGGCGAGTTGATCGAGACATTCGTGAGCTTGGCGGGGGCGGGCAGCGTGGCCAGCAGCCCGACCCCCTTCTTGAGCGCCGGGAACTGCTGGAAGTACTGATCGGTGCGCCACTGGGTGCCCGGATCGTTGTCCAGCACCGCCTGGACGTTGGCCACGCCGTCGGCGGTGCCCTCCGGGGAGAACACCGACACCCCGGTCACCGGAACCGGCACACCGGTCGACGTGAGGTTCGGGCCCGCGGCCGCCGGCGTCGGAACCGGCTGATTGTTCGTGGTCAGGCCGATATTGCGCTGTTCGTTCAGCGGAGCATCCGAAGCGGTCGGCGCGAAGAAGCTGACCATCCACCAGATGACGACGCCGACCACCAGCGCGGCGAGTATGCCGAGGCCGACCATGATCCACATCATCCGCTGCGAGCGCTCGCGTTCGGCCGCGAGCAGTTCGGGATCGGCGAGCGAGTCGTCCATGTTCGCGGGCGCGCGCTGGCCGAGCCGGAGCACCGGAATGAAATCGGTCTTCTGATCGACCACCGACGCCTGTTCCAGCACATGCTGGACCGTCGCCGCCGTCCGCACGCCCTTGTTCGACTCCAGCGAGCGCACGGCGACCGCGGAGATCTCGAACGGCACCTCGGGACGGATCTGGCGCGGCTCCACCGGAGTGCCGTCCGGGCCGAAGTCGGCGAACCGGAGCCCGCCGACGGTCGCCGCGGATCCGCTGACGCCGCCCGAGCGGATCGGCCACCGGGCGGTGATCAGCGCGTACAGCATCGCGCCGAGACCGCGCACGTCGGACTGCGCGTCGGAGTCGGAGAGGGTGCCGGGGAAGGCGAGCACCGCATCACCCGAGGCGCTGATGCGCACCCGGTCGGGATGATCGATGGACAGCGAGCCACCGCCGCGGTGAGCCAGCTCGGCCGCCGAGGCGAGGGCGCGGATGGCCCGCGCCGCGCCGATCGGCGAGGGCACCGTCTCGGCCATCTCGCGCAACGAGCGACCCGGCGTCCACTCCGCCACCACGATGCCGCCGGAGCTGCCGCGCACGACGTCCAGAACGCGGGCGAGGCCCGGCGAGTTGATCCGGCCGAGGCGCAGCGTCCGGGACAGGATCGCCTGAGGACCGTCCTGCCCGGAGTTCTCCGTCGCCTTCTGGTCGGCGTCGACGAAGGTCAGCGCGACCTCGCGATCGAGTTTGATATCCAGCGCCTGCCAGAACTTCAAGCCGCGGGCGCCGCCGTGGCCCGCCAGCAGACGGTAACGCCCGCCTGCCACCGAAGCGCCCGGAATGAGCTTGGGGCCGCGCGGAATCCGCCGTGCACCCAAGTTCTCGCCACCCATCGGCGGCATCTCCGGCGAGCCGACCGGGATCATCCCGGTGTCGTACATCGGATCCCTTGGCGGCAGCTGATTCTCCTGCGGTCTCGCCGCGTCCTGTTCCGGCGGAGCCGTACCCGGCTCCTTGTTCGCGTACGCGGGATCCAACGGCTCCCCCGCGGTCGGCGGTACATCGGTGGACAGTCCGCCGGGCGTGGTCGCAGAAGAATCGGCGGCCGGGACGCCGCCCACCGCGTCGTCGCTCACCCTCGGTCCTCCTTCGCCCTGATATGTCGAGGTTCCGGCGATTTCGCCACTTGTGCTTCTCTGCCGAACAGGGTACGGGAACTCACCCATGCCGGTGCGGTCAACGGCATCGGCTCTGATTACCGGCAGCACCATGGTCTGGGCGTCCATGTACGGATCGAACCGCGGGTACGCCAAGTACGGGTCGGGCCTGCGGAGCACCTGCGTGACATAAGGATCTTCGACCGGGCTCTCCAGGTCGAGATCCGGTGCGGGCGGGGTCCAGCCGAGCCGCCGGGAGATGGCCACGGTGATCGCCACGATCTCGGGGATTCCGGCGAGTCGCATCAGGCCGAAGGCCACCGCGAACATGACGACCGCCGTGATCGCCACCCGGATAAGCGAGCCCGGGCCGTGGAAGGACGCGGTCAGTCGATCCAGGCCGAGTACCCGATCCACGATCCACATCACCGCGCCGCCCGCGAGTGACGCAAGCACGACACGGGTCACTGTGCGGCCGACATTGGCCATCCGGAGATCACCGAGGCTGCGGTGCAGCAGCCAACCACCCACCACGGCACCGACCGTGAACCCGAGGCCGTTCGCGACGCCGAGCGCGATCACCACGTGCTCGGCATCGGTGATCACCGGGGCCAGCGCGGAGAAGACGATCTTGGCGGCGGTGATGCCGAGGATGATCCAGGTCGGAATCCACGCCTGCTCCCTGGCGTAGAACACCCGCAGGTGGATCAGCACCAGCGAGTACGGGATCAGCGCGAACGCCGACCAGCTGACCGCGAGGCCGAGACGTTCGGCGTCGGAGCCGAAGTTGCCGTAACCGTAGAGCGCTTGCCCGACCTGGGGACCGGCCAGCGTGAGGAAGGTGACCACGGGGACCAGCGCGATCATGGTCAACCGGGTGGCGGCGGAGAGATCGTCGACCACCGCGGGCGTGTCGTCGGCGGCGGCGTTGCGGCTCAGCCGCGGCATGATCGCGGTGAGCACCGTGACACCGAGGACGCCGTACGGTAATTGCAGCAGCAGCCACGCGTTGTTGTAGATGGCCGGACCCGCCGCGTCGGCGTGCGACGAGATCCGCGTGGCGAACACGAAGCCCGCCTGGCTGATCAGCACGTACAGGATGATCGCCGCGCCCATGCCGCCGAACTGCTTGAGGCGAGCGTCGACCCCCCAGAGCGGGCGCAGGTCGATGCCCGCCCTGCGGATGGCCGGAAGGAGGCTGACCGCCTGGACCACCACGCCGACCGTGACGCCGACGCCGAGCACCAGAAGCTTCGGATCGCTCATGCGGACCGGATCCAGCGTGATCTCGCCGGGCATCAGGACGTACAAGCCGAGCACGGTGAGCACGACCACGTTGTTCAGCACCGGCGCCCATGCGCCGGGCTTGAACATCTGCCGGGTGTTCAGGATCGCGGTGAGCAGCGCCGACATGCCGTAGAACAGGATCGCGGGCAACAGCAGGAACGCCAGCGCGGTGGTGAGCGCGGTGTTGACCTTGCCGTCGTCGGACAGGAAGACATGGGTGGTCAGCACCGGCGCCGCGGCCGTCGCCAACAGCGCGGCCGTGGCCAGGACTACGAAAGCCGCGGTAACCAGGCGCCGGACGAACGCTTCACCACGATCCGGATCCTCCTGCTCCGCGCGCACCAGCGTGGGCACCACGATCGCGGTGAGCACGGCGCCGAGCACCAGTTCCGCGATCATGTTCGGAATCTGGCTGGCGACGGTGAACGCGCTGGCGATGGCCGGGCCGAGCACCGTCAGCAGCAGCAATTGCTTGCCGAATCCGGTGATCCTGCTGATCAGCGTCGCGAACGCGATCGATCCGGAGTCGCTGAGCAGCCGGGAGTTCGCGCTCTGCTTCGATTCGTCCGCCTTCGGCGGCTCCATCGTGTCGGTGGCCGCGGGCCACTCCCTGGTCCGCGGGCGATCCGGTTCGGCGGGCTCGTGCCGGACCGGGCCGGCCGGGCGTTGCCGCGGCGGTGGCGGTGGCGGGAATTGCTGTGGCTGCGGCGGGGCATAGCGCGGCGGCGGCACGCGGTCGGACTCCGGCGTGGCGACCGGGATCGGCCCGGAGCGGGGCGGACGCGGCGCGGCGGGGATCGGACCCGACTGCGGGGGCCGGGGCACCGCGGGGATGGCGCCGGACCGAGGCGGACGCGGCACGGTCGGAATCGCGCCGGATTGCGGCGGGCGTGGTGGCGCCTGCCGAGGAGCTCCGCCGGGAGGGCCGGAAGGGGCAGGGCCCGGGCGAGCCGGACCGGGCGGAACAGGTCGCTGACCGGGCGGAACCGGTCGCGGTTGACCGGGCCCGGCCGGTGGCGGCGGAGCAGGATACTGCCGTGGGTTCGGGTTGGGCACCGGCCCGGGGCGCGGCGGTGGCGGCACGGGCGGCCTCGGCTGCGCGCCTGGCGGTGGCGGCGGAGGCATGCGCTGACCCGGCCGCGGCTGCGGTGCGGCCGGAGGACGACTGATCCGCGGCACCAGCGGTGCCTGTTCGTCGTTGTACGGGCCGCCGTTCACGTCCGGATGGTCGGCTTCGGCCGGAGCCGGGCCGCGTTCCCACGGCGCGACCGGGGCTCGGCGCACCGGCGGCCCGTCGAACCGGTCGCTTGGTCGAGGGCGATGAGCCGATATGTCATCGTCGCTCATCATGCCTCCTGTACCAGCCGGGATATCCGCACCCCCATCGGTGCGGTGAGCCGCGGCTCGCCGCAAAGTTTCGCCGTGGTCGGCGAACATTCTGTCAGTGGCCCCCGTCCGGACCGGACCGGCCGGGGAACACCGTGATTGTCCTCCACCGTGCCACACGACACCGCACCGCACCACATCAATGCAGGTAGCAGCAGTTTTCGTGACCGGATCGAAGCGGGATCGCTCACCGCGTCTCCTGCAACTGCTCCTGCTCTTGTTCCTGCGCCCGCAGCACGCGCAGCCGCGCACGCCGATAGCGATTGACCCGGCGCCTGGTGCCCGGATCGAAACCCTCGTCGGCCGGATCCGGCTGTCCGCGGAACCGGCGCCACAAGCGGCGACCGGCCAGCAGGAGCAGCAGGAGTGCGGCGCATCCGGTAATTATCGCCAACGCCTTGCCGTAGGCGTTCGAACGCACCGAGACCTGGGTGGGGTTGCCGAGCGCGACGCCCTCCGGCGTGGTGAGCGAGATCGGAATGACCAGGTTGCGGCTGTCGCTCACCTCGGTCGGGACCTGGAAGGAGCGCGACCCGTTCGCCGGGAGTTGCTGTTCGCCGGGATCGGTGATCTTCGTCTCGGCCGGCGCCTCGATCCGGAATCTCACCCGGATGGCGACCGGCAGATCGTTGCGCGCGACCAGCAGCAGTGGGCTCTGCTCGGACGCGAGCGTGTACACCCCGCCCGGCGGAAGCACGGTGACCGAGCGATAGAGCTTGTCCATCGTCCGTGTGTTCTGGTCCAGCCGCCGCTGGGCGAACGTATCCGCCGGCGCGGCATCGCCGGCACGCCGATCGGAGAGGCTGAGTACCCGCAGCAGATCGTCGCGCAGCGGCGTCAGGAAGTCGTGCGGCGTCGGTTCGGCCTCCGGCACGTCCACCAGCGCGCGCGTCATCTCGGTGATTCGACGGCTCTGCTCGCGCGCGGGCGGCAGGAACCGGTCCGGCACCGCGTCCTGCGCGGCCTGCGACAGATAGTCCAGCGCGTAGGGCTGCGGGTCCGGCGGCAACGTCACCAGATCGTGGAACGGACGCGCGGTGGCGAGATTGCCGCGCAGCAGCTGGTCGACCTGACGCAGCAGCGCGGTCGCCTCATCCCGGTTCGCACCCCACTGCTGTGGCGGGACCAGCAACAGCGAACGCGAACGGTTCGCCTCCGGGTGCAGCGCGCTCCACGAGATCGCCCCGAGAGCGTCCTGCAGGCGGGCCGCGCGCGAGTCGTTGGTGACGTCGTAGCGGACCCGGGACGGAGTGAAGGGCGGGGTGGGCGGATTGGAGCCCACCGCGGCGAGCGCCGTCGCGGACCAGATGTCGAAAGTCACCGCGTGCAGTGCCGGGTCGGCGGCGGGAGCGGGTGAACCCCCGGCCGGCGGCGCCGGACTGCCCGTGACCTGCGGTGCTGGTACCGGTGCGGTGGGCTGGATCGCGGTGATCTCGGGCAATCGCACCACTTCGGGGCTGCCCGGGTCCGCGGTGGCTCCTGCCTCGCCGGCACCGGTCGTGGTCTGGTGGCTCTCACTGCTCGACTGCGCCCAGTCCACGCTGTCCTGCGGAACCGCCGCCGTCGAGGCGAGCACTGCGGTGCTGAAACCGTGGCTGCGCAACAGCCGGCCCGCGCCGTCATCGATGCTGCCGGAATCCGGCAGGCCGACCCCGCGCACCGACCGGGTGGAAAGGATCGAGTCGATGATCTCGGCCGGTTCGCTGATCGCGCGCGCGGACAGCGCCGGATCGTTGACCGCGGCCAGGGCGGTGAGATCGACCTGCGCGAACGGCAGCGCCACGGTGCACATCGACCCGGCCAGCGCGCGCAGCCGATCCAGCCAGGTCTGGGCCTGTTCGGCGCCCGCGCCCGCCCTGGTCGCGCCGTCCGGATCGGATGGGCTGGCCAGCACGCGATAACCCCTGGTCATCGCGCGCACCGTGAGCAGCAGGTCGGGGTCGACGCCAAGGCACACGGCCGAAGCCAGATCGGCGTTGCGGCCCGCGCCCGGGCTCAACGTCCCCTCCAGCGCGGCCAGCAATTGATCGAGACGCCCGCCCTTGCCGAGCGAAGCGGCCAATTCGTCGTCGGTCAGCTCCACCTTGCCGTCCACGCTGCCCGGATGGCCCCCGACCTGCCTGGGCCGGTCGGCCAGCGGCCACAGCAGCGTCGTCGCCACCGGGGCGTGGGTGGGCGCGGTCACCGACGGGGCCTCTTCACCCGCGACTGGCGGCACACCGAGCACCGGGAGCAGGAACCTGGCGTCGTCGAGCCTGGCCTGCGTGCCGTAAGCGGGTTCGCCGTTCACGTTCAACAACAGCGGGTAGACGCCCGGTTCCGTGATGCCCAGCGACGTGGCGCCGCTCTCGGAGCGCAACGGGATGCTCAGCGTGAACTGCTTGCGCTGCCCCGGATTCAACCGCTGCGCGACATCCTCGAAGTCGCCGTTCACGTCGTAGTTGACCTCGTCGAGGCGCAGCGTGGTGCGCAACCCGGCGGGCGCGGTGATCGCCGCCGCCCGCTGGACGCGAATGCTGACGTCGTCCACCACACGGTCGCCGATATTCGTGACCGTGCCCGAGACCGTCAGCACCGAATCGCTGCCGGTGGTCACCGTGGTCGGCGTCACCGAGTCGAGAGACAGCTTCAGGAATTTGGGATTCGTCGAGGTGCCGGACCCGGCAGGTTGCGCTGCGGCCGAGGCGGAATCGAGCAGTGGCAGCGTCGTCACCGGGCCGATGATGGTCAGGACCGCCACGAAGATCCGGAACAGTCCACGCGTCATCGCTTGCCGGTCTCCATCCGGTCGATCAGCTTGTTCGCCATCTCCGCCAGCCGCCGCTCGTCGGCGTAGGCCAGCCGAGAATCCAATTCACTCAACGGGACCCAGGCGACCTGGGTCACTTCCACGTCGGCGTCGGACAGTTCACCACCGACCGAACGCAGCAGATAATGATGCACCGTTTTGTGTACCCGCCGACCATCGGTCACGAACCAGTAATCGATGCTGCCGAGTTCGGCGACCACGACACCGTTGATGCCGGTCTCCTCGGCGACCTCGCGGATCGCGGTCTGCTCGGCGGTCTCACCTTCTTCGATATGTCCCTTCGGCAGCGACCACAGTAACCGCCCGCGGCGATCGGTGCGTCCGATGAGCGCCGCACTGCGCGACTCCCGAGGACCGTCCAAGCCGTCGACGACGAGTCCGCCCGCCGAGGTCTCCCGCACCGTACGCATCCGCGGCTTGGCGGCATTGGCGGCATTGGTGGCCGAACCGCGGCGCCGAGGCTGGCGGCGTCGACTGTTCGCACGATCGGCCGGAGACACCTGGCAATCCTACTGTGTTGAATTTGCCGCGACTGCGTCGCGCCGTGAACGGCGCATGCTCGGTCTCGCTTCGCTCGAAACCGGGAGTTGAGGTGGGCTGGGTGCGTCGGTATCGGCGTTCGGTACGTGGGGCGCGCCCGCTCGGGTCGGGGTTTGTGTTGCTTCGGTCGGGGTCAGCGGGTGAGGTTCGGTCTTGCTTGGCTCGGAACCGGGAGTTGAGGTGCGCTGGGTGTGTCGGTATCGGCGTTCGGGACGGGGGTGCGCCCGTTCAGTGCGGATCGTCGAGGGCGACCGGTACGGGTGGCTTCGGTCGGCGTCAGCGGTTGAGATTCGGTCTTGCCTCGCTCGAAAGACGTGGTGGGGCGCGTTGGGTGCGTCTGTACCCGCGTTCGGGGCACGTGGCTGGGACGGATCGTCGAGGGTTGATCGGTACTGGTGGTTCGTGGAGGTAGCGGTGGTCCCGCTTACAGCCGGCTGTTCGTCAGGCAGACGACCTGGGATTCAGAGTGCGGACACGCTGGATGCTTGGTGGTGTGCACGGCCGCTGGATGGCTCGCGGTCGGGCGCGGCGGGCCTTCGGCTTGTTCGAGAGCGGCGGGGTGGTGCGGCGGGCGAGGGTGCGCGGCGCTCACGGCGGCTGACCGTGAGTCGATCCCGAATCGTGAATCGCTTTTGGGCGGTGACCACTGGGTTGCGCAGTGGGGTTGGCGGCGAGCGTTGTTCTTCGGCTCTGCGTGGCGCGTGAAGGGTGGATCGCGAGGGTGGTTGCACGGTCTTCGGATGCCGCTGGCTGGGTTGATGTCGGTGTCCTTATATATCTGGGCTGCTGCGTGGGCCTGCGGCGCGATAACCGTTGTCGTGGCTCGGTAAGCTGCTGCTTCGTGGTTTCGCCGAAGTCGCAGGACGCTGCGCTGGATAGACGTACCCGATTGCTGGCCGCCGCGGCGGTGACGCTCGGGGGGCTGGCGGATGTGCTGACGCCGCTGGGTGAGATGTTCGCGGCGCGGGGGCACGAGCTGTACCTGGTCGGCGGGAGCGTGCGGGACGCGGTGCTCGGCCGGTTGGGGACCGATCTGGATTTCACCACCGACGCGCGGCCGGAGGTGGTGCAGGACATCTTGCGCGGGTGGGCCGACCATCTGTGGGACACCGGCGGCCTGGCATTCGGCACGGTCAGCGCGTCGAAGGCCGGGCAGCAGCTGGAGATCACCACCTTCCGCGCCGACAACTACGACCGGGTGTCGCGCAACCCCCAGGTGACCTTCGGCGACTCGCTCGCCGAAGACCTGGTGCGCCGGGACTTCACGGTGAACGCGATGGCCGTGAAGATCGGAGCGGACGGCGCGCTGGAGTTCGTCGATCCGCTCGACGGCATGACCGCCCTGCTCGAAGGCGTGCTGGATACGCCTGCCGCGCCGGAGGATTCGTTCAACGACGATCCGTTGCGCATGTTGCGCGCCGCGCGATTCGTCTCCCAGCTCGGCTTCGAGCCGCATCCCCGGGTGCGGACCGCCATCACCGCGATGGCCGACCAGATCGACCGCATCACCGCCGAGCGGGTCCGGGTCGAGCTGGACAAGCTGATCGGGGGCGCGCATCCGATCGACGGCATCAACGTGATGTGTGAGACCGGGCTGGCGCAGCGGGTGCTGCCCGAGGTGCCCGCGATGAAGCTGGAGATCGACGAGCATCACCAGCACAAGGACGTCTACTGGCATTCGCTCACCGTGCTGGAGCAGGCGATCGACCAGGAGGAGGGCGACCCCGATCTGGTGCTGCGCTGGGCCGCGCTGCTGCACGACATCGGCAAGCCCGAGACCAAGCGCAACGAGCCGGGCGGCGGCGTCAGCTTCCACCACCACGAGGTGGTCGGCGCGAAGATGGTGCGCAAACGGATGCGGGCGCTGAAGTACCCGAAGCAGTTCACCGAGGACGTCGCCCGGCTGGTGTTCCTGCATCTGCGCTTCCACGGTTACGGCAAGGGGCAGTGGACCGACTCCGCCGTCCGCCGCTATGTCACCGACGCCGCGGAGCTACTCCCCCGCCTGCACAAACTCGTCCGCGCCGACTGCACCACCCGCAACAAGCGCAGGGCCGCCGCGCTGCGCGCCACCTACGACGAACTCGAGGTGCGGATCGAGCGGTTGCGAGAGCAGGAGGATCTGGCCAAGGTTCGTCCGGATCTGGACGGCAACGCGATCATGGAACTGCTCGGCCTGCCCCCGGGGCCCGAGGTGGGCAGGGCCTGGCGCCATCTGAAGGAACTGCGGCTCGACCGTGGCCCGCTCGATCGGGACGAAGCCGAGGCGGCGCTGCTCGAGTGGTGGAAGACGCAGAGCTGACCAGGTCAGAAGACGATCAGGGTGGTGCCTGCCAGGATCGCGGAGCGCATCTGGGCGAGATCGAACGACCCGGAGATCTCCGGCAGTTCGACGCGGAAACGGATCAGGTCGTCCTCGCGCTCGGCACACGCGATCCGCGCGTCCTTGGGCAGGTGCTCGAGCGGTAGGACGGGAACGTCGAGCATGCGGCGCGGAATGGGCACGCCGAACCAGGTGACCCGGCGTACCTCGATGCGCAGGCGGTTGTCCGCGACCGACGCGTCCACCAGGGCGGTGACCAGCCGTCGGCGGTGCCTGGCTCGGATCAGCCCGCTGCGGTGCACGTCGAGGTCCCAGTCCAGCGGCTGGGTGTTGAGCCACCCGACCAGCGCCGCCGTGGTGACGGTGCCCACGAGATCGAGCCGGGCGGTGCGTACCTTGGTCGGCACACCCGGAATCAGGCGGACGCCGTGGGCGATCACCGTGACGGACTCGATCGGATGATCGTCCCAGCTCAGCCGCGACAGCACCGTCTTGGTCTGGAAATGCGCGCCGCGGCGGCGCACCTTCAGCACCTGCAAGGTGGCGTGCAGGTCGTGGCCGAGCAGTGTCGCGCTGACCTCCTGGCCGCCGAACCGGCTCAGGATGCCCTCGCTGAGCATGGTCATCAGCACGTCGGGCAGCAGCGCCGTGACGGTGCCCGCGCCGAGGTCGGCGACCGGATCCATCCAGGCCGTGCTGAGCGCGATCCACTGCTCCAGCCAGGATTGATCGAACAGGCGCTTTCCGAGATCGACGGCCCGCAGCGGCGACCAGGACTTCGGATCGAAATACGTGGCCATGATTGGAACGAGCGTACTTGGCGCGGGGGCTCGAACCGGCGCGCTGTGACCCAGGTCGCGCGCAACGAGTGTCCTTGCCCGGGGCGAGGCTCGAGCACGAGAATCGAAGGGCCGTCTGTCACGCACTGCTGGGAGGACGCACATGGCGCTGGATCTGAACAGTGATCTCGGCGAGGGCTTCGGACCGTGGACGATGGGCGACGACGCCGCCATGCTCGACATCGTCACCAGCGCGAACATCGCCTGCGGATTCCACGCGGGTGACCCCGCGATCATGCGCAGGACCTGCGCGCTCGCGGTGCGGAAGGGCGTGCGGATCGGCGCCCACGTCGGTTATCGCGACCTGGCCGGTTTCGGTAGGCGAGAGATCGCCGTCGCGCCTGGAGAGCTGCGCGACGAGGTGCTGTATCAGATAGGCGGCCTCGACGCCTTCGCGAAAGCCGCCGGGGATCGGGTGCGCTACGTGAAACCGCATGGCGCGCTCTATCACTCGGCAGCGCGCGATCGGGCGCTGGCCGACGCCGTCTTGGCCGCGATCACGGAGTACGACCCGCGGCTGGCCCTACTCGGCCCGGCAGGCACCCATTTGGAGACGGCAGCGGAGGCCGCCGGAGTGCGCTTCGTCGGTGAAGGTTTCGCCGACCGCGCCTATACGGCCGAGGGCTCGCTGGCGCCGCGCGGTACGCCCGGCGCGGTGCTGGAGCCGCGGGACGCGGTCGCCCAAGCGATTTCGATCGCCGAGTCGGGAGCCGCGCGGACGGCCGACGGCTCCGGCGAGGTCGCGGTGCGCGCCGACAGCATCTGTGTGCACGGTGATTCGCCCGCGGCGGTGGAGATGGCCCGGCGCATCCGAGCCGCGCTGGACGAAGTCGGCGTGCCGGTGGAGCCGTTCGGCTGAGGCCGGGACATGAAGACGAAGGGCACGGTGACGCACGCGCAGCGGCAGGCGGCCGAGGAGGCGATCCGCGCGGCGGGTGATCGGGCGCTGTTGATCACCCCCCAGCGTCGTGCGGTGATCGCGGAACTCGTGACCGCGCTGCGGGAACGTCCGGTACCGGGCGTGCAGGATCTGCTTCCGGCCGCGGAAACCGTATTGCTGACACTCGATTCACCCCGCGCCGCGGACTCGGTCCGCCGGGCGCTGACGACGCTCCTGATCGCATTGCACGCCGAGGGGACGACCGCTGTTTCCCGTGGAACATCGCACGCTTCGCGCGCCGAGCCGGTGTCGATCCCGGTGCGCTACGACGGGGCCGACCTCGACGAGGTGGCCCGGATGCTGGAAGTCACGACCGCGGAGGTGGTCGCCGCGCACACCGGCACGGTGTGGCGGTGCGCCTTCGTCGGATTCGCGCCGGGCTTCGGCTATCTGGAATCGCCCGACGGCCGGTTGTCCGTTCCGCGCAGAGCGCAGGCGCGTACATCGATTCCGGCGGGCGCGGTCGCACTCGCCGGTGGATACAGCGCCGTGTACCCGCGGAGCACACCCGGCGGGTGGCAGCTGATCGGCACCACCGACCTCAGGATGTGGGACGCCGAGCGCGACCCGCCCGCGCTGATCCGGGCGGGCGCCACGGTTCGCTTCGTCGACGCGAGGGACGGCCGATGATCGTTGTCGAGCAGGTCGGTCCCCTGGCGACCATCCAGGATCTCGGACGGCCGGGCTGGTTCGACTCCGGCGTCGGTCCCGCGGGGGCGGCGGATCGCGCGTCCCTGCGGCTGGCCAATCGGCTGGTCGGCAACCCGGAGGGGCACGCGGCCGTCGAAGTGCTGCTCGGGGGCCTCGCGCTGCACGCGGAAGAGCACATCATGCTGGCGGTCACGGGCGCTCCCGCGCCCACCACGGTCGACGGCAGGCCGGTGGGTCACGCGAGTGTGCTGGAACTCGAACCGGGACAAACCCTCCGGCTGGCCTACGCGTCCGTCGGCCTGCGCAGCTATGTCGCGGTGCGCGGCGGCATCGACGTACCGGAGACACTCGGTTCCCGCAGCCGCGACACCATGTCGGGCTTGGGTCCGGAGCCGTTGGAGAAGGGCGATCGCCTTCCGATCGGGCCGTCTCCGCACACGATTCCGGTCGTGGACGTCGCCCCGGTCGCCGAATTGCCCGCGGACGTCGTCACCGTACGGGCCGTGCTCGGTCCGCGCGACGATTGGTTCACCGACGCCACGGCCTTGTTCGAGGGCGAGTGGGAGGTCTCCACCGACACCGACCGGATCGGCGCCCGATTGGCACGCCGTCGCGGCCCACCGCTGACCCGCAAGGTCACCCGCGAACTGCCGACCGAGGGTATGGCACTCGGCTCGATCCAGGTGCCCCCGAGCGGAGAGCCGGTCGTCTTCCTCGCCGATCACCCGGTCACGGGCGGCTATCCGGTGATCGCGGTGGTCCTCGACGCCGACGTCGACGCCATCGCGCAGACCCGGCCCGGTCAGCCCGTCCGGTTCGTGCGGGCGGGCTGACCGCGGTTCGCGCCCGGCCGCAGCCGGGCGTGCATGAGATACACGTTGTAGCTGTCCCACGCCGAGAGCGTGAAGTACAGGTCCTCGCCGGTCGACCACGGATGGATGAACCCGCCGTAGGACTTGGGATAGTCGGCGGTGGACACCAGCGGGACCGCGTCCGTCCACGCCCCCTGCGGGCTCGCCGCGGTACGCAGCACGATCGCGCCCCGGGCGGAATCCAGGTAGACCATCTGCCACTGCTCGGTCTCCCGGTCGTAGCGCACCGAGAGCTCACTTGCCATACCGAGGATCAGAGGGGTGGCTCGATTCTCGGCCGCGGGCGCCCAGCTGCCGCCAACCCAGTACTGATAGGCGGACTTGTTCAGGATCTGGCGCTTCGGGACCCGGGCCAGTGCGATCGTGCCGATGCGTCCGTTGGGTGTGCCGAACATGTAGACGTAGTCACCGTGCGGCACCATCGCCGCGACCTGGAACTTGCCGAGACCGAACAGGTTCTCCCATTTGGCATGCTGATCTTTCTTCCAGGTGCGCCCGTGGTCGTCGGAGTAGGCGATGCCGCCGTAGTTGGTCCACCACAGGCCCGGGATGCGGCTCCACCTGTTCACCGACATGTAGCTGAGGTACTGCCGGTTCCCGACGGCGAACCCGGAGGTCGGGATGGTGGTCGTTTCCCAGTTCTTGATCTTGCGGCTGCCCAGGATCTCCGCGGCGTGGCAGCGGCTGTCCTGCGCGAAGGTATCCAAGGTCAGGCCGTCGGACAGCTCGCGGTCGGTGCTGAAACCGATGACGTTGCTGCGCCAGTCCTGGTCGTCGTTGCCCGCGCCGCCGACGCCCCAGCCTTCGCCGAAGGTGTCGCCGAAGACAACGGCGACCTCACCGGGCGCGGTCTCCCACATCAGGCCGAGATCCGTGCCGTCGACCTGCCAGCGCATGTCGGTGCGGTTCGGCGAACCGTGCCCGGTCACCTGCTCGACCAGCTCGACCGACTCGACCGCAGGCGCGGTCACCGGCGCCGTGAGCGGACCCGGTTCGGCCGGATGGACCACCTCGGGTGGAGCCGGTTGCGGCTCCTCGCCGGGACCACCCGGCACCGGGACCGGAATCGGCTCGACCTCCGGTTTGAACTCGATGCGCGGGAGTTTCACCGGCGCACCGGAACCCGAGCCGGAGCCGCTGCCCGAGCCGGATCCAGAGGCGGAGCCGGAACCACTGCCCGAATCGGGCCTCGAGGCGGAACCGGAGGAACCGGTTCCCTCCTCTGTGCCGGTCTCGGGTGTCGGGCTCGGATCTGGATCGGGTTCGGGGTGCTCGGGATAGTCCCTGATGTCCGGGCACGGGTTGTCGCACGGGTTCTCCGGCAGCGGGTCGGGGACGATCCGCGTGTTGTCCTGCGGCGGATCGGGCACCGGAACCGGTGTGAGTTCCGGGATCGGCACCGGGATGTCGATCTGCGGCGGCAGCGGCGGCGGAGGCGGTTGCGCGGGATCGGGCTCGCGGGCGAGCGGGTCGAACCCGATCTCACCGCAGCTGTTCACCGGCGGCGGCGCCCACGGGAACGGTGCGCTCTGCGCGGTGGGCAGCGGCACGATGAGGACGCCGACGAGCAGTGCGCCGAACAAGACCGGTGCACAGGGGGTTTTGATTCCGCAGGTGCGCATCAGGTCGGCCCGGCCGCGGTCATCACGCGATCGGGCGCCCGGTGACGGACCGAGTTTCCCACGCGCCCAGCAGTTCTCGTACCGCATCGGGGGTGTGCACCGGAAAACCCATGTCGTATCGACTCCTGTCGGTCGGCCGCTGACAGGTCAACTTACCGGAACAACCACCGCGAACGGGGGACGGCGAATCGAAAAAGCGCCGCGTGATGGAACCCGCGCCGTACCGCGCGCGTCCAAGAACATATGAACGAGATCGAGTACGTGTTCGGTACCGGGGACGGACCCGTGCACATCTGGTCCAGCCAGGCCGACCTGGAACTCGGCGACACGGGCGGGGCCGACGCGGTGCGGCTGGACTTCGACGGGGACGGCATCGCCGATGACGCGCTGTGGGATCCGGCGGGTTCGGGCCGAGCCGGCATCGCGGCGCTGGATCTCGACGACGACGGTGTGCCCGACCACTTCTTCACCGATCCCACCGGCCTCGGCACATGGAATCACCAAATCACCGGCCTGCCCGGCGATGCGGCCAGCGAGCCGCTGGACTGGATCGTGCGCACGGAGGCGGACGTGCCGGATCGTGCGCTCGGCGACGCACGATTATCGGAGGCACAGGCGAATTCCGATTCCGCGGCCGCATCGCCCGGCGACTCGGCGGCCGAGAGCATGCCCGAGCACCTGACGCACCGACTGAACCGTGGCGTGCGCAACCTCGGCGACGAACCTTTCATCAACTGATCGTGCGGCGGCGCATGTTCAACGCGATGGCCGCGATTCCCGCGGCGTAGGCGGCGGCGCCGGTCAGCACCACGATCGCCGATCGGCCGTCGTCCGGAATGATCATGGCCGCGGCCGCGATCGCCAGCACGAACGTGATGTTGAAAACCGTGTCCTGCAACGCGAACACCTGACCGCGGCGGGCGTCATCGATATCGATCTGCATCGTCGCGTCGCCGGTCAGTTTGATCGTCTGCCCGGCGAGTCCGAGCAGGAAGGCGCCGGCCAAGAGGAGTTCGTGGGCGCGCTCCACCGCGGCGCCCGAATCGGCGAACGCGATCGGCGTGACCAGAGTCAGCTGCACCAGCATGGCGGTGATCAGACCGGCGACCACGGTGCGCGCCCGTCCCAGCCGGGGAATGAGCAGTGGCGCGACAACGGCGGCCACCAGCATGCCCGCCGCGGTGGCGCCGATCGCGACGCCGAAACCGACCAGGCCACCACTGAGGCCGGTGCCGTCCACCGGGGCCTGGCGCAGCACCAGCACCATGATCAGCGTATTCACGCCGAAGACGATCCGGTGGGTGCCGATGCCCAGCATCGCCGTCGTGACCGCTCTCGATTCCCACACCGCCGTGGCACCGGTACGCAGGCCGGTGGCGATCGCGTGCACGGTGTTCTCGCCCTTCGCCGCGTCGGGCGCAGGACCGAGCACCCTCGGCCGGAACCCCGTTGCCAGCGCCGCGCCGATCAGCGACCCGGTCCCGCTGATCGCCACCGCGACCGCCGAGGCGAAGTCACCCGCCCCCATCAGCCCGATCACTCCCACCGCCACGGCCGCACCCGCTCCGGCGCACCCGGAGGCGATCGTGGCCAGCACCGAGTTCATCGGCACCAGCCAGGCCTGCGCCAGCACCCGTGGCAGCGCGGCCGAGACGCCCGCCAGGACGAATCTGCTGACGCCCACCACCGCCAAGGCCAGCAACAGCAGCGGTGTCTCGCCGACTCCGGCGAGCAACCCCACGCCGACCAGCGCGATCAGCACCGCGCGCAGCACGTTGGCCACCAGCAGCACGGCCCGCCGGTCCCAGCGATCCAGCAGTGCGCCCGCGTACGGTCCGATCAGCGAATACGGCAGCAGCAGCACCGCGAAGCCCGCCGCGATGGCCAGCGGATCGGTCTGCCGCTCGGGGTTGAACAGGATCGCGCCCGACAACGCCGCCTGGAACATCCCGTCGCCGAATTGCCCGGCGAAACGCACCACGGCCAGACGCGACACGCCCGGGCTTTCCCGAAGTGTGGCGCGCAGTCCACCCGGCCGTTGCTCCGCGGGAGTGAGGCCTTCGGCGTGACCAGTCGACACGTCCGCGAGCGTACTGCGTTCGCCGACGACGCCGCACCACCGCGCGTCGGAGGCGAACAACACGGCGCGCGAGTCAGACCCGGTCGACCAGCGCGCTCACCGTCGCGCGCATGTCGGGCGCCATCGGCAGCTCGTCGAGCGCGCCCGCGTCGATCCAGGCGAACGCGTCGTGCTCCCCTGGCGCGAGGACGACGTCGCCCGGCTCGGCCTCCACCACGAAGCTGTATTTCCGCACTTTCGACTTGGTGCGGGTGGCGTAATCGAATCCACCGAGGAAGTCGAGCACGGCGCGCAGCCGCAGCCCCGTTTCCTCCAGCAATTCCCGCTCGACGCACTCGGCGAAAGTCTCCCCCGATTCGACTCCTCCGCCGGGCAGTTCGTACATACCGCCGTGATAGTCGTCGGCGACCCGGCGCACCACCAGGAGCCGCCCTTCGCGGAACACCGCGACGCCGACCACGAAATGCGCGATGCCGTCGCGGCGCGCTTCGCTGCGGAGTTGCTGCTCGATCCGGGTCAGGTCATCGGATTCCAGCACGTCGTTCCCTCCGGTCGGCGTTGTGGCGCTTGGCAATCGGGGCCGGACGACGATATCCGGCGAGGTCGCCCGACGTTTCGACGTACCGGTTGGTTCTGCTCGCCTCCCGTTCACCTTCCGGTCGCTCGCGTAAAATGCCGAGTGCGGCACAATTTACTAGGAATGCGGAGTACCGCGGCGGAAGTGCTCCTACCCTGAATGGCGATCGGTGCACGGTCCCGAGAGGAGGACCATGATGTCCACACTCACGACACCACACATCGATGTCCACCGTGGCGGCGACCGTATGAAGACGCGGGTCTCCTGGCTGGATTCGAAGCATTCGTTCTCCTTCGGGGAGCATTACGATCCCGACAACACCCACCACGGCCTGCTGCTGGTCAACAACGAGGACGTCGTCTCGCCCGGGCAGGGTTTCGACACCCACCCGCACCGGGACATGGAGATCGTCACCTGGGTGCTCGGTGGCAGTCTGGTACACCAGGACTCCCTGGGCCACAGCGGTGTCATCTACCCCGGGCTGGCCCAGCGGATGAGCGCGGGCACCGGCATCCTGCATTCGGAGAAGAACGACTCGTGGCGGCTGGACGGCCGCATCTCCGAACACGAGGAACCCGTGCATTTCGTGCAGATGTGGGTCGTGCCCGACGAGCCGGGTCTGACTCCGGGCTACCAGCAGCTCGAGATCGATGACGAACTCGCGGGAGGCGGTCTGGTCACCGTTGCCTCGGGGCTGCCCCGATACCGGGATCGCACCGCCATCGCCATCAACAGCAGCCATTCGGCGCTGCACGTGGCGCGCATGGCAGGCGCGGAGCCGGATGCCGAGCCGGTCATCGATCTGCCCGATGCGCCGTACCTGCACTTGTTCGTGGCGCGCGGGGAGGTGGACATGGAGGGAGTCGGCCCGCTCTACGAGGGCGATGCGGTGCGTTTGACCAGGTCGGGCGGCCAGCGTGTGGTGGCGCGACGGCCATCGGAAATCCTGGTCTGGGAGATGCACGCGCGGCTGGGCGCCCAGTAGCCGGTTCGCATTAACATCCGTCCGCGGGATGCGCGATCAGTAGGCGACGGCCGCGCCGCCCCGGACCACCTCGTGCGGACCGAGCATCGCGAGGCACCGACGGAGAGGAAGTCCATGTCGCAATATCCGCCCCCGCCGCCCGGCCAGTACCCGCCGCCGGGTCAGTACCCGCAGCCACCCGGCGGCCAGTACCCCGGTCAGCCCGCCTACTGGCAGGAATCGCCGAAGGGTCGAGGTCTGGCGATCACCGCGCTGGTGCTCGGCATCCTCGCGTTGCTGTTCTTCTGGACGATCATCGGCGGCTATGTCTGCGGCATCTTCGCCGTCATCCTCGGCATCGTCGCGATTTTCAAGGCCCGCGCCGGCACCGCGGGTGGCATGGGGATGGCGATCGCCGGTGTCGTCCTCGGTGTGCTGGGCATCGTGGGCGCCGTCCTGCTCACCATCGTGGGTTACAGCTTCTTCGTGGACTCGGGTGGCAAGGACTTCGTGGACTGCGTGAACAAGGCGGGCGACGACCAGTCCAAGATCGAACAGTGCGAGCGCGACTGGAACGAGAAGCTGCAGGACAAGTACAGCATCACGCTCACTCCGCCGCCCGCGCCGACACCCCGGTAGCCGCGGCGCATGCCCGGGTCGTGGCGATGACCTCGGCGAAGTCGCGGCGGAAGTCGCGGTCGGGCGCCACGACCCAGGTCCGGTAGCCGCCGTGCTCGTCGGCGGGTGACGGCAGCACGAGGTGGCTGCCCGGCAGTGCGATCGCGGCGCAGATCCGGAACAGGTCGGCGAACAGTCCGGTGTCCAGATACGAGTTGTCGGTGGGGCCGGTCAGGAAGGTCCATCGGTTCGCGCGCGGATGCGCGATGATCGGTCCCGGCCGGGGCTCGGGCCCGGCGGTCAAGCGTTCGCGCACCCGGCGACCGAACTCGGCGGGCATCACGACCGCTCCGACCGAGCCGACTTCCAGCATGATGCGGCCGAGCATCGGGTCAACGAGACCGTACAACCCGTTGTTCTCGCGATAGGTACGGCAGCGAGCGAACGCGTCCTGGATCGACGGGAAGTCCGTGGACGCGAGATGCCTGCCCGATTCGATGCGCGATGTACTCATGTCGAACAACCTCGCCTCGCTGTGGTGGACGCGTGCTCGGAAGAAACGATCGCTGGCCATGACCCTAGCCCTGGGCAAGTCGCTTGACAATAGTCACCCGGGGCGCGCGTCGGCGTGGGCGTAGCATCCTGCCCATGGCACCCCCCTCGCCCACCGTTGCCCGCTGGGAGCTGGTGCTGCGGTTGCGTGAGCTGCGGGAACAGCGCGGGTTCGACTCGGCGGGCTTCGCGAGGCGAGTGGGGTTCACCCCGGCGAACTGGTCGCACGTGGAGAAGGGCAGACGAGTACTCACCACCGAGACCATCGGCCCGGTGCTCGAACTGCTCGAGGTGGAAGCCGAGGAGCGTGCGGAGCTGCTGACCCTGTTGGAGGCCAGCAAGCAGCGCGGATGGTGGGCGAAGTCCTCGGCGTTGATCGGACCGGAACTGCAGCGGCTCTACGGCATGGAATACGGCGCGCAGAGCATCCGCAGCTACGACAGCCTCGTCGTGCCGGGCCTGTTGCAGACCGAGGACTACGCCCGCGCGCTGATCAGTGCCGATGTGATGATCCGTCCGGTCCAGGTCGAGCAGTTGGTGGCGATCCGGATGCGGCGCCAAGAGCGGCTGCGCGGCACGGATCCGGTGGAACTCACGGCGGTGTTCGGTGAGGGCACGCTGCTCCAGCAGACCGGGGGCCCGGATGTGCTGCGCGGACAGCTGAACTACCTCGCCGCGTTGATCGAGGAAGTGGACACCGTGGAGGTGCGCGTGATCCCGTTCGCGGCCTCCGCGGGCGCGGTGCTCGGCGGTTCCAGCTTCCACCTCATCGACTTCGCCGGTGAACAGCTGCCCACGTTCGGCTGGGTGGAGAGCGCGGTGTTCGG
Source organism: Nocardia exalbida NBRC 100660 (assembly GCF_000308575.1). Classification (GTDB taxonomy): domain Bacteria; phylum Actinomycetota; class Actinomycetes; order Mycobacteriales; family Mycobacteriaceae; genus Nocardia; species Nocardia exalbida. The sequence continues at coordinate 115,118 of NZ_BAFZ01000126.1, read as the reverse complement.
CGGGGCCGTCGAAGACCCGGAGCTGGTCCGCGATCTCCGCTTCGCGTACCTGCGCGCGGTGGACCAGTCGCTCTCACGAGCGGAGTCATTAGCGCTGATCAGACGCTATTCTCGCGTGTAAAATCCTGCCCATGGCCATCACCGCACGGCCGGCACGCACCGGCTGGTTCACATCGACCAGATCGAACAATGGCAACCAATGCGTCGAGGTCAGGTTCGATGGTGATGCGGTGCTCATCCGTGACAGCAAATATCGCCGCGACCCGGCGAACCGCCCCGGCGACGAGCCCGTCATCACCGTGACCGCGGCCGAGTGGACCGCTTTCCTCGACGCCGTGCGCACCCGCGGGCGATCGAACGGCGAACTGCGCGCGCACCCCGTCGCCCACGGTCACACCGCACTGCGTCACGGCGGAATCACCCTCACCTACACCCCTGAGGAGTGGGACGCCTTCCTGTTCGGCGCACATGACGGCGAATTCGATCGCGTCGTCGTACCCGCCTGATCTCCCCTGCTCGCCACCCCCGGGCCCGCCGTGCCCGGGGGCCGACTCCCGCTCTTGTCGGCATACTGGACACCGTGACTTCCGAACTGACCCGTCCTTCCGGTATCGACCTGTCCCACCTCGACGAGGATGTGCGGGTGCAGGACGATTTGTTCGCGCACGTCAACGGCAAATGGCTGGCCGACTATCAGATCCCCGCCGACCGGGCGGTGGACGGCGCCTTCCGCGCGCTGTACGACCAGGCGGAGCTGGACGTGCAGGCAATCATCCAGAACGCCGCGGCCACCGACGCCGAGCCGGGCAGCGAAGCCCGCAAGATCGGTGACCTGTACTCCAGCTTCATGAACACCGACGCGGTGGCCGCCGCCGGGCTCGCGCCGATCGCGGCCGAACTCGCGGCGATCGCCGAGGTCGGCGACAAGGGGACTTTCGCGTCGCTGCTCGGCCGGTTGCAGCGCACCGGCGTCGGGGGCGCCGTCGGCGTTTTCGTCGACACCGATGACAAGGACTCCAACCGCTATCTGGCGCACGCCACCCAGTCCGGCATCGGCCTGCCCGACGAGTCGTACTACCGGCAGGACGAGTTCGCCGAGATCCGCGCGAAGTACATCGCGCACATCAACCGCATGTTCGCCCTGGCCGCCGCCGACCCGCAGGTCGCCGGGCTGCTGCCGGAGGACCTCGGCACCGTCGGAGAACGCGTCTTCGAGCTGGAGCGGAAACTGGCCGCCGGGCACTGGGACGTGGTGCGCCGCCGGGACGCCGAACTCAGATACAACCTGACCACCTTCGACGCGCTGGTCACCGACAATCCCGAGTTCGATTGGGCCGCCTGGACTTCCGCGCTGGCCGAAGGCGCGGACGCGGCCGGGCCCGAGCTGTTCGCCGAGTCGGTGGTGCATCAGCCGGATTATCTGCGTACGTTCGCGCGGCTGTGGGCCGACGAGCCGCTCGCGGACTGGCAGGCATGGGCGGCGTGGCGGGTGCTGCGCGCGCGGGCGCCGTATCTGACCGACGAGCTGGTCGAGGAGAATTTCGACTTCTACGGCCGCACGCTCACCGGCGCCGAGGAGAACCGGGAACGCTGGAAGCGCGGGGTCGCGCTGGTGCAAAGTCTGCTCGGTGAGGCGGTCGGCAAACTGTATGTGGCCGAGCATTTCCCGCCCGAAGCCAAAGCGCGCATGGTCGGACTGGTGGCCAACCTGCAGGAGGCCTATCGCCGCAATATCGCCGAGCTGGAGTGGATGGGCGAGGGCACCAGGCTCGCCGCGCTGGCGAAGCTGGAGAAGTTCACCCCGAAGATCGGCTACCCGGACAAGTGGCGGGACTACTCGGGCGTGGTGATCGACCCGGCCGACCTGGTGGGCAACTACCGCAGAGGCTATGCGGCCGAACACGATCGGGATCTGAAGAAGCTCGGCGGTCCGGTCGACCGGGACGAGTGGTTCATGACCCCGCAGACGGTGAACGCCTACTACAACCCCGGCATGAACGAGATCGTCTTCCCGGCCGCCATCCTCCAGCCGCCGTTCTTCGACATGGACGCCGACGACGCGGCCAACTACGGCGGTATCGGCGCGGTGATCGGCCACGAGATCGGGCACGGCTTCGACGACCAAGGCTCGAAGTACGACGGTGACGGCAACATGGTGGACTGGTGGACCGACGAGGACCGCGCCGAATTCGGCAAGCGGACGAGGGCGCTGATCGATCAGTACGACGTGCTGTCCCCCAAGGACCTGCCCGACGAGCACACGGTGAACGGCCGGTTCACCATCGGCGAGAACATCGGCGACCTCGGCGGCCTCTCCATCGCGCTGGAGGCGTACAAGATCTCGCTGGGCGGCGCGCCCGCACCGGAGATCGACGGGCTCACCGGCCTGCAACGGGTGTTCTTCGGCTGGGCGCAAGTGTGGCGCACGAAAGCCCGTGCGGAGGAAGCCGTGCGCAGGCTCGCCACCGATCCGCACTCCCCGGCGGAGTTCCGCTGCAACGCGGTCGTGCGCAACATCGACAGCTTCCACGAGGCGTTCGACCTGAAACCCGGTGATGCGCTCTACTTGGATCCCGCTGAGCGTGTGAAGATCTGGTGATCCGCTACAGCGAAAGCCGAACATCACGATCGACTACTGCGAGGATTCGATCGTAATGTTCGGCTTCGCGCCGATCCGGGGTTAACGAATCGTCAGTTCCAGTCGCCCAGGCCGTCGCTCGCACTGAGCGTGCCGCCCTGGGTGTTCTGCACGACGACCGGGTCGCCGCGGCGCGCGTTCTCGAAGAACCACTTGGCGTCCTCGGTGCTGACGTTCAGGCAGCCGTGGCTGGCGTTGGACACGCCCTGCTGCGCGACCGACCACGGAGCCGCGTGCACGAAGATGCCGCTGTTGGAGATGCGGGTGGCGTACTCGACCTCGAGCTTGTAGCCCTCCGGGTCGGTGACCGGCACGCCGTAGGTCGACGAGTCCATGGTCATCTTGCGCAGCTGCTCGCCCACGATGTAAGTGCCGTTCGGCGTCTCGTGCTTGGGCTTGCCCATCGAGGTGGGCATCTCCTTCACCACCTCGCCGTTGCGGGTGATGGTGATGGTGTGGGTCTCGTCGTCGGCGGTGGTCACGAAGGCGTCGCCGATGCGGAAGGAGCTGGTGGTGCCGCCCGCCTGGACCTGCACGTCGGTGTTGTCCGGCCAGAACTCGTCCGGCCGCCAGCGCACCTGCTTGTCACCGCGCCAGTAGAAGTGGCCGGGGGCGGCCTTCGACGAGGTGATCTGGATGGCCTTCTCGGCGGTGGCGTGGTCGGTCACCGGCTCCTTGAAGGTGATGATGATCGGCTGCGCGACCCCGACGACCTCGCCGTCGGCGATGTTGATCGAGGGCGGGGCGAAGTTCGCCTGCGGCGCGGGCTCGGTGGCCGCGGCGGCCGATCCGGTGCCGAGACCCGGGATCGGTTCGGCGTGAGCAGGCGCGACGAGCAGAACACCGGCCGCCGCGATCGCGGCGGACAGCAGGGCGCCCTCACGCATCCGGCGGGTCAGCCGCGCTCCCTTGCGGCGAGCAGGCAACGATCCGGTGTGCAAAGCGGCATGCATAGGTTTCTCGTCCATTCCATCTCTCGCGCGCACGCGTAAGCGCGCGTGGCGAGATCTTTCATTTCAGCGCGGAGCCAGAAGAGCGCCCCACTGGTATCGACGGCCCGACCCGTCGTCCATTCCTACCGTCCCGGCGCGCCCCCTAGCCACCGGCGTTTCAGAGTGATACAGCAACCGTGCTCGTTGTGGTGTCGGTCACAATCACTTCACTTGGGTATTGCTGCGGGCAAACCTCCCGGTCACACCGGATAGGACAGCAACGGGCCGGAGTCGACGGGAACGTGAAAGATGGTTCACCGCAAACTAGTTAGTGACCAAGCTCACTGATCACGTCGAACGAAATCGGGCGATGCGGACCGGTCGCGATGTTGTGCGGCACCGAGCGCGGGACCCTCCCATGCGCATATCGCGGAGGCAGCCGCAGGCTTACCCGCCCGAGGATGGTGGCCAGCGCGATCCGCAACTCGTAGTCCGCGAGGGCAGCGCCGACGCAGCGCCGGTGGCCGCCGCCGAACGGGGCGAACTCGAACGGCCGGTAGCGGCGCTCGGTGAAGCGACTCGGGTCGAAGCGCCGAGGGTCCGGCCACACCTCCGGGTCGGAGTGCAGCAACGGCACCGCGATCCCCACGGTGTCCCCCGGTGCGAGCGCAACGCCGCGCAGCGCGAAAGGCTCGATCAGGCGACGCAGGACGATCGGAACCGGCGGGTGCAGCCGCAGCGTCTCCTGGCAGACGGCATCCAGGTAGGGCAGTGCGGCCAGCTCCGCCGGGCTCGCCTGCGGGCCCGCGTCGCGCAGCTCCCGCCGCAGCCGGGCCAAGGCCTCCGGCGCGCGGTGCAGCCGCAACAGCGCCCAGACCAGGGTGGTCGCGGTGGTCTCGTGCCCGGCCACCAGCAAGGTGCGTACCTGCTCGCAGAGCTCGTCATCCGCGGCGGCGTCCGGGTACGCGGATAGCAGCACGTCGAGCACGTCGCCGGGCTGTGCGGCGACGTGCCCGCGCCTGCGCGCGATGTCGGCCCGGATCAACCGATCCAGTCGTGCGCGCGCGGCGCGAAACCGGTCCCAGGGTCCGTGCCCGCGCAGTCCGTGCCGCAGCGCGGGGACCAGGAGCAACGGCCCGGAGAACGCGGTGAGGAATTCCGTCACCGCGGCGGTGTACTCCGCTTGCCGACGCGCGTCGCGCACGCCGAACACCGCCGTCGCGATCACCCGAAGCGTGAGCGCACGCGCCGCCGCCCGAGCGTCGACCCGCGCGCCCGCCGCCCACACCTGACCGCTCTCCCCGGCCATCTCTCGCAAGGTGGCTTCCCGGATGAGCGCGCCGTACTCCCGTATCCGTGCGCTGTGAAAGGCGGGGGCGAGCAGCGCGCGGTCGCGGCGGTGGCGCGGGCCCGAGGCCAGGATCAGCGACGCGGCGCCGACCATCGGTTCGATCGGGTTCGGCCGCGGTGGCTCGGAGAAATCCGCCGGCGAGCGAAAGATCTCCTGGGCGCCGACGGCCGTCCCGGTGAACAGCGCAGCGCCGAATCCCGGAAAACGGACATAGAACGGGTCGCCTTCGCGTGCTCTGCGCCACCGGAAGTACCGGTCGAAATCAATCCCCGCGGCCACGGCGTGCAGTGCGGTCGAGCGCGGCACGCGCGGTCCGGCGCGGTGGTCACCCGCGTCGGCTCGACGCATGCGCACATCCATACCGAGAACTACGAAGCCGCCGCCGGAGCGGTTCGACGCTAGCCCGGTGCATGCTTGTGCTTGCGCACCGTGGTCTGCGCCGTCGCCGCCAGCCGCGCGAGCCTGGCGTCGCCGAGTGCGGTCACCATGCTGCCGAGCCCGTTGGTCACGAACGCGATCGACATGCCGAGATCCGGGTCCGCGTACGCGCCGGATCCGCCCACGCCGTAGTGGCCGAACGCATGTCGCGGCTGCTGCTTGGACATCAGAACCGGGCGGTGATAGCCGAGGGTGAAGGTGATCGGCAGCCCGAGCACGTAATCGCGGCTGTGGGCCGACTGCGCCCGGCCGATCGTCGCGATCGTCTCCCGGGCCAGGAACCGCACGACCTGCTCGGATCCGGTCGCGCCGACACCGTGGACGCCTGGCCCGGGGTAGACCACGCCGCCGTTGGCCAGCGCGCCGTACATCCGCGCCAGTGCGCGCGCCGAGAAGACGCCGTTCCAGCCCGGCATCACCGCGTCGTGCACCCGGGGGTCGCGGACCAGCTCATCGAAACTCTCCGGCATGCCCGCCTCGGCGAGCCCGCGCACCGGCCGCACCCAGGACAGCACCGAGGAGGCGGTGTTCCAGCGGATGCCCGGCGGGCCGAGGGGCCGAAAGATCTTGGCGATCCGGTGTCGCTCGGACTCCGGGACGCGGAACCAGTACTCGTCCAACCCGAGCGGCTCGGCGATCTCGGTGCGCAATACCTCGGTGAACGGTGTACCCGTCGCCCGCTGCACGAGTTCGGCGACCAGCCAGCCGAAGGTGATCGCGTGGTAGCCGGAGGTGCGGATGCGCCGGGGGTCCGGCGGGCTGTCGGCCAGCGCCCGGACCACGGCGTCGTAGTTCAGGATGCCTTCGCGGCCGGGGACCAGGCCGCGTACCCGGTGCAAGCCGGCGCGGTGACAGAGCACGTCGCGAACCGTGATGTCGTCTTTGCCGTGCGCGGCGAACTCCGGCCAGTACTCGGCCACCGGGATGTCGTAACCGATCAGACCCCGTTCGGCCAGGCGGTGGACGACGGTCGAGGCGACGCCTTTACCGGTGGAGAAGGTCAGCGCTACGGTATCGCCGTTCCAGCGCCGCTCCTTGTCCGCCCAGCCTGCCCAGATGTCGACCACGGGCCTGCCGTCGAGGTAGACCGCCAGCGCACCGCCGCCGCGCGCGGGTTGGGCGAACAGGCCGAAGAATTGATCGGCCAGTCGGATGAAACGCGGGTCGACCAGCATCTCGCGCGGTGCCGCCAGCTTGTCGCGGGCCGAATCGGCGGGCTCGAAGTCGTCCGCCGCCATTGCCGAAACCATGGGGTCACCTCCTGACCGCCGTTATCCGGGCTGGTCAACCAGGGTAACCCGTTCGATGGGTCTGCCAGAGCCCAAAAGGGGTGGCAAGGCACGCGGCGCCGCTGTCGGCGTTCCACGCGAAGGCCGCCACGCCCAGACAGACGACCGACTGTTCGGCGGTTTCCACCCCCGCTCGCGATCCTTCGAGTGCGATGGAGATCGCGAACGTCCGTGCCGCCGGGTCGTCGTTGGTCGAGGTCAGCGCGACCGCGTCCGGGCCGAGGCCGACCGCGACCGGAACTCCGCCCGCGCCTTCGCTGGCACCGACACCGCCCGCCGCGCCGATGCCGATGGCCGTGGCGCCGAGGGTCGCGTTGGCGTAGCCGACCCCATCGATCCCGCTGGCCCTGGCCGAGCCGTAACTGTCGGTCGCCGCGCGGCAGGCCGTCTCCCCATCGATGACGGTGATGTCGGTCCCGTGGTCCGATCGGCAGTGCACGTCGGCAGCGGCCGCCACCCCCGGAACGACGAGGGAGCCTCCGATCGCGGTCGAACACACGATTGCGCTGATCAGCTTCACCGGGGGACTCCTCTCGGACCAGAAATCCCACCATACCCAGACTTGTTGGCAGCGGTTCGTTTCCGCCTTCGGCTCGACGTGCGCTCGGTCCATGGTGTATTCATGGCGTGGTATTTCAAGCACAGCCAAGGCAACTTCGGATCACGGGGGCGTGAGTTCGCCGGCGTTACAGCTCGGGAGGACTGTACGTGTCTCGTCAACTGACCTGGGGGCGTCTCGCCTTCGCCGGATTCGCCATCGCGGCGGGATTGTCGCTGGTCGGCTGTAGTTCCACGATCAGCGGTACCGCCCAGCCCGCCGTGGACAACGGGACGATCGACGCGGTGTCGGTGACCAGCACGCCGAAACCGTCGTCGGGCAAGCCCACTCCGAGCACCGGCAAGCCGACGACGAGCAAGCCGAGCGGCGACACCGACTTCGACGCGAACGTCAACGACTGCGTGAAACTCGGCGGCACCACCACCAACGCCACCATCGAGAAGGCGTCGTGCGGCAGCCGTGAGTCGAACTACAAGGTGATCGACAAGAAGGCGAAGAGCTCGCAGTGCAGCAGCGACGCCGACAACTACTACGCCGAGACCATCAACGGCATCGAGCAGGGCGCGCTGTGCCTGGACATCGACTGGGTGGTCGGCGGCTGCATGGACGTCGGTGGTGACGACCCCAAGCGCATCGACTGCACCGGCTCGTCGCCGTCGAAGGGCGTGAAGGTGGTAAAGATCCAGCAGGGCGCCGATGACGTCAGCGTCTGCGGCAGCGGCACCGGGTACGTCTACGACAAGCGCCGCTTCGTCGTCTGCGTCCAGGAACTCTGACCGGGACTTCCCACCGCCTGCGGGCCGCTAGGTTGGGTTGGTGAGCACCACCGAGCTACCACGGCTGCAATCCGGCACGGGTCGCTGGATTCTGCTGGCCACCATCCTCGGCTCGTCGGTCGCCTCGCTCGACGCGACGGTGGTGAATATCGCGCTGCCGCGGATCGGCGAATCGCTGGATACCGATGTCGCCGGGCTGCAGTGGACGTTGAACGGGTACACCCTGACCCTCGCCTCGTTCATCCTGCTCGGCGGCTCGCTCGGCGACAAGCTCGGCCGGCGCAGGGTCTTCGTGTGGGGAACCGTGGCGTTCGCGCTCGCGTCGGTGTTGTGCGGCGTCGCGACGAGCATCGAGATGCTGGTCGCGGCCCGGATCCTGCAGGGTGTCGCTGGCGCGATGCTCACGCCGGGCAGCCTGGCACTGATCTCCTCGTCCATCGATCGGCGCGATCAAGGTGCGGCGATCGGCCTGTGGTCCGGTTTCGGCGGCGTGGCAGGCGCGCTCGGGCCGTTCCTCGGCGGCTGGCTCATCGAGGTCGCGGGCTGGCGGTCCATCTTCTTCCTCAACGTTCCGCTGACCCTGGTCGTCGTCCTGGTCGCGCTGCGGCACGTGCCCGAGAGCCGTGATCCCGGCGCCGCCGCCGAACTCGATGTGCCCGGCGCACTGGTGGTGGCCCTGGCGCTCGGTGCGCTGACCCTCGGACTGATCGACACCATGCCTTCGCTCATCGTGGCCGGGGTCGTGCTGCTCGGAGCCTTCGTCCTGATCGAGCTGCGCAGCGATCATCCGCTGGTGCCGCCGGCCCTGTTCGGCTCGCGGGTGTTCACCGCGGCGAATCTCGTGACGCTCGCGGTCTACGCCGCCCTCGGTGGCGTGTTCTTCCTGCTGGTGCTGGAACTGCAACTGGTGGCCGGATACTCGCCGCTGATGTCCGGGGTCGCGACCGTGCCGGTCACGGTGATCATGCTGGCGCTCTCGGCCCCCGCCGGACGCTGGGCGCAAGTGCACGGGCCGCGCATCCCGATGACCGCCGGACCGCTGCTGGCGGCGGCGGGCCTGGTGCTTCTGCTGCGCATCGGACCCGACACCAGGTACTTCATCGATGTGCTTCCGGGCGTCCTCGTGTTCGGGCTGGGGCTCGCGGTGCTGGTCGCGCCGCTGACCGGCGCGGTGCTGGGCGCGGTGCCCGCGAGCGAGGCCGGTATCGCCTCGGGGGTGAACAACGCCGTCGCGCGCACCGCGCAGCTGCTCGCCGTGGCGGCGCTGCCCGGGGTCGCGGGCATCTCGGGTGCGCTGGGTGATCCGGCCGCCTTCGACGACGGCTTCGCCACCGCGATGTGGCTGTGTGCCGGGCTGCTGGTGACCGGCGCGGTGCTCGCCGCCGTGCTGTTGCGTCCCGAGCGGCACGCGCCCGCGTTGGACAGCGTCGACTGCATGCCGCAGTGCGCCGTCGCGGGTCCGGCGGTGGCGCCGGCTCCGAGCGAAAAATAAGCGGCCCGAACGGATCGCTCCGCTCGGGCCGCAAGTCGAAAGTGTGGTCCGCTCAGATCGGGACGTAACCCGTGCCGACGCCGCCGCGGGCGTTGATGTCGGCCACGATGGCGCTCATGTTGGTACCGACCTCAGGACCGAAGCACGCGAGGGCCAGATAGGCGTTCACCATGCCCACCAGCGTCGTCCCGACGACCACCGGCGCACCGGAGTCGCCTTCCACCACGCACATCTGGCTCCAGGTCTCGACGTTCGTCCGGAAGACGTCACCCCAGGCGATACCACAGGTGTTGCCGGTGGTGCGCCCTTCCTTGCACACGATCTGCGGGAAGTTGGCCGGTGCGCCCAGCCCGGTGATGGTGACATTGCCGATCCGGTTCACCGGGGTGATCTTGCCCGGATCGAACTGGATGACGGCGTAGTCCAGGTCGTGGTTGGAGTAGGCGAACCGGCCGATCACGCCCGCCTCCCGATCGGCTTCGGCGTAGACCTGCGCGCCCGGGTCGCCGCAGTGGCCCGCGGTCAAGCCGACCAGACGTCCCGCGTTGTCGTGGCCGACAGTCGTGACCGTGCACTCGAACTGGTTGTCGATGATGATGCCGGATCCACCGCCCAACACCGGCGGGCCCGTTTGGGCGTTCGCGGCCCCTGTGCCCGTGCCGAGCAGCGCCGCGCCCAGGGCGACGGCGAAGGCGGCGTTGGCCACCTTGGCGAGTTTGCTGAACATGTCCCTCCAGACGTCGGAAGCCCGCACGATATCAATCTGTCGCACCCATCGTGTCAGTAAACGATCTCGGGCGCGTCACCACTACGGGGTTGTCCCCACTGCTCCGCGCTTCAACCCTATTTCGTACAACTGAGATGGAATGTATCTTACGCGCCTAATAGCATTCGGCTATCACAATTGTGAAAAGCCTGTGGACGTTAGTGTCCGAGTGATAGTAAGGAGCCGTTGTGTTGGTCTCCGGAAACAAATCGGATTTTCGATGAGAATTATCCGAGGAAATTAGCCGAATCGCCGTTGTGGATCCCGGATTCGCGCAGCTGGGCTGTAGGTTGTGCCAGAGCTCGGGCCGCCGTCTTTGGGGTCGTTCCCAATGTTCCACGGCTTAACCATTGCTTTCCGGCAGCGGTGAGGGACATCTATGACTGCGATCACAAGGGGATGGTGTGTTCTGCACTACTCCGTAGTAAGGTGCGTCAAGCAAACGAGTCGCCGGGGCAGCCAACCGGCGTCGAGGAGGATTAGCCAGTGCAGTCGACCGAGAGTCCACCATCAGGGTCACGGTTCAGTGGCGCGGCCGATTGGACGAGGTCTTACTGGCAGGATCATCCGAAGCGTTCGCTGGAGACCTTCGGCAGGCAGATCACGATGGGCTTCGCGGCTGTCGCCGAACTGTTCGTCTCGATTTTCCGCAGGCGCTTCCCCTTCGCCGAGTTCGTCCGGCAGTGCGCGTTCATGGCCAGCGTCTCCGCGGCGCCGACGCTGCTCGTCGCCATCCCGATCGGCGTCATCGTCTCCATCCAGGTCGGATCGGTCGCCGGCCAGGTCGGCGCCACCTCGTTCATCGGCGCGGCCAACGGCCTCGGCATCATCCAGCAGGGCGCCCCGCTGGTCACCTCGCTGATGATCGCGGGCGCCGTCGGCTCCGCGGTCTGCGCCGATCTCGGCTCGCGCACCATCCGCGAGGAGATCGACGCCATGAAGGTCATGGGCGTCGACCCCATGCGCAGGCTGGTCGCTCCGCGGCTCGGCGCGGCGATGCTGGTGAGCGTGCTGCTGTGCGGCTTCGTCGTCTTCGTGGGATTCCTGACCGGCTATATCTTCAATATATTCGCGCAGAACGGCACGCCGGGCTCCTATGTCGGCACCTTCTCGTCGTTCGCCGTGACCACCGATCTTCTTGTCGCACTGGTGAAATCGCTGATTTTCGGCCTGCTGGCGGCAATCATCGCCTGCGATACCGGATTGAACACCCGCGGTGGTCCCGGCGGTGTCGCGAACTCGGTGAATTCCGCGGTGGTGGGCTCCACCATCATGCTGTTCGGGGTGAACCTCATCATCACCCAGGTTTACAACGCACTATTCCCGTCACAGGTGGTCTGAGCCGGTGTCATCAACCTATGTACCGCCGCTGCTGCGGCCTCTCCAGACGATCCGGAAATCGGCCCAGGCGCCGGTCGATTGGCTCGCCAGGCTCGGCCACCAGGTGTTCTTCCTGTTGCGCTCGATCGGCTCGATTCCGCTGGCGCTCAAGCACTACCCCAAGGAAGTGTGGCGCCTGCTCTCCGACGTCACCTGGGGCAACGGCAATCTCGTCGTCGGCGGCGGCACCATCGGCGTCGTCGTCATTCTGAGCGCCTTCGGCGGCATGACCGTCGGCATCCAGGGTTACAACTCGCTGAACCTGCTCGGCCTGAGCCCGATCACCGGCGCGATCTCGGCGTTCGCCACGACTCGCGAACTCGGCCCGCTGCTCGCCACGCTGGCCTTCGCCGCTCAGGCGGGCTGCCGGTTCACCGCGCAGCTCGGCGCCATGCGCATCTCCGAGGAGATCGACGCGCTGGAGTCCATCGCCATCCGGCCGCTGCCCTACCTGATCAGCACCAGGATGTTCGCGGCGATGATCGCCATCATCCCGCTCTACTGCCTGGGCCTCACGATGGCCTACGTGTCCTGCTCGCTGACCGTGCAGCTGATCGGCGGTACCGCCGTGGGCACCTACCAGCACTACTTCTATCAGTTCCTCGTCCCGGCCGACGTCGTCTATTCGCTGATCAAGGCGATCCTGTTCGTCGCGATCACCACGTTCATCCAGTGCTACTACGGCTTCTTCGCCTCCGGTGGCCCCGAGGGCGTCGGCGTGGCCGCGGGCCGCGCGATCAAGATGTGCATCATCGCGGTCGTTTTCGCGAACCTGTTCATGACATTGGCGATCTGGGGCATCAACCCCGGCATCCGGATCTCGGGGTAGACACCAGATGATCATCGATCCCAGTGGGCGCGGGCCCACGATGCGGCAGCTGTTCATCGCGGGCGTGTGCGGTCTGGTCGTGTTCGCGCTGGTGCTGAGCTTCCTGATGCTGCGCTACAAAGGGTTCTTCCAGGAGAAGGTCAACGTCACCGCGAACCTGACCACAACGGGTGACGGTCTGCCCGAGCAGGCCGACGTCAAGTTCCGCGGCGTGCTCGTCGGCGCGGTGAAGACCGTCGACATCGCGGCCAAAGGCGAACTGCAGAAGGTCCGGATCGAGATGAAGCCGGAGTTCGCCGACGACATCCCGGCCAACGTGACCGCTCGCGTGGTGCCGAGCAATCTGTTCGCCGTCACCTCCGTCGAACTCGTCTTCAACGGCCCCGCCGACCAGTACCTGCACGAGGGTTCGGTCATCGAGGAAGACCGCAGCAAGGGAACCATCGCGTTGCAGGACACGCTCACCACGGTCCGCAACATCCTCGACAAGATCGATCCGGTGCAGTTCGGCCGGGTGCTGGGCACCCTGTCGCAGGCGCTGGACGGCAGCGGCCGGGTGCCCGGCTCCACCGTCGAGCGGCTGGACCGCTGGCTGCTGGCCGTGGACGAGTCGATTCCCGATCTCGGTGCGCTGCTGGGTGACTTCTCCGCCTCGTTCAACGCGCTCAACCAGTCCGCACCCGAGCTGGTCGACGTGCTCGGCACCTCGGTGCAGACCGCGCGCACCATCGCCGACCGCCGCGGCGAGCTGGTCGCGTTGATCACCGGTACCTCGGGCACCATCGACACGGTCAACGACCTGTTCGCCCGCAACCCGAACGTCGGCATCGAGGTCACCGCGGGCACGAACGACATGTTCGGCGCACTCGCCGCGGACCCGGACGCGATCACCAGGAGCCTGCTGAACCTCAGTGAGACCATGCGCCGGATGGACACCACGTTCAAGTGGGGCCCGCAGAAGCAGCAGGTCTGGGACGCGGGCATCACCCTCACGCCGTACCGGCCCTACACCGTGGCCGACTGCCCGCGCTACGGCGACATGGTCGGGCCGAGCTGCTTCACCGCTCCCGCCGTCGCCGACGTCGGCGAGCTGCCCGAACAGCTGAAGCCGCGCGCGCTCGCCTCGGCTGCCGGGCTTCCCCCGGTCGTGCCGATGCCCGGCCTGCCGCTGATCCCCGGCGTGACCACTCCGGACCCGAACCGCGCCACCGCGGCCGCTCCCACCGGCGGTGCACCCGCTCCGTTCGCGGGCACTCCGCTCGAAGGCCTGTTCCCGATGCTGCCGCAGGGTCTGCTTCCGCCTGCCGCGGCTCCGGCGCCCGTCGCGCCGGCCGCCGCGCCCGAAGGCACCCCCTCGGCGGCGCCGATCTCCTACCGGGGTGACTCGGCGATCCCCGCGCTGCTCGGCCGCAAGCCGACCACCGCCGAATATCTGCTGCTGAGCTCGATTCTGAAGGGCGGAACCATGCAGGTGTCCGACAACGGTGCCGGACGATGAGCATTCGCAAGCCGCTCATCGGCTTCACCATCTTCGCCATCGTGTCGATTCTGGTCACGGTGGTGGTGTGGAACACGCTGGCGCGCATTGTCAACGGGGACACCTACACCTACTCCGCGACGTTCTCCGACGTGCTCGGTTTGCACGAGGGCGACGACGTCCGCATGGCGGGCGTGCGGGTGGGCAAGGTCGAGAAGATCGAGCGGGGCCGCGACGCGAATCTGAAGAAGTCGGTCGCGAAGGTCACCTTCGTCGTGCAGCGCGACCAGACGATCTACAACGACACCAAAGCGCTGGTCCGCTACCAGAACCTGATCGGTCAGCGGTACGTGGCCCTGGCTCCAGGCAAGGCGTCGAGCCCGGCGCCGTTGAAGAACAACGGTTCCATCCCGATCGATCGGACCGAGCCGTCGTTCGATGTGTCCGGTCTGCTCAACGGATTCCAGCCGCTGTTCCAGGTGTTGCAGCCCGAGCAGGTCAACCGGCTGTCGGAGACCTTCATCCAGGCATTGCAGGGCGACGGCGTCTCGTTGAGCGCGTTCATCGTGCAGGCCGCCCAGCTGGCCACCGACTTCCAGCGCAGGGACGCGATCCTGTCCGATGTGATCACCAACCTCTCGGGCGTGATGTCGGGGTTGGCGAAACGAGGTGATGAATTGGAGACCCTGGTGACCCAGACCCGGGCCTTGATCGGCGGGCTGTACGAACAAGGGCAGTCGTTGCTCGGCTCGACCGAGCAGATCGCGTCCGCGACCACGTCGCTGGTCGGCATGATGGACCGGATCCAGCCGAGCCTGCGCACCGCCCAGAACTCCACCAGCGCCGCGTTGACGCTGTTGCTGGACAACGGCGCCAAGCTCGATCAAGCGGCGATCGACCTGCCGAACGTCCTGTCCGCGGCGGGTAGGCACACCTCGGAGGGCGGTTACGCCAACGCCTACCTGTGCGGGCTGGACTTGTCGCTCTACGGTGTCCTCTTTCCCCGCGGTCTGTTCTCGCAGATCGGTGGCACCTCGCACTCGGCGGTGTGCCGCCCATGATGACGAAACTCAGGTCCAGGTTCGAAAGCAACCGGTTCTTCTGGTTGGGCGTCATCGGCGGTGTCCTCATCGTCGTGCTGCTGGTGGTGTCCAGCGTCTACAAGCTCCTCGGCGTCGGCGAGCAGTCGATCAAGGCCGAGTTCGTGCAGGCCGCAGGTATCCGGGTCGGCGACAAGGTGAACATCGCGGGGGTGTCCTCCGGGCGGGTGGTCGACGCCGAACTCGAGGGCAGTCACGTGCTGCTTACGCTGAGCGTCAGCGACGACGTGAAACTCGGCCCGGACGCGCGCGCATCGATCAAGATGGCCACGCTGCTCGGTGCCAGGTACGTCGACCTCGAGCCGGGCGACGGTTCGGGCCTGAAGGGCAAGCGGATCCCGGTGTCCAACACCACGGTGCCGTACAACCTGGCCGACGTCGTGCAGGTCGGCACGCCGAAGTTCGAAGCGCTCGACACCAAGAAGCTGGCCGACTCGCTGAACCTGATCAACGAGCAGATGAACGGCTCGCCCCAGCTCACCGCCCAGGCGCTGGACAGCGTCGGCGCGCTGGCCAAGGTGATCGACAGCCGCAAGGCCGAGGTGGACACCCTGCTGAAGGACTTGGACCGGGTCACCCGGATCCTCGGCGACAACCGCAACAGCATCCTGCTGGTGATCACCCAGGGTGAGGCCATCGCCAATCGGGTGATGGAGCGCCAGGCACTGCTGCGCCAGTTGCTGGACAACGTCGCCGCGCTGACCAAGCAGCTGGAGGCGATCGGCGCAGAGAACAACGATCAGCTCGGCCCGACCATCCAGCAGCTGAACACCATGGCCGAGGGCCTGCAGAAGAACAAGGACAACCTGGATCGGATGCTGTCGATCATGCCGCCGACCCTGCGCTACCTGGCGAACTCCTGGGGCGGCAGCGGTCCATACGGCGATGTCGGCCTGCCGTGGCTGTTCCCGGACAACTGGTTGTGCTTCGCCCAAGTCATCGAGGGGTGCCAGGGATGAGATTCCGCACGGGCTTTCCGCTGAGGACCGTCGCGAAGGCGTTCATGATCAGCGCCGCCGCGCTCACGATCGGCAGCTGTTCGCTGCTGCCGAGTTCGGTGAACAACGCGCTGGGCACCACCCTGCAGTTCACCGCGGACTTCGACAACATCGCGGGCATCTACGAGGGCAATCCGATCACGGTGCTCGGGCTCGACGTCGGCAAGGTCGACAAGATCGTCCCCAAAGGCACCCTGATCGAGGTGCACATGTCCATCGACAAGGACGTGAAGATCCCGAAGGACGCCATCGCCGCGATCATCTCGCCGTCCATCGTGACCGACCGGCACATCGAACTCACCCCGGTCTACACCGGTGGTGCGACCCTGGCCGACGGCGCGCACCTGCCCAAGGCCAGGACCAAGACGCCGGTCGAGCTGGACACGATGATCAAGACCATCGATCAGTTCGCCGCCGCGCTGAAGCCGGAGCCGGGCCAGGAGGGCATCGGCCCGCTGTCGGGCCGGGTGCTCTACCCGATGCTCAACGGCAACGGCGAGAAGATCCGTGACACCCTCAACGCGCTGTCCAGCGCGCTGAAGGTCGGTGTGGACAACAAGGACGCGATCTCCAGCATCATCATCAAGCTGAACGACCTCACCACCATGCTGGCCGACAACGACCAGTCGGTGCGCGATTTCAGCAACCGGGTGACCCAGATGACCGGCCTGCTCGCCGATCAAGCGCCCGGTCTCCAGGCCACGCTCGATCAACTCCTCGCCTTCCTGCGCAACACCAGCACCACGTTCACGCAGTACGAGAGCCAGTTGTCCGGCACGATGACCGGTCTGACCAACGTGACCCAGCAGTTGCGCGACAACGCCTACGGCCTCACCGAAGTCGCCGACCTGGCACCGATGGTCATGCAGAACGTCGACAACATCATCAACCGCGAGCACGGGTACGTCCGGCTGCACGCGGTGATCGGCACCGCGCTGTCGGGTGAGATCGTCAGCCTGTTCTGTGAGCGCATCCAGATGAAGGCCGACGGCTGCCGTACCGGAAACATGCAGGACTTCGGACCCGACTACGGGCTCACCGCCGCACTGCTCGGACTGACGAAATGACGTACCGAATGACGATCAAGGCACACAGGGGACGCTGGTCGCCGTCGCCGCGGTAGCCGGTGTGGCGGTCACCTCCGGCTGCGGGCTCACGGTGGAGAAGCTGCCGTTGCCGAAACCGGGTCAGGGCGGGGAGACCTACACGATCCACGCGGTCTTCGAGAACGCGCTGAACCTGCCCGACCAGGCGAAGGTGAAGATCGGTGGTTCGGATGTCGGCGTGGTCACCGACATCAAGACCAAGAACTTCCAGGCCGTCGTGGACTTGACCATCCGCAAGGACATCGAGTTGCCCAAGGGCAGCACGGCGGAACTGCGTCAGGCCACCCCGCTGGGTGATGTGTTCGTCGCGGTGTCCAAGCCCAAGACCGAACCCGGCGCGGACATGCTGCACGACGGTGACACGCTCACCCTCGACAGCACCTCCGCGGGCGCGACCGTCGAACAGTTGCTCATCTCCGTCTCCATGCTGTTCAACGGCGGCGGCATCGCCAGCCTGTCCAAGCTGGGTTCCGAGCTGGACTCCATCGTCGGCGGCCGCGGCGAGCAGCTCGCCCACCTGATCACCGAGATGACCGGCGTGGTCGGCAGTCTGAACAACAACTCCGCCCGGGTGGACAGTGTGCTCGGTGAGTTCAGCACCCTCGCCAACACCATCGAGGGCAGGCGGTCGGAACTCGGCGAGGTGGCCGACACGCTGCCGCAGATGATCGGCGCCATCGCCGAGAACAACCGGGCCCTCGGCAATCTGCTCGCCAAGTTGTCCACCGCCAGTGCCGCCCTCGGCGATTACGCGAACACCTCGACCGAGAGCTTGAACGGGCTGCTGGAGAACACCCACCAGCTGATGGACGCGATAGCCAAGACCGGTGACGGCTTCGGCGTCCTGCTCGATCGACTACGGGTGCTGCGGCCGAAGGTCGACGCGACCTTCCGCGGCAGCAGCTTCGCGGTGTACGCGACCGCGACCAACCTCGACATCAGCGCGCTCACCGATCCGCAGCACGGCAAGCTCCAGGACCTCAACGACCTGCAGGACTTCGCGGGCAGCCTGATCCAGGTGCTGCAATTGGTGCAGGGCCGGGTGGGAGGACAGCGATGACCTCGGCGCGCAAACTGTTCGGAAGCAAGATCTTCCTGTCGAACGTGGGCCTGGTGCTCGTGCTGCTGGTCGGCGCGACGTACCTGCTGCTGAACGTCATGCGGGTGAACCCGCTGCGGTCCGACTACACCGTCACGGTGAATCTGGATCGTTCCGGTGGTCTGCAACCCGGCAACGACGTGACGTTGCGCGGGTGGCGCATCGGCAAGGTGACATCGATCGAGCTGTCCGATCGCGGCCAGGCCATCGCTGCCACCGCGCAGATCGAGTCGAAGTACAAGATCCCGGTGGACACGCAGATCGCGGTGCAGGCCCTGTCGGGCGCGGGTGAGCAGTACATCGACTTCCGGCCGAATGCCGAAAAGGGGCCGTTTCTGGCCAACGGCGCGGTGATCAAGTTCGATCCGGACAGGATCCACACGCCCACGCCGGTGTGGTCGGTGCTGGACAACTCCAGCGCCCTGATCGCGCAGATCAACCCGGAGCACTTCCAGGTCATCCTGAACGAGCTGGACATCGCGCTCAGCGGCGGCCCGGATCAGCTGCGCGGCCTGGTCAACGGGATCAGCCTGGCGACGGCGGGCCTGGACTCGTTGCTGCCGCAGACCACGAACCTGATCACCAATCTGCGCACCATCGCGAGCACCACGTCCAACGCACAGCCCGATCTGGCCACGCTGACCCGCAACTCCGGCGTGCTGTTCGAGCAGTTCAACAACGCGAACGCGGAATTGCAGCGCGTGCTGGACCAGGCGCCGGGCCAGCTCACCAGCCTCGGCGCGGTGGTGGACCGGACGGCCGATCCGATCACCAGCCTGGCGACCAACTTCCAGGCCATCACGAAGGCGGCGCAGCTGCGGCTGCCCGCGCTGCGCGCGCTGTTCCCCTCGCTCGCGCTCGGTGGCGAGGCGCTCGGCGTCCCGGCGCACGACGGCGAGTTCCACGCGATGATCGACATCTGGCCGCGGCCATTCTGCACCTACAACACTCCGAAGATGCGCAACGAGGTCGTGCAGGACGGCACGATCCCGATGTGGAACTACTGCGAGAACCCGCCGCCGGGTCAGCAGATCCGTGGTGCCGCCAACGCGCCGCGGCCCGACGTGCCCAACAACGGCGCGCACATGCCGCCGGGTGTGGATCCGAACGAGCGGACCCTGCCTCCGGTGCGGTGAGTCGTACCCGGCCCGGCTGTCCTCCCGTCGGGCGGGCATACTCGCCGGTGAAACGCGTAAGGTTCGCTGCCGCGGGCCGCTGAAGCCAATCGGTGCGCACCGATGCGCGCCGGGAAAGTGCAGGTTCTATCGATGTCTACCGACGACGCCGAGACCGACAAGGACGCCGAGACCACGGCCGCCACCTCCGACAAGGGCACCGACGCGGTCTCCGGGAAGTCGGAGGACGCCGCAGGCGCGGCGAAGCCCGAGCTGTCCGAGGCGGAGAAGGCAGACAAGGCCGAGGCCGACGCGAAGCCGGCCGCGAAGAGCGACTCGCCCAAGGCGGCGGCCTCCGCACCGTCCGGCAAGTCCACCTCGATTCCGCTGGTGGCCGCGTTCGTGGCCGGCGTGCTCGCGGTCGCCGCGATCACCGCGGTGGTGGTGTTCTTCCTGCAGGGCAAGGATCGCGGCGACAAGCTCGACGCGATCCGCGACTCCACGAGCGCCGCGTGCACATTCGGCAAAGACGTCTCGGTCTACGACTACTCGAAGAACCTGGACGACTACTTCACCACGGTGAAGGCGGGCTCGACGGGCGAGTTCCTCAAGGAGTTCGACGACGCGACCAAGGCGCTGAAAGACGCCATGGTGCAGGCACAGGTCAAGTCCTGGGCCGACGATGTGCAGTGCGGCTACCAGGCCGGTGACAAGACCTCGGCCAAGGTGCTGGTGACCCTCACGCAGTATCGGACCAACTTCACCCAGGCCAACCCCGAGCGGCAGTTCGTCGTGGTGATCGCCCAGCTGCAGAAGTCCGGTGACAAGTGGCTGGTCGAGAAGCTCGATTCGCCGATGCTGAAGGGTGCCGGTACCGGTCTGCCCGGCGCTCCCGCTCCGGGCGCGCCGCAGCAGGCGCCCTCCGGTCAGCCCGCACCGCAGCCGGGTAACTAGCCGAGCGCCTCCGGCGGTGGGCCGAGCCACCACCGCCGGAGGTCATTCGGGCGGCCTGCGACGATCCGGCGGTCAGAACAGCGTCAAAGCCTGTGGCGCCGACGGCGCGGCCGCCTTCCCCGCGGCCTCGTCTTTCGGCGCTTCCGGCGCCGTCGACGCTTCCTCCACAGTCACCGCGAGCATTTCCACGGTGTTCGCCTCGGCGACGGCCGCGGTGACCGCGGCCTGCCGAGCCGCTTCTCCGGCCAGCGCGTCGGCTTGCTCGTTGAAGTAGTTGCCGACATGACCACGGACCCAACGGAAGCGGACCGGCCCCGGCCTGCTCGAGATGGCCCGATCGATCTGTCGGACGAGTTCGACATTCTTCACCGCGCCACCGGTGGATGTGCGCCAGCCGTTGAGCCGCCAGCCCGACACCCATTCCGAAGCGCATTTGATCGCGTAGAGCGAATCGCTCTCGATGAGCAGGGGTTCGGACCCTGGATGGGCGACGATCGCCTCCAGCACCGCGCGCAACTCCGCGACCTGGTTGGTTCCGGACGCGGCTCCCCGCTGGCAGAGGAGCCCTGATGATTGACCCAAGCCCAGCCGATGGCGCCGCCGGGATTGCGGAGGCAGGATCCGTCGGTGCTCACGATGATCATGGGTGGCACCCTACGCAATCCGACCGACAAGATCGGTACCGTGGAATTCCTCTATCTCCCTCCGTAACCGGGCCTCCGTACGCCGCAGCGCCGATTTGACCGCGGCGTCCACCAAGCCGGTGCTCAGGCGCCCGACCACTCCGCGAGGTGGACTGTACTCCGCCTCGGAGGTCAGCACCGAGCGCCCGTAACCGAGTGGGTCGAAGCGCAGCCGCAGCGTGCCGGAGAACCGTCCGCGCAGCGTGTACCCGATCACCGCGTTGTGGCGGTGTTCGGTGATCTCGCAGGTGGAAGTCGGTTGCCAGATCGCGAAGCGGGTGGTGGTGGCGAAGACCGCGCCGAGTCCGCGGTCCTGGTCGCCGGTCGGTACGAAGTCCGCGATGCCGAACATCCAATCCGGTACGAACAGATGGTTGTCCGTATAGCTGAAAGCGACCTCGACGGGCGCTCCGACGTCACTCGCGTACTTGATGTGGCCCATAGGCCCTCCCTGTCCCACGACTGGCGTCAAAAGTACTACAGCTCTCCTCTTTATTCGAGGGCTCTGCGGGATTTCGTCCGTTATTTCGCCAGGTTGCGACCGAATGGTTGCTTGGGAGAAAAGTCGTTCGCAGCGTCCTCAGAGCTGGTCGACGAGGTGCTCCGCGATCGGCATGGCCGAGGTCGCCGCAGGTGAGGGGGCGTTGAGCAGATGAACCGAGCGCTCGGTGCGCTCGATCATGAAGTCGTGCACCAGCGTTCCGTCCCGCAGCACCGCCTGGGCGCGAATGCCCGCCTCGCGGGGCCGCAGATCGGCGAGCGTCAGCTCCGGACAGTAGCGGCGGCACTGCTCGAGGTATCCACGTTTGAACAGCGAGTTGCGCAGTTCCCGCAGACCGGTGCGCACATTCGCCTTGGCGACGCGATGGAATCCGGCGAATCCGAGCACTTCCCGCGCGTCCCGCAGGTCGACACTGCCTTTGCGGTAGCCCTCCCTCGACAGTCCGAGCACGGCGTTCGGCCCCACGGTCAGCGCTCCGTCGATCGTCGGGCTCAAATGCACGCCGAGGAACGGCAATCCGGGATCCGGGATCGGATAGATCAATGTGCTGACCAGCCCGTTTCGCTCCTGCGGCAGCTGGTAGTACTCGCCGCGGAATGGAACGACGCGAAAGTCGGTGCGCAGTCCGGCCGCCCGCGCCATCCGGTCGGCTTGCAGGCCCGCGCAGACCACCGCGCGGCGAGCCGTCCACGAACCGGCCGGTCCCGCGGCGGTCACGGTATCCGAAGTCTCGGTGAGGGTGGCGACCTCGGCGCCCAGCACGAATTCACCACCCGCGCTGCGGACTTCCTCGGCGAGCGCTTCGGTCACCCGGGTGAAGTCGACGATGCCGGTGTCGGGGACGAAGAGGGCCCCCACGCCGGTGACGCGCGGTTCCCGCCGCGTGAGCTCCGCGGCGTCGATCAGTTCGACGGCCACACCGTTGGTGATCGAGCGTTCGTGCAGCGCGAGCATGCGTCCGTATTCGGCGTCGTCCGTGGCGACCAGTAGTTTTCCGCAGACGCGGTAAGGAATGTCGTGGGCGGCCGCGAATTCCTTGGTCCAGCGAGCGCCCCGGCGGCACAGCGTGGCCTTCAGGCTGCTGGGCGGATAGTAGATGCCGGAGTGGATGACTCCGCTGTTGTGGCCGGTCTGATGGGCGGCGAGCCGCTGGGCTTTCTCCAGCAGCACCAGGCTCGCACCGGGATTGCGCGCCAGGATCCGGTGCGCGGTCGCGACGCCGACGATGCCGCCGCCGATGACGCAGAAGTCGTAGGCGCTCATGCCGAGCAGGGTAAGCGGTAGCTCACACGGCGGTGGAATCCGCTCCGCCGTGCGCGGCGGCGGGTGCGCGGTCGGTGGTCCGCTGTTCGAGGTCACCGCTGGGGCCGGGCGTGGCGCGCCGGTTCAAGCGCAGGTCGTGCTCGCCCAGTCGCGGATCGGAGAACGCCATTCGCACTTCACCGCTGTGGGTATCGAGATCGGTGCGCATCATGGTCACGGCCGGCAGCTCCGACGTGGGGCCGGAGGAGCGGAGGTAACCCGGCAGCATGATCAAAGCGTTGGTGTCCACGGTGACCGAGACGGTGTCGTCCTCGACCTGGGCGACCTGCGCGCCGACATAGGCGTCGCCGAATCGCACCTTGCCGCCGACAGGTGTGGGAGCGGTCGGCGCGGTAGGCGAATCTACATGCGGCGCGGTGATTTCCGGCTCGGCGGCACGCGGAACCGAAGCAGCCGCGGGCAGGACGAAACTGGTGCCGGTCAGTACCGGATAGGGGGTGTAACGGCGGCCATGGTCGGGCTCGTCCGGGGCGGCCGGAGTGACCGGCGCGGCGATCCGAGTCGCCGGGCGCTGCATATCGGCGATCTGCTGTACGACATACGCGCCCGCCACGACGGTCAGGCTCAAGCTGGCGGCACCGGCGAGCACGATGGCGGCATGCCGCGCGACCTGGGCAGGTCGATGTGCTTTCACGATGCGTTCCTTTCGCTGCGACGCTGCTCCCCACAGCGACCAGCACCCCGGGAAGCTGTACGCCCGTTCAGATTACCTGTGGGATCGGGCGGGGTGCCGCATCGAAGAGAGCAGGATCACAGCCGGCGTGGCGAAAGACGGCGTGGCCGCGATGGGATACCAGGCGTCACCGCGCCGTACATGGCGTCGATGTTTCCGTGAACGCACGGGCGGGTAAATAGTCGGGTAGCTGGCGAGCGCCATTCTCGACTGCCACTCGAGACACCCGGCCAACGGCGTCCGGCCGTCGACATGAACACGGCGCACCCAAGTGTGGCGCTCGCCCGCTCCGAAGCGTCGTCGACGGGCCGGGGGTGCAGGCGGGTCAGGCGAACTGGCCCGCTGCCCTTCCGGCACCCGTCGGACCCGCGAAAGCCTGTGCGAGAGTGAGCCATTCCGCGGCGTCGTCGCCGTGCGTCACGAGCGCCAGATCGTCAGGATGGCGGCGTTGGGTCACCAGCATGCAGAAATCGAGCGCCGGTCCGGTCACGCGCTGTTCGGCGTCCTCGGGCCCCCACCCCCAGATCGTGCGATCCGGTGCGGTCAATTCGACCCGGAATTCCGCCGCGGGCGGCGTCTTTCCGTGCACGGTGTAGGCGAAGTTCCTGGTGCGCACGCCGATATGAGCCACGGTGCGCAGCCGCTCCGTGGCCGTGCGGTGTACGCCGAGGGCATCGGCCACATCCTGCCCGTGCGCCCAGGTCTCCATGATGCGGGCGCTGATCATCGACGCGGCGCTCATCGGCGGACCGAACCACGGCAACTTGACACCGGCAGGCGCGGCGCGCAGCGCGGCGATGAGCGAGGCGCGTCCACGCCGCCATCGATCCAGCAGATCGGCGGGCGGTTCGGCCGCGGCCTTCTCGGCGGCCTCGTCGACGAACGTGAGCGCACGGGGCCCCGCTTCGGTCAGCAACTCCCCGAAGCGCGCGGCATCCGCGGTGGCGATCGTCGCGATCTCGTCGGTCCAGGCCAGATGCCCGATCTGATGGGCGATGGTCCAACCGGGCGCGGGTGTGGCGCGCGCCCACTCCTCGGGCGCCAACGGGCCGACGAGTCGTTCGAGGTCCGCGCATTCGTCGGCGAAGTCGCCGAGCAGCGCCTCTAGGTCAGCCATCAGTTCCCCTGCCGCTACCGGGCGCACCGCCTCGTGCGCCGCCGCGTCCAGCATCGCAGCGAGGCCAAAAAAAGGCAAGCGCGCTTGTTTTATATTGAGCGGCGCAGGCCTGCTACCAGCCGAAAATCACCAGGTGGGCGGCTCCGACCACGAGCCCGAGGACCGCGCCGTGCAGATACAGCAGCCACGCGTCCTGTTCCACGGACGCGTAGAACATCTCCATGAACTCCCCCGGCGTGAGCCGCCGCAACTTACGCGCCGCGAATTCATCGATGGTTTTGGCCTGCTCCCGGGTGAACTCCTCGTCCTCGACCAGGGTCGGGGCCAAGCCGACCGCCGCGCCCGCCGCGCCCACCGTGAGGTTGTCGAACTGGCGGCGTCCCAGGGCGGCCCGCACCAGGGTGGTGGTCGGGCCGAGCTGGCGATTGATCTCGTCGGCGATCAAGCGCTCCAGCAACTGCCTGGTCTTGTCCCCGTTCGGGCCCTCCAGCAGTTCCTTGGACAAGTTGGGCAGCGTCAGCACCTGGTAGGCCAGGATGTGCGCCAGATCGGTGGCCGCCTGCGGCTGCCGTTTCGCCAGCAGCGCTTGCTTCCACAGGTACTTGTACCTCGGTTGCGGATCGCCCGGCTCGAACACCATCTTCACCGCGATGACGTTCACGATCACACCGATCGCCGCCGACGCGAGCAGTACGATCACCCAGCCCGGCACCCAGCCCAGCACCGGAATGTTCTGGTGCACATGCATGTACAGCGCCAGCAGCACGCCGAAGGGCGCGCCGAGCAAGCCGACACGGACCATGAACCGCAGCTCGGGCGCCGCGATGGTGGTGGTGAGGTCCTTCAGGATCGTCGGGTTGTCCTCCAGGTAACGGATCACGAAGCCCTTGATCCCGATCAGCTGGTCGACATTGTCGCCGAGCGAGGCGAACGCGCGACGCGACAGGGCGGGCAGTTCGCGATCCACCCGCTGGTAGATCAGCTGCTTGGCGGCGCGCGGCACGCTGCGCCACAGGTCCGGGTTCTCCCGGTACATCAGCTCGTCCACCAGCGGTCGCACCTGCTCCCGCGCCAGCACCGCGATGTAGTCGGCGATACCGTCGAGATCGAGTTCGTGGATGAAGTCCTTCGGACTGCCGATCCGCATCAGCGCCTTGTCCACGCAGATGCTGGCCATCTTCTCCGCGCGTGCCGGGATGAAGCCCTGGAAGCCGAGGCGGCGGCCGTCGCCGGAAAAGGTCGGCAGCACCTGGACCCGCCGCGGGAAGTACGGGTAGAGCACGTGCAGGCCGGGAATGCGAACGCCGCGAAACCGGATCGGCCAGAACAGCATCAGCACGCCGGTCCAGTTGGTCAGCCAGCCCGCCAGCGCGCTGAAGATCGGAAACGTGATCAGGTCGACCACGAACTTCGGCTGCCCGGTCAAGCTCTCCCAGTCGATGAACACGCCGGCGGCGAGCGACGACATCGATGGGACTCCCTAAGCCGATCCGGCGGTACCGCCGGTATGAGATACCAAGGCCCCCACGTTCTCATTGCCTTGGAGGGGGTGTCAACGCGAAGCGGGACTTCGCCGTCAGCGAACGGACCGGTCGGGGCGGAACAAACCCGGGCACCCCGGGGTTGAGTAGGCATCGCTCAACTTTTGGAAGGGTCGAAGACGTGACTACACCACAGAACCTGCCGGTGCTGTTCCTGACCGATCCGATCGTGCTGCCGGGCATGGTCGTGCCCATCGAACTGGACGAATCGGCGCAGGCCGCGATCGATGCCGCACAGGCCGCCAAGACCGAAGCCGTGCTGCTCGCGCCGCGGTTGAACGAGGGCTACGCCACCTACGGTGTGGTCGCCACCATCGAACAGGTCGGCCGTATGCGCGGCGGAGCCCCGGCGGCCGTCCTCAAGGCCGAACGGCGCGCCAAGATCGGGCACGGGGTCACCGGCCCGGGCGCCGCGCTGTGGGTCGAGGCCGAGCCGGTCGAGACGCCCACCCCCGACGGCCGCACCAAGGAACTGGCCGCGGAGTACAAGAAGCTGGTCGTCTCGGTGCTGCAACGCCGCGAGGCCTGGCAGATCATCGACGCGGTCAATCAGCTGACCGACCCGTCGGCCATCGCCGACACCGCCGGCTACGCCCCGTACCTGACCGCTGACCAGAAGCGGGAGCTGCTCGAGACCCCCGAAGTGGCCGAGCGGCTCACCACCCTGATCGAGTGGACCAAAGCGCACATCGCCGAGGCCGAGATCAGCGAGAAGATCAGCGAGGACGTTCGCGAGGGGATGGAGAAGAGCCAGCGCGAATTCCTGCTGCGCCAGCAACTCAACGCCATCCGCAAGGAACTCGGCGAGGACGAGCCGGACGGCGCGGACGACTACCGCACCCGCGTCGAGCAGGCCGATCTGCCCGGCAGCGTCCGCGAGGCGGCGCTGCGCGAGGTCGGCAGACTGGAGCGCGCCAGCGATCAGAGCCCGGAATCGGGCTGGATCCGGACCTGGCTGGACACCGTGCTGGAGCTGCCGTGGACGGTGAAGACCACCGACAGCACCGACGTCTCGGCCGCCCGCGCCGTCCTGGACGCCGACCACCACGGCTTGGACGAGGTCAAGGACCGCATGGTCGAGTACCTGGCCGTCCGCGCTCGCCGCGCCGCCCGCGGCCTGGAGGTCGTCGGCGGACGAGGGTCCGGCGCGGTGCTGGTGCTGGTCGGCCCGCCCGGCGTCGGCAAGACCTCGCTGGGTGAGTCCGTCGCGCGCGCACTCGGCCGAAAGTTCGTCCGCGTGGCCCTGGGCGGCGTGCGCGACGAAGCCGAGATTCGTGGCCACCGCCGTACCTACGTCGGCGCGCTGCCCGGCCGCATCGTCCGCGCCATGAAGGAAGCCGGATCGATGAACCCGGTCGTCCTGCTGGACGAGATCGACAAGGTCGGCTCGGACTTCCGCGGCGACCCGGCGGCCGCCCTGCTCGAGGTGCTGGACCCGGCGCAGAACCACACCTTCCGCGACCACTACCTGGATCTGGACCTCGACCTGTCCGACGTGCTGTTCATCGCGACCGCGAACGTCATGGAGACCATCCCCGGCCCGCTGCTGGACCGGATGGAACTGATCACCGTCGACGGCTACACCGAGGACGACAAGGTGGCCATCGCGCGCGACTTCCTGGTGCCGCGGCAACTGGAGCGCAACGCGCTGACCGCCGAGGAGGTGACGATCAGCGAGGAGGCGCTGCGCGAGATCGCCGCCAACTACACCAGGGAGGCGGGCGTCCGGCAGATGGAACGACTGATCGCCAAGGCGCTGCGCAAGGCGGCGACCCGGCTGTCCGAGCGCGTAACCGTTCCCGCGGCGGCGGGTTACGACCCGGACCTGGGCTACGAGGTGGATACCGACACCTTGACGATCGGTCTGGCCGACTTGAAGGACTACCTGGGTCGCCCGCGCTTCACCCCTGACTCGGTCGAACGCACGGCCGTCCCAGGGGTGGCCACCGGTCTCGCCGTGACCGGCGCAGGCGGCGACGTCCTCTACATCGAGGCGAACGCCGCCGAGGGTGAGCGCTCGCTGACCCTCACCGGCCAGCTCGGCGACGTCATGAAGGAGTCCGCGCAGATCGCGCTGACCTACGTGCGCTCGCACCTGGAGGAGATCGGCATCGAGCCGACGGTGCTGGATCGCAATATCCACATCCACTTCCCGGCCGGCGCGGTACCCAAGGACGGCCCGTCCGCGGGCGTCACGATGGTCACCGCCCTGGTGTCGCTGGCGCTGGGACGGCAAGTGCGATCGGACGTCGGCATGACCGGTGAGGTCACGCTGAACGGACGGGTGCTGCCGATCGGCGGCGTGAAGCAGAAGCTGCTCGCCGCTCAGCGGGCCGGATTGAAGACGGTGTTCATCCCGGCGCGCAACGAGCCGGATCTGGACGACGTCCCGGCGGAAGTGCTGGCCGCGCTGGATGTCCGCCCCGTCGCCGACGTGGCCGACATCCTCGCCTACGCCATCGAACCGGTGGCCGAACCCGCGTTGGGGCCTGCCTTCGCGGCTACTGCCTGACCTGGGCTGGAACGGCCGGGCACGGAAACTCCGTGCCCGGCCGTTCGCATGCTGCGAGCGGGCGGACAGACGGGCGCTGTGCGGTCATAGGTCGCGGCTGATAATGCGCTCGGTTTCGTCGCAGCGGACGGTTGGGGCGGCTCATGTCACCGGACAATCATGCCGATCTACGGGCAGCGAGCGGATCGTTGCGATCATGTACCGCTTCCGGCCAGATCGGCTTCCGCGAGCCGGGTGGTGCCCTGGGCCACCGCACACAAAACGGGTTCGCGGCCCGCGCTTTCCGCGTAGATCTCGCAGTGGGCGACCGCTTGGCGGCGCGTCGCGCCGGTGACAGCTGCCTCGACGCGCAAACGCTCGCCCGCGGCGGGGCGGAGGTAGGTGATGGTGACACCGCCGGTGAGCACATTCGCGCCGAGCACCGTACCGGCGGCGAAGGTGAGGGCGTTGTCGGCGGCGTAGGCGAGCACGCCGCCGTGCACGTAACCGAATTGCTGGGTCAATTCGCGGCGGAGGGGAATGACCAGGGTGGCCGCGCCGTCGCCGAACGCGGTGATCTGGGTGCCCACCAGTGTGGCGAAGGGCTGCGCGGCCAGTATCTTCTCGGCGCTGTCCAGGTCTAGGGCCATGGTTGTCGTCATCGGGAGACCTCCGCTGCGGCTCGGGTGCGATCGGCGGCGAGGGCGAGCCAGGCGGCGTCGGCGAGTTCGCCCGCGGCTTCGGCCGGGCCGACGCGCATTTCGCCGCCCAGCCACTGTCGCGTGTATTCCTGCGCGGGGCCCAGCCACAGCGCGTAGACCAGATCGATCGGAAGATCACGCACCGCCCCGTATCCGGCGTGCGTGCGCCACCACCGCGTCACGTCGGAAAGGAAGCGGCGATTGCTTTCGCTCTCGCGCACCCCTGGCGGACGCGCGGAGGTGAGCACGGTTGCGCGGTATTGATTCTCGCCGACCCACCGCAGGTGCTCGCGCACGCCCTCGGTGACGCCCGCGCGCGCGTCGGTGCTGTCGCCGACCGCTGCCCAGAAATGCTCCTGGTAGTCCGCGAGCGCGTTGGCCCACACCTGCCGGTACAGGTCGGCCTTGTCCGGGAAGTGGTGATAGAGCGCGCCGACGCTGGCGCCCGCCGCGGCGCGGATCTGCGTCAGCGTCGCGTCGAGCGCACCGTGCTCGGCGAACTGGCGCTCGGCCGCCAACAGCAACCGATCTCGAATCTTCATAACCAGAATTTAGTTCTGTTCTGTGTTTCGCGCAATGCGCGATGTCGCAGCACTGGGGTAAGAACGGGGTGTGGCCAGATGGCTGTTGCACGTCGATCTCGACCAGTTCCAGGCGGCGGTGGAGTTCCGCCGCCATCCGGAACTGCGGGGACTGCCGGTCATCGTCGGCGGCCACGGCGATCCCACCGAACCGCGCAAGGTGGTGACCTGCGCGTCCTATCCGGCGCGCGCGTTCGGTGTGCGGGCCGGGATGCCGCTGCGCAGCGCCCAGCGCAAGTGCCCCGAGGGCGTGTTCCTTCCGCTCGACATGACCGCCTACGAGGACGCCTCGGACGAGGTCATGGCGCTGCTGCGGACGTTTCCGGGACGGGTCGAGGTGTGGGGCTGGGACGAGGCGTTCCTCGCCGCCGACACCGACGACCCGGAGGCCCTCGCGCAGCGGGTGCGCGGCGCCATCGCCGGACTCGAACTGACCTGTTCGATCGGCATCGGTGACAACAAACTCACCGCCAAGCTCGCGACCGGGTTCGCCAAGTCGGCGGGCAAGTCGTCGGCCGAGCCCGACGCCGGTGCGGGCGCGGCGGCGGGCGTCTTCCGGCTCACCGCCGAGAACTGGACCGAAGTGATGGCCCATCGCCCGACAGACGCGCTGTGGGGTATCGGCACGCGTATCGCCGCACGGCTCGCCGAGCTGGACATCCGGACCGTCGGCGACCTGATGGCCGCCGACCGCCATCGTCTCGCCGCGGAATTCGGGCCGAACACCGGGCCGTATCTCTGGGTGCTCGGCCACGGCAAAGGCGATACGGACGTCACCACCGAACCGCGAATACCCTTGGGCCGCAGCAAGTCCGAGACGTTTCCCCACGACCTGACCGATCCCGGCGAGATCCGCGCGCAAGTGGCACGGCTGGCTACCGAGGTCGCCGAGGAGATGGCCGCGGCGGGCCGGATCGGCACCCGGGTTTCCGTGACGGTGCGCACCAATACCTTCTACACCCGCAGCAAGCAGGAGAAACTGCCCGAGCCGACCATCGACGGCGCGCGGATCGCCGAGACCGCGCTGCGCATCATCGAACGGTTCGACCTCGACCGCCCGGTTCGTCTGCTCGGCGTCCGGCTCGAACTCCTGCCGCAGTAGCGCCCGGACCCGTCCGGACCCTCGTATGCTCGTGCGCATGGAGTTCTGGGCGATGGTGGCACACGAGACGGATAGCGGGATCGTCCTGACCCGGCAGCAGGTCAACGAGGATTTCCTCGGGCCGGGCGACGTGACGATCAAAGTGCACTACTCGAGCGCGAACTACAAGGACGGTCTGGCGATCACCAAGGGCGGCGGGGTGGTGCGCAACTACCCGATCGTGCCCGGGATCGATCTCGTCGGCGAAGTGGTCGAGTCCGCCGACGACGATTTCGCCCCCGGCGACCAGGTGATCGCGCACGGATACGACATCGGGGTTTCGCACAACGGCGGCTTCGCCGAATACGCCAGGGTGCCGGCCGAATGGGTGGTCAAGCTGGCGGATCTGAGTCTCCGTGACGCGGCCGCGCTCGGCACAGCGGGGTTCACCGCGGCCCTGAGCGTGCAGGCCCTGCTCGATCGTGGCCTCACCCCGGACGCGGGCCCGGTGCTGGTCACCGGCGCGACCGGCGGGGTCGGCAGCGTGAGCATCGACATCCTCTCCGGCCTCGGCTTCGAAGTGATCGCTTCCACCGGAAAGACCGACGCGAGCGATCTGCTCAGCGAGATCGGCGCGAACGAAGTGATCGGCAGGTTGCCCGAAGATCCGAACGCCAAGCCGCGGCCGTTGACCAAAGCGCGGTGGGCCGCGGCCGTGGACAGCGTCGGCGGCGCCTCGCTCGCCTATATATTGAGCGCCATCGGCTACGGCGGCGTGGTCGCGGCCAGCGGGCTCACCGGCGGAGCGGAACTGCCCACCACGGTGATGCCGTTCATCCTGCGCGGCGTCGCGCTCGAGGGCATCGACTCGGTCAACCTCCCGATCGAACGTCGCCGCGAGGTATGGTCCCGGCTCGGCAAAGAGCTTCGCCCGCAGCATCTTTCGTCACTGGCGAATTACGCTCCGATCACCGGGGCCGAGAAGGTGTTGCGCTCGATCCAAAGCGGCAACCACCGCGGGCGCACCGTGATCGGCGTCCTCGGCGAATTCTGATCCGCCGGTTCTCGGCGTACTTCGGTAGGGCTTGGACGAATCCGCAGCCCAGAAGCCCGGCTCGAACGAATCGAGCCGGGCTTCGCTGATCGGTCTCCCGCTGCGAAGGACTACGCGCGGTGATCTTCGCACCATGGATGACCGGCGAGCCGAACACGCCGCGCGGGGGAAGGCGCTGCCACCCTCGCGGGCCCTGATCCGATACGGTTCTTCGGCAAGCATGTGATCGCACCGGCCGAGAGGCGAACTTCGTTGTCCGCGAATCTGTTCTGGCGCTCGATGTCGATAGTGGCGGTTTCCGCGTTGCTCGCCGCGCCCACGTACGGCCGGGCCGATCCGGTGGCCGACCCGCAGCCGAACAGCTCGGACCGGTTCTATCACCAGACGCTCGAATGGAAACCGTGCGGCGTCGAGAATCTGGACAAGGCCGGGGGCGAGTGCGCGAATGTCCAGGTGCCGCTCGACTACGGGCGGCCCGGGGATCGCACGATCAACCTGGCGATCTCCCGGGTGAAGGCGAGCGATCCGGCGCGGCGGCGGGGAATCCTGCTGTCCAATCCCGGCGGTCCGGGCGGCCCGGGACTGGACAGTGTGGATCTGCTCGGTGATGTGCTGTCGCCGGACGTGCTGGCGAGCTACGACCTGATCGGGATGGACCCGCGCGGGGTCGGCGAGTCCAGCCGGAGTCCGCGGTGCGGGTGGCCGGTCGGCGAGATGATCCGGTCGGCGGGCCTCGACCCGCTCGGCTTCCTGCACGACACCGTCCAATCCGCGGGCATGGCCGCCACGTGCGTGGTTCGCGATCCAGAGCTGGTGCGGCAGTTCACCACTCGCAACACGGCGCGGGACATGGACGTGGTCCGAGCCGCCTTGGGCGAGCAGAAGGTCAACTTCTACGGCTTGTCCTACGGCACGTATCTCGGGGCGGTGTTCACCCAGATGTTCCCCGAGCGCAGTGATCGAATCGTGCTCGACAGCGCTATCGACCCGGACCGGTACTGGGAGGGCTTGGTCCAGGACTGGGGTCCCTCGGACGAGATCGCGCTGGACGATTGGGCGGTGTGGGCCGCAGCCCGGGACGAAGAGTTCCGGCTCGGTGCGACGCCGCAGCAGGTGCGCGCGAAGGTCGAGGAGCTGGTCCGCGTCGTCAACCGCAGGCCGATCGTCATCGATGACTTCGCGATCGACGACCACTGGTTGCCGTTCATCCTGCACACCTTGCTGTGGAACTTCCGGCTGAACGAACCGTTGGCCGCGACGGTGCGCGAGCTCGCCGACGACGCCGGCGGCCCGCCCACCGCCTCGCGTACGCCGCGGCTGGGCGCCATCGTGGCGGCGCTGCGGGATAACGAGAACTCCGTGCTGGCGCAGATCGCCTGCGGCGATGTCGGCGCACCCATCGATCCCACGTGGTACTGGCGCAACATCGAGGAGAGCCGGGCCACGCAACCGGTTTTCGGCGCGCTGGCGGGCAACATCCAGCCGTGCGCCTTCTGGCCTCGGCCGGTCGAACCGCCGACGGTGGTCCGGAATGCGGTGCCCGTGCTCATCGTGCAGGCGACGGGAGATCCGCGCACTCCCTACGCCCACGCCGTCCGGCTGCACGAGTATCTGTCGGCGTCGCGGATGGTCACCCTGGAAGACGTCCGCATCCACATGACCTTCCGGCCCGAGTTGAGCAGCTGTGTGAACCACGCGATCAACGCCTACTTCGGCGCGGGAACCCTGCCGGACACCGACACCACCTGTACCGCGGACCGGACGGCGAGCTAGGACGGCGGGTCAGGCCGCCGCCGTGACGGGCTCCTCGGCGAACTGGGTGCGGTACAGCTCCGCGTAGCGGCCATCGGCGGCCAGCAGTTGGGTATGCGTGCCGCGCTCGATGATCCGGCCCTCCTCCAGCACCAGGATCTGGTCGGCAGCGCGGATCGTGGACAGCCGATGCGCGATCACCAGCGCGGTCCTGCCCTCCAGCGCTTCGCTCAGTGCCTCCTGCACGGCGGCTTCGGAGGTCGAGTCCAGTGACGCCGTCGCCTCGTCCAGGATCACCACGCGCGGTTGCTTGAGCAGCAGGCGCGCGATGGTCAGCCGCTGCCGCTCACCGCCGGAGAGCCGGTAGCCGCGCTCGCCGACCACCGTCTCCAACCCGTCCGGCAACGAAGCGACCAGGTCGCGCAGCCGGGCGCGTTCCAAGGCGTCCCACAGCTCGTCCTCCGTGGCCTCCGGGCGCGCGAGCAGCAGATTGGCCCGGATGGTCTCGTGGAACAGGTGCCCGTCCTGGGTGACCAGGCCGACCGTCTCACGGATCGATCGGGTGCTCAGCTCGCGCACGTCCGCGCCGTTCAACCGCACCGCACCGCCGTCGACGTCGTAGAGCCGGGAGACCAGCTGTGCGATGGTCGACTTGCCCGCACCGGACGAGCCGACCAGCGCGATCAGCTGACCGGGCTCGGCGCGCAGCGACACCTCGTGCAGCACCTCCACCCCGCCGCGAGTGTCGAGATTCGCCACGTCCTCCAGCGAGGCCAGCGACACCTTGTCGGCCGACGGGTAGCCGAAGCTCACCGCGTCCAGCTCCACCGCCACCGGACCGGCCGGAACGGGCTTCGCGCCGGGCGCGTCTTCGATCAGCGGCTTCAGGTCGAGCACTTCGAAGACGCGCTCGAAGCTCACCAGCGCGGCCATGACCTCCATCCGGGCACTGGCCAGCGCGGTCAGCGGGGTGTAGAGCCTGGTCAACAGCAACGACAGCGAGACAACCGCGCCCGCGTCCAACTGCCCGCGCAGCGCGTACCAGCCGCCGAGCCCGTACACCAAGGCGATCGCCAGCGCCGACACCAGCGTGAGGGAGGTGACGAAAAAGGTTTGCAGCATCGCGGTGCGCACGCCGATATCGCGCACCCGGCGGGCCCGCAGCGCGAACTCGCCGGACTCCTGCTCCGGACGGCCGAAGAGCTTGACCAGCGTCGCGCCCGGCGCCGAGAACCGCTCGGTCATCTGGGTGCTCATCGCCGCGTTCAGCCGCGCCGCCTCCCGCTGCATGTCCGCCAAGCGGTTGCCCATCCGGCGCGCCGGAAACACGAACACCGGAAGCAGAACCAGCGCGAGCAACGTGATCTGCCACGAGATGCTCAGCATCACCCCGAGCGTCAGCGCGAGGGTGACGAGGTTGGCCACCACGCCGGACAGGGTGTCGCTGAACGCGCGCTGCGCGCCGATGACGTCATTGTTCAAGCGGCTGACCAGTGCGCCGGTCCTGGTTCGGGTGAAGAAGGCGACGGGCATCTTCTGCACGTGATCGAACACGGCGGTGCGCAGATCGAGGATGAGCCCCTCGCCGATCCGTGCCGACATCCATCGGGTCGCCAACCCGAGCCCCGCGTCGAACACCGCGAGCGCGCCGATCACCAGCGCGAGGACGACCACCACCCGCGGCGCCGCGCCGCCGACGATGTCGTTGACCACCCGGCCCGCCAGCACCGGCGTCGCCACGGCGAGAACCGCGGACACCACGCTGAACAGCAAGAACGCGCCGATCCTGCGGCGGTGCGGCGCCGCGAACCGGATGATGCGCCGGGCGGTGGCGAAGCGGAACGGCCGCTGTTCCCGCGGCGCGTTCGCCCGCCGGTACATCTGGCTCCACGCCACGGATTCGATGCTCACGTTGCTCTCCCTCTCGCTTCCCACCCATCCAAGACCTGGCCACCGACACTAGGACCTCAACAATGGTTGAGTTCAAGTCGATTCCGGACGCACGCCGTTTCCGCCGAGAGCGAAACCGGCCGTAGCCCGCATACTCGATCCACCCCGGCGGTCACTCGGACGCGAGCCATAAGGGGCCGCGAACACCCAGCACCGCGGACGCTGGGAAAATCGACACTGTGAAGCGGATGGCGGCGCTGCGCGGCACGATCGCGGGTGAGGTCGATACCTCCGAGCGACGGCGCGCGGAGTACTCCTCGGACGCCTCGAACTATCGGGTTCTCCCGGCCGCGGTCGTCTTTCCCCGCACCGACGAGGACGTCGCGATCACCCTGGAATTCGCCCGCGATCACGGCCTGCCGGTGACCGCACGCGGCGCGGGAACATCGGTGGCGGGCAATGCGATCGGTCCCGGACTCGTCCTCGACTTCAGCAGGCATATGAACCGGATCGTGTCGATCGATCCGGCCGCGCGCGTGGCCACCGTGCAGCCGGGCGTGGTGCTGTCGGAGTTGCAGCGGGCGGCTCGTCCGCACGGACTGCGCTTCGGGCCGGACCCTTCGACCCAGAATCGCTGCACGCTCGGCGGCATGATCGGCAACAACGCCTGCGGACCGCGCGCCGTCGCGTGGGGCCGCACCTCCGACACCGTGCGCGAACTGCGCATCCTGGACGGCACCTGCACCGAACGCACGCTGGCCGCCGACCTGTCGGCGGTGCCGGGTCTCGCGGAATTCGGCCGGGCCAATCTCGCCGTGCTGCGCACCGATCTGGGGCGCTTCGAGCGGCAGGCGTCCGGGTACGGCTTGGAACATCTCCTTCCCGAGCGGGGCGCGTCGGCGGCGAAGGCGTTCGTCGGCAGCGAGGGCACCTGCGGCCTGCTCCTGGACGCGACGGTCGACCTGGTCGCGCTGCCCGCGGCCACCGTCCTCACGGTGCTCGGCTACCCGGACATAGCCACCGCCGCCGACGACGTCGCCGCCGTGCTGGCCTGCGCGCCGATCGCGGTCGAGGGCATCGACGCACGGCTGGTCGACGTGGTCCGGGCGCACGGGGGGCGGGTGCCCGGCCTGCCGCGCGGCGGCGGTTGGCTCTTCGTGGAGACCGCGGGTGAGACGCAGGCCGACGCGCTGGCCGTCGCACAGCGGCTGTGCCGGACGGCGGCGGCGATGGACACCCGGATCGTCACCGATCCCGGGACCGCAGCGGCGCTGTGGCGGATCCGGGCCGACGGCGCGGGGCTGGCGGGGCGCACACCCGACGGGCGACCGGCGTGGCCGGGGTGGGAGGACGCGGCCGTCCCACCCGCGCGGCTGGGCGCCTACCTGCGCGATTTCGCGGCCCTGACCCGCGACCACGGCGTCGACGGACTGTTGTACGGGCACATCGGCGACGGCTGCATCCACGTTCGCCTCGATCTCCCGATCGCCGACGCGCCACGCCGTTTCCGTGCCTTCCTCTTCGACGCGGCGGAGCTGGTCGTGCGGCACGGCGGTTCGCTCTCCGGCGAGCACGGCGACGGCCGGGCCCGCTCCGAGTTGCTCTCGGTGATGTACTCCCCCGCGGTGCTCGACGTCTTCGCCGGTTACAAGGCGCTGTTCGATCCGGGCGACGTCCTGAATCCGGGTGTCCTGGTCGCGCCGCGGGCGATCGACGCAGACCTGCGCCTGGCGGGAGTTCCGGACGTCCGGGCGTCGAGCGGCTACGCGCTATCCGAAGACGACGGCGATATGGGCGTGGCGGTCCATCGCTGCGTCGGCGTGGGCAAATGCCGCGCCGACGGTGGTTTCATGTGCCCGTCCTACCAGGCCACCCGGGACGAGAAGGACAGCACGCGCGGGCGGGCGCGGGTGTTGCAGGAGGTGGTGCGCGGCGCGCTGCCCTGGTCGTCGGAGGCCGTCGCCGAGTCGCTCGACCTCTGCCTGTCCTGCCGGGCGTGCCGGTCGGATTGTCCGGCGGGCGTGGACATGGCCACCTACAAATCGGAGACGCTGTATCGGCGCTACCGCCATCGGCCGCGCCCGATCGACCACTACTCGCTCGGCCAGTTGCCCCGGTGGTTGTCCGTGGCGAGCCGGATGCCGCGCGTAGTGAACGCGCTGGCCGGGCGAGTCACACTGCGCCGCGCCGGTTTACGAGCGGCCGGCATCGATCCGCGCCGTGACGTGCCGCGCCTGGTCCCGCGCGCTTTCCGCCGGATCTGGCGTGATCTGGACGAGGGGGCCGCACTGGCCGAGTCGTCCTACGCGCCGGAGGAACGGGGTGGTTCCGGCGAGGTGATGCTGTGGATCGACACCTTCACCGACGCGTTCGCCCCGGAGATCGCCCTGGCCGCGGCGCGGCTGCTGTCCGCCCTCGGCTACCGGGTCCGGATTCCGGAGCGACGCGTCTGCTGCGGACTCACCTGGATCAGCACCGGTCAGCTCGACGGCGCCCGTGCGCGGTTGCGGGCCACATTGAGCGCGTTGGAGCAGCACGTGGGCGCGGGCGGCTTGGTCGTGGGACTGGAACCGTCCTGCACGGCGGTCCTGCGCGCCGACCTGACGGAATTGCTGCCGGACGACCCGAGATCGGCCCCGACCGCCGCCGCGGTGCGCACCTTCGCCGAATTCCTCGCCGAACAGCCGACCTGGCGGCCGCCGAAGCGAACCGGACAGTCGGTGGTCGTCCAGCCCCATTGTCACCAGCACGCGATTCTCGGATTCGATGCCGAGCGCCGACTATTAGCCAGCATGGGAGTCGGGGTGACTGAAATCACCGGATGTTGCGGGCTGGCGGGAAACTTCGGAATGCAGGAAGGCCATTACGACATTTCGGTGGCGGTGGCCGAGAACGGCCTGCTCCCCGCGCTGCGCGCCGCGGACGAGGACACGATCTTCCTCGCCGACGGCTTCTCCTGCCGCACCCAGGCCGCTGCCCTGGCCGGGCGACAGGCGTGGCATCTCGCGCAGTTTCTGCTGGGCGAGTGATCCTTTCGCACGCGCCCGCCGGCAATCGGGGCGGGCGCGCCGCGTGCGTCAGCTACCGAATGGCAGGGTGCCGGGCGGGATCTGGTAACCCGAGCTGCCCGCGGAAACCCCGCCCCAGGCGTTGAGCAACCAGTTGAGCAGATTGGTGATCATGCGAACCTCCGTCATTGCTACAGCCAGCTATTTGCCGAACGAAATCAATATCGCCGCGAATCTCGTTCCGTTACATCGGATTGCGAAACGATAATAATGCACGATCGATATTGAAAGACTTCTGGTGTGGTCCAGATGATAATCCTGGTGTCCGGCGGAGGGGGCTGCGACGCCGCGCGCCGCACCGGGCAGA
Organism: Nocardia exalbida NBRC 100660; assembly: GCF_000308575.1. GTDB lineage: Bacteria > Actinomycetota > Actinomycetes > Mycobacteriales > Mycobacteriaceae > Nocardia > Nocardia exalbida. The sequence continues at coordinate 76,055 of NZ_BAFZ01000126.1, read as the reverse complement.
ATGAGTGCGGTGCGCAGCGTGACGGTCGAGCCGGAAGCGAGCCGGACGGTGACCACGGATCGGCCGATCGATCTGGCGTGCACGCTCGCTCCGCTCGGCCGTGGCACCGGCGACCCGTGCCACCGGGTGACCGCCGACGGCGCCCACTGGCATGCGTCCCGGCTGCCGAGCGGGCCGGTCACCTACCGGTTGGCCCAGTCCGGCCCGTGCGCTGTGCGGGCGGGGGCGTGGGGGCCCGGGGCGGCGGAATTCCTCGCGGGTCTCGAGCACATGCTCTGCCTTGACGAGGACGTGTCCGCGTTCCTCCCGGATCACCCGAAGCTCGCCGATGCCCACCGCCGCTTCCCCGGACTGCGTATGTTGCGTACGGGCCTGGTCTTCGAAGCTTTGGTGCCCGCCGTGCTGGAGCAGAAGGTGCACACCGTCTCCGCACGGGCGTCGTGGCGGAAGCTGGTCCGGCAGTACGGCGAACCGGCGCCGGGTCCAGCGCCGGACGGAATGCGCCTGCCGCCGGACGCCGACGCCTGGCGGCGGATTCCCTCCTGGGTCTACCACCGGGCCAATGTCGGACCGCAGCGCGCGCAGACCATCGTGCGTTCGGCTCGGATCGCCGAGTCGCTGGAGCGTGCCGCGCGGGCCGACCCGGCCGAGGCGGCACGCATGCTGCGCAGTGTGCCCGGTATCGGGGTGTGGACCGCCGCGGAGATCGCGCAGCGGGCTTTCGGTGACGCGGACGCGCTGTCGGTCGGCGATTATCACCTCGCCGCCGCGGTCGGCTGGACTCTGCTCGGGCGTCCGATCGATGACGAGGCGATGGTCGAATATCTGGAACCGTTGCGTCCGCACCGCTATCGAGCGATTCGCCTGCTCGAAATCAGCGGCCACTTCCACAAACCGAAGTTCGGCCCTCGCACCGCCCTGACGGACCATACCTGGCACTGAGTCACATCTTTCACATGCGCCCCGTAAGGAACCATTTTTCTACAATTTTGCACATTCTTTATCAGTCGCATCGGCCCGCGGCGACGCGAAACTAGAACTCGTCGCGCCACACTCGGCCATCGCCGCATTCACATCGGTACGCGAGCGGGAGCCGTGGTCAGATCGCAGGCGCTTCGGTATGGCGCGCACCTCATCGTCGAACCACACAACTGCAGGGGGTTGTCAGTGGAGCAGAGGCCACTCGGGGATACACCACGGTCCAGATGCCAGTTCTACCGGCGGGAATGTGATCTGCCCGCCATTGTCGATCCACCCGGACTCGGCCGGATCGTGCTGCGTGCCGGCTCGGTGTGGGCGTTGACCATGCCGAGCGGCCTGGGACAGGCGGTCAAGGCGCATATGCAGAGCAAACGCGTCCGGCTCGGCCCTATCCTGGCGCACCCGCGCTCGAATCGATGGACCTTCTTGATCGCGCCGGACCTGCCCGAAAACGACTCGCGCCTGTTCGCGGAATTGTTCCGGCTGAACGTGTCGGTATCCCGCACCGGATCGACGATCGCGCTGCCATCCCCGACCGCGTCGGTCGGCGCGATCCGATCCTGGATCGTGCCGCCGCGCAACGGGTTTCGACCGTCCGGGCGGGAGGTGGTCGCGGCTGTCCGCGCGTGGGCGGATCCGGCGCCGCGCCGCCGTTGACGGCAGGCGGAGCGCGCCGCGAGGACATGCCGGGAAATCGTGGCCTGCGCGATTTTCGGCAGGCTGTTCGCCCTACAGCGCCGGTCGGCGGCGGTAATATCGGGCCGCGCGTGAGTGCGTCCAGCGGGGAGTGCTGGGTTCTCGGTCCGTACACGTCTGCCGCGGCAGACAACGAAGGAGTCCAATTCGTGAGCATTCAAGGCAACGCGAACATAGACCTGACCGGCGCCACGTGGCGGAAGGCCGGAGAAGGGCCGGGGAGCGACAGCGTCGAGGTGGCGCTACTGGCAGACGGCCATGTGGGAATGCGCAACGGAAAGGACCCGGACGGGCCGGTGTTGATCTTCACGCCCGGCGAGTGGGCCGCCTTCACCGCGGGTGTGCAAGACGGTGAGTTCGACCGGCCGCGATAAGGCGAGGCGGCTTCCGAAGGTCACGGAACGACGCATATTCGGCAACGAAAAGACGTTTGCCTGGTTCCGAGACGGGTAGCCCACTATCTGTGGACCGTGGGCTCAAGAGTTCCCATCCCCGACACAAGAAATTGCGGCCGGAAGATTGGGTGGAATGGCTGATCGTCGCGCTGTTGTTCGCAGTGTCGGCGGTCGGAGTCTTCGTCCTCACCCACTCGCTGCTGTCGGCGTTGCTCGTCGGCCTGCTGGTGTGGATCGTGGCCCTCGGTGTCGTGGCCATGTTGTAAGGGTGCGCCGACCGGCCGGGGATCGCCCCGGCCGGTCCTCCCCGCCGCTAACGGCGAAACAGCTTGTTGCCCAACCAGACCAGTGGATCGTATTTGCGGTCGGCCACCCGTTCCTTCATCGGGATCAACGCGTTGTCGGTGATCTTGATATGTTCCGGGCACACCTCGGTGCAGCATTTGGTGATGTTGCACAGGCCGAGCCCGTGCTCGTCCTGGGCGAGCTCGGTCCGGTCGCCGACATCCAGCGGATGCATCTCCAGCTCGGCGATCCGCATCAGATAGCGCGGCCCCGCGAACGATTTCTTGTTCTCGTCGTGATCACGTACCACGTGGCAGGTGTTCTGGCACAGGAAGCATTCGATGCACTTGCGGAATTCCTGAGAACGTTCCACATCGACCTGCTTCATCCGGTACTCGCCCGGTTTCAGATCGGCGGGCGGCGTGAACGACTGGATCTCGCGGGCTTTCTCGTAATTGAACGACACGTCCGTCACAAGATCTTTGATCACGGGGAAGGTGCGCATCGGCGTCACCGTGATCACTTCGTCCTCGGTGAAGGTGGACATCCGCGTCATGCACAGCAGGCGCGGCCGCCCGTTCACTTCGGCCGAGCACGAACCGCACTTGCCCGCTTTACAGTTCCAGCGCACGGCCAGGTCCGGCGCCTGGGTGGCCTGTAGCCGGTGGATGATGTCGAGCACCACCTCGCCCTCGTTCACCAGCACGGTGAAGTCGTGCAGTTCTCCGCCGTCGAGATCGCCGCGCCATACGCGGAATTTGGCGTCGTAACCCATCGTTACGCCTCTCGCTCCGTCGAATGCCCGGCCGCGGCCGGGTGCCCGGCGAGTTCATCCGGGGTGTAGTACTTCTCGAGCTCGCCGAGATCGAAGAGGGCGAGCAGGTCCGATCGCATCGGTTGCTGATCCTTGCGCGTCACGGTGACTTCCGGGATCGGATCGCCGGCCGTGCTCGGATCCACCGCGCAGACCAGCAGTTTGTTGCGCCAGTCGGGATCCATCGACGGGTGGTCGTCGCGGGTGTGCCCGCCGCGGCTCTCTGTCCGCAGCAGCGCCGCGTGCGCCACACATTCGCTGACCAGCAGCATGTTCTGCATATCGAGGGCGAGATGCCAGCCGGGATTGAACTGGCGGTGGCCCTCCACGGTCACCTGACGGAACCGGGCGCGCAACTCGGCGAGCTTGTCGATCGCCTCACGCACTTCGTGTTCCTTGCGGATGATGCCGACCAGGTCGTTCATCGTCTGCTGCAGATCGGTGTGCAGGGTGTACGGGTTCTCGCCCTTACCGTCGGCAGGAGGATCGAACGGAGCGACGGCGGCCTTCGCGGCCTTCGTGACGTCGTCTTCCGAGACCGACGGCCGCGCGCCGAGCTGCTCCACGTAGGCGGCGGCCCCGAGCCCGGCCCGGCGGCCGAACACCAGCAGGTCGGACAGCGAATTCCCGCCCAGGCGATTGGAGCCGTGCATGCCGCCGGAGCACTCGCCCGCGGCGAACAGTCCCGGCACCGTGGCCGCGCCCGTGTCCGGATCGACCTCGACACCGCCCATCACGTAGTGACAGGTCGGCCCGACCTCCATCGGCTCCTTGGTGATGTCGACGTCCGCGAGTTCCTTGAACTGGTGGTGCATCGAGGGAAGCCTCCGCACGATCTCCTCGGCGGGCATCCGGGAGGCGATGTCGAGGTAGACGCCGCCGTGCTCGGTGCCGCGCCCTGCTTTGACCTCTTCGTTGATGGCGCGGGCGACCTCGTCACGCGGCAGCAGATCCGGCGTGCGGCGTGCGGAGTCGTTGTCGCGCAGCCATTGGTCGGCCTCTTCCTCGGTCTCGGCGTACTGCCCTTTGAAGACCGGCGGAATGTAGTCGAACATGAACCGCTTGCCCTCGGTGTTCTTCAGCACCCCGCCGTCGCCGCGCACACCCTCGGTGACCAGGATGCCCTTCACGCTGGGCGGCCAGACCATGCCGGTCGGGTGGAACTGCAGGAACTCCATGTTGATCAATGTCGCGCCCGCGCGCAGCGCCAGCGCGTGCCCGTCACCGGTGTACTCCCAGGAATTCGAGGTCACCTTGTACGACTTGCCGATGCCACCGGTCGCCAGCACCACCGCCGGGCTCTCGAACAGGATGAAGCGGCCGGATTCGCGCCAGTAGCCGAACGCGCCGGAGATGCGGTCGCCGTCCTTGAGCAATTCGGTGATGGTGCATTCGGCGAAGACCTTGATGCGCTTCTCGTAGTCACCGGTCTCGGCGAAATCCTCCTGCTGCAGCGAGACGATCTTCTGCTGCATCGTGCGGATGATCTCCAGGCCGGTGCGGTCGCCGACGTGGGCCAGCCGCGGGTAGGTGTGGCCACCGAAGTTGCGCTGGCTGATGCGGCCGTCGGGCGTCCGATCGAACAGCGCGCCGTAGGTCTCCAGTTCCCACACCCGGTCGGGCGCTTCCTGGGCATGCAGTTCCGCCATGCGCCAGTTGTTCAGGAACTTGCCGCCGCGCATCGTGTCCCGGAAATGGACCTGCCAATTGTCCTTTTCGTTGGCGTTGCCCATCGAAGCCGCGCAGCCGCCTTCGGCCATCACGGTGTGGGCCTTGCCGAACAGCGATTTGCACACCACCGCGACCGACAGCCCGTGCTCTCTGGCTTCGATGACCGCTCGCAATCCGGCGCCGCCCGCTCCGATCACGACGACGTCGTAGTTGTGCCGTTCCACTTCTGCCATGCAGAAAAACTCCTCGATGAGGCGGTCAGTCGATGAACCGCAGATCCGAAATCGTTTGGCTGGCAACCAACATGACGTAGAAATCGGTCAGCACGAGCGTGCCGAGAGTGGTCCAGGCCAGCGCCATGTGCCGGGTGTTCAACTTGGAGACCTGCGTCCAGAACCAGTAGCGCACCGGATGGCCGGAGAAGTGCTTGAGCCGTCCGCCCGCGATATGCCTGCACGAGTGGCACGACAGCGTGTACGCCCACAGCAGGATCACATTGACCAGCAGCACGATATTGCCGAGGCCGAAACCGAAGCCGCCGGATTTGCCGTGGAACGCGACGATGGCGTCGTAGGTATTGATCACCGAAACGATCAGGGCCACATAGAAGAAGTAGCGGTGCGCGTTCTGGATGATCAGCGGCAGCCTGGTCTCGCCGGTGTACTTGGCGTGCGGCTCGGCCACAGCGCAGGCGGGCGGCGAGAACCACACCGACCGGTAGTAGGCCTTGCGGTAGTAGTAGCAGGTCAGGCGGAAGCCGAGCAGGAAGGGCAGCACCACGAAGCCCAGCGGCAACCACACCGGCAGCTCGCCGAACGGGGTGCCGAAATGGCTGGAACCCTCGACACAGGAAGTGCTCAGGCACGGTGAGTAGAACGGGGTCAGATAGTGGTAGTCCGGAACCCAATACGCCGTGCGCACATACGATCTGACCGTCGCGTAGATGACGAACGCGGCGAGTCCGAGCACCGTGACGAGTGGGGGGATCCACCATCGGTCGGTGCGCAATGTGCGTTCCGAGATCCGGGCCCTTGTTCTGCTGAAAACGCCGGTGCCCGCTTCCGGGGCGGCGGTCGGTGCGGCACTCACAGATGGATGCCTCGCTGATCTTGTGTGCGGGTGGTCATCGTTACCTCCGCAATCGAATGTGATGCTGAGCACCATACGACACGTGCGCTATGGATCGAGCGGGGTCTCGACAAACCAAGCCCGCCGTCAACCGTATGATTTGCGCCACATTCGACGTGCCGCTTGATTGCTTACGCTGCGTAGCGGGCTAACCGGACTTTTCGAACTCGACTCGCGCGAAACAGGATTCGGGCGAGGCGGTCGCCGATACCGGATGGGGTGTCGCGCCGGGCGCTTCGAGCTCGCGGCAACGATGCGGGCGGCTGTGGTATCGGCTCCGCTCGAGGAACTCGCCCTCACCGATTTGCGACCCGGGCGGCGGTGCGGGCGCGATTCCGGTGCCTGCTGGCCGGGGCGTCGCGCCCGCCGTCTCGATTGCCGGTCGAACCGGCCCGGCGGAAATTTGCCGCTCGAACCGTCGTCGCACCTGGGCTACCCGTCGAACCGGGGTAGCACTTGATTGCCCCGTTGAACTGGGGTGGCGCTTGGTGGCTGGTTGAACTGGGGTGGCGCTTGGTGGCCGGTTGAAGCGGCGTCGCGCTTGGTGGCCGGTCGAACCGCAGTCGCATTTGATGGCCGGTCGTCGCACTTGATGGCCCCATCCAACCGGCGTGGCACTCGGTGACCCGAATCTGTGCAGGCTTTGCGGGGGAAGTGCCGCCTCGGGCCATCGGTGTGACATCGACCCCCCCGGGATCGACGTGAGCGGCGATGGCGAGTCGAGCGGTCACGGGACACACGCCTGTCGAGCGGGTGTCGACGACGGCGGTCGATCGCGCTCGGAAGGGGCCCGGGCCCCGCAACGTGGCGATGTCGTGCCCGAGCTATGGCGCACGCAGACGCCGCGCACCGAGGGCCTCGGCGTCCGGCCACGATCGCCGCCCTGTTCGAGCGCGGATGCCGCGGCCCCCGCTGACGCGCGGGCCCGGCCTCCGCCGGGCCGCAACGCACCGTGCTGGGCGGCGTCGCGCCGCCCAGCACGGATTACTTCGTCCGCGGACGGGAGTGGAAGCCGAGCCCCTCGTCCTGCGCGCCCATCCAGGCGGCCTCGTCGGACTTGCTGTCCGGCACGTAGATGACGTCCTGGGCGCTGCGCCGCACCTCCGGCGGCGGTGACTTCTCGAACTCGTCGGCGTCGATGACGAGCCGCTCGAGGTCGTTCTCCAGCCTGCGTACCGTGCTGGCATCGCCGTACTGGTTGCGCAGTACGCCGATGGATTGCCGGAGCTGGCCGACCGCGTAGCGTAGTTCCGCAAGTTCGCTGCGTGTCATCGAGACCTCCTGAATTCCCTGGCGGATATGCGAACTCGATGCCGTGGTGCACGGTTGCCCCTTTGCCTTGGACCGCGCGACATCGAGCTGTGTGACCCACCGCACAACGTGATCTACAACACAGTACAGAAAGATTTTGTTCCTGGCTCGTGCCGGGCCGAAATCAGATGATTGCCGCACGGTTGCCCAGGGTCAGCCGGCGGCGGCGTACCCGGTGGCCGAGCATGCCGCGGCGAAGGCTCGTTCCACCAGTCCGGCGATGGACAGCGCGACTTCCTCGGCCCGTTCGAGCATCACGCTGTGGCCGGCGCCCTCCAGGCGGACCAGCTCGGCGCCGGCCAGTTGCGAGGCCAGTGCCACCGAGTGCGCGAACGGGAAGATGATGTCCGCGGACCCGGCCAGCACCAGCGCGGGGATGACCCCGAGGCGGTGCAGAGTCGCCGTCTCGTCGAAGGTGATCAGCGAGTGCAGGAACCCGGCCATGGTCAGCAGCGGCGTTTCGTTCAGCATCGCGGTGGCCAGCGCGGTCATGCGCGGACTCGCCTTCCTGGTGCCGAATTCCGCCTCGCGCAGGATCGGCGTGCACAGGCGACGAGTCAGGCGCCTGGACGCCTGCATCACGCGCGGGGCGCGGGTGACGGCCACTTGCAGCGAGTTCACCGCCCGCCGGTTCAAAAGGCGCGCCAGCCCGACCTCGGTGATTCCGGCGGCCGCGGCCGCGAGCAGCCCGACGCCGGTGATCCGCGTGCCGATGGCCTCGGGATGGAGCCGGGCGTAGGCGAGTACCACCATGGCGCCCATCGAATGGCCGACCAGGATCACCGGCCCGGTCGGCGCGACCGCGCGCAGTACGGCGTCCAGGTCGTGGCCGAGTTGCTCGATGGTGTAGGTCGACGGGTGCGCCGCCCCGGATTCGCCGTGGCCGCGGTGGTCGTAGAACACCATCCTGGTGTCGCTCCCCCACTGGCGCAGCAGCAGATCACGCAGGTAGGACCAGGATTCGGTGCGCAAGCAGTGGCCGTGGACGAAGACCACGGTGGCGGTGGCGTCGTCGGCGCCGAAGACGCGGACCGCGAGGGGGATGCCGTCATCGGCCGACACCATGACGCGGTGGCCGTCGTGATCGGCGGCGCGGCGGGCGATGCTCGTGGACATGGCACTCTCCTGTGAGCGAGGCGCATGATCGGCGCTCCTGCCCGGTTGTCGGACTGGATTTCCGCGCCGTTAGCGGCCCACACCTGCCGTTACGCACACGTTGCGCAATTGAGGCTGCCGGTCGATCGGGCAGCTGTCAGGCGGGTTCACAGGAAAATCTACGCATGAATAGCTCAGGAACTAGATTCCTTTAGATCGCGCTGCGCACCTCCGGTCTCCCGCGCGTGCGGCAAGGAGAATCTGCGTCTTTCTAGGATAAATCCGAGACTCACGAATAATGGCCGAGCGACCGCCCGCCGCGGCCCACGCCGGGCGTCCGCGACGGGCGGGCGGCGATCAGGACCCCGCGCGGGGGCGCGTAGACGGCAGGAACGGGCGCAGGAGGTTTTCCTCCGTCGACGGACCCATCTGCCACTCCGCGATCCACGGCCCGGTTCCCTCGCTCGGGTCGAGCACGCCCTCCTCCAGCCACTCGTAGCGGCCATCGAGCACGCCGCGGGTGAGGGTGCGGTCGTCATCGTCGGTGTTCTCCCACAGCGAGTCGAACAGCCTGCGCACACGCACGCGGGACTGCCTGCAGAAGGCGTCCGCCAATTCTTCGGCCGCCTTGCTCTCCGGCGCGTCGGCGGCGCGCAGTGCCTCGGCCCGTACGCAGGCCGCCGACATGGCGAACAGCTCGGCGCCGATGTCGACGATCCGGCCGAGGAAGTTCTGCCGGTATTCCAAGCCTGCCTGCCAGCGGCCCATCGCGTACATCAGCGACCTCGCCTGTTTGCGCGCGCTGCGCTCGACGAACCGCAGGTGCCGGGCCAGTACGCCGAATTCGGTGTACGCCGCGGGCACCGTCCCCGCTCCCACCGCGAGCTGCGGGAACCACTTGGCGTAGAAACCCGTCGCTCCGACCGCCGCCTTCGCCTTGTCCTTGAGCTCGGCCTTGCGGTCGACCAGCGCGCCCGCGGCGGCCATGTGCGCGTCGGCCATCTCCCTGGCGATCAGCAGTCGCATGATCTCGCTGGAGCCCTCGAAGATGCGGTTGATCCGCAGATCGCGCACCAATTGCTCGGCCGGAACAGCCCGCTCGCCCCGCGCGGCGAGCGAAGCCGCCGTCTCGTAGCCGCGTCCGCCGCGGATCTGCACGAGTTCGTCGGCGATCTGACAGCTCATCTCGCTGGCCCACAGCTTGGCCAGCGCAGCCTCGATCCGGATGTCGTTGCGGCCCTCGTCGGACATGGTCGCCGACAGATCCAGCGCGGCCTCCAGCGCGAACGTGGTGGCCGCGATGAAGGCGATCTTCTGCCCCACGGCCGCGTGCTCGCCGACCGGCCTGCCCCACTGCACGCGCTGCGTGCTCCACTCGCGCGCGATCTTCAACGACCACTTGGCGGCGGCGGTGCACAGGGCGGGGATGGCGAGTCTGCCCGCGTTCAGCGTGGTGAGCGCGATCTTCAGGCCGTCGCCCTCCCTGCCGATCAGGTTGCGCTTGGGTACCCGGACGTTGTGCATCCGGGTCAAGCCGTTCTCGATGCCGCGCAAGCCCATGAAGGAGTTGCGCCGCTCCACGGTGATGCCCGGTGAATCGGCCTCGACCACGAAGGCCGAGATGCCGCCGCGATGCCCCTCGCTCTTGGGCACTCGGGCCATCACCACCAGCAGTTCGGCGACCACGCCGTTGGTGGTCCACAGCTTCACGCCGTTGAGCACGTAGGCCTCGCCGTCTTCGGTCGGCGTCGCGGTGCTGGCCATCCGGGCCGGGTCGGAGCCGACATCGGGCTCGGTGAGCAGGAACGCGCTGATCGCCCCGGCCGCGCAACGGGGCAGGAATTCGGCCTTCTGCTCGTCGGTCCCCGCCAGCTTGAGCGGCTCGGGCACACCGATGGACTGGTGCGCCGAGAGCAGGACGCCGAGACTCGGGTGCGCCGAGCCGACCAGCATCAGCGCGCGGTTATAGCCGAGTTGGGAAAGCCCTTGGCCGCCATAGGATTGCGGGATCTTCAGGCCGAAGCAGCCGAGCTCGGCCAGGCCCTTGACGTACTCGTCCGGGATCCGGCTCTCCGCTTCGATCACCGATCCGTCGATGGACTCGCACAGCGTGCGCAGCCGGGACAGGAACGCCTCCGTGCGCTCCGCGTCCTCGGGGTCGGGCTGCGGATACGGGTGGATCAGATCGAGCCGGAACCGTCCCAGGAACATCTCCTTGGCGAACGACGGCTTGGCCCAGCTCGTTTCGCGGGACTCCTCGACCAGTGCGCGGGCCTGTTCTTCGGTGGCGTCGACTTTCGCGGCTGTCGCCATGGTGTCCTCCCTCGGACGTGATCAGGATCACATCCGAGTGTAGGAGGGTTTGTTACCCATCGGTAGGGCTGCTGGTCGAGATAAATCTACGAATATCTATTGATCTTGGAAGAGATGGCAATAGTCGGCAATGCATCGCCGGGCGACGCTCAGACCGAGCGCAGATACCGGCCGAAGTGCGGCACCGTGAAGCCGATCGTGCCGCGTTCGGCGGAGTAGATCAGCCCTTTCTTGATCAGGCCGTCGCGGGCCGGGGAAAGGGAAGCCGGTTTGCGGCCGAGTTCGTTGGCCACCGCCGCGGTCGCCACCGGGCCGTCGTCGCCGGCCAGGTCGGCCATAGCGCGCATGTACTCACGTTCGGCAGGCGTAGCCCGCTCGTAGCGGGACCCGAAGAACCCGACCGCCAGCTCCTCCTCGGCGGCGGGTGAGGCCACCTCGACGTCCTCGGCCGTGATCGGGCTCTCGGGCGCCTGATCCCAGGCGGCCTTCCCGTAGGCCTGCACGAAATACGGGTAGCCATCGGCCTTGCGGTACAGCGCGTCCAGCGCCTCGTCGGTGAACTTCACGTCTTCGCGCCCGGCAGGCGCGATCAGCGCTTGGTCGGCGGATTCCCGGTCCAAGCGGTCGATGCGGTGGTAGCTGAACAGTCGCTCCGAGTAGCTCTTCGAGGCGGAGAGCACCGCGGGCAAGTGCGGGAGGCCCGCGCCGACCACGATCAGAGGCGCGGCGTCCTGGCTCAGTTCGTGGCACGCGCCGCAGATAGCGGAGACGTCCGCGGGCCCCAGATCCTGCATCTCGTCGATGAAGATCGCGATGCCGACGCCGATGTCGCCGGCCAGCGCCGCCGCCTCGACCAGCAGTTCCACCAGATCGATCTCGATGTCGCCGGAATCGGCCCGACCGCTGACCGCCGGTACGTCGATGCCGGGTTGCCAGCGTTCCCGCATGCCCTTGTCCGCGGTGGCCCGCAACGCGAAAGCCTTGAGGATGCCGAGAAAGTCGTCCACCCGCTCCGGATTCCGGTGCGACGTGGCGATCGCTCGCGCCGCCATGTGCAACGCCGAGGACAGCGGGCGGCGCAGTTCCTGGTCCGGCCGCGCCTCGATCTTGCCGGTGCCCCAACCTCGGGATATCGCCGCGGAGCGAAGCTGGTTGAGCAGCACCGTCTTTCCGACCCCGCGCAAGCCGGTGAGCATCACGCTGCGTTCCGGGCGGCCGCGCGCGACGCGTTCGAGCACGATGTCGAAAGCAGTGAGTTGCTTGTCGCGCCCGGCTAATTCGGGTGGGCGCTGTCCCGCTCCGGGGGCATACGGATTCCGCACGGGGTCCATGCCCTGACACCGTAGCGCGTTTCGTCCGGATAATCTGGGCGCGTCTACGGCGTGTCCTAGAGAGCCCTAGCGGTCCGTATTGCACTATTGCTCTCGCCGCCGGTTCTCTAGGCTGGTGGCGGTTCGCCAGAATGGTCGCGCGGTATCGACGCGCGGGAACGGAGGGGGCATGTCCGACGAACCGAACCCGCCCGGCCTCGCCGAAGTGGTCCGGTCCTGGAATGTTCCGGCGGGCGCCACGGTGGCCCAGCGCATCCGGTCCAACATCCTCGTCGCGATCGAACGCGGCTACGACGATCCCCAACTGGTCGCCGATCTCGCGGTCGGGCCGCTGGTCATGGCGCTCGGCGGGCTCGAGGTCGAACTGGCCGAGGCGCGCCGCAGGATCGACGAGCTCGAGCGCACGGTGCACGGCTCGCAGTCCTGACCCGGTGCCGGTATCGGGGCGAGGTTGTCCTTTCGGTGACCCGGCCCCGCCCACCGAGATCCGGTCGTGACCCGAGCCCGATGGCCGTTTTCCGCCTATGGCGTCGTGCCCCCGATGGTGATGGAAAAGTCGCAGCTCTGTGCGCTGGACAACATCGCGTCCGCACCGTAATCTTCTCGTGACTTAGTGGAACAAGTCGCTTCGTAAGTGAAACGGCGCCACTAGTTACCGCCTTAACGGCTGTCGGGGCCAACTGGTCTCGGCTGTCGTGCCGGGGACCCACAGGTTCGTCTGGGGTGAATCCTTGCGGCCATTTTCGGTTGCGAGGTAGGGCCGCTCTCCCGGTCCGAACCCGTCAGCTAACCCGGTCGGCGGGAGAGCAGCAAGATCGGAGACGTAGCTCGGTGGGTAAACACAGCTTGCAACGGGATTCTCGGGTTCCGAATTCCGTCAAGGGTGCGATTGTCATGGGTGCGGTGGCCGCGACCGGCGCCATGCCCGCGATTCCGGCCATGGCCGCGACCATCAACGTTCCCGGTGTCGGCAATTTCGACGTTCCGCAAGAGTGGGAACAGCCGGTCCAGCAGCTCAATCAGCAGATCCAGCAGGCGCTCGCGGCTGCCCCCGCAGCCCCCCAGGCGCAGCAGCAGGTCGCTCCGCAGGCTCCCAATTTCGCGCCGATGCTGCCGGGCCTGTTCGGCCAGCAGCAGAACTCCCCGGGCGATATCGCCCTCGACGCCGCCAAGACCAAGGTCGGCGCCCAGTACTCCTGGGGCGCCGCGGGTCCCCGGGCCTTCGACTGCTCCGGCCTCGTCCAGTGGGCGTTCCGCCAGGCGGGCGTCGAACTGCCCCGCACCAGCTTCGAACAGTCGCACGTCGGCGCTCCGGTCGCCTACCACGACCTGCAGCCGGGCGACATCGTCATCACCAACGGCGGCGGTCACGTCGGCATCTACGCGGGCGACAACAAGCTGCTGAACGCGGTGCAGTCGGGTACGCCGGTGTCCTACACACCGCTGCGCCCCGACATGGTGGTCACCGCACGCCGTATCGTCTGACGAGTGGCCCGCGCCGAATCCGGCATCCAGAGCACTGCGACCCAGGCCCGCGTCGATTCGTGGACCTGGGCGGTGCGCCTGTTCAAAACCAGATCCGCTGCCGCGGAGGCATGTCGCGGTGGGCACGTCCGGGTGAACGGCGCGACGGCCAAGCCCGCCCAACCCGTACGCCCCGGTGACGAGGTCCGCATCCGGGCCGGCGGTATCGAACGCATCGTCATCGTGGAGCGGATAGTCACCAAGCGTGTCGGCGCTCCGATCGCCGCGCAGTGCTTGATCGATCGCAGTCCGCCTCCTCCTCCGCGCGAGATCGTGGCGAGCCTGCCCCGTCGCGACCGCGGCGCTGGGCGGCCTACGAAGCGTGAGCGGCGCGAGACCGATCGCCTCATGGGCCGAGCCGATTCCTGAACGAGCGCGCCCCTCGTCACGACCGTTCGCTGCGCAGAGATTCGCCGGCTTCAGATCATGGCGACCGGGTGCAGCCGACCCGCGAGGTAACGGGCCCTGCACTCGCCGCGGCGGAGCTTTCCGCTGCTGGTCTTGGGAATCCGTCCCGGCTCCACCACCAGCACCGCACCGGGCATCACCTCGTGGATGGACGCGACGGCGGTGCGGATGCGCCGGGCCAGGTCGAACAGTTCGATGGTCTCGCAGCCGCCGAGCGTGACGAGTTCGGCGACCACGACCAGGTCTTCGCGAAGCCCGTCGTCGTGCCCGAACGCCGTCACGTGGCCCGGCCGGACCTCCGGGGCGCATGCCTGCACCGTCGCCTCGATATCGGCGGGATAGTGATTTCGCCCGTCGACCACGATGACGTCTTTGCGGCGGCCCGCGATGTAGAGCTGCCCCTGGTGAAGGAATCCGAGGTCGCCGGTGCGCAGCCAGCGGTCGGCGCTCCCAGGCACGGTGGCGCCGAAGGTCTCCTCGGTGGCATCCGGCCTGCCGAAATACCCGTCGCACACATTGTCTCCGGCTACCCAGATCTCGCCGACGCGCCCGGCGGGCAGCACGGCTCCGGCCACCGGATCGACGATTCGCAGCTCCTGCCCGACGGGTGCGCCGCACCCGACCAGCGGCACGCCGTCCCGGTATCCCGGCGCTGCCTCGGGTAGCGCGACCACGCGTCCTTCGGCCAGTGCGGCACGGTCGAAGTGCTGCCACACCGGGTCCTCGTGCTGGTCGCAGACGGTGACCGTGAGGGTGGCTTCGGCCAACCCGAACCCAGGGGTGTGCGCGTGATGGCGGAAGCCGTATGGGGCGAAGGTCTCGGTGAATTCGGTCAGCGCGTCGGCGCGGACCGGTTCCGATCCGTTGAGCACGAGGTCGAGCCCGGACAGATCCAGCCCGGCCCGCTCGGCGGGGGTGGTGCCCGAGACCGCGAGCTTCAGGCCGAAATTGGGACACCCCGTGGTACCGGCGCGGTAGTCGGAGATCGCGCGCAGCCAGCGGACGGGGCGCTTCACGAACTCCGCGGGCGCAAGCGTGATGCCGTGCACGCCCAGGAACAGCGGCAGCGAAAGTCCGAGAATCAACCCCATGTCGTGGAAGAACGGCAGCCAGGACACGACGGGACGATCGTCCGCGACCGACACGGCATGCCCGAGCTGCGTCAACGCCGTGGTGAGGTTCGCGTGGGTGACCCGGACACCGACGGGAGATTTGGTCGAGCCGGAGGTGTACTGCAAGTAGGCGAGCTCGTCGCCCACCGGGTCGATGACGGGCGCGGCCGCGAAGTCCACCGCGGCCGAACCCGTGATCGAAGCGGCCGCACGCATGGCCGGCGTACCGGATGGTGCCTGCGATGATTCCGCCTGCCGCGCGACCGCATCCGCCGTCGCGAGCACCGGATGAGTGCTCGTCAGAATCCGATCGGTCGAACCCCACTCCGCTACCGAGAGGGTCGCGGGCACGGTGAGTATCCGGCCCAGCGCGGGCCCGAGGGTCGGCGCGGTGATCTCGTCCTGCGCTGAGAGCAGGCTGAGCGTGGGCCGGGCATCGGCCAGGACGGCATGCAGACGGTCGCGGTTGCGCGCGCCCGTGGCCGGGAACAGCGGCACCGCGACTCGATTGCTGTACAGGCAGGCGAGGAACGCCACCGCGTAGTCGATGCCGTGGGCGCAGAGAAGGGCCACTCGGTCGCCGGGCGCGCTCTCCTGCCGTAGTCGTGCCGCCAGCGCGCCCGCCGCTGCGTGCAGACGGGCGTAGGTCAGCGTGACGGGCACCCGTTCCTGAACGCGGAAGCGCAGTTCGGTGAACGCCGGCTCGTCCGGCCGGATGGCTGCCCACGCGGCCATCGACGTCGCGAGGCCATTGCCTGCCGGGTGTGCGTCGCTGCTCACGAGGCGTCTCCGGTATCCGTGGTGACACGCTCGAGCAGGGCCGCGCCGAGGGCGGTGATGGTGGGGTGCTTGAACAACTCCGCGGTGGCGATCCGGACGCGCAGCCGCGATTCCAGAGTCCGTCGCATCTCGATCGCGAGCAGCGAGCTGAGCCCCAGCTCGTTGAAGTCGGCGGCGGGGTCGATGTGCTCGGCGGGGAGATCGAGCGTGCTCGCGAGGACCCTGCGGATGATCGTGGTGAGCGGTTCGGTCGGCTCCGGCGGCGCGGGCTCGGTCGCGGTGTGCCGGGTGGAAGCGGTGCTCGAATCCGGCGTCGGCGCCAGCAGATTCGCCAAGCGCACCGCCACCGGGGACGCGTCGGTCGTCGGGGTGTACTCCAGGGCGAGCAGGTACGGGCCGTCGTAGCGCAGGGCCTGGGACAGTACGGCGCTTCCGCGCCGCAGGTCGAACGCCCCGATGCCCGCGCGCCGCAGATGGGCCGCTCCGCCGGCGGCCGCGCCGAGGCCGGAATCCCACAGCCCCCAGCCGACGCTCAGAATCCGGCTGCCCGGATCACGCTGGGCCAGGGCGTCCATCGCCGCGTTGGCGGCGGCGTAGGCGGCCTGCCCCGGCGCTCCGAGCGCACCGGTGGCCGAGGAGAACAACAGGACGAAATCCGTGGCGTCGGGCGCGGTGAGCTCGATCAGATTGCCCGCCGCGGTGGATTTGGGCAGGAACATCCTGGCCACCTGGCCGGTGGTGACCGCCTCGAATCCGGCGTCCTCCAGCACACCCGCCGCGTGCACGACGCCGCGAATCGCGGAATCGGAGGCCCGGATATCGCTGAGCGCGTTGGCCAGATCGTCCCGGTCGGCGGCGTCGCAGCGCACCACGACGATGCGGTCCTCCAAGCCGTCGAGCAGCGCGGGCACCGGGCGGGGCGCGCGAGTCAGCACCACCACGTCGCGCGCGCCTCCGTCGAGCAACCAGCGCACGGCGACCGAACCGAGCGTGCCGAGCCCGCCGGTGACGACGTAGGTTCCGTTCGCGTCGATGCCGGCGACCGGCAGGGCCCGCGCTCGCGCGGGCACGAAGCGCCGCACCGCGACCTCGCCCGCCGACAGGCGCAGCTCGCCGGGAATCGCGCTGTCGGTAGCCGTCACCAGACGGGTGAGCGGCGGCAAGTTCCTGAGGTCGGGGTCGGTCCAGATCAGCCGTACCGTCCGGCCCGTCTCGAGTTGGAGCGAGCGCACCAGCCCGGCGATCGCGGCGGGGACGATCGAGATCGGCGCGCCGGGCTCGTCGGGCCGCGAGAGTGAGCGCGCCGCCTCCAGCAGCGGCAGTACGACCGTCACGGACGCGGTGGCGGCGTGGGCGCAAACCAGTTGCAGCAGTTCGAGGACGCGACTCGTCGCCGCGGCGGTGTTCTGGTCGCCGTTCCCGCCGGAGTCCGCGGGCCAGACGACCACCACGGCGTGGCCGCCGCGCCCGGTGAGGACCGCGGCGACGAGCGGGCTCGCGTCGTCCGGTTCGCGTGCGATCCGCTCGGTCGGCAGTTCGGCGTCCAGCGCGCGGGCGAGCCGTACCGCGAGATCCGAAGCACCCACCACCACCGCGCGCCGCACGAGGCTCTCGGCCGCGTCGCCGATCCCGAGCGCGCGGGGATCGCGAGCTTGCCAAACCTCGTGACGGAAGGGCGCGGCCCGCGTTTCGTCGGCACGTACCGTGCGAAGTGCGCCGAGTTCCTCCTCCGCGCCGGGGTCGGCGTAACGGATGTGCACGCCCGAGAAGGCGAGACAGGGCACGCCGTGCTGGTCGGTCGCGATGACGTCCCCGACCAGTCCGGTGTCGCCGCGCTCCCGCACCAGCGCGTGCACCTCGAGCACGTGGCGATTCGGCTCGTGCGACAGCCAGGCCGAGTCGATGCCGATCGGCAGCGGAATCGATGCGGTGGGCAACTCGTCGAACACCGCCGCGGCGAGCACGTGCAGGCAGCCGTCCAGCGTTGCGGTGCGATGCAATTCAGCGGCGTCGAACAGGCCGAGCGCGCGTCCGGTACCCGCCGCGATACCGCGCAGCGTGCGAAACCGGGGACCGTACTCCAGCCGCCTGCGGCGCAATTCCTGGTAGAAAGCGCCGGTGGTGATGACGCGCATGTGGTGCCGGGCGGCCCGGTTTGCGTCGACCACCCGCATCCATGCGACGATATCCGCGGGTGTGGGGTCACCGGCGGGCCGGGCCGAAGCCAGCGTCCCGGTGCCCGTGACCTCCGCCCGCACGCTTTCCTCCGCTCCCGGCCCGCGGTAGACGACCTCGGCCAGCACGGCCGGATCGGTTCGCTCGTGCACGGCGAAGTCGGCCAGGGCGGCCGTCCCCGCGGTGTCCCGGGCGAGTTGCAGCAGCCTGCGCAGCCAGAAGACGGCGGGGACGATGCCCTCGCCCTGCACCACGTGATGAGCGAGATCCTCGGCGGCGAAGACGGATTCGGGGACGTGCGCGCTCGCGGGCCCGGCCACCAGCAGCGGGAACTTCCGCTTGCGCCACTGCCGCGGTGCGAGCGGGCCGAAGGGACCGAGCGCGGACCAATCGACCGGCCGCCCCTCCAGGTACAGTCGCGCCAAGCCGGTGAGGAAGCCGCTCGCCTCGTCATCGCGCAGCGCCACGGCATGCGTACCGTCGCGGAAGGCCGGATACTCCCGCACCGCCGGGAGCAGCAACGGATGCGGGCCGATCTCGACCACGGTCGAGATGCCATCGCCCGCCGCGCGTTCCAAGGCGGCCGCCAATTCCACCGTGCCCGCGGCGTTCTCGAACCAGTAGTCGCGGTCCATTGCCGCCGTGGTGAGTTTCGTGCCGCGCCGCGCCGTCGAGTACACCGGTACGCGCGGCGTCCGGGCGGTGATCTCGGTCAACGCCGCGACGAAAGGCGCGAGCACGGTAACGACCTGCGGGCTGTGCGCGGCGAAGTCGACCGCGAGCCTGCGCGCGAACATGTTGCGGCGCGTGGCCCGCCGCACCAGTGTGTCGACATAGCGTGGCGTGCCGGACACGACAACCGATCTCGGGCCGTTGACCGCGGCGATGGCCACCTCCGCCCGCATCGGCTCCACGAGTTTGGCCGCTTCGTCCGGGTGCGCCTCCAGGACCGCCATCGCGCCGTGCCCGTCCAGATGCGCCAGGGTCGCGCTGCGCAGCACCACCACGCGCGCCGCGTCCGCGACCGACAGCGCACCGCTCACCGCCGCCGCCGCGATCTCACCCAGGCTGTGCCCCGCCACCGCGTCGGGCCGAACTCCCCACGCCGCCAGCAGCTTCACCAGCGCCATCTGGAAAACGAACAACGCGGGCTGCACGAGATCCGTGGCTTGCGTCTCGCCCGAGGGGGCGAAACCGTGACGCGGTGTCCACACTCGCGGTCCGCCCGCCGCCACGATCGCGTCGGTCGTCTCGGCGAGCGCGGCGGCGAAGACCGGATACCGCGCCGCCAGCGCGCGGCCCATCTTCGGATGCTGGCCGCCTTGTCCGGAGAACAGGAACAACAGCCCGCCGCGGCGGCGAGTCGCCACGGGGCCGAGCGCCGCGCCTGCGTCGCCGCCTCCGAAAGCGCGCAGCCGGTGTACCGCGTCGGCGTGATCGTGCGCGAGAACCGCTGCCCGGGCCCGCTCGGGAAGCGATCGCGCCGCCGCCGAGGCGAACTCGGGCAGCGCCGGCCGCGCCTCGTCCAGTGCGACGGCCAGCCGCTGTGCGCGTTCGCGCAATTCCTCGTCGTCGCGTGCGGTGAGCGTCAGCAGAATCGGGAAGTGCTCGGCGCGATCGGACCGGGGTCGGTCGACGCCGCGGAGCACGATGTGGGCGATCGTGCCGCCGAATCCGAACGAGCTGACGCCCGCCATGCGCTCCGGAGCGGCCACCCGGCTCCAGTCCACCGGCTCGGTCGGCACCCGCAGGCCGCGCTCGGCCAAGTGCAGCAGTGGGTGTTCGGTGTGGACGTTGATCGTCGGGGCGATCATCCCGTGGTGGATGGACAGCGCGGTCTTCACCATCCCGGTGACTCCGGCGGCGGCCTCCAGATGCCCGATGTTCGACTTCACCGAGCCGATCCAGGTCGGATCACCCGCGCTGTCGCCGAGCGCGGCGGCGAGCGCGCCGACTTCCACCGCGTCGCCCAACGGCGTACCTGTGCCGTGACATTCGATGTAGCCCGCGCGGCTCGGCGCGCTCCCGGCCCGCGACCAGGCGGTACGCAACGTCTCCTGCTGCGCGCGACCGTTCGGCGCGTACAGGCCGTTCGAGCGCCCGTCCGACCCGACGGCGCTTCCGGCGATCTCCGCGTAGACCCGGTTGCCCTCGCGTACCGCGTCCGAACTGCGTTGCAGCACCACCACGGCGCAGCCGTCACCGCGGGTGTAGCCGTCGGCGGTGACGTCGAACGGCGCCGACCGCCCGCCGGGCGACAGAAACCCGCCCTCGGCCAGATAGTTCGAGGTGTGCTCCAGCAAAACGAGATTGACGCCGCCCACGATGGCGAACGGGACCGTGCCGTCGGCGAGCAGCCGGACGGCGAGGTCCACCGCGGCGAGCGAGGACGAGCAGGCGCTGTCGAGCACCAGGCTCGGCCCGTGCAGATCGAGCACGTACGACAGCCGGTTGGCGATGATGCTGAGCGCGGACCCGGTCACCGCGTAGGGTGCGTCGTGGCCAGCGCGGCCGAGTACCGCGATGCCGTGGTCGTACCCCGAAGCGCCGAAGACGACGGCTGCCCTGGAACCCCGTACGCGGTAGCCGATCCCGGCGTCGTCGAGCGCCTCGACCGCGACCTCCAGCGCGAGCCGCTGCTGCGGATCCATGAGCGCGGCCTCGCGGTCGGAGATGGCGAACCAGTCGTTGTCGAAGGACTCGACGTCATCGAGGTACCCGCCGTGGCGAGAGCCCAGCCGCCCTGCGGGCGGGGTGGACGTGGCGTCCCGGCCCTCGATCAGCAGTTGCCAGAACTCGGCGGCGCTCGCCGCTCCGGGCAGTCGGCAGCCGATGCCGATGACGGAGACGGGGGGATGCGAGCCGGCGGGGTCGGTGGGCGCGCCGCTCATCGCATCGCGAGATACTCGACAAGCTGTTCGATGTCCGGATGGTCGTAGATCGCGGTCAGCGGAACCTCGACTCCCATGGCGTCTTCGAGATGGGCGGTCAGCCTCGCGAGTTGACTGGAACCGAGGCCGAGATCGGTGAAGGGCGAACTGGTCGACACCGCGGCGGCGTCGACGCCTAGTAGATCCGCGACAGCCAGGACGGCGGCGCACGTGAGCGCGGTGCGCCGGCTATAGCCGAGCGAACCCTCGTTCTCCTGCGCGCCACTGTGCCCGTCCGGAAGACTGGGCCGCATCGCGTCCTCCCTCCCCGTCTCCCCGGCTGCTGTTACCCACTCGAGATCGGTACCCCCGCGATTATGCCGGAGAAATCGTCCTGGGCAAGGTCGCATATCCGCTGCCAGCCCGGCTCTTTCGCGAACCGGCGGTGATCGCATACCGTGGCACCGTGACCGAACCGGACAGCGGTGCCGCCACCCGCGCCGAGCGCACACCGACTCTGCCCGTCCTGCTGCGCTGCTGCGCCGCGCTGGCGGCCACGCCGGGCCGGTTGTTGCGGCCGCGCCGCCCCGACACCACCCTGCTGGCGAACCTCGAAGTGCTGGCGCCGCCCCCCGCGCGCGCCACGGTCGAGCTGACCGTGCTGACCCAGGCCACCATGTCCGCGCCGACCACCATCGTGGCCGAGGGCGTGCGCAGCCTACGGGAGATGCGGCTGTCGATGGCGGCGTTCCTGGTCGAGCATCCGAAGGCGCGTTTCCTGGTCGATCCGGCCCTGTGCGCGGGCGTGCACGAACGCGTGCTGCCCGAACTCCCCTTCCCGGTGCCGCTGCTCGTCGCGCCGGACAAGCCGGTGCTCGGTCTGGCCGACGCGCTCGCCGCGCACGACGTGGCGGGCGAGGACATCGATTTCGTGGTGCCGACCCACCTGCACTGGGACCATGTCTCGGGCCTGCTCGAGTTGCCCGCATCGGTCGAGATCCGGTTGCCGGGAGCCGAGTACGACTGGGCGATGGGCGGCCCGCACGCGCCCGCCGGTGTGGCGCGTGGCCCGCTGCGTGGACGCGGCTTCGACCGCTTCGACCTCGACGGCCCGCCGGTGCTGACCTTCCCGCGCAGCAAGGACCTGTTCGGCGACGGTTCGGTGCTGTTGGTCGATCTCGCGGGCCACACGCCGGGCAGCATCGGTGTGCTGCTGGCGGTGGACGACGGCAGTCGGGTGCTGCTCGCGGGCGACGCCGTCTGGAGCAAGTTGCAGGTCGATCTGCTGCGGGAGAAGGCGCCGATGCCCGGCAAGCTGTTCGACGCCGACCGGGACGCCGCCTTCGCCACCATCCACCGCCTGCACGCGCTGCCCGACGGCATCGAACTCGTCGCGAGCCACGACTACGCGGCCGTCACCGCCCGCGCGGCCAGGTAACTCCGGTCAGCCGACCACCACGGTTTCGGCGAGGCGCGCAGTGATCAGCTGCTCGGCCTCGGTGACCATCCGGCCGATCAGTTCGGCGCAGGTCGGGATGTCGTGGATCAAGCCCTGGCACAGGCCGACCGACCAGATGCCGGCGTCCAGATCGCCCTCTTCGAACACCCGGCGGCCGCGCGCTCCGGCGACCAGATCCCGCACGTCGTCGAACGTGCCGCCGGACTTCTCGATCTCGACGACCTTGCGGCTGATCTCGTTGTCCGCGACCCGCGCCGTGTTGCGCATGGTGCGGAAGATGAGCTGGGTGTCGCGCTCGGAGTTCGCGACGATCTTCTCCTTGACCTTCTGATCGATCGAGGACTCCTGCGTGCACAGGAACCGGGTGCCCATGTTGACGCCGTCCGCGCCGAGGGCGAGCGCGGCGACCAGGCCGCGGGCGTCGGCGATCCCGCCGGAGGCGATCATCGGGATGGTCAGTTCGCGGGCGGCGGCGGGGATGAGCACGAGGCCGGGAACGTCGTCCTCGCCGGGATGGCCCGCGCACTCGAAGCCGTCGATGCTCACCCCGTCCACACCGATCCGCTCGGCCTTCAGCGCGTGCCGCACGCTGGTGCACTTGTGCAGCACCTTGATGCCGGCGTCCTTGTAGTAGGGCAGAAACGGCTCCGGGTTGCTGCCCGCCGTCTCGACGATCTTGATGCCGCTGTCGATGATCGCCTGCACGTATTCCGCGTACGGCGGCGGGTTGATCGACGGCAGGATGGTGACGTTCACGCCGAACGGCTTGTCGGTCAGCTCTTTGGTGCGCGCGATCTCGCGGCGCAGGTCGTCGGGGGTCGGCTGGGTCAGGGCCGTGATGAAGCCGAGCCCGCCCGCGTTGGCGACCGCCGCGACGAGTTCGGCCCGCCCCACCCACATCATGCCGCCCTGCACGATCGGGTGCTTCACTCCGAACTTCTCAGTGAACCTGGTCCGCAGCATTGCGCTTCTCCTATACCTCGCGCGGGCGTGCCGGTTCGCCCGTTGAGGTCGATGGTGACACGAGGATCGCCTCGCATTCAACTCATAAGTGAGCCGAGGTTCGCATATTTGATGATCTTTTCCGGCATTGTCCGCGCGGCGCCGCGACTGCGATGAGATCGTATAGCCTGCTAGAAGGCGCGCCGCCGGGCTCGACACCCGGCCGGGGCTGATTAACCCCGATTCATCTCGCTATCCCTTGCTGGTCGGATAAGTTAGTTGCTATTCTGCACGCGATTCAGCCCGTCGCCGCCGTCGGACAACCCGGCGGGCCGATGACGGTCCGAGAGGAGTTCGTGGCAATGACCACCGGGGCAGCAGCGCTCGACGAACCGATCAGGTCGCGGCGCAACCACTGGAACAACCAGCTCGCCGTGCACGCGCAGATGCGCCCGGACGCGGTCGCGCTGCGATTCCGTGGCGTGGACACCACCTGGCGGCAGTTGCACGAGCGGTCGCTGAAGTTCGCCGACGGATTGGCCCGCCGGGGCGTCGGGTTCGGCGACCGGGTGCTGATCCTGGCGCTGAACTACCCGGAGTACCTCGAAGCCGTGTTCGGCATCAACGCGCTGGGCGCGATCGCGGTGCCGGTCAACTTCCGCCTGACGCCGCCGGAGGTCGCCTACATCGTCAGCGACAGCGGAGCCAAGGCGGTCGTCACCGACACCGTGTTGCTGCCGCTGGCCACCGCCGTGCGGGCGCAGGCGCCCACCCTGGAGACCTGCGTGGTGATCGGCGGCGCGTCCGGCGACGGCGTGATCGGCTTCGACGACCTGCTCGCCGAGCCGGGTGAGCCGCACACCCCGCTGGACATCCCCGAGGACACCCCCAGCCTCATCATGTACACCTCGGGCACCACCGGCAGCCCGAAAGGCGCGGTGCTGACCCACGCGAACATGAACGCCCAGGCGCTGACCTGCATCCGGGCGCTGGCGATGCAGCCGGAGTCGATCGGGCTGTGCACCTCGCCGCTGTTCCACATCGCGGGCCTCGGCAGTCTCGCCCCGGCTTTCCTGCTCGGTGCGAAAACGGTGCTGCATCCGCTCGGCGCATTCGACGCCGGTGAGTTCCTGGACGCACTGGAGCAGGAGCAGGCCACCTCCGCCTTCTGCGTGCCCGCCCAGTGGCAGCTGGTCTGCGACCACCCGACGGTGAAGGATCGCAAGCTCGCGCTGGAGGCGCTCAGCTGGGGCGCGGCGCCCGCCTCGGACACCGTGCTGCGCGCGATGGCGGAGTGCTTCCCGAACGCGTTCAACGTCGCGGTGTTCGGGCAGACGGAGATGTCGCCGATCACCTGCGTGCTGGAGGGCAAGGACGCGATCCGCAAGCTCGGCTCGGTCGGCAAGCCCATCCCGACCATTCAGGCGCGCATCGTCGACGAGGAGATGAACGACGTCGCACCCGGTGAGGTCGGCGAGATCGTCTACCGCGGCCCGACGCTCATGCAGGGTTACTGGAACAAGCCGGAGGCCACCGCCGAGGCGTTCGCGGGCGGCTGGTTCCACTCCGGCGACCTGGTCCGCCAGGACGAAGAGGGCTTCATCTACGTGGTCGACCGCAAGAAGGACATGATCATCTCCGGCGGAGAGAACATCTACTGCGCCGAGGTGGAGAACGTCCTGTTCGCGCATCCGAAGATCCGCGAGGCGGCGGTGGTCGGCCGCACGCACGAGAAGTGGGGCGAGGTGCCGGTCGCGGTGGTCGCGCTGCACAACCCGGACGACGAGTTGACCCTGGCCGAGCTGGAGCCGTTCCTCAACGAGAACCTGGCGCGCTACAAGCACCCCAAGGACCTGGTGCTGCTGGCCGAGCTGCCGCGCAACGCGAGCGGCAAGGTGGTGAAAGTCCAGCTGCGCAAGGATTATTCGTCCTGAGCGCGCGCTGTGTTCGTTTCACGTGAATCGGACGATTTACCCGGGCGCGGATGCGTAAGGTCGTCGTATGGCGACCCGACGCATCCGCGCCGCCGTGCTGGCGCTGCACTGGCAGGTGAATGTCATTCGGCCGGAAGGCTTTTTCGGCCCCATGCTGGCCGCGCCCGTGGCAACCACGGGCGTGGTGGCGCGGGCGGCGGATTTCCACACCGCGGCGCTGGCGGCGCGAATTCCGGTGATCTTCACCCGGTTCACCATCCCGGTCGGGGAAGGCGAGCTGGTGCGCAACACCGGATTCATGCGCTCGGTCGGCGCGGCGCAGACCGAGTTCCGGCCGGATTCGCCAGGCGCGGCGATCATTCCGGAGATGGCGGCGCAGCCGACGGAAGTCTTCGACAACCAGAAGCTGTCCGGTCTCGCGGGCAGCAAACTGCCGGAGTGGCTGGCGGATCAGGGTATCGAGACGCTGTTCGTCACGGGCGTCGCGACCAATCTCACCGTCGAGCAGACCGCGCGTCACGGCACCGATCTCGGGTTCACCGTGCACCCGGTGGCCGATTGCGTGGCCGCCGCCTCCCCGGAAGCGCACGAAGCCGCGCTGGCCAACCTCGAACTCGTCACCGCGGGCAGCGTGCGGGCCGCCGACGCGGTGGAGCGCATGAACTCGCGCTGATCCGCGGTCCGCGTCCGGGAATCCGCGCGGCGACGGCCCGTCAAACCCCGTCGCTCAAGCCCGGGCCGACCAAGCGCACCAAGCGGCGGTACGCCTCTTCGGCCGAGAGCGGTGGGTGCCCCTCCGCGATCGCGCCGAGCAGGCCGACGACGCCCCAGGACAGGAACGTCACGGTGGTCGCGAACTCCTCCTCCGGCATCGCCAGCCGGTCGCGCAGCCGCTCGGCGAGGATCTGCGCGACCATCACCCGGGTGGTGCGCAGCAGCACGGTGCCGCTCTTGCGGCCGAGCAGAGCCCGGTAGATCTCCGGATTACCCGCGGCCAGTTCGAACAGCGTACGAACCGGCGCCAGCAGGTCGGGTCCTTCGGCGCCGGTCTCGGCCGCCGCCAGGGCCGCGCGCAGGTAATCGGTGCTGCTGCGCAACAGCAGATCGTCTTTGTCCCGGTAGTGCGCGTAGAACGTCGACCGCCCGACGTCCGCGCGAGCCAGGATGTCGCGGACGGTGATCCGGTCGTAAGCGCGCTCGACCATGAGCTCGATCAGCGCCCGATGCAGCAGGGCTCTGGTACGCCGGACCCGGCGATCGGCGCTGTCCTGTTCTTCCGGCACGATGCCTCCCGCACAAATGTCTCGTATGCGTCCGGTTCCGGACGGATCCCGAAGCATTGCCCCTGGTCGACGGTGCCTCGTGGGCCGATCCTGAACTCATGTCCGGAAACGAACCCCAGTCTGCCATCGCTTCGCACGCCGAGGTCGGCGTCCTGCTCACCCAACCGCGCCGCTACCGCGCGTTCAAGGCCGCTTTCCTGCTCGACCGGGGAGATCGCCTGAACGGCCGCCTCGCCGAACTGGCCCGCCCGGTGCCCGGCGCGGACGTCATCGATATCGGTTGCGGCCCGGGCGACCTCGCCCTGATGCTGGCGCGCCGCACCGGCCGGGTCACCGGCGTCGACCCGTCGCCGCAGATGATCGACTACGCCACCGCGCGCTCCCGCGACCTGGCGAACTGCCGATTCGAACTCGGTACCGCGCAGGCGCTTCCCTTGCCCGACGCGTCCGCGGATCTGGTGACCTCGACCTTCGCGATGCACCACATCCCCGCCCCCCGCCGAAGCGACGCCGTCGCGCAGATGTTCCGAGTGCTGCGACCCGGGGGCCGGCTCTTGCTCGCCGACACCTATCCGACCGACCCGTTGCGCTCCGCCGCCGTGCGCGTCATGGCGCGGTTCGCGGCCCACCGCACCCACGACACCGGTCACGACCACGGTGATCCCATGGCCGGAGTCGATATCCGCCGATACCGGGATATGTTGCGCGCGAATGGATTCGAGGACGTCGAGTTCGTCACGGTGCGCCCCGCGACCGGCGTCCTGCTGGCTACCAAGCCGTAGGAAGTCCGTCCGTCGGCGTATGCCTAGATCAAGTCCTGCTTCGTCAGCCAGCGCATGGTGGCCCAGCCGCAGAACACCGGAAGCCAGCAGGTGATCACGCGGTAGAGCAGCACCGAGGGCACCGCGATGTCGGCGGGCAGGCCGAACGCGGCCAGACCACCGATCAGCGCGGCCTCGACCGCGCCGACACCGCCCGGGGTCGGCGCGGCCGAGGCCAGCGTGCCGCCGATCATGGTGACGATGGTGACGGTGATGAACGTGGTGCCGCCGCCGAACGCCTCGACGCTGGCCCAGAGCGCGCCCGCGAGGCCGAGGGTGATCGCCGCGCAGCCGAGGACGATCACCGCCGAGCGCCTGGGGTCGCGGGCGAGCACGGCCAGCTCGCCGAGCACTTCCTGTAGTTGCGGGCGCACCGCGTTGTTCAGCCACCGGCGCAGTTTGGGCACGAACATGAACGTGCCGACGATGCCGACGCCGACACCGGCGAGCAGATACAGCACCGTCGCGTCCGGGACGAAGTGCGAGAGATCCGTCGAGGTACCCGCCAAGATGCTGAACGCGAGCAGCAGGCTGACGTGCGTCATCACCTGCACCGCTTGTTGCAGCGCCACCGCGGCGGTGGCGCGCACCGCGCCGACGCCACCCTTCTGCAGGAAGCGGACGCTCAGCGCGAGCCCACCGACCCGCGCGGGCGTGGTCGTCGCGGCGAAAGTGTTGGCGATCTGCATGATCACCAGATTGCGGAAGCTGACCGCGCCGGACGCGCAAGCCCACAGCGCCGCCGCCGCGCCGACATAGGTCAACGCCGAGACCGCGAGCCCCAGCAGCGCCCACCACCAGTTCGCCGTGCGCAGCTGCGTGAAGAAGGTCGGCACCGCGCTGATGAACGGGTAGGCGACGTACACCAGCGCGATCAGCAGAACCAGCTGGATGATCTGGTTACGGGAGAACCGGGTGATCTGCTCGGCTTCGATCCGATTCTGCCCGGTCTGTTTGCGCACCTCGTCGCGGGCGGCGGACAGCGCGGCCTTCCAGTCCGGCACCGCCTTGCGGATCCCGGCCGGTACGGCGGATTTGGTCAACCGGCTGGCCGCGGCGAGCACCCGCGCTTCGCCGAGGGTGTCGATCGCCGCGCACACCGCGGGCTCCTTGCCGAAGGTCGCGGTGGTGGTCACCAGCAACTGGGCGATATCGGATTGCAGTTGCGCGTCCGACGCTCCGTACTCGGCGTTGCCGAAGCCGCCGAACAACGTGACGCCGTCGTCCACGCGGATGTCGATCGGCCGCAGGTCGCCGTGCGAGATCCGCTTCTGATGCAAGGTGTCGAGGGCTCGCCACACCCCGGGCAGCGCGTCGGCGGACCGATCGGTGATCGGCACGCCCCGGGGCCGGGTGTGCGCGTACAACATCCAGCCGCGGGAGAGCGCGGCGACCGCGACGGGCGTACTGCTGCCCAATCCCAGGTCGCCCACGGCGATCGTCATGAGGGCGCGATGCTCGACCACGCGGTGCATGGAACCGTGGATGGCCGCGGTCTCGCTGGAGCGGAATGTCAGCCAGCGCCACAACTGCCGTAGCGCGCCGAAGCTGCGCTGGTTCTTGCCGAACATCTCGATGGTCAGTTCGCGTTCCGGCCCTTCGACGGCGGCGGCGAGCATCAACGGCCCCCGGCCCGCCGGATGCACCACGGTGAATCCGGTGACTGTATGACCGCGTCCGGCGAGCACCCGGACGGCCGCGTCGAGGGGGACCTCCAGCGCGGGAGTGCCGACCACGAGCACGATCACCGCGCCGACCAGCCAGCCGACCGCCAGTCCGAACATCGCCCGCGCGGGCACTACGGTGCTGACCACGAGATGGATCGGCGCGAACGCCAGCAGCAGGAACCACAGCCAGCGCCGCGGCCGGACGGGCAGCCACGGGCTGGCGACGGTGAGCATCGCGGCGATCATCGCGATCCAGCGCGGGTCGTCCAGGAACTGGGACAAGAAGGTGTCCAACCGGTCCGGCACCTGCAGATGCCATTTCGGCGCGGACAGTCCGGTGCCGGTGATGGACAGCAGCAGTCCGGCGACCGCACCGGCCGCCGCGTAACCGGCGAGCAGCTTCCACTGCCTGCCGATGATCAGTTCGATCAGGATCGCGAACGGCAGCGCGAGAATCGCCATGCCGTAGACCAGATACACCAGGTTCGACTGGTGCGGATTGAGGAAACCGACGATGTTGGAGACCGAGCGTTCCAGCGCCAGCCATTCCGGGCGGGTGATCAGTGACGCCGCGATCACGACCGCCACCCACAGCGCCGCGAGAACGACGCGGATGATGTCGCTCGTCCGCCGGATCAGCGGCTGTAGCAGGTTGCCCGTGACCGGGATCTCCCGCCCGTCCACTCGCATGCTGTTCCGCCTCTCCGGGTCTTCAGGCCGTACTGTTCAGGTGGCGCAGGATTGCGTGCAGGTCCTGCGTGGGGTGCCACTCCTGTTCTGTGCGTGCCCGGCGAGTTACCCATGTGCGTACGAAATCAGTTGCCGCGTTCGCTGCACGATACCGGCCGATGCGCGGCGTGAACTCGGCAGAACCCAGCCGCTGCCGGGATCGATGAGGCGCTGTGCCGGACATCACTCGAGATCGAGGTTGATCCTCACACTAGTGTCAAGTTCGAGCATGAGGGCATGGACAACGAACTCTTCGGCTACAGCCCGATCGTCGACCGCCCGCCGCTGCGCTGGCCCGGCAATGCCCGAGTGGCGTTCTATCTCGGGCTCAATGTCGAGCACTACCAGGTGGACCGCCCCTCCACGAGCATCTTCCCCGGCACCGCCGGCCTCGCGCCCGACCCGCTGAACTACGGGTGGCGCGACTACGGGCCGCGCGTCGGCATCTGGCGGGTGATCGAGGTGCTCGACCGGCACGGCATCCGGGCCAGCGCGTTGCTCAACTCGGATGTGGCCGAACACTATCCCCAGATCGTGGCGGCTGGTGTGCGGCGGAACTGGGCGTGGCTCGCGCACGGGAAGAACAACTCGGTCTTCCAGGCCGACCTTCCGCCGGACGAGGAGCGCGCCTACCTCGCCGACGTGGTCACGACCATCGAACGAGCGACCGGCCGCAGGCCGCGTGGCTGGATGGGACCGGCGCTCACCGAGTCGTTCCTGACCCCGTCGCTTCTGGCCGAACTCGGCCTCGGCTACGTGCTCGACTGGACCAACGACGACCAGCCTTATCCCCTGTCGGTGCCCGGCATGCTCAGCGTCCCCTACTCGGTGGAACTCAACGACAACACGCTGTTCCTGGGCAAGGCCACCAGCGGACCGGACTTCGTGCGGATCGTGCGCGATCAGCTCGACCAGCTCTACGCGGAGTCGGCGGGCAGCGGGCGTGTCATGGCGCTGGCCCTGCACCCGTTCGTGATCGGGCAGGCGTTCCGGATCAAGTACCTGGATCAAGCGCTCGACTACGTGGCCGACCACCCGGGGGTGTGGCTGACCACCAGCGACGAGATCGCCGAGCACTACGCGGGCGCGTCGATGCTTGCCGAATACGCGCGAGCCGAAGACGATCGGGTCACCTAAACGATGCTCGGGAGGCAGCGATGACAGCGCAGGACGAGGTACAGGACAAGGACCTCACCGGAAAGACGGTGGTGGTGACCGGCGCGAGCTCCGGTATCGGCGCCGCCGCGGCACAGATGCTCGCGGCCCGCGGCGCAAGCGTCGCGGTGGTCGGCCGGTCACCGGAGCGGACCGCCGAGGTGGCGGCGAAGGCAGGGGCGGAGCCGTTCGTCGCCGACTTCGCCCGGCTCGACGACGTGCGCAAGCTGGCCGACCAGCTGCTCGACCGGTATCCCAGGATCGACGTGCTGGCCAACAACGCGGGCGGCGCGTGGCCCAAGCGCACGGTCACCGACGACGGCAACGAACTCACCTTCCAGGTCAATCACCTGGCGCCGTTCCTGCTCACCAACCTGCTGCTGGAGCGCTTGGCCCACTCGAAGGCCCGGGTGGTGAACACCGCGAGCATGACCTACCGGATGGCCAAGCTGGACCTGGACACGGCCAACGCGGCGACGGGCTCGTTCAACCAGCTCGGCGCGTACGGCACGTCGAAACTGGCGAATATCCTGTTCACCCGGGAACTGGCCCGCCGTACCGAGGGCACCGGGATCACCACCGCGGCCTTCCATCCCGGCGCGGTCGCCACCCACGTCTACGACAACGCCCCGTTGGGTCTCGGCTGGTTCATCCGGTCCCCGCTGGCGCGCCCGTTCTTCATCCAACCGGACAAGGGCGCGCAGCCGCTGGTGCACCTCGCCACCACCGCCGACGGCGCGGCGATCAACGGGCAGTACTTCCACCGGTTCGAGCTGGAGCCGCCGAGCAACAAGCAGGCGGTCGACGCCGATCTCGCGCGACGACTGTGGACGCTGTCCGAGCAGGCCACCGGGCTGACGCCGAGCGAATAGGCCGGTCCTTACGGCTCGGCGTCGGTGAGCCGCAGGGACAGGCCGTCCACCGGCTCCGGCCCGACGCCGACCCCGTACACCCCACCGGACCGGTCGCTCGCGTCCAGTTCGACGATGGCCCGCGCGACTTGCTCGGTGGGGACCAGGACGGGAAAAGTGTTGGGCGCGATGGCATTCACCCGCACGCCGAACTCGGCGAACTCGGCGGCGAGATTGCGGGTCAGCTGGTTGAGCGCGGCTTTCGACGCGGAGTACAAAGTCTGTCCCGGGTAGACCTCCGAGCCGGAGATGCTCGAGACGTTGACGATGTTCCGGTTGCGCGCGCGATTCTCGGATCCCGCGTGCAGCCAGCACCGCTGTGCCAGCCGCGCCGAAAGACGCAGTGGTACGGCGACGTTCAATGCGAAGTGGGCATCGAAGTCGTCCAGCGCCGCGTCGCCGTCGACGATGCCGCGCGGGTGCGGCCGGACGTGCGCCGCGTTGTTCACCAGCAGGTCGACCCGGCCGAACCGGGCCAGCGCCAGGTCGACGACCCGTTCCACTTCGCCCGGCTGGGTCAGGTCGGATCGGACCACGAACACGCGGGAATCGTTTTCCGGCACCGCGGCCTCCGGCGCCAGCGGATCGACGTACCACTCCAGCTGTGACGGCACCGCGGGAGTGCGGGTGCGGCACACGGCGAGGATGTCGTAGCCGCGATGGTAGGCCTGGCAGAAGGCGTCGCCCAGCGTGCCGCTCGCGCCGGTGAGCAGGCAGACGCGGCGTTCACCAGTGGACAATCTTGTCTCCTCCCCAGCGCCGTTCGGCGTCCGCCTTGGTGCGATGCACCCACATCACCACACTGTTGCGGTCTCTGATGTTGTTGCCCGCGAAGCTGTGCCAGCTGCGCGGGGTCACCTCGAACAGCACGAGCGAATTGTCCAGCGGCGGCACGAGGGCGACCGACGGTAGTTCGGCTCCGTCGGCGACGTGTTCGTACAGTGCGGTCTCGCCCCCGTCGCCCGGCTCCCACCCCGGATTGCCCAGATAGAACAGCACCGCCACGGCGCGCACGGTCTCGCGCGCGACGACGCCTGGATCGCGCGCTCCGGTCTTGGTGTGGACGGCGCCGTCGGGCAAGCGCACTTCGCCGGGACCGGGCGGTGGCCCGGGGAACCATGCCGGGTTGAGGTCGTTGTGCGGCCAGCCGAACGGGCTGCCCGGTCCGTGATGGTGAATCGACCCTTCGACGTCGCCGGTGGCCTCGACGCCGCCGAGCCGGGCGACCAAGTCGTGCCACTCGCGCGAGGCGAACACCGCGAGCGGTCCGCCGCGCAGGTCGGAGAACCGGATGCCGTCGGCGCTGTAACCATCGGCGACGGTCCCTAACAGGCCGGAGCGCTCCCCGCGAAGCCGCTCGAACTCGTCGGCCAACCGCTGATAGAACTCGGGAACGAAGACGTCGCGGGCGTAGACGTGCGGGAACGGGAGACTGCGCCGGACCCAGCGCCGGTGGGCGAACAACTGCGCGAACCACTGCGGAACCGGCGGTGTCGCAAGCTCCGGCTCGGTTGTCACCATTACTCCCTCCCGGTCGAACCTCCGTGATCATATTGCCCGCACCCGGCATTCGCGGGCCGGTCTCCGCGCTGCCAGGATCAGGTGGTGAGCCGTGATCTGCGTGTGTGTTTCGTCGGGGATTCGTTCGTCGCCGGTGTCGGCGACCCGGCTTGCCTGGGCTGGGCGGGCAGGCTCGCGTCCGATGCGCACGCGCAGGGCGTCGCGCTGACCGCCTACAACCTCGGGGTCCGCGGGGAGACCTCGGCCGCGATCCTGCGGCGCTTCCGAGCCGAATGCGCGCCCCGCCTGCCGGAGGGCGCGGACGCCAGGGTGGTGCTGTCGTTCGGCGTGAACGACGCGATGCACGAGAACGGCGGTCCGCGGGTGCCCCCTGACGAGTCGGTGGCCAATCTGGGCGAACTGCTCGCGCAGGCGGCCGAGCGGGGATGGCCGGTGCTGATGGTCGCCCCGCCGCCGATCGCGGACGACGAGCACAACGCCCGCACCGCCGCGCTGGACGAGCGATTCGCGCAGGTCTGCGCCCGATCGGAGGTGCCGTACGTGCGCGTGCACCAAGCGCTGCGCGCCAATGCGGTGTGGGCCGCCGAGGTCCGCGCGGGCGATGGGGCGCATCCGGGGGCCGCGGGCTATGACGAATTCGCGGCACTCATCGCTCCGCAGTGGCGCACGTGGCTGGCGCCGCGATCCGCTGTCTGAGACAAAGGGTGGCGCGATGGCTCGATGGCACCATATGTGCTGATAGATCAGCGAATCCGCCTGCGAGTCAGCAGAACCGGGTTCACGCGATCGGCATCCCGCGCTTGCTCTTCTCGGCTCGCCGTCTCCGAGCGGTGCCAAGGTCCACCGTGGGCGCGATGGCCTCCGTGTTCTCCTCCGGGATGAGCGCTTCGCTCAATTCCGGTATCCAGCGCACGATTTCGTCGCGATACGGGCCTTCGGTCTCCAGCTGGCCGAGCACGCCCACCAGCGTGAGGAAGGAGCGGGCGAACGGCGTGAAGTAGGCGGGCATCGTCATCTGCCGCACCACGTTGCTCAACCGAGGATTGGTGGTGCGCAACACTTGTCGGCGCAACCAGCGTGCGGTCAGGCGATACGTCTCGTGGCGAAAGGGTTCACCGCACGGGGTTATCGCGGCGTAGAGCGCGTCGCTGTCGATGGCTTGCCCGTTCTCCACGAAACCGTGTCTGCGCGTGGCCGCCGCCAGATCTCCCGGTCCGCCTCGGAAGATCGCCTTGCAGCAGTCGAGCGTCAGCTCGCCGAAACCCGCTGGCGGCCAAGCGCAGCACGCGCCGAAATCCATGACGCCCAGCCTGCCGTCGGACAACACCCGGAAGTTGCCCGGATGCGGATCGGCGTACAGCAATCCGTGCCGGCCCCAGCCGGAGGTCACGAAACGGACCATGAGCATGCCGACGCGGTCGCGCTCGGCCTGCGTGCCGGAGGCGACGACGCGCGGTACCGGCGTGCCTTCGATCCATTCGCTGATGAGTACATCACCGTGCTGCGCAATGACATTCGGTACGTAGAAGTCCGGATCGCCGGCATAGGCCGCGGCGAAAGCTGTCTGGTGGGCGGCCTCCGCCGCGTAGTCCAGTTCCCCGGCGACCGACGCGCAGATCGCTTCGGTCACCGCTTTCACGTCCGCGCCGGGCAGGAACACCGTTGCGAGAAAAGAGATCCGGCGCAGGTGGTCCAGATCGCGCGCCACCGCTTGCCTGCCGCCCGGGTACATCACCTTGACCGCGACCGTCCTGCCGTCGTGCCAGACCGCGCGGTGCACCTGCCCGAGCGAGGCGGCCGCGGCGCGCCGGTCGTCGAATTCGCGGAAGCGCGAAAGCCAGTCCGCGCCCATGCTTTCGGCCATGGCGGCGTGCACCGTGTGCGGCAGCATCGCGGGCGCGGCATCCTGGAGCCTGCTGAGCGCGATCCGATACGGTTCGGCCACCTCCCGCGGCAGCGCCAGCTCGTAGATGGCCAGCAGTTGCCCCAGCTTGGCGGCGCAGCCCTTCAGCTCGCCGAGCACCTCGAAGATGTGCTGGGCGGTGCGCAGCTGGATGTCGCGATTGACTTCTTCGGCCGATCTGCCGAGCGCCCGCTTGCCCAGGCCCGCAGCCTGTCGTCCGGCGAACGCCACCGGCAGCGCGGCGAGCTTGGCGCCGCGCACAGCGCCGTGAACAGGCGGTTTACCATGGGACCGCGACGCGAAAAGGCGGGATCGCTTGCCCGTGGACCCCTCCTCGGGACGCTCTCCGATGGGCCGGATGGTCATGCCTCACCTCACAGTCGCGCGCACAAGTGTGACACAGGTGCAGTACCGGACAGTAGGGCTTAGACTGTCTGGGACGTGTTCGAAAGTAGTCGAAAGGTGACTTCGATGGGATCCCAGACGGTGGTCGCCGACGTTGCCGACGAGCTGGCGCGCCGGGTTGCCGCGGGGGAATATCAGCCGGGGGATCTCATGCCGTCGGTGCGTCAGGTCGCCGAGGAATTCGAGATGAATCGCGCTACCGCGCAGCTGACCTTGGGCCGGCTGGAGTCGTACGGCTTCGTCGAAGCAAGGCGCGGCAAAGGATTCACGATCCGCGACGTCCGGGAGGCCGGCGGAGTGGACGTGTACCGCCAGCTGTTCCGGTTCTCGATTCCCATGCCGGACATCGCGATAGAGATGTTCCGCGACATCGTCGACGTCGAGCGCAATCTCGTGCTCGAGGCGCTGCTCAGCTATACGGGTGGCGAACATCGGATCGATTCGGCCGAATTGAAGAACGCGATCGACGAACTCGAATCGATAGCGCGCCAGTCCGATCCGGACTTCCGGCAGCTCCTCGCCCTCGAGGTCGCGCTCGTGCGCAGGCTGTTGACCGTGCTCGGACTCCCCATGCAGCGCGCGATTCTGAACTCGATCGGCGAGATGGTGCTCGAGGTGCCGGAGGCGGTCGAATCGTACTTCGCGGGTGCGGCGGACCTGCACGTCCTGGTCTGGCGGGCGCTGGCCGCGGTGTGGGATTCCGGCTCAGGGCCGAGCGAGGCGCAGCTGGCGCTGTTCGAGGATCTGTTCGGTATGTACCACGAGAAGGTCATCGCGCGCTTCGAGGAATTGGTGGCCGGGGTCGTGGACGGCGCCGACGAGTCCCACGCTGCCACCGCCTGATTTTCGTACGCTGCACAATCCGTCTGGGACGGGTCGAGGAGGCCAGTGCGGATTTGTTCGCTCGGTCCACCCAGATCCGCCTGTCCGCTGAGTTCGGTGAACAGTCTTGTCTCAGACAAAGTGAAGCAACGGGTGTGGGTCCCGGCCGCTGAGAATCTCGCCGTGGGATGCCGCACGGGAAATCCGCGCGGCATCGCGGCCGGGACCGGCGCCCGACTCAGATCCCGCCGTTGAGCTTGTTGAGGCGCTCGCACGCCTCGACGTACTCCTGGATCAGCCGGTTGACCACGTCGGCGGAGCGCTCCACGCGGTTCATCATGCCGACGATCTGGCCGACCGGGTTGAAGTTGACGTCCTTGGCGGCCTCCGGATAGCGGTGACCACGCTTCACCCCGTCCAGCGCGACCATCATCTGCAGCGGCATCGGCAGCGGGTCGGGGGTCTCGGCCTGCTCCCACGCCTCGGTCCAGTCGTTGCGCAGCATGCGGGCGGGCTTGCCGGTCCATGCGCGCGAACGCACGGTGTCGTGGCTGCTCGCGTCGATGTAGCTCTGCATCTGAGCCGGCGGCACATTGGCTTCCTCGACGGTCAGCCATACCGAACCGGTCCACGCGCCCGCGGCGCCCATCGCCATCGCCGCGGCCACCTGGCGGCCGTTGCCGATGCCGCCCGCGGCCAGCACCGGCAGGTCGCCGACGGCGTCGATGACCTGCGGCCACAGCACCATCGAGGACACCTCGCCGCAGTGCCCGCCGCCCTCGGTGCCCTGGCAGACCACGAAGTCCAGGCCCGCGCGCTTGTGGTTCAGCGCGTGCTTGACCGAACCGCACAGCGCGCCGATCAGCCTGCCGGAGTCCTGCACCTGCTTGATCACGTCCTCCGGCGGGGTGCCGAGGGCATTGGCGACCAGCTTCGCCTTCGGATGCCGCAGAATCACCTCCACCTGCGGTCCCGCGGTGGTGGCCGTCCAGCCGAGCAACTGGTTGTGGTGCTCGTTCTCCGGCAGCTTGGGCACGCCGTGGTCGGCGAGAATCTTCTCGGCGAAGTCGCGGTGCCCCTGCGGGACGAGTTCGGCCAGCTTGGCTTCCAGCTCCTCGGGGCTCAGGTCATCGATGCCCTTGCCCTCGTACTTGGACGGAATCACCAGGTCGACGCCGTATACGCCCTGCACGTGCTCGTCCAGCCAGGCCAGCTCGACCTCGAGCTGCTCGGCGGTGAAGCCGACGGCGCCGAGCACGCCGAGTCCGCCCGCGTTGCTGACCGCGGCCGCCACGTCGCGGCAGTGGGTGAAGGCGAAGATGGGGAATTCGATCCCGAGCCGTTCGCAGATTTCGGTACGCATGGCGTGCTGGTCTCCCTAACTGCTCCGCCGCGAACGGCGCGGCGCAGATGTACTAGAACGAGTTGCATAAGTGGCGCGCCGTGCGGCCGGGCCGCCGCGCATCGAGTCCACCGCGAGCCGCGCATATCGCCATGAAGCGGCTGCGGCTTCCTCGACCGGCCGTTGCACCATGCATCGACAGTAACACGTTCTAGTTTTCCGGGGAATGCGCTGCCGTCAAGCGGTGGCCCGCTCCAGTTCGGCGAGCGACTCCTCCAAGTGATCGAGCAGGCGAGGCAACTGCGGCACACTGCGGCGGCAGCCGACCACGCCGAAATCGAGGTTGCCCGCGTTGGAGGTGAGCGTGATGTTCACCGCCTGGCCGTCGAACGGGATCGACAGCGGATAGCTCGCGTCCAGCCGCGCACCATTCCAGTACATGGGCTCGCGTGGCCCCGGCACGTTCGAGATCACGATGTTGAAGGTCGGATTGGTCAGCGAAATCAGCGCTGGCACGAGATTGAGGGCGAGCGGGCTGAGCATCAGCGCCGACAGCGCCATCGTCTGGTTGCACGAGAGCGTGCTGTAGACGTCCTTGCCGTCGCGCATCGACCCGGCAACCACCCGCAGGCGGTCCAGCGGATCGGCGATGTCGGTGCCGAGATTGCACAGCACCGCCCCGACCTTCACCCCGTTGGTCTCGTCGTCGTCCTCCGCGCGCAGCGACATCGGCACCATCGCGATCAACGGCTTGTCCGGCAGCGCGTCCCGTTCGATCAGGTACCGCCGCAGCGCGCCCGCCGACATGGTGAGCACCACATCGTTGAGTGTCGAACCGGACGCCTTCTTCACCTGCTGCAGCCGCTCCAGCGGCCAGGACCGGACCACCGCACGGCGCGCGCCGCCGATCGGCACGTTGAACATGGTGCGCGGGGCCGTGAACGGCAGGGTCAGCTGCTGCCGCGTCAGGGCGGTGCGCGCGGCGCGCAGCACCGACGCGCCGGAGGCGGCCGCGGAGACCAGGTTCCGCGCCGGACCGGCCGCGCCGGACTCCCTCCTGCGCCTACCCCGGGGCAGATGCCACGGCACCCGCGTGGTGCTGGAGGACGGATCGCTGGTCAGCGTGCGCCGCAGCAGGCGTTGGGCCGAGACGCCGTCGATCAACGCGTGATGCATCTTCGAATACAGCGCGAACCTGCCGTCGGCGAGTCCCTCGATCAGATGGAACTCCCACAGCGGACGATGCCGGTCCAGCAGGCTGCTGTGCAGGCCGGAGGCCAGCTCCACGAGCTGGTCCATGCGGCCCGGCGCGGGCACGGCCAGTCGCCGCACGTGATAGTCCAGTTCCACGTGCTCGGCATGCGTCCACGCCATCTGCGGCGACCCGAAGATGGTTGCGGGATGCTTGCGAAAGGTCGGATCAACGTCGGCGCTTCGGAGTAGTTCGGCGTGGACTAGAGCGGCGAAGTCCGCTCCGGCGTCCTCGGGCGGCTCGAACAATTGCAGCGAACCGACGTGCATCGGCTGTTCCCGGGACTCGGCGAGCAAGAAGACGGCATCGACCGGCGCGATGAATTCCATGATGAGTCGCCCCCTGACGACATGGTGAAAGGTTCGGAGTTCAGATCGACCACGTTGTCGGCGGGCCCGCGCAGCCATGAAACCGCCGCGACACGACAAACCTACCCGGACGGGATGGACCGCGTTCGGTGAATCACCGA
This sequence comes from Nocardia exalbida NBRC 100660, assembly GCF_000308575.1. Lineage (GTDB taxonomy): Bacteria > Actinomycetota > Actinomycetes > Mycobacteriales > Mycobacteriaceae > Nocardia > Nocardia exalbida. The sequence goes on along the minus strand of NZ_BAFZ01000126.1, from coordinate 36,551 downwards.
ACCTTCGATGCCAGCAGGTAGGCCTGCCCGAACCGCTCCTCGGGACCCGGTTCGCGCACCACGCGAGCGATCATGGCGAATCCGGCGGCGCCGAGTAGACGGGCGAGGCGTTTCGGCGCCCACCGGTAGGCGCGAATCACCCTGTGATCGAAGGCTTCCACCGCATCGGGCCGGTCCGCCGTCTGGAAGGTCAGCAGCACGTGCCCTTTGCTCGCGAGTACCCGATTGCACTCGCTCAACACGTGCGGCACGCGATCCGGTGGCGTGTGGATCAACGAATACCAAGCCACTATGCCGCCGAGCGTGTCGTTGCCAAACGGTAGCTGTTCTATCGAACCCTGCGCGAAGGGCAGCTGCGGGTATTCCGCACGGGCCAGCGCCACCATGCGCGGCGCGAGATCGATGCCGAACACCCGCGCACCCAGTGTCGCGAGATGAGCCGTCACATGCCCCGGCCCGCAGCCGAGATCGGCGATCGGCCCGGAACCGTTGCCCGCCACCGCTTCCGCGAACACCGCCAGCATCGCCCGGTCGAGCGGCTGGCGCTCGAGCCGGTGCCGGACATCGTCGGCGTAGCGGTCGGCGACCTCGTCGTACGCCCTGCGGGTGGCGATCGGGTCGGGACGCTCGCCGGCGAAGTCTTCGGTCGAATCCAGCACCCGTAGCAGCGTATTACGTGCTCGCTCCCCCGGGGTCGAATGCCTGGGCGACGGCGAGACTGTCCTCGTAGACGTGGTGCCGGGTGATCAGCCCGCCGCGCACCGTGAGGTGCAGCGCGAAACGCGCGCGATAGGCGCGGCCGGTGGCGCGCGCGGTCTGCCGGATCTCGCCGAGCACCACGGCGTCGTCACCGTCGACGAGCACCCGGTCGACCCGCGTGGCCGCCTCCTCCGGCACATGGTGCTCGGCGATCGAGCGGAAATGCGCCGCGGCGTCGGCGCGGGTGGACCGGTGCCGGATCCAGGGCGTCGCTACCCTTCCGTGTTCCGCCTCCGGCCAGTCGAGTTGCCAATCCGTGTGTTCGGCGTACAGCTCGGCGACGGCTTCGGGATCACCGGAACCGATTCGGCGCAACAACTCTTCGACCACCGATCGAGTGGACGGCGCGGAGATCGACACGACGGATCCTTTCGCTGGGTGCCGCGTGAATGTGCGGCGCCTTGCCATTCTCGGCAGGCGCGCGCTCGATGGCGATTACCTCTCGGGTAATCGGGCGGCCGCCTCCGGCGCGGCGGGCGCGGGCAGGTCCGCCCGGGCCGCCTCGTCGCGACCGCGTGCCGTTCCGACCACCGAACCGAGGATGACCAGCGGGAATCCGATCGCCATGCCCGCGGTCAGCGGCTCGTCGAGCGCCGTGACGCCGAGCAGGATCGCCACCGCCGGATTGATGTAGGTGATCACCGTCGCACGGGCGGGGCCGGCCTCGGCGATCAGCGCGAAGAAGAACAGGAACGCCGCGGCCGTGCAGATCACCGCGAGACCCAGCACCGACCAGGCGGCGTCGGCGGTGATGCGCGACGGCCACAGCCAACCCGCGAACGGCGCGTAGATCGCCGCCGCCAGCAGCAGCGACCCGGTCACCACGCCCAGCGGAGGCAGATCGGCCAGCGCGCGATCGATGACGATCGGCCCCACCGCGTATCCGATCGTGGTCAGGCCGATCGCGGCGAGCGCCGCCGGATTCTCCAGATCGACGTCGAGGCCGACGAGCGCGGCGACGCCGGCGAACCCGGCGAGCAGACCGATCACCCGGCGCGCGTCGAACCGGTCGTGGCCGAGCACCGTCACGATCACCACGGCGATCAGCGGCACCGCCGCGATCAGCAAGCCGACGGTCGAACTGTTCAGCGTGGTCTCGGCGTACCCGATCAGGAACCACGGCCCGGTGATCTCCACCAAGGTGTAGAGCAGCAGCGGCCGCCACCGTCGCAGCACCGGCGCCAGCGCGCGAGCGTACAGCGCGACCGGCAGCAACAGCAGGCCGCCGATGAGCGTGCGGCCGAACGCGACAACGATCGGGTCGAGATCGCGCACCGCCACACGGATCATCGCGTACGGCACGCCCCAGATCAGGCCCATCGCCAGGAACAGCGTCCACCCGCGGCGCGTCATCGCGCGCCTCGGCACGCACGGACGGCGACCGGCTCGGTGACGGATGGAATCGGCTCGATTGGGGACATACTCCGCTCGCTTTCGACCGTTCGGAGCCTATTCAAATGAGCCGATCATCCGACAGATCCCGTTCCCGCTTGTGACAAGAGGCCGCCCGACTGTCCTTTTCGTCCGATTCGGGCGAATGATCAGCGCGCGCAGGGTGTTCGGGCTAGTCTCGCCGGGAGCGAAGGGGAATACATTGTGGTCGAGGTGATCCGCCGGCTTGCCCCGAGCGAGGAAATGTTCGCCGCGGGCGAGGTCTTCATCGGTTACGCCGCACGGGTGTCCGGGCGGTTGGACCTGCCTGCGCTGACGGCCGCCTTCGAGGCCGTCGCGAGGGCGCATCCGATCCTGCGCGCCCGCATCGGAGCGACCGAAGCGGGCGGCCATGTCTTCGCCGTGACCGATGCCACGCCCGAGATCTTCGTCGTCGACGCGGACCCCGAATTACCGCTCACCGGCGCGAAATTCGATCAGCGGGCGGGCCTTTGCGCCCTGTGCGTGGTGCGCGACGGCGCTACCGCGAGCGTCACGCTGATGCTCCATCACAGCGCCGCGGACGCCTTCCACGCGTTCGCCATCGTCACCGAACTCTGGACCGGATATCGCGACGCGGTCGGCGGAGGTATGCCCGAGCTGCCGGTGCAACCGTTCCCCGAATCGGTTGAGCACCTGCTCGCGGCGCGAGGCATCGAGAAGATGGCGCTGCCCGGTTCCGGTTCCGCCGGTGCGACCGCCTCCACGCCGACGGAGGTTCCGCGACCGCCCGACGACGAGTACCCGGCGTTGCGCACCACCCGGTGCCTGCTCACCCAGGAGGAGACCGCGGCGCTGGTCGCGGTCGGGCATCGCGCGAACGTCACGGTGCACGGCCTGGTGTCGGCGGCGCTGCTGCGGACCGAGGCCGAGATCCGCGAACTGCCGCTCACCGGACTGCTCTACCTGTACTCCGTCGACCTGCGGACCAGGGTGAGCCCCGCGATCGATGCCACCGAAGGGACGAACGTCCTCGGTTTCGCCACCTACCTCTCCCCCGCATCCGACGTGACGCTGGTGGAATCGGCCCGAGGGATCAGCGAGGCTCTGCACGCGGGCCTGGCCGCGGGCATCGTGCAACGCACGCCCCTGAGCATTCCCGACATGGCGGCCGCACCGAGGCCCGCCCTGCCCGGCGTGGTCATCGCCACCAACTGGGGAACCATCCCGCCGCTACCCGAGCAGGACGGGCTGCGCATCGAGGACTTCCACTCCACCATGCTCGCCAAGCCGGACCTGACCGGCCGCCGTCCGCAGCAGCCGGGTGGCGGCACCTGCGTCATCAGCACTTTCGCCGGGCGGCTGAGCGTGGAGATACACCATCCGGAGGAATTCACCGAACTCCAGCACCGCCGCATCGACGTGCTGGCCCGTTACCTCCGCGCCGTGATCGCCTGACAGCATCGCCGCCGCGCGGTGCGCCCGGCCACCGTTGCTCGTTGCGCCACTCGCCGGTGCGCGATGACCGGCGAATTCGGCTGGCCGCGCTGTTATGGTTGGCCCCTTCTGGTGAACCGACGCCGCTGGTCCATGGCGTATCGCTTACCCGCCCGGTGACCGGGCGTCGTCGAACAGCTCCGCAATCACGCCGACGAACGGAAGGAACAGCATCCGGTGGCAACCACGAACGGCGGGTCCGCCCGGGTCGCGGTGGTGACGGGCGGTTCTCGCGGCATCGGCCGCGCCTGCGCCGAACGCCTGGCAGGTGACGGGTTCGCCGTGGCGCTGAACTTCGCTTCGAATGCCGCCGAAGCCGACAGCACCGCCGAAGCCATTCGCGCCGCGGGGGGCGTCGCGGTGATCGCCCAGGGTGACGTCGCCGACGAGTCCGCGATGACGGCCGTATTCGAGCGAGCGGAAACCGAATTCGGCGGTGTCGACGTGGTGGTGCACGCCGCGGGCCGGATGCAGCTCGCGCCGCTGGTCGAGCTGGATCTGACGGTGCTGGACAGCACCTACCGGACCAATATTCGCGGCACCTTCGTCGTGGACCAACAGGCGGCCCGGCGGCTGCGACCGGGCGGGGCGATCATCAATTTCTCCACGTCGGTCGTCGGTACCGCGTTTGCGGAATACGGCGCCTACGCCGCCAGCAAGGGGGCGGTGGAGGTGCTGACCAGGATCCTGGCCCGTGAACTGCGCGGCCGGGACGTGACCGTCAACGCGGTGGCGCCCGGGCCCACCGCCACCGACCTCTTCCTGCACGGAAAAGACGACGCCACCATTCAGCGACTCGCCGACGCCGTGCCACTGCAACGACTCGGCGCACCCGGCGATATCGCCGCTGTGGTGGCGTTTCTGGCCGGCCCGGACGGCCGCTGGGTCAACGGTCAGGTGATTCGCGCCAACGGCGGCCTGGTCTGAGCGAAGCGCCGTCGGCCCGCGATCGCGCCGAGTGGCGATCACGAGCCGACGGGTTGGTCAATTCGACGCTTGCGCGGTCGTACTGGTGGTCGGTGCCGCGGATTGTGTTGTGGTCGTGGTTGTTTCGGTAGTAGTCGGCTTCGTCGTCTCGACCGGAGCCGCGACCGGGGACGGAGCGGGCGTCGTGGTGACCGCCGGCGTCGAGGTCGTGGTCGTCGGCGCGACCGTAGTCGTCGAACTGCCCGTGGTGGCGGTCGTCGTCGGGGCGGCGCTGGTCGGTGACGTGGTCGAAGTCTTGGCCGGTTCGGTCGTCGGCGTCGCCGAGGTGGTCTCCGCCGCCTTGTACACGGCGGCGAGGTCCGCCTCTTGCGGCTTGGACGTCGGGTCGACCTTCTTGCCCGCCTGCGCCTGCTTCGCCAGATGGGTGAGCCACGCGGCGGCGTACTCGGCGGAGGTCAGCGGCTTGCCTGCGCCGGGGTCGGCGTCGTCCCAGTAGTCGAAGTGATGACCGGTGTGGTTCGGGCCGAGCGTGAGGTTGTACGGGTCGCTCATGATCACGGGGATCGTGTTCTGGTTCGTCACGATCAGACCGATGATCTCGTTGAACACCTTCTGCGGCAGGTAGGCCAGCGGCGACATGTCGTCGGCCGCGATCGCGTCCGCCTTCGCAGGAGCCTTCGGCTGCTCACCCGGCTTGTACGCCGGATCCGACACCCTCAGCAGCACTTGCAGGAAGGTCTCGTCGCTCTGCATCCAATTCGGCTGCGACTGGATGTCGGCGAACGCCGCCAGCGCGATCCTGCCGAGCACCACCGCGACGTCCTGTCCGGTCGCAGGCGTGAGCCCGTCGCGCTCGAGCGCGTCGACGTTCAGCTGCCTGCCGACGTTGACCACCAACTGCAGCAGTGAGATGTTCTGCGGAGCCGAGCAGGTGAGATCGCCGTCCGAGCAGAACGACGCGATCTTGCCGTTCAGCGCACCGAAGTCACCGCTGGTTCCCTGCACCGCGCCCCGACCGGGCACCGGGTTCTTGCCGTTCTGATACTGCTGGTCGAAGCCGTCCGGGTTGCCGAACGGGTCCTTCGATCCGGGGAACGGCCCGTCTCCGGCCGATCGACCCGAATCCGCGAGGATGACGACACCGACGACGTCGTCGGGATCCACGATCCCGTAGGCGCCGTCCTGGCCGGGCTCCTGGTGACCGATCTTCATCGCGACGCGGCGCACGACGTCGGCGCCCTCGCTGTAGCCGACGATCGAGAACTTGGTGTCCGGGCACGCCGCGGAGATCTCCCGCATCACCTGCTCGGTGTTCGCGACACCCGCGTTGACGGCGTCCTCGTACGTGGACATGTCCGCCGGATACGCGATGTAGACCGCGGCGTACGCGCCGGGATCGACGTCATCGGCCGGCGCGTTGACGACCGGGTCGACCCACTCACTGCTGTGATCGCCGGACAGGGCGGCCGGCAACGGGTTGCCGTCGGCGTCCACCAGCATCTTGGTGGTGCCCTCCCGCGGAGTGTCGTTGCGGCCGGCCACCGAGATGGTGACCATGTCGTGGCATTCCGTGACGGACGACGTGAGCTGCGTATCCCTGGTTTCCGGCGTCGAGGTCAGTGCGAACGAGGCGGCGACGACCGCCGCCACCCCCAATACAGCCGGCGCGGCAGCGGCCGAAGCGATGCGATGCCGCGCGAAGAACTCGCGAAGAGCCATGTCCTGATTCCCATTCCATACACCGACAAAGTGGACGGACAAGCCCCCCGACGGGCCATACGTCACCGAGGACGTCGTGGTTGGGGACCCGAGCGTTACTGGTCCGCGACCCCGGCAACTCCGCCGCACCCGGTCGGGTCATGCGGCCGGGACAGTGCGCGCGCGGTTTCATCGGGTCGACGAGCCAGACGCGCGGCCCGCCGTGGTGGTCGCGTAGGGCTGACCGGGCACAGGGCCGCGCTTATCCCCGTCGCCGGCGGACCGGCGTGGATTCAGTCCGTGGAGGGGAGCGCCGCCGCGAGACCGTCGAGGACACGGTCCAGACCGTAAGAGAAGTTCTCGTCGCGCAGGCGGGCGGGATCGTCGTCGCGCCGAGCGGCGTAGCCCTCGCTCAGGAGCGGATGCTCCCGTGCGGCCTCTTCCGCGGTCGGCCGCAGGCTCTCGGCCCACTCCTGTTCGGTCTGGCCGCTGCGGGCCAGCAGGGAGAGGTAGGCCGCCTCGCTGGTGGCCATGCCGATGACGTAGGCGATGAGCGTGCTCATGGCCCGGTCGGCCTCGCCAGGGGCGAACCCCGCCGCATGGAAGAGGGCGAGTATGCGTTCGGACTGCCGCATCATGTTGGGCCCGAATTCCGAGAGCCCCACCTGGCCGAGGACGGAGACGACCCAAGGGTGGCGGAGCGCCATCGCGCGCATGCTGTGCGCGCACGTGGCGACGGCGTCCCGCCAGGTCTCGGGGGCGTCCGCGTCGGGGACGCTGATCTGGCCGTAGACCTCGTCCACGACCAACTCGATCAGCTCGTCCTTGTTGGCAACGTGCCGGTAGATCGAGGTGGCTCCCGCGTTGAGCCGGGTTCCGAGAGTACGCATGCTCAGGGCCTCGATGCCCTCCTCGTCCAGTAGGCGCACAGCCTCGGAGACGATGCGCTCCCGGGTGAGGACCGGTTGCCGCCGAGCGGGGCGCTGACGGGCCCAAACCGAGGGCACGGGCGGCTTGTCGGTTGGCATGGGTCTCCTCTTCGGTGTTGACGGCCACGATAGCGCACAGTGTTCGCACTTGCGCACGGCCCAATCTATGCGTACGGTGTTCGCATATTGCGAACACCGTACGCAACTTGAGGAGAGGCTATGCCGACGACCGTGAGCTGGGACGCACAGGGCGATTGGAAGGCGCGGTGCCGCCGGGACGACGAGGGCGCACGGCGCGGTGGACTGTCGCGGCCGGGGCTGCGGCGGATACACGAGGTGCTGGCCGGGCATGTGGCAGCCGGAGCCGCGCCCGGACTGGTCGCGCTGGTCAGCCGGGGCGACGACGTCCACGTCGAGACGCTGGGAACGATGCACGAGGGCGGCGGCAAGCCGATCCGGCGCGACACGATCTTCCGGATGGCGTCGCTGACCAAGCCGATCACCGCCGCGGCGGTGATGGTCCTGGTCGAGGAGTGCCGCCTGCGGCTGGACGATCCGGTCGACACGTGGTTGCCCGAACTAGCGAACCGGCGGGTGCTCAGAAACATCGACGCCCCACTGGAGGACACCGTCCCCGCCCTGCGGCCGATCACGGTACGGGACTTGCTGACTTTCACGTTCGGGTTCGGCGCCGTGCCGGCCGCGCCGGGCACTTACCCCATCCAGGACGCGATGGGCGAACTGGCCCTGGACGTGCCGCCGTCGGTCGCGCCGGACGAGTGGATCCGGCGCCTGGGCACCCTTCCGCTCATGCATCAGCCGGGAGAGCTGTGGCGGTATCACACCGGCTCCGACGTCCTCGGCGTGCTCATCCCGAGAGTCACCGGCCAGACGTTCGAGTCGTTCCTGCGCGAACGGATCCTCGACCCGCTCGGTATGAGGGACACCGGCTTCCACGTGCCCGAGGACCGGATCCACCGGCTGCCGACCAGCTACGCCCACGACCCCGAGACGGGCGCCCCTGTGGTGTGGGACGAGGCGAGGGGCGGCAAATACAGTCGGCCGCCGGAGTTCCAGGCCGGTGGCGACGGGCTGGTGTCGACCGTCGACGACTATCACGCGTTCTACCGCATGCTGTTGAACAAGGGCAGCCTGGGCGGCGAGCGTGTCCTGTCACGCGCCTCGGTCGAGCTGATGACGATCGATCACCTGACGCCGGAGCAGAAGATCGAGAAGGACGCCTTCGGCGACCACTTCGGTAGGCACGGCGGCTACGGGTTCGGGATGGCCGTGCGGACCCATCGCCGCGACCTGGCCCCTGTGGGTCAGTTCGGGTGGGACGGCGGGCTGGGGACGACTGCCTACTCCGACCCGGTCGAAGGACTCACCGGGATTCTGCTGACGCAGTCGGCGATGGATATCCCGGCCACCGCGCACCTGCACCGCGACTTCTGGACCACGGCCTACCAGGCGATCGACGACTGAAAGGACGCCAAGAGGAAAAGCTTGTCGTGCCGGAACGTTGCAGCACGGGCGGTTGCACGGGCTGTCACTCAGCCGCGGGCCATGTCCACGAAGCGCGACAAATGCAACTGGTGGGCGACGGTGATCGTCGCGGTGGGGCCATTACGGTGCTTGCCGAGAATGAGATCCGCCTCACCGCCGCGCGGGTCGTCCCGCTCGAAAGCGTCGGGACGATGCAGCAGGATGACCATATCGGCGTCCTGCTCGAGGCTGCCCGACTCGCGGAGATCGGACACCATCGGGCGCTTATCGGTTCGCTGTTCGGGGCCGCGGTTCAGCTGGCTGATCGCCACCACCGGCACTTCGAGTTCCTTGGCCAGCAGTTTCAGATTTCGGGAGAAGTCCGAGACTTCCTGCTGGCGGGATTCGACTTTCTTACCGGAGGTCATCAGCTGCAGGTAGTCCACCACAACGAGTTTCAAATCGTGGCGCTGCTTGAGCCGCCGCGCTTTGGCGCGAATCTCCATCATGGTCAGATTCGGTGAATCGTCCACGAACAGCGGCGCCTCGCTGATCTCGCTCATCCGCCGCGCCAATTTCGTCCAGTCGTCATCGCTCATCCGCCCGGACCGCATATCCCCGAGCTTGATCTTCGCCTCCGCCGACAACAACCGCATGACGATTTCGGTCCGGCTCATCTCCAAGGAAAAGATAACGCTCGCCAAGCCGTGCTTGATCGAGCAACTGCGCATGAAATCCATTCCCAGCGTCGAATTGTGCGTCGGGATCATCGAGCGTCCGGCCAGATACAAGTGATCGGCATTGTCCACCTCGACGCAGCGTACCGGCACGCTGTCGATCCGACGCACGTCGACGATGAATCGTGAGTTCGATCGCACGGTGCTGCCGCTCGCACGCCGTTCCTTCTGCAGTACGGCTTTCCGATGCAGGCCGAAGACCTCGTCGTCGGTGGCGAAGGTGAGGGTGTACGCGGTCGACGATTCCTCGGAACGACCCGCCACCCGCTTGGTGGAGAGATGGCAGCGATAGCCGAGCCCGACGATCAGTTCGTGCACGTCGCTGATGAGCCGGGCGTTCGTGACGCTGAACTGCACGGAGCCACCGCGGGTCACGGTGCCGTCGGTGTCCAGCAGCCCAGCCAGCAGGGAACGACGCTGCTGTTCGGACGCTCGCAGGTAGTCGGTGGGGATGTGCTTGTCACCCAGGACACCGAGTGCCCGCAGACGCGCCTGCACGCTGCCGATGGTATTCCGGCAGTTCTGGCACAGGCGCAGACCGATCGACCGTCCGCCGCAATTCGGGCAGCGCGGCGGAGGTACCGGAGCCGAATGGAACCGCGCTTTTCCGCCGCAGGACCGCCCGCAGGTACGGACCTCGCTGGTGAAAGGAATGAATTTCTTTCCGCAGATCATGCATTCGCGAGCAGCGATCGGCTCGTCGGCAGGCAATCTGAGCTGATATCGCAACCGAGCCGATCGTGACGGCACGGCGACGATCCCCTCGCCTTCGATCCGCGCGATGATCTCCGGATCGGCGCAGGTCAGCTGTGCGGCGGCGGACGTTCCGTCGCCGAGCCAGGCACCCAAGGTGTAAGGGGGCACGGGCAACGCGCGCGCGGGCAACTGCAGCGGCGCGGTATTGGTGATCGAGTGGTTGAGCCTGCGATCGGCGGTGTCGCACCGCAGCGTCTGCGCGATTTCCGCGGTGGTGCGCACTTCGGCGTGAGCTCGCTTCGATCGACGGGAAGCCCTCGTCTCGGTAAGCCATTGGTGCTGTTCGTCCGCGACGATCACGGTGCCATCGGAGAACTCGACTTCGTAGCACGGGCGTCCGGTCAGGACCTCGGTGGCCGCGACGACGCGAGTGGGCAGGCCATCGGCATCCAGCAATTCATCGCCGACCTGCACTCGGCCCATCGTGGTCCACCCGGTGGGCGTCGGCAGGGGCGTGTCCACCGCCAGCGCCTTACCCACGCCGGGTCGCGCCGCGACGATGATCATCTGGCCCGGGTGCAGGCCGTTGGTGACCTCGTCGAGTTCGGTGAAACCGGTGGGGACGCCGAGGGAGATGCCGCCGCGGCTGGCGATGGAGTCGATCTCGTCCATCGTCGGCTGGAGCAATTCCTCGAGGGGCAGGAAGTCTTCGCTGGTGCGGCGTTCGGTGACCTCGTAGACCTCGGCCTGGGCGCGGTCGACGACCTCGGCGATGTCCTGGCCGTCGGCGCCCGCGTAGCCGTACTGGACGATGCGGGTGCCCGCCTCCACGAGGCGGCGCAGAATGGCCTTCTCGGCGACGATTTCGGCGTAGTAGCTGGCGTTCGCCGCCGTCGGCACGGTCTGGGTGAGCGTGACCAGATAGGGCGCGCCGCCGATGCGTTTGAGTTCGCCACGGCGGTCGAGGCCAGCGGCGACGGTCACCGGGTCGGCGGGTTCCCCGCGCCCGTAGAGATCGAGGATCGTGTCGTAGACGGCCTGATGCGCGGGACGGTAGAAATCGCCGGGACGGATCACCTCGACGACATCGGCGATGGCGTCCTTGCTCAGCAACATGCCGCCGAGCACCGACTGCTCGGCCGCCATGTCGTGCGGAGGCTGTCGGCCGAAGTCTTCGCCGGGAGGTTCGGGCGGAAAATCCCTGCGCCCGCGGTCATCGGTGGCTGTCACCAGACTCGACCGTCCTCTCTACCCCACGACCGGGTTGCGCCCTGTCGACTCGTTTTACTCCCGGGCACCGACACGTACGTGTAAGCCGTTGACCAGGGCTCCAGCTACCGCTGCGGCACCCGTCCGTACCCGCGACCGGGAGCGTTCCGCGCGCAGCGATGCGACGAACCTAGGCGACCCGAGGGGCATGGACCAAACCGTGCTGTGCACACAGCTGTGGATAACTTGGGGAAAGTTCACCCAACCGTGTGCAGCCCCTGTGGACAACTTGGGGAAAACCCAGGTCGTCGGGGTCGAATACGCAGATAGATAGAGACTTCCGCGTTTTCCCAGGTGTGGATTAAAGAAGTACCGGCGTGTCGGCCGAGTTGAACAGCCGGGCGTGTTGGGTTAACAGCACGTGAGCCGAATATGACCTGAATCACATTGCGAGCGGTCGGTTTTACCGGTAATCCACAGGCTGGGTGGGCGGAGCGCTTGTCTGGGTGGAGTGACGCCCCGATTGTCCCGAAGGGCGCTCGGCGCCATTCGGCAAATAATTAGCTATTAAGCAGGCTCGGATGAAAGGGCACAGCCGAGGACCACTCCCGTTCAACAGCGGGGAGCGGTCCTCGACGCAATGCCTGAATCAGGCGGCGGTGACCGTGAGGTCGAACTTCGCCACCACATCCGGGTGCAGGTGCACCACGATGCCGTGCTTGCCGGTCGACTTGATGTGCGACTTCGGCAGTTCGATGCTGCGCTTGTCGACGACGGGGCCACCCGCCGCCTTGACGGCCGCCGCGACGTCCGACTGGGTCACCGAGCCGAACAGCTTGCCGGTGCCCGCGGTCTTGACCGCCAGCGAGACCGAGTCCAAGGCCTCGATGGCCTGCTTCAGCTCGTTGGCGTGGTCCAGGTCGCGGACCCGGCGGGCTTCCTGCGCCCGGCGGATGCCCTCGACCTGCTTCTGCGCACCGCGGCTGGCCGCGATCGCCAGGCCGCGCGGCAGCAGGTAGTTGCGGCCGTAGCCGTCCTTGACCTCCACGGTATCGCCGGGGGCACCGAGGTTGTCCACATCAGCAGTCAGAATCAACTTCATTTGTGTGCCTCCCTTTCTCAGCGAGCCGTCGACACGTAAGGCAGCAGCGCCACCTCACGCGAGTTCTTGACCGCAACCGCGATATCGCGCTGGTGCTGCACGCAGTTGCCGGTGACGCGGCGGGCGCGGATCTTCCCGCGGTCGCTGACGTACTTGCGCAGCAACGCCGTGTCCTTGTAATCGATGTTGACGGTGCCGGTCTTGCTCTCCTTGCAGAACGCGCAGGCCTTCTTCTTGAGCACCTTTTCGCGCGCGGGCGCTTTAGGCATGGTCTTGTACTCCGTAATCAGTGATGGCCCGAATTCCTGCGGGCCGTTGTGGCCGTTCTCAGAACGGCGGTTCGTCATCCATGCGGCCGCCGCCCCCGAAGGAGCCGGCCGCGGGCGCACTGCCCCAAGGGTCGTCCTCGGCACCGCCGGAACGCCCACCGCTACTACCGGAGGAGGCGTAGTTGCCACCGCCGCCGGAGCCGGACCCGAAGCCGCCGCCACCGCTGCCGCGGCTGGTCTTGTTGACCTTCGCGGTGGCGTAGCGCAGCGAGGGACCGACCTCGTCGACCTCGAGCTCGACGACCGTGCGCTTCTCACCCTCGCGGGTTTCGTAGGAGCGCTGCTTGAGCCGTCCGCTCACAATGACACGGGAACCTCTGGTCAGGCTTTCGGCGACGTTCTCCGCGGCCTCGCGCCAGATATTGCAGCGCAGGAACAGCGCTTCGCCGTCTTTCCATTCGTTCGAATTACGGTCGAACACACGGGGAGTCGACGCGACGGTGAAATTCGCTACCGCCGCTCCCGCCGGTGTGAATCGAAGCTCCGGGTCGGCCGTCAGATTGCCGATGACGGTGATGACCGTGTCGCCTGCCATGTGGTTCCTCCTGCTCGGTGTGCAGTCCGCGTCTCGCTGTTGCGCTAGAGCCTAGGCACAGGCTCCGACGCAAACGAGAGTTGCCGGACTACTTGTCGTGGCGCAGAACCTTGGTGCGCAGCACCGTCTCGTTCAGACCGAGCTGGCGGTCGAGTTCGCTCACGGTGGCGGGCTCGGCGGTCAGATCGACCACGGCGTAGATGCCCTCGGCGTGCTTGGCGATCTCGTAGGCGAGCCGGCGACGGCCCCAGATGTCGACCTTGTCGATCTTGCCGCCTTCGGTGCGAACCACACTGAGCAGGTTGTCCAGCGACGGACCAACAGTGCGCTCGTCCAGGCTCGGATCGAGGATGACCATCACTTCGTAATGACGCACGGACCAATCACCTCCTGTGGACTAGGAAACGGCCACGGACGGTCCGTGGCAGGAGGGTCGTTGCGTCAGCAACCCGAACAGGCTACATGAGCGGGGCGTGAGCAGTGAAATCGCCCCGCCGAGCCGCCCGGGCGAGCAGGGGATCGGTCCGCGCGTTCACCTTCGTGGGGAGGGAACGGCGGCGCGGCCCGGACCGTCCGCTTAGGGTGGATCCATGCCGACCGCACTCGCCGCCAGCGACCTGCCCGCGGGTGGTGTGCGACGCCGCGCGGCGTTGGCCGTGGTGGTGGTGTTGCTCTGCGGTCTCGTCCTGGGGCTGGCGTACGCGAACAAGGCGCGCTGCGCGGGGGCGCCGTTCGACCGGGACGGGCGCAGCACGGTTTTCGACGTCATCAAGGATTCGGACGTCTGCTATTCGGACATCCAATTCCTCTGGCTGGGCCGAGACATCAACGAGCACGTCTTTCCCTATGTGAGCGGCGGCATCACCGACGGCGGGGCCCTGGTCGGGGGCGCGGTGGAGTACCCGGTGCTCAGCGGTGTGCTGATGTGGCTCGGCGCGGTCGGCGCGCACAACGACGCCGATTTCCTGCGGTACTCCGCGCTGCTGCTCGCGCCGTTCGCGCTGCTGACCGCGTGGATGCTGGCTCGCCTGGCCGGAGGCGCCGCCCTGCTCTGGGCGGCCGGACCGCCGCTGGTGCTCTATGCCTTCCACAACTGGGAGCTGCCGGTGGTCTGCACCGCGGTGGCGGCCGTCTACGTGATGGCGACGTTGACCCGATACTCCGTGCGTACCAGGGGAATCCTGGCCGCGGTGCTGCTCGGCCTCGGGTTCTGCCTCAAGCTGTACCCGGGGATCTTCGTGTTGCCGCTGCTGGCGTACGTGCTGACCGGCGGCGTCGACCGTGCGCCGGAAGAGCGCGAGCGCGGACTCGACCTGGGCGGCGCGCTGCTCACCGCCGCCGCGGCGATCGGCACCGTCGTCGCGGTGAACCTGCCGTTCGCGCTGGTGGGGTACGAGGGCTGGCGCGCGTCGATCACCTTCCAGCAATTGCGTCAGGCCGACATCACCACGAACTCGATCTGGTACTGGGGGCTGCGGCCGATGTTCGGCCCGGACGCGCGCGGCGAGGTGGCGTTCCAGCAGGTGGTCACCATCGCCTCGCCGCTGCTGGTGCTCGCGGCGTTCGCGCTCGCGATGTGGCTCGGCTGGAAGCGTTACCTGACGGTCGGCGTCTTCCCGTGGGTGGGCGTGAGCGGGGCGATGCTGTGTGGATTCCTGTTGTTCCACAAGGTGCATTCGCCGCAGTACACCCTGTGGCTGGTGCCGTTCCTCGTGCTGCTCGAGGTGCCCTGGTGGCTTATCGGCAGCTATCTCGTCGCCGATGCGGCCATCGGGATCGGGGTGTTCCGCTACTTCTACTCGATGGGTGCGGGCACCTCGGTCGAGCAGATGGAGAACGTCGTCCAATTCGGTGTGTGGGGGCGCGCGAGCCTGCTGATCGTGTTGTTCTTCGTGTTCGTGTGGGCGATGCCCCGAGGGCGCCGTTCGACGCCGCCCCCGGTGGCACACTCCGACCCCCGCAATCTGGTCCCGGTGGTTTAAGGCCCGCCGTGCCGGGCGCGGAAGGCGGCGCTTTTGGCGCGGTTGCCGCACACCGTCATGTCACACCAACGGCGCGAGCCGCCCCGGGAAGTGTCCACATACAGCCGGGTGCATACGGTCCGGCCGCACTCCTTGACGAGTGCCCCGCTACCCAGTAGCTCGATCGCGGAACGGGCGACGGCGGCCAAGGCGGCATCCGCGTCACCGGAGCGGACGACCGTGCCGTCGGTACCCAAGCTGATCGAGGGCGGTGCTGCCACGGCGAATTCGTTGACCGTGCGGCGGTCGGCGTCGTCGAAGGCGTGTCCGTGAGCGGCGGCCAGTGCCGACCGATAAGCCGCCTCGCGCAGGCGCACCGCACGCGCGAGGGTGCCCGCGTCGCTGGGCGGGGGATCGTCGAGCAGGTTCGCGGCGGCGATCCAGTCGGCGAGCGCGGCGGGTGTGGTGAGGGCGTCCTCGAACGTGGTCGAGCGCGCCTTGACGGTCCCGGCGAAGTCCAAGGCGAGATTTCCGCTCACGAAAGTGAACACGCCCTCATGGTAACCGCCTTGACAGGTTAGTCCGCAGGATGTCACGGTGATAACCACCCAAGGTGGTTATTTTTCGGGAGGTCCGGTGCAGAGTCGGTTCGCGATGGTGGCCGCGCAGCCGCTGTTCGTCCTGTTGTGGAGCAGTGCGTTCATCGCCGGTGTGATCGGGGTCGGCGCCGCGCCACCGCTGCTGCTGTTGTTCGTGCGCTTCGCCGTCGCCGGGATTCTGCTCGTCGCGTACGCGCTGCTCGCGCGGGTCGAGTGGCCGCGCGGAAGTCGACTGCGTCATGTGCTCGTCGCCGGGTTGCTGATGCAGATGGTTCAGTTCGGCGCGTTCTACACGGCGATGGCCGAGCACGTCTCGGCGGCGGTGATCGCGCTCGTGCAGGGCTTGAATCCGGTGGTCATCGCCCTGTGCGCGGGGCTGATCGGCGAAGTCGTCACGCTGCGTCAGTGGTTCGGCTTCGGTGTCGGGGGGATCGGAGTCGCGCTGGCCGTGTTCGACCAGTCCCACTTCTCCCTGACCGGGTTGGCGTTGTGCGTGGTGGGGTTGCTCGGGCTGAGCCTGGGCACCGTGTACCAGAAAC
This sequence comes from Nocardia exalbida NBRC 100660, assembly GCF_000308575.1. Classification (GTDB taxonomy): domain Bacteria; phylum Actinomycetota; class Actinomycetes; order Mycobacteriales; family Mycobacteriaceae; genus Nocardia; species Nocardia exalbida. The sequence goes on along the minus strand of NZ_BAFZ01000126.1, from coordinate 20,178 downwards.
GGTTCGTGCCCGCCGTCGATCCCAAGGCCGCCACGGCGCTGCACGTGGTGGTGAGTGCGCCGATCGCGGGGGCGCTGGCCTGGCTGACGGGCCAGACCCACGTGTCGGACACGGGCCGCTTCGCCGGGTCGCTCACCTGGATGGTGCTGGTGAACTCCATGGCAGCGTTCCTGCTGCTCAACGTCATGCTGCGCCGCTGGGACGCGACCAGGGTGGGCAAGCTGTTCTTCGCGACGCCCGCCGTGACCGCGATCCTTGCCTGGCTGCTGATCGATCAGCCGTTGCGACTGCTGACGGTCGCCGGGCTCGGCATCGGCCTGGTCGGTTTGGTGTTCGCCGTGCGTACGCCTACCGGCTCGGAGGTCGTGGCGCGGCAGCCCGTGCCCGCGGCGCGGTGACCTACTTGCGTCCCGCCTGCCACTGCATGCCCCACTGATAGGCCTGGTCGAGTTCGCGCTGTGCGCCGTTGACGTAATGCACTTCGCGGTGCACGGTGATCCCGGCCCCCTGGTTCAGCAGCAGGGCGATGGCGCACGAGCGCGCGCCATCCACCGGAGAGTCGAGACGGACCTCGATCTGCGGACCGCACGTGGGGTAGAGCGTGACCACGCCGTCGGCGGCGGCCCAGTTGGGCACACCCTCGTAGATGAAGGCGAAGATCAGGATGCGCCGGAACAACTCGGGCCGGGAGAGGTCGATGTGCATATTCTCGCCCGACGCGGCCGAACCGCTGCGGTCGTCGCCGTCGAGCCGGATGTAGGGCTCGGCCTCCAGCGTGCCGAAATTGTTCCCGATCGCCTGGATGACGCCCTTGGCTCCGGTGGACAGTTCGTAGAGGCAGCCGAGGTCCAGGTCGACGGGCTTGGACCGGCGGAAGAATCCCTTGGATCCGCTCGACCAGTTCAGGTTGACCCGCATGGTGCCCTGTTGCTCACCCGGCTTGGTCAGATTGATGCTCGGCGTCGCCTTCGACAGGGTCACCTTGGACAGGTTGACGCCGCCAGGGTTGGCGTTGATCGCCATGGCGCGATCCCCCCTCTGTGGAAACGAGAGCGGCAGCGGCCATCCGCAGGGATGGGGCCGCTGCCGCAACGGGTCTTCGGCTGCTTGCCGGGAATCAGCCTACCGGCGTGGGTTCCCGTTCGCTGTCCAGTTCCTCCTCGTCCGCTCGGCCGTTGCGGACGATGCTGGTGAGGAAGGCCGCGCCGATGAACGCGACGCCGACCAGGCCGGTGACGATCTCGTTGATGTGCACGCCGATCGACACCAGCAGGATGGCCGCGAGCGCGCCGATCGCCCAGTGCGCGCCGTGCTCCAGGTACACGTACTCCGACAGGGTGCCCTTGCGGACCAGGTACACCGTGATCGACCGGACGAACATGGCGCCGATCAGGCCGAGGCCGAGCGCGATGATGATCGGGTCGGAGGTGATGGCGAACGCGCCGATCACGCCGTCGAAGGAGAACGACGCGTCGAGCACCTCCAGGTAGAGGAACAGGAAGAAGCCCGCCTTACCGGTGGCCTTGGCCAGCTCCGAGGGGCCGCCTTCGGTGTGCTCCTCGGTGTGGAACATGGAGCCGAGGCCGTCCACCGCGATGTAGGTGATCATGCCGAGCAGGCCCGCCACCAGGACGGTCGAGCGGTGCGCCTCGTCGGCGATGAACTCCGCGGTGAGGATCAGGCCGCCGCCCGCGACCACCACCGAGAGCATGTCCAGCTTGCCCGCCTTGGCCAGCGGCCGTTCCAGCCAGCTCAGCCAGGTGATGTCGCGTTCCTCGAAGATGAAGTTGAGGAACAGCAGCGCCAGGAACATGCCGCCGAACGCCGCGATCTGCGGGTGCGCGTCGGTGAGCAGTTTCTCGTAGCTGGGGCTGCCGTCCGGGAAGGTCAGCGCGTCGCCCGGGGGCGGGTTGAGGGCCAGGTCGAAGGCCCGCACCGGATCCAGCCCGGCCGTGATCCACACGATGGCCAGCGGGAAGACCAGCCGCATGCCGAAGACGGCGATCAACACGCCGATGGTGAGGAAGATCCGCTGCCAGAAAGCGCTCATGCGTTCGAGCACGGTGGCGTTGATCACGGCGTTGTCGAACGAGAGGGACACCTCGAGGATGCCGAGGATCGCGGCGAGCGCGAGGGCGGTCGGTCCGCCGTATACGACCGCAGCGATGAGCGAGAGCACCGTGACGACGAGGGACATGCCGAATATGCGCAGGACCACGCTGGGACCTTTCGTGAGTGAAGACGAGGCGGCGACGGTTGCTACCAGCGTGGCTGCTGGATCGCCGGTTGTCCAACGCTGCTCCCAGGGCGCCGGCATGCCTGGGCCGCATGACGAGGGGGCCCGTCCCCGGGCCCCCTGCGAACAGCGAGGTATTGCTCAGACGTTCACGCCGTAGTCACGGGCGATGCCCGCCAGACCGGACGCGTAACCCTGGCCGATCGCGCGGAACTTCCACTCCGCGCCGTTGCGGTACAGCTCGCCGAAGACCATGGCGGTTTCGGTCGACGCGTCCTCGGTGAGGTCGTAGCGGGCGAGCTCCTCGCCGTTGCTGCGATCCACGACGCGGATGTAGGCGTTGCGGACCTGGCCGAAGGACTGCGAGCGGGAGTCGGCGTCGTAGATCGAGACCGGGAAGAAGATGCTCTCGATCGTGGGCGGGGTGCTTGCCAGGTCGACGTTGATGACCTCGTCGTCGCCCTCGCCCTCGCCGGTCCGGTTGTCGCCCGCGTGCTCGATCGCGCCCTCGGGCGAGCGCAGGTTGTTGAAGAAGACGAAGTGCTGGTCGGACAGGACCTTCTTGTCCGCGCCGGTCGCGATGGCGCTGGCGTCGAGGTCGAAGTCGGTGCCGGTGGTGGTCCGCACATCCCACCCGAGGCCGACTGCAACAGCAGTGAGGTTAGGCGCCGCCTTGGTCAGCGAGACATTGCCGCCCTTGGACAAACTGACACCCATGCGGGATTCCCTTTCAATAGTCCGTCATTGGTTCCCAGCATGTCCGAATCGCCGGGTACGTCATACGACAGTAGTAGGTTTCCGCGAACTTGCGTAGGAACCGGCGTAACCCCCGGCGAACAGGAAGATCTCCTACCATCGGGGCGTGGCAGGGCGAAGGCGCGGTTGGTTCCGTTCGTCGGGAAACGACGAGTGGATCGAACATGCCCGCGCGACGCTGGCGACGGCGTTCCTCGACATGGACCGGCGGCAGAGCGCGGCCGACGCGGCGGTGCACGCGGCCGATCAGATCTTCCCCGAGCGGCGGACGGGCGCGCGCTGGGAACCGGTGCGCCACAAGTGTTATGGCGCCGCGGAGGTCTATCTGACGCTGAGCGCGGAATTGGAGGCCGCACAGCAGGGCGGTCCGCCGGTCCCGCAGGGCGGGCAACGCGTCGACGCCGCGGTACGGCAACTGACCGACGCGGCGCGCGCCGTCGACGAGTTCTATCGCGGCGACCAGGGCAAGCTCGAAGAGGCGGTGGCCGTGCTCGGCGCGGTGCCGCGGTTGGCGCAGCAGGTGAAGGTCGCCGCGGCCGAGGTGCGCGGCCGGGCCGCCGAGTCGGAGTTCGCGAACTATCCGTCGGTGCGCAGGGGTGCCACCGCGGTCGACGAGGCGCTGGTCACACTGGAGGCGTCGGGTTCCGGCGCACCCGCGGGCACGGTGCGGGAGGCCGCGAACCGGCTGGAGACGGCCACCAGGGAGCTGGCGGATGCGTTGGCGCAAGCACCATCTCGGGCCGCGGCCGCGAACACCGCTATCTCCTCGGTGACAACCCGCCTTGCCGCCGTCCGGACCAGGGCCGAAGGCGTTCCGCAGGCCTTCTCGGCGCTGCTGCGCGAGTTCAATGCTGCGAGTTCGGCCGATCTGGCTAACAATGGGCGGGAAAGCCAGCGAGCCATCGAGGCCGCGGACACGGCCTTGGGCAGGGCGCGTACGGCCGCGGCGGAGAACAACCCGGAGTTTGCACTTGATCTGACCACATCCGCGCGCGGGTTCCTCGCCGAGGCCGAGCAGCGAGTCGACGCCGTCACCAAGCGGCTCACCTCGCTGCGTGCGATCCGGTCCGACCCGCAAGAACAGGCCAAGGCCGTACGATTCCGGCTGCGGGACGCGCAGATGCTCGCGGTGAGCCGTGGGCTGGTCGCCGAATGGGGTTCGGTGCTCGACGCGCAAGCGGCACGGATCGACCGAATCAGCGAAACCCTGTCGGGGCGTCACCCCGACTACTGGGCCTATGTGACGGAACTCGATGCCGTTACGGAATTCATAGCCGGGGTAGTGGAACGAATGAGAAGACAAGCAGGACCACGACGAGAATGAGGATGGGGCAACGATGACCGCAGGCATCGCCGTCCAGCAGGAGGTTTCCCTGCGGAAGCGAATGCCGCTGCGCCACTTCCGGCAGTTGCACGGCCCAGAGGCGAGGCGACTCTTCCACCGGCAGCCCGAGCCGTTCGGCGACGACCACACCGATCGCGAGTTGCTCGCGGTCGGGCTCGGCGCGACGCTGTATGCGCCCGCGACCAGGCCCGATCTCGCGCTGACGATCGGCAGGCGCGCCGAGCACGGGGTGTGTTCGATGGTGATCGACCTCGAGGACGCGGTGGCCGATCACGAAGTGGAGTACGCCAAGCAGCAGACCGTCGCCGCGCTCGATCTGCTCGCGAGCAGCCACGACGCCAACCCCCTGTTGTTCGTCCGGGTGCGCGACGCGGACACGATCACCGAACTCATCGAGCAACTCGGACCGGGCGCCAAGGTGCTGACCGGGTTCGTGTTCCCGAAGTTCGACAGCGTCACCGGACCGAAGTACCTCAACGCGCTGAACGTGGCAGCCCAGCGGGTGGACCGGCCGCTGTACGGGATGCCGGTGCTGGAGTCGGCGGGGCTGGTGCACCGGGAGACCCGCGATCACGAGCTCACCCAGATCGCGGCGCTGCTGGCCGCGCATCGAGACCGGGTGCTCGCGGTGCGGGTGGGCGCGACCGACATGTGCTCGACGTTCGGCATCCGCCGCGACCGCGACCTGACCATCTACGACGTGCGCGTGGTCGCCGACGTCATCGCCGACATCGTGAACTATCTGGGGCGCGCGGACGGTACCGGGTTCGTCATCACGGGGCCGGTGTGGGAGTACTTCGCCGATCACGAACGGATGTTCCGGCCGCTGCTGCGGACCGCGCCGTTCGAGGAGTCCGATGCGGTGCCGTTCCGGCAGTACCTGGTCAGCCGGGATCTGGACGGCTTGCTGCGGGAGATCACGCTGGACCGGGCCAACGGCATCCAGGGCAAGACGGTGATCCACCCGTCGCACGTGTCCGCCGTGCACGCGCTGTCGGTGGTGTCGCACGAGGAGTACTCGGACGCGCTGGACATCCTGCGCGAGGACGTCGGCGGCGTGGCGGCCTCCGGTTACCGGAACAAGATGAACGAGATGCGGCCGCATCGCAGTTGGGCGCGACAGACCCTGATGCGCGCACGGATGTTCGGCGTGGCGAACAAGGGAGTGTCGTTCGTGGATCTGCTCACCGCGATGGTCACCGTATGAACGGCCGAGTGACCGAACTCGATAGCAGCGATATCCCTTGGGCGACGAGAACTCTCGGCATATCGCTGCATCACGACCCGATGCGCGAACGAGATTCGGACCGGCTGCGCTCGGCGCGGCTGCCGATCACGGCGCTGGTCCAGCCGGGTGTTCGCCACAACAACCGGCGCCGGGCGCACCTGTTGGTCTCCACCGTGCTCGGCAAGCACCTGCCGACCGACCCGCGGGTGGTGCTCGGCGCGGGCGATCACCTGGGTGATCTGGTGCGCGCGGTGCTCGGTGAACGCGAAGCCGTCGTGCTCGGGTTCGCCGAGACCGCGACGGGACTCGGTCACTGTGTGGCCGCGCGGATCGGCGCGAGCTGTTATCTGCATTCGACCCGGCGCGAGGTGCCGCACGCGCAGACGCTCGCCGGGTTCGAGGAGGGGCATTCGCATGCCACCTCGCACCTTTTGCAACCGGCGCCGGCCGACATCTTCGTCAACGATCTGCCGCTGGTGCTCGTCGACGACGAGATCTCCACCGGCGCCACGGCGATCGATGCGGTGCGCGCGTTGCACGCCTTCTCGCCGCGCGCCCACTACGTGCTCGCGTCGCTGGTCGACCTGCGCACCGAGGCCGACCGTGCCGCGTTCGACACCGCCGCGGCGGAACTCGGGGCGCGGATCGACACGGTCTGTCTCGCCGCAGGCCGGGCGTCGCTGCCCCCGGAGCTGGTCGACGCCGTCGGGGCGCTCCCCGAGCCGCGGTTGAATCCGACCGCGGGACATCTCGGCTCGTTCCGACGGGTGGAACTACCCTGGCCCGCCTTCGTTCCGGAGGGCGGCAGGCACGGCGTACTCGCCTCCGACACCGGCGCGTTCGAGGCCGCGCTGCTGGACGCGGGGCAGGTGCTGGGCGCCCGGCTCGCCACCGATTTCCCGGGCCGGGCCGTCATCGTGCTCGGGCACGAGGAGTTGATGTATCTGCCGCTGCGGCTGGCGGCGCTGCTCGCCGACACGGGGACGCCGACGCGCTTCCAGACCACCACGCGATCGCCCGCCTACGTGCTGGACGAGCCGGGGTATCCGTTGCGGCGCGGGTTCCGGTTCATCGCCCCCGAACCGGGCGACCCCGCGCCGCGCTATCTGTACAACGCGCACTGGCCGGGGACTCTCGACGTGTTCGACGCGGACCTCGCCGGGTTGGGCGCGCTGCTCGCCGCTCCGCCGCGCCGCGACGAGGCCGCCGGCGCGATCACCGATGACGGTGTCGGCAGTGGTGCCGATGGCGACGGCCCGGCCGCCGATCCGGTGCTCGTCGTCGTGGTCGACTCACCCGCCGACACGGCGGAGTTGATGGCCGAGCACGGGTTGGTGGACGTACTGACCGCTTCCGGTGCGGACGTGCTGCTCGCGGTGCTGCCGGAGGCGGACCCGCGGCGGCTGCACGCCGAACGCGCGACAGCGAACGGGAGCCGGGCGTGACGAGTACCGAGGTGGGCGCGCTACCCACGCCGCTGCACGGGCCGGAGTTCGGCTCCTACGCCGCCGACGAGGTCTCCTGGCTGCTCAAGGACCTGTCGGGCGTCGACCTGGAGGCCGACGTCGCCGAGCGGGAACGGCGGATCCAGGCGGGGCACGCGCACTACGCGGAGTCGCTGCCGATCGAGTACCAGCCGGACGCGACGTATCGGTCGCTGTTCGACGAGGTGCTGGCGGCCAGCGCCGAGCGGCTCGCACTGGCCGTGGCGACCGTCTCCGAGCTGGTCGTCGCCGAACGCGGCGAGAACATCGTCCTGGCGTCGCTGGCGCGGGCGGGCACGCCGGTCGGGATTCTGATGCGCCGCTGGCTGCGTTCGCGGCGTCCGAGCCTGGAGATTCCGCACTACGCGGTGTCGATCGTGCGGGATCGCGGCATCGACGCGGTGGCGCTGGACTACCTGGCCGAGCAGCACGATGCGGCCTCGGTCGTGTTCGTGGACGGATGGACCGGCAAAGGGGCGATCACCCGCGAGCTGACCGAGGCCCTGGACGCCTATCACGCGGCCGGTGGCGCGCGGTTCGACGACGAGTTGGCCGTGCTGGCCGACCCGGGGCACTGCGTGCGCACCTACGGCACCCGCGACGACTTCCTGATCGCCTCGGCCTGCTTGAATTCCACCGTTTCCGGCCTGGTCTCGCGCACGGTCCTCAACGACACGCTGATCGGCCCCGGTGATTTCCACGGCGCCAAGTTCTACCGCGAACTGGCCGGTGAGGACGTGTCCGGACGTCTGCTGGACGTCGTGAGCGGCGCCTTCGACGCGGTCCGCGACCGGGTGCCCGCGGAGGTGGCCGCGGTCCGCGCCGGCGACCGGACGCCCACCTGGACCGGCTGGGCGTCGGTGGAGCAGGTGCGCGAGCGGTACGGCATCGCCAGCGTGAACTTCGTGAAGCCCGGCGTCGGCGAGACCACGCGGGTGCTGCTGCGGCGGGTGCCGTGGCGGGTGCTGGTGCGCGAGGCGGACGCGCCGGAGCACGCGCACATCCGGATGCTCGCCGCCGCCCGTGGTGTCCCGGTCGAAGTGGTCGCCGACCTGGCATATTCGTGCATGGGATTGATCAAGGACGTGCAGCAGTGAACCTATCTCCGAGAGCACACCGAAGACGCGCGCTGATCGCGACCGACCTGGACCGGACGATGATCTACTCGCGTAACGCCTTCAGCACCACAGCCGACGTGCCGACGGTCTGCGTGGAGCATCTGGAAGGGGCGCCGCTGTCGTTCATGACGACCACCGCGGCGCTGCGGATGCAGACCCTGACCGAACCCGCCGCCGTCGTTCCCACCACCACCCGCACCATCAAACAGTTCGACCGCATCCGGCTGCCCGGAGCGCCCTGGCGCTACGCGATCACCAGCAACGGCGGGAACATCCTGGTCGACGGCGTGCCCGATCTGAGCTGGCGCATCGATATCGACGCCAAGGTCCGTGCGGGAGGCGCCACCCTGTCCGAGGTGAGCAAGGAATTGCACGCCCGCATCGATGACTCCTGGGTCACCAAGTTCCGCGTGGCCGACCACCTCTTCTGCTATCTGGTGGTGAAGCCCAAGGAGGTGCCCGAGGGATTCCTGGCCGAGTGGGACGACTGGTGTCGTCCACGCGGCTGGTCGGCGTCCCAGCAGGGCCGCAAGATCTACACCATGCCGCAGGCCGTCTGCAAGAGCCGCGCGGTCGACGAGGTGCGCAAGCGCCTCTGGGAAGGCGGGGAACTCGCCGACGATGCCCGCACGCTCGCCGCGGGCGACGGCGCCCTCGACGCCGACATGCTGCGCGCCGCCGACTCCGCCATCCGCCCCCGCCACGGCGAACTCGAACAACTCAACTGGACCCACCCCAACCTCACCATCACCCGAGCCACCGGCATCCTGGCGGGCGAGGAAATCATCAACTGGTTCATCAAGGCAGCTCCGACGCCTTCCGAGTAGCGGCACCCGTCGGCCCGGTGCCGCGACGAATCAGGTTCGTCTCATGCCGGTTCGAAGGTGGACTTGAAGTCCGGGCATTCGACCAAGGGGTCGTGGGTGCAGGTGGAAGCGTGGCGGAGGCTGTCGCGCATGCGGATGAGGCGGGTGATGTCGTCGTCCAGCTGCCTGGCTTTCTCCGCCATGCGGGTGCGTAGTTCGGCGTCGGTGGGGGAGGCGCGCAGGAAGCGGGCTATCTCGGCGAGGGTGAAACCGGCGCCGCGAGCGCAGGCGATGAGGGCGAGACGGCCGAGGATGTCGGGGTGGTAGGTGCGGCGCAGGCCGTTGCGGCCGGCGGCGGTGATGAGCCCGCGTTTCTCGTAGAAGCGCAGTGCGGAAGGGGCGAGGCCGGTTCGCTCGCCGACTTCGGCGATATCGAGCAGGTCGTTCATCTCGTCTCCTTGACTTGAACCGCGCTTCAAGTCACAGACTAACTCGCATGACGATCCATCACCTGAATTGCGGCTCGGTTCGGCAGATCGAAGCCACCTACGACGGACCAGCGCCCGCCCATGCCGTGAACCACTGCCTGCTGGTAGAGACGGCATCCGACGGGCTGGTCCTGATCGAGACGGGCATCGGGCTCGATGACGTGCGTGACCCGGCGGGCACGCTCGGGGCGGACTGGGTGGCGATGGCCCAGCCCGTGCTCACCGAGGACGAGACGGCGATCCGGCAGGTCCAGCGGCTCGGCTACGACCCCGTCGACGTCCGGCACATCATCCTCACCCACCTCGACGTGGACCACTGCGGCGGACTGCCCGACTTCCCGCACGCACGGGTCCACGTCCTCGCCGCGGAACTGGCGGCGGCGCGAGCCGAAGCGCCCAGCTTCCGCTACCGCCCCGCGCACTGGGCCCACGACCCGCTCTGGCAGACCTACCCGTCGGACCCGACGGGACAGTGGTTCGGCTTCGACGCGATCCAACCGAAGGACCTGCCCGGCGACTTCCGGTTGATTCCGCTGGGCGGGCACACCGCGGGCCACACCGGCGTAGCGGTCCGCGCCGGCGAACGTTGGCTGCTGCACTGCGGCGACGCGTACTACTACCATCGCGAACTCGATCCGGCGCCGCAGCGCCACCCGGTGCTCGACATCGTGCAGACCACCTCCGAGGTCCACCACGACCTGCGACTGGGCACCCAGGCGCGGCTGCGCGAACTACACCGCGATCACGGTGACGAGGTCACCTTGATCAGCGCGCACGACCCGTGGGAGTTCCAGCGCGCGAACTGAACTCACCGACGCTGCCAGCACTGGGCCCGGTCGCCGAGGTTCCACCACGAGACGTAGCCGGGGTCCTGGTCGAGCAGAGTCCACCCGGCCTCGAGCGCGTCGAAGAACGCGCTGTCGGCCGTGCGCCCGCCGCGCGGTTCGCCGATGTAGACCAGCAGCGAGCCGCCCGCGTCCTGGTAGGCGGTGAGCGTCGTCGAAGCCATAGGGTTCTCCCAGCCGGGTGGCCAGCAGAGGAACAGCGCGTCGTCGGCGTGGGCGGCGGCGAGATCGGCGGTCGAGGCGGGAGGCGTCGCGGTGGGGTGCCAGGTCGCGGGCAGTCCCGCGGCGGCGGGGAACGCCGTGTTGGCTGCCCGGTCCGGCGGGTGTGAGTCGAAAGCATTGGTGGCGACACCCATTCGGGTGAGTTGGTAGGCCCAGTAGCCGCGACCTGCGCCGACTTCCAGCACCGATTGGCCCTGAGCGACGTCCGCTATCCAGCGCAGTGTCGCGGGCGAGGGGATCGCATAGGCGTAGGCGGCTTGCAGCAGGATCTGCGCGTACGCCAGTCGCGCACTGCCTTTCGGATTCCCACCATTCACCTCGGAGCGGTTCGCGCGCTCCCACGGCCCTGGCGATACCGCTGCGGCGACGATGTCCCAGTACGGGTTCGTGCTCGCGCCGCCGGTCATGTAGTGCAGCAGGTGTAGGTCGAACGTGGCGTCGGCGATGTCGTCCCCGGTGCCGGGCAACCGGCCCGCGGCGGCCCAGTAGTCGGCGACCCGCGGATACGCTGTCGCGAAGCAGGATTCGTCGTGGACCAGGTGCGTCAGCGCCGTGCGACGCTGCGCCGAAAGCGCCGAGTCAGCCATGACCCGATTCTGCGCCGACCGTGGACCGGCGCCGGTGCGCATCGAGACGAGTTCACCGTTCCGTCGCGAATCCTTTGCTGTACGTAAGTGATCCGCCTGTCGGCGCGATCTACTCTGACGTGGTTTGCCCGCTGTGCCGGTTCACCGGACGTCGCGGATCGACACCAGTCCGCCGAGCGTGCCGAGGTAAGCCGCTCCGTCGGGGCCGACCGCGATCCCGGCGTAATTGTTGTTGAAGCCCGGGCCCGTGCCGGACAGTTGTTTCCACACCGTCGCGCCGGTGCGGTAGTCGAGGGCGGTCCAGTACCACGGGTCGCTCGGCTCGGTGCCTTTCGTATAGGTGTAGATCAAGCCGGTAGCCAGCGACAGCTTCGGTACCACCGTGGGTGCGGCTTCGACCGAGTTGGTCCAGGTGAGATGGCAGCCGTTGCCGCCGGCGTCGATGTCGACACGGGCGAACCCCGGTGTGGTCGTCTTACCGGACACGACCGCGTCGGGATGCGAATACCCGTAATTGTTCTCGACGATGAGTGAGCGCCCGGCACCGATCAGGGAGTTCTCCGTGGCGCTGCGGCCGGGTTCGAACACCGGTACCGCGCAGACCTGCCGTTCGGCGACCGACGGCGCCGTGCGGTAGACGACGACGTTCATCGGGTCGGCGTTGTCGGTGATGGCGACATAGCCGTCGGGCAGGACGGTGGGCGTGGTGCCGGTTCCGTCGTCCACCTGGCCCGGCTTGCGCTGGTTGCTGTTGGCGTAGGTGGTCTGCCACGTGATCCGGGGCGCCCGGTCGGGTCCGGCGTCGAAGCGCAGGAGCTGCCGGTTGGTGGCGACGTAGACTTCGCCTGCCGCGCCGACGGCGAACGAGTTCTCGATCTGGTTCTCCGTGCCCGCTCCGAGCTGAACCGCCTGTGCCGCACCGGTGTCCGGATCGAGGATGCCGACCACGCCGTTCGTCTTGGCCACGAACCAGATCAGGCCGTTCGAGTCCGGCAGCGCGGAGTTCAATGTCTCGCCCGGATGCAGCACGCCGGTCAGGTCGTAGTCGCGTGTCAGCGAAAAGCCGTCGGCGGAGGAGGTTTCGGCGAACACTTGGACATGCCCGGTGCTGGTGCCCACTACGGCGCGGTCCTCGTCGTCGAGGTAGAAGTACCCGCCGCCGACGAAGTTGTCGAAAGCGCCGGGTCGCAGCGTATCGATCGGGCTCTTGCCGGGCAGCGGATGCTTGCCGAGCACGGTCATCGAGGCGGGATCGATGAGATAGAGACCCGGTTGCAGCCCGAGGCACGTGGTGACGATGCGTCCGGCACGGTCGAACGCCAGCGAGCCGCACTCGCTGCCGAGCAGCAGGGAATCGGTCCGCGGCGCCCGGCCGAACGGACCGGGGCGGGTATAGGTGTCGCTCATCCACCCGTCGTTGTGGACACCCGAGTTGCCGTTCGGCGCCAGATGCGGGTTCTGCGGGACCGGGGGAATGCCGGTGACCGGTTCACCGCTCGCGGCGGCACCGGCGAATCGCGGCGGTTCCGGTACGGCTGGAACCGCAGGAATCGGCATCGCGGCGGCGGGCACCGCTGCCGCGGCGAGGATCGCCGCGGGCAGCGCCACGCGCAGGACCTGGGAGGAGAGGATGTGAAACACGAATGAACGGTATCCAGCTCCGGCGGGCCGCGAATCCCCCACGCGAGTGATTCCGGGCAAGGTCGCGATGTTCGCGACCGGGGTTCCGCGGGTCAGTACTGCTGCTGCCCCGCCAGTTGCTGCGCGATGAGCCCTTGAAGTCTTTGCAGGCCGCCGACGGTGATGCCGCTCTGGATCTGTCCCTCGATGGTGCGCACCAGCATCGAGTCGCTGAGCACCTTCTCGCTGGATTGGATCAGCACGGTGCCCGCGCCGGTGAACTCGAACTGACGCTCCTCACCGGAGTTCACGCCGAAGCGCGCCGCACCGGCGGCCAGGAAGTTCGAGATCCAGCGCTCGTCGTAGTGGTGGCTGGGGGAGGGGCAATCCGCCCAGCCGACCAGCGATTCCGGGTCGACGCGTAGCGGAGGCTCGGCGAACATGACGGGTCCGTTGGAGGAGGCGAGGAACTTGCCGGTGCCGATGAGGGTGAGGAAGCCGGGCACGATGGATTGGTTGAGCGACAGGCCCGGCTCGAAGGCAAGCAGGTTCGCCGCCCGGATGGTCAGATTGCCGTTGTCCTCGAGGTCATAGGAATTGATGTCGTAGCCGCGGTCGCCGATGATCAGCTTGCCGTGCCCCTCCGCGACGACGTAATCGCCGGTGAACAGCGGCGCCGAGAACTGCTGCGACACCATGTGCAGCAGCCCGCCCTGCAACCCGTGGGTGAGCATCTGGAACCGCATGTCGCCGTAATAGGCGATCATCGCGCCCTTGCGCATGAACCACGGCTTGTTCAGGTCGATGCAGTACGCGTAGCTGTTTCCCGGGATGTTGTCGCTCTCACCGAGATTCATGGGGTTGAGGATCTGGGACATACCCTGCTCACAACTTCTCTTCGGAGGCCTGCACGTAGACGACGCCCTGCCCGGCGCAATGCAACTGCATCGCCTCGCCGGAACCGCGGCCGACGGCATCCCGCCAGCTCAGTGCCGCTTTGAGCTCGGTCTGCACGTTGCCGTAGGCGGCGACGAAGGCTTGCGGGTCGACCACGATCGGATTGGGCCCGCCCACTTGCAATTCCAGGAATCCGCCGTGCGCGAGCAGCACCGCGGCCCCCTGCCCGGACAGCTGGGTGGTGAACATGCCCTGCCCGGTCAAAGCGCCCGAGGCGGCGCCACGCAGCGCGCCCATCAGGCCGCCACCGCCTCCGCCGCCCGAACTCATCACCGACACCACCGAACTCTGCAATCCGGCGGTGTTGGCCAGCAGCCGCGAAGCCTCGACGCGCAGCGTCGCGCCCGGCTGCATGTGCACCACGTGGACCTCGAGGCCCGCGAATCCGTAATGGACCTGGCCGTTGCCCTGCGCGAGCATGGTGCGCTCGTGCTCACCCGCCATCGCGCGGCCCGCCAGCCCCATCAACCCGCCCATGCCGCCCATCCCCTGCGCCCCCGGAACCTGGTGGGGAGCAAACGAAACGTCGCCGGTATAGAACAGCATCGCGCCGTTGCGGGCGACCACACCGCCCGCCATCCCGACATCGACCTTGACGACTTTGCCGTTGACCTTCTCGAACACCCGCTCGCCCCTACCGTTCCGCCGGTTGGATCAACACCACGCCCTGGCCGTCCCAGCGCAGCGAAAACGCCTCGCCCGCATCCTGGCCGACGAAACTGCGCCAGGACACATCGGTGACGAAGGACTGGTTGAGGTTCCCGCGCGCCGCGACGAACGCGTCCGGATCCACGATCAGCGGGTACTGCGGGGAAACCTCCAGGTGGATGAGTGGACCGCCGGCCGAGAGCAGCGCGACCTGACCCTGGCCGGAGACGGTCGTGGTGAACAGGCCCTGCCCGCTGGACGCGCCGCGCAACCCGGCGAAACGCACATCGGTGCGCAGGTTCCCGGCGAACGCGAGCAATTGCTGCGACTCAACCTGTAGCGTCTCGTTGTTCAGGTCGACCACGGTGACGTGCTGGCCGTTGACGGCGAAGAACACCCGGCCGTGCCCCGCGCACTCCATCAGCGACAGCTTCTCACCGGTGGCCCGGCGCTTCAGCCCGGCGATCACACCGTCGCCTCCGCCGAAACCGGCCGCTTTGAACTGCACATTTCCCTCGTAGGCAATCATCGAGCCGGAGATCGCGCGGAGGCTGGTTCCGGCCAGATGAGCCTCGATCACCTTCTTCGATTGCTCGAACAGTTGCGCCATGCGGTGTCTGCCTGCTGTCTCGATCGGGAACACGGTGTGATCGCCGTATTCCATCTGCGTGCCGTCACCCTAACCGATGTTTCGCGAGGGTCGGGGTAGCTCGGCAGTTGAGTACAAGCGCCGCGCAGCGCGTTTCTCGTAGAGTGTCAGGCGAACGCACCGACAAGCGAAGGGTCGAACTTGTCCGCAACTCTCGCCAAGGGCCAGAACGGTCCGCTGGCCACCAACGACGTGGTGATTTCCGTCCAGCTCACGGCGCCGGCGGATCTGTCGGCACTACTGGTCACCGAGCGGGGCAAGGTCCGTTCCGACGCCGACTTCGTCTTCTTCAACCAGCCCAGCGGCCCCGGCGTCAACTTGCAGCCCGCGCCCGCGGGCCAGCCCGCGTCGCTGGCGGTGTCGTTGAACGCCGTGCCCGCCGACATCGATCAGATTCGCGCGGTGATCACGCTGGACGACGCGAACAGTAATTTCGGCATGTTCCCCGCACCGACCGCGATCGTGTCGGACGCGGCCGGTAATCAGTTGTACGAGTACCGGATCGAAGGGCTGAACACCGAGTCGATCGTGATCGCGCTCGAGCTCTACCGTCGCCAGGGTGCGTGGAAGGTGCGTGCGGTCGGACAGGGCTACGCGGGCGGTTTCGCCGCGCTGGTCACCGACCACGGTGTGACGGTCGACGATGCGCCCGCCCAGCCCGCGCAGGCCCCGCCGCCTCCGCCGCAGCCGGTTCAGCAGCCGCCGACCGCCCCGGCGTACCCGACCCAGCAGCAGGCGCCGCAGTACGCGCCGCCCGGCCCCGGCCCCGGCTATCCGCCGCCCGGCCCCGGCTACCCGCCCCCGGGTCCCGGTCAGCCACCGCAGGGCGGGCCGGGTTACCCGCCGCCGCCCGGCCAGGGTTATCCCCCGCCGCCCGCCCCCGGGCCGGGGTATCCGCCGCCCGGCCAGCCCGTTCCGCAGCAGCCGCAGCAGCCCGCCGAGGTCAGCCTGAGCAAGGACCGCGCGGTCAGCCTGGTCAAGGGCCAGCGGGTGACCCTGCGTAAGGAAGGCGCCGCGCTGACCTTCGTCAAGATGGGTCTCGGCTGGGATCCGGTGCGCAGCCGCGGCATGTTCGGCAACCGCACGGTCGATATCGACCTGGACGCGTCGGTCATCCTGTTCGCCGACATGAACCCGGTGGACGTCGCCTACTACGGCCAGCTGACCTCGAAGGACGGCTCGATCCGCCACCAGGGTGACAACCTCACCGGCGAGGGCGAGGGCGACGACGAGGTGATCCTGGTCGACCTGACCCGCATCCCCGCGCACATCACCACGCTGCTGTTCATCGTGACCTCCTACAAGGGCCACACCTTCGAGCAGGTGCAGAACGCGTTCTGCCGCTTGGTCGACGGGACCAACAACGGCGAGCTGGCCAGGTACACGCTCGCCGGTGGCATGCCGTTCACCGCGATGGCGATGTCCAAGCTGTACCGGGTCGGCAACGACTGGAAACTGCAGGCGCTCGGTGAGGGCTTCCAGGCCAAGCATCCGGGTGAGGCGGTGCCGCAGCTCGGCCGGTTCCTCGTCAACAATTGACCGGCGGCGCGACAGCAGGGCAGACACGGTGATTCAACTGCAGGCCGGTCAGAACATCCCGTTGACCGGTGAGGTCGTTCGTTTCAGTGCGCGCGCCGAGGCTGCCCTCGACGTTTCCGCGCTGGTGGTCGCGGAGGACATGAAGGTGTTCTCCAGCGACGATTTCGTCTTCTACAACCAGCCCGCCACGGCGGGGGTCGCGTTGACGGCCGACGGGATCACGATCACGCTCACCGAGGTGCGCGCCGACGCGAAGGCCGTGCTGCTCGTGGTCAGCGCCGACCCGGCCGCCCCCGCGCGGGCCGACGGGCTCGGGCCGGTCACCGCCACCTTGTCCGAGAACGGCAGCGTGACCGCGGAATTCGCGATCACGCCGTCGTCCGGGGAGACGGCGCTGATCTGTCTGGAGGTGTACCGGCGCGGTCCTGCTTGGAAGCTGCGCGCGGTGGGCCAGGGTTACGCGGGCGGTCTCGCCGTGTTGCTCACGGCGCACGGCGTCGAGGTCGACGGCGCGGCCACGGAATCCGGGCCCTCCGACCAACCCGGTACGCACACCATGGCCGGTCCGCTGGCGGGCGACGCGCAGATCGCCGCCGCCGGTGCGCCGCTGGAGGTCGGTCACGGCCTGGAACGGCTGTGGATGGTCTTCGAGGACGCCGCGCGATCGGCTGCCGCGCTGATCTCGGCGCGGGAGTACGCGGCCAAGCGGTTGGATCACGAACTGTCGCTGGCCGTCTCCGACCCCGCGACCAGGAATACTCCGGCAGCCGAGCAGGCGCGCCGGGTCGCGCAGCAACGGCACGACGAGCTGGTCGCCACCGCCGAGCGCAACCATGAGCGCGACGCCGAACAGCTGATGGGCGAACTCGCCGAGGCCGACCGGGTGCTGCCGCCCGCCCTGGCCTCCTGGGACTCGCCCGTTTGGGACAAGCCGCCCGCACCGAGCGACGGTATCCGGCTCGGCGAGTTGTACGCGCTCGACCGGGGATCGGTGCGCATTCCGTATTGCGTTCCGGTGCCGCTGAATCGGCCGTTGTGGATCGATGCCGAATCGACCCGCGCGGTCACGCCCGTGGTGGGCGCGCTGCTCGCGCGGTTGCTCGCCACGGCGCCGCAGCGGCGGACGCTGCTGGACATCATCGATCTGACCGACGCGTTCAGCGGCTTCACCGGTTTGCTGGCTCCGGTGCTGAACGGCCCGCCGATCACCGACCACGCCGATATCTCGGCGCGGTTGCAAGCGCTGGTGGACGCGGCCGAACTGGCCGAACTGGCTTATGCGAGTGGCGCCTTCACACCGCCCAGCGAGCATCGAGTCCTGTTGGCCGCGGATTTCCCACATGGCTATCAGAGTTCGGACGCGCAGCGGATCGGCGCGTTGATCACGCGTGGCGAGCTGATCGGACTGTCCATCGTGATCGTCGGCGCCGACGAATCCGACTCGGCCGACACCACCGTGGCGATGCTGTCGCAGTCGTGCCGCCATCTGCCGACCATCGGCGGTACGCCGCTGTTCGACCCGTGGACCGGCAGCGCGTGGGAACTCGATCTGGACATGTTGCCGCAGGAGCCGGAACGGCAGGCGCGCT
Source organism: Nocardia exalbida NBRC 100660 (assembly GCF_000308575.1). GTDB lineage: Bacteria > Actinomycetota > Actinomycetes > Mycobacteriales > Mycobacteriaceae > Nocardia > Nocardia exalbida. The sequence goes on along the minus strand of NZ_BAFZ01000126.1, from coordinate 2,061 downwards.
TCCTGCGCACCCCGTGAGATCGCCTGGTCAGCCGCGTGCGACCGCCGGTCGCGGTCGCAGCGGCTCCGGCAGCCACGCCAGCAGCGGGTCCGGCATACGGTCGACGACCCCGCCGACGGGGTCGTCGACGAAGTCGCGCCGCACCAAGTCCTCCTCGGGGCGATAGATCTGGCGCACGATCAGAGCGCACAGTCCGAGTACCGCCAGATCACGCAGGGCGACGGTGCCGGTGAACCACTGCTCGGGCAGGCCCTTGCGGTCCAAGCCGAGGTAGTAGAACATGCGCGGCACCCAGACCAGCGCGTCGATGGTCATCCAGGCCAGCAGGATGCGCCGGTGCGGCAACGCCAGGACGGCCAGCGGCACCAGCCACAGCGAATACTGCGGACTCCACACCTTGTTCGTCAGCAGGAACGCCGCGACCACGAGGAAACACAGCTGCGCCAGCCGCGGCCGCCGCGGCGCCGTGAGGCCGATGTAGGCGATCACCGCGCAGGCCGCGACGAACGCCAGCAGCGAGACGGCGTTCAGGATGGCGGGTTGTTCCCCGTGGGTCAGCACGCCGTCGAAGCCGGGCCAGCCGGTGAACGAGGAGATCACGTTGTAGATCGAGTCCGGGTCGGCATGCCGGGTGGTGTTGAGCCGGAAGAATTCCCGCCAGCCGTTCGGGAACAGCGCGGCGATCGGCAGGTTCACCGCCAGCCAGGTGGCCAGCGCGGCGCATACGGTGACGGACGCCGCGCCGAGCGGACGGGCACTGAGAAATCGGACGCGGTAGGGCGTCTCGCGCACCCACGCCAGGAAGGCGGGCCAGCTGTCGATATCGCGGATCCGCAGGCCGAGGTGCGTGCGCGGCGTGCGTTGCATCGTCTCGGTACGCAGGCACAGCACGATGATCGGACCGAGCAGCAGCAGCGGATACAGCTTGGCGGCGCCGCCGAGACCGAGCAGGAGTCCCGCCAGCACGGGTTTGCGCCGGGCCCAGGCGAGCAGGCCGGTCGCGGCGAAGGCCGTCGCGAGCGCGTCGAAATTGGTGAACGCGTGCACGATCACCAACGGTGAACAGGCGATCAGCGCCGCGTCCCAGATCCGGCGGCCGGACAGCAGCGCCGACGCCCAGACGGTGATCAACCAGGCCATCGCCAGACCGAACGCGACGACGTTGAAGTAGATCACCACCTGCAACGCGCCGGGCAGCGGTGCGGCGTCCCAGCTCTTCGCGATCCGCATCGAGAAGTACTGGTACAGGCCCGAGAGCACCGGATACTCCATGTATCGCGTCTCCCGCCCACCGTCGGGAGTCTGCTCGGTCCATTGCTTCTTGTACGGGAAGGCGCCTTCGTTCAGCCGTTCCGCGCCGTAGAGCGGAACGGTGTCCGAGTAACACATCGCCACGTACTGGCGGCCGTTGTTCCAGTCGAGGGTGGGGCCGTCCGCGCCATGGGTCTGCTGGAGGCATCCCGCCTTGCCGAACCAGCCGAGTGCCAGGAACACCACGGTGAACGCCAGCAGCACCCGCATGGGCGTCCAGAACTGCACCCGCCCGATCAGCGCATGATCACCGACCGGCCCGCCGATCACCGTGGACAGTTGCGCGGCCAGGGAATCGTTGCGGCTCGGCCGGTCGCGCGCGTCCGCCGATCGCAGATCGGAGGCGAGCGGAGCGGGAGCGGCGTAGTACGCCCCACCGGGCACCATCTTCTGGTCCGACAGCGGCGCCCTCCCATTCCTCCGTGGCTCCACCAACTGCTGATCGGTCACGGAAACCGAGGCTACCCGGAGGGCGCAGCGCGGTCCGGATCGACTCGGGCACCGACCGCCTCGGCACCACAGCGCATGCCGACCACCGGGTTCGTCGAAAGGGAGGCGACGCACAGGCCGGGGCCGACCGTGGTGCGGTCGGCCCCGGCTCGCGACGACGATCTATCGACCTCGGGTGGGCGCGGTTCCGCTCGTACCTTCGCCGTTCCCCGAGTTGCCGCTGTTGCCCGGTCTCGGTGAGCCGGTGGCACTCGGCGAGGAACCATCGGTCGGTGCGACCGGCTGGCCGGGCAGCGGGCC
>NZ_BAFZ01000127.1 GCF_000308575.1 Nocardia exalbida NBRC 100660 | reverse complement strand
GGATCACGCAGATAATCCAATTGCTCTTTCAACCGCTGCCGTCCGCGAGCGCACCTGCTTTTGATCGTTCCCTCCGGCACACCCAGCAACGCGGCCGCCTCGGCCACGCTATACCCCTCCACATCCACCGCGACCAACGCCGTCCGCTGCTCCGGCGGCAACGAGAACAACGCACGATCGACGACCATCGACATCTCCACCGCCGCCATCTCATCGCGCTCATCCCTCGGCTCGGGCATCGACTCCGGCGACAACGACAACGCGCGCCTGGTCTTGTTGCGACGAATCCGATCCAGGCACGCGTTCACCACGATCGCATGCAACCAACTACGCACCTGGGACTCCGCACGAAACGCCCCCGCCGTGCGATGCGCCGACAACAACGCATCCTGCAACGAATCAGCAGCGTCCTCACGCGTATACGACGTACGCAACGCCGTCTGCCACAGATGATCGTTATGCCTGCGCAGCAACTCGGCGAACGCATGCCGCCGACCACTCACATGCGCCCGCAACAACTCCACATCGGTGCAC
>NZ_BAFZ01000128.1 GCF_000308575.1 Nocardia exalbida NBRC 100660 | reverse complement strand
CGGGCTCGGCATCGGCGCGGTGCTGCTCGGGGCGCTCACGGCCTACCTGCTCTTCGGTGGAGACACCAATCCGGATTCCACGCCGTCGCCGACCGTGACGGTCGCGCCGAACCCCAAGCCCGTCCCGCCGGTGGCCACGACGACGCCCAAGCCCGCACCTCCGCCCGTGGACACCGAGACCTACGAACCGCCCACCACCGAGCCGAAGACCACGACACCGGAGCCGACGACGACCACCCCGCCGCCCACCAGCACGGCACCGAGCACGACGAAGCCGACGACCACCGCGCCCACCGCCACAACCAGCCGTCCGCGCATCCCGACTCTCGACATACCATTCCCGGAGATTCCCGGTGCCCGAGGGCCTTCGGCCACCCGCAGCGGATCCGCCACTTCTTCGCAAGGACTGCCATGACGACCCCGAAGAATCTCTCGTCTCGCTACGAGCTGGGCGAGATCATCGGGTTCGGTGGTATGTCCGAGGTGCACAAGGCTCGCGACGTCCGCTTGAGCCGGGACGTGGCTATCAAGGTCCTGCGGGCCGACCTGGCCCGTGACCCCACGTTCTACCTGCGGTTCAAGCGCGAAGCGCAGAACGCGGCCGCGCTCAATCATCCGGCCATCGTGGCGGTCTACGACACGGGCGAGGCGGAGGTGGACGGCGGCCCGCTGCCGTACATCGTGATGGAGTACGTCGACGGCGACACACTGCGCGACATCGTGCGCGGCAAGGGACCGCTGCCGCCGCGCCGCGCGATGGAGATCATCGCGGATGTCTGCGCCGCCTTGGATTTCAGCCACAAGGCCGGGATCGTGCACCGCGACATGAAGCCCGCGAACATCATGATCAACCGGTCGGGCGCGGTGAAGGTGATGGACTTCGGCATCGCGCGCGCACTCGCCGACAACTCCAACCCCATGACCCAGACCGCGGCGGTGATCGGCACCGCGCAGTACCTCTCCCCGGAGCAGGCGCGCGGCGAAACGGTGGACGCGCGCTCGGACGTCTACTCCGTCGGTTGTGTGCTGTTCGAGATCCTCACCGCGGAGCCGCCTTTCACGGGTGATTCCCCGGTCGCCGTCGCCTACCAGCACGTCCGGGAAGACCCGCGACTGCCCTCGCACGTGTACTCCGGGGTGCCGCGCGAACTGGACTCGGTCGTGCTCAAGGCGATGAGCAAGAATCCGGCCAACCGATACCAGAGCGCCGCCGAGATGCGCGCCGATCTGATCCGGGTGCTCGGCGGCCAGAAGCCCAGCGCCCCGATGGTGATGACCGACGAGGACCGCACCACCATGATGGGCGCGGACGAGCCCCCGCCGCGCAACTACCGTACGGTCGAGCGCCACGACGACACCGCCGAGCAGGATCCGGCCGAGCCGAACGGACGGCGCCGGACCGCCTACATCGCGATCGGCGCCGTCGCGGCCGTCGCGGTGGCTTTCGCGCTGTTCTGGGTGCTGCTCGGGCCGGGAAGCCGACCGGACCAGGTGGCCATTCCCGACCTGTCCAACAAGTCCTCGCAGCAAGCGCAGGACGCGCTGCAGAAGCTCGGCTTCACCGTGGCGATCCAGCAGAAGCCCGATAGCAAGGTCGCCACGGGAAACGTGATCGCGACCCAGCCGCTCGGCGGCTCGCGGATCGATGAGGGCAGCACGGTCACGGTCCAGGTGTCCTCGGGTCCCGCGCAGGTCCAGGTGCCGAAGTTGACCGGTCTGTCCCAGGAGCAGGCCGAGCAGGTCTTGAACTCCAAGGGCCTTCGGATCAATCCGAACGTCGAGCGCAAACCGTCGAGCACCGCCGAGAAGGACCAGGTGATCGAGCAGAACCCGTCGCCGGGTTCGAAGGTCGACGTCGACTGGGAAATCGTCGTCACCGTCGGCACCGGCCCGGAGGCGGTCCGCGTTCCCTACGTCGTCGGGCAGAGCATCGACGTGGCGCAGCCGAACATCGAGGGCAACGGCTTCAAGGTCGTCGTCCAGGAGGTGCAGTCCTCGAAGCCCAAGGGCGAGGTGGTCGCCTCCAGCCCGGCAGGCGGCAGCAGCGCCGAGAAGGGTTCCACGGTCACGGTCCAGGTGTCCGCGGGTGACCTGAAGATGCCGTCGCTGGTCGGTCTCACCGTCTCGCAGGCGGTGGAGAAGCTGCGCGCGGAAGGCTGGGCCGGCAGCACCAGCCAGATCAGCCAGTCCCCGCAGGGCACCTTCGACGCGGGCAATGTCGGGCGCATCCTCAGCCAGCAACCGTCGGCGGGCAGTTCGATCCAGAAGAACAGCGCCATCCTGGTCGGCGTGGGGGTACTCGGCCCGCCGTGATCGGCGCCGCCGCCGGTATCCAGAAAACAAGACCAACCGGTGTGAATTGCGGGAGAATGATGCTGCTTCATCCCAATCAGCGCAGCTGAGCACGAGGAGGTAGCTCATGACCACTGCCAGGGACATCATGAAACCGGGCGTCCAGTGGATTTCGAAGGACACGACAATCGAGCAGGCCGCACGCACCATGGCCGAACTCGACGTCGGGTCCCTGATCATCTCCGACCAGAACGAGCGGATGTGCGGCATCGTCACCGACCGCGACATCGTGGTGAAGTGCATCGCCCAGGGCAAGACCCCGTCGGAATGCCGGGTGGATGAACTGTGTGAATCGACGCCCCGGTGGGTCGACGCCAACGCCGACATCGAGGAAGTCCTCGACGAGATGGAAAGCAACCGGGTCAAGCGCATGCCGGTCATCGAGGACAAGCGGTTGGTCGGCATGATCAGCGAGGCGGACCTGGCCCGGCATCTGGACGACAACCAGCTCGGCGAGTTCGTCACCGCCGTCTACGGACGTCCATAGATTTCGGACCGGCGCGGAGGAACGCACCCGACAACGCCTTCCGTGTCCGCACAAGGTACTTCGGCGTCTTTCGGCCGGGCTCCCGCTCGGCGACTCCGGGGAGCAGCGGCCCATGCCGCCGGTGCGGGCAGCCGGGGCGAGGTGCCAGGTGAGTTCGAACCGCGGACGGCCGATGGCCGTCCGCGGTTCGCTCGTCCTGGACGGCTCGCGGCGTCACGCCGAGCTGTTCCGCGTGCCCTCGACGCCGAGGGATCGCGTCGGCGTCAGGCAGGCTCGGCCTTCGGCAGGTAACGCAACACCGCGACATCCCCGACTTGCGTCACGTCGGTAAGGCGCATCCGGCGATGAGGCGCGCCCGGAAAGTCGGCCGGGTCGAGAAAGCGCGGCGCCGCGATGTCTCCCACCAGGATCGGGGCGATCGCTAGATGCAGTTCGTCGGCCAGATCGGCGGCGAGAAACGCGGTGTGGATGCGGGTGCCGCCCTCCACCATGAGCCGGTCGACACCCCGTCGGCCCAGATCGTCCAGCAGTGCACCGAAATCGAGCTCGGTCCCGAGAGCCACGACCTCGGCCAATCCGGCCAGGCGGGCGGTGAGTTCCGGCGCGGCCGCCGCGGTGGAGTACACGAGCTTGTCGCCGCCGTAGTGCCAGAACCGCAGCTCCGGAGCCAAGTCGCCGCTCGCCGAGACGGTCACCTTCAGCGGAAATTCCGGTTTGCCCGCCGCGACGCGCGCCGCCCTGCGTTCGGCGCTGTCGACGAGCAATCGCGGGTTGTCGCTGCGCAGGGTCTGCGCGCCGACCAGGATGGCGTCGGAGTCCGCGCGGACCTGGTCCACCCGGTCGAAGTCCGCCGCGTCGGACAAGCGCAGCCGCTGCGGGCTCGCGTCGTCGATGTACCCGTCGATGCTCGCCGCGACCGACAGCAGCACATGCGGACGGGTCACCGCAACACCAGCGCGGCGACCTCCGCCTCCAGCGTCTGCACCAAACCCTCGGCGGGGCGCTCCCCGCACACGCCGAGCCAGTTGGCCAGCATCCGGTGCCCACCCTGGGTGAGCACCGATTCCGGATGGAACTGCACACCGTGGATGGGCAAGGTGCGATGACGCATGGCCATCACGATCCCGCTCTCGGTGCGTCCGAGCACCTCGATCTCCTCGGGCAGGGTGTCTTCCACGACGGTGAGCGAGTGGTACCGCGTGGCGGTGAACGGGTCGGGCAGACCGGCCAGCACACCCGCGCCGATGTGGAAGACCTCGCTCGTCTTCCCGTGCAGCAGCTCCGGGGCCCTGGTGACGGTGGCGCCGAACGCCTCACCGATCGCCTGGTGGCCGAGGCACACGCCGAGCAGCGGAACACTCTGCTGCGCGCAGGCGCGCACCAACGGGATGCTGGCGCCCGCACGGTCGGGGGTGCCGGGGCCGGGGCTGATCAAAATGCCGTCGAAATCGCCTACGACCGCGCCGACGTCGGCCAGATTCGGCTCGTCGTTGCGCCAGACGACAGCGTCGACACCGAGTTGCCCGAGGTACTGCACCAGGTTGAAGACGAAGCTGTCGTAATTGTCGACGACCAGAACACGCATGACATCGAGATTACGTCCCCGCCCGGCACCGCGTCGCATCCATTACCTGTTGGGATAGCCTAGAGACCACGACCTGCCGCCGAATACGAGGACGTCATGCCCAAGTCGAAGGTCCGTAAGAAGACCGACTATACGATCAACCCCGCCAGCCGGACGCCGGTGAAGGTGAAGGCGGGGCCGTCTCCGGTCTGGTATGTCGCCATCATGCTCGGGTTCATGCTCGCCGGGCTGGTGTGGCTGCTCGTCTACTATCTGGCGGCCGAGCAGATCAGCTGGATGAACGACCTCAACGCCTGGAACTTCCTGATCGGCTTCGGCCTGATGGTGGTCGGGCTGATCATGACGATGCGCTGGCGCTGAGCACAACGCCGACCCGGATTACAGACGTGTCATTCATGCACACCTGTGGATGAGCCTGTGGACAACTCGAGGAGCGATTGGGGAGTGCTGTGAGTCCGGAGCCCCCGGCCCCCGGCCCGCGGGACCGCGAAGAGCCGCGCCTGGCCTGGACCACGCCGACACCCGCTCTCGTCGCGGTTACCGTGGGCGGCATCGCGCTGGCCGTCGCCGCGGTGGTCACCTCCGAAGCCGCCAGCCGCCTGCTCGTGGGACTCGCCGCCGTCGGACTGCTCGCCCTTGCCGGGCTCGGGTTCCGGCAACGCCCGCGGCTGTCGGTGATAACCGGCGCGCACCCGCGCATGGTCGTCCGCACGCTGACGGGGGCGGACGAATACGCCCCTGAGCAGATCAGTCGCGCCCGCGTGGTGAGCTACCGACGTCTCGGGCGCAAGATGCCGATGCTGGAACTCGATGTCCAGCACGATGGCACCGAGCGGCTCCTGATCTTCGGCCGCTGGGATCTGGGCGCAAACCCTGAACTCGTCTACCAAGACCTGGTAGGAGCACTGCGGCTCACCGAGGACAAGACTCGCTGACGTGCATTCGTCCCACGCGGACGCGAATGTTTCACGTGAAGCGAATCAGCGTGTCACGCAGCGGAAGTGATCGCGCTCACTACCACCGTTGCCAGCGCCGCGACGGCGACGAGCGCCACCGCTGCCCAGCCGACCACCCGTGCCGCTTGCGGAGTTTTCACTCGCAGCCACCCGGGCAGGAACAGGATGCCGAGGGTCGCGAGCGTGCCCGCGGCCAGACCGCCGAGATGGCCCCAGAGTGAGATGCCGGGCAGCGACAAACTGATGAAGACGTTGATGCCGATGATGATGAGCATCTGATTCGGGTTCTGGCGCAACCGGAGCAGGATGATCGTGATCGCACCGAACAAGCCGTACACCGCGCCGGACGCGCCCGCCGTAAGACTGTTCTGCGAGAACAGCATGACCCCGGCGGACCCGCCGAGCAGCGAAACCGAGTACACCGCGAGATAGCGCAATCGTCCCAGCACCAGCTCGGCATCGCGGCCCACCACGTACAGGGCGAACATGTTGAGCGCCAGGTGGATCGGGCCGTAGTGCAGGAACCCGGAACCGAGCACCCGCCACCATTCGCCGTCCGCGACGGCCGGTGCCCACAGCACCCAGTCCACGAACAGCGCGGAACCCAGCTGGTTGTCCATCAGGTTCTTCGACTGGGCCGCGGTGATCGCGTAGATCACCATGTTGATCGCGATCAGCGCATAGGTCACATAAGGTGCGGATGTGCGGGCCGCTGCCGCGCCCGAGACCGTCCGCACCGGAGCGACGCCACGCTGATCCGTGCGCAGGCAGTCGACGCAGTGCTGGCCGACGGCTGCGGGACGCAGGCATTCCGCGCAGGACGGCCGCCCGCACCGCGTGCAGGCCAGGCCGGTCGGGCGATTCGGATGGCGGACGCACGTGGGTGCGGGCGGCTGGGGATTCATAGTCTCATTCGATCGTGATCTTGGTGATAACGACGGGTTCCAGCGGGCGGTCGTTGCGATCGGTCCCGGTGGTCGCGATCGAGTCGACGACCTTCCGGGAATCCGGATCCACCACTTCACCGAAGATCGTGTGCTTGCGGTTGAGATGCGGCTGCGGGCGAACGGTGATGAAGAACTGCGAGCCGTTGGTGCCCGGCCCCGCGTTGGCCATCGCCAGCAAGTAGCCCCGGTCGAACCGCAACTCCGGGTGGAACTCGTCGCCGAACTCGTAACCCGGGCCGCCGCGACCGGTACCGGTGGGATCGCCACCCTGGATCATGAATCCGGCCATCACGCGATGGAACAGAGCGCCGTCATAGAACGGGCCGGTGTTGCCCCCGCTGGCGTTCGCGGTGGTGTACGGTGCCGAACCCTCGGCGAGACCTAGGAAATTGCGCACCGTTTTGGGCGCGTGGTTACCGAAGAGCGCGAGCTTGATATCGCCATGATTCGTGTGCAGCGTTGCCACGGATGTCTGATTCGGTGAGGTCACGACGCCCATCGTGCCACGGTTGGCGATCCAGCCGCGGAACTGGGCCGGACCGTGCTGTGAGCTGGGCCTCCTGCGCGAATCGGCGGGCTGTGCCTAGAGTGGTGCAATGACCTCGGGGCGCTTGCATGTCTCTTCGCGTTCACGTAATCGGCTCCTCCTCGCGGCGGCAGTCGCGCTGGCGGGCGGCGTGGCCTATCTGGTCCGTAGCCGGCGGCCGCAGCAGCCGGAGCCCGCCCCCGCTCCCCCGCGCATCGGGTACTCCCGTAACGGCTCCGCGCCGGCACCCTTGGCGGAAGCCGGCGCGGAACACGATCGCTGATCGGGAATCGCCGGTCAGCGACTGACCGTCTTCTTGTACTGACGCAGGGCCAGCGGCACGAACACCACCATGATCACCACCACCCACACCAGGGAGGTGATCACCGGGTGCCGCAGCGGCCAGGAGTCCGACGTCGGTGCGAGCGGGCTGGTGTTGCCGAACAGGTCGCGCGTCGCCTGGGTCAGCGCGGATACCGGGTTCCATTCCGCGATCACCCGCAGGGCGGTGGGCAACTTGTCGCTGGGGACGAACGTGTTGGCGATGAACGTCAGCGGGAAGATCACCATGAAGCTGGCGTTGTTGAACACCTCCGGCGCCCGCACCAGCAGGCCCACCACGGCCATGATCCAGGACACCGCGTAGGCGAACAGCAGCAGCAGGATGTAGGCCAGCACCGCGTCCAGGAACGAACCGCGAATCCGCCAGCCGACCACCAGACCGGTCAGCGACATCACCGTCAGGCTGACCACGTTGATCACCACATCGCTGATCGTGCGGCCGACCAGCACCGCCGACGAAGCCATCGGCAGCGAGCGGAATCGGTCGATGATGCCCTTCTGCATGTCCTCGGCCAGTCCCGCGCCGGTGAAGGTCGCGCCGAACACCACGGTCTGCGCGAAGATGCCCGCGATGAGGAACTCGCGGTATCCGCCGGACAGACCGGGCACATCGATGGCCGCGCCGAAGACGTAGGCGAACAGCAGCACGAACATGATCGGCGAGAGTGTGGAGAAGATCAGGACGTCGGGTACCCGCTTGATCTTGATGACATTGCGTTTCGCGATCGTCACGCTGTCACTGACCACGATGGACAGTCGCTCGCCCAGCGAGGGCCGTGTCAGGGCCGGGGCCGTCGCGGTCATCGGATCGTTCCTTCCGTAGCTTCCAGCTTGTCGTCCGCCGCGTCGCCGACGGCGCTCGTCTCCGCTTCGTGGCCGGTGAGGGTGAGGAAGACGTCGTCCAGGGACGGACGGCGCAGACCGACATCGTGGATCTGTACGTTGTGCTCGGCCAGCCGCCCCACCGCCTCCACCAGAGCCTGCGATCCGTCGGCGACCGGGACGGTGATCCTGCGCAACCCCGGTTCGAGGTGGATCTCGCCATCGGCCAGGTCTTTCAGGGCGGTCTCGGCCGTCGCGAGATTGTCGGCGCGGTCGACGGTCAGCTCGATCCGGTCGCCGCCGACCATGGTCTTGAGTTCGTCCGCGGTGCCCTTCGCGATCACCTTGCCGTGGTCGATCACCGCGATCGAATCGGCGAGCCGATCCGCCTCTTCCATGTACTGCGTGGTGAGCAGCAACGTGGTCCCGCCTGCCACCAATTCCTCGATGACGTCCCAAAGATCCAGACGGGCGCGGGGATCCAGCCCGGTGGTCGGCTCGTCCAGAAAAAGGACGGGTGGATTCGCGACCAGCGCGCCCGCCAGGTCGAGACGACGGCGCATACCGCCGGAGTAGCCCTTGACCGGTCGGTCCGCTGCGTCGGTGAGCCGGAATCGTTCGAGCAATTCGCGGGCTCGTTCCTTACTTCGCTGTACGCCCATGTGATAAAGACGTCCCACCATTTCCAAATTCTCGAAACCGGTGAGGTATTCGTCGACCGCGGCGTATTGCCCCGACGCCCCGATGCGGGAACGCAGCGCCTGCGGCTCGCGCAGCACATCGATTCCCGCGACCGTCGCGCGTCCGGCATCCGGCACCAGCAGGGTGGTGAACACCCGGACGGTGGTGGTCTTACCTGCGCCGTTGGGTCCGAGCAGTGCGGTGACGGTCCCTTCCGGGACGCTCAGGTCGAGGCCGTCGAGGGCCACCAGTTGGCCGTATCGTTTGACCAGACCCTCGGCGACTATTGCGTCGGGCATGATTCTCCTGGGGTTGATGAGTTCGATGTGATGCAGTGCGACGCCAGGCGCCCGACGACTCGCTGGATCGGGTGACCGGCCGATACCCGAGTCAGTATTGTCCCGCCCGCCGACAATTTCATCCGATTTGTTCCGGGTGCGCGGCCTCGGGAACTACCCGGGCACAGCAGAAGGCCGCATTCCGATCCAGTCGGTGCTCGGGGGTACCGGATCGGAATGCGACCGGTTCGATGGTCCCGCGTGCCCCGGCATCGGAGCGCGCGTAGCGGACTACCCGAATCGAGGAAGACCCGTACTCGAATGGGGGACGTTCGAGCGCGAGCCGTCGCGGCGAGCGGGTGCGCTCGGCGGGAACCACAGAGTCGGTGAACACGAACACATGTTCGCATCGGGGTACGACAAGTTCGGGCGGCGCGCACGCCACGCGGCGCCACACCCGGCGTTGTCGACACGCCGGAGTTTCCATCGTTTTCGTGGCGCGGCGACTGGTCGGCATGTTCTGGGCCGCTCGGTGCCATAGCAGGTCACCACTACGAAATGGATCGGAATAGGTTGCTCGCCAAGGCTTTTGGCAAACTATAGGACAACAATTCGGAGCAAGGGGATCGGCTGGTCGCGCGGCAAGGGCCGTCACAGGTCGTCCGGAAGGTGAGCCAACCCGAAAAAACTTGGAACGTGGCCGTCCCCGCGCACACACAACCGCACATCATCGAGTAGCATCGTTCACGTCGGCCCCTCCCCCCGGGCCGACCCTACGCGGGCCTCGGCTAACTCCCCCCCTTCGCCGAGGCCCGCTCCCCATTTCAGGCCAGGTCGAGCGCTAATCCAACTGGTCGTCCGGTTCCATCGCTCGCCACGCGGCGGTGAGCCGTTGCCCGCGCACCCGCCCTGCGGTGGCCAGCAGCGGCCGGTCGCGCTCCCACCGCTGTCGCGTCACCGGGTCCGCGGATTGCCACAGCGGCTCGAGTTCGGCAAGCAGCGAACCGAACAATTCGAAAACGCCGCCGAGAGCGATGTGCACGCCCGCGGAACTCGGCGCGGCGATGTCCAGGCCGCGCACCGCGGCGACCGCGGTCAGCAACTGTTGCCGACTCGCCCGCGGCCAGTCCGACGCCCGGGCCACCCGTACCAGCCAGCCCAGCGTGGCAGCCAGCACGTGGATGTCCTCGATCGTCCGGAACGGCTTGAGGTAGTCCAGATATCCGTCGCCGGGCAGCACCAGCGCGGGCGCGCCGGTCAGCACGACCGAAGCGTGCGGAACCTCGGGCGCGAACGGGAGCGCTGGACGATCGGCCAGACGCACACCGGCTTCGCCCGCCTCGACCATGCAGGCGCGCAGCCGATTCCGTCCGTCGGGCGCCGCGCCGACACTGGCGATCACCACCAACTGTCGTGCGAACGAGCCCATGGTCGCGAACGACTTCGCACCGTCGACCAGCCAGGCCCCGTCCCGTTCGGTGAGCGTGGTGTGGATCGCGGCGGGATGGCCGCCGCCCTCCTCGGTCGCGCACATCGCGACCAGCTCGTCGTCCGGCAGGTCCGGAATCAGCGTCCGCAACGCCTCCTGATAGCCGGACAGGAAGGCGAACCCGAGCCGGTCGGCGCCGAAGCCACCCGCGATCGCGATCTCCACCGGCTGGTCGAATCGGTTCGCGGCCACGCGATGTCGCGTCCACGCGGCGGCGACATCGTCCAGCGGCGCGGTCGCCACCGGCGCGGTCAGCAGGAAGTCGAACAGAGTATCCACCTCAGCACGGTAACCGAGCAGCGATTCCCCCGGGCCATACCGAGCCCGACCCCGGCCGCCGCGTCCGGACGCTCGATGCCGGTTGCGCAGGGTGCCGGCGCGGGACTCCTAGCCGCCGCGGGGCAGTCTCTCGGCGCTGCGTCGGCGAATCCGATGAACTGCCTGCTTCACTGGGGTGTCGCGTCGTACCGGAAGGAGTTCGACCTGTGCCGGAACTGGAGGAAAGCCGGAGAAGTGCGCTATTCGACTCCGAGGCCAGACTGTCCTGGGTACTGGCCGCACTCGCCGGGCTGATCGGCGCTGCGGCATTCATGCATACGGCCGGCTATTTCGTCACGTTCATGACGGGCAATACCGAACGGGCTGTCCTCGGGTACTTCCACGACGAGCCGGACATGGCGTTGGCGGCCACCGGGTTGCTGATGTCATTTGTCGCCGGTGTGGTCGTGGCCTCGTGGTGCCGCAGGCGTTACTGGTCGGGGCACCCGCATGGAGCCACTCTGCTCACCACCGTGTGCCTGGCGCTCGCATCCGTCATCGACATCCTGGAGTATCGGAGGGGAATCGAGCCGATCGGGCTGCTGCCGATCATGCTCGTCGCTTTCGGCGTCGGGGCGCTCAACACATCGTTCGTGCAGAACGGTGAGGTTTCGGTGCCGCTCAGTTACGTCACCGGGACTCTGGTCAAGATGGGGCAGGGTATCGAACGTCATCTCAGCGGCGGCGATTACGCCGACTGGCTCGGATACTTCCTGCTCTACACCGGTTTCGTGCTCGGCGCGCTGCTCGGCGGACTGCTGAGTCTGCTGGTGGCGGGCTGGGCCATGCTGATCACCGCGACCGTGGTGTGCCTGTTCGTCACCGGATTCACCTACCTGCACCTGGACCGGCACGGTCCCCTCACGGACTGAGTCGCCGGGCATCTGTCGGTGCTCGTCGCGGCAGGCTCTGCCGGACCGGGAACTGCCGGTGTGAATTCACCAGAGGAAGTCAGAATCGGCGGGCGCCGGTCGCCGGCATCGAGGCGAGCGGGGAAGTGGTCACCCCGATGCCGTAGGTCGATGCGTGGATGACTTTGCCGTCGCCGGCGTAGAGGGCGGAGTGGCTTCCGCCGTAGAACGACACCACGTCGCCTGGTTGCAGTTCGTCGAGCGGCACCGGCGTTCCGGTGGCGAGCTGGTCGTAGCTGGTGCGCGGCAGCTCCACGCCGGCCTGCTCGTAGGACCACTGCACCAAACCGGAGCAATCGAAGGAATCGGGGCCGACCGCGCCATAGCTGTAATCGGAGCCGAGTTTGGTTCGTGCCGCGTCGACTGCCATCTCTCCGGCACTCTTCTGCGGTATCACCGCCGCGGGCGGGGTGGGTGCCCTCGGCATGATGTCAGGGAACTCGGCGAGGAACGGGAGTTCGATCTCCGGGAGTGCCCCGAGGAGCGGAATCTCGATCGCCGGAATGATCGTCGGCACCGGCAGTTCGATCGCGGGGACGACAACCGAGACCGGGGACTCGACCGCCGGGCCGAGCGTGGCCGGTGCGATTTCGATGTTCGAGACGGGAGTAGCTGCGGCGGCCTCGATTTCCCGGATTCCAGCCGTTACCGGAGCTTCCGTGACCGGAAGGATAGCGTTGTTCCGGAACAGTTTTTCCGGTGCGTCGGGAAGCGGTATTTCGTCGGAAACCTCGAATGTTCCTACGCCCGGGATGGTCACCGGCTGAGCCGATGCCTCCGCGGCGTTGAACAACATGCCCAGCAGGGCGGCCGCCCCCGCGGTGAGTGCCCAGAAGACGGCTCGCCGCAGGTAGCGGATATATCGGACGTCGGTCGATGATGCCATGATGCGGTCCTCCGATGCTCATATCGCTTGCCTTCGGTGGGCCGTACGGCGCCGTGGTTCCCGGCGCGTGGGACGTCACCAAAGACTTCGAATTGATTCGAAAACCATCACGGTGATTCGTCAGTCCAGCGGATCCGATCCGAGCGTTCACCTTTCGGCATATATCGCACCTTGTAAAGCACAACGCGCCTTTGATTTCGTAACGAAATAATAACTCGTTTCGCCGTGTAGTTCTGCGATATGAATTCCGCGACACCGAAATGTATTCACCCGGAGACACCGCGCCCCGCGCGGAAACGGTTCCGCTGCGGGGCGCATCGTTCATTCGTCGTTCACGCGGTGATCTGTTCCTCGATCTGTCTGGCGATCGTCCGGAGCCTCGCCGCGAACTCGCGGGCCGCGCGCGGGTCGTCGTTGGACCCCCTGACGACGCGCTTGGTCAGCGCGGCGAGCCGAGATTCCATGGCGGTGAAGATGTCGGCCGCACGGTCGTTTTCGTCCCGCAGCTCACCGCGCAACCACGCTTGAAGACGCTCGATCACCACGTCTTCGTCATAGCGTTCGGGCAGGAGCGCCACCGCTTGCCGGAGCTTTCCCGCGGTGACTTTCACGTCGGCGCCCGCCGCCACGGTGGTGTACACGGTGACCGCCGCGTCTTCGCCGTATTCGGCCGCCACCGGCAACAGTTCGCGCACCTGCCCCTCGTTGATCGCGGGCGCGATCGGATGCAGCCGCGCGGCCAGCGGCCAAGCGCGAATGAGCTTGTGGGCGTAGGACCGCTGCATGTCCCACCGCTGTTCCACGTACTCGTCGAACGTCTCGTGGCTGTCCCGGTACAGTCGGCCGTCGCGCACGATCTGCAGGGCGCGCCCGGCCGCCCAGAACGCTATGCGCAGCGTGTCGATCGATGATTCGCACACCGTCAATTGCGCGCGCTCGCGGTCGCTCAGCGGGCCGTCACCCGCGTCGGGCACCGGCATGGTCAAGACATTCGGGCTCACGGCCGGCTTCGACCGCCGCCATTCGGCATCGCGCAGCGGTGAGACGGGCGGGGTGTGTTCCGCGGCGTCGGACAGCGGATTGGCGCCGCCGATCGAACCCTTCCTGCGTTGTGGAGGCATCAGGCCGGCACCTCCAATAGTGCCCGGTAGGCGTTCACCAGCTCGTCGCCCACCTGCCGGTATTCGCCGAGATCCTCGATCGGGTTCTCCGCGCCCTCCCCGACCTCCCCGTCGGCCGCTTCTCGATACCATTTCCACGCGCTCAAATAGGAACCGAATACGTCGTAGCCCGCGCTCTCCAGATATCCCCGCTGCGCACGGTATTCGGTCGAGACATTCACACCTTTCTTCATGATCACCGGCACTTTTGTCATCAGCACCCGCACCCGTATTTCCCGGTTGCTGTCGGCCGCTGCTTCCTCGGCGGCTTTGAAGGTGCTCGGGACTCGTTTCACCTCGGACGGGCTGACACTCGTCAGCAGCAACAGCTCATCGCTCTCGGGAATCGCGGCCTTGAAGATCTCGGCCGACTCACCCCCGGCATCCACGATGATGACGTCGAAATCGGCTGCGTTGTCGGTGATGCAGTCGTTGACGTGCCGTGAGGGGAAGGCGACCAGGTCGAACGGCACCTCGATGCCTCCTTTGACCAGACGCCGGTACCAGGAGTACCCGGTTTGGCTGAGCGGGTCGGCATCGATCACCAGCACCCGGCGTTCGTGAACCGAAGCGAAGTAGCTCGCCAAGAAGAACGCTGATGTCGTTTTACCGACCCCGCCCTTGAGATTCCCCAGCGTGATGACCAGGGGTTCGGGCAATTCGAGTGGCGCAACAGAATTCGTCATAGACGGTCCTCCGAGGGTGAGGAGTGCATTACTGTGCCCGGTCAGTCTGGCACAGTACCGGCGAATACCGTCCGATTGCGCCCTGTTGTTGCGGCTGTGCCGCCACTGCTCTGTGTCCAATTGGACACAAACATCAGCGGCGTATCCCTCGAATCCTCGAGTGCGTAATCAGTGGAGCCTAGGGGAATCGAACCCCTAACCCCTGCCTTGCAAAGGCAGTGCTCTGCCAATTGAGCTAAGGCCCCCGGGTTTCAGCGGGTGGTCACCTCGTGCCACATGTCCGCGTCGCTGCGCCGGCGCAGTTTGGAGATGCCGAAGAGAACCAGAAGCGCGACGCCGACGGTGAGGAGAAGTTTCATGGTTTCCACCCTACTGCGCTGCCGGGAGCGGGCCCAGGAGGGCTCGAGCCGTCGGCGCGATCCTCGCGAGCGCGCGAACCGAATCGAGGCATGGCCGCGCAGAGTCCCGGCAGGTCCCGTGCCGAGCGCTGCACGGCGCCGTCCGGACGGACGAGAACCGCCCGGGCGCCGGGCCGCCGCAGCCACCTCCGCAGATCGGTCCCTGGGGCTGCCGCCACCAGCACTCCCCCGCGTTCGCTGACCAGTGTGCGGTCCGCGGAGGTCGGCTGAACCGCGGTGACGATCGCGTACCGGCCTCCGATGACGTCGTCGTAGCGACGCCCGCCCTCCAGGACCGCGTTGGGCACCAGATGGCCCGCCCGGCCGCCACCCAGGCGCGGCCGCGCGACCAGCCCGGACCGGCGTAGCGGCGGTGTCTCACCGCTGGTGACCAGTGCGTGGAAACCGGGTAGGCGACGCAGGCGCGGAGCGAGGAGGCGGCGCAGCAGGTTGCCCAGTTCACCGCCCTCGGTCATCGCCATGCCGATGACCTTCGCCAGCCGAATCATGTTTCGCGCGTGTGGTTTTCGTTCGATCTCGTAGGAGTCCAGCACCTGTTCGGGCAGGTCTCCGGCAAGCACGCCCGCGAGCTTCCAGGTGAGGTTGGCCGCGTCCCGCAGGCCCGCGCCCATGCCCTGCCCGATGAACGGTGGTGTGAGATGGGCGGCGTCGCCCAGCAGGAAGACCCGGCCCGCCCGCCAGCGGTCGGCGATCTGCGCGCGGAAGGTGTACTCGGCCACCCGGAGCAACTGGACTTCCTCCACCGGAATATCGCCGGTCCAGGGGCGGATCAGCTCGTGAACCCGGCCGATCTCCTCGTAGTCGGCCGCTGCCTCACCGGGACGCAGGCGGAATTCCCATCGATACCGTGTCGTTCCGATGCGCATGTAGGTCGCGGCGCGGAAGGGATCACAGACCTGATGCACGCCTTCCCACGCCCCGAGGTCGGCCGTGGTGGCCACGTCGACGACCAGCCACCGTTGCTCGAAGTTCAGCGAACGCATCTCGGCGCCGATCGACGCGCGCACCAGGCTGTTCGCCCCGTCGCAGCCCAGGACGTACCGCGCGTGGACCGACTCCGCCGCGCCGGTGGTCCGGTCGGTGAAGTCGACCCGTGCGCCGCGGATCTCCTGGGTCACCGCGGTGACTTCGGCATCGCCCCGAACAGTCACGCCCGTATGGCGCTGCGCCGCGGTACGCAGAATCGCCTCCAACTCCGGTTGGTCGAACATGTTCGCGTCCGGGTACCCGTTGCGGCCGCCGACCGGATCGCGGTGGAATTCGGCCAGCACCCGCATATCCCGGTCGAGCAGACGCAGGCCGAGCGCAGGCCGGGAGATGGCGTCGAATTCCTCCCCGACACCCAACCTTCCCAGGAGCCTGCGGATTTCACCGTCCAAGTGCACCGCGCGCGGTTGCGGATAGATACCATCCCACCGTTCCAGGACCAGCGACTCGACGCCGTGTCGGGCGAGCAGTAGGGCCGCGGTGAGCCCGGTGGGTCCGGCGCCGACGATCACGACGGGAACGTTCACCGGGCGGCTCCCAGCAGCGTCACGAGATACCCGACGGCGACGAGACAACCCACGATCGCCGGGGCGAACTCGCGGATGCCGTCGCCGACGCGCACGTGGACGACGACGGCGCCGACCAGCAACAGCACCAGGCCGATCCCCGCCGCGAGGCCGAGCTGCCACCAGCCGATGCCGAGCAGGAGCCCGAGGGCGCCCGCGATCTCCGCGAAGCCGATGCCCCGGTAGGCGGCGACGGAGTATCCGGTGTGCGTGGCCCGTTCCCGCATCGACGGCACCGCCAGTATCTTCGCCACACCGATCGCCGAGAAGAACACCGCCGGCACCGCGGCGAGCAGGACCGATGCGAAGCTCATCGGAGCACCCCGCGCTTCCACGCGAGCGCGTACCGACCCGGAATCACCGCGACAATGCATTCGTCACCGGTGTGGTCCAGCTCGACAGTGGCGACTTTCGCGCCGTCGTCGACCGTGACCGCGATACTCCGCACTCCGGGCGGCTCGTCGAGGGCGTCGAGAAGATCCCGGCGGGTTGCGTCGGCGCGCGGCGACCACCGCAAATCCTCGGTCACCGGTACCTCACCGTGGTGCGCTGGCGGCCGAGGTCGATCACGCCGTCGTCGGTGGCTATCGCGGCCTCGACGACGTCGCCGTCGTGCAGATACTTCGGGTTCTTGGCCTGGTTCTTGAAGAACATCTTCCACTTCACCGCGGGCGGAAGCAGTGAGCCGATGATCTCGACCGGTTTGGGCGGGGCGCTGATCGCCGTGCCGATGGGAGTTCCGGTGAGCAGCAGGTCGCCTGCGTCCATGCGCTGGAAACCGGTCAATGCCCGCAGGGTCTCCAACGGCCGGTAGATCATGTCGGCGACGGTCATGTCCTGACGCAGGCCGCCGTTGACCCACAACCGCAGCCGCAGATCGGTGAACCGTTTCAGCTCGTCGTCTTCCAGAAGCACGAGCACAGGTCCCACCGGGGTGAACGTCGGATACGATTTCGCCTCGTAGAACTGGGTTTTCGGCAACTGGACGTCGCGGGCGGAGATGTCGTTGGTGACCACGAGACCGGCGATGTAGTCGGCCAGGTTGTCGCTCGTGATCTCCGATCCGACCGGCATGTCGCGACCGAACACGAGGCCGATCTCCACCTCGTAATCCAGCAGCCGCACGTGCGGCGGCCGGATGACGTCGTCGTGCGGGCCGCTGATCGACCCCGAGGCCTTGCGGAAGAAGGTCAGCGGCACCGTCGCCGGGTCACCGCCGGAATCCCGGACGTGCGAGGCGAAGTTGGTCATCTGGGCGACCACCCGGCACGGCGCGGTCACCGGCGAGACCGGCGCCAGGCTCTCGACCGGCACGACCTCGCTGCTCGTGGACGCCGCGCGGATCGCCTGCCGATCCGCCAGCAGTTGCCCGGTGGTGGTCGCCGTGGTGTCGACCTCGGCCGCGCCCGCGGGTGTGACCACCCACCAGGCGTCGGCGGTGCGGAGAACGGAAATGCTCATGAACCGGCTACTTTCAACAGGCCGCGCAGGCGACGGAGATCGAATTCGTTGTCCTCGCGCAGCGCGTCGACCATCGTGCGCAGCTCGCGAAGAGTTTCCCGGCCCGGTTTGAGGCCGAGGAAGTCTTTGCTGGCAGGCGGCCCCCACTGCGCCAGCCCGGACGCGGTGAACGGTGCCCAGCCGGGTTCCACCGTGCAGTCGAACATGTCGCCGTCGCTGAAAT
Organism: Nocardia exalbida NBRC 100660; assembly: GCF_000308575.1. Taxonomy (GTDB): domain Bacteria; phylum Actinomycetota; class Actinomycetes; order Mycobacteriales; family Mycobacteriaceae; genus Nocardia; species Nocardia exalbida. The sequence continues at coordinate 32,847 of NZ_BAFZ01000128.1, read as the reverse complement.
GCTCGACGAGGAACCCGTCCGGGTCGCGCCAGTAGTCGAAGATCTGGCTGCCCTTGATATGCCTGCCGATCCCCCACGACCGGAAGTAACCGTGATCACGCAGGTACTCCCCGCCCGCGGCCATGGCATCCAGATCGGCGACTTGGTAAGCGGAGTGCACGTACCGGTTCGCCGGGCCGAGCACCAGTGCCAGCGTGTGATGGTCGGTGGGCGTCCGGCCGCGATCACAGCGGATGAAGCTCATCACCGGGCCGCGCTCGCGTTGACCCGGGTAGTAGAGGAAGTCACTGACGATCAGCCCCAAGTGCTGCAGGTACCAATCGAGCGTTTCGAGATACCTGGTGGTCTGCACCACCACATGCCCCAGCCGCTGAACCCGGGCGGGCACCCGGGGCGGCCGCTGCGTCCGATTGACCCGCGCCACTTCGTGCCCGAAGTTGAACGTATGCGGCTGCTGGGCGGGCAGAGCGGCGAGTTCGTCGGTGTCGGCGACCACCCGCACCCGCAATCCACTCGGATCGGTGAGCTCGACGGTCGACCCGCCCAGGGTCTCGGGCAGGGCCGCCACCGTGCCGCCTGTGGCCTCGGCCAATCGGAGCAGGTCGGCGGCGTCCGCCGCACGAAAGGCCGGGCCGTCGAACCGCGAGCGCACGCCTCGGCGGATCAGCACGCACGGCGCCTGCGGATCAGCACCTCGTAAATACAGCTCGTCCCCTGTGCGAAACGAGGTGGCGAAACCGAACGCGTGCGCGAAGACCTCGGCGCGCTCCAGGTCCGGCTTCTGGAATTCGAGCCACGCCAGATCGTGCACTTTCACGATCGGTTCGCGCGCCCGTCCCGGATGTTCGCCCGCTACCGCACCGTTCTCGCTGTGCAATCCGGTGTGTGGGTCGTGACGGTCCATCAGCGACCACTCCCTTTCCTTGAATGACGATATCGTCACATACGACGCGATTTTCAGTCAAGGAGTCACTGAGGAATTCGTCATTATTGAACCGCAGCGCTACCATGGTCGGGCGCCGACAGGGAGAGGAGCGGGCATGACCGATCGGACCGAGGTGGAACCCAACCGCCTGGAGCGCCGCAAGGCCCGTACCCGAGCCGCCCTCGTGACGGCGGCCCAGTCGTTCCTCGCGACCGGGAAGCCGAACGCGCCGATCCTGGAGATCACCCAGGCCGCGGATGTCGGCATGGGGTCGTTCTACAACCACTTCCAGAGCCGGGAGGACCTGTTCCACGCGGCGGTGGAGGAAGCGCTCGAGAAGCACGGCGCGGTACTCGACCACTTGACCGAGGGCATGGACGACCCCGCCGAAGTCTTCGCGCAGAGCTTCCGGTTGACCGGCCGTATGCACCGCAGACTGCCCACCCTGAGCAAGGTGCTGCTCAACACCGGCCTCACGCTCACCACCTCCGACAAAGGACTCGCGCCCCGCGCTCGGCGCGATATCGAGGCCGCGGCTCGCACCGGCCGGTTCCGGGCGCCTGACGCGGAGTTGGCCATGACCATCGTGTCCGGGGCCGCGCTGTGCCTCGGCCAACTGCTGCACGATCACCCCGAGCGCGACGACGCGGCCGCCACCGATCAGGTCACCGAGGACCTGCTGCGCATGTTCGGTATCCCCGCCGACGAGGCGCACGAGATCTGCTCGCGGCCGCTGCCGTCCCTCGACTAGGCCGCCGGAGCACCGGCAGGCGTCACCCGCTGTTGCCCCGGACGGCGCTCGCGGTGAACTCCTTGTCCAGTTCGGTGCCCTCGATGTCGAGATCGGGGACGTAGCGGCCGAACCAGCGCGGGTGGTACCACATGCGCTCGCCGATCAGGGCCATGACCGCGGGCACCAACGTCAGCCGCACAACGAAGGCATCGAGGAGCACGCCGATCGCCAGCGTGAGGGCCAGCGGCTTGACCACCGGGTTGTCGACCCAGGTGAACGCCACGAAGACGGCGAACATGATCAGCGCCGCCGCGCTCACCACCCGTGCCGAGTGCGCCACCCCGTTCTGCACCGACCCGGTCGCGTCACCCGTGCGGCTGTATTCCTCTTTGATCCGGGAGACGACGAAGATCTGGTAGTCGCTGGAAAGCCCGAAGATTATCGCCAGGATGATGATCGGCAGAAAACTCAGCGTCTGCGCCTTCGTCACACCGAAGAACTCCGCTCCCCATCCCCACTGGAACACCGCGACCTGGACGCCCAGTGCCGCGAAGACCGACAGGATGAAACCGACGATCGAGGACAACGGCACCAGCACGGTGCGGAAGGCGATCGTCAGCAGCAACAGCGCCAAGCCGACGACGACCAGGAGAAAAATCGGCAGCGCCTCGGCCAGCCGGTTGGACGTGTCGATGTTCGCGGCGGTCGTTCCACCGATCAGAAAGGTGGCGCCCGTGTTCGCCTCGATCCGGTCGCGGTTGTCGCGCAGCCGGGTGACCAGCTGCGCGGTCGCCTCGTCGTCCGGCCCGGTGGTCGGCACGACCTGGATGAGCACCAGGCCGTCGCCGCTGCCCGCGGGCTGAACCGCGGCGACATCGGGTTCGGCGCGCAACCTGTCCGTCAACGTCTGGGCGGCGTCCGGGGTGGTGGCCCTGGACAGATCGGTCACCATCAGCAGCGGTCCGTTGAAACCCGGACCGAACGAACGGCTGACCAGGTCATAAGCCTTGTGCGCTGTGCTCGATTCCGGCTGCGACTCCCCGCTCGGCAACCCGAGATGGATCCGGGTGACCGGGATCGCCAAGACGATCAGCGTCGCGATACCGAGCACGAGCAAAGGCAGCCGGTAGCGCGTGACGAACCGGCCCCAGCTGTGCCCCATCGTGCGCTCCGGTTCGTAGGCCGCGATCCGCGCCACCTCTTCGGCGCGTCCGGGATGCAGCGGCGGCGAGACGAAGCGCGCGACCGTATCGCCTGCGAACCCGAGAAGCGCGGGCAGCAGAGTCAGGGCCACGAGCATCGCCACCAGCACGGCGCCCGCCGCGGTCAACCCCATGACCGTGAGGAACGGGATCCCGGCGACCGCCAGCCCGCACAGCGCGATGATCACCGTCACCGCGGCGAACACGACCGAACTGCCCGCCGTGCCGACCGCCAGGGGTATCGACTCCTCCGCGGCCAGACCCAGCACGATGTTGTGCCGATGCCGGGACAGGATGAACAGCGCGTAGTCGATTCCGCACGACAATCCCAGCATCAATGCCAGGGAAGTCGCCGCCGCGGGCACGTCGACGAACGCGGCCACGCCGAGGATGCCGGTCAGACCGATCGCGACGCCGACCAATGCCGTGACGATGGGCAGCCCCGCGGCGACCACCGCCCCGAACGTGATCAGCAGGATGACGAAGGCCGCGGCGATGCCGAGGATCTCGGGCGTCTCGGGCACCTCGGCGGTGAAGCCCGGGTACACCGCTCCGGAGAACTCCACCTCGAGCCCCGCCTCGCGGGCGGGCGCGGCGATGTGGTCGACCTCATCCAATGTCTGCTCGGTCACCTCCCCCACCGGCACCGAGAACTGGACGCTGCCCAAGGCAACGCGCTGATCGGGTGAGATCGTCTTCGCCTCGAACGGGTCGACCACGGTGGCCACCTGCGGCAGCCCGCGCAACCCGGCCATGACCTGCTGGATCTGCGCGCTCGCCTGCGAGTCGGTGACCTTGGCCAATCCCGGGGTGGCGAACACCACCTGCATCTGCGCGCCGCTGTAGGCCGGCATCCGCTGCTTCAGCAGCGAAACAGCATCCTGCGACTCGGTGTTCGGAATGGTGAAGTTGTCCGTGGTCTTGCCGCCGCTCACCGCGGCGAACCCGATCGCGCAGGCGAGCAGCACCAGCCACACCGCCAGCACCCACCAGCGCAACCGAGCGACCGTGCGGCCGAGGGCGAACAGATACCGAGACATGCGGGTCCTCTCATCGAGCAACCGACAACACATCGAAGAACCGGATCGTGACGCTGCGACCAACCCTAAATGTCCATACCGGGCCGGACAGCGACATCGCCGCAATCGGCGTGCGCCTCGGCGCGACAACCTGCCGTTTTGACCATCTCAGCGGGGAGAAGGTACCGTTTCGAGACGTCTGTACGCGCAAGCCGTGACAGCCGCGGGGCCTTAGCTCAATTGGCAGAGCACTGCCTTTGCAAGGCAGGGGTTAGGGGTTCGATTCCCCTAGGCTCCACTCCTCGAAGGCTCATGCTCGCAAGAGCATGAGCCTTTGTCGTTCCACGGTTTCGTGAATGCAATCCCCGTACCCCGCCCAGCGGGCTTCCCGGACGTGATCGCGTTGAGTGGTCGTGGCCCGAGTAGGTGCCCGGCGGCCGACGAAAGGCGAGTGCTCACGGAAAAGCGCCCACTCACGTGGTTTTCATGAGTTTCCGAGCCAGCGGGATTCGGATGGTCGACGACCAGATGAAGAGAAGATGGAGTGGGCCTAGGAGGACTTGAACCTCCGACCTCTTCGTTATCAGCGAAGCGCTCTAACCGCCTGAGCTATAGGCCCGTAGTGGTGTTGTTCGCGTGAACAACAACGTGTAGAGACTACACAACAGTTCTCCGATGAACCAAAACGGCTGGTAGAAGCCGTGTGGCCAAGGGAAACGGCCGGCACCCGATCAATGGTGGCGGGTACCGGCCGTCCGTGCATGCCTGCCTTGCTAGTCGGGGTCGGCCAGGGTGACCTGGATACCGCCGACGAGATCGCAGCACTGGTTGTAGATGAAGGTGCCGACGGTGCCGAGCGCGGTGAACAACACGACGTTGATCAGGCCGATCACGCCCGCGTAACCGAACACGGTTCCCGCGTCGATCAGTCCCACCGAGCCGCTGTCCTGCGACACCATGTCGGTGAACGTGTTGTTCAGCCGCTCCCACACGCCCATGCCCTCGAGCACGATGTAGAGCAGGCCGACCGCGAGCATCCACACGAAGAACATCGCAACGCTGATGACGAGCGAGATCTTCAGCGTCGACCAGGGATCGATGCGCCGGATCTGCACCGTGGCCCGCAGCGGCTCCCCGGAGGCAACCGCGGCGACCGCGACCGGAACCGCGGGCGAAACCGGCCCGGCCTGTGGAACTCCTGCTTCGTTCGGCGGCAGCGGATGCCGGATCTCGGACAGGTCGGGCATGTCCTTGATCAGTTCCGGGCGTGCGATGCTGCGGGTGGGCCCGTCGATGCCGACCGACTTCACCATGGCCGCTTCCTTGCGTGCCGCCTTGGCCGCCAGGTCGGCGGTGGTGCGTGCGTTGGACGTGCCGCCGCCGAGACCCCCACCGCCGGAGTTCGGGCGTCCGGTGACCGGCGCCTGGCCGGGACGGTACAGGTTGGACTGCGGCTCCCGCTGCGGCAGCTGCGCCCACCCGTCCTGGTACGGCGACTGTTGTCCGCCGTTGCCCGCGGCGCCGACCGGTTGCTTGTCCTCGTTCTCGGGCGCGGACTGCGGGGCCTGGTTGTTGATCCGCGCCGTCTTCTGGTCGAAACGGTCCTGGCCGTCGCCGCCGGGCGCCTGGTCCGGCGCGCCCTGCTGCGGCGCGCCCTGCTGCGGCGCGCCCTGCTGCGGCGCGAAATCACCCTGCTGGTCGCGGATCTCGCGCTGCTGAGCGTTCGGCTGGTTGCCGCCGGGCTGGTTGCCCGGCTGCCCACCCGGGTGCCCGCCGGACTGCGGCCCGTTCGGCTGGCCCGGGTGACCACCCGGCTGCGCGCCACCGGGGTGACCGCCGGCCTGGCCACCACCGGGGTGACCGACCGGCTGGCCGCTCTGCTGGCCGCCGCCGGGCTGACCGTTCTCGGCCGAGGCGACCGGCCGTGGGATCGGCCGCGGCGGGATCGGTGACGGTGCGATCCGCTCGGTCACACCGTTCGTCTGGTGCCGCTCGTCATTCGGCTGATTCGGAGTGGTCAATGGGAATCCTTGGGTCCGTTCGTTGCCGCCGCTGATGGGTTACTTCTCGGAGGAGTCGGTGTCGCCGCCACCGGAGACCTGATCGGGATCGGGCTCGTCGGCATTGCGCGCGATCGCAAGCAAGGTATCGCCCTCCGCGAGGTTCATCAATCGCACGCCCTTGGTCTGTCGTCCAGCCTTGCGAACCTGCTTCGCTGCCGTCCGGATCACGCCGCCACCGGAGGTGATCGCGTACAACTCATCGTCGTCGTCGACGATGAGCGCCCCGACCAGGGTGCCACGTTTCGCGTCGAACTGGATGGTCAATACGCCTTTACCGCCGCGGCCCTGCGCGGTGTACTCCTCGATCGCGGTCCGCTTGGCGTAGCCGCCGGAGGTGGCGACCAGCAGATATGTGCCGTCCCGAACCACATTGAGCGACAACAGTTCGTCGCTCTCGTTGAACCGCATGCCCTGGACACCGGAGGTGGCGCGCCCCATCGGCCGCAGCGCCTCGTCGGTGGCCGAGAAGCGGATCGACTGGCCGAGCGCGGAGACCAGGAGCAGGTCGTCGTCGGCCGAGCAGAGCACCACGCCGACCAATTCGTCCTCGTCGCGCAGATTCACCGCGACGATGCCGCCGCTGCGGTTGGAGTCGAAGTCGGTCAGTTTCGACTTCTTCACCAGGCCGTTCCTGGTGGCGAGCACCAGGTATGGCGCGTCGTCGTAGGACTTGATCTGGATGATCTGGGCGATCTTCTCGTCCGGCTGGAAGGCCAGCAGGTTCGCCACGTGCTGGCCGCGCGCGGTGCGGTTGGCCTCGGGCAGTTCGTAGGCCTTGGCCCGGTACACCCGGCCCTTGTTCGTGAAGAACAGCAGCCAGTCGTGCGTCGAGGTGACGAAGAAGTGCTTGACGATGTCGTCCTGCTTGAGCCCTGCGCCCTGCACACCCTTGCCGCCGCGCTTCTGGCTGCGGTAGAGGTCGGTCTTGGTGCGCTTGGCGTAGCCGGTCTCGGTGATCGTGACGACCACGTCCTCGCGAGCGATCAGATCCTCGTCGGCCACGTCGCCGTCGGCGGCGATGATCCTGGTGCGCCGATCGTCGCCGTACTTGTCGACGATCTCGGCCAGTTCGTCGCGGACGATCGCGCGCTGGCGCTCCGGCTTGTCCAGGATGTCCTTGAGGTCGGCGATCTCGGCCTCGATCTTGGCCAGCTCGTCGATGATCTTCTGCCGTTCCAAGGCGGAGAGGCGACGCAGCTGCATGTCGAGAATCGCCGTCGCCTGGATCTCATCGATCTGCAGCAGTTCCATCAGGCCGAGCCGGGCGGTATCGGTGTTGGCCGAACGGCGGATCAGAGCGATGACCTCGTCCAGCGCGTCGAGTGCCTTGACCAGGCCGCGCAGGATATGGGCCCGCTCCTCCGCCTTGCGCAGCAAGTAGCGGGTTCGCCGGACGATCACGTTCAACTGGTGGTCGACGTAGAGCCGGATCATCTGGTCGAGCCGCAGCGTCCGCGGCACGCCGTCGACGATCGACAGCATGTTCGCGCCGAAGCTCGTCTGCAACTGGGTGTGCTTGTAGAGATTGTTCAGCACCACCTTGGCGACGGCATCGCGCTTCACCGTCACCACGATCCGCATGCCCACGCGGTCGGAGGACTCGTCGTGGATATCGGAGATGCCCGCGATCTTGCCGTCCTTCACCTGCTCGGCGATCGAGTTGATGAAGTTGTCGGTGTTGACCTGGTACGGGAGCTCGGTGATGACGATCGTCGTCCGGCCCCGGTTGTCCTCTTCGATCTCGACGACGCCGCGCATCCGGATCGAGCCACGACCGGTCGTATAAGCGTCGTGGATGCCCTGGCCGCCGACGATCAGGCCATGGGTGGGGAAGTCCGGGCCCTTGACGCGCTCCATGCACGCCGCCAGCGTGGCTTCCTCGTCCGCGTCGTAATTATCCAGCGCCCAGTAGATCGCCTCGGCGAGTTCGTTCAGGTTGTGCGGCGGGATGTTGGTCGCCATGCCGACCGCGATGCCGTTGCTGCCGTTCATCAGCAGGTTCGGCACCCGGCTCGGGAGCACGACGGGTTCCTGGGAACGGCCGTCGTAGTTGGGCGTGAAATCGACCGTCTCATGGTCGATCTCACGCAGCAGTTCCATCGCGAGCGGGGTCAGGCGACACTCGGTGTACCGCATCGCGGCGGCGCCGTCGTTTCCGCGGGAACCGAAGTTGCCCTGACCGTCCACGAGGGGATACCGCAGCGACCACGGCTGGGCCATGCGGACCAGGGTGTCGTAGATCGACGCGTCACCGTGCGGGTGATAGTTACCCATGGTCTCGGCGACCGGGCGGGCGGACTTCACGTAACCGCGGTCCGGCCGGTAGCCGTTGTCGTACATCGCGTAGAGCACGCGCCGATGCACCGGCTTGAGGCCGTCGCGCACATCGGGCAGCGCACGGCCGACGATCACGCTCATCGCGTAATCGATATAGCTGCTCTGCATCTCGTTCTGAATATCGACCGGTTCGATACGGTCGCCCGCACCGCCATTCGGGGGCAGCGTGGTCTCGGTCATGCGGTCTCCTTACCGGGCCTGGCGTGAACAGGGCTGGGTGAACTCACGCCGGCTATACGTCGAGGAAGCGAACGTCCTTGGCATTGCGGGTGATGAAGCTGCGACGCGCCTCGACGTCCTCGCCCATCAGGACCGAGAACAGTTCGTCGGCAGCGGCCGCGTCATCGAGCGTCACTTGACGAAGCACCCGCACCGCGGGATCCATGGTGGTCTCCCACAGCTCCTTGGCGTTCATCTCACCGAGGCCCTTGTAGCGCTGCACGCCGTCGTCCTTGTTGATCTTCTTTCCGGCGGCGAGCCCCGCTTCGAGCAGACCGTCACGCTCGCGATCGGAGTAGGCGAACTCCGGATCGCTGCGCTGCCACTTGAGCTTGTAGAGCGGCGGCTGCGCGAGATACACGTGCCCGTGCTCCACCAGCGGGCGCATGAAACGGAACAGCAGCGTCAGCAGCAGCGTGGAGATGTGCTGGCCGTCCACGTCGGCGTCGGCCATCAGCACGATCTTGTGGTAGCGCAGCTTGCTGATGTCGAACTCGTCGTGGATGCCCGTACCGAAGGCGGTGATGATCGACTGGACCTCGTTGTTCTTGAGGACCTTGTCGATACGCGCCTTCTCGACGTTGATGATCTTGCCGCGCAGCGGCAGGATCGCCTGGTACATCGAGTCGCGGCCGGACTTCGCCGAGCCGCCTGCGGAGTCACCCTCCACGATGTAGATCTCGGACTTGCTCGGATCCTTGGACCGGCAGTCGGCCAGCTTGCCGGGCAGACCACCCAGGTCGGTGGCGGACTTGCGCCGCACCAGCTCGCGCGCCTTGCGCGCGGCGACGCGGGCCTGCGCCGAGGAGACCGCCTTGTTGACGATGGTCTTCGCGTCGGCCGGGTTCGCCTCGAACCAGTGTGTGAGGTGCTCGTTACAGGTGCGCTGCACGAACGACTTCACCTCGGTGTTGCCGAGCTTGGTCTTGGTCTGGCCCTCGAACTGCGGCTCGCCGACCTTGACGCTCACGATGGCGGCCAGGCCCTCCCGGATGTCGTCACCGGTGAGGTTGCCGTCCTTCTCCTTGATGAGCCTCTTGTCCTTGGCGTACTTGTTGACCACTGTGGTCAACGCCGCGCGGAAGCCCTCTTCGTGCGTACCGCCCTCGTGCGTGTTGATGGTGTTCGCGAAGGTGTGTACCGACTCCGAGTAGCCCGAGTTCCACTGCATCGCGACCTCGAGCTCGTGGCCGGTGCCCTTGCCGGTGAACCCGACGACCGAGTTGTGGATCGCCTGCTTGGTGCGGTTGATGTGGCGGACGAAGTCCTCCAGACCGCCCGGGTAGTGGTAGGTCCGGGTCTTCACCTTGTGCTCGGCGGGCGCGGTGCCCTCCTCGGCGTGCTTGGGCGCCTCGGCGGTTTCGCTGACCACCTCGTCGGTCACATCGGAGTCGCTGACGCGCTCGTCGGTGAGCTTGATGGTCAGTCCCTTGTTCAGGAACGCCATCTCCTGCAGCCTGCGGGCAACCGTCTCGAAGTTGTAGGTGGTGGTCTCGAAGATCTCCGGATCCGCCCAGAAGCGGATGGTGGTGCCGGTCTTCTTGGTCGGCTCACCTTGGATCAGCTTGCCGGGGATGGCGTCCTTGTAGGTCTGGCTCCAGTGGTAGCCGTCGTGGTCGATCTCCGCTTCCAAGCGGCTCGACAGCGCGTTGACCACGGAGATACCGACGCCGTGCAGACCACCGGACACCGCGTAGGAATCCGAGTCGAACTTGCCGCCCGCGTGCAGCTGGGTCATGACGACCTCGATGGTCGGTATGCCTTGGGCGTGCATCGCCACTGGAATGCCGCGGCCGTCGTCGACCACTTCGACGCCGCCGTCGGCCAGCAGGGTGACCTCGACCTTCGTCGCGTACCCGGCCATCGCCTCGTCGACGGAGTTGTCGACGACCTCCCAGATCAGGTGGTGCAGACCACGCTCACCGGTGGAGCCGATGTACATGCCCGGACGCTTGCGAACCGCCTCGAGCCCCTCGAGAACCTTGATGGAGGAGGCACCGTAGTCCTGCTTCCCGGTCGTTCTGGTCGAACCCGATGCGGTGGAGTCTTTGGCAGCCACTGGTCGGTAGCTCTCCTTACTTGCTGATCCCGGCATAGAGCGATCGGACAGCACGCGTCGACCCTGGTCATTCTCTCGAGAATCAGGGTCCACGCGCGGACTGTGCGGAACGCGCCGAAGGTATCGCCGCTAGTTACGTCACCATCCTACTGGTACACCCAACTTACAACCCACTTCCGACACCCCTCACAGCGCCGTGGATGCGAGAAATCGGAATTCGGCGACTCGGTTCCGCCTTCCGCTGGTTTTGATCCATCAGAAGTGGCCTGAGAGATGAGTCGGCGGGTCACCGCCCCGGATCAGCGCGGGGCGTCGACCCGAGCGATGAACGCGGCGGTGTGGCGCGCCAGCTCCGCGGGGTGGGAGATCGGCGACCAGTGCCGCGCCGGGATCTCGACCCGGGTCAAACGCGGCACCCACCGGTCGGCCTCGGCGTTGGCCACGGGCCGCACGGCGCGGTCGCGAGTGGCGACGATCAGTTGGACGGGCACCTCGATCGGACGAGGCCGCGGATGACGCAGGTGCGGCCGGATGTTCGCGCGGTAGAGCTTCAGACTGTTGAGCATATCGGTGCGCAGCGTCGGCGCTGTTTCCACCAGCGCGGGGTCCAGGCCGTCGAAGAACGCGAGGAAACGCGGCCAGCGGCCGGCGAGGACCCGCAGCACCGGATCCGGCAACTTGGGGATCTGGAAGGCGACGGTATAGGCCGATGCCACGGCTTGGGTCAGGGCGCCGCGCAGCCGCGCCGGGGTGAGCGGACCACGCAGATAGGCGCCGAGGAAGTCCAGGTTGGGGCCGGACACCGAGGTGAAGGACGCGATCATCGATGCGGCGTCCGCGGCGGCGACCGCTTCCCACCCGATCACCGATCCCCAGTCGTGCCCGAGGACGTGCACCCGTTCGCCGGGCGCGACCGCGTCGATGACCGCACGGACATCGGCCGCGAGTTCCTCGATCCGATAGTCCTCGACCGCTGTCGGCGCCGAACTGCTGCCCACGCCTCGGTTGTCGAAGGCGATCACACGATGGCGGCCGCCGAGCCTGGCCGCTACCCGACTCCACAGCAGATGGGTATCGGGCCAGCCATGGATCAGCAGAACCGGCACGCCGTCGGGGTTGCCGCATTCGTAGACCGCGAGTTCGACGTCACCTCGGCGAACCGTTCGAGTCGCGCTCGCCGGAAACGGACCGACCGCCGTGGTGATCGTCATCGAAATTCTTTCTGCCCGCACGATTCCGGTCCGGCGTCGCGAGCTGCTCGGTGCGACCTCGAACCGGGACGTTCCACGTGAAACGCCACTTTCGGAATAACGTAACACCAAGTATCAGATACTGCTCGTGGTGGTCAGCCGTAGGTGTCGCGCGGTCCGCGACCTCTGATATGGCGTTCACCTTTGCGCCAGCTCGGCGCGGCAGGCCCCGAGATCTTCAGCGAGGTCACCACGCCCTGGCCGACCGCGGCATTGATCTTCGCCAGGATCTGGCTCTGCAGCATCCGCAGCTGCGTCGCCCACGCGGTCGACTCGGCGGCGATGCTCAGTACGCCGTCCTTCAGGGTGATCGGTGTGGCGTGCGCGGCGATGTCCTCACCCACCACTCCCGACCAGCGGCCGAAGACCATGCCCTCGGCCACCTTGTTCGACCACCCGCGGTTCTTGGCGATGGAGCCGGTCAGCCTGGACAGCGGCTGTGGATCGCGCTCATCGGGGCCGGCGCCGGACCATCCGGTGCGCCTGCGGGCGCCGGGCCGCAGCCTGCGCTGAGGCGAGGAACGCCCCTGACCGACAGCCTTGCCACTCGCCCGTGCCGCGGCGCGCGCTTCCTCGAGGGCGCGCCGCGCCAGGTCGATGCCGCGCAGTTCGGGCTCCGCTCCTGCGGATTCGGCGGGGCCGGGCTCCACGGGCTGATCGTTCATCGCCCCGCTCCCTCCGCAGTCGGTCGTTTGTCCCCAGTTTCGATCAAGTTGTCCCCAGCCGTTTCCCGAGGTTGCCAGTACCGGGAATCGTGCGCACCGCACGCCCCGGTAGCCGGGCGAACAATCTGTTCACCGCCCAAATCGCCGGATTCCGGACAAGTTCGGTCGCTTGCTCAGCCGTTGCTGAAGCGAGTCTCACAGGAGCGATCCCTCCCGGCCGAGCGAGTTTTCCACAGGTGTTGGGGAATCGGGCTCAACTGGGGAGAACTCGATCGGTAGCACCGACGACTGGTCACTGTAGTGGACCGGAGCGGCCGATGTGGATGCTGGGATCACCTGTCCACTCTCCTGTGGATGATTACGGCGCCCGCGACTCCGTCGAACCGGTGACCGGATCACGTTCGCTCTCGATCGCCGGATGCGTGGCCTCGTCGTTCTCCCGTTCGCCGCCGAGATCGTCGCTGCCCGACGGGTTCTCCGCGACGATCCGGGAGACGCGGCCGTCGGGACCGCCCGCGGTTTCCACCCGCAACGGCACCGCGGCGAGTTCGGCGGGTACGTCCTCCGGCACGGCCGCCGTGATCAGCACTTGCTCCGCGCCTGCCGCGACGGCCGCCAGCGCGGCGCGGCGCCGCCGGTCGAGTTCGGCGAACACGTCATCGAGCAGCAGCACCGGTTCGGCGCCTGTGGCGCGCAGCAGTTCGAACGCGCCCAACCGCAAAGCCAAGGCGAACGACCAGGACTCGCCGTGGCTGGCGAACCCCTTGGCGGGCGAGTCCCCCAGCATCAGGTCCAGTTCGTCGCGGTGCGGGCCGACCAGGCACACCCCGCGCTCGAGTTCCTTCGGTCGCGCGGCGGCGAGTTCGCGCAGCAGGACCCCCTCCAGCTCCTCCTGGTCCTCCGGGCGCGGCGCCCTGGCCGGGTCCAGGAACTCCGGGGGCAGCGCGGCGCTGCGATAGGCGATCGCCGCGGGCCGCGACTCCGGGGCGATCGAAGCATAGGACCGAGCCAGATACGGCGCGAGCTCGTGCACCAAGCGCAGCCGCTGGGCGAGCAGAACGGACGCGTGCGCGGCGAGGTGCCCGTCCCACACGTCGAGGGTGCTCAGATCGGCCTTGGACCGAGCTTGCCGCCCAGCCGTTTTCAGCAGTGCCGAGCGCTGGCGTAGCACCCGGTCGTAGTCCCCACGAACCGCGGCCAACCTGGGGAGGCGGGTTGTGCACAACTCGTCCATGAATCGACGGCGCTCGCCCGGGTCGCCGCGCACCAACGCGAGATCCTCCGGCGCGAACAACACGGTTTGCAGAATCCCCAGGACCTCCCGCGTCCGGCGGACCGGTGAGCGGTTGATCTGCGCGCGATTGGCGCTGCCCTGGTTCAGCTCCACATCGATGCGTAACTCGCGGCCGGTGTTGACCACGGTGGCGCCGACCCGGGCCCGCTCGGCCCCGGTGCGGATCAACGGAGCTTCCGAGGCGACGCGATGCGAACCGAGCGTGGCCAGGTAGCCGATCGCTTCCAACAGGTTTGTCTTGCCGTTGCCGTTCGATCCCAAGAAAACGGTTCGACCTGGGGATAATTCGAGTTCCGCATACTCCCACGAGCGGAAGTCACGCAGCGACAGAGTTCGGACGAACATCCGCTATCGCGCCCCTGCCTGGGCCGAAGCGGACATTCCCGCCGATCGGTACATCGTCGCCGCCCTGGGCAGATGCCCTGCGGTGCGCCACAGCCCTGTGGAACACCTGTGGATAAAGTGGGCCCCCAACTGCGCGTAAACCGGTTTCTCCGACGTCGCTGGGGATTTTCCAGCGGCATCACTGTTCACCCGCGCTGGACCACGCGGCGCGGATCCATAGGAAACCAGATCATGCACAGGCGATCAGCCCGGCAGCCGGACCGGCATCAGCAGATAGATGTACGGGCTCGACAACGCCGCGAACGTTCCGGAGTCGAGCACCTCGGGTTCTTCGTCGGAGGCGGGCAGCAGCACCGCCGGCCTGCTCGGCGTGGTGAAGCCGAAGGTGACGCGGTCGGAGTGCAGGGCGGACAAGCCGTCGATTAGATAGCCGGGGTTGAACGCGATGGTGAGCGATTCACCGCGGAAATCGGCCTCCAGCCACTCCTCGGCCCGGCCCGCGTCGTCACCGCCCGCCGACAGCAGCAGGCCGTCGGCGGAGAACTCCAGCCGCACCTGCGCGCCGCGTTCGGCGACCAGCGCGACGCGCTTGATCGCTTCGGCCAGCGCGGCGACGGCGAGGGTGGCGATGGAGGTGTGCTCCTTGGGGAGCAACTGGCGGAACTTGGGGAATTCCGCGTCGAGCAGGCGCGTGGTGGTCCGGCGGCCAGCGTTCACGATGCCGAGCAGGCCGTCCGACCCCGCACCGGTCCCCAGGGACAGCTGAACGGGCGCGTCGGAGGGCCCGAGCGTCTTGGCGGCCTCCGAGAGCGTCCTGGCCGGGATGAGCACCGAAGTCTCGATGTCGGCGCGCGCGGGCTGCCATTCGATGTGCCGGACGGCGAGGCGGAACCGGTCGGTCGCCGCGAGAACGACCTTGGATCCCTCGATCTCCACGCGGATACCGGTCAGCATCGGCAGGGTGTCGTCACGGCCCGCGGCGACGGCGACCTGCCCGACGGCCTCGGCGAAGACATCCACACTCAGTTCACCGGTCTGCTGGGGCACCTCGGGCAACTGGGGATAGTCCTCGACGGGCATGGTCGGCAGCGAGAACTTCGCGCTGCCACAGGTGATCAGCACGCGGGTGCCGTCCACGGAGACGTCGACGGGCTTGTTGGACAGCGCCTTGGTGATGTCGGCCAGCAGACGACCGGAGACGAGTACCTGGCCGGGGCCCGCGACCTCGGCCGCGACCCGCACCTGCGCGGAGACCTCGTAGTCGAAACCGGAGACGGTCAGGCCGTCCTCGTCGGCGACCAGCAGCACGCCGCCGAGCACCGGAACCGGAGGCCGGGACGGCAGGCTGCGCGCCACCCAGGCGACGGACTCGGCGAAATCCTCACGGGCGACCCGAAACTTCATGCTTGCAAGCTCCATCGCCCGATCTGTCCTCTCCCGGTTCCGTGATCTGTTGTCGGCTCGTCAGTGTCGGTGCTCGAAAGGGTCCTGCCGAATCGGCCGCCTTCGCAGTCTGGCACAGGCGACAGACATCAAACCGTACCCGCGCGAGCGACGTGCACCTAGCCCGACCCTCCGGCGCCATGAATACGCGAGTCCCGAGCGCGGACGAGCGGGCGGAGCACGGGACCGAGTCGGGGCATACCGCGGCACGGACGACGGATGCCGATCCGGCTTTCGGCTCTCGCGGATCCCTGTCGTCCTTGCCGGGAAACCGGGACCGCCGGCGAAGGTGCGGCGTCCGACCGACTTTCCACACACCCTGTTTTGAAGAGAGATCTCTAATGAGAAGAACTGAAGTAGTAGTAGGCGCTGTGGATTCTGTGGACTGCGCCCGAATCCGCTGCTCAGGGGGCGTGGTGCCGTGGGGATGGCCATGGGGTGTCTCGAGGATGAACACGAGGGGTCTGTGGAGGTTCCGCAGTTGTCCCAGATTCATCCTCGAGTGGTCCTCGAGTTGTTCCACCGGATTCACCCGGTTGTTCACACATGTGCACGAAATCGTGGACAGCTCGAGGAATCCTCGAGGACTCCACACGGACTCCTCGAGGATTCCACAAGGCCCGATCCGGACAGGCCCCAGGTCAGCGCCTGTGCGCAAACATGCCTGGGGAAACTGTGGAATTCGCCCTGTGAGCGGACTCGAGGAGGCGATCACCGCGCCCTGTTAGCGGATCGGTGGACAAACCAGTGGATTCCTCGAGGACTCCACAAGGATTCCTCGAGGAATCCACAACCCACAAAAAAGCACCGCCCCAGGTCAGGGGCGGTGCTCGGGTGTGGATACCGCTCAGCGAGAGCGCTGCTTGATCCGGGCTGTGAGTTCCTGCACCTGGTCGTAGACGCGGCGCCGCTCGGTCATCTCCTTGCGGACCTTTTTCTCCGCGTACATCACCGTGGTGTGGTCGCGGCCGAACGCCTGGCCGATCTTCGGCAAAGACAGGTCGGTCAGCTCGCGGCACAGATACATGGCGATCTGCCTGGCCTGGGCCAGCGGGCGAGCCTTACCGGGACCGGTGAGCTCTTCCAACGTGGTGTTGAAGTACTCCGCCGTGACGGCCATGATCGTGGCCGCGTTGATCTCCAGCGCCGCGGTGTCCGGCATCAGGTCGCGCAGCACCACTTCGGCCAGCGGAAGATCCAGTGGCTGGCCGTTCAACGAGGCGAACGCGGTCACCCGGATCAGCGCGCCCTCCAGCTCGCGAATGTTGCGCTCCACCCGGCTGGCGATCAGCTCCAGCACGTCGTGCGGCACATCGAGCCGGTCCATGCGCGCCTTCTTGCGCAGGATGGCGATGCGGGTCTCCAGCTCGGGCGGCTGCACATCGGTGATCAGTCCCCATTCGAATCGCGTCCGCAGCCGCTCTTCCAGCGTGGCCAGCTGCTTGGGTGGACGATCCGAGGAGACGACGATCTGTTTGTTCGCGTTGTGCAGCGTGTTGAAGGTGTGGAAGAACTCCTCTTGGATGCCTTCCTTGCCCTCGATGAACTGGATGTCGTCCACCAGCAGGATGTCGGTCTCGCGGTAACGGCGCTTGAACGCGACCTTGCGGTCGTCGCGCAGGCTGTTGATGAAGTCGTTGGTGAACTCTTCGGTCGACACGTACTTGACCCGCATACCCGGGAAGAGACGCTGCGCGTAATGGCCCGCCGCGTGCAGCAGGTGCGTCTTGCCCAATCCCGAGGCGCCCCAGACGAACAACGGGTTGTAGGCGCGGGCGGGGGCTTCGGCGATGGCCACGGCCGCCGCATGCGCGAAGCGGTTGGACGCGCCGATGACGAAGGTTTCGAAGGTGTACTTCGCGTTCAGGCTGGCCGAGGACGTCGACGGAGCCGGCGATTCCTGCGACTTGGCGAAGTAGGTGGGCCACGAGTTGCGGACGTTCACCACGGGCTCGTCGTCATGATCGCCGCGCGGACGTTCGGCGACCGGCTCACGTACCGGATCGTGCGCCGGTCCCGAGTCGTCGTCGGTGGTCTCGCGCAGCGGTGCACGGAGCGGGCCGCGCGCACTGCCCGGCGACGGTTCGGGGTTGAACAGCGACTCCTGCCCCGGCGGGATGGCAGGCTCCCGGCGCGGGGGAAGTCCGGGTTCCCGGCGCGGTGCGGCGTCCGGCCCGGACATCATGGGCAGCTCGGCCGTCGTGGAGTACTCACCGTGCTGTGGATAGTCGGTACGGGCGTACTCCGGCTGGCGGTACTCCTCCGACGGGGCGAAGTCCTGCCCGTAGTCGGCGCCGGCGTAGTCGGAGCTGTCGTTGTAAGGAGAAGCCGCGGGATAGTCGGTGGCGGGTTGTGCATAACGCGGCCCCGGGTACGCGTCGCGGCCGGGGAATTCCGAACCGGGGTAGGCGGCGGGAGGCCTGCCTTCTCGTGGGCGCTCCGGCCTGCTCGTCATCCGCGCGTGCCGTGGGGTGTTGCTCTGGCGGTCGACGGTCGGGGTGGTCGGGGCGGCGATGCGGACGCCGAGTCCTTCCACCTGGGGGCCGAGCCTGCGGCCGAGGGAACGGAGGATGGGCTCGCGCAGATCGCGTTCGATGGCCTCCTGGGCCAGCGACGAGGGCACGGAGAGCAGGGCGAACCCCTGTGCGACCGTCAGCGGCTTGACCAGTTTCAGCCAGGCCTGCTGCGCCCGGGTAACCGGAGGGATGGCGCCGTCCGGCGATCCGGTGGTCAGCTCGCTCACAACCTCGGGCCATACCGTGGCCAGCACGTTCTGCTCGTCGTCCATGCAGTTTCCTCCCCGGAGTAGGTCGATAGGAGCAGACGGCCGGGGCACGCGTGGAATGTGATGCTCGGGGGTGGCCCCGTGATCCTGCGTACGTCCGTAACCGGTTCGGACGCTGTCCGGGTCCCCCATCAGGACAGCGGCGTGGGCACCGTCGGCCCTACGAATATGCCACTCCAGGGGTCTTTCCACACAATTATCCACAGATGTGGAGAACCCTGGGGAGCTGTGAAACGCGGGCATGCGCGGAGAGGGCAACGCTGCGACCTGCGGTTCTACAGCAATCGTCTGGCTACGTACCTTGGCGGCCAAGCCTACGGGATGGCTAGGGGCGTGGACGAACTCACTGGGATGGCCGGAACGCCTCACTCCGGACGACCGATTCCGCCTGGTTGCGGGGGCCGGGGAAAGAGGGGGTCGAGTTTGACCCGTCCCGGACCGATCAGTACCCTCGTACAGTCACCCCTTGGTGCGGTGGCGGTCTTGTGCTGACCGCGTTTAGGTCGTGATCGACCGACTGTGCGCCAGGACCGACGCGCGCCGATGATGACCAGACCTGCGATTCATTCGCGCAATATACGTATCACCGACAAGCTTCGGGCACCACCTGGTGCCCGCCTACTCGAGGAGTGTTGACCGTGGCCAAGGGCAAGCGGACGTTCCAGCCGAACAACCGTCGTCGGGCGCGGGTTCACGGCTTCCGCCTCCGGATGCGCACCCGTGCGGGTCGCGCCATCGTCTCGGCGCGTCGCCGTAAGGGCCGCGCCTCCCTCACTGCCTGATCCTCGCTCTCGGACGCTCGGGTGTTGCCTGAGCCGTATCGGTTGCATCATCGTGCCGACTTCTCCCGGACGGTGCGCCGCGGCCAGCGAATCGGGAGGCGTGATCTGGTCGTGCATGCGCTCGCACACGGGTATGACGGAGTTGTGGGCACGAATGGACGACATGATCAGGTCCCGGACGACTTGCTGGTCCGCGTAGGCGGGCCGCGGTTCGGGTTGATCGTCAGCAAGGCGGTGGGCAACGCGGTGATTCGACATCGCGTTGCCCGCCGCCTGCGTCATATGTGCGCCCAGGTGGTCGACGAACTGCCGCCGGGGACCGATGTCGTGATCCGTGCGCTTCCGGGCGCCGCGATGGCTTCGTCGGAGGACCTGCTGCGCCAGGTACGCACCGCGCTGCGCAAGCTCGGCCTCGCCGCCGAGACGGGCGTGTCGACGGGCGGCCGGGCATGAGCCTTTGGGCGAAGATCGCCAGACTGCCCGTGAACGTGCTGATCTTTTCGATCGAGCTGTATCGGACCTACGTCTCCCCCACCCGCATGCCGGTGTGCCGTTTCACCCCGACCTGTAGCGAGTACGCGGTTACCGCACTGCGCACTCGGGGCCTGTTCATCGGGCTCGGACTGACGGTCGTGCGCTTGGCCAAATGCGCGCCCTGGCACCCTGGTGGGTGGGACCCCGTCCCGGAGCGGAAGCGGAGCACATCCCGCGCCGAGCCTGCGGACGGGTCAGCGACCGACGCGGCGACGCAGGAACCGAGCCTGCCCGCCGAACCGCGGTCGGAGCCGAACGCTTGTAAAGGATCGCCGCACGCGGTGATCGGCGACACGAACGACGGGAGTGCATAGAGCCGTGCTCGACTTCATTTATTACCCGGTGTCCTGGATCCTCTGGTTCTGGCATCGGGTCTTCGGGTTCGCGTTCGGCGCGGACAACGGTCTCACCTGGGCGCTGGCCGTGGTGTTCCTGGTGTTCACCTTGCGCCTGGTGCTCTACAAGCCGTTCGTCAAGCAGGTGCGCACCACCAAGCAGATGCAGGAACTGCAGCCGCAGATCAAAGAGCTGCAGAAGAAATACAAGAACGATCGCCAGAAGATGGCGGTCGAGATGCAGAAGCTGCAGAAGGACAACGGCTTCAATCCGCTGATGGGTTGCCTGCCGATCCTCGCTCAGGTCCCGGTGTTCCTCGGACTCTTCCATGTGCTTCGCTCGTTCAACCGGACCGGCCACGGCCTCGGTCAGCTCGCGATGACGCCGGAGCAGAACGCGAACACCGCGAACTACGTCTTCAGTGCGGCCGATGTCCAGTCCTTCCTGAGCGCCCGTATCTTCGGCGCGCCGATCTCGGCGTTCATCACCACACCCGTCAACGAACTGCAGGCATTCGCCAGCTACGGCGGCGTACCGAGCAAGCTGAGCATCGCGCTCGTCGCAATTCCCCTGATGGTCATCGCGGGTCTGGCGACCCACTTCAACGCCCGCGCGTCGGTGGCGCGGCAGACGCCGGAAGCCGCGGCCAACCCGCAGGCCGCGATGATGAACAAGCTCGCGCTGTGGGTGTTCCCCCTCGGCGTGCTCGTCGGTGGCCCGTTCCTGCCCATCGCCATCCTGCTGTACTGGGTCTCCAACAACATCTGGACCTACGGGCAGCAGCACCTCGTGTTCGGTCGCATGGCGAAAGAAGAAGAAGCCAAGAAGCAGGCGAAGCTGGAGCAGCGCGCGCAGAACGCGCCGAAGCCCGGTGCCAAACCGGTCAACGTGAAGAAGAAGCCGGAATCCGCCGCCGCGGCCGACGCCGGGTCGGACGAGGACACTGCTGTCGCATCGACGAATGGCACCGCGAAGCCGTCGAAGCAGGCCGCGGGTCAACGCCGACCGGCCGGCCAGAAGCGGCCGGGCAACCGGGGTAGGGCGAATCAGAAGCGCAAGCGCTGACGACCGATCGGTGGGCTGATCCGCCCACCTCGACCGCTGAGCAACCCTTGATCGCGAATACCGCCCGGCGGCGATTGCCCGGCGCGCGCGATGAGCAGATGAAGGAAATCAAATGACTGTTGAGACCGACGGAGGGGATGCCACCGTGGCGACGACGATGGCGAACGCCGAGGCGGACACCGGCGATGTCGTGACCGATGCCGAGGAAGCGCTCATCGAGGAAGGCGAGATCGCCGGCGACTACCTCGAGCAGCTGCTTGACGTACTCGACTTCGACGGTGACATCGATCTCGACGTGGAAGGCGACCGTGCGGTGGTGAGCATCGACGGCGGACGTGATCTGACGAAGCTCGTCGGCCGCAACGGCGAGGTGCTCGACGCGTTGCAGGAGCTGACTCGTCTCGCCGTCCAGCAGGCGACCGGCGTACGCAGCCGACTGATGCTGGACGTAGCAGGGTGGCGGGCCAAACGGCGGTCCGAACTGAGCGAGCTCGGAGCGGCGGCGGCGCAGCGAGTGCTGGACTCCGGCGAGCCGGAGTCGCTCGCGCCCATGACGCCGTTCGAGCGCAAGATCGTGCACGACGCGGTGGCCGCTGTGGAGGGCGTCAGCAGCGAGAGCGAAGGTGTGGAACCGAACCGGCACGTGGTGGTCGTTCCCGGCTGACCCGCGGCATCCCCAAGCGGGCGGCATGTTTCGCGGCCCGGACGGGTAGTGGTTGGATAGGGCCTCTGGTCTTCGGATCGGGGGCCTTGTTCGTGTCCGGAGCCCGATTGCTCGCTCGTAGATCGACCCGAGTTCGGAAGGATGTTTCACGTGGAACGAGATCTCGGTGGAGCCGCCGCGGTACCCGCGGAGCTGGAGCCACCCGCGTCGGCGGCCACCGTCTTCGGCGACCGACTCGATCTCGCGCGTCGATATTGCACGGCGCTCGCGACCGCGGGCGTGGAGCGCGGCTTGATCGGCCCACGCGAGGTGCCCCGCCTCTGGGATCGCCACATCCTCAACTGTGCAGTCCTCGGCGAGTTGATCGCTGAGGGAGCCTCCGTGGTCGACATCGGCAGTGGCGCCGGCTTGCCCGGTATCCCGCTTGCGATCGCGCGGCCGGACCTGCGGATCACCCTGGTCGAACCATTGCTGCGCCGAACCGTGTTTCTGAGCGAGTTCATCGAATCGGTGGACTTGGATGTAACCGTGGTGCGAGGACGGGCCGAGCAGTCCGGTGTGATGAAAGAAGCCGGTGGCGCGGACGTTGTCACCTCTCGCGCGGTAGCCCCGCTCGGCAAACTCGCTCAGTGGTCACTGCCCCTCCTACGCGACCATGGGCACATGCTCGCACTCAAGGGTTCCAGCGCGGCAGAAGAACTGGAACGCGATGGCGCCGCGCTGGCGAAAGCCGGAGCCGGCAATGCGGTCGTGCTGCAATGCGGTGTCGGCCTGGTGGCCACGCCCACCATGGTGATCAGCGCCGAGCGGCTCCCCCGCGCCGAGCGCAGTTCCCTGCGACGGGCCGAACGAGCGGTCGAACGCGAAGGTAAGGCAGGGCGCACGGCGACGACGGGGCGTGGGCGCAAGCGTGCGGCGCGCAAGGCCAAGTAGAAGCTTCGATACCGAAGATTCTATGCCCGACCTTAGGACCTGGGCACGTTTCGTCACTCTGACGAAATGATGAAAGTCGAACACGGGCAAGCGGATATGTTCGCTACCCGGAATTCCACTGAGATCGCCATCGGCGACGCGAAAACATCATCCAGTGCCGAGTCGCCCGGCTATAGATCCGTATCAGGCGCGCCCGGCGCTCGCGCGTTATCCGCGTGGAGTTCGACGTGGCGGATCCGCGGGGGCTGTGGACTGTTCGGCCTCGAGCGGCCAGTGCCGCGCGCCCCGTCGGACACATTGCTGGCAATGGACACCAGCCCGTTCATCCCGGCGGGAGGCGACAACAGGACCGCGTCTGGCGGGCCCGACTCCCGAGGATCCATTCGAGGCAGTGGCGAGGTCGCTTCACTGGTTGGCGACGTCATGTCGACGGGCCGCCGCCTCCGTATGTTTCACGTGAATCCGAGCCAGAACACTACGGTTTGCGACCAGCGCGCTTCACCCTCCCGATGTTTCACGTGAATCACAGTCGGCTTCTTGTCGGGCCACGACGTGTCATCGTTGCAGCCAGCGCTCGCGGCCGGGTGAGGCCGGAAGGACCATCTTCGGCGGGAGGGTCGGGCACGGGACGTACCGGTGCGATCATCCCACCGCGCGATGGTTAACGGAGTCTCTGCATCTCTGGAGATCGCGATGGGGCCAAAGCTTGCCGCTTGTAAGAGCGCTGTGCGAATGAACTTTCGGCGCCGATGTCCAGACAGGCGTTAGCCGAGCATGACTGCGTGTGCCTCGCGGCGCGGCAGGCCAAGCCAGTCCCTCGAGTATTTGGATAGCGCGCTCGCGTCATGCCGGGTTGCGGAGCAGAAACGATCGAGTGTCCTACGCCCCGGGCCATTCCCATCGTGCCGCCGACTTGGTTCGTGCGAACGACGGACATGCGGAGCGCGAGGCGAGTGCGCACAGGCGAAGGTGAGTGCGCGCGAAGTGGATGTGTGCGGCCGCGCGGATGAGAGGAGTGCGCGAACAGCGATAGCGGGCGCATTCTCGAGGGGCGCAGATTGGTGAACCGCGCAGAAGACCGAAGCGCGGCGACTGCGCGCCGCGCATCCGCGCCGAGCGTTGCGGCGCACCGAAAAAGAGGGAGGAAGGTGCGCCACGCAGTAGATGTGTACAGAACGACGGAGGGCACACACGAAGGCGAAGGCACGGAAGGGCGGAGCCGCGGACGTGGTGGGCACGAGAGCCGAGGGTACGCACGAGCTGAGCACGCGGAAGGGTGGAGAGCGCGGATAGGCAGAAGGGCGGAAGAGCACGAGAACCGAGGACGCGGACGAGCGGTGGGCGTGAAGAGCCGGGGGTGCGCGAGAACTGAGCGCGCGGCAGGGTCGGAGCGCGCGGCAGGGTGGAGAGCGCGAGAAGTGAGCGCGCGGAGGTGGGCATGAAGAGCCGGGCGTGAGAGCTGAGCGCACGGACGAGCGGTGGACACGGAGGAGCCGAGCGCCCAGACGAGCGACGGCACGGGAGAGCCGAGAACACGGACGAGCGGGAGAGCACAAGAACTGGGCGCGCAGACGCACGGAGGGCGAGGAAGAACTGAGCGCGCGGGGTAGGGCGGAGGGCGCGCAGGCCCGAACCGCCCACGTCCTCGCGCACGTAGATGCCGCCGAGACCGACCGGGCCCACCTTGCGCAGCAACGTCCACCGGGAAGTGCTTCTGCTCGTCCCACTCCAGCGCGTTCGGGGCGAGGAATTCGTCGGCGAAGGGAAGGGTGGGAGAACGCGAGAAGTGAGCGCACGGATGAGCGGTGGACACGGACGAGCGGTGGACACGGACGAGCGGTGGACACGGACGAGCGGTGGACACGGACGAGCGGAGCGCGCGGACGAGCGGAGCGCGCGGACGAGCGGGAGCGCGCGGACGAGCGGGAGCGCACGGACGAGCGGGAGCGCACGGACGAGCGGGAGCGCACGGAAGGGCGCAGAGCACGGAAGGTGGAGCGCGCGGAAGGGTGGGAGAGCACGCGAACCGAGAGCGCGCACGAGCGGAGCTCGCAGAAGGTGAAGGGCGCGCACGAGTGAAGGGCGCGCACGAACGGAGGGCGCGCACGAACGGAGGGCGCGCACGAACGGAAGGCGCGCACGAACGGAAGGCGCGCACGAACGGAAGGCGCGAAAGGCGGAGGGCGCGAAAGGGCGGAGGGGTGGTGAATTTGGAGGGGCAGCGATGGCCGGGCGTACCACACGGGCATGATGCGGCTGCGCCCGCGATAAGCAAGTCTTCGGAATGGGCAGGTGGTTGGTCCCGAGGTGGTTCCCCCTCCCTCGAGTAAACGCCCACGCTGGAGAAGTGGCTGTGTGCGGGCGGCGCGACCAGTGCACCTCGCGAGCAGTGGACCGTCTGCGGGCGCTGCGTGCGCAGTGCTTGAAATTGCGGCACACGATGATTCACGTGAAACATCGGTGCGGTGATGAACAGACGGCGGAACCGAGTGGCTGATACTTCCCTTCAACTCGGATCGCCAACGGCCGATCTTCCATGGGCGATGCGGCTGCGTGTGCGCCAGCGTTCCCGGAGGAGCGCTTCTCCGCTTCTGCCACACTCGATCGCTTCCGCATCCCGAAGGGGAACGCCGATGGCTCAGGGCGGCACTCAGTGGAACACTCGGCCGTTCTGCTCAGCAGCCCCGGCATGACGCGAGCGCGATTCAGGCACCCGACGCCGGTGCACTCCTAATAGTGGAATCCCCTGTCCGTGATCGCCATCGACCGCTGCCACGTCCATCGCTTCGTCGTCCGCCACCTTCGTGACCAGGTGCGCCCATCCGAAGGAACGAGCATGCATCCGCTGGACGGAGAACGTTCGTCGAGGTGGCCGGAAGCAGACCCCCAAACCGTCGCTGCGACCCAGCTGCCCGGTCTTCGATGCTCAGTCCACCACGTCAGGTCGAACCGCCCCGCCCACTGGTTCGCGGCCAATGTTTCATGTGAAACAGCGCGCGCGGCGGGGTGAATTCGTGCGGATTTGCGTGTCGCTTTGCGCCTCGCCGCGATTCAGCTTTCTTAAACCGCTCAGTGCTGGCAAGCTAGTGTCCGTCGGGCGTGAGCGTAGGTGCCACGGAGGGATCTGGTTGTCACAGCGGCGAGGAGCTCCGCTCGGTCGATCGGGCGCTGCGGACCCGGTTGTGCATCGTGTTCGATCCGACAAAGGCTGTTGCTGGCACGGCGCCGATCCGTCCTATCGCGCGTACGTGTTCTGAAGTTTCTCGGGTTAGGAGCTGTCTATGTCGAGCGGTCCGGCGAATGTTTCACGGGAAACAACGTCGCGCGTGCCGGGGATGCTGGACTCCAGCAATTTCGACGCGGAGGCATTCGGAAATACGCCGTTCGGGCACATCTCCCCCAGTGAGACCCCGATCGCTGCCGAAGCGCAACGTGCAAGTCAGGTCCTCCATCCAGGAAAGGTGACTGTGCCGAAACCGCACGAGCAACGCATCATCACGATCGCCAATCAGAAGGGCGGGGTCGGGAAGACGACCACCACCGTGAATCTGGCGGCTGCCCTGGCGCATCAGGGGATGACGGTTCTCGTGATCGATCTCGACCCGCAGGGCAACGCCAGCACCGCCCTGGGTATCGAGCACCATTCGGGCGTCCCCTCCAGCTACGAGTTGCTCATCGGCGAGGTCTCGGTGCGGGACGCGATCCAGACCAGCCCGCACAGCGAGCGTCTCCTGTGTATCCCCGCGACCATCGATCTGGCGGGCGCCGAGATCGAACTCGTGTCGATGGTGGCCAGGGAGGGTCGGCTGAAAGCCGCGATCCAAGAGGCGAACATCGCCGGTTACGACATCGACTACGTGATGATCGACTGCCCGCCTTCCTTGGGTCTGCTGACGGTGAACGCGCTCGTCGCGGCGAAGGAGGTGCTGATCCCGATCCAGTGCGAGTACTACGCGCTGGAGGGCGTCGGTCAGTTGCTCCGCAATATCGGACTGGTGCAGGCGCACCTGAATCCGGAACTCCACGTCTCGACCGTGATCCTCACGATGTACGACGGTCGCACCAAGTTGGCCGACCAGGTCGCCGAGGAGGTCCGCGGGCACTTCGGCGATGTCGTGCTGCGGTCGGTGATCCCACGCAGTGTGAAGGTGTCGGAGGCGCCGGGTTACGGCATGACGGTGCTCGATTATGATCCAGGCTCCCGGGGCGCGATGAGCTACCTGGATGCCGGACGCGAGATGGCGGCCCGCGCGGTCCCGCGCGTCGCCGCGACGAAGTCGGCGGAGTGACTCGGCGGGCCGGGTCGGCGCCCGGCACAGTCCGGTTTGGTGGCGGAACGAGGAAGGGGTCGGTAGACCGATGAGTCAGGCGAAGAAGGGTGGGCTGGGGCGCGGTCTCGCCGCGCTGATTCCGACGACACCGACGGCCGCTCCGGGCCTCAGCAGCGCCGCTGCGAGTGTCATCGGTCTGGATCCGGTCGGGCCGCAGCCCCCTTCCACCTATCTGCATCGGGTACCGGATCCGGCCGACAACGCCGAACTCGAGGCCGGCGGAGCCATCTACCGGGAGATCCCGCCGGACCAGATCGAGCCGAATCCGAAGCAGCCGCGCACGGTCTTCGAAGAAGACGCCCTGGCCGAGCTGGTGCATTCGATCCGCGAATTCGGTCTGATGCAGCCGATCGTGGTGCGCCGGACCGAGCCGGGCGTGGACCGCTATCAGCTGGTCATGGGCGAGCGGCGCTGGCGAGCATGCCAGGAAGCGGGCCTGGCTGCCATTCCCGCGATCGTCCGGGAGACCGCGGACGAGTCGATGCTGCGCGACGCCCTGCTGGAGAACATCCACCGGGTGCAGCTGAACCCGCTCGAAGAGGCGGCGGCCTATCAGCAGCTGCTGGAGGAATTCGACGTCACCCACGAGGAATTGGCCTCGCGAATCGGCCGCTCTCGACCGGTTGTGACGAATATGATCCGTCTACTGAAGTTGCCGATCCCGGTGCAGCGCCGGGTCGCGGCGGGCGTACTGTCCGCCGGGCACGCGCGAGCACTGCTCGGTCTCGAAGCGGGTGCGGACGCTCAAGAGGTGCTCGCCGCCCGAATCGTCGCCGAGGGACTCTCGGTCCGGGCCACCGAGGAAGCTGTCATGCTGGCGAACCGAGAGCAGGACGCGGCCGCGCCCTCTCCCGTCGTTCGTCGCAAGCCGATCGAGATGCCGGGCCTACAAGCCGTGGCCGATCGGCTGTCCGGCTCCTACGACACCCGGGTCCTCGTGAGTATGGGCAAGCGCAAAGGCAAGATCGTCGTCGAGTTCGGGTCGGTCGAAGACCTCGAAAGGATCGTCGCCCTGATGGAGCAGAGCGCGCCCCAGGTGTGACAGAAGTGACGAAATTAAACTTGTGGTTTCGATAGGTGCGAGTTCCCGGCCGAAACGTCACTGTGACGGCAGGGTTTCGCGCGGTCGTGGAGCGCGGATCGCTCCCGGCGACGCAACACAAGTTCTTTTGACCAACAGCACAGCGACATGGAATGAGGCGGGTTCCCCTTGATCGCTTATTCTTGCTGGCGAGCAGACTTTGATGCGACGTGAGCGTGGATGAATCGGACAGCTGGAGGCTGAGCAGAGCGGTGTCGACCAGCGTCACAGCACTAACCCTCGGCGGACTGGAAAAGCTTCCCGCGCATGCGCGGCGCTGTGTCTTCTGGGAGATGGACCCCGCGGTGGCGGAGGACTCGCGTAATTTCAGCGATCCGGTGTTCGAGAAGGAAGCCTGGCTGTCCACGGTCATGCTGGAGTGGGGTTCGTGCGGACAGGTGGCGAACGTCGACGGCAGCGTCGCCGGCTGTGCCTTCTACGCACCGCCGAGGGTGGTACCTCGGGCCGCGCTCTTCCCCACCTCCCCCGTGAGCCCGGACGCGGTCCTGCTGACCACGCTGCGGGCCGAATTCCCGTATCAGGGCGTCGATGTAGCCCATCGCCTGGTCCAGGCCGTGGTAGCCGATCTGGTGCGCCGTGGCGTGCGCGCTCTGGAAGCGTTCGGCATCCGTACCGACCCGGCGACGCAGGCACTCGCGGAGCGATCCGGCTCGATGACATTGCTCGAGCGGATCGTCGCACCGATCAAGGGGGCGGGCGCTGCGGGTGCGACGACCGAGTGCTCGCCCGAGAGTTGCATGATCGACGCCGACTTCTTGGAGGATGTCGGCTTCGAGGTGGTGGCCCAGCATCACCGGTTCCCCCGCTTGCGGTTGGAACTCGACTCCGACCACGGCTGGAAGGAAGACGTCGAACGGGCGCTGGATCAGCTGCTCGCGGCGGCATCGATGACCGCGCCGACCCGCATCGGAGCGCGCTGACGCAAACGCCGAAACGTCCCCTGCCGAGTCGGAAGGCAGGGGACGTTTCGTTGCGAGAAGGCCGAGGCTACATACGGTCCGCGGCGGCCAGTTCTTCGGCCAGCAGCTCAGCGAACGTGTAGGTACCGGTCGGCTGATCGTCCTGCCCGAGCAGGTACAGCCGCTTCACCGAGATCAAGATGGCTTCGGCGATCACGTCGCGCATGCGCGGGTTGGTGAGCACCGAGGCGTCGTATTCGTTGGTCAGATAACCGATGTCGACCTGCACGGTGGGCATCTTGGTGAGACGCAACAGATCCCAGGTTCGCGCATGGGTTCGGCAGTCCTGCAGCGAGGTTCGGGCGACGACCTCCCGCTGGATGAACCCGGCCAGCACCTGCCCGATCATGGACACCGAGCCGTGCGAGTTGCCGAAGTAGAACCCGGCCACACCGTTGGCCAGCGGGCTCGGGTTGGTGGCGCAGCGCAGCGAGATCATCAAGTCGGCGTCGAAGGCGTTGGACGTGTCCGCGCGTTCGGCGTCGGTGGGATTGGCGCCCCACGGACGTGACAGGAAGGTCTCCATACCCGTGGCCGCCATCCGCCCTTCCAGACGACTGGCCAGGTCCCACAGGATTTCCGACTCGTAGACCTCGCCGTATTCGGAGGGCACGGCGCAACCCTTGTCCGGACCGCCGAGACCCGGATCGATGACGATCCGCTTGCCGGTCAGCTGGGGCCCCGCCCGGTGCACCACCTCTTCCTCGGCGATCCGGTGCGGATTGCCTCCGGTCACCCTGGCACCGAGCAGATCCAGCGAGCGCAGGGTGTCGGGACCGCAGATGCCGTCCGCGGACAGCCCGATCTCCCGCTGGAAGGCGGTCAGCGCGTCATGGGTGTGCGGGCCGAAGTAGCCGTCGACGCGGTGCACGTAGAAGCCGAGGTCCTGCAGCCTGCGCTGAAGTGTGGCCACGTCGTCGCCGTACAGCGGCGCGGACAACTGGTAGATCAGCGTGCGCGCGCCGAGCCGGTAGGACGCTTCCTTCAGTGCCCGGTAGGTGGCCGGGCCGACCACGCCGTCGACGAGCAAGCCGCGATGCTGCTGGAATGCGCGAACCGCCGAGTCGAGGTGGTGGTCGAAGGAGACCTCGGTGTCCTTCCAATACTCGCGTGTGTCCGCGTGATCGGTAGCGATATGCGCGTGTAGGAACCCGAGGCTTGCCAGGGTGCTCCGAACCTCTGCTACGGCTGGACCGGAATCGCCGTGACGAAGTCGGTGCATGCGTGAGAGCCCTTTCCTTCCGTCAAACCCGCGGGTACCCACTCATGCGATGGGCTACACCTTCGCACGACCGGAACGTCGGTCGATTGTCTCAGACCCGGACCGGGTTTCGACAATCCCCGGGTCCAGGCATCGTACGGCGCGTCGTCGGATCGCGCCGTCAGATGACGTCTTCGAGTTCGCGCAGAAGAGCCGCTTTGCCCTTCGCCCCGACGATCTGCTTGACCGGCTTACCGCCGCGGAACAGCATCATAGTGGGCAGCGAGAGGATCTGATAATCGCGGGCGGTGCTCGGGTTCGCGTCCACGTCCACCTTCGCGACGGTCAGCTTGTCCGCGTACGCGGCCGCGATCTCCTCCAAGACGGGCGCGACCATCTTGCACGGTCCGCACCAGTCCGCCCAGAAATCGACGAGGACGGGCTTCTCACTCAGCAGCACGTCGTCGGCGAACGACGCGTCGGTGACGGTGACGGTGTTGGCGGACTCGGGCATGGGTGTTCTCCTTGCGATACAGCGAGATGAAAGGTGTTGCTCGTTCGCGCGAGCTCAGTTGGCGGGAACGGTTACCGACTCACCCGCGTGGTCGAGGGTGTTCGAGGTGATGTCGCCCTGGTCGGCCAACCAGCGCTCGGCGTCGATGGCCGCCCGGCAGCCCGTGCCCGCGGCGGTGATCGCCTGGCGGTAGGTGTGGTCGACGAGATCGCCGGCGGCGAAGACGCCGGGGACGTCGGTGGCGGTGGTCGGGTGCTGCACCAGTACATAGCCCTCGTCGTCCAAGGCGACCTGGCCCTTGACGAGTTCGCTGCGCGGATCGTGGCCGATCGCGACGAACAGCCCAGTGGCGGGCAGATCGAAGGTTTCGCCGGTCCTGGTGTCACGCAGGGTCAGGTGGGTGACGCTGGTCTCACCGTGCACCTCGACCACTTCGGCGTTGAGCGCGAACTTGATCTTCTCGTTCGCCTTCGCCCGCTCGAGCATGATGCGGGAGGCGCGGAACTCCTCGCGGCGGTGCACGATGGTGACGCTGGCGGCGAACTTGGTGAGGAAGGTCGCCTCTTCCATCGCGGAATCGCCGCCGCCGACCACCACGATGTCCTGGCCCTTGAAGAAGAAACCGTCGCAGGTGGCGCAGGCGCTGACACCGCGGCCGAGCAAGCGCTGTTCCCCCGGAACGTTCAGGTAGCGTGCGGCCGAGCCCATGGCGAGGACGACGGCGTAGGCCTCGAAGGTCTCCCCGCCCACGACGACCTTCTTGATCGGGCCGGTCACGTCGACGGCCTCCACGTCCTCGGTGCGGATATCCGCACCGAACCGCTTGGCCTGCTCGCGCATCTCCTCCATGAGATCAGGGCCCATGATGCCGTCGCGGAAGCCGGGGAAGTTCTCGACTTCGGTGGTGGTCATCAGCGCGCCGCCGAACTGGGTCCCCTCGAACTGCAGCGGCTGGAGCTCGGCACGGCCCGCGTAGATGGCGGCCGTGTAACCGGCGGGTCCGGAGCCGATGATGATCAGGTCGCGAACTGGCGTGCCGGTGTTGTTTCTTTGCTCGCTACGTTCGCTCATGGGGCCCTTCCGGGAAGATTCGATCGGACGTGTCGGTCAACAACAGGGTAATGGCTGTTGTTCCCGGCTTGTCCGGGTCACACCCGTGTGCGTGGCGCAGATCGCAAGGTCAGCCGATGTCCTGCAATGCCTTGCGCTGTGGATCGCCGGTACCGCAGCCGGTGCCGACCACCAGTGCGGTGATCTTGGGCGGCTGCGGGCCGTTGAGCAGGATGAGCACCGCGTTGCCGCCCTGGAATCTGATGTCGGTCGACCCGAGCACCGTGCGGTCGAGACCGTTCGCCCGGACACAACGTTCGAGCGCTCCCGGGCCCGCCAGCGATCCGGTGACGTTGTGCCTGCCGAGTGCGCTGAGGGCCGTGGTGGCGGTGAGATCGTCACCCCAGTCGTCGTTCCCCGGGGTCGGTTGTGCCGTGGGCGCGGGGGCATCGCCGTCGAAGGACGTCGAGAACCAGGCACCGGCGCCCGCCACCGTGACGATCGCCGCGGCCGCCGCCGCGAGCCAGCGGGATCTGCCGCGCCGATGCTCGTCGAGAACCACCGGCGCGGTTCCGGAAATCTCTGCTGCCGCAGCGGATTCGCGCGCCCGGGCGGGGGAAAGCTCGTGAACCGTGGCGTTCTCCGCAGGAGTCTCCTCGGGTGGTTCCAGTTCATCGATGAACAGAGCGAGCCGTGCCGCCACGTCCTCCGGCATCGAATGGATGATGTGCTCATCCCGGCCGAGAGCACGCAACTCGGTGGTGACCTCGTCCAACGCGTCCAGGTACCGCACTGCCTCCGGGTCGTGCGGAACCGCGGGCCACAGCTGCTCTCGCTGCGCCGATGTCACATTGTCGGCATGCAGGTCGGCCAGCAATTCGGGCGTGAACGGGGGCTGCGGCACGGACCGGGTAGCCATCGCACCTCCGTTGTTCGCATCTGACATCGCGGGGATCCCCTCGCCGACGGGACCTGCCTCTGAATCGTTCAGTGGTTCGTCACTATTAATGACGCATCCCAACTACCTCCGGTTCCCC
>NZ_BAFZ01000129.1 GCF_000308575.1 Nocardia exalbida NBRC 100660 | reverse complement strand
TCCTCGAGCGCGGCGTGCGGGATGTGTCGGCGATGGACGGTAGGTAACCGTTTGGACGGTGTGGGCCGTCGTCGAGGTTTCGGCGATACGCTGGG
Organism: Nocardia exalbida NBRC 100660; assembly: GCF_000308575.1. Lineage (GTDB taxonomy): Bacteria > Actinomycetota > Actinomycetes > Mycobacteriales > Mycobacteriaceae > Nocardia > Nocardia exalbida. The sequence continues at coordinate 13 of NZ_BAFZ01000129.1, read as the reverse complement.
CAGTGGTGAAAGG
>NZ_BAFZ01000130.1 GCF_000308575.1 Nocardia exalbida NBRC 100660 | reverse complement strand
TCCCCCGGTCGTGCGGGATTCGTGTCACCCGCGTGACGAGCGGCTTCGATGTATTGCGCGGTGGCCTCGGCATGCTCGGCCACCGCGGTCCGATAGTGGGTAACCGCGACCTGCGCACCT
>NZ_BAFZ01000131.1 GCF_000308575.1 Nocardia exalbida NBRC 100660 | reverse complement strand
GGTCAGAACGACCGTCGTCCCGCCGGTGACCGGACCGGCACTCGGCACCACGGTGGTCAGAGTGGGAGCCGGAACGTAGCTGTAGGCGACACCGTTACTGGTTCCACCAGCGGTGGTGACGGTGACCTGCACGGTTCC
>NZ_BAFZ01000132.1 GCF_000308575.1 Nocardia exalbida NBRC 100660 | reverse complement strand
GTCGTCGATACCGATGGATACACCGACATCGGCCTGTGCTGGGACCGTCCAGCGCGGGCAGAACACATGGAGGCAATGATGGGCGTCGACGATCCCGCGCAGGAGCAAATGATTCGGGCCGCGATCCGGATGGGCGAGCAGGTGG
>NZ_BAFZ01000133.1 GCF_000308575.1 Nocardia exalbida NBRC 100660 | reverse complement strand
AGTTGGTGTTCGTCACGAAACTGACCGCGGTGTTCCAGGCCAGCGCGGGCGTCATCGTGGTGCTCGGATCGTTCAGGTGCAGCGGCAATCGGCCTTGCAGGAGTTGGAAGAAGAACAGGAAGAGAATGCCGACCGCCGAGAAGGCCAGC
>NZ_BAFZ01000134.1 GCF_000308575.1 Nocardia exalbida NBRC 100660 | reverse complement strand
GCCATGCCGTTCATGGTCTCGGCCAACCATGCGATCTCGTCACGGGCTGCCGGTACCGGCACACGCTCGGACAGATCGGCGCCACCGATTCGGGCTACTCGTGACCGGATCGCCTCCACCGACCGCAGAGATCTGCCCACCAACAGATACGTCGCCGCTGCGGAGGCCAG
>NZ_BAFZ01000135.1 GCF_000308575.1 Nocardia exalbida NBRC 100660 | reverse complement strand
ATCGCCCTCGACGGCGTCATCGAGGACCCGCAGGACTGGCACTTCCCCTACTTCGACGACGCCATGGGCGCGGCGGTCGACGCCCAGCTCGGCGCCGCCGACACCCTGTTGCTCGGCCGCAAGACCTACGACAGTTTCGCGGGCGCGTGGCCGGAGCGCGAAGCGGCGGGCGGCCCGGACGCGGCGTTCGCGAAGAAATTGGGCGACGCGCGCAAGATCGTGGTTACCCGGCAGGATA
>NZ_BAFZ01000136.1 GCF_000308575.1 Nocardia exalbida NBRC 100660 | reverse complement strand
GTACCGCCCGAATCGCCCCCTGAACTGCGCTGATCTGCGCACAGCTTCCGGCATTGCCATCGGCTGGGCTCGAACGAATCCGGAGACGACGGACGCGAAGTCCCGGTGCGGCGGAACTACCGCCCGGACGTACCGGGGCGTGGGTAGGGACGTACCGTCGCCGCTTCGGGTCCGCGGTCGGTGATCGTGGTGGTGAAAACGACGGTTTGCCCAGGGCCGAGGGTTTTGTATCCGCGGGTGTCGAT
>NZ_BAFZ01000137.1 GCF_000308575.1 Nocardia exalbida NBRC 100660 | reverse complement strand
TAGCGACCACCCCCGCACGAAAAGGGTGTCAGCGCTCTCTGGTATAAATGGCTCTATCGATGAGCAACTGGACGATCGACTTGTTCATGCCGTCTCCGGGGTTCGATGAACAGATCCACGCACTGGGTTGAACGCGTGCCAGTCAGTGTTGATCGTTGCCCCACGCCACGCCAGGCAATCCCCTAGCTTCTGCCTCGCAACCGAATTCGACGGCCCCAAAACGTAAGCCGGGAGGCGAGGTCGACGGGTCCAGCCGCCGAATTCAGCT
>NZ_BAFZ01000138.1 GCF_000308575.1 Nocardia exalbida NBRC 100660 | reverse complement strand
CCCGCCGGAACAGGAACCGTGCAAGTCACCGCCACCACCACAGGCGGAAGCAGCAACGGTGTCTCCTACACCTACGTGCCAGCCCTGACCTCGGTCGTCCCCTCTCAAGGGACCGAAGCAGGCGCAACCACGGTCGTCCTCACCGGGAATGGCCTCACCGCAGCCACCGCGGTCACTTTCGGTGCGACACCGGCGGCCTCGTTCACCGTCGACTCCGACACCCAGATCACCGCGGTCACCCCCGCCGGAACGGGCACCGTGCAGGTCACCGTCACCGACCCGGTGAACC
>NZ_BAFZ01000139.1 GCF_000308575.1 Nocardia exalbida NBRC 100660 | reverse complement strand
AGTTCCGGCGGGTGCGACCGCGGTGATCTGGGTCGAGGAGTTGACCGTGAACGAAGTTGCCGGTGTGGCACCGAAGTTGACCGCTGTGGCTCCGGTGAATCCTGTTCCGGTCAGCACCACCGTTGTTCCGCCGGTCACTGGTCCCGAACTGGGAACCACCGTGGCCAAAGTCGGCACGGGAACATAGGTGTAGGCGACGCCGTTACTGGTTCCGCCCGCGGTGGTGACGGTGACCTGAACGGTTCCTGTTCCGGCGGGTGCGACGGCGGTGATCTGCGTCGCGGAGTTGATTGTGAACGAAGCAGCCGGTGTGCCACCGAAAGTGACCGCTGTGGCCCCGGTCAGGTTCGTCC
>NZ_BAFZ01000140.1 GCF_000308575.1 Nocardia exalbida NBRC 100660 | reverse complement strand
TGTACCAGCGGGTGCGACCGCGGTGATCTGCGTCGCGGAGTTGACCGTGAACGAAGTTGCCGGTGTGCCACCGAAAGTGACCGCTGTGGCTCCGGTGAATCCTGTTCCGGTCAGCACCACCGTTGTTCCGCCGGTCACTGGTCCCGCACTGGGAACCACCGTGGCCAAAGTCGGTACGGGAATGTAGCTGTAGGACACCCCATTACTGGTTCCGCCCGCGGTGGTGACGGTGACCTGAACGGTTCCTGTTCCGGCGGGTGCGACGGCGGTGATCTGTGTCGCGGAGTTGATTGTGAACGAAGTAGCCGGTGTGCCACCGAAAGTGACCGCTGTGGCCCCGGTCAGGTTCGTCCC
>NZ_BAFZ01000141.1 GCF_000308575.1 Nocardia exalbida NBRC 100660 | reverse complement strand
GGCAGCGCGCAGCCGTGCGCCCCGGTCTCCCGGCAGCCGCGGGAGTTCAGCACCCACAGCGCACCGGATCGGTGCTGGATCCGCACCGGCCGATCCGGGACAAGGCGGTCGAGCACCGTCCGGTCGAGCGGCCCCGCGACACTGTCGTGGTAGCCGACGCCGCGAATCCACCGTCCCGCCGGTAGTTCGGCGTCCGCCCGGCTCAGCGCCGCGGCGAACGCGGCGGCATCCCGGACGTGTGGCGGGCCGACCGGCACCGACCAGGCCTGCGCGGCGAGCGCCCGCAGATGGAGGTGATGATCGTGCAGTCCGGGCAGCAACCAGCCGCCGCGGGCGTCCAGATCGTCCTCGCCGGGCAGCGGCCGCAATCCGGTGCCGCACTCG
>NZ_BAFZ01000142.1 GCF_000308575.1 Nocardia exalbida NBRC 100660 | reverse complement strand
GCCACCCACCGTCGTTACGGTGACCTGCACTGTTGCTGTTCCGGCCGGGGTGACGGCCGTGATCTGGGTCGCGGAGTCGACAGTGAACGAAGCCGCCGGTGTCGCACCGAAACTCACCGCTGTCGCTCCGGTCAGATCTGTTCCGGTGAGCACGACCGTTGTTCCGCCCGCCTCCGGCCCCGAACTCGGCACCACGGTGGCCAAGGTCGGTACGGGGACGTAGGTGTAGGTGACGCCGTTGCTGGTGCCGCCCGCGGTGGTGGCGGTAACCAGCACGGTCCCGGTTCCGGCGGGAGAGACTGCCGTGATCTGAGTCGCGGAGTCAACCGTGAAAGAGACTGCCGGTGTAGCGCCGAAGCTGACCGCAGTCGCTCCGGTCAGATTCGTTCC
>NZ_BAFZ01000143.1 GCF_000308575.1 Nocardia exalbida NBRC 100660 | reverse complement strand
TCGACTCCGCGACACAGATCACCGCGGTCACCCGGCGGGCACGGGGTCCGTGCAGGTCACCGCCACGACGGTAGGTGGACCCAGTAACGGGGTCACGTACACCTATGTCGCGATTCCACGCTGGAGGCGACGGTGGTGCCGAGGTAGGACGGGGTCCGGTCACCGGTGGGACGACGGTCGTTCTCACCGGAACTGGATTTACCGGAGCCACCGCAGTGAGTTTCGGTGTGACACCGGCGATCTCGTTCACGGTCAACTCGTCGACCCAGATCACGGCCGTCGCTCCGGCAGGTACGGGAACGGTGCAAGTCACCGTCACCACCGCAGGCGGAACCAGCAACGGCGTCGCCTACACCTATGTTCCGGCTCCCACCCTGACCACGGTTGTGCCCACTGCCGGTCCGGTCACCGGCGGAACGGCAGTCGTGCTCACCGGGACCAACCTCACCGGAGCCACAGCAGTCACTTTCGGTGCGACACCGGCGGCCTCGTTCACTGTCGATTCCGCGACCCAGATCAC
>NZ_BAFZ01000144.1 GCF_000308575.1 Nocardia exalbida NBRC 100660 | reverse complement strand
ACGCCGTTGCTCGTGCCACCCGCGGTGGTGGCCGTGACCAGCACGGTGCCGGTTCCGGCGGGAGTGACGGCGGTGATCTGGGTGGCGGAGTCGACAGTGAACGACGTCGCCGGTGTCGCACCGAAGCTGACCGCGGTTGCGCCTGTCAGATTCGTTCCGGTGAGAACGACCGTTGTCCCCACCACCCTGGGGCCCCGAATTCGGTACCACCGTGGCCAGTGCGGGAGCCGGAACATAGGTGTAGGCGACGCCGTTGCTGGTGCCGCCTGCGGTGGTGGCGGTGACCTGCACCGTTCCCGTTCCGGCGGGTGCGACGGCGGTGATCTGGGTGGCGGAGTCGACAGTGAACGACGTCGCCGGTGTCGCACCGAACGTGACCGCTGTAGCGCCGGTCAATCCCGTCCCGGTGAGAACCACCGTCGTCCCGCCGGCGACTGGACCAGCGCTCGGCACCACCGAGGACAGAGTCGGAACCGCGACGTAGGTGTACGTGACCCCGTTACTGGTCCCACCGACGGTGGTGACGGTGATCGCAAC
>NZ_BAFZ01000145.1 GCF_000308575.1 Nocardia exalbida NBRC 100660 | reverse complement strand
CGGTAGGGGTCGGTGTCCTCCAGCACCACCGAAATCCCCTCCGCCGTCAAACAACGCAACGGCCGCACCAAATCCAAACCCGCCACCGAACCCGCATCGATCCACACCCGATCCCCCGACCCCGCCACCAACGCACCGAACGTCGGCAACGGCGCAACACCACCCCGCACCGGAACCGGCACCCGCACATCACGGCCCGCACGCACCGCCGCAGCCGCCGCCACCGCCTCCAAGTGATACACATCCTCCTCCACCAACTCACCCCGACTGATCCCATCCAGCAGACCAACCGCCCACACCCGCGTATACGGATGAGCCAACACCACACCAACAGCCTCCGGAACAGCAGCATCCAACGACACCAGCAAATCCCACGCATCAGTGAAACGCTTATCCCCCTGCGGCCCGAACCGCCCCACCGCCGCCACCAACTCACGCTGAATCGACGACTGCGCCGCCCCCAACCAACTCACCGCCTCAGCATCCCCGAAACCAGCCCCCAACCGAGCGAACTGCTCATCCGACAAACTGTGCGCCGACGCCGC
>NZ_BAFZ01000146.1 GCF_000308575.1 Nocardia exalbida NBRC 100660 | reverse complement strand
ACGGTGTGGACCGAACTCGGCGCCCGGTGTGGCGGCTGGTGAGGTTCAGCTGTCGGGGTCCGGTGCGGGTGGGTCTTGGCGGGAGAGCTCGGCGTTGAGTTCGAGGGCTTCGGCGAGCTGGTCCTCCAGGACGATGATCCGGCACGCCGCCTCCAGCGGTGTGCCCGCATCGACCAGCGCGCGAGCGCGGGCGGCGATACGCAGTTGGTAGCGGGAGTAGCGACGGTGCCCACCTTCGGAACGCTGGGGTGTCAGCAGTTCGGCGGCGTCGAGGCCGCGCAGGAAGGCAGGGGTGACGCCGAGGATCTCCGCGGCTCTGCCCATGCTGTAGGCGGGGTAGTCCTCGTCATCGAGCCTCTCGGCGGCACCGGAAGCGTCGATGGGGTCTTTGGGGTCGGTGGGGTTTGTGTTCGGTTGCTGCACAACACCTCTGGATTCAGACGACGACAGGCCCCGGCGCGTCGTGCGCCGGGGCCCGGGATATCGAGGGGGTTTTCACGTCAATTCCGTCGGTCGGCGGTAGGGCCGACCTCGGGCATCGCGCCCGGCGACAGGCCGGGAC
>NZ_BAFZ01000147.1 GCF_000308575.1 Nocardia exalbida NBRC 100660 | reverse complement strand
CCGGTGGGTGGTTTGTAGTTCTTACCCGCGATGTTGTACAGGTACTGCTTGGTCAACCGGTTGATCGCGGCAGCGGTGTCACTGGAGGTGGCGTTCCCACCCGAGACGATCGCCTGCGCTTTCTGCAACGCCGCGGTCAGGATCTGATGCACCTTCTGCTGCCCGGCCTTCGTGTACGCCTGCGGGCCCAACTCGGCCAACGCCACGTTCACCTCACGCACCAGCTTGACGATCGCTTTCTTGTCGACCTTGTTCGACCCCTTCAAACTCCCGATATACGACACCAACTGGTTGTCCACATTGTTGAACGCCTTGGCCGCGTTGCGCTGGAACAACCGCTTGGCCCGAATCGCCCGCGTCGTCGCACCACTACCAGAAGACCCCGGCGAACCACCCGAGGGCTGCGGCACCTGCCGCATCTGCGGATCCGACGGATCTCCCTCCCCATACACCCCTTCCAACTGCTTCAACACATCCAACGCCTGCGCCGCCTCCGGCGACATCCCCGCCACACCCGAACCATCGGCCCCACCCGCCGCCACCGGCGCCGAACCCCCACCACCACCACCACCACTGCCCAAACCCGCCAACGCCGACGCGATCAACGGCAACATCCCCATCGCCATCATCCCGGCCATCGGCAACACACCCGCCACCACCTCCGGATCCACCAACGGCTCCGGCTCCAGCTCCTCCTCCCCACCCCTACCCGACCCC
>NZ_BAFZ01000148.1 GCF_000308575.1 Nocardia exalbida NBRC 100660 | reverse complement strand
AGTGGTCATATTCTCTCCTCGAACTCGGCTGGACGCGCGAATTTGCTCAGCCTGCCTTGCCAATACTCTGTTCGAACTCCGCGCGGTGCCGGTCGGCCACTTCGCGGGCGGCGGCTTCGGCGGCGGGATCCACCGGCTCACTCGACCACGGCAACACCGTCTCCCCCATCGCCTGCACAAACCGCTCACCCAACCCCGTCAACGATCCGGAATCCCGCAACTGACCGATCGCCTCAGCGGTCATCATCCGCCAGCGAGCGAACTGCCTCTCCGCCTCCACCCGGTCGGCACCGTCGACCAGCGTCCGCCGCACCCGCCAATAATCGGTCACCCCGATATGCGCATAAGCACCCTGCAGCAGCCCCTCGATCGGACGAGGGTCCGGACGCCATGGGGCGTAGTACCGCAACTCCCGATCGGAAAGGTCGTACAACTCGAACATGTCGAGTATCGCGCCCATCTTGACATGCTGGAACTCGTGCACCAGCAGCAGCGCGAGAGAATCCTGCTCGGGTCGCAAGGCCATGCCCACCGCACCGAAGGCGAGCCGCGCCGATGCGCTCCGGTCGTAACCGGGGTCCGGCTGCATCGGCATCACGGTGTTGAGTCCGGTGAGGATACCGGGAGCGTAGGCGGGCATATGGTCACGGATGAAGTCGATCCCCGTCGCGAAGGCACGCTGCCAGCGCTCCACCTCTGCCTCGCTGAGGCGATCGGACTCGTACGAATGGCAGCCC
>NZ_BAFZ01000149.1 GCF_000308575.1 Nocardia exalbida NBRC 100660 | reverse complement strand
CGTTGGGTCGGTTCTTGCGGCGGTCGCGGATGACCAGGTAGAGCACTTTCAACGCGGCTTGGTCGGTCGGGAAGTGCCCGCGGCGGCGCACCGCTTGCCGGAAACGGGCATTGAGCGATTCGATCATGTTGGTCGTGTAGACGACCCGCCGGATCTCCGGCGGGAACTGCAGAAACGTGATGAAGTGCTCCCAGGAACCGCGCCAGGTCTTGACGATCATCGGATACCGGTCGCCCCATTCGGCGGCGAACTCGGCGAACCGCGCCTCGGCCGCATCGACCGTCGGGGCGGTATAGACCTGACGCAGCTGCTTGCTGATCGGACCCCAGTGCTGTTTACCAGCGTATTTGAGGCTGGCCCGCACGAGGTGGACCACACACAGCTGCACGTCGGCTTTCGGCCAGATCTCGGCGATGGACTCCGGCAAGCCCTTCAACCCGTCGCAACAGACGATGCACACATCCTCGACACCCCGGTTACGCAGCTCGGCCAGCACCGCCATCCAATGCTTGGCGCCTTCACCACCGTCGCCGACCCAGAGCCCGAGCACGTCGCGGGCACCGTCGAGGCCGATACCGACGGCGACGTAGACCGGGCGCGAGGCGACCTGACCATCGCGGATCTTGATCCAGATACAGTCGATCATCACGACCGCGTACACGCGATCGAGCGGGCGGGACTGCCATTCGGCCAGCTCGCCGGCCACGGCGTCGGTGATCTTCGAGATCGTCTCCCGCGAGATATCGGCGCGATAGATCTCGCCCAGATGCGCACGAATCTCCCCGGTCGTCAGTCCCTTGGCATACAGGCTGACCACCGCTTCGTCGAACCCGGCCACACGGCGCGCGTGCTTGGGCACGATCCGCGGCTCGAACTGCCCGGCGCGGTCCCGTGGCACGTCCACGGTGACCTGCCCGATATCGGTATGCACCCTCTTGCGGCTGGTGCCGTTGCGATGATTGCCGCCCTCGGTCTCGGCCGCCGCCACACGATCGCCCTTGGCGTATCCGAGGTGCTCGGTCATCTCCGCTTCCAGGGCGGCCTCGATGACCCGGCGAGTCACCGCCGTCAGCAAACCATCGGCCCCGGTCAGCGACAGCCCCTCGCTGCGGGCCTGCTCCACCAACTCCTGCGCGATCCGAACATCCAGCCCGCCACCAGCAGTCCGAGTTACGTTGTCGTTCAAGGTGATCCTTCCTCGCCGAAGCAGCGGCAGGCTACTTCAGCACCTGTTCGGAATCACCCCCACCCCCAAAGTTCCTGACAGTCCC
>NZ_BAFZ01000150.1 GCF_000308575.1 Nocardia exalbida NBRC 100660 | reverse complement strand
AACCAACGCCGGCACCGGCACCGGTGCGACGGGAGCAGCAGCGAAGGCGATCCAGGTGGCCCTCGCCCAGCTCGGTGATCCGTACATCTTCGGCGCGGAGGGGCCGAACGCTTTCGACTGCTCGGGCCTGATGCAATACGCGGCGGCCGCCGCCGGCGTGCGGATTCCGCGAGTCGCCGCGGATCAATACCGGACCTTGCCCAAGGTGAATCCCCGGGACATCAAGCCCGGCGACCTCATATTCCCGTCCGAATCGTTCAAAGGGGCGAACAACCCCGGTCACGTGATCATGTACATCGGCAACGGCATGTGCGTCGAGGCTCCGCATACCGGTGGCCACGTCCAATACCGGAAGCTGCCCGGCAGTTACGCGGCTGCCCGCTGGGCATGACCGTCCGGCTCAATACCCCACATACGAGCCGCCGCCGCGCATCTGCACGATCCCCGGCACATTGCCGACCGATCCGTATCGCTCGATGGCATAGCGCACCCCCGCGACGATGTTGTCCACCGGATTCCAGATATCACGGTGCCCCGGAACGGAATACGCGTTGAACGTCGGATCGATGGTCTGCATCAACCCTTTCGAGGGGATTCCCGCCGCGGCATTGCTGTCCCAGAGATTGATGGCGTTCGGGTTGCCACCGGATTCGTGCTGGATGATCGCCGCGATATCGGCCGGATCGATCTGGCGCGTGTCGTAGCCGTGCTGTCGCAACACCTGTAGCGCTTCGTTGATCCATTGCCCCTGCTGGCCGGACGGCCGTGCGCGCGGCGGCCCGCCACTGGGCGCCCGCGTGCCGGAGTGCGACGTGCGGCGAGGTCTGCGCGGCTGGGCCGGCCGCGATTCACGCAGGTAGCTGTCGGCCAGCGCCGCCACCCGGTCGGCGGTGAGCACCGTCGCGGCCTGCCCCTGACCCAGCACGGTTCCCGCGCGTTGCAAGGCATTTTCGAGAGTCGAGATCACCAGTTGCCTGCTCGCGTTGGCGTCCTGGACATTGCCGAGGGCGGTCAGGGCGGTGTTCACCTCGGCGACTATCGCTCCGATCGCGGCGCGCCCCTGTGTGGTGCTGTCGACCGCGCCGCCGAGAATGCGCTCGAGTTCGGCGTTCATCGACTGCGTCGCATCGCCATGGCGAGCGCGATTCTGGCTGCTCGCGGTGTACTGCGAGCCGAGCGCACCGTCCCACACCACGGGGCCGCTCGGCCGCGCGGCGTCGACATCGGGTGGCGCGTAGGGCTTTCCCGTCACGGCGGTCGGGGAGCCGTCACCGTACTGGGCCGCGATGGCGGCCAACGCGCCCATCGCCGCGGCTGCCATGGGCATGGACGAACCGGCCATGCCGAGCGCGTCCGAGCGCGGAAGGGAAGCGGAGCCCGAGGCAGCAGTTGCCTCGGATGCCGACGGCGCATTCTGGGTGCGCCCCTGAGCCGTCGCGCCGGCCGGCGCGGCGATCGGCGCACCTGCCTGCGCCCGCGGGATCGGGGTGGGAGCACCGCGCGTCGCGGACTTGGCGGGGCGACGCGGCGCGGCGGTGGTGGTGGCGCTCGCACGCATGTCGCGAGGATCGCCGGGATCATCGGAATCCCGCTCGGGCGGAGTGCGATCCGTCGGAGCCATCAGTTCCCCCGGTGCGCGCGGACACTACGAACGGTGATCACAGAGGCAGCCACGATTCACCTTCCGCCGGACGCCCCGGTACGCGCTGCCGATCGCCGGACACGATCAGCGCGTGCTGGAGCCGGAAGAGTTCACAGCCGGCGCGGCAATCCGCGCCGATGCGGTGAACTCACGCGGCCTTGCCCCGGCTGTCGGCTCACCCGACTCGGATGCCTCTTACTCGGCCCTCGTCCCGAAACGTATCCGCAGCTTAATCTAGATATCTCTCGCGCACGGCCCCGCCTGTTCCCGCTTGCGGGAATACCAGTGCCCCCGGCCCCGGCACGCGGCCGCGGGACAACCGCGAGGCGCCTCGGCGGTAGAGCGCACCGAGCGACCGGCGAAGGCCGGGCGACGTCAAACGGCGACATTGCGCATCGCCGAGGCAATGCTATTGGCGTAGGCGATGCGCTGCCCTCTCGCCTCACCGGAGCTTCTTTCGTAATACTGATCGAAGACCGCCGCCGCGTAGGCGGGCGTCTGTGCGGCCCGGAGATATCCATACGCGGTGGATTCATTGCTGCGCAATTCGGCCATCATGAAATCGACCTGGACCTTCCAGTCGGTGACCGGCTTCCCGCGAGCCGCCGCGAACCGCTCCAGGGCCTGCCGTCGCCCGCCCCGCCACTGACACAGACCGATAGCGCCTTCGCCCGAGTTGTACGCGCTGGTCTTGAAACCCGACTCGACCTGGATATTGCCCACGATCCCCGCAGCCTGCGCAGGCGTGAGTCCATGTTTCGCTATGAGGTAGCGATAGACGTCCGCCGGATTGGCGTTCGAGCCCCCGGGAATGTTGTCGGCGTTGCCGGTGGATCCGGTGGAC
>NZ_BAFZ01000151.1 GCF_000308575.1 Nocardia exalbida NBRC 100660 | reverse complement strand
ACCAGTGTGGTCAAACCCGCCGAGCAGACGCCGCTGTGCACGCTCGCGATCGCCGGCATCCTGCACGCGGCCGGTGTGCCAGCGGGGGTGGTGAACGTGGTCACCACCTCGGACCCGGGCGCGGTGATGACGCCGATGATTCTCGACGAACGCTCCCGCAAGCTGTCGTTCACCGGATCCACCGCGGTCGGCAAGAAGCTGCTCGAACAGTGCGCGCAGACGGTCATGCGCACCTCGATGGAGCTGGGTGGCAACGCGCCGTTCATCGTGTTCGACGATGCCGATCTCGATGCGGCGGTCGAGGGCGCGCTGGCGGCGAAGATGCGCAACATCGGGCAGGCGTGTACGGCCGCGAACCGGATCTTCGTGCACCGCGACGTCATCGATGAGTTCGGGGAGCGGCTGGCCGCGCGGCTGGCGGATCTGCCGATGGGACGCGGGACCGAGCCCGGGGTGGTGGTCGGGCCGCTGATCGACGGCGCCGCCGTGGCGAAGGTGACCGAACTGGTGGCCGATGCCCGGGCTCGCGGAGCGCGTGTGCTGCTGGGCGGCGAGGCGCTCGACGGGCCCGGGAACTTCTATCCCGCAACGGTTCTCGTCGATGTCCCCGACGATGCGCAGATGTGCCACACCGAGATCTTCGGCCCCGTCGCGAGCCTGACTCCCTTCGATACCGAGGACGAGGTCGTCACCCGCGCCAACGACACCCCTTACGGTCTCGTCGGTTACGTCTACACCGAGGGACTGCGCCGCGGACTGCGAGTGTGTGAGGCGCTGGACAGCGGCATGGTGGGGCTGAACCAGGGCGTGGTGTCGAACCCCGCCGCGCCGTTCGGCGGTGTCAAGGAATCCGGGCTCGGCCGCGAAGGCGGGCTCACCGGCATCGACGAATTCCTGGAAACCAAGTACATCGGCATGCAGATGTGAGGCCGTGCCGCACGGCAAGCTGCCATCCCGGCTCGCCGGGTCTGTCGTCCTGCCCGCCTTGCCTCGTCATCCCAGCACGCTTTCGGCCTGGGATCGATCCACACCGGCGCCGCGGGGGTCCACGATGGATTCCGGCCGAGAGCACGCCGGAATGACGCGGCGAGAGCGACCGTGCACGGCGGTCGACGGCCGAGAGACTTGTAACGACGAACCAATATCGAGGGAGTAACAGGTGAGTACCTACCGCATTGCGACGATCCCCGGCGACGGTATCGGTGTCGATGTGACTGTCGAGGCGGTCAAGGCGGTCGATGCCGTACTGCCCGGTATCGAGTGGACCGAATTCGATTGGTCCTGTGAGCAGTACCTGCGTACCGGCGCGATGATGCCCGCGGACGGACTCGAACTGCTCGCCGCCTTCGATGCGATTCTGCTGGGCGCCGTGGGTTTCCCGGGGGTGCCGGACCATATTTCGCTGTGGGGCTTGCTGATTCCGCTGCGCCGGGCTTTCGGGCAGTACGTGAATCTGCGGCCGGTGCGGCTGCTGCCCGGTACCGAATCCGCGCTGCGTGACCGCACCGCCGAGGACCTCGACATCCTCATCGTGCGAGAGAATTCCGAGGGCGAGTACTCCGAAATCGGCGGCATCCACAATCCGGGGCGGCCCGAGGAGTTCGTCTTGCAGGAGTCGGTGTTCACCCGGGTCGGCTGCGAGCGCATCATCCGTTACGCCTTCGAGCGCGCCCGCGAACGCCACGGCCGGCTGTGCTCGGCCACCAAATCCAACGGGCTCATCCACTCGATGCCGTACTGGGACAGCGTCTTCGACCGCGTCGCCACCGACTACCCCGACGTGCAGACCCGGCAGATGCACGTCGACGCCCTGGCCGCCGAGGTCGTGCTGCACCCAGACCGCCTCGACGTGATCGTCGGCTCGAACCTGTTCGGCGACATCCTCTCCGACCTCGCCGCCGCCGTCACCGGGGGACTCGGCCTCGCCCCGTCCGGGAACATCGACCCGACGGGCGGCGCCCCCTCGATGTTCGAGGCCGTCCACGGCAGCGCCCCCGACATCGCGGGCCAGGGCATCGCCAACCCCGTAGCCCAAATCCTGGCCGCTGCGATGATGCTGGAGCAACTGGGCGAGCACGACGCGGCCACCGCGATCGACCGCGCGGTCTGCGAGGTCCTGGCCGAGGCCACCATCCGCACCCCAGACCTCGGCGGCACCAGCACCACCACAGAATTCGGCACCGCCATCGCCGAACGGGCCACCGAACTCAGCGGCCGCTCTCGGGCACGGGTTCGGGCAGCAGGACGGGTTTGATGGTCCGGGATCAGGCGATGCGGATCGGAGCCCGCAACCGAGCGGCCTGAGCAGGAAGCGAAGGTCAGGACCACGTGATCGCCGACGGCGAGCCTGCTCACCCGGCTTCCGACGGCGTCGACGACGCCGGCGCCCTCGAGTTGACCACCACCCAGTCGGTCACTTTCGACGGTGTCGCCGCACCGTTCTCGGTCATCTCCGACCCGTCGCTGGCCGCGGTCACCCCACCGGGAACCGCCGGTGCTGTCGACGTCGTGGTCACCACCAGCGGGGGCAGCGTCACCGGCGCCGGCGCGTTCACCTACGTCGCCGGACCCGGTATCTGATCAGTCGTCCGGCTCGCAACCGCCGACTATCGGACGCCACCCCACCGGCCCCGGGGCAGGGAACTACGCACTGCCCTACCCCGGGGTCCGGGCATCCATCAGCACCACACTCTCTCGCTGCCCAACACTTTGCCCCACGGTCACATCGGGGCCGCGGCCGCCATCGAAGGAGCATGACCAATGGCCCCCACGATCACTTCCCTGTTCCCGGCCGCGGGGCCTACCACGGGGAACAACAACGTCACGATCACCGGCACCAACCTCACCGCCGCCACCGCCGTCTCCTTCGGCGCTACCCCGGCCACCTCGTTCACCGTGAATTCCAGCACGCAGATCACCGCGGTGGTTCCCCCGGGATTCGCTGGGGCAGCGAATATCACGGTCACCACCCCCGGTGGCGTCGCCACCTTGCCCAGCGCCTACTTCTACCGCGCCATCCCCGCTCTCA
>NZ_BAFZ01000152.1 GCF_000308575.1 Nocardia exalbida NBRC 100660 | reverse complement strand
GACCGGGCACGACTATGCCGCGCGGTACGTGGATCCGAGCCTGGTGATCGTGGTGTCGGTGATCTATCTGTGGATTCCGGTCAGGTTGTTCCGGGAGGCGTTCCGGGAGATCTTGACGATGGCCGCCGGGGAGACGGTCGCGTCGGCTATCGAGGAGGTGTGCGAAGAGCTTCGCGCCGCGTACGGATTCGACGAATTCTTCGTGCGTGCGTCCAAGGTCGGCAGCAGGCTCGATGTGGAACTGGCCTTCGTCGTCGGTCCGAGCACGCCCCGCCGTGACGTCGACTCGTTCGACCAGGTGCGCGCGGAGATCCAACGGCGTCTCCACGCGCTGGGATTCCGCCATTCGACGTCGGTGCTGTTCACCGCACAGCGCCGGTGGGTGGACCGGGGCTCCTGACCATTCCGCCGCACACTCGCTCAGTTCTCCGCCACGGCGGCCTCGGCCGCGTTCCGGGCACGGGACAGGGCCTCCGGCACCGGAATCCGGCCCAGATACATTTCGGCCAGAATCGGCTCGACGGCGCGGAGCGCGGCCGGAAAACCCGGCCCGCCACCGGAGGAGATGCGCGGACCGCGCAGCACGTCGAAGAAGGGCGAGACGTCTACTCCCTTCGCCGCCCAGTAGTCGCGGTAACGCTGCTGTTCGGAGACGACCGCCGGGATGACGGCGCCGTCATCGGCCAGGTAGCGATTGCCCGCGCCGCTGCCGAGCCAGGCCAGCACCCGGCGCACCGCGTCCGGATGCCGGGTGGCCGCGTTACCGGCGACGCCGATCGCGTTGTTCGTGCTCACCCGCCCGGCGGTGCCCTCGGGCAGCAGCGCCACACCCCAGCCGAAGCGGGCACGTTCCGCGACCTGCGCGAGATTGAACGTCCCGGATTGCAGCAGCGCCAGTTTGCCTTGCAGGAAGGCGTTCTTCGCGAAGTCGGGATTGGTGTTGGTGTCCGCGGGAGAGGGCGTGAGCCGGTCATCGATCAACCGCACCAGATAGTCGAACGCCGCCACGCCTTGCGGGCTGTCGAAGACGAAGTGGTCGTTGTCGTCCTGCAATCGGGCGCCGGCCGAGCCCAGATAGGGCAGCTCGATGGACTGGAAGTCGTGGCCTGCGTTGTATGCCCACGGGGCGGCCGTCGCGAGCCTGCGCAGCACCGGTCGTAAGGTGTCGTCGCCGCCCGGGCTCCACCGCAGCGCGTTCAGCTCCGCGGGGTCCACGTGTGCGGCCGCGAGCAGTTCCCGGTTGTAATACACCGCTGTACCGGCGTCGACGAATTGCGGTACCGCCCAGAGCTTTCCGTCGCGTGTGTACTGTGCTACCGCCGAAGGATCCCAGACTGCCGCGGCCTCGGGACCGAGCGCCGCCCCGATATCGATCAACCGCCCGGTATCGGCGTAGTCCTCGTAGGAGTTGGTCCAGAACAGATCGTCGGCGGTGCCCCCGGCCACGTCCAAGCGCAACTTCTGCTGATAGGACGACCACGGCACCACCGTGAGCCGCACCTCGACGTCCGGATTCGCCCGCTCGAACTCCGCGAGGGAGGCATGGTAGGCGGGAACGAGACTCTCGTCCCAGACGCGCAGCCCCAGCACGGTACGCCCGGACCCATCGCCGCTGCGGCCGAGCCACAGCACGGCCGTGACCAGCAGCGCCGCGGCCAGTGCGACAGCGAGTACGACGCGGGTCGACGTCCTCATTTCACCCCCGTCCACGCGATCGAGCGCAGCACCTGCCGCTGGAAGATCACGAACAGCACCACCAGCGGCGCGATGGCCAGCGTCGTGGCCGCCATCACCAGGGTCCACTGCGCGTTGTAGCGGGTCTGCAGGTTCGCCGTCGCCACGGTCAGCACCTGCCACGAACGTCCGCTGCTCGCGACCAGTGGCCACATGAAGTTGTTCCATTGCGAGACGATCGTGATGAGCGTCAAGGTCGCCAGAACCGGCCGGCTCATCGGCACCATCACGTGCACGATGATGTCGAGGGTGTTCGCGCCGTCGAGCCGCGCCGCACCGATCAACTCCTGCGGAATCGCGCGAAAGTACTGCCGCAGCAGGAAGATCGCGTACGGCGATCCGAACACGAACGGCAGCACCAGCGCCCAGAACGTGTTCAGCAGGCCCAGTTCGGCGAACATCAGATACAGGGGGATGAGCGTCACCATCGGCGGCACCATCATGGTGCCCAGATACACCCAGAACAGCCCGTCGCGGCCCGGGAATTCGGTGCGGGCGAACGCGTATGCCGCCAGCACCGAGGTGACCAGCTGGCCGCCGGTGACGAACACCGTCATCAGCGCGGTCACCAGCACCGCGCGCCCGAATCCGTAGTCCAGCACCGTCCGGAAGTTGTCCGCGGTGGCCGGATGCGGCAGGGCCAGTGGTGACCCGGTGGCGAACTGGTCGGGTGTCTTGACCGCGGTGAGGGCGCTGAGCAGCAGGGGCGTGACGGTCAGCAGCGCGCCGGCCGAGAGCACCGCGTAGGCCGCGGCCGAACGCAGGCGATCAGAACTCATAGGTGGTCCGATTCCGGAAGTAGCGGTGCTGCGCCACGGTGATCGCGAACATCACCGCGAACACCACCAGCGCCATGACGGCGGCGCGGCCAGGACGCGCCGCGTCGAAGGCCTCGGAGAAGATTCGCATCGCGAGCACATCCGTGCGATCGCCCGGACCGCCCTTGGTCAACGCGTACACGGTGTCGAAGGTCTGGAACGCGGTCAGTACCCCGGTGACCAGCACGAAGAACATGGTGGGGCGCAGCAGCGGCAGGATCAGCCAGCGGATCCGGCGCCAGCCGGTCGCGCCGTCCAGCGCTCCCGCGTCGAGGATCTCGCTCGGTATCGCGCGGATCCCGGCCACGAAGAACAGCGCCACGTACCCGAAGTTCGCCCACACGCTCACCGCGGCCACCGACGGCAGCGCCAGCGCCGGATCCGACAGCCATTCGACGCGCCTGCCGAGTACGGCGTTGACCGCACCGCCGGTGGGGGCGAACATCCACTGCCACACCACACCGACCGCCACCGGCGCGCACATCCACGGCAGCGCGTACATGATTCGCAGGCTCGTCGCGCCGCGCCGCCGAGCCAGCAACGCCGCCACCGTGAAACCCAGCACGGTCTGCGCGGGCACCACGATGGCGGTCAACGCCAGCGTCACCAGCAGGGCATGGCCGAACGCGGCGTCGCCCAGCACCGAGCGCCAGTTGCGCAGCCCCACGAATTCCCTGGGCCCCAACAGGTTCCAGCTGTGCAGACTGAGCCAGGCCACCACCAGGATCGGCAGCAGCAGGAACGCGCCGACGCCGATCAGGCTCGGCAGCAGGAGAACATAGCTCGTCATGCTACGACGAGCCGCACGCCGGTTCATGTGCTGCGACGTTACCGCCCCGCCCCGCCCCCGCACGGCGGGCGGGGCTGCGGGATCAGTCGGTGGGGCCGCCGGCCACGTAGATCACCTGGCCGGATACGAAACCGGCGCCCTCGCTCACGAGGAACGAGGCGGTGTGCGCGATGTCCTCGGGAGTGCCTACCCGCTGCACGGGAATCTGCGATCCGGCGGCCTTCTGGAAGTCCCCGAACGAGACTCCGACACGCTCGGCGGTGGCGGCGGTCATGTCGGTGACGATGAATCCGGGAGCGATGGCATTGGCCGTGACGCCGAATTTGCCCAGCTCGAACGCCAAGGTCTTGGTGAAGCCCTGCAACCCCGCCTTCGCCGCCGAATAGTTCGCCTGTCCGCGATTGCCGAGCGCGGAGGTGCTGGACATGTTGACGACGCGTCCCCACCTCTGCTCGACCATGTACTTCTGCACCGCGCGGGTGAGCAGGAACGCTCCGCGCAGGTGCACGTTCAGCACGGCGTCCCAGTCCGCGACGCTCATCTTGAACAGCAGATTGTCCCGCAGGATGCCGGCATTGTTCACCACGACCGTCGGCGCGCCCAGCTCGTCGTCCAGCTGCTGGACGGCGGCGGCGACCGACTCCTCGTTCGACACGTCCGCGCCGAGCGCGACGGCTCGCCCACCCGCCTCGGTGATGGCGCCGACCGTGTCGGCGCAGGCCGCCGCGTCGAGGTCGAGCACGCCGACACGAAGCCCGTCCGCCGCCAAGCGCTTGGCGATCGCCGCACCGATCCCTCGCGCGGCGCCGGAAACCACTGCCACTCGCTCGCCCATGAGCGCGTCCCTTCGTCGGTCGGATGTCGGATCAGTCATACCGCACCGGCCGGTCGCCGTGGCCGGGACCGGCCGCCGAACCGGAATCGGCGCGGGGTGAATTACCACAACTCTCGAGCAGAAGGCTTGCTCCGCTCTCGGCTCGATGTTTCGATCGGCACGTGACCGACCAGAACGAGCCTCCCCGAATCGTCAGCGCCAGCCGTGAGATCGACGCGGGTCCGGCGGCCGTCTTCGAGCTCATCGCCGATCCCGCCGAGCAGCCGCGCTGGGACGGCAACGACAACCTGGCCGAGGCCGCGACGGGGCAGCGGGTACGGGAAGCCGGGGCCGTGTTCAGCACCACCCTGACCAACGGAGCCGTCCGCGACAACCACGTGGTGGAGTTCGCCGAGGGCAGCCGCATCGCGTGGCGCCCGTCGGAGCCCGGCAAACAGCCGCCCGGCCACCTGTGGCGCTGGGAGCTGGAGCCCGTGGGAGAGGGCCGCACCCGAGTCACCCATACCTATGACTGGACGTCGCTCACCGACGAGAAGCGTCAGGTCCGCGCCCGCGCGACCACCGCGGACAAACTGTCGGCCTCCCTCGACCGCCTCGCCGAACTCGCCGAGCAGCAGGCGGTTTCGTAGCGTGCGTCGGATCACGACGCCACGTCGATGGGGCGCGGCTCAAACGTCTCGGTGCCGGGTGCTCGGTGGGGCAAGGACGGCCGCAATGGTCCGGTAATCTTGCCCGAATGACCTCGCCACGCCGTGTGAACAGGGGGCCGAAGGCGGCGGCCGGCAACCGGGCGGCCTTGATCCAGGCGGCGCGAGAAATTTTCGCGGACAGTGGCTTCGACGCGCCGTTCAGTTCCATCGCGCGGGCCGCCGGAGTCGGGCAGGGCGTGCTCTACCGGCACTTCCCGACACGGGAGAGCATCGCGCTGGCGGTGTTCGAGGAGAACATCGACGGTATCGAGGCGGTGGCCGCCGATCCCGCGGTCACCTTGGACGACCTGCTGGCGATCATGGTCGAGCAGATCACCACCTCGGCGGCGTTCATCGCGATGATCCACCCCACCAACACCGACGACATGCGCCTGTTCGAGGTGGCGCGACGGCTGATCACCCTCATCGCGGAGAAGCTGGAGGATCCGGGTCAGCGCGGCACGATCAGCGCGGACATCACCACCGCGGACGTGGTCTTGGCGTTGGCGATGCTGGCTGCCGTGCTGTCGAAGACCGACGCGCAGTCGAAGAAGGAGACCGCCCGGCAGGCATGGGCGTTGCTGGATCGCGCGTTGCGCGGCTGAGAGCGCGCGCGGATGTCACGGCGCGCGCTCGATCGACGCCAGCTCGTCGGCGACGCGCTCGAACGACCGGATGACGTGCAGGAGCCCGTTGGCGAATTCGCGTTGCCCGAAATCTATTCCGCTTTCCGCCGACCAGCGAGCGAGCATCCGGTGTACCGTGGCGTCGGCGCCGCGGGTACGGAATCTCACCGCGGTGGCGTGTGCGTATCGCTGTGCCGAATCGGCCACGGCGACAACGCCTTCGGCGGTGTAGACGGCGGAGTCGCTGATGATGTCCACCAGTTCGACGAGTTCGTCGGCGAGCCCGATCAGATCGTGGATCTGCGCGATCTCCGCGGTGATCGCCATGTGGTCGATGCAGCAGCGCAGCAGTATGCCGAGCCGGTGCAGGTGCCCGGGAAGCGGGTGGACCGGCGCACCGAGCGGCGTGAGGTCCGCCAGGCGGTGCCGGATGCTGAACGGATCGGCCGGGGGAGCGCCGAATTCGGCGAGAACGATGGCGCCCGCGCGCAGGTCGAAGGCTGTCGCGGTGAGCGAGTCCTCGGGATCGGCGCGACTGGTGGGCGTTGGCATACGTCTCCTGGTGCTCGTCGCCGAGACGCCGACTTGCCCATGCCGCCCCCTCGGTCGCAGATGGAATCGTCGCATGACAAGACTCTCGACATGTGATTGCCGAGTGATTGCCAGCGGCTACGTTCCGGACCGGTGGACGATCCGGATAGGTTTGTCCGGTAGGTAACCAGTTTGACCTATGAGCGCGGTCTCGTCAAGCTGCCCGCGCACCGCGGTCCCGGTTCCCGCAGGGCTGGGGGCCGACTGTGACTCAAATATCCGGGCAGTGAAAAGCGCTGGTATAACGCATTCTCGCGCAACGGGCACGGGCGGTGATCACTCGCGTTCCGTGTCGGCCGGGCAAGGCGCGCCCGCCCGTTCTCCAATGCCCCGCAGTCGTGAACGCGTGGAGATGCGTCGGCGCGTACGGGCTGCGGTAGGTGAATTAAGCGTCTTGACCAGTCAATTGCTGACTCGGTGATATAGGTCACAATTCGGCTCGGCAGAAGCGCCGTCATCGGATCGTGGACCGCCTTAGTGTGTGTGCGGCAGAACCTTCCGGCGAGGGGCTCGGCGATCCGCTCTCACCCGCCGCTCCGCTCTCCGGATCCTTCGCTGGTTCGGCACGCGGCCGCCCCCTCGGCCGCGCGGCTCGCTGATCCGTGATGGCCGGCGCGATGGTTGGTACCCATCGGAGTCGGTGTCCGCGGCCGGACCTGTCGAAATCTTCATTGGTGACACCGGGATGGGAACCATGGCTGTACGATCCGTCGATTCCGTTGACCGAGGCGTTCCAGTATCGCCCTCCTTCACTCGCTGGCGAGACCGGACGCGCCGGTGCCCGCATCGGTACCGCTTGGCGGTGGTCGCGCCGAACATCGCGGAGGTGGTGCGCTGGACCGGCGGGTGGCTTTTCGATCGCACCATCGCGGGATGGGAGGTCACGGTGCTGGTCGCCGATCCGGGGGACACCCGCCCGCTGCGCATCCTCGGGGCGACGGTGCTCGACCTCGAGCAGTTCTCGGCCGCGCCGGTGCGCGAGACGTGGCCGCAGGCGGTCGCCGTCGCCTCCGCGACGTATCTGTCCGACAGCCGGGTTCGCGACGGCGTGCTCGACAGTCTCGACCGAGGGCGTACCGAGGTGACGATGTGGGGCGAGGGTCTTCCCGTCGAACTCGACCATCGGGTCGGTTCGGTGCAGCACCGGGTCAGCCTGGCCGGACGGGCTTTCAAAGCGTGCGCGATGCGGGCGGCGGGGCTCGCGACCGAGGTGGTCGGTCCCGTCGAGGTGTTCCGGACGGGAGGGGCATCGCGGATGTACCCGGGATACGGCGTCGACCTCATGCCCGCCGGGTGATCGGGAGGCCGAGGCGGATGGGAACTCGCCGAAGCTGGGAAGGGCTTATTTCAAGTTAGCCTAACCTTATGAACGCGAGCACGGTGGTGCACGAGCCCGGCAAGCGGATCGTCCGCTCGCGCGAGCGATCCCGCAAACCGCTACGGCGCGCACTGATCTCGATTCACCGCTGGTCGGCGTTGATCCTCGGCACGGTCCTGGTGGTCCAATCGACATCGGGCGCGATCCTGCTCTACCACGCCGAACTGTTCCGGGCCCAGCACGCGTCGTTCTATCGGCACACGGACGCGCCACCGGTGATCGACACCGAGCGGGCCGTCGCGCTGGTGCGTGCGACCGATCCCGATTTCGCCGTCGGCTGGGTCGGCGTGGACGGCGGTGTGATCGCGATCGGAAACGCGCAGTACACCGCCGCCTACTCCGTCGATCCCGGTACCGGGCGGATCAACGAGCGGGTGAACCTGACCGACGGTGTGCTGGGTTGGTCGGCCAACTTGCACAACTGCGCATTCGGCTGCGCGCGCTACTCCGGAGCGATCCCGATCATGGAGAACCAGGCTCCGCTCATCGACATCAAGTGGGGCGCGGTGATCCTGGGCTCGCTCGGCACACTGTTGGTGACGCTCGCGGTGTCCGGTGTGGTCATCTGGTGGCCGTCGCTCAGGCGGTCGCGCAACGGGTTCCGGGTCCGCCTGCGGAAGGGGCGCTTCGCCCGGGACCGCGACCTGCACGACGTCATCGGCGTTCTCGCCGTACCTTTCCTGCTGGTGTGGGGCATCACCGGGACCACCATCGAATGGCCGGCCGTCCAGCGGGCCTGGCTCGTCGCCACCGGCGGCAACACGACGCTGGAACGAACCGAGAGGTCCTTCGAGCCGCGCTCGAGCGTGGCGGGCCGGGCTCCGTTATCCATCGGCGAGGCCGGTGCGATCGCGCAGCGCGCCGCGCCGGGCCGACTCGCCTACCTGCTGCTGCCCACCGACACCGCCCCGTACTACCGCGCCGCCGTGGCCGGCGCCTACTCGCCACGCGAGCATCGCCTCTTCTACAGCGGTGACGTCCTGGTCTATGTCAACGCCTACGACGAGGCCGACGTCAAGGTGGTCGACGCGAGCCATAACCGGCCGTTGGCGAACACCTTCTACGCCAAGGTCTTCGAACCCGCCCACTTCGGCTGGCTGGTGAACGGCTGGTGGCGACTGGTCTGGCTGGTCTTCGGCCTGACTCCGCTCGCGCTCGCGGTCACCGGGCTGTCGACCTGGCTGTTCCGCCGCAGAACCGAACGCCGCCGCAACGGCGCGAGGGCGTAGCCGTCCCGCGGGTCACGACGGGAAGTGGATCACTTGCCGGGCGAAGACCGCGTCGGGATCCGCGAGGTGATTCGCCGCCGCGACCACCCCCACCCTGGTGTCCATGTCGGCGGGGCCGTACGCGTGGTGGCACATCGTCCGCAGCGTATCGCCGGCGACGGTCTGGCGGCGGTTCAGGCCGGGCACGATGAGAACGTGGCCGGGAGCCGGTTCGCTCCCGGAGGGCAGGTGGTTCGCCAGTTCGATCAGCAGGGCGAGGTGGTCGTCGCCGTACCAGCGCTCGGCCAGTACCGCGAGAGTCTCGCCTTCCGTCACCGTGTGGTGGCCGACCTCGGCCAGCTCCGGGATGTGCAGCCACGCACCTTGCTGTATCTCGCGTTGTGCCACACCGTTGACCACCTCCCAGATCAACTGGACATGGGTGTCCTCGCTGCCGTAGTAGCGCTGGGTGATCTGCTTGCGCGCCGCGGTGGAGTCGGCGGTGGTGACGAGGTGGCGCCGGGTGATGTACGGGAGCAGGAGCTGTTGCCCGACGTCGATCGAATTCGGATCGGCGAGATGGTTCTGGCGCGCGATCGCCGGGAACAGACTGCTGTCGCCGTACTCGCGATGCGCGATCGCGGAGAGGGTGTCGCCAGGTTGAACTTCGTACTTTTTCATTTCTTCCGCCTTTTCCGAGACTGCCGCCGGTGGGAGCCGCGACCCGGCGGGGTTCGTCGTCGCCCTTGATGGGCTTCGGCCGACTCCGGACGCCTACCGGTCACGAAGGGTTTCGCAGTACCGAATGCTCGTCGCGGATAGTCGCCTGATCGTGAGTAGGCGACTACTCGTTTTCATCGGCGCTGCTGTCGCTACGGCTGGAGCGAGTCGCTGAGCACCTGGATTCCCGAGGGGCCGTGGTTCCTGACGCCGTTTCGCGTGGCCGCCGAACGCGACCGCCCGCCGCTGTCGTACCTGGTCCTCCGGCCCGACCTGGACACGACGTCGGCGCGTGCGCAGCAGCGCGCCGCGCACGAACTGAAGGATGTCGAGGCGATCCCCGGCATGCACACCGCGTTCGCGGACCTAGGGGAACTCGAGGACCATGCGCTCGACACCGGGCACCTCGACGCCGAACAGACTGTCGCGGAAGTCCGGCGCGTCCTCGGTGCGGGGGACATCGATTGTGTTGAAAGGTACGGCGATTCGGTCGAGTCGACGGATCACCCGGATGTTCCGCCCGGCCGTTTCGAACGTCTACGAGCAGATCGGCAGCCGGATAACGCGTTCGGCTGACGGGTACTCGGAGCGGCCGTGGGGCAGTTCTTTTCGATCGTATGAAGATGGGCGGAGGCTGATTCGCCCACCGGAGTGCGGGTAGCGCGAAGACGTGGCGCCAAGAGCCACAGTCGGTTTCATCCGCTACCGAAAGGAGCACGTGATGGCAGACCGGAACAACCCCGGGCAGTTCGGCAACCGCTCCGATACCGAGGAGCAGGCGCGTCGCGGCGGCCGGGCCAGCACCGGCAGTTTCGGCGACCGCAACTCCGCCGATCCGAGTGCGGCCGGACGCAAGGGCGCCGAAGCCCAGCCCAATGAGGCCAAGGTGCGCGGCGGTCAGCACAGCCACGCCGGTCGCTGACCTCGACGAGAACACGGGCCGGGCGGAACAACCGCCCGGCCCGTTTCGTCTGTCCACACACAGCCGAACGCGGGGGCGTCGAGGAGGCTTTCCGGTCCTCTCTTATGTGACTCCTTATTAGCGATGGATGGGGATATGCCCTGAAGTGCTTCCCCTACTGGATCATCCGGCTCAGGTACGCCGACTGACTACGAAGTCTGCGCAGCACAGCTGTGAATCTGCTGGTCGTGATCGGTGATCTTGCCTCCGGGCGCGGATCGTTCGCTACCGCGCGAGGCTGTACCAGCAAGTCGTCGAAAGTGGAGACAGTGGGTGTCGCCGCTTGCTAAGTTAATCACTGTTCTTATCGTTGCGACGGCGCGAAACGGGCGTCGCCGACTCTCGTCGCATGTCACGGTGACGCCCCGGCTCAATGAGGAGTGGTGTTGTGATGGATGGTTTCAGTAGGCGTGAGGCGTTGCGGGCTGGTGGGGTGTTGGGGGCGGTGGGTGCGTTGTCGGTGGTGGGGGTGCCGGGGCGGGCGGTGCCGTGGTCGTGGTCGCCGTCGGGGTCGGTGGCTGGTGGTGGGGAGGGGGTTGATCCGTTGACGGTGTGGGATCCGGAGGCGGATGAGTTGGTGGGGTCGTTGTTGGATCGGGGGGAGGTGGGCAGGGTGAATGGGTTGTTGCGGTTGTGGACGCGG
>NZ_BAFZ01000153.1 GCF_000308575.1 Nocardia exalbida NBRC 100660 | reverse complement strand
CTTAGCCCATTCGTTCACCCGATCAAAATCGGGCTCCCGTTCGAGCCATGTGATGGCCAGGCGCTCCTCGTCCTACCTCGTTTCCCAGTCCATCCGCTCGGCGTCTCCGCCTTGCTTCTCGGCTCCGGGTCGGTGTCCGTGTCGCTCTGACTCGGATAAAGTTACGCGGCGGAAAACGCTACGTCAAATCGCCTGTCCAGCGCGTCTTTTCGCAGGTCAGAGGCGCGCCGGTGGGCGTGCGCCCGGCGGAATGACACAAATGTGATTCAGGCCACGACAAGATCGTTTCGATTGCTCGTACGGCAATCCCCGATCAGCCGCCCAAGGGAGCTCGACGCGGCACGACCTTGCGGTAGGAGATCCGCCATCCGGCGGATTCCCGCACCACGACGTCTTCGTATGTCACGCTCCCGCAACCGCTGTCGGCCTTGATGCCGATTCCCTTGGACCGCACCACGACCATGCCCGCGTCGTTCTGGGCGATGAGGACATTGGTGACGTGGTGAGGTGACCGTGCTTGGCCATGAGGTCGTTGATCTCGAAGCGGTCTTCTGGTGAAAGCGTCGTGCGCAGCACCGTAGTGCCGCTCTCGATGCAGGTCAGGTGATTATTCGTCCGGCGGACGTGCTGCCACTCATTGCGGGATGGCAGCCGCACGAAGCAATTTCGCGCCGAGGTCGGCGAGGAGATCTCTCATCTCGGGGGGTTCGACGACCTCGAAGTCCAGATTCAGGTGGGCGATGCGCAGTGCGGTCCACTCCATGGAATCGGCCGAGGTGCGCAACAGGCAGGTGTGCGCATCCAGCGGTTCGATCTCCTCCGCGCGCACGCGGAACGCCTCGGCGAGGGTCTCGGCACCCGCGTGCACGCGCAGGACCACTCGGCGGACCGGCCTGGTGTGAGCCAATTGGCTGGTGACGAAGGTCGCCGCGTCCTCGGCGGGCAGCGCTCGCGCCGCGCACCGTATTCCGGTGGGCTGCGGAGACGTCAGCCGATCCACCCGGAAGGTGCGCCAATCCGCGCGATCGACGTCCCATGCGACCAGGTACCAGCGGCGACCGGCGGAGACCAGACTGTGCGGTTCGGTGAGGCGGCCGGTTTCCGCGTCGGCCTTGTCCCGGTAGCGGAAGCGGATCCGTTCGCCGTCGCGCGCGGCGGCGGCCAAGGCGACGAGCACCTCCGGATCGACCATCGGACCGGCCGGGGGCCCGCCGAGCGAGACGGTGGTGGTGTCTATCGCGTCGACCCGGCGGCGCAATCGCGACGGCAGCACCTGCTGCAGTTTCACCAGGGCGCGGGCAGCCGACTCCTCGATACCCGCGATCGCGCCCTGCGCCGCGCCACGCAGCCCGAGGGTGATCGCGACCGCCTCCTCGTCGTCGATTAGTAGCGGCGGCAGCGCGGCGCCCGCTTCCAGGCGGTATCCGCCTATCGCGCCGAGGGAGGCGACCACGGGATATTCCAGCTCGCGCAGGCGCTCCACATCGCGGCGCACCGTCCGCACGGTGACCCCGAGCCGCGCGGCCAGCTCCGGACCGCTCCATTCGCGGCGGGTTTGCAGCAGCGACAGCAGCTGGAGCAGGCGCGCGGCGGTCTGGGTCACGGGTTCCAGTATGGCCGGGAAGGAGGACAGAACCTGACCTCATCGGC
Organism: Nocardia exalbida NBRC 100660; assembly: GCF_000308575.1. Lineage (GTDB taxonomy): Bacteria > Actinomycetota > Actinomycetes > Mycobacteriales > Mycobacteriaceae > Nocardia > Nocardia exalbida. The sequence continues at coordinate 13,162 of NZ_BAFZ01000153.1, read as the reverse complement.
TCCTAGCGTGAGGCTCGTGCATGCTCATCGAGACACCATCAGCATCGTCGGGGCAAGGGAGAACAACCTCCGGGACGTGTCGCTGACGATCCCCAAGGGCAAGATCGTGGTCTTCACCGGCGTCTCCGGTTCGGGGAAGTCATCGATCGTCTTCGGGACCGTGGCGGTCGAATCGCAGCGGCAGCTCAACGAGACCTTCACCTGGTTCATTCGCAACCGGCTGCCCAAGTACGAGCGGCCCGAGGCCGACGCGATCGACAATCTCGCGCCCGCCGTCGTCGTCGATCAGAAGCCGATCGGCGGCAATTCCCGTTCCACCGTGGGGACCATGACAGATATCCAGTCGATCATCCGCGTGCTGTTCTCCCGGCACAGCGTGCCGAGCGCGGGCGAGGCGACGCGCTATTCGTTCAACGACCCGCTGGGCATGTGCCCCGCGTGCGGCGGTCTGGGTCATGTGGTGCGCCCGGATCTGGGCAAGCTCATCGATACCGGCAAGTCGCTGAACGAGGGAGCCATCACCTTCGGTCCGTTCGCGGTCGGATCCTTCCAATGGCAGCTCTACGCCGAGTCGGGACTGTTCGACCCGGACAAGCCACTGCGGGACTTCACGACGGAGGAGTGGCAGTTGTTCCTGCACGGCAAGGGGTTCCGGGTGCCGCGCAAGAACCGGAACGGATCCGCGGGGAACAACGCCTACGAGGGTCTGCTGGAGCGGTTCGACCGCCTCTACATCAAGCGCGATCTCACCGCGCTGTCGGACAGGAATCGCGCGGCCGCCCGCGCCGTGGTCACCGAGGAGATCTGCCCGGATTGCGGGGGCGCCCGGCTCAACGCCGCCGCGCTGGCGAGCCGGATCGATGGCCTCGGCATCGCCGACTACGGCAGGCTGGAGATCACCGATCTCATCGAGGTGCTCGCGGGACTGGACGATCCGGTGGCTCGGCCGATCGCGCGGGCGGCCATCGGGCGATTGCGCCGGATCGAGGAGGTCGGGCTCGGCTACCTGTCGCTCGATCGGGAGACCTCGACCCTCTCCGGCGGCGAGGCGCAGCGCCTGAAGGTGGTCCGGCATCTGGGCTCCAGCCTCACCGGTATGACCTACATCTTCGACGAGCCCAGCGTCGGCATGCATCCGCGCGACGTGGGGCGGCTGAACACTCTGCTGAGCCGGCTGCGCGACAAGGGGAACACCGTCCTGGTGGTGGAGCACTCCCCCGACGTCATCGACGTCGCCGACCATGTGGTCGACATGGGGCCGGGGGCCGGTTCGCGCGGCGGGCGGGTCGTGTTCCAGGGCACGGTCGATCAGCTCCGGACCGCGCCGACGGCGACCGGTGCGGGATTGCGCCGGGCGCGGCGGGTGAAGGACGACGTCCGCGAGCCGACGGGATGGCTGACCGTCACCGATGCCGACGCCTACAACCTGAAGAGCCTCACCGCGCGGTTTCCGACGGGCGTGCTCACGGCGGTGACCGGCGTGGCGGGTTCCGGGAAGAGCACACTGGTTTCCGGCGCGTTCGTCGCCGCGCATCCGCAGGTCATCGCGGTGGACCAAACCGCGATCGCCGCCTCCCGGCGCTCCAGCCCGGCCACCTTTCTCGGCATCATGGACCCGCTGCGTCAGCTGTTCGCCAAGCGGCACGGTGTGCGGCCGGGCTTGTTCAGTTTCAACTCCGACGGCGCCTGCGGCGAATGCGATGGCGCGGGAGTGATCTTCACCGACCTGGCGTACATGGATCCGGTCACCACGGTGTGCCGGGCCTGCCACGGACGCAGGTATCGCCAGGAAGCGCTCGCCTACGCGATCCGCGGGGCGTCGATCGCCGACGTCCTGGAGATGCCCGCCGAGGAGGCGCTGGAATTCTGGGCCGAAGACGGAGACCGGCGCGTGCTCACGCCGTTGCGGGCTCTGCTCGACGTCGGTCTCGGCTATCTCACCCTCGGCCGCGCGCTCACGTCGCTGTCCGGCGGTGAGCGCCAGCGCATCAAGCTGGCCGATCATCTCCAGCGACGCACCGGAGCCGGTATCTATGTGCTCGACGAGCCGACCACCGGACTGCACATGGCCGACGTCGACACGCTGGTCGGACTGCTGGACCGGCTGGTCGACGCGGGCAACACGGTGATCGTCATCGAACACGATCTCGACGTCGTCGCCAGGGCCGACTGGGTGATCGATCTCGGACCGGACGGCGGAAAGCACGGCGGCGAAATAGTTTTCGCCGGGACCCCGGCGGCCCTGCTGGCGGACGACCGGTCGCTGACCGCGGAATACCTGCGGCGCAGCGTCGGCGTCCGCGCCTGACCGCCCCGCGGGAAAGTCATAGCGTCATCACACGGATCTCGGCTGCCGGAGCATCGAGCAGCCGGGTTCCATCGGACCGATACCGCACAGGGACGTCTACCGCGGCGGCATCATGAACCTATGACGACACGGGAGGTGGTCCGGGCGGGAGCTTTCGCGCGGATCTACGACCCGGGCGTCGGCGAATCGGAAGCCTGGTACATCAACGATCACACGATCGTCCGCGACGACGCCGGGCGCTGGCACCTCTTCGGCATCACCCACCCGGAACCCGCCGACCCGTTCGACGAGACCGAGTTCGCCCACGCCACCGCGGACCGGCTGCACGGGCCGTGGACCACGCGCGACCGTGCGTTGCTGGTGGATCGGAACTACGGCGAAACGCATCTGTGGGCGCCTTACGTAGTCGGCGCCCACGAGCGGTACTACATGTTCTACGCGGCGGGCGGAGCCGACCGCACCGCCGCGGCGATGAACCTGGCGACGTCGCGCGATCTCTCCCGATGGACCCGATCGCCCGCGGGCCCGCTGTTCCGCGACGGATACGACGCTCGCGACCCGATGGTGGTGCGCGTGGGCGACCAATGGGTGATGTATTACTGCGCGACCAGCGCCCCGGCGGGCGGTCACCATGTCGTCGCCTATCGCACCAGTACCGACCTCGTGCATTGGGGTGAGCGCCACATCGCGTACACGGACCCGACCAAAGGCACCGAGGCGGGCAACACCGAATCGCCTTACGTCCTGCGCCACGACGGATGGTGGTACCTGTTCATCGGCCCGCGCCCGCATTACGTCGGCACCGACGTCTTCCGCAGTGACAGCCCTTTCCGCTTCCGCATCGGAGACAAGGTCGGCCACATCGCGGCGCACGCCGCCGAAGTGATCGGCGCGGACGGCCGCTGGTGGATCACCAGTGCGGGCTGGGGCCGGGGCGGCGTCCATCTGGCGCCGCTCGACTTTCCGCAGTCGCGCGTGGTCAAAACGGTTCCGCGCTAAGCGGTCCGACGCACGGGCCCGAGCGCGAATTCGGCGAAAGGCGCTCCGGGCTCGGTCGCGGCTGGTATCTGTTGATCGAGTCGAACTCTCCGATCACCCCACCTACGGGAGGGACCGGCATGGCCCGTATCGGCGTTATCAGTGTTTCCGATGGCCGCGACTATGTGCATGCGGGCATCGCCGATTTCATCGCCACCACCGAGGATCGCCTGGTTGCCGCGCTGGCGGCGGCGGGACACGATGTGGTGCGCGGCGCGGCGCCGATCAGCGACAACGCGCTGGCTACGTCGGTGGCGCGCACCGTCGCGGCGGCGGGCGTCGATCTGACCGTCCTGCACTATGCCGTCTGGGCGTTCCCGCATTTCACCATGCTCGCGGCGGGCGCCATCGCAGGGCCGCTGCTGCTGCTGTCGAATATCGACCCGGTGCAGCCCGGGATGGTCGGCATGCTCGCCGCGGGCGGCGCACTGGATCAGGTCGGGCGCAGGCACAGCAGGCTGTGGGGTGATCCGTCCGATCCCGAACTCGTCGAGGCCATCGGCGTGCGGGCGCGGGCCGCGGCCGCCGTATCGGGCTTGCGCGGTTCGACATTCGGGCGTTTCGGCGGGCGGCCGATGGGCATGAACACCGCGGTCGCCAATACCGATCAGTGGCAGCGGCAGTTCGGCATCGACGTCGAGGAAATAGATCAGTGGGAGATCGTGCGGCGCGCCGAATTGGCCGACGTGGGCGAGGCGCGGGCCGCACGCGAGTGGCTGGAGCGGCACACCGCGGGCGTGCACTACGACGGGGCGAAGCTCACCCCGCAACTACTGGAACGCCAGATCCGGTCCTATCTGGCGGTACGCGAATTGATCGCCGAATGGCGGCTGGACTTCTCGGGCATCAAGGGGCAGCCCGAACTCACCCAGTATTTCGCCACCATGGACGTCACCGAGGCGTTCCTCAACGATCCCTACGACTGGAACGGTCCGAAGGAACCGCACGTCTGCGCCACCGAGGCGGATATGGACGGTGCGCTGACCATGCAACTGCTCAAGCGGATCGCGGGCACCCCGGTGCTGTTCGCCGACGTCCGGCACTATCACGCAGATCGCGACATCTGGGACCTCTGCAATTCCGGCCAGCACGCCACCTGGTTCGCCGCGCGCAGCGCCGATCCCGCCGAGAACCTGGCGAAGGTGCACCTGTATCCGGAGGTCTTCTTCTTTCCCGCGGGCGGCGCCTCGGTGCACCATCTGGCCGCTCCGGGCCGGATGACCCTCGCGCGGCTGACCCGTCTCGACGGCGACTACCGCATGCAGCTGATGCTCGGCGAGTTCGAGCACTACGACCAGCAGACCAACGAGGCGCTGATGAACCAGTCGACCCGGGAGTGGCCGCACGCGTTCGCCCGGCTGGACGCGCGCGCCGAGGACTTCCTGAACCGCTTCGGCGCCAACCACATCCACGCGGTGCCCGGCGACCACCGGGCGGCCGTCCGCGCGACGTGCGAGTTGCTCGACGTCACGGTGGACGAGTTCACGCGGTGACGATGTTCCTCGGCATCGACATCGGTACCGCGAGTTCCAAAGGCGTGCTCACCGATGCCCGCGGCACGATTCTCGCCAGGGCCGAGCGGGCGCACGAGGTTTCCATGCCGCACCCCGGCTGGGTCGAGCACGACGCTGAGACGGTGTGGTGGGCCGACTTCGTCGCACTCGCCCGCGACCTGGTGGCGGCGGCCGACGGCGCCACGCTCGACGGTCTGGCGGTATCCGGCATCGGTCCGTGCCTGCTGCCCGCCGACGCCCGGGGCAGGCCGCTGCGCCCTGCCATCCTCTACGGTGTCGACACCAGGGCCGGGGCCGAGATCAACGAGCTGAACGAGGAATTCGGCGCGCGGGCCGTGCTCGACCGCGCCGGATCGCCACTGACCAGCCAGGCCGTCGGCCCGAAGGCGCGGTGGCTGGCCCGGCACGAGCCGGACGTCGCCGCACGCACCGAACTGCTGCTGATGGCGAGTTCTTTCCTGGTGTACCGGCTCACCGGCCGGTACGTTCTGGACCACCAATCGGCCAGTCAGTGCGTACCGCTGTACGACCTGCGCGAACGCGCGTGGGCGACGGACTGGGCCGAGCGGATCGTGCCGGGCTGGACCCTGCCGGAGCTGGCCTGGCCCACCGAGATCGTGGGCCGGGTGAGCGCGGACGCCGCGGCCGCCACGGGCCTTCCGGCCGGGTTGCCGGTCACGACCGGCACCATCGACGCCTGGGCCGAGGCGGCCAGCGTCGGCGTCCGCGCTCCGGGCGACGCGATGATCATGTACGGCACCACGATGTTCCTGGTGCAGGTGCTCACCGACCCGCGTCCGCATCCCGGCCTCTGGGGCACCTGCGGCACTTGGCCGGACACGTACACCCTCGCCGCGGGTATGGCCACCTCCGGCGCCGTCACCGACTGGCTGCGCAAACTCGTGGGCGGCGAGTTCGCCGACCTGGTCGTCGCGGCCGCGGACGTGCCGGCGGGCAGCAGAGGGCTGCTGGCGCTGCCCTATTTCGCCGGTGAGCGCACTCCCCTGTTCGACCCGGATGCGCGTGGCATCGTCGCGGGACTCACCCTCGGGCACGGTCGGGCCGAGCTCTACCGCGCGGTACTGGAGGGCATCGCCTACGGCGTGCGGCACAATCTCGAGGCCATGACCGAAGCCGGTGGGCGGGCGGCGCGGTTGGTCGCCGTGGGCGGTGGCACCAAAGGCGGGCTGTGGACCCGGATCGTCTCCGACGTCACCGGGCTGCCCCAGCAGTTGCCCGCCGAGACCGTCGGCGCGAGCCTCGGTGACGCTCTGCTCGCCGCCGAGGCCGCCGGAGTCGGCACCTCCGCGTGGAATCCGGTGGTCGACACCGTGCTGCCACGTCCCGAACGCGTCGCGAAATACGAGGAGTACTACCGGCACTACCGGGATCTCTACGATCGCACGACGACTATCGCGCATTTCCTCGCGGCCGAACAGCGCCGTGCGGGTGCGTCTTCTTGAACGCCCATGCGACGATGCGGAGCCGGTTCGCGGAACGATACGAGGATTTCATGCCCACGATCACTCTGACCCAGGACAATTTCGACTCCGTCGTCGCATCACATTCCATCGTGCTCGTGGATTGGTGGGCCGGATGGTGCGGGCCGTGCCGGCATTTCGCTCCGGTGTACGAGTCGTCCGCGCAGCGGCATCCGCAGATCGTGCACGGCAAGGTCGACACCGAAGCGGAAGTGGCATCGACCGCCACCGCGCGGCTCGACATGGATCGGGTTCGCCGGGAACTCGCCCAGCGAGCCGACGCCGAGCAACCGGCCGCGGCCGGCAGGCCGGGCTCCGCGCGCAGGGCCGGGCTCGCGCCCATCGCGCCCCGATACGGGTGGCCGGGATTGTGACCGCGCCGGGCGGAGAACTGTGGCGGCTGGACGGCACGCGAACGCGGTCGGTCAGCGCCGAGAACCCGACGGGAGCGCCCGGCGCGGGCGCGCGGGCGACCGACGGCACCGGAGCGCACGCGGCCCGGCTGCTGGGCCCGGGATGGAAGATCTCGCCTTCGATCGCGCTCGCCCACGGGGAGACCGCCACGCTGGCCGACGTTTCCGGCCCCGGCGTGTTCAGGCATTTCTGGCTGACCACCGAACGTTCCGTCCTTCGCGCACTGACACTGCGGATGACCTGGGACGACGCGCCGCGGCCCGCGATCGAGGCGCCGCTCGGCGACTTCTTCTGCAACGGATGGGGTGAGACGGCCCTGCTGAGTTCGGAGATGGTGGTGGTCGCGCCCGCGGGCGGCCTGAACAGCTACTGGCCCATGCCGTTCCGGCACCGAGCGCGCATCACACTGGAGAATCGTTGCGGCCGTGCGGTTCCGGTGTACTACCAGGCGACCTTCACCGAAGAGGACGTGCCGGACGACGCGGGGTATCTGCACACGCGGTGGATGCGAACGACCGGCTTGGGCAGCCCGGCCGTGCACACGATTCTCGACACCGTGCCCGGGCCCGGCCGCTACGTCGGTACCTACCTCGCCATCCGCCCGGGCGCGCCGGGATGGTGGGGCGAGGGCGAAGTCAAGTTCTTCCTCGACGGGGACGCCGAGCATCCTACGATTTGCGGAACGGGCACCGAGGACTATTTCGGCGGCGCCTGGAACTTCGACCTCGACGGGATGTATCGGACGTATTCCACGCCGTATCTCGGCCTGCACCAGGTGCTGCCGCCGGAGCAGATCTATCGACCCGATCAGCGGTTCGGCATGTACCGCTGGCACGTGCGCGATCCGATCTGTTTCGAACGCGAACTGCGCGTCACCGTGCAGGCCCTCGGATGGCAGGACGCGCAGACCTATCTTCCGTTGGAGGACGCCGAGGTGGCGACCACCGCTTGGTGGTATCAGGGCTGATCGGGGTCGTCCGGATTCGAGGGGAAGTCCAGCGCGAGGAGTTCGTCGGCGCGTGCCAGCGCCGCGTCCATGCCCGCGGTGAGATCGTCCATCACGCTCAGCCCGTCGAGCAATCCGGAGAGTTCGTCCTGCACGGCGCGCAGTTCCGCGATCGCCGGATCGATCGGGAACCATGCGACGGACTCGTGCCACCACGGATCGCCGGACAGCCAAGACCACAGCACATCGCGGACCAGCACCGGGTCGGAGGTGTACATCTGGAAGGACTCCGTCGCCGAACCGGCCCGGTGCTCGAGCTCGTAGACGCCGTCGGGCAGCAACTTGGCGCGGATCTCGTGCTGGTCGGCGCGGCTGAGCTCGAGGATCGCGTGTTCCGGCCCGGCCGGTTCGTCGAGCAGGTCGCCGAGCGCGTCCTCGGTCAATTCCGGTAGGTGCGTCCCGTCTCCCGTGCGGATGCGCACGTCGGTGGGGTCGATGCTCACCGCGACAGTCTGCCCGATCCGGCGGCCGAATACCCGAAATGCTCCGGTGCGGGGTGACAAGGGGCAAGGTGGTCGGTATGGGTCTGCTCCAGACGACGGTGGCGGGAGTCGACAGCTCCACCCAGTCGTGCAAAGTCGTCGTCTGCGACGCCGACAGCGGTGAGATTCTCGGTCACGGACGGGCCCCGCACCCGGAGGGAACCGAAGTCGCCCCGGCTGCGTGGTGGGACGCGCTACGGACGGCGAGCGCGGGGTTACTCGACGACGTCGACGCGATAGCCGTCGCGGGGCAGCAGCAGGGCTTGGTCCCTCTGGACGCGGCGGGCGTCCCGGTGCGGGACGCGCTGCTGTGGAACGATGTCCGCTCCGCCGACGCGGCGAAGGAATTGATCGCCGACCTCGGCGGCCCCCGGGCGTGGGCCGAAGCGGTCGGCAGCGTGCCGGTGGCCGGCACGACCGTCGCCAAACTGCGCTGGCTGGCCGACCACGAGCCCGAACTCGCCGACCGCACCGCGCACGTCGTGCTGCCGCACGACTATCTGACCTGGCGGCTACGGGGCGGTGAACCGGGACGCATGCTCGCGCCGACCACCGACCGGGGCGATGCCTCCGGCACCGGCTATTGGTCGCCCGCCGACGGCGGCTATCGCGAAGACCTGCTCGCCATGGCCTTCCGTGGACGTCGCCCGGCCCTGCCCGAGGTTCTCGGTCCGGATCAGCCCGCAGGACGCACACCGTCGGGCGCGCTGGTCGCCGCCGGAACCGGGGACAACGCCGGCGCCGCGCTGGGCTTGGGCATCACCGATGGCGACGTGGTGGTCTCCCTCGGCACCAGCGGAACGGCCTACGCACGCACCGACCGTCCCGCCGCCGACTCGACCGGTGCGGTCGCCGGGTTCGCGGACGCCACCGGCGCGTTCCTGCCGCTGGTCTGCACGCTCAACGCCGCCCGCATCCTGACCGCGACCGCCCATCTGCTCGGCGTGGATCTGCCCACGCTGGAATCGCTGGCCGCGCAGGAGCCGCCGGGCGCGGACGGCGTGGTCCTGCTGCCCTATCTCACCGGTGAACGCACGCCCAACCTGCCGCACGCCACGGGCAGCCTGCACGGGTTGCGGCCGGAGGCGATGCGCCCCGGCACGGTGGCCCGCGCCGCCTTCGAGGGCCTGCTGTGCCATCTTGCCGACGCGCTCGACCACCTCACCAAGATCGGAGGGATGACGCCGCGGCGCGTGCTGCTCATCGGCGGCGCGGCACGCTCCCGGCTGGTGGCCGCGATCGCCGCGCAAGTCTTCGGCGTCACGGTGACGGTGCCGGAACCGGCCGAGTACGTCGCGCTCGGCGCTGCCCGGCAAGCGGCATGGGCGCTCAGCGGCGCATCCCGGCCGCCGTCCTGGCCTGCGTGCTCGGTGGCGGAGATTCCGCCACCGGAGGACACCGCTACCGGACGAGAGATCAGGGCCGAGTATCGGAGTGCCCGCCAGGCGCTCTACGGCTGACCACGTCTCCCCGCTATTCCCAGCCGGTCCGCGCCCGCACATCGGGATGTGAAAGCACCTCGTTCCGCTTCTCGACCGCCGATTTTCGTCGCCGGGTGGCGCCTCGACGGCGTGAGGGGTTTGATCACCCTCGTCGAAGAGAGGTGGACGAATGACCGAGACCCAGGTGCGAAGGGCGGTGACGGCGGAACGGACGGAACTCGCCGAACTCTTGGCCGGGCTGGATGCCGCGAGCTGGGATGCGCCGACCCTGTGCGTGGGCTGGCGGGTACGCGAAGTAGTCGCGCACATCACCATGCCGTATCGCCTGTCGAGCGCGCGATTCACGCTGGGGATGCTCACCGCGTTCGGCAACTTCAACCGCATGGCCGACCGCACCGCCCGGGTGGACGCCGCCACGCTCAGCACAGCGGACCTGCTGAAATCGCTGTGGGACAACGTCGATCACCCCTGGCGGCCGCCGGGCGGCGGGCTTTCCAACGCGTTGAGCCACGATGTGATCCACGGGCTGGACATCACCGTGGCGCTGGGGCTGGACCGCCGGGTGCCCGAGGACCGGATGCGCATGGTCCTGGACACGATCGAGCCCAGGACCGCCAAGTTGTTCGGCGCCAAACTCGGCGGCATCGAACTGCGCGCCGACGACCTGGACTTCCGCTACGGCTCCGGCACGGTGCTGTCGGGCCGCGCCCAGGACCTGCTGCTCGTGTTGTGCGGCCGCAAGCTGCCCGCCGGATACCTGCGGGGCGAACCCGCCGAGCGGTTCACCGCGCCCGGCTGATCCCGGCATCCCCGACTAGCGCGAGAAGGACCGCGCGTGAACCACGGCCACCAGCCGCTCCGGGCCGACCTCACCGAAGGGCGGCTGCTCACACCGCCTGCGAACTCACGAACCACCGCGCCCGCACGGCTCGACGAGCGCGCGAAGACGCCGACCGTCATCGATGCCGACGACGGCGGGGACGTGGTGCCGGTCATCACCCTGATCTGCGATCCCGCCCAGGCCTGACGGATGCCGGTGGATGGAATGACCATGTCTGTGCGGGTTTTCGACTAGGTTGAGCAGGTTCACCAGCCTGACGGTCGGCCACGGGCCTAGGATTGCTCCTTCCTTGCCGTTTGCCGTTCGGTGGCGGGCAGGAAAGAGCATTGCAATGGTGGATGCAATACGGCCGACGGTCGTGGTCACTGGTGTAGGTGCGTGCCGGGGGTGTGCCCGAAGGTCGTGCGGAAGGTATCGATGAACGCACTCGCCGAGGCCCAGCCGCAACGGTGGGCCACCGTGGTCACCGGAGTCTTTTGAGCGAGCAGGATCAGCGCGTGATGCAGGCGCAGCTGGGTGCGCCACTGGGGGAATGTCAGCCCGAGATCGCTGCGGAACAGCCGCGACAGAGTGCGGTCGCTGGCGCCGACCTCGCGACCGAGCTCGGCCAGAGTGCGAGGGTCGGCGGGGTCAGCACGAAGGATGTCGCAGACCGCGCGCAGCAGCGGTGCGGTGGGTGCGGGAACGTGCAAGGGCTGCTGCGGGCTGGTGTGGAGCTGGTCGAGCAGCACCGCACGCAGCCGGGTCCTTTGTGGGGTGTCGGCGGTGTCGCGGGTGTAGGCGATGATCAGCTCCCGCAGCAGCGGGCCCACGGCGAGAACGGTAGGCGCGTCCAGGCGCAAGGGGTTGTCGGTGGCGGGCAGACCGAGCATGTGCAGTTCGAGTTCGCCGTAGGCGCGGTGGGCATGCACGGTGCCCGCGGGTACCCAGATGGCGTGGGTGCCGGGCGCGACCCACGTACCGGCGTCGGTGCTGATGGACAGCACTCCGTGCCCGGCGTAGATGATCTGGTGGTCGTCGTGGCGGTGGGCGTCGATCTGTTCGCCGGGGACCAGGAGCTGGGCGCGAGTCGGCGCGGCGGATTGGTGGCGGATTTCCATTACAACCTGACAGTTTATCGGAAGCGCGACAACGGCCTGGTAGCGAGCATGGGCTGGTGCGACGAAATACCTCAACTCTGCTGCTGTCCACTGGCCACGCGTGCGTCGACGTCTACCAGGGTGCGGTCGCCGCGCTCGTTCCGTTCTTCGTCGCCGAACGTGACTACACCTACGCCGCGGCCTCAGGAATCGTGCTCGCGGCCTCGCTGCTGTCCTCGGTGGTGCAGCCGCTGTTCGGTGCGCTGACCGATCGGTGGCCGATGCCGTGGCTGCTGCCGGTGGCCACCGTGGTCGGCGGCGCGGGAATCGCGATCAGTGGACTGAACGGTTCCTATGCAGTGACTCTGATGTTCGTGGCGGTCTCCGGGATCGGTGTGGCGGCATACCATCCGGAGTCCGCGCGGATCGCGCGCGCGGCCAGTGGTGGCAGCCACACCCACATGGCCTACTTCGCCACCGGCGGCAACATCGGCTTCGCGCTCGCACCGCTGCTGGTCGCGGCCACCGTCTCGGTGGACGGGCTGGGCTGGACCCCGTTGCTGATACTGCCCGCGCTCGCGGGGGCGGCGATGACCCTGCCGGTGTTGCGCGCCCTGCAGCAGCGCCGGGCAGACGGGGACGGCGGGTTCGCCCCTTCCGGGCGTGACGACACCGCCTCATTCCTGCGCCTGTCGGCGGCGGTGATCTTCCGCTCGATCGCCTTCGTCGGATTGAGCACCTTCATCTCCCTCTACATCGGCCAGCGACTGGGCGGGAGCACGTCCGCCGGCACAGTCGCGCTGTTCGTGCTCTACCTGGGCGGGGTGATCGGCTCGCTGCTGGGTGGGTCGCTGGCCGAGCGCTGCGACCGGGTCTTGGTCTCGCGTTGGTCCTACCTGGTGGCCGCGGGCGCGATCGCCGGGGTGGTGTGGACTCCCGGGCGAGCGGTGTATGTGTTTATCGCACTGACCTCGATCGGGCTCTACGTGCCCTTCTCGCTGCAGGTCACCCTCGGCCAGGACTATCTGCCCTCTCGGGTCGGCACCGCCAGTGGTGTCACACTCGGACTCACCGTCAGCATCGGTGGGCTGGCCAGCCCCCTGCTCGGGTGGCTGGCCGATGCCACGAGTCTGCAGACCGCCCTCATCCCGTTGGTACTCATGCCGGTGCTGAGCTGGCTGCTGTTCCGCACGCTACGCGACCCCGCCACCCGGACACTCGAGATGGCTTCCACCGCAGCAGCCTGATCCACGGGTCTGCGCGCGAGAACGTCGTGCGCTCGGGCGGCCCGTGTCACGACCGGCAGGTTGGCGAGGCCCGCTGACCGGGTCGTGCGTGGAGACCGCGGCCTTCTGGTCGTGATCGCGCAGTAGCCGCAGGACGGTGGCCCCGGCGAGGGGTGGCAGCCCGCACCACTGGTCGCTACCGATACACCGATTCACGACACATCGTCGGCCACGACCGGTTCCGTGTGGAGGTCGATGATGTCTCGCCCGCTCGAGCGCGGATCCGCCGACCAGCTCGCCACCTGTTGAGGTGTCGACTACCACGGGGGGT
>NZ_BAFZ01000154.1 GCF_000308575.1 Nocardia exalbida NBRC 100660 | reverse complement strand
GCGAGTCCCAGATGCGCTACGAGCAGGCGGCCGCGCTCGCGGACGACCCGGCCACCGCCGCCTCGATGCTGCGCCACGCCGCTTCCGCGGCCGGGTGCCAGATGCGGGGCGACGACATGCACCGCCTGCGCCGCGCGGCCGCCGACGCCGCCCTCCGGTCCGGTGACCGCGCCGGCGCCGCCCGCGACCTGGCGACCGCCGCCGCCGACGCCTACCGGTTCGCGAGCAAGTTCGTCCGGCCCCTGCCGCCGCAGGAGGCGGCCGCACTGATCACCGAGGCGCAGCAGCTCGCCGGGGACGACCCGGCCGCCCAGGCCGCCGTGGCGCTGGCCGACACCGGGCGGGCGCTCACCGATGCCCTCACCGCCGAGCACTCCCCCCACGACGCCGTGGCGCAGACCATCGAGCGTGCCGAACGGGCGGTCGAACTCGCGCACCGCACGGGCGACCCGCTGGCCGAGTCCGCCGCTCTCGACACTCTCGCCGGGGCCCACAGTTTGGCCGGTGACACGTTCACCGCCGCGGACATCACCCGGCGGCGGATGGCGCTGCTGGAGTCCACCACGAACACCCCGGCAGGCACCCACGAGCTGATCGACGCGCTCGGCGAGGCGGCCGAGGCCGAGCTCGGCGCAGGGGACCTGCGCGGCGCGCGGCGATGGGCGCGGCAGCTCGCCGATCATCCTCTGCTCGCCGAGGTCGGCCATCGTGCGACGAGCTGGCTACTGGTGACCGACGCGCTGGCGGGCAACGTCGATGAGGTGCTCACCCACAGCGTCCGGTTCCTGGATGCGTGGCAGCGGGCAGGCAACCCCGCCAAGTCGGTCCTGGGACCGGCGGTAGCCGGTGTGGCGATGATCCACAACCTGCGCGGCGACCACGACGCCCGGAGCGAATGGGACGCTGCACTGCACCGGCTCGGCACGCCACCAGCACAGACCCACGGATACGGCGCGGTGTTCGACGCACTCGCCATGCTCCACCGCGGGCAGATAACCGAAGCGCTCGAGCGGCTGGCGGCCGAGCCCGGTGAGGTGTGGAGATGGGTCACGTGGATCTGGCTGCACTGGTATGTGGCGCTGCGGGCCGAGGCGGCCGTACTCGCCGGGGTCCCCGATGCCGGTGACCGTTTGGCCGAGGCCAGGGCCATCGTCGCCGGAAACCCGGTCGCAGGCGCCATCGTGGAGCGAGCCGAAGCACTGCACGCCGGTGACCGCCAGCGGTTGCTCGCGACCGCAGCCGCGTTCGACGCCGCCGGTTGCCGCTACCAGTCCGCGCGGACCGAGGTGCTCGCCGGCGGCGATCATGCCGCCCGCAGCGCGGCCGCGCTCGCCGACCTCGGCTTGGCCCCGATGGCTCCTCTCGTTTCGTAGGCCGTTGCGGCGCAGGGCCGGTGGCTGCCCCCGGCAGAGAGGTAGCCTCTCTTGAAGGGAGGGAGGGCCCGATGCTGATCGACTTCGTTCCCGACGGGAATCTGTACCCCTTCGAGTCGCGGTGGTTCGACTCGTCCGTCGGCAGGGTTCACTACATCGACGAGGGGTCCGGGCCGCCGCTGCTGTTCTGTCACGGCGCTCCGACGTGGAGTTTCCTCTACCGTCACATCGTGAAGGACCTGCGCGACCGGTATCGGTGTATCGCCGTCGACTATCCCGGTTTCGGATTATCCGAACGTCCCGCTGATTTCGGCTACACGATCGGCGAGCACACCGCGGTTCTCGGCGAGCTGATCGATCACCTGCAGCTCGACGGGTTCGTTCTGATGGGACAGGATTGGGGCGGGCCCATCGGGCTGGGCGCGGTCACCGCGCGTGCGGAGCGGGTGAGAGGGATCGTGCTGGGCAACACCTCGTTCTGGCCCACCGCAGCGATGGCCAATCGGGTTTTCAGCATGATCATGAGCAGTACTCCGATGCAGCGGCGGATACTCGAGCGGAATTTTCTCGTCGAGCGCGTGCTGCTCGCCGAATTGGGGCGCAAGCTCACCGCGGCCGAGGCCGACCACTATCGCATGGTGCAGCCCAGCGCGGAAGCCCGGGCCGCACTCGCCGTGACGCCCAAAGAAATTCGTGCCGCAGGCCCGCTGCTGGACCGACTGGCCCGAGACGTGCCCGTCCTGCTCGGCGGCAAACCGACCCTGTTGGTCTGGGGTATGCGGGACATGGTGTTCCGCCCGAACGCCTGTATCCCGCGGATGCGCGCCACCTTCCGCGATCTCGACGTAGTCGAGCTGCCGCGCGCGCGGCACTTCATCCAGGAACACGCACCGGACGTGATCGCGGCCGCGATCACGCAGCGGTTCCCGTGAAGACGATCGATGAACGTCACATCGATCCGGTGCAGCTCGACTCGTCTTGCCTAGTCGTCCTGCTCGGACCGGCGACGGAACCACCGTCGGATACGCCCGCCGATACCGGTGACGCCCCGCGGTTGCGCGGCGGCGGTTCCGCCGGTTTCCGGGACCGCTGTCGCCTGGGCGAATCGCGCGTGCAGTTGTTCGCGAACCTGGTCGGGGGTATAGGCGCGGCGGCGGCGCTCGGCGCGCACCACCACGACACCGGTGGCAACCACACCGGCCGCACCCGCCAATCCCACTGCCTTCCACCACCTCATACCGCATAGGCTACGACCATGACGGGGACGGGCATCAGTCTCGACCGAGCGGTCGAGGTCACCAGAACGGGCGACATCTGGCTTTTCCGTGGGCATTCCACGGCCGACCGGGTGATCCGGATGACGACGAACAGCCCGGTGAACCATGTCGGGATGTCCGTCGTGATCGACGATCTGCCCGCGCTGATCTGGCACGCGGAACTGGGACGATCCCTGACCGACATGTGGTCGGGAACCGCCCACCGTGGCGCTCAGCTGCACAACTTGCGTGACGCCGTGCTCGTGTGGGCACACCGTTACGGTCAGCGGGCCTGGTTGCGCCAGTTGGAGCCTTCGGTCAGCCGTGAGATGCAAGACAGCGCGCTGCGCGCCATCGCCCGCCTCGACGGCACCCCGTTCCCGACCACCGCGGGCATGGCGGGACGCTGGCTGCGCGGCCGTGCCCGCCTCCCCCGCCGCGCGCCGAGTCGATCGGCTGCCCGGGAATTGGAGAACGCGTATTGCGCCGAAATCGTCGCCGCCACATATCAAGCGATGGGACTGCTGCCCTCGCACCGCAGCCCCGACTGGTACGACCCGGGCCGATTCTGGAGCGGAGACGGACTGCGCCTGTCCGGCGATTACGCATTGAGCGGCGAGATAGCCGTCCGCACGCCGGCGGCTATTTCAGCCACCGGCCACTGACCACGCGGCAACCGTTCCTACCTTGCACTTCGTGACAGCTCGAGGAGTTCGGGGCCGGAAGACGTGGTTCATCGCCGAACCCCGCTGGTTGCATAACCTAATGCTCCTAGGATATAAACTAGGCACCGTAGTTTCACGGAGGTGTGCATGATGGCTCGAGCAGGGTTGACGACGGAGCGGATCACGCGCGCCGCGGCCGATCTTGCCGACGAAGTCGGATTGGACAACGTCACGATGTCGGCGGTGGCCAAGCGGTTCGGCGTCCAGGACGCGAGCCTGTACTCGCATGTCAAGAATCTCCGGGATCTCCGCGCGCGAGTGGCCGCCCTGGCGGCTACGGAGAAGACCGATCTGATCGCCGCGGCGGTGGCCGGTCGCGCCGGACGCGACGCACTGGCTGCATACGCCCACGCCTGGCGGGACTACGCCCTGCGCTTCCCCGGCCGCTACGCCGCGACCCAGCTCCCGTTCGATCCCGAAGTGGCGCACACCACGACCGGCGCGCTGCGCGCCATCGAACTGACCTACGGCATGCTGCGCGCCTACGGTCTGGCCGAACCCGACAGCACCGACGCGGTCCGATTGCTGCGCAGCACCTTTCACGGATACAGCGTTCTGGAGGCGACCGGCGGCTTCGGGCACGCCCGCTCCACCGCCGACTCCTGGGAACGCATCATCGACGCCCTGCACGTCACCCTCGAGCAGTGGCCGACCGACGACAAGGAGAAACCATGAGATCGGGCACTCTGCAGGTCCCGGGAGCGACGCTGTACTACGAGGTGAGCGGCGCCGGACCGGTACTGCTGTTGCTGCCGGGCAGCGGAGGCGACGCGGCGGTCTTCGATCCCATTCTCGAGCCTCTCGCCCAGCACTTCACCGTGGTCACCATCGACCCGCGCGGCTATTCGCGCAGCGTGCTCGAGCCCGGCCCACCGGCCGATATCGAGGTCGAGGTGCAGAGCGAGGACGCTCACTTGCTCCTCGAGCACCTCACACCTGCGGGTGAAGACGCCTACGTCTTCGGCGGCAGCGGCGGCGCGGTGGTCGCGCTGGACCTGCTCGCCCGCCATCCCCAGCGGTTGCGGCTGGTGATCGCGCACGAGCCACCGTCTTTCGGCGTGCTGCCCGACGCCGCCGAGCACAAGGCGTTCGTCGACGAAGTGTACGAATTGTTCGAGACCGAGGGCCTCGCCGCCGCGGGCGCGCGTTTTCTCGAGGGGATCGGCGGAGGCGTGCGGATGCCCGATGCCGCCCAGCTCTCACCGCGGGCGGCGGCGATGATCGAACGTCTGCACGCCAACGCGACGCGCAACATGAGACACGAATTGCGCACGATCACCTCCCACATCCCGGACGTGGCGGCTTTGGAACCGGTCACCGACCGCCTCGTACTGGGGGCGGGCCGGGAAAGCAGGGGGAAACTCCCGTACCGTCCCGCCCAGACCCTCGCCGAGCAACTGAACATCCCGCTGACCGAGTTCCCCGGTGGCCACAGCGGATTCACCGACGCGCCTGATGAGTTCGTCCAACTGATGCTCGAGTTGCTGCTGGCCGCCCGCGTGAACTGATCACCGCGCGCCAACCGGGCGGCTCGCGAACCTCGATCGGGCCGATCCGGCATCCGTCGCTGCTGCATCCGCTTCAGGACTCCGCCATCTTCGGACTCCGGCGACGGGCTGCCCACTCCGTCGCCGAGGCGATGGATCACCATCGCCCGATGAGCGGCGCACGTGCGGGCGGCAGCGGATTCCGGTCGGCGGTCGGCCCCACTCGCCCCAGTTCGAGGGCCGATTCCATTTCAGGCAACTATGTTCACAGTGCCTTTCGCCCAGTGGAATCCGATGTGTCATTGCGTGGATGTACAGGTGTTTCCGGGCGCCATCTCGACGGCTCACCGTGGCAGGATCATCGATTTCAGGTCCGGCAGGTTGCCGATGCGCTGGGATACGGGCCGTTCCGGCGCATCGGTTTGCGGAGAGCCGGTTTCCCGCAGCCGAGTACGCACCTCGGCGGGCGTCTTGCGTCCGGCCGCGGCCGCGCTCATGCCTTGGAAGCTCGTGACCGCGCCGACCACGATCGGGGACGCGCTCGAGGTTCCGCTGAACACGTCGGTGTACCAGAGGTCCTCGTCGGGACCGCCTTGCAGATCGCCGTACCCGGTGGTGGTGACTTCCAGACCCCACCCTTGCACGTCGATTCGTTCGCCGTAGTTGGAGAACGACAAGCGGGAGCGGGGCGGGCCGTAGTCACGGCCGTGGAAGCCGGGCGGGGGTGCACCGGCTCCGACGATGATGGCCCCGGAGTCGGCCTCGCCACCGCGGAACGGATTGCGCCATGTGCTCGGGAACTCCGCGGGGCGGGTGTCGTAGAGCGCGGCGTCGAGGTCTTCGCCGCCGTTCCCGCCCGCCTCCACCACGACCACGCCCTTGCCGATCGCGTACCTGATCGCGGCGAAGTCGTCGGGCCACCACTCGATCGCGATGTAGCCGCGCTGGTCCGGCCGGTTGGCATAGGTGAAACGCGGTCCCGGCCGGTGCAGTTCGAGCAGCAGCACGTCGCCGGGGTTCAGCGTGTCCGCGGCCGAGCGGATCGCGGTCGCCGATCCGGTTCCGAAGATCGACACCGCGCGGATGTAGGCCTCGGGCACGATGCCGGTGATGCCGTAGGCATTCACGTCACCGCTGATCACACCGGCGACCGCGGTGCCGTGGTCGCGCCAGCCCTGCTCCGGTGAGGGGCTGCCTCCGATCACACCGCCCTGGTTGACCCGCAAATCCTCGTGGGTGAACCGCCACGCGCCCTCGACATCCACCACCCGCACGCCGGTCCCCCGGCCCCCGGGAACCGTCCAGGCCCACCGCGCGTCGATGCCCTGCGGCGCGGCGTCCAGATACCCCTGCCGCACGACGAAATCCGGCGTCACCGGCGGCGCCTCGGCAGCGGAGCGGCCCGTGATCGCTCGAACGCCCTGCGGTGCGATCGGCGGTTCGGCGGGCGGCTTCACATAAGCTGCCGCTACGTCCTCGGCGGCACGCAACCGCGCGGCCAACTCGTCGAGCTCGCCGGTGACACCGGTGACGTAGAAGTAGTTCAGATATTCCGCAGCGGTCTCCAGACGCGGGCTACCGGCGAGGCGGCGCTCCAAGCGGTTGGCCGGTCCGAAGATGCGCACCAGTTCGCCGCCGGGGGGCAGCAATTCCTCCAGACGTGCTTGCGCGCTGTGACTGTCGCGCAGAGCGATCGGCGTGATCGCGGTGTCGGCGCCGCGGGTGACCACGATCAGCTCGGCGGGTGACCGGAGCTCGGAATGCTGGGATGCCATGGCGCCCAGTCAACCTGGATACCGCACGCCTCGCCACCGGATGGGTGCCGGGGGTCAGCCGTCGAGGCGCATGGTCGCCACCATGCCCGGCATCGCGACAACGCCGCGCCGGCTACCGGCGGCGAACCATGCCTCCATCGTCCCGATCGCGAGCAGGCACGGCCCGGCCACCCAGCCCAGTGCGTCCGGTGAATCGAACGGCACCGCGGCCACCAGCACGCCGAGCACCAGCGTGACCAGACCGAACAGCTCTTGGCGTGCGCGTCCGGGCAGGTCGTCGACCCATACCGCCACGGTGGCGTGACAGATCCCGCGGATCGCCCACGCCAGTCCGATCCAGAACGACAGCAGCAGAGTCGAATTCCCACCCGCGAAGCACAGCATCGCCAGCAGGGCCGACAGCCCACCGCTGACCAGCACCAGCACTCGCAAGGCGGTGAGGAAGCGGGCGCCGATCGCGACCACCAGCTGTAGGACACCGTTGAGCAGCAGGTAGCCGCCGGACAGCAGTTCCGCTGTCGGCAGCGACTTGTGCGGCCACACCGCTAGGGCCACACCCACGATCATCGAGCAGGCACCGGCCACCAGTACCGTCTGCCGGGCTGCGCCGGCCAGTGGTTCCGCACGCCCTCCGATCTCGGTTTCGGGCATAGCTACATGATATGACCGAAGCGGCGGTTAGCGACTCGTTTGCCCCATCACGGCCGCATCGTCGCCCATGCCGGGGCACCGCCGCAGGTCGCCGTACCCGAATCACCGGATGAGCGAGAGGAATACGCCGGTGGCATTGGTACCGAGGCTCCATTAGTGCATTGACCAGACCGGTGATCCCCGCCTCGGCAGGCGCGCCCCTGGCCCCACCAAGAGGCGATGGACCGGGGCGACACGGTCATATACCGGGATGTCCGTTTGGGACGCACCATCCTGCGCCGAGCCGAATCTTCTTGCAGAGACGGTGTGCACTGGAGACGGCGCACTCCGGCGGCCTGCTGCCAGCTCGCCTCCAGCGCCCGCCGCCGCGGAGGAGTCAGTTCATCAGGCCTCGTGGGGCGGCACAGGTTCGGTCGCGGGCGGTTTGCGGCGCGTTTCGGCGAGGAGTTCGTCGAGTTGGGCTTCGGCGCGTTCGGCGCGGGCGAGGGTCTGCGCGCGGGCCTCGTCGAGCGCTTCCAGACGCTGGGCGGCTTCCGCGCGCACCTTGTCCAGTGCCGCGGCGGCTTCGGCGCGGGCGGCGGCGAGTTCGGCCGCCGCGGTGCGCCGGGTTTCGGCGAGCTCGGCGCGGGTGGCGTCGAGTTCGGTACGCACTCTGCGCCATTCGGCTCGCGCCTCGTCAGCGGCTTCGGCTCGCTCGGCGGCGGCTCGCTCGGCTCGTTCGGCCGTTCGTTCTGCGTCCGCCGCGCGCTGCACGGCGAGGTCGCGTTCGGAGTGCGCGGCAGCGACCAGCGCCGACGCTTCGCGCCGGGTGTTCTCGATATCGGTCTCCGCCCGGCGTTCGGCGCGCTGAACTTGTTCTGCGGCTTCTTGTTCGACGCGTTCGGCGTGCTCGGCGGACTCGCGGCGCACGCCGCGGATCTCGGCTTCCGCGGCGCTGCGGGCGGCGAACACGTCGTCGGCCGCCTGCTTGGTGACGCGTTCGACTTCGCGCAGCGCGTCCTCACGCGCCGCATTCGCCTCGGCGATCAGCGCTTCGGCGTGCTCGGCGGCGCTCGCCGCGTCGTCGGCGGCGGATTCGGCGAGTTCCCGAGCCTCCTGTGCCTCCCGCCGCGCCTGCTCGGCCGCCACGGCCGCGCCCTCCGCCTCGGCGATCCGCCGTGCCGCGTCCACCTGCACCGCCTGTACCTGCGCCTCGGCGATCGCCGGGTCGGCCAGCGTGGACAATTCCGCGACGGCCGCAGTCAGCGTGGTGTTCAACTGTTCGGCCAGTCCCCGGAACTGGGTGAGCAGCTCATCGGCTCGCAACCGCGCGACGGTCACCGGCCCCGGTTTCGTCACGGTGACGGTAGCGGCCGCGGCTTCGGATTCCTGTTGCTGCCGTTGCCGTTCCCGCCACGCGCGCCAGCGCGTGTGATCGGCCCGGTCGCAGTACTCCGAGGGACGACCAGGCCCTGCCGCGCTCGTGATGGGACGAGAACAACCCGGGTAGTTGCACACCTTCGACACCGCAGAATCGTAGCCCCGGTGGCCTCGCAACCCGACCCGCCGCCTGACGCCCCGGCACTTCGACTTACCTCCAGACGCTAGGGCCGAAGTTGTCCTAGGTAGGTCATAGTGTGATTCTCATGAGCACAGAGATCACCCCCTTCCGGATCGACGTCCCCCAAGAGCAGCTCGACGACTTGAATCGGCGGCTGGACGCCACCCGCTGGACCGACGCGGATCCCGAGGCGGGGTGGGCGCAGGGCATCCCGCTCGACTACACCAGGGAACTGGCCGGCTATTGGCGCACCACCTACGATTGGCGCGCCCAGGAGGCCCGGCTCAACTCCTTCCCGCAGTTCCGCACCGAGATCGACGGCCACGACGTGCACTTCATTCACGTCCGCTCGCCCGAACCCGACGCCCTGCCGCTGGTGCTCACACACGGATGGCCCGGATCGATCGTGGAATTCCTCGAGGTGATCGGGCCGCTGACCGACCCGGTAGCGCACGGCGGCAACGCGCAGGACGCGTTCCACGTCGTCGTGCCGACCATCCCCGGGTACGGGTTCTCCGGCCCCGCCGTCGGCTGGTCGACCGCGCGCGCCGCGCGGGCATGGGCGGAACTGATGCGCCGCCTCGGCTACGACCGCTACGCCGCACACGGCGAAGACACCGGTGCCGCGATCTCCCGGCAGCTGGCGGTGATCGACGCCGAGCACCTGGTCGCGGTGCACCTGACGATGATCGCCTCCGCCACGGTCACCGCCGAGACCGCCGACCCCGACAACCCTGCCGAACAGCGTGCCGTCGAACTGGCTCGCCGCGCCCAGTACGAACTCGGCGCCTACGCGATGCTGCAGGCCAGTCGCCCTCAAACGCTGTCCTACGCGCTCGCCGATTCACCGGTGGGGCAATTGGCCTGGATCGTCGAACGATTCAAGGACTGGACCGATTCCACCGACGCCCCCGAGGACGCCGTCGACCGTGACGCGATGCTGACCAACGTCATGATCTACTGGCTCAACGCCACCGCGGGCTCGTCGGCGCGCTACTACTACGAAGGCGCCGCCACCTGGGGAATGCCCGAACCCGAGACCGATGTGCCGGTCGCCGTGGCAGTCATGCCGCACGACCTGGGCATCCCGGTCCGCCGCATCGCCGAACAAAACCACAACATCGTGCGCTGGACCGAATTCGAGCGCGGCGGGCACTTCGCCGCCATGGAAGAACCCGACCTCATCGTCGACGACTTGCGCGCGACGTTCCGCGCATACCGCAAATAGGACACCGGCTCTCCGCGATCGGCGGCAGCGCCTGTCTCGGTCGTGGGCGAAATCCTCGACAGATGCTGTCCGGTCGGCCCGATCACTATGGGTAGTCACCGACCACCTCCGCTCCGACGCTCCGACGCAGGTCCAGGGCGTCGAACCGGTGTGTGTGCCAAATGCGGCGCGAGCGTTCCTCGGGGTAGGGCTGGGTGGTCGGCTCGGCGCTGTAGACACGAGTGGATCGCGTTTCCGGATCGTAGGATGCCCAGCCGGGGTTTCCGGTGGTCGCGAAACGCACCCAGTCGCTGCGCATTTGGTTGGAGACCTCCAGGATCTCGTTCGCGGCGTTCAGGTGGGCCGAGGGGTGACCACGCACCTCGTCGGCGCTGAGCGTGCCGAACACCAGCAGCATGTCGAGGCTGTGCGAG
Source organism: Nocardia exalbida NBRC 100660 (assembly GCF_000308575.1). Classification (GTDB taxonomy): domain Bacteria; phylum Actinomycetota; class Actinomycetes; order Mycobacteriales; family Mycobacteriaceae; genus Nocardia; species Nocardia exalbida. The sequence continues at coordinate 9,548 of NZ_BAFZ01000154.1, read as the reverse complement.
GCACCCTGATCCCGGCGGAAGCTCCAACACAGTTCATAGAGCCATGCGGGTCCTTGTCCAGCGTATTGAGCGTCGGCGAGATGCAGGCTCGGCATGCGAAGCAACCAGTCGGAGTTGACGAGTTCATACAGCTGTGCGGCGGAGGCGTCCGGGTAGGCGGCGCGGTATCCGCCGCTGCTGTCCAAGGCGGGTGCGAGAAGTTCGAGCACAGCGTTCGCCTGCTCATCGGTCATCTCTCTATCGCGCCAGGCGTTGAACAGCGAGTACTCGTCACGGGCGTGCCCGATGAGCAGGTCGATATCCCGCGCGGCACCGTTGGCGAGCGCAGCCCATGGCGCAACAGGAAGTACGCCTCCATCGACAACCGGTGAGAACGGCGTAGGCGTCAGCGCTGTGGGTCCCCATGATTCGACGAATTCCGGCATCTTCCGAAGCACCGCGTCGGTCGCCTCGGTCAGCGCACGCGGCGGTATATCGGCGAGCTCATCGACGGTGGCGCGGACACCGAGTTCCGCCGCGATCTTTGCGGAGATCGCTGCGGCGAGCTGTGGGGAGAAGTACGTGCCCGGCAGGCTTTGCGATATCGCACGATGAAACAGCCCAGCTGCCATGGGCATCGTGAGCAGTGCCGCGATGGAACCCGCTCCAGCGGATTGGCCGAACACGGTGACGTTGTCGGGATCGCCGCCGAATGCGGCGATATTGTCCTGCACCCACCGCATGGCTGCGACCTGGTCGAGGATGCCCCGATTGTCCGGGGCTCCGGCGATGTGGGCGAAACCTTCCACGCCCACTCGGTAGTTCATGCTGACCATCACCACACCGCACGCGGCGAGGGTCGCACCGTCCTGATGCGGATTGCCGGCGGTGCCTTCGAGGTATCGGCCCCCGTGAATCCACACCATCACCGGCAGCCGGGCGGCACCAAGCTCGGGTGACCAGACATTGAGCGTCAAACAGTCCGCGGAACCATCATCGGGACAGCCGGAAACCGATGACATCACCGAACCTTGATGTCTTGCCTGAGGAACCGCTGGACCGAACTCCAGCGCGTCGCGGACACCATCCCACTGCTGCACCGGAACGGGCTCCCCGAACCGACGCGAGCCGAAAGGCGGCTCGGCGTAGGGGATCCCCCGGAAGACCGCGACTGCGTTCTCCCACCTGCCACGCACGACTCCCGCAGCCGTTCGGATCTCTGGTTCCAAACTCCCCCAACCTTCGACGCGCAGACCAGAACCCCCACCAGACACACCGACCACCCCGTCCATGTCGTTCGCCGACGCCAGATCGTCGGTGATGATGCCACGTTGGCCAGGAGTATCGAGACATTGGCCAGATATGCATCTGTGTCGGCCAGCTTTACCGAGACGTGGCCAGGTCATTGAGACAGGACATCACTTGTCCTGACTCAATGAATCTGGCCAAGTCGCCGCCTCTGACCTTGGGATTGGCCAGATGCATTGAGTCGCGAGAAGCTTCGTCGGCTCAATGAATCTGGCCAATGGGGAAACATTGGTTGGAGTGTCGGAAGCTGTGGCCGCTATTGTTTGGTGGCCGTCAGCACTTCCAGGGTGACGGGTTCGGTGAACTGTCCGGCCGGGTCGATCGCGAGCAATGTGTCGGTGACTTCTTGTTCGAAGGCTGAGCGCCTGTCGCCGAGCAGTCGGCGAAGCGGCATCGAGGTCGAGTAGAGGTAGCCGATGGCCTGCTCGATCGTCCAGGTCCGGGTGAATTGGTAGGCCCGCTGCTGCACCTGCCGGAACGCAGAGCGCGCCAGTATCTCCTGGTGCGACTCGCGGCCGTCGGGCAGGTCCGGGACGCTGGCCTGCCAGTCGGGCGGCAGGAACCGCTGCTGAACGTCCTCGATGGCTTGCTGCCATGTCGTCGCCGACCGGACGAGGCAACTATCGTTGGCGATCACGAGGCCGCCGTGATCGTCGACCATGCCGTCCAGAGCGGTCAGGATGTGCTCGCGGTCCATCCAGTGGAATGAGCGGCCCATGGTCACCAGATCGAAGCGTCCGAGCTCGCAGGGCAGGTCCGCCGAACTGCCTTGTGCCCAAGTGACGTTGGTGATGTGGGCCGCCTGTGCTTGTCCGGCCGCTTCGGTCAGCATCTCGGGTTCGGGGTCGACGCCGATGGCTGCGGCGACGTGGGCTGCGAGCCGCAGTGTCAGCTGGCCGGTTCCGCAGCCCAAATCGAGCAATCGTCCGGTGCCGTCGAGGTAGAACTGAGCAACGAGGTCGGTGAAGAACACATCCGGATAGCCGGGCCGGTAGCGCGCATAGTGCCAGGCAGTTCCTGCGAAAGGGGTGCGGCTGGATTCGTCGAGCGAATGGGTCACGGTATCTCCTGCTATTCAGCCGAGGTGCCATACTCTCATGCGGCGCAACAGATCTGACCAATTGTCACCGTCTGTACGATGCTCGGCGGTGAGGTCTTCGACCCACTCGTGCAGCGTGTCGTTGCGCATGGGTCGATAGCGGCGGTCTCGCCGTGTGCGCCATCCGGCTTCGGCGTAGAACCGGTGGCGGGTGTCGGGGTCGGCTGCGAGTTGGCGCCAGTAGGGTGAGACGAGCAACACGGTGAGCGAGACGACGTCGGGGTAGGTGGCGGCGAGGAACGCCGGGTCGTCGCCGAATATCCGTGTCCGGCCGGGGCAGAAGATGCCGAGGGCCGTGTCGACGGTTTTCGTCAGCTGCCGGACATACTGCCAGCTGTCGCGCGCGGTCGTGTATGCGTGCTCGGTCGGTATCGGTCCGAAGCGGCGGGCAAGGCGGCGGTGGCGTGCCTGGGCGGTGAGGATCGCCGGGACGGGGCTGATGTCGAGGAATGTGCCCTGATAGGTGGGTTCGCGGATCCAGAGCCGATGCCGACGGCAAACGTGGGCGTGGTGGGGAAAGTATCGGGTGACGGTGCCGCCGCGATGGCGGCGGGTGCAGGCGGGGCAGGCATCTCTGCTCGGCAGGCTGAACAGGTCCCGATTCAGGAACCGGTTGCCGAGATCGGGCAGTGCGCGAGCCAGCTGGGCTGATGAGTAACCGGTGATCGTGGCGAGACGGCGAAGGTTGTGGGGTGGCAGATCGCCGACGCCCGAGGTCGCGCTCAGTCCCAGATGGAGCTTGAGTTCGCCGAGCGTGACGTGGTTGACGTTGGCCAAGCGGCGCAGGTAGGACTCGGTGGTCTCGTTCAATGCCGGTGGGGCCGGAATCGGCAGTCTGCGTGCCTGCCCAGGGGAAGGTCTCACGCAACGCCTCTCCGTCCGCGAGAACGCTTGCCATGCGCCTTCTCCGGGTGGTCCTGGGCGGCTCGGTCGAGCAACTGGGCATCGAGGTGGGCTTTGGTGATCTTCTCGGTGCCGTCGAGGATGGCGTCGATGGCCGCGCCGCGAACGAGCGCCGAGAGACTGCCGAGCATGCCGCCGGTGCGCTGGTAGAGGTATTGGCCGTGGCGGGCCAGCGTTCCGGGTTTGTGATGGTGCAGACGCAGTGCCTGTTCCATGGTGACGACCAGCGCCCGCCAGTGCTCGCGCTGCCCGGTGCTGCCGTAGGCGAAGGGGTGGGAGGAGATGGTGGCGAACCGGCTGGCGATCTGGCGGCCGCGGATGCCGGAGAAAAGGCCCGCGTGCTCGACGTCGATGCCGGCGTATACGAATGTGGCCGGGATCCGTTCGGAGAAGTATTTCAGCTGGTCGGAGACCTCGGCACCGGCGCGGGTGGCCAGGGAGATGTTGTGAATTTCATCGACCAGGACCAGGTCGCAGCCGACGTCGCAGAGCACGGCGCAAACCGAGTTGGTGATGTCGGTGATGTTGGCGCGGTGGGTGACCGGCAGGCCGAGGAACCGGGCGAATTCGACCGCGACCATGCGTGCTGTGGCCGCGGGCGGCAGGGTGATGTAAACGACCGGGATCTGAGGTCCGGCAATCGGATTGCGCAGGCGGACGCTCAGTTCGTGGGCGCGGCCGAGCTGGGTGATGGCGGTGGTCTTGCCGGTGCCGGCGCCGCCGGTGACGATCAGACCGCGGCGGGCGGAGATCTGGCGGCGGTTGAGGATCAGCAGTCGCCGGACGGCTTTGGTGACTTCCTGGATGGTCGGGGTGTTCACCACGATCAGATCACTGTGATAGTCCAGGCGGGCGTCGTCGTACTCGGCCCGCTCCGGCGGGCTCAGTTCGTGCCAGTCCAGCAGCAGCTCCGGGGCGGTGCGCCCGCGTCCGACCCAGCTCGACCAGCCTTCCTTCGTAGTGAGCGGGTTATCGGGTGGCGGATCGAACTCGCCGGTGCCGGTCATGGCCATCTCTGCGCTTCCGCCTCGGCGTCGAACACACCGAACGGGATCACGGTGCCCATCTCGGTCGCGTCGACACCGGCATCGTCGAAGTCGTCCTCGGAGTCCAACTCCCGCAGGTCGACCGGCTCGAGTGGCGGTCGCTGCGATCCTGCGGCGCGGGTGCGGGCAGCGACCTTGCGATCGGCCTTCGTCGCTGCCACCGGTTCGGTGTCCGGGCCCGTCCCGGCCCGTTCCAGCAGGTCGGCCAATGCTCGGGCGGTGGCAGTTTCGGCTGGCTCGTCGGTCGGCAAGGTAAGCGCAAGCTGGCGAGCGTGGCGCCAGGTGAAGTCGGCGAACGGTGCCGACACCATCGGCAGATGCGTCCAGGCCGCGCGGATCCAGCCGCCGTCGCGGTGGTTGCGGATGAACACCTGTGTCAGGTCGTAGGGGTCGTAGCGGACCTCCCAGGCGTCGTTCTGAGCAGCGACGCCGGACGGTTGGCGCCTATAGGGGTTCAGGGCGCGGTCGTCGTAAGTGCGGCGGTCGATGCGGACGCCGTAATCGTTGATCGTGCGCCATTTCACCGGCAGCAGCTCCAGATAGTCCTCTCCGGTCAGGATCAGCGGCAAGTAGCCCGCTGCGCTGACCAGCACCGAATACATTTCGTTCGGTGAGACCGCCCTGCTCGTGTCAGGGCTGAGCAGGCCCTCGTGCGCGCGGCGCTGCCAGTGCAACACCCATTCGTCGAACAGCTCCTGCAACTGCGCCAAAGACCACACCGCCTCGGCCTCGACTACTGCGCCGCGGTGGGTGACATCGCGGCCGACGTGGCCGGAAACGTATTGGCAGAACAAGGTATTGATCGACTGGAAGGTCCGCTCGATCACGCTGTTGTCCGTCGGGGTCCGTGGATGCGAAGGCAGCACCGAGATGCCCAGCCGCTCACACGACCGCACGAATGTCTCCGACAGGAACACCTTGCCGCGGTCGCAGCCGATAGCCTCCGGAACGATCACCGGCTTGGCCGTAGCCTGCTCCATCCGGGCGTCGATGTCGGCCAGGCTGCGGTGCGGCAGCCGGGACGCTGCCATCCGTAGCGTCTCCGGCCAGCCCGGGCGCATCGGTTCAGGCACGAGCATCCGTGCCAGCAGCAGTGATGCATCCACCGCCTTCGTCCCGACCGGGCGCAACAGTCCGGCGGCGATTGTGCGGGTGGCGATATCGACCGCGGCGGTCAGCTCGACACGACGGGCGATCCCGTCGTCGAACACCGCCAACACATCCAGCGGAGTCGTGTCGATCTGGACGTGCTGGCCCGGCCGCGACGCCCAGGTGACGGTGAACGGCCCGGCCGGGCGGTTGGCCGCCGACCGGCGGGTCTTCGCCGATCCGAACGTGTGCCGGCCCTCCGACAACGCCGCAACCAGCCGGTTGAACGTCGCCTTCGACGGCAGTTTCACCGCGTCCTCGCCGTAGCGGTCGGCCAGGATCACCTCGACCCGCTGGCGCAGCCGATCCCGGGTGCCGGTCGACCGCCTCGTCTCCGCGGCCAGAGCCTCTCGGATCGCATCCACCACACGGTCATCGGTGCGGCCGAACTCCGACGGCGGCCGCGTGCTGCGGCCGTCCGCCAGTGCCCGGACACCGCCGGACCGGTAACGCGCCCGCATCCGCCGGATCGTGCGAACACTGGCCGGAATTCCGGCAGCGGTCAACTCCGCAGCCTTCGCGGCCTGCCGCTCGGCCAACGGCCGCGCGGGATCGTATTGCGGGCGTGGCCGCGTATCCGCGTCACTGCCGGGCGGGCGCCCGGTCTCCAACTCGATCAAGTGGTATTCCCACTGTCGCGCCAGTTCTGCCTGCTTAGCATCGAGATCTTCCAGGCTCTGACCGGCCAGACCGCCGGGGCGCTGCGGATCCTGGCTGCTGCCGCTGAGCACGGCGAACCCTGGCGAGGAGACCAGGTGCATGAGTGACACCGCCATCGGGGTGCCGTCAGCGCCGACCAGCCGCAATGTCGTTCCCGATATCGCGACCACCTCGTACTCGGCGTTGTCGAACAGCACCCGATCCCCGACCTCGATCACCTTCGTCATCGGCCCGCTCCCGTCACGATCGACCAACCCTCCAGGCGAACAGCCAGATCCGCCGTCAACTTCTTCGACCACAGCAGGTGATAGAGCACTGGCAGCACTGCGATCGGATCACCCACCGACCGGGCACCCTCGATCAACGGCCGCGGCTCAGCAAACGCCTCCATCAGCGCCGCCGCCACCGGCTCGACCAGATATCGGTGGTGCCGGTACCCCGCCAGCCACCGCACATTCGCCAACCACACCGGGTCGTGCCCGCTCACCAGCCGATACGACCAGCCCACCTCGGTGCAGGCTCGTGCGGTCGCCGCGAACGCCGCCTCGTCCCGCGGCTTGATGCGCTCCGCGGGCCGGCAGTCGATCACCACCCCACCGCCATCGCGTCGACGGGCGAAGAAGTCCGGCGCATGCGACCGCTGTTGCAGCCCGTCTAACCAGAACAGCCAAAACGGTTGTGCCGCATACCCGGAAACCTCCGGGTCGAAGTCCAGCGCCATCGCCTCGTCCCGTTCCAGCCACGACTCGCACTCCACATGCGCACCGACCGTCGCCGAGTAGTAGAAACCAGGATTGTTCCGCTGCCCCTGATACGACGGGATCGACCTGATCGGTGCCACACACTCGAAGGCCACCCCCGCGGCCACTGCCAGCGAACGACGCACCTCGCCGTACTCCGGATCCACGAACCCGACCTCGAACCCCCGAACCCTCGCTACCGCCGCACCACTCGTCACCAAGCGCAGCCCCGAACCCCCACTGGTCACCCACCACCGCCCCGTCCACATCGATTCGTGTGCAAGATCGGGGCGATCATGCCACATTGGCCAGGTTCATTGAGTCAATGGCCAGATAGACCGCCACTGTGGCCAGATACATTGATCCGTGGCCAGGTCCACTGAGTCAGGACATCACTGGCGCGATGGCTCTGTAAGCGCGCTAAGTCTGACCGCCGATAAGTGAACCTTATCGGCGGTCAGATCGCCTGCGCCAATCCGATCATCATGAACTAAATACGTTTCGTAGCGTTGGTAGTGACCAAACGAAATATCAACGGAACGGATCAAAAACTGTGCACCCCCGAATGGATGTGGATTGCGTCGGATGAGGATCGACCCGGCCGACGAGAGGCTCGGCAAACGGATAAGGCTCGGCATGGGGCCGCATCGGCCGGGGACGGAAGCGATGCGGTCCCCCGCCGCCCGGCATCGGAGGTGTGGTCGCGGCGAATCTGCGCAAGGACGGCGGTGAGGGGTTGCCGGACAGCCGCCCGAGATCCGGCGCCGAAGAAGGTTCCGGCGCTCCGTCGCGCCGAACCGAACCCGGGCGAGAACATTCGTACGGAATCCGGCGCCGAGGAGTTATCGCGGTTCGCAGCCTCACGAAGTACGCGCGGGTGTCCGATGACGGTCTCCTGCGCTACCAGGCAGAAACAGATCCCGCCGCGCGTCGTCATGGCCGATGGGCGGGCGAATAATCTGTGGACGGGGAGAAACGTGGATGAGTATTGAGACATCTATCCCGTTGCACGGCGCGGCATTCTCATGCCCTGCGCTAATGGAGTTGGCCCGCTGCCGACGCTGTGACCTGCGGTGGTACGTCCTCGATGGCAGAACGAGTGTGTGACTTCACCGGCGCGGGGTGGTCGGTTCGACTTTCCGTTGCGCGAAGCGGAATTTTATGTCTTCTCCGGCAGGCCAATAGCGTCGGATTTCATGAATTGGAATTTTCAGTCGGCGGAGGAACTCGCGGCTGCGTTGCATGCTGGGGAAGTGACATCGGTGGAACTGACCGATGAGGCGATCGCGGGTATCGAGCGGGACGACACGGCGATCAACGCGATCTGCGTACCGGATTTCGACCGTGCGCGGGCCGCCGCGCGCCGTGCCGATGAGGCGCGCGCCCGCGGTGAGGATCGGCCGTTGCTCGGTATTCCGGTGACGGTCAAGGAGTGCTACAACATGGCCGGACTGCCCACGACCTGGGGCATGCCGCAATACGCGAACCATGTGCCGGCCGAGGACGCGGTACAGGTGTCGCGGTTGAAGGCAGCCGGCGCGGTGCTGCTCGGTAAGACCAATGTGCCGTTGATGCTGCGGGATCTCCAGAGCTTCAACGAGATCTACGGCACCACCAACAATCCGTGGGATCACGGCCGCTCGTCGGGTGGGTCGTCGGGCGGTTCGGCGGCGGCCTTGGCGGCCGGGTTCGGTGCGCTGTCCATCGGCTCCGACCTCGCCGGTTCGTTGCGCACCCCCGCGCATTTCTGCGGTGTCTATGGACACAAGCCGACACTCGGGCTGGTGCCGACCCGCGGCATGGTCGCGCCGCCCGCGCCGGCTTTGCCGATCGACCTCGATCTCGCCGTGGTCGGCCCGATGGCGCGCACCGCCCGCGACCTCGCGCTGCTGCTGGACGTGATGGCCGGGCCGGACCCGCTGACCCACGGCGTCGCCTACGACGTCACGCTGCCGCCCGCGCGTCACGAGCGGCTGTCGGACTTCCGTGTCCTGATCATCGAGGACCATCCGCTCATTCCGACGGGATCGGCGGTGCGGGCGGGCGTGAACCGGGTCGCCGAGGCGCTCGCCGACGAGGGCGCCCGCGTCGAACGGCGCAGTCCGCTGCTGCCCGATCCGATCGAAGCGGCGACGCTCTACATGCTGTTGATGTTGTCGAACGCCGCCACGAGCCTTTCGGTCGACGTGTACGAGCAGCTGCGGACCCGCGCTGCCGCTCTGAGCGCGCACGACCGGAGTCTCGATGCGGCGCGGTTGCGCGGGATGGTGCTCAGCCACCGCGGCTGGGTCGAGGCGAACAACCGTCGCGAACTCCACCGCCAGGGCTGGCGGCAGCTCTTCGCCGAGTTCGATGCCGTGGTGTGCCCCATCACGCCCACTCCCGCTTTCCCGCACGACCACAACGGCGATCTGGAGGACCGGCACATCGACATCGACGGCGTCGAGTACCCGTACTTCGACCAGCTCGTCTGGGCCGGTGTGGCCACCATGCCCGGCCTGCCTGCCACCGCCGTACCCGCGGGCCGGTCCCCCGAGGGGCTGCCGGTGGGAGTGCAGCTCATCGGTCCGATGTTCGAGGATCGCACCCCGCTGCGGCTGGCCGAACTGCTCGAGCAGAAGATCGGCGGCTTCCAGGCACCAGAATAGGGCGCACCACCGGGGC
>NZ_BAFZ01000155.1 GCF_000308575.1 Nocardia exalbida NBRC 100660 | reverse complement strand
AGTTGCCCACGATGAACCGGGACATGACCCAACCACACCGCTGACCCTCGGACTAGCGCGAGGCCGTTCCCGGACGAGTCTTCCGGGCCGGTCCTCGGCCGGTCGGCGAGGAACCGCACGCAGGCAGGCGCCGATGCGCTCTCGAACGCCTCTTGAGCGCACAGGCGATAGCTTGTAAGTTACTGGTCATTCTTTGTAGTACATTTCCGGGATGAAGAGTCCCGCGCCAGTAACGCGGCGGGGCCCTGCGGGATGAGCAGTATATTCCGTCCTAAGTTATGAGGAGTTCGGCAAGCATGAGCCATAGGACGCTCGGTCCGCCGCATGGCTCGACCGCGAAGCGATCGATGTCCGGAAGTGGAGCGGGGTACGCCGTGTCGATACCGCCCACGGATCGAACAGTGCTGTCGATATGACAACCCCCCAGCACCTCCGGCATATCCACATCGAATCGGGAGCCTTGGTCCTGGACTACCAAGCGTGTGCGGAACAGGCCAGGAGCGTGGCCGCCAACTTGGCGCAGAGCCATCCGGAGCTGATCGTCACCATCGATGACGACGTCCACGCCGAGTTGCCGACGCTGCCCTGCGGCGATTTGTGGAAGTGAATCCCGCAGGCGCGGACTCGCCCGAGTACGTGGTCGAGGCAGCGGCGAGACAGCGGAGCTGATCGCGCCCCGGGCGGACCGGCCCGACGATCGTCGCCGCCGGAGTCGCTGTCTACGTGGATGCGCGTAGGGAAACGGCGATCGGCTGCGTCGGTCGTCGTAGCCGATCGCGCGCTTACGCGGGAGCGCGCGAACTCGGGGATGCCGTACCCTCACGGCATGGTTCTGCGGGCGGTGTCGCGACGGCTGTCTGCCTGGATTTCGCGTCGGCCCGCCTGGTTCCCGGATGTCCTGCTTGCGCTGTTCGTCACCGTGATCCAGGTGCAGAGCGCCGCGATCCCGGTGCCGCTCGAGCCGGCCTACACACCGGTGTCGGGTTTCGGATACGCCCTGCTGATCGTCAGCGGCCTGGCCGTCGCCGCGCGTCGCAGCCGGCCGGTCGCGGTGTTCGTGATCACGGGGCTGTCGAGTGTCGTCTATTTCGGTCTCGGCTTCCCCGACCGGCTTTCCTACCTGGGCCTCTTCGTCGCCCTGTACACCCTCGCCGCCTACGGTGACGGGCGGCGATCGCTGCTGGTCGTCGGTACGGGCATCACGGTGCTCGCCCTCGGCTGGCTGATCGCCGCGGCGGACATCCAGCCGCTGGTGGCCATCGGCTGGGTGTTCTTCCGGATCGGCGCCTCGGTGATCAGCACGATCCTCGGTGAGTCGGTCCGATCCCGCCGGGTCATCGCCGCCGATGCGCAACAGCGCGCGGAATTGGCCGAACGGTCCCGCGACGAGGAAGCCAGGGCGCGGGTCGACGCCGAGCGGCTGCGGATCGCGCGCGAAGTCCACGACACCGTCGCCCACGCGATCGCCATCATCAACGTCCAGTCCGGCGTCACCGCCCACGTGCTCGACAAGCGGCCGGAACAGGCCCGCGAAGCACTGCGCACCATCGAACAGACCAGTTCGCGGGCACTGCGGGAGATGCGAGCCATTCTCGGCGTCCTGCGTGACGGCGACGAACGTGAGCCCTACCCCGGTCTCGGCCAGATCGATGAACTGGTCGGCAAGGCCCGCGACGCCGGGCTCGACATCGAGTTCGAGCAGACCACCCCGGTGACGCCGCTGCCAAGCGCCGTGGGCAGCGCCGCGTACCGCATCGTGCAGGAATCGATCACCAACGTGATCCGGCACGTCGGCCCGACCAGGGTGACGGTGGCGCTCGAACCCGGCATCGACGCCTTGCGAATACGGGTGATCGACGAAGGCGGCGGCGACGCCCGCGTCCCGGCGCATGCGGGCGGCTCGAACCCGACCGGCCGCGGCATCCTCGGGATGCGGGAACGCTGCCGGTTGCTCGGCGGTGAACTCGACGCGACGCCGCGTCCGGGCGGTGGGTTCGAGGTCACGGCCCGGTTGCCGCTGACTCCGGTCGGATCGCGCTTGTGAACTCGACGCCTCCGATCAAGGTTCTGCTCGCCGACGACGAACGCCTGGTCCGCTCCGGTTTCAAGGTCCTGCTCGACCTGGAGGACGACATCACGGTGGTCGGTGAAGCCACCACCGGCGCGGAAGCTGTCGAACTCGCCCGTGCCACTCGCCCCGACGTCGTCCTGATGGACATCCGCATGCCCCGGCTGGACGGGATCCGCGCCACCGCCCAGATCGCGCAGGCCACCGGGATGGAGCGGGTGAAGGTGCTCATCCTCACCACCTACGACACCGACGAGAACGTCTTCGACGCCTTGCAGGCGGGCGCGAGCGGATTCTTGCTCAAGGACGCGGGCCCCGCCGAGCTCTTGCACGCCATCCGCGTGATCGCCGCCGGTGACGCGTTGCTCGCACCCAGGATCACCCGCCGCCTGATCGGCCAGTTCACCGCGCAGCGCAGGGCTGCCAAGTCCGGGCAGGACCGGCTCGCCGTGCTGACCGACCGTGAGCGCGAAGTGCTGGCCCTGGTGGGACAGGGCATGAGCAATGACGAGATCGGCGCCGCGCTGTTTCTCAGTCCCGCCACCGCGCGCACCCATGTCAGCCGCGCGATGGTGAAACTGGGTGCGCGCGACCGCGCGCAACTGGTCGTGATCGCCTACCAGACCGGGCTGAGTGATCCCACCTCTTAGGGATCGGGTTGCTACGACGACCGACGCAGCCGATCACGCTTCGTGTACGCGTATTCACGTAGACAGCGACTCCCGTCGCCGGAAGCCGAGCATGCCCGGCGAGCGCGACGATCGACGGCATGATCTTGGATCCCGAACTCGAAGCAGCTGTCTCGTTCTTCCCCCCGGCCGACCTGAGCGACCCCGTCACCGCCCGCGAACGCCTCGCCGAGCTGGCCGCCGCGATCCCGGTGCCGGCCACCGCGCACCTGCGGATCGAAGATCGCACGGTGCCCGGCGACGTCGATGTGCCGATACGAATCTATCGGCCACGCGGGGCGCGAGGCGCGCTGATCTGGCTGCACGGCGGCGGATTCGTGATGGGCGATCTGGACACCGAACATCCGTGGGCCACGATGCTCGCCGAGAATTCCGGCGCGACGGTGATCTCGGTGGGCTTCCGCTTGGCGCCCGAACATCCGTTCCCCGCCGCCCACGACGACGTCTACGCGGTGCTGGCCTGGACCGCCGAGCACGCGGCCGAACTCGGCATCGACCCGGCGCGGATCGCGATCGGAGGCCACAGCGCCGGCGCGGGACTCGCGACCGCGGTGGCCTTGCGGGCGCGTGACCAGCAAGGGCCGCCGATCCGGTTCCAGCTGCTCAACCAACCCGTCCTCGATGACCGGCAGCAGGCGTGGTCGGCGCGTAATTTCACCGATACGCCCTTCGTGACTCGGGCGAAGGTGGCTCAGATGTGGCAGCACTACTTGGGTTCCACGCCTGCCACACCGTACGCCGCGCCAGCGCGGGCCACGGATCTATCCGGTCTGCCACCCGCCTACATCGCCACCGCCGAGTACTGCCCGAATCGCGACGAAGACATCGACTACGCGCTGCGCCTGCTGCGGGCGGGCGTGCCGGTCGAGTTGCACCAGTGGCCCGGCACATTCCACGGGTCGCAGGCGATCCTGTCCGCCGAGGTGTCCCAGCGCCAGAGCGCCGAACTCGCCGCTGTCCTGCGCCGCGCCCTGGCCGATGCCTCGACCGGCTCGCAAAATCATTCAGCCGCAGAGTGATCGACGAAGGCCGGAGAACGATGAGCACCATCGACCTCGCCGAGGCGAGGAAGCAGTCCACCCCACCCCCGTCGGGTGCCGAGCCCTCGGCGCGGCGGAGCGCGACGGAGTTGCTGCGCCCGTACCTCGGGAGTTTCGCCGCCGTCGTCGTCCTCCAGATCGTCGGCGCCGTCGCTGGTCTGGCGCCGTTGCTCGCGGTGGTCGAACTGGGCCGAACGCTGTTGTCGCCGAACCCGATCGATCAAGGCCATGTCCGGATGATCGTGCTCGCGGGTGCGGCCGGACTGTTCGTCCGGCTGCTGTGCACGGCCGCGTCGTCCGGACTCGGACATCTTCTCGACAGCCGGGTGCAGCTGTCGTTGCGCAGGCAACTGGCCGCGCGACTGGGCCGGGTCCCGATCGGATGGTTCTCCCGCCGCCGCACCGGCGAGCTGGCGACGATCGTGGGCAAGGACGTCGACGCCGTACACCCGCTCATCGCCCACACCCCTGGCGAGCTGATCGCGGCCTTCGTCGTGCCGCTGGTGTCGCTGGTCTACTTGTTCACCGTCGACTGGCGCCTGACGTTGATCACCCTGATACCGGTGGTGCTGGCAGTCGCGCTGGTCCCCCTGATGATGACCCCCGCCCGGCTGCACGCGCAGAAGGAGTTCGACGCGGGGATGGGCCGGATCGCGAATGCGACCGTCGAGTTCGTGCAGGGCATCTCGGTCGTCAAGGCGTTCGGCTCCGGCGAGCGTGCCCACCGGAGATTCCGCACGGCCACAGACGATTTCGCGGACTCCTTCCTGCGCATGGTGCACGGTCTCGCCGGAATCGGCGCGGCGATGCAGGTGGTGCTTTCGCCGCCGTTCGTGCTGCTGATCGTGCTGATCGGCGGCACCGTCCTGATCCAGGACGGATCCCTGGCTCCGGCGGATCTCCTGCCGTTCCTGCTGCTGGGACTCGGCCTGACCGCTCCGGTCGCGGCGCTGGGTCACGGCTTCGACGATCTACAGGCCGCGCGGCGCGCGGTCGGCCGGATCCGGGACGTGCTCGCGGTGCCGTCGTTACCGGAGCCCGCGCTCCCGGTCGCACCGCAAGGCCACCGGGTGGAGCTGCGCGACGTCCGGTTCGGCTACGACGCCGATCACGAGGTGCTGCGCGGGATCGATCTGGTCCTGGAGCCGGGTACGGTCACCGCCGTCGTCGGGCCGTCGGGAAGCGGGAAATCCACCCTGGTGCAGCTGTTGCCCCGATTCTTCGACCCGACCCACGGTTCGGTCCTGCTGGGCGGTGTCGACCTGCGCCGACTCGGCAGCCGGGAGCTCTACCGGACGGTCTCCTTCGTCTTCCAGGACGTTCGCCTGCTGCGCGCGTCGGTCGCGGACAACATCGCGCTGGCTGTACCGCGGGCCTGCCTCGACGACGTGGTGCGCGTGGCCCGGCTGGCGAACATCCACGACCGGATTCTCGAGCTGCCGCAAGGCTACGACACGGTGCTCGGCGCCGATGCCGGATTGTCCGGCGGTGAGGCGCAGCGGATCTCGATCGCCCGCGCGCTGCTGGCCGACGCACCCGTTCTCGTGCTCGACGAGGCGACCGCCTTCGCCGACCCGCAGACCGAACAGGCCGTGCGCCGAGCCATGACGAGACTGAAGGGCGATCGCACGATCCTGGTCATCGCGCATCGTCTCGAGACCATCGCCGACGCCGACACCGTCGTGATGCTGGAGAACGGAACGATCGTCGAACGCGGCACGCCCGCCGACCTGCTGGCACAGAACGGCAAGTTTGCCGAATTCCGGCGATCGCACCGAGCCGCGCGCACCGATGCGATCGAAACCCTCGGCGGCGTGCTACGGCGCGAGCTCGGGCCACGGAGCAGGCCGCGGAACGCGACCATCGCCGATCAGACATCGCGAGGAGGCGAACCCCGATGATTCGAATGCTGCTGCGCGTGCTGGGACGCGAGTACGCCCGGCCCGTGCGTCGCACCGTGGCCATGATGACGGCCACCTCGATAGCGGAAGGCCTGTCCTACGCACTTCTGGTTCCGCTGTTGCGGGCGCTGTTCGGCGACACGCCCGCGGACGCGTGGCCCTGGCTGATCGCCTTCGGCGCGGCGATCGCGGGCTATGCGGCGCTGCGCTATCGCAGCGATCTGTCCGGATTCCTCGTCGGGACCACGCTGCTGCGTGGTGTCTATCGCCGATTCGGCGATCGCCTGGCCCGATTGCCCCTCGGCTGGTTCACCGCACGCCGCGTCGGGGAGGTCTCGGTACTCGCGAGCGAGGGTGTGCTGCGGGCGATGAGCGTGATCGCGCATCTGCTCGCACCGATGATCTCCGCGAGTGTGACGCCGCTGACGATCGTCGCCGTGATGCTCGCTTACGACTGGCGCATGGGGCTGGCCGCGCTGGCGGCCGTACCGGTCGTGGCGGCGATCCAGCTCTGGACGGGACGCTCGATGGCCGCCGCGGATGCCGAACGGACCGAACGCGTGAAGGAGGCGACGGGGAGAGTCATCGAATTCCTTCAGGCGCAGCCGGTCCTGCGCGCCGGCGGCCGGACCGCCGAACGATTCCGGATGCTCGACGATGCGTTGGCGGGACTCGAACGCGCCTCCCGCCGGGCCATGCTGTCGGCGCTGCCCGGCATCGTGGGACTGACGCTCACGGTCCAGACGATGTTCACCGCGCTGCTGGCCCTCGGCGCCTACCTGGCGCTCGGCGGGCACATCGGTGCGGCGGAGATCCTGACCATCCTGGTGCTGGCCGCCCGCTGCGCGGATCCGTTGCTGTCGCTGTCGGAGATCGGCGGCAAACTCCGCGGCGCGCGTTCCGTGCTGGCCGGTCTCGACATGGTGTTGCGCACCGAGCCGCTGCCGGAACCTCGGATGCCGATCTCACCGACCGGCCACGACCTGGCGTTCGAGTCCGTCGTCTTCCGGCACGGCGGCCGCACCGTGATCGACGACGTGTCGCTGTCGGTACCCGAGGGACAGCGGGTCGCGATCGTCGGTCCATCCGGTGCGGGCAAGAGCACACTGCTGCAACTGCTCGCACGGTTCTACGACGTGGACGACGGCACGGTGCGTGTGGGAGGCGTCGACGTGCGCGCGATCGGCACCGATGTGTTGATGCGGCGGTTCGCCATCGTCTTCCAGGACGTCTATCTCTTCGACGGCACCATCGAGGAGAACGTGCGCATCGGCCGTCCCGATGCCGACGACGCCGAGGTGCGGGCCGCGGCGGCCGCCGCCCGGCTGGACGAGGTGATCGAGCGGCTGCCCGGCGGCTGGGCGACGAATGTCGGCGAGGGCGGCGCGCTGCTGTCCGGCGGTGAGCGGCAACGGGTTTCGATCGCACGAGCGTTGCTGAAGAACGCGCCCGTCGTGCTGCTGGACGAGGTGACCTCCGCGCTGGACCCGGTGAACGAGGCGGCGGTGCACGACGGTATCGAGCGCCTGATGGCGGGCCGGACGGTGGTGCTGGTCGCGCACCGGCTGCGGACCGTCCAGCGCGCCGATCACATCGTCTTCCTGGACAACGGCCGGATCGTCGAAGAGGGCAGCCACGACCAGTTGGTGCGCCGGGGTGGCCGGTACGCCGATTTCTGGGCGATGACCATGGCAACGGCAGCGAGCGAATGAGCCCGGATGTCGTCACCGCAGCCGGGATCAGCGGCGGTGACGACATTCCGGCTCCACCCCGGGTGGCCCGGTCACGCGGTCGGCGGTGCGGCCGGACGCGTGCGCTTCGCCCAGCGACGCAATCCGCCCGGCCTGCGCAGCATCAGGACGCCGATGGCGGCGACGGCGATGCCGCGCGGCGCCTCGTAGATGAATCCGGACAACCCCTGGGTGGCGGGGATGGGGAGGAAGAAGCCGGCCATGCCGAGCAGCGTGAGCACCGCGATCCAGCGCGGAATCGCGTGGTGGCGTAGCAGACTCGCGCCCAGCAGGCCCATTCCGGCCAGCATGACCAGGCCGCCGATCGAGTTGAACAGCGCGAACGCGGTCGTGTCGATCATGTTGTCGTTGTCCGCGATCAGGTGCGCGGTCGACGGATCGGACGCGAACGGGTAGGCGACGAACAGTTCGACGGTGAGATGTCCGGTCGCCGTGACGATATTGCCGAGCAGGTAGGCGACCGTGCCGACGAACCCGGCCGCGCCCAGTCGCGGCCGCAGCCACGCGTACATGCCGGGCAGGCCGAACACCAGCAGGACGGTTCCGATACCGAGCAGGATCTGCGCGATCGGCGTACCCGGACTGGTGAGCGCTTCGACCGAATGGCCCTCCCCCGCGACGATCGGGTGCAGTGAGCCGCCCGCGATGCACAGGGCGCCGCAGATGGTCAGCGCGGCGCCGCACATCCGCGTTACAGTCTCGCGAGAGGGGCCGCCGACGGTCCCATCGTCGCCGGTGGCCGGGGTTGGCAGGAGTGCTTGCGTGTGTGTCATGAGCCAAGAGTCGACCAGGGCGCTGGTGTGACGCTGGTGCGCGGCGGGTCCGGCGACGACTCACCCGCCATCGCGGTGCTCGGTCCGCTGGAGGTGCGCGGCCCGGACGGCGCCCGCATCGCCATCCCGGCGCGCAAACACGCCGATCTCCTGGTCATCCTCGCGGCCGAACGCACCGCCCGTAGCGCGCACTATCTGTGCGAATTGCTCTGGCGCGGAAAACCACCCGACAGCGCCCTGGTCACCCTCCAGGGTTATGTGTCACGGTTGCGCCGGGCGCTGCGGCCACTCCCGGACGTCCGGATCGAGACGGGCCCCAACGGCTACGCGCTGCGGTGCGGCGGCTCGGGCACCGACCTCGACCTGCTCGACGTGCTGTCCAGGGACGCAAGGGCGGCACACGCCGATGGTGACATCGAACGCACCGTGGATCTACTCGAGCGCGCGTTGCGCCTGTGGCGCGGCGACGCGCTGCCGGATGTCGGCGACATCGCCGAACTCGCCCCCGAGCGCACGCGTCTGGACGAGTTGCGATCGGAACTGGTCGAGTTGTGCGCGGAGGGATTGATCGTGCTGGGCCGGGCCCGGCAGGCGGTCACCCTGCTCACCGACGAACGCGAGCGGCATCCGCATCGGGAAGGCACGGCACGGCTGCTGGCGCTGGCGCTGCGCGACTGCGGACGGATTCCGGAGGCGCTCGACATGCTCACCCGGTTGCGGCGCTCGCTGCGCGAAGAGTTGGGGCTCGATCCCGCGCCCGACACCACCCGGATCGAGCACGAGATCCGCAACCCGCCGACGCTCTCGCCGCCGGGGCGCTCGGCACTCGTCGGACGCGACGACATCGCCGCAGTCCTCGACCGTGCCCGCGACCGGTCACAACGGGGATTGACCGTCGTAACCGTGCGCGGCGCACCCGGCATCGGCAAGACGGCCGTCATCGAGGACACCGTGCGACGCCACGGCGACGCGGCCTTCTTCACTGCGGGCAGCAGCGGAGTGGGTTCCCCGGCTCTGGCGACGCTCACGCCGTGGCTGGATCAGGCGGCGCTGGCCGGGCGCGCGGTTCCCGAGATCCCGACACCGCGGGCGCTCGCCGCGCTCTTCGCGGAGGTGATGCGGGAGACCGGCCGGATGGTCGCGATCATCGACGACGTGCAGTGGGCCGATCCCGACTCGGTGCGAATGATCGCGGCGGCCATGCGTGTACTGCGCGCCCATCCGGTCCTGCTGTTGCTCACCGTGCGGCCCGAGCCGCTCCCGGCCGAGGTGGACGCCGCGGTGCGGTTGCTGTACTCCGCGGGCGCCCATGTCGCGGTGGACCTTCCGCCGTTGTCGGACGCCGCGGTGGACGAATTGGTGCGCGCCGACGTGAGTTCGGCCGGTCCGCGGGTGCGTGCCCAGATCGTCCAGGTCAGCGGCGGCAGCCCGTTCGTCGCGGCGCAACTGTGCGATCTCGTCCGAACCGGTCGCCGGTTGGATGTCGGTGGGGCGGCGACCGAGATCACAGCGGCGAAGCTGGGCGCCGTTTCGCCTGCGGCGCGGGCGCTCGCCGAGGTGTTGGCCGTCATCGGCCCGCACGCCCCGGTCGGATTGGCCGCAGCCGCCGACGGCGCGCCGCGATTCGACGAACGGATCGGTGAGCTCGTCGCCGCGCGAGTCGTGTCGGTCGAGGAGGGCGCCGTCGCCTTCGGGCATGAACTCGTGCGCGCCGCCGTGCTGGCCACGATCGGTGAGGTACGAACCGCCCTGCTGCACAAACGGATCGCGGACGCGCTGGCCGACCTGCGGCCCGATGCGCTCGCAGCGCGGGCATTGCATCGCAGCGCCGCCGCGCTCGATTCGCTGGACCCCGCCGCGGCGCAGGCCTGCGCCGCCGCGGCGCGGGACGCACTGCGGCGCGACGCGGCTACCGAATGCGCCGAACTCGCCGCGCGCGGGATCCGGCACGCGGGCTCCGGCGACGTGGAGTTGTCCATCGAATTGGATCGGCTCGCCGGACAGGCGCACAACCGCCTCGGCCACTTCGACGCGGCCGCCGCGTGTTTCGACCGGGCCGGGCGGCTTTGCGGTGAGCGCGGCGACTGGGCCGGGCTGGCGCGAACCGCGCTGCTGGCCGCGCCCCGCGGCGTCGCCGGGTACTTCTCCGGCTACGGTGTGGTGCAGGCCGGTTCGTCGGGGCTGCGAGCACAGGCATTGGCCCATCGCCTCGATCTCGACGCAGATCTGGTCGCCGAGGTGGAGGCGATCGAGGCCGCCGACCGTGCGATTCACGGTCTCGCGGGCGATCTCGACGTCTTGACCCACGCGCGGGCGCGAAGCGCACCGGGCAGCCGGTCGTGGCCGCAGGTGCTGCTGGCCGAGTTCGTGTGTACCTGGGACCCGACGACCGTCGCCGACCGGCGCAAGATCGCCGAGGAATTGGAAGAACTCGCGGGCCACGACCGCACGGCGCGGGCGACGGCGATCCATCTGCGCCGTGTCTGTGCCCTCGAAGCGGGCGATATGCGACTGGTCCGCAGGCTGTCGGCCGAATTCGCCCGGCTCGCTTCCGGCGGCGGCACCGACCTCGCGGCGACCCAGCTGTGGTGGCAGGTGATGCTCGCCGTGCTGCGTGGCGACTACCAGCGGTCCCGGACGCTGATGACGAATTTCGCCGCCGATCTCGGGACGGTCGACGATCAGGCCCGGTTGCTCGCCGATGCCTCGGTGCTGACGAGCAGTTCGATCGAACTGTGGCACCGGGGACGCCTCGCCGAGGTGCTGGCCGCCGCCGACCGCATGGCCGAGGACTTCGACGAGGACTTCGCGCTGGTGGTCGCGATGGCCGCGGCGGAGATGGGTGACCACGACCGGGCGATGTCGTCGATCGAGTCGGTTGTCGCCCTGCCGGGGAGGTGGCACGGCCCGCGGGTCGTGGTGCGGGTACCGCTGCTGCTTGAGGCGCTGCTCGTGGTGGGACAGGGCGCGCCGCGGTGGCGCGACCGGGTGGCCGAGCTCACCGCCGAACTCGAGCCGCTGACCCAGGGGTGGGGTGAGATGCTGCTCGTGCAATGGCCCGGACTGGTGTGCCTCGGGCCGTCCGGGCTCTATCGCGGTACCGCGCGCGGAATCCTCGGTCTGCCCGGCGCGCACGACGAGGTGGTCGCGGCGCGGCACCGGGCGCGCGCACTCGGTGCACGGCCCTACGAGTCGCGCGCCGACGACCGGCTGACCCGCTGGCCGTTCGCCTGAGCGCCACGACTCCTGCGCGAGGCGCCGTTCGGTGGCGTAACGGATTCAGTGCGCTTCTCGGATCCAATCCCGGTAGTGCGTCGATGCCAGGCGTGCGTCCGGCCCCGCGGTGAGCACATCTCCGGTGACGGCGGCGAACATGCCCGCACTGTCGTCGGTGACGACGGTCCGGTCGTCGTGCTGGGCGGCCAGGGTGAGCCTGCCGAGTTCGTCGAGGGTGAAGACGTCCGGCCCCGCGAAGTTACGAATGCCCAGCAAGGGCTCGCCGGTGGCGACCTCGACGACCGCGTCGACGACGTCCGCGGCGGCGATCGGCTGGATCGGGGTGGCGGGCAGGCGGACGGTGCCGCCGTCGGCGGTCCACGACAGCACCGCGTCCATGAATTCGAAGAACTGGGTGACGCGAACGATGGAGTACGGCGTGGGCCCCTGCCGGAGCAGCTCCTCCTGCAGACTCTTGGCCCGGTAGTAGTCCAGCTGGGGCACCTGGTCGACTCCCACGATCGAGAGGACGACCTGGTGGCGGACACCTGCGGTCTGCCCGGCGGCGAGCAGATTGTCCATGGAGGTGCGGAAGAAGTCGAGGGAGGCCTCGTCGAAGGTCGGCGAGTTCGCCAGGTCGATCACGACTTCGGCGCCTTCCAGTGCCTGGTCCAGGCCTTTCCCGGTGATCAGGTCTACACCGGTGGACATCGCCGCGGGGACGGCCTCGTGCCCGGCAGCGGTCAGCTTCCGAACCACCTGCGAGCCGATCCGCCCGGTTCCGCCGAGCACTGTGATCTGCATGGTTCCCGCCTTTCCCGTTGTGTCACCGGCCATTCCGGCGGTTCATGGCGGGTGGCCGTGCGCCACGAGCAGTCGACCGACCGTCCGCGGTCGAAGCATTCCACCGGCGACCGGCGGCAGGGCGGCTTTGCCGACCCACATGACGGAACCGTTATCGGTTCGTTCCGGCCGAGAGACCGGAGAGGCGGCCGGGGGCCGACGTTGCACGGTGGAAGTCCGGTTGATTCGGCGCGGTGGCCCGCAGGATCCTGCGGCGCTCGGCCTGGTGCACGCCGCCGAACGCGGAGCGATCGAACGCGCCGCGCTCACCGAGTTCTTCGGCGCGGGCGAGATCGACGATGCCTATCTTCAGCTGGTCATGGCGGGAGTGGCCCGCCCGTGAAAACAGCAGTGGCGATCAACGATTCCGCAGACCGGCCGGGTCGCACATCCCCAGGAAACAGTGGCGGCCGGTGCGCCCGGTCCTGACGTCAGCGGCACAGGGCGGTTTCGCGCTGCATACGGGAGAGTTTCTCGGGATTGCGCACGGCGTAGAGCCCGGTGACGAGTCCGTCGTCGATGCGCAGCGCCAAGACGGTGTCGATCTCGCCGTCCCGCCGGATGATCAGCGCGGGATAGCCGTTGACCTGCGCAGGCTGCCTTACCGACGCGGCGAAACTGCCCAATCCGGCAGCCAGTACACCGGCCACCCTGTCGGCTCCCACGACGGGTGACAGCGCGGCCTGTACGACGCCGCCGCCGTCACCGAGCAGGACCACATCCGGTGCGAGGATGTCGAGCAGGTTCTGCAGATCGCCCGTTTCGATCGCTCGCTGGAACGCCTCGAGCGCGTTGCGCGTCTCGGTCGCCGACACGACTCCGCGCGGGGTCGGCGTGCGGCGACGTGCGCCCGCGCCCGGTACGCGAGCTGGCGGACCGCGGCCGGGCTCTTGTCCACCGCCTCGGCGATCTCGTCGTAGGCCAGATCGAACACTTCGCGCAGGACGAACACCGCCCGCTCGATCGGCGTCAAGGTCTCCATCACCAGCAGCATCGCCATCGACACGCTGTCGGCCAGTTCGACGTCCTCGGCCACATCGGGCGCGGTGAGCAGCGGCTCGGGCAGCCACGGCCCGACGTAGGACTCCTTGCGCCTGCCGAGCGCGCGCAGCCGGTCGAGGGCCTGGCGGGTGACGATCCGGACCAGGTACGCGCGCTGATCCTGGACGATGCCGAGATCGACGCCCGCCCATCGCAGCCAGGTCTCCTGCAGGACGTCCTCGGCGTCGGCGGCGGAGCCGAGCATCTCGTAGGCGACGGTGAACAGCAGATTCCGATGGGCGACGAACGCCTCGGTAGCGGGGGCGGGGCGGTCGTCGGCTTCGCCGGGCGTGCGCCGCGATGTACCGGCCATGGTGTGGCTCCTGTTCCGTCTCGACTGGCTCACCCACTAGACGCCGGGCCGCGCCGTTTCGTAACAGGGGGAGGCGGTGGCGCACGTCACATCGGTGCGTCGTCGCGAGTCCCGGGCAGCCTACGTCTCGGCGTCCTCCGGGGCGGCGATCGTGAGGACCGCGTCGGCGATATGCGGGTTGCGCTCGAGTTCGCGTTCGAGAGCGCGCAGAGTGCGGGCGATGCTGGACTCCGGCGGGTCGCCCACCAGATCGACGCTGGCGACCAGGAAGACTTGGCGCGGGCCGACGTATTCCAGGCGCACGAAGCGCACCGCGGCCACTTCGGGCATCTCCTCGATGCGGGCGGCCACGGCGGCGCGGAGGTCGGGCGAGGCCGGTTCGCCGGTCAGGAAGCGGCGGTTACGGTCGATGAGCACTACGGCGATCACTCCGAGCAGCACACCGACGAGCACCGATCCGAGCGCGTCCCAGACCGCCGCGCCGGTGAGCTGGTGCAGGCCCATTCCCGCGAAGGCGATGACGATGCCGATCAGGGCGGCGCTGTCCTCGGCGAAGACCGCGCGCAAGGTCGGATCGGAGGTCTTCAGCACATATTCCAGGATGTCTTGATCGAAATTCCCGGCCTCGCCGCCGAGCTGCCGGGTCGCCTGTAGCCATGAAATTCCCTCCAAGACGAAGGCGATCCCGAGCACGAGGTAGGCGATCGCGTAGTCCTGCTCGCCCTGTCCTTCGTGCAGCAGTTCGGTGATGCCGTGCCAAACGGACACCGCGGCGCCCGCGACGAAGAGCCCGACCGCCGCCAGCAACGACCAGACATACGCCTCCCGCCCATATCCGAGGGGCCGCTCGGCGTCGGCAGTACGCGCGCTTCGACGGTTGGCGACGAGAAGGAAGATCTGATTGCCGGTGTCCGCCCACGAATGCGCGGCCTCGGCGACCATCGACGCCGAGCCGGAGAGCGTCGCGGCGACCGTCTTGGCCACCGCTACCGCGATATTGGCGCCGAAGGCGACGATCACGGTGCGTGTGCTCTCCCCGCCGGACGCGGGCGAGGATTTCTCGTCGTGGAAAGCGTTGACTCGCTCCATCTACGCCAGTGTGGCATGAACCGCGCGGATCATCGGGAGCGCGCGGCGCGGTGGCGGGATCCGCGGAGCGTGCGGCGCTCAGGCTCACTGATCCCGCGTGTCGGTGCCTGCCGTTAATCTGCTGGCATGGCCGGACCGGACGCGGCGCTGCGCCGACTGACGCGCGACGCGCGAAAACTGCTGCAGCCTTATGGCTTCGAGGGGACCGAAGCCGTGTGGATCCGGGTCGCGCCGGGCGGAGTGGCCTCGGTCGGCCGCACCCGGACCTTGCGTACCTGGACCGGCGGCCGGCAGGAGTTGAAGTTCGGCTTGAACCCGAGTGCTACACCCATCGCCTGGTGGGAGTTCTGTAACTGGCGTAACGCGCAGCGGGGTCTCCCACTCGCGCCGCTCGAGCAGGCGACCGGCCCCGGGCTGATCGACGACCACGGTATGGCGGACGACTCGACCGAGTTGTGGTCCCTCCAGGCCGATCCGGCACAACCGGGCCAGGTGCTGCAAGCAGACGTCGACGCCATCCGCGCCGCACTGCCCCGGCGCGTGCACGCCTGCGCGCGCCGTGGGCTGCGCCTGCTGGAACGGGGCCGGTACCTCGACGAACTGCTGGCCCTTCCGGACCCGCGGATCGAAGCCTTGGAGGCGATCGTCGTTCTGCTCGCCGAGCGCGGTCCCGGACCGGAATTGGACAAAGCGTTCGTCCGATTCCGGTCGTGCTTCGCGGACGGAGACGAGGCGGCCTACGCGGAGAACGTCATCGCGTACGCACGTGGCCGTGCGGCTCGGATCTGACAGACGGACAAGGACGGCCGGTCGCGGGCCAACTTGGAGCGAACTCTGGTCGGTGGCCGGTATCGAGATTTAGAGTTATCCGCTATGGGTGGTAGGCATCGGAAAGATCGGGGGCGGAGCAGCATGGACTTCGCGGCGGTCGCCCGTGACGTCGCCGCGGCGTGGCGTGATCCGGAAAGCCCGGCCGTGCGCGAAGGATTCGCTGTTCGTGCGCTGGCTGCGCAGCCACAGGTACCGGGGTGGATCGTGTGGCTGTACGAGCACGCGGGCGAGCAGTTGGCGCGGCTGGAGTACCAGATGCATTACCCGCTGGACTACGGCGGCCCGGGAGCTCGCACGAGCGAGGAGTGGCTGATCACCCAGCGCGCCTATCTCGCCGAGCGCTCGGCTCGCGCGGTCGAGCGTGCCCGCCGCTTCCACGGTGATCGTCCCGGTGTGGTCTACGCCCACGGCCCGGAGTTGCCCGATGACGAGGATTTCTACGATGCCCTCGAATCGGGCAGGGAATGGACCGGGCATTGGTATTCCCGCGACTCGGTCGAGGCGTGGGACTGTCCGGGAGTGCCGGCCTGACCTGATCGGTGCAGGCCGAGCCCACATGAGCCCCTTGCGGGGCCCCGGGGGTGGAGGGCGCCCACCCCCCGGGTGGGGTGGGGGCGCCCTCAGGGGGTGGACACCCGCATCCCAATGGGACCGTAGCGGCTTGCGGGCCGGCTCCGTGGTAATTCGACGGCGGCGTCGAGCGGCCACGAGGTTGTCCGCAGCTGATCGCACGAATGCGGGTCACCACCGCCCGCGGCAGCAAGCTCGCGCCGGGGATCACCTCAGCTCGGGTGTCGACTCGTTCCATCCTCTCCGTCGCTGGCGCGGCGGTGCCGCTGATGCACAACCAGACGTTGTGCCCGCCGAGCACTCGGTTGTTTGATTCCGTTGTGCGCGAGCTGATTTCATCCGTCGGTCGATGTGGCTGATTCGGATGAGGTGGTGGCGGTGGATGACCCGGGTGGCAAGTCGCCGGAACGTCGGTTCCGGTGGTTGTGGGCAGCCTATGCGGTCAGCGCCTATGGTTCGGGGTTCGGTTTCGGTGCGCTGCCGTTGATCGCGATCGGTGTGCTGCACGCCGGACCGGCGGCGGTGTCCGCGTTGGCGGCGTCCGGTGTGGCGGTGGGAGCGCTGATCGCCGTGCCGTTGGGTCCGTGGGTGGAGTTCCGCCGCAAACGTCCCGTGATGATCGCGATGGATCTGGCCCGGTTCGTGATGCTGGCCGGTGTCCCGGTCGCGTTCGTATTCGGAGTGTTGAGCTTTGCCCAGTTGCTCGTCGTGTCGGTCGTCGCCGCGGCGGGGGATATCACGTTCAAGGCCGCGAGCGGGGCCTATCTGAAAACGCTTGTCCGGCCGGAGGACCTGTTGGTCGCCAACGCCCGGTTCGAGTCGACGACCTGGACCGCGCAGATGGTGGGACCGCCCTTGGGTGGGGCCGCGATGGGGTTGCTGGGCCCGGTGGTGACGGTGCTGGTGGATGCGATGAGCTACCTGCTGTCGGCGGCGGCTATCGGTGCGATCGGCGGCGGCGAACCCCGGCCCGCGCACCAGCGACGATCCCGGGTCCGGATGGGAGAGCTGCTGGACGGGTGGCGCTACATCTTCGGCCACCCGGGATTGCGGATGACGATGGCCAATGCGGTTCTCTTCTCAGGGCTGATCCTGGCGACCGAGCCACCGTTGGCGGTACTGCTGGTCGGCGATCTCGGGTTCGCGCCTTGGCAGTACGGTCTTGCTTTCGCCGTACCCTGTGCCGGGGGTCTGATCGGTTCCCGATTCGCTCGCCCGCTGGCAGCGCGATTCGGTCGTCATCGCGTGATGCTCGTCAGCGGGACGTTGCGCGCCTGCTGGCCGCTCGGACTGGCGTTCGTCGGGCCCGGAACGACCGGCCTGGTGCTGGTCATCGTGATCGAGTTCGGGTTGATCGTCTGCATAGGCGTGTGCAACCCGCTGATAGCCACCTATCGACTCGACCACACCCCGAGCGACCGTGTCGCCCGCACCCTGTCGGCGTGGTCGATCACCACGAGAGCCACCACCGCTGCTCTGACCGCGCTGGGAGGACTGCTGGCGGCGGTCACCAGCCCACGTGCCGCCATCGCCGTCTCCGGGGTGCTGCTGTTGGCCACCCCGCTGCTGCTGCCCCGGCACGACCACCCCGCATCGAGCGAACCCGAGCTGGTCACCGATCCCGCGTAGTGCTCGTGCTCGCCGAATCGGCTGCCCACAACGATCAGGAATCGAGAAGCGCCGGTCGCCGAGCAGTAATTAGCGTTATCGCCATGGATACCACCACCGAGCAGCCCACTATCGACTCCGTCATTCTCGAGATGCCCGATCCCGCGACCGGCGCGAGCTTCTACGCCGCCGCGTTCGAACTCGGCGACAAGGTGCGCGTGCGCGCCTCGGAGGCGCCGACGAACGGGTTCCGCGGCTTCATCCTCTCGCTCGTGGTGTCGCAGCCGAGCACCGTCGACAGCCTCGTCGGCGCCGCGCTCGACGCGGGAGCGACGACGCTGAAGCCGGCCAAGAAGAGCTTCTGGGGGTACGGCGGCGTCGTCCAGGCTCCGGACGGGGCGATCTGGAAAATCGCGACGTCGTCGAAGAAGGACACCGGCCCGGCCACCCGGGAGGTCGACGACTTCGTGACTCTGCTCGGGGTCGACAACGTCAAGGCGACCAAGCAGTTCTACGTCGATCGCGGCCTGACCGTGGCGAAGAGTTTCGGCAGCAAATACGTCGAGTTCGATGCCCCGTCGTCGTCGGTCAAGCTGGCGCTCTACGGGCGTCGTGCCGCCGCCAAGGATGCCGGCGTCTCCCCGGAGGGTGCCGGCTCGCACCGGATCGCCATCGGCAGCGATATCGGGCCCTTCGCCGACCCCGACGGGTTCGCGTGGGAGGCCGTGGCCTGAGCGATCGCTGTGGGCGCGTTCCGGGAGGACGTCGAGAACGCTCAGCGGAAAAATGTTCCCCACGCCCGGTAGCGGTGCGCGGAGATGGCGGTGAGCGGTTGCGCCGCCAGCGCCCCCGGGGTGAGCTGCGCGAAGCTCGACACGTCCCGCGACAGATGGGACTGGTCGGTGTAGCCGCAGGTCGCGGCGACCTCGGCGGCGGGGCGGCCGGCCACCAGCCCTTCCACGGCGTGGCGGAATCGGACCAGCATGGCGGCACGCTTGGGCGTCAGCCCGATCTGGGACTCGAACCTCGCCCACAGCCGCTTGCGGCTCCATCCGCACGATGCGGCGAGTTCGCCGACCGTGACCTGTCCGCGGCCGGCCAGGATGCGATTCCAGCCGGCGACCACTTCCGGGTCCGGTGTGCGTGCCGGGTCGGCACATCGCAGCAGAAACGATCGCGTCAGCGCGAAGCGCTGTTCCCATGTCGCCGCATCCGCGAGTTGCTCGCGCAGCCACTGCGCACGACGTCCGAAGAGGTCTTCCACGCCGACGACCGCCGCGCGGCCCAGCTCCGCCGGTGCGATACCCGGCAACGAATAGGCCCGCGCCGGTGACAACCGCACCTCGACACATTCGACCCGCTCACCGCGGATACGCATCGTTCCGGGCGGATACCCTGAAACGAACCCGGCGAACGCCTGCCTGCCGCTATTGCTCTCGACGACCAGTTCGCTGCCACCGAACTCGAACACCACCGTGACCGCCGGTATCCCGGTGACCCGCAGGTCCAGCTCGCCGCCCCCGCGATCACGGAACCCGATCATCGCCGCCCCACCCGCGTGCCCGCCCGCGGTCGCACGCCCGAAATCCCAACCGGCACCGCGATCCCGCTCGAACCCGACCACTCCCACCCACCCAGGCTAACCGGAGGGCTCGAACTCGGTCGGTCGGCGAGACCGGCCGTCTTCGACACCTGGAACATCAGCACACCCACGATGCGGCCACTGCGGTGCAGCTGGATCTCGGCCCATCCGAATCGCGACGTCGACCCCGGCGAATGCGGCCCCGCCGCCCCTCCGCCATCCAGGCGTAGGGCGCGACGTCCGAGCGGGTGATTGTTCCCGTTTGCGGGGTATACGCGGGCTGGGTGAACGGAGGTGGCTCATGCCTGAGATCAAGAGTCGTGACGACCGCGAGTGGTCTGCGACGGAGTGGGCGCGTGCGCGGTTCGCGCAACAGATGTTGCAATCGGTTGCTCGTCCGGACCGTGTCGCGGAGGTCATCGCGGAGATCGTCGGTGAGCGTATCGAGGTGGGGCCGGTTCATGCCGGTCCCGGCGGGCTGGTCTGCGTCACCGCGACGGGTCGGCCCGGGAAGGTCCGGGCCGAAGTGTGTGACGACGAGGGTTGGGACGTCGCCGTGGAGGTGCCGATCACGCTTCGGCTGCGGGCGGACTTCGCCGGGGTCATCGGGTGGTTCGCCGCGGCGGTGCGGGTGCGCATGCGAGTGGAGCTGGTGCTGGAGGACCCGTGCGCGGTGTTCGTCCGGACCGAGGAGGTAGGCGAGGAGCAGGTGGACATCAGGGTCCGCTCGGTGGATGCCCCCGCCCGGCTCCTCGGTCGGCTCGGTGATGTGCGCTCCCTGCTCGCCGAGCATGTCGTGGCCTATATCGGGGATCTCCTGGCGAGCCCGGAGATCCGCGAGGTGCGGCGCATCGACGTCGCGCGGGTCATCGAGCGTGCGTGGGAGGCGGGATTGATCGTCAATCCGGTAGCTCGGCCGATGCCCCGCAGCGCCTGAGTCGCAGCACCTGTTGGTAGCGGTCAGCGTCGCCAGAAGACGTGGTGCACCACTCCGCTCGGGCTCGGGATCCGCTCCAGGTGAAACCGGTCGACGAGTTCGTCGGGGCTCGCCCAGAGCCTTTCGCCGCGACCGAGTTCTACCGGCGCGACAGCGATATGCATCGTGTCGATGAGATCGGCGTCGAGGAACTCCCGGACGACGGCGACACCGCCGCCGATGCGTACGTCCTTTCCCTCGGCGGCATCGAACGCCTGGGCCAGCGCGTCCTTCGGAGTCGCGTCGATGAAATGGAAGGTGGTGTCTCCCAGCGTGATCGACGGTCGCGGATAATGGGTGAGGACGAACACCGGCGTATGGAACGGTGGTTCGTCCCCCCACCATCCTTGCCAGTCGTAGTTCTCCCATGGTCCGCGCTGCGGGCCGAATTTGTTGCGCCCCATGATCTCGGCGCCGATGTTGTTGTGGAAGTCGCGGGTGAAGTAGTCGTCGAGACCGTAGCTGCCGCCCGGATCGGTGCGGTTGGGCCAGTGCGCGGTGGCGCCCGCCCATGACATGAGCGGCCCCGGATCGGCGTGTCCGAACGGGCGATCCAGGCTTTGCCCTTCCCCTGATCCGTAGCCATCGCTGGACACGGTGAAGTTCTGAACGCGGACCAACTGTGCCATTGGCGCTCCCATCTGGTTGCAATCTGCAATTAGAAAGAACCTAGCCAAACTGATCTCATATTGCAATCAGTCGCTCGGTGCTGCGAGTTGCAGGGGCGTCGAGAAACCGCTGGCAGCGGTCTGGACCGTCCCTTGACGGCTATCAGGGAAAGGCGCTGCGACACAGCCCATCCGGCGTGCCGGAAGGGAAGAACGCCAGGCCCCGTTTCCATCTCGTTCACGTGGGTAGCTCGGACTGGGAACGCGCGTAAGTTTGCGTGGGTCCTGGACTTCGGTGGTGGGAGGCGATGCGTATGCCGGGTTCGCCGGCTGCGGGTGCGGCTCGGGCCGGGTCGCGGGGATTCCGCTCGGCTCGGTTGGAGGAACAATGACTCGTTCACTGCTGAAGGTCGTCGCCGCGGCGGCGCTGGCGTGCGGCCCGGTCTCGGTGGGCGCCGGCGCGGCGGCCGGTGTTCCGCAGTTGCCACTGCCGCCGATCGGCGGTGGATCGGGCATCGCGATCGACGACGAAGCCGAATGCACGCTCACCACCATCGGGCACGACGCGGCCGGCCGGTTGGTCGGTCTGACGGCGGGACACTGCGGCGAACCCGGCGCGCGCGTCACGTCCGTGACCTATCCCAGTTATGGGGTGCTGGGTCGATTCGTCTACGCCGATCACGCGCTGGACTACGCGGTCATCGAATTCGATGCCGCACGGGTGGTGCCCGCTCGGGAGGTCGGAGGGTTCCTCATCGACGGACTCGGCGCACCCGCGCGGTTTCCCGACGTCGTCTGTAAGAAGGGCCGGACCACCGGCCAGACCTGCGGTGTCGCCTGGGGCGACATGACGGGCGACAGCAGCGACACCTGGACTCAGATGTGCGTGCTCAAAGGCGACTCCGGCGCGCCGGTGGTGATCGGTTCGACCCTGGTCGGGATGGTCAACGCCTACTTGGGCATGGGGTGTCTCGGGCCGGAGGTGGGAACCGACATCAACGCGATTCTCACCGACATCGATTCCCGTAATGACGTAGGCGCCGGTTTCCGGCCCATCTGAGCCGTGCAGGTCCTCGTCGCCCCGACACGGGGCATGGCCGGTGGGCGGCCCGCTCGACGGTGCCGCCAGCGTGCGGGGGTCGAGCTCGAAACTGCTGGTGATCGACACCGCCGCCCGACTCCGGGCGGCTAAAATCCACATATCATGGGGCAACGCAGGCCCACACGCGGAGTCGGTAATCTGCCGTCGGCGGTCACGAGTTTCGTGGGCCGGCAGCGGGAGATCCGCGAGGTCAGGGCACTGCTGGCGACCGCGCGCCTGGTCACGCTGACCGGAGTGGGCGGGGTGGGGAAGACCCGCTTGGCCACCGAGGTCGCCGCCGCGTCCGGCCGCTCGTTTCCGGATGGGTCGTGGCTGGTGGACCTGGCCGCCGTCGATGATCCGCAACTGGTGGCGCGGGCGGTAGTGGCCAGCCTCGGGATCCCGGATCTGTCGCACCGGACCGCGGAGGAGCAGATCGTGGAGTGCCTCGCCGACCGGCGGGTGCTGATCGTGCTGGACAACTGTGAGCACCTGCTGGACGCGTGCCGCGTGCTGTGCCACCAGTTGCTGCGCGCCTGCGCCGGGCTACGGATCCTCACCACCAGCCGTGCGCTGCTCGGCGAGCCGGGCGAGCACGTCTACCCGGTCCGTCCGCTGTCGATGCCTGCTTCGGACGAGTCCGTGACACCCGTGGCGGTGGCCGGTTTCGACGCGCCCACGCTGCTGGTGGAGCGTGCCAGGGCGGTGCGTCCCGACTTCACGGTCACCGAGCGCAATGCGGACGCGGTGGTGCGGGCCTGTGAGCGGCTGGACGGGATTCCGCTCGCGATCGAACTGGCCGCCTCCCGGCTGCGATCACTGTCCTTGCAGACGATTCTGGACCGGCTCGAGGATCGCTTCGCGCTGCTGACGGGAGGCGCCCGCGCCGCGCTGCCACGACAGCGGACGCTGCGCGCTCTGATCGACTGGAGCTATGAGCTGTGCACACCGGCGGAACAGTTGCTGTGGACGCGACTGTCGGTCTTCGCCGGAGTTTTCACCCTGCACGCCGCCGAGGGCGTCTGCACAGGCCCTGACCTGCCCCGCGAGCAGGTGCTCGACCTGATCGATCACCTCGTCGCGCAATCGGTCGTCGTCCTCGTCGCGGCGGACGACCAGACGCGGTATCGGCTGCTGGAAACGATCCGCGAGTACGGATGGCAGCGGCTGACCGAGCGCGACGAGACCACCGCGCTGCGTGACCGGCACCGCGACTACTACCGCACGCTCGCGGAGCGGATCGCCGGGCAGTGGAACGGGCCCGGCCAGGAGACCGGCCTGGCGGTGTTGCGCGCCGACCGCGCGAACGTCCGGGCCGCGCTGGAGTGGGCGACCAGCACTCCGGCGAGTTCGCGCGAGGCGCTGGCTCTGGTGACGGCGCTGCGCTATCACTGGTGCGCCGATGGGTTCCTCGGCTCGGGACGGCGCTGGGTGGACCGCGCGCTGCGGGTTGCCGTAGACGCCGACCCCGAGCGGATCCACGCGCTCTGGGTAGCGGGGTGGGTGCGGGTTCTGCAAGGTGACCTCGACGCCGCCGACGCGGCGCTCGACGAGTGCGTGGCCCGCGCCACGGAAGCCGGAGATCGCCGCGCGCTCGGCTGGGCGAGTAGCCTGCGCGCTTCCGCCGCGGGCTTCCGCGGCGACCTCGCCGCTGCCGTGACCGGCTTCGAGCGAGTGGTCGCGAGCTTCTCCGAGGATGACGAGCTGGTCCGGCTGACGCTCTTCCAGCTTGCGGTCGCCTACGGCCATGGACGCGATCCGAGGGCGGGCGCGACGGCCCGGCGCGCGATCGAGCTGGCCGACCGGCGCGGCGAGCAGTGGACCAAGTCGTACGCGGTGTGGGCACTCGGCTACGACCAACTCGTTCGCGGCGACTACGACCAGGCGATGGCCTCCGCTCACGCGGCCCTGGAGATTCAGCGCGAATTCAACGACCATGTGGGGACCGCGCTGATGATCGAGCTGCTGGCCTGGACGGCGTCCGCGCGCGGTGAGCATCGCCATGCCGCCCGGCTGCTGGGCGCGATCCATACGATGTGGCGGCGAATCGGGACGTCGATCGCCGCGTTCGGGCCTTACATGCCCGAACAGCACACCGCGTGTGAGCGCAGGGTGATGGACGCGCTGCCGGAGACGGTGATGCGCGCGGAACGGGTGCGTGGCGAAGGGCTCGATCACGACCAGGCGATCACCTACGCGCTCGACCGGAGCGCGAGCGACCCGCAACATGCGCAGCTGCGAGCCGGGGTGCTGACGGCACGCGAGCGGCAGGTGGCCGAGCTGGTCGCGCAAGGTTTCAGCAACCGGCAGATCGCCGAGCGGCTCGTCGTATCACCTCGCACCGTCGACCGGCACGTCGAGAATATCCTCGGCAAACTCGGCTTCTCGTCTCGTACGCAGGTCGCGGCATGGACGGCACGCCCGCGCTGAATCCCGGCTCCGGCGGGCACGGCTCATGCCGCTTCGGGTGCCGCGAACTGCGGAGATGGGTGTAGAAGTGGGTATTTTCACCCATGACCGCGCGGTGCCGGGTCTGTGATGCTCGTCAGATCGTGACGAGCAGGAGGTCGGTTTTGACAGCGATTGACAGCGGCGTGAACGCCCTCGGCGGCCAGGCGAGCGGTATCACGGGCGGGGAACGACGGGAGCGTGGCAAACGATCAGCCGACCGCGCGGCGCCGGTCGGCGTCCGGTCGATCGACGGTGATCGCCGACCGCGCGTGCGATGGGGGGCCACAGATGGATGAGGTCCGAACCGAAGCCGACGGCCTCGGCGTCACCTGGCGGGTATTGCAGGATCATCTGATCTCCATCGTCGCGGTGCACAGCGTGTCCGATCCCGCGCCGATCGTCTCCTTCGGCCCCGACGCCTATCCGGATCTCGTGCAGGCACGAGAACTGCTTCCGGAGCTGACCAGGTTGTGGGACGCGGTGCGGCACGATTTCTGGGCGAAGCTCATTCCTCCGCCACCCGGATCGTCGAGAGCACGGCGATGGGCGTGACCGTGGTACCTCGCGGCGAGACGTCACGGAAGTACCGAACGCGGCATGGCGGCGGCGATCTCGCGCCGCGACCGGAGGTCGAGTTTGGCCAGGATGTTCGACACGTGTGACTGAATCGTGCGGCGCGACAAGAACATCTGCGCCGCTATATCCGAATTGGAGCACCCTTCGGTGACCAGCGCGGCGACCTTGCGCTCGGTGTCGGTCAGCGCCGCCCAGCCGGATTTGGGCCGATTGCGCCGGCCGCGCACACCCAGTCGGATCCCGTGTGGCCGGACCCGTGCGCTGGTGGAAATCACCGAACGTCTGGAGCAGCGCGGCCAACGAGTCCACCTGATGCCGTTCGGCTGGCACAAGGACTGTCACACCGAGGCGGTGGTGGGGCCCGGAGCACGGCAGATCATCTGGCTTCCGGCGGATGGCGACGTTCCCGTGCCTGCGCGGTTTCGCGGCATGCACCCACTGGCCGATCGGCTGCGCCGTGGGCGCTGTGTGACCGGTTCCTGCTGAGGAAGCTCCCGGTCGGGTCCTCACAGCGCTTCGCACCGGGTACGGCGTTGACTCTCCCGCCGCGGGAGAGTCCATCATGTCGGCAACGCTCCCATCGTCGCCCGCCACACGTGCGGGCGCGCCCGTCCGCGCGGCACGTCCCGTCGCGTGGCGAGGAGCCGCGAGATGACCTGATGATCTGCGCTCGGGAAGGCATGGCATGGCCACGGTGATGAACGTCGACGCGCGCGGTACGCGGCACTGCGAGACGACGGCCCTGGGAGTGCTGCTACGGCATCAGGGCATCGATCTGTCCGAGCCCATGCTGTTCGGCCTCGGCTCCGGTCTGTCGTTCGTCTACTGGGACAGCAAGAACATGGGCTTCCCCTTCCTCGGGGGACGGGTCAAGCCTTTCGACCTCACCAGGAACCTGGCCGCCGCGCTCGGACTGGAACTCTCGGTCGAGGAGACCACATCCGCCCGCCGGGCTTGGGAGAACATGGCCGCCCCCATCGATGCCGGCCTCCCCGTAGGACTGCAACTCGACAGCTACTACCTGGACTACTTCAGCTCGAAGGTGCACTTCGGTGGTCACGTCGTCGCGGTGTACGGCTACGACGACCACGACGCCTACCTGGTGGACACCGACCAGCAAGGCGGAGCGGTATCCACCAGCCTGACCGCTCTCGCCCGGGCCAGGGCCGCGCGCGGCCCGATGACCGCCAAGCACCGGTCCTTCACCCTCACCATTGGGCGGAACCCGCCCTCCCCGCACAGCCGGATCGTTCCCGCCATCACCGCCTGCGCCGAGGCGTTCCTCAACCCGCCCATCGCCAACCTCGGTCACCGAGGCATCGAGAAGGCGGGCAAGCTGGTGCCCACGTGGCTGCGGCGCACCGACGACCCGCAGCGGGACCTCGCCCAGGCCGCCCTCTTGATGGAGAAGGCGGGCACCGGCGGCGCGCTGTTCCGTAACTTCTACCGCGACTTCCTCGCCGAATGTATCCAGACCCTCGACAGCCGCCACCTGCGCACCGGCCACGGGCTGTACACCGAGGCAGCCACCCTCTGGACGGAAGTCGCGGCACTGATCGCACAAGCCGGTGAATCGGGCGACGAGCGGCGCCTCGTACAGGCAGGCTCCGTTCTCCGGGATCTTTCGCGGGTCGAGTACGAGGCCATGCTGGCGCTGAACTGCCTGGGGCGGTAGCGCTTCGCCACCCCTGCCTGGACGGCGCCTGACGCGGAGTATCGCTGGTCAGGTGGCTGAGCGGAGCTCTACGCAGCATTCCCCGGCCTTGGGTGCCAGCACCGCGTCGATCGTGTCGGCCTCGAGCCCGGCGAGCACGCCTGTCAGATAGGCGTGGTTGAGCCCGCACACCAGCTCGGGTTCGGCGGCGGCGAGCGGATGGAACGGGCAGTTGCGCAAGCGCAGGCAATCCGGTGCCGCACGGGTGGGTTCGAAGCCCTGTTCGGCGAGCAGCGATCCAAGGACCGTGAGGGCGCGTTCGGCGCCGAGCCGTCCGGGCCGTACCTGCTCTCGGGTGGTCCGGCCGAGAGCCGTGCCACGGTCGGTCGCCACACGGCGCGCGGCGTCGCGCGCGGACTCACCGGAGTCATGAGTGAGCACCGCGCCCATCAGTATCTCGGCCAGGACTTCGTGGCGGCGTTCGGGGATGCTCACCCGCACCTCGGTGCCGGAGGGCTCGTACACCTTCGGTGCGCGCCCGACTTTCCGAAGGCCGCCGACCTGCTGGTAACTCGCCCGCAGCAGTCCGGCGGCGACGAGCTTGTCCAGATGGAAGGCCGCGAGTTTGCGCGAGATGCCGACCTGCTCGGCGGCCTCGTCACGAGTGACCGGACGACCCGCGCGGCGGATGAACCAGTACATGCCCCGCCGCAACTCGTCGTCGAGAGCGGCGACGGCGCCGATCGCCGATTCACTGGTCACCCGGCCATGATAGCGCCCATTGTGTTCACCGGAACTTTGCAGACGCCCTCGTGAAGTGGGTGACTTGACGCACAGCCCGAATAACGCCAATAATCTTTAGTGTAAATAAACCCAGGGTGGAGGTTGCGATGAGCAGTGACATGCAGCAGGCCAAACGCCCGGTCAGCGCGGTGCTCGCCGGGCCGTACGGTCATCCGTTCCATCCGATCCTGGTCACCGTGCCCATCGGAGCCTGGGTGGCGAGTTCGGTGTTCGACATCGCCTCGCACATGGTCGAGGACCCGGCCTTCCTCGCCCGCGGCGCGGTATGGCTGATCGCGCTCGGCGTGCTGGGTGCGCTGGCCGCGGCGGCGATCGGGTTGCTGGATTTGTTCGCCATCCCCACCGGCAACACGGCGTTCCGCACCGGACTGGTGCATATGAGCCTCAACCTGGCCGTCACCGTGGCGTACGCGATCAACTTCTGGTGGCGCCATACCGGCGGCGGCCCGGACGGCGCTGTCCCGGCGGGCCCGCTGCTGCTGTCGGTCGTGAGTCTCGTGGCACTGGCCGTGTCGGGTTACCTCGGCGGCAAGCTCGCCTACCACTACGGCGTCCGAGTAGCCGACGAAACCACCCAAGCCACCGGCTACCACCGGTGAACCCCTGTCCCAACCCTTTCCGTCAGGAGACACCATGGCCATCGCGGCATTGATTCTCTGGCTGCTCACCGCCGTGGGCGGCTTCGTGCTGCTCGGCACCTGGATCGCAAGAGGCGGCGCTCGGCAACCGAACAGCAGCCACCTTCCCGCGCCGGTCGTGTTCGGGCACTTCCTGCTCGCCGTGGCCGGCCTGATCGTGTGGATCGCCTATCTCGCCCTCGATGACGACGCCATCGCCTGGGTGGCGTTCGTGTTGCTGATTCCGGTGGCACTGCTCGGATTCGCCATGCTGCTGCGCTGGCTGCCCGTCTACCGGGCACGCACGGACGCCGAGGCGCCCGAACCGGCCGAGCGGCATTTTCCCGTCGCCGTCGTCGGTGGCCACGGCGTCTTCGCCGTCGCCACCGTGGTTCTGGTGCTGTTGACGGCCCTCGGCGTGGGCGGGAGCTAGCCGTGCTACACCCCGCGCTCCGCGTCGTCCACGAACCCGCTACGCAGGTGGACCTGACCGCCGCCGAAGACGCCGCCCGGCAATTCCTGACCGCGCTAGGAGTCGGCCTCGACGACGAACACCTGCACGCGACTCCCCGGCGGATGGCCCGCGCCTACGCCGAACTGTTCACGCCCCGCCCGTTCGACCTGACCACTTTCCCCAACGACGAGGGCTACGACGAGCTCGTGCTGGCTCGCCGCATCCCGCTGCGATCGGTGTGCGAACACCACCTGCTGCCGTTCGTCGGCGTCGCCCACGTCGGCTACCTGCCGGGCGAGCGCATCCTCGGGCTGTCCAAACTCGCCCGTATCGTCGAGCATTTCTCCCACCGGCCCCAAGTGCAGGAACGTCTCACCAAGCAGATCGCCGATTGGCTCGCCGAGAACCTGCAACCGATCGGCGTCGGCGTCGTCATCGAAGCCGAACACACCTGCATGACCCTGCGCGGCGTCCAGGCGGCCGGTACCACCACGGTCACCTCGACCTTGCTCGGCACACTGCGCGAAGACGCCCGCTCCCGCCAGGAATTCTTCTCGCTCACCGGGATCATGCCCTGAGCGACCACGCGGGCACCGCAGCCGCCTTCGGCACACCGTTGGTCGCCGCCGCGCTCGCGTGCCGAGCCGCGGCCAGCCGCGTGAGCGCGGCCTCGGTGAAGACCGACAATCCGAGGTCGGGGTTGTATCCGTGAATCTCCTTGACATCGAGTTCGGCCAGGAAATAGAGGATCTCCGTCGAAATCAGCTGCCCAGGGACCAGCACAGGGAAGCCCGGCGGGTAGGGGACGACGAAGGTGGCCGACACCAGCGGCCTTCCCTTGGCGAGCTGTCGCCCCGCGTCGCCGAGTAGGACGTGCTCGCGGTCGGACTCCGCGTACCCGGCGTAGAAGGCCGATCGCATGTCGCCGAACGAGCTGGCGCCGTCGGGACGGAACGCGCTGTCGAACGCGCTGAAGTCGGGCAGCGCGGGCAGGTCCTTGGTGATCTCGTCGACCCGCCGCTGTTGCAGGGCGCGATCGGCCTTACCGGCCGCGTTGCGGTCGCTCTCGAAGTCGGTAGCCACCCGGCGCAGCACGTCGAGCAGGTAGTGCACGCTCGACCAGGTGACGCCGATCGTGAAGATCAACAGCACCGTGTTGATCGAGGTCTTGTTGATCTGGATGCCGAACCGGTCCATCAGGATCTTCTCGCGGAAGTCGTAGCCGTTCATGCCGGTTTCGCC
The DNA here is from genome assembly GCF_000308575.1 of Nocardia exalbida NBRC 100660. Taxonomy (GTDB): domain Bacteria; phylum Actinomycetota; class Actinomycetes; order Mycobacteriales; family Mycobacteriaceae; genus Nocardia; species Nocardia exalbida. The sequence continues at coordinate 10,258 of NZ_BAFZ01000155.1, read as the reverse complement.
GATGAACAGGGTGACCCGCGTCGGGTCGAGCACGAACTGATCGGACCGCCACGCCTCGTTCCACTCCGCCAAGCCACCCTGTCTGACCTGCCGGTACGAGCTGACGGCGGAGGGCCGGAACTCGCCGGGCACCAGGTCGGCCTCGTCGAGGATGCGGAACCACTTGCCGATCAGCCGGTCTTTGCGGACGCGGTGGCGAAACACCAGCGCCATGTCGTAGGCGTGCCGGACCAGCTGGAAACCCTCGATATCGACCTGCCGACGCGCCAAGTCCAGCGACGCGAGCAGTTGCTGGTTCGGCGAGGTCGACGTGTGGGTCAGAAACGCCTCGGCGAACGTCTCGCGGACGAGGGCTTTGAAATCCTGGTCGCGGATGTGGATCATCGACGCCTGCCGAAGCGCCGACAGCGACTTGTGGGTGGAATGCGTCGCGTACACGCGTACCCGCGCACGCTCGGGATCGGGAAGCAGCCGGTGGTCGCTCCACTCGGCACGGTCGACGCCCCGCATCGACGCACGCCATGCGCGGTACTGCTCGGCGTATCCCGACGACGACAACGCCGATTCCAGTTGCTCGGCGGCGACCATCGCGGTCCGCTGCCGTGCCCACGGCACCGCGGTGGCGAAGGCGTACCACGCCTCGTCCCAGAGGAAGCAGATGTCCGGCTTGATCGCCAGGACCTCCTCCATTACGCGCCGGGGGTTGTAGACGATTCCGTCGAAGGTGCAGTTGGTCAGCAGCAGCATGCGCACGCGGTCCAGTTGACCGGCCGCCTCGAGGTCGAGCAGCGCCTTCTTGATGGTCCGCAGGGATACCGCTCCGTAGATCGCGAACGGCGCGAGAGGGTAGGCGTCCAGGTACATCGGGTACGCCCCGGCGAGCACCAGGCCGTAGTGGTGCGACTTATGGCAATTGCGGTCGATCAGAACGATGTCACCCGGCCGGGTCAGGGCCTGCACGACGATCTTGTTCGCGGTGGACGTCCCGTTGGTCACGAAGTAGGTCTGATCGGCGCGCCACGTCTTGGCGGCCTTGTCCATCGCCGCCCTGATCGTGCCGTGCGGGTCCAGCAGTGAGTCCAGCCCGCCGGAGGTGGACGAGGTCTCGGCCATGAAGATGTTGCGGCCGTAGAACTCGCCCATGTCCTGGAGCGACTTGGAGTTGAAGATGCTCGCGCCACGCGCGACGGGAAGGGCGTGGAATTGGCCTACCGGCGCGGCCGCATAGGCGCGCAGTGCGTCGAAGAAGGGGGTGGCGAACCGGCTCCGGACACCGGCGAGCACCGTGCTGTAGAGGTCGGTGGCGTCGTTGAGCCGATAGAACGTGCGATCGTAGACGTCCGGCTCTTCCTCGGTCTCGGCGGCGATCGACTCGTCGGTGAGCAGATACAGGTCGATATGCGGCCGCAGTTTCCTGATCCACTCGCCACACTCGATCCAGTCGCGGGTGCGGTCGGTCACGACCACGTCGTCGTTGACGCCGAGCAGCGTGGTCATCAACGGCACCCGGTCGCGGGAACGAAGCGGTAGGTCATGCCGGATGATCGCCGCCTGGATCTCGCCGTTCAACGCGACGGCGGTGATGGCGTCCTCGACGCTCGTCACGACGAGCAACTCGAACTGCACGTCGTCCGACGGGTCGCGAAGCGCCCGCAGGCTGTGCGCCAAGCCCTCGGGCGCCTCGGGCGGGGAGTCGTCGCCGAGCAGAACGGTGTAGAACTTCTGCTGTTTGGCCCGCGCCACGAGTTCCTGATCGGCCAACGGCGCGGCGTCGTCGAACATGGCCGCGCGGTCGCCGTACTCGGAGAGCAGGCGCACGGCCAGCGACACGTCCTCGGTGAGCCGCACCGTGGCGAGATCGGCGACATACCCGCGAAACGCCGCCAGCCTGGCCGCGCCCGGGTACAGCCAGTACCGCTCATAGGCGCCGAGTCGGTCGAGCAGGCGCCGCACCCGCGCGGCTTCGCGGGTGGTATCCAGGCCGGCGCCGTTGACATCGGCGAGCTTGCGGCACGCGTCGTCGAGCAGATTCCACGTGTCGATTCGCGAGTACGACGGGTTCGCTACCGCCGCCAGCGCGGAAACACTGAGCCCCTTCGGGCGCTCGCCGTCTCGGTGCATGTCGTCGGTTCGCCCCTCCGTCGCTGGGCGAGTGATCCGTCGAATGCGGCAGATCACACTGGAACATCTTTCCCTGCGAATATTGTGCTCCGCCGAAGATCGAATTCCTAGGAGGCGAGAAATCCCGCCTCGCCGGTTCGGCCGGTGCGCGTCCACCGAGGAGCCACTCCGGGTGCGATCGGCCTCGCGGCGGCGGTGGCGCTGCCCACACCGCGTCGCCTGAGCCCACCGGAATGTCGGTGGGCTGGAGTAGGCAGAGGCTATGACTCGATCCGCCGCAGATCAGGACCCCTTCCGGCCCGCATCGAGCCCCCGCCTGCTGGACGTCCGTCGCCTGTGGGCCGAACCGGAGGCGCTGGCGAGCCCCCGTGGGCAGCAGGTGCGCGCGCGGTTCCCCGACGCCGAGATCATCACCGTCGCCTCCCACTGGAAGATCGACCAGCTGCACGGCAACGCGGGCAACGTCGACCGCTGGATCCGGGTCAAGACCGAGGACCTCGTGCTCGGGATCAAGAAGTCGCTCACGGCCCGGGCCAACGGCCGTTCCGCCGATTGGATCGCGCCCTCGACGTCCAACGGCTGCGCGATGGCGTGCGCCTACTGCTACGTCCCCCGCCGCAAGGGCTATGCGAACCCGATCACGGTGTTCACGAATATCGACAAGATCGTCGGCTATCTCGAACGGCACGTACGCAAGCAGGGGCCCAAGACCGTGCCGAACCAGTGCGACCCGCACGCGTGGGTCTACGACCTGGGCGAGAACAGCGACTGCTCGGTCGACGCCCTGGTCAGCGACAACGTCGCCGACCTGATCACCGCGTTCGGCGCGTGGCCAGCCGCGAAGGCGTCGTTCGCCACCAAGTACGTCAATCGCGACCTGCTCGACCTCGACCCCCGCGGGCGGACCCGGATCCGTTTCTCACTCATGCCAGAGGCCGACGCCCGGTTGCTCGACCTGCGCACCACACCGATCCGTCAGCGCATCGCCGCGATCGATGACTTCGTGGCAGCGGGCTACGAGGTGCACGTCAACTTTTCCCCCGTCGTCGTCCGCCCCGGCTGGGAGCAGGACTGGGCGGAACTGCTGGAGCAGCTTTCGGACGGCACGGGCTCCGCCTTCAAGGCCCAGGCCGCTGCGGAGATCATCATGCTCACCCACAACGAGCAACTGCACGAGCTCAACCTCGGCTGGCACCCGAAGGCCGAGGACCTGCTGTGGCGCCCGCCCATTCAACAGGCCAAGCGCTCGCAGTCGGGCATGTGGAACGTGCGCTACCGCAACGACGTCAAGGCCGCCGGTGTCGAGACTCTGACCGGACTCATCGCCCAGCGAACGCCCTGGTTGACGGTGCGTTACGCGTTCTGAACCGTACGGATGCCCATCGCCGAACGTCGTCGGGGCGATGGTTGTGAACAGGTGCCAATGTGCGTCCGCGCTCCGGCCGGTCGATCACTGAGGATCTCTCTGCTACGCAATGCGATTGACGGCCCACGACCGGGGTATGGCGAGGACAGACGCTCGCTCGATCAGTGTGCGGGCTCAACGCGACGAATCGGAGAATAAGATGCTCGGTCTCGGAATCCTCGGTTGGATCATCATCGGCGGTCTGGCCGGCTGGATCGCCAGCAAGTTCATGAAAACCGATGCTCAGCAGGGCATTCTGCTCAATATCGTGGTGGGCGTCGTCGGCGGCCTGCTCGGTGGGTTCCTGCTGAAGCTGCTGGGAGTCGATGTCGAGGGCGGCGGACTGTGGTTCAGCTTCTTCACCTGCCTCGGCGGCGCGGTGATCCTCCTGTTCCTGGTCGGATTGGTGACCGGCCGTCGCGGCGCACTGCGCTGAGACCGCGCTCGGCGGCGTAGCGCCGAACGCGCGCGCTTCGAACGGCCCGAACCTTTCGAGGTTCGGGCCGTTCTTCGTGAGAGCGAAGGTACTACCAGCGCAAGAGCCGGCTCGAGCAATGAGCGAATCAAGGCCTACGACGTTGCGGCCGATCCCCGAAGACGGATGCGAGAAAGCTTGCGCGACAAGCCGCGTCCGCGACAATGCTCCGTAGACGACTAGGCTCACCGCCATATCGGCATGGGGTACGTGATCAGCGAGGGGAAGGCGTAATGGAGGATCTCGCCGCGCGATTCGAGGAGCTGGGTCGCCTGGTACCGATCCCCGATCCATGGGACATGACGGAATACATCGCGCGGGTGGCAGCGTACCGGGAACGGCCGATCACGCTGTGCCCGATCGACGTCGGCGCACTCTCGGGGAACGGATGCGGCACCGGAAGCGGCCTGTGGATCGCCCGGGAAGGCGACGACGTGATCATGTACGGGGCCGACACCGAATGGCACGCCGATCACATCATCGCCCACGAGATCGGTCACATGCTGCTCGGCCACGGCGGGACCGCGAGCGGTGCCGGTCCGGCCGATCTGCCGTTGCGCGAATTGATGCCCTCGCTGTCGCTGGAAACCATCCGCGGCGTACTGCGCCGCCAAGACTATGGGAGTGAGCGCGAGCGCGCCGCCGAAACTTTCGCCGACCTGCTGCTGGTGGAGGCGATGCTGCCGAAGCGGTCGGCGAGCCGGTTCCGCTCGACGTTCTTCCGAAACCGGCACCGGTGAGATGACCTCCCCGATCCCGGTTTGGATCACCTGGCCTGTCCTGACAGGTCTCACGTTGGTGCTGGCCGGTCGGTGGTGGCTGTTGGGGGACAGCGTCGTCGACCGGCTCGTCAACCGCGCGCTCGCCGCCGGTATCTGCGAACACCTGTTGCGGGAGGCACGGTTCGAACAGGCGCTGGTCTGGTTGCTGCCCGGCGGTGACAGCGACGTGGTGAACCTCGCCCGGCAGCTCTCGCTGGGAGCGACCGTGTTGGCCGTCTCGAATATCTACGGCATCGCCGAATTGTGGGCGGGCGCCGACCCCGCCCACACGTGGCGCAGGCAGCGGCGCTATTACCTCCTCTCGATCGTCGTCACCGCCGTCATCCTGATCGCAGGGGCCCCCGCCCGCCGCGCTGATCAGTTGATCGACCAAGCCCTCGGCTGGTCGGCCGTCGTAGTCTGGGTCGCGTTTTCCCTGCCGCTCGGCGCCACGGCCCTGCTCGTCGGACGGGTGAGCGTGCGCGAGATGCGCGGGGCGGGGGACATCACCTGGCAGGAACGCGCCCTGTACGCAACGGTCCTGTGCACCGCCGTGGGCATGGGGGTCGTGGCGGTCGCCTATCCGGTCGAGACCGTTTGCGATGTCGTGACAGGCCGGTCGTCATTCGATCCAGAGATGCACTGGAAAGCATGGAGCGGCTTCCTTCTCTCGGCCGTCGGCGCTCCCGCCGTGGTCACGGTGCCGCTGATCAGCACCCTGCTCAGCCGCCTCGGATGGGACCGCACCGGCCGATACTGCCGCCGCCTGCAACCGATGTGGGCCGATCTCGCCGCAGCCGTCCCCGAAATCGTTCTGGAGGCGCGCGACCGCGACGGCCGAACGGACCCGGCCATCCGTCTGCATCGCATGACGGTCGAGATCCGCGACAGCCTGCTGCATCTCAAGCGCTACAGCGACAGCCCCGACGATCTGGCCGCCACCGGCGCTGACCCACATATCTCTGCCCGCCGCGTCGCCGAGGCGATTGCCGCCAAAGCTGCCGGGCGCCCACCCAGCGCGAATCGGATCACATCTCGCCACCAAATCCGCCCGGGGGCAAGGGATCTCACCGCCGAGTTGCGCCGGCTGCTCGCACTCGCCGAGGCATGGCCACACGTCCGCGGCCTGACGGAGCCGCCGTAACGCCGGTGACGCGGACCGGCCACCGAGACCCGCCTCGACGCCGCTGCGCCGCGGTGGGCTCGGTCACGCCGGCCCACCGCCGCACCGCTACGGCACGAGCGCCGGCTGGTCCACGGCCCACAACCACGACCCGTCCGGCTGGCGACGGGCGATCTCGACAGTCACCTCGCCGGTGGTCAGCGTGGACGCTGTCAGTGCCAGGTCGCCGCTCACCAGCGCTGGATGTTGCCTACCCGGCGAGAGCACCGGCGCGGCCGCGACGAATTGTTCGTACACCTTGCGGATCTCCGCATGTCCGATCGCGAGATTGCCCGGTGGGAACGCCAGCACGGCGTTCGGCTCGTACAACGCCACCAGCCCCTCGACGTCGCCCGCATTGGCGCGCTCGATGAAGTACCTGCCCAGATCGTCGGGGGCGGTGGCCACGTTCTCGTTTGTCATGGTGATCAGCCTCCCAGCGAATCACGACATCCTCTGTCGTGTATTCCGGGTAGTTTTTTCGGATGCGCGCCGACCGATTGGTCTCGCTGGTGTTGCTGCTGCGTCAGCGCGGTCGGTTGACCGCTGCCACGCTCGCCCGCGAGCTGGAGGTATCCACCCGCACCGTGCTGCGCGACATCGAAGCCCTGTCCGCGGCGGGAGTCCCGGTCTATGCCGAACGCGGACGGCACGGCGGTTTCGCATTGTTACCCGGTTTCCAAACCGAACTCACCGGGCTGAACCACGACGAGGCGCTCGCCCTGCTCGTCGCCGGATCACGCCGCGGCGCACAAGCATTCGGTCTCGGTTCCGCGCTCGCCTCGGCCATGCGCAAGGTGGTCGACGCGCTACCCGAGAGCTATCGGGCCACGGCGACCGGCGCGGCCCAGCGATTGCTCGTCGACCCGGAGACCGACCTCCTCGCACGCCGGCTGGTCCCCGAAGAGGTGCCCGACATCGTAGTGAGCGAGATCCGTCGCGCGGTGTTCGCCGGACACAAGCTGCGCATCCACTACGCGGCGGCCGCCCAGACCCCGAAGTGGCGAACGGTGGACCCGATCGGCCTGGTCACCGTGCGCGACCAGGGCTATCTGCTGGCCACCGTGTCCGGCGCGGACCGCACCTACCGGCTGTCGCGGGTGCTGGCCGCCGAGGAACTTCCTGAACCGGCCCAGCGACCGGAACGAGTCGATCTGGACCGCGCCTGGCAGGAACGCAGCACGCAGTTCCGGACCGGGGGCGACCGAGTCACCGTGCTGGTACGGGTGGACCCGGCACGGCGAGAAGACCTGGTGCGCACCGCACTCGCCGTCCGCGCCGAAGAAGCCGACGCGGACGGCCGGCTGCGACTCGAGGTGAGCTTCCAAGATCGCAGACACGCCGAATGGGCGCTGTGGCAGCTCGCCACGGACGCCGAAGCCCTCACCCCGCAGTGGTTGCGCACCTCCCTGCGCGACCGCGCCGCCGCGATCGCCACCCGCTACGGAGAGTCGTCCGGGCGAACCGGAAGAACGTGAGGCGTCCTCCTGAACGGCCGGACACCGGCTCTGACCGCCTCCGGGCGTTATCAGATCTCTGGTGAGGTTCCGGCGGCGAACGCTATCGCCGCGGCCTGGCGGTACGGATCATCGACAAAGCCGCGAAGTTCTTCGACGGTTCACGCGCCAAGGGAATCCAGCCGCGCAGCCTGGAAGTGCTCGAGGATCTCGGCGTTTTCGCCGATATCCGCGCAGGCGGCGCCGAGTACCCCCTGCTGGGCATCCACGCGGGTCCGCTGACGATTCCGTGGCAGATGGTCTCCCGCAACGAGCTGACATCCGATGTGCCGCACCCGAATACGTGGTTCATTCCGCAATTCCGCACCGATGCCGCGCTGCGTGCCGGACTGCGACGGCTGGGCGTGACCGTCGAATCGGAACATGAACTCGTCGGATTCGAGCAACATCGGGATGCGGTCGTTGTGACGGTCGCCGGTCCAGGCGGTGCCGAAGAGATCGGCGCTCCCTACCTTGTCGGCGCCGACGGTGGCGCGAGCACGGTCCGAAGAACGGCGGGCATCGGTTTCGAGGGCGCGACGGACGAAGCCGATCGGATGATCATCGTCGACGCCGTGGTGGAGGGCCTTTCCCGCAACCGCTGGCATGTGTGAACCGGCCGTCCGGACGCGGACACATGTCCCGCCGATGCGCGACAAGCGGATGCGCTTGTCGCCGGTGTGCTTGCGGATGCGCGCGTTCAGGCGGTCCGCTGGTCGCGGCCGATGCCGAACAAACCGGAACGCTGCGGGTGGGCGACCGTGCGCCGGACGCGAAACTGCTGAACGCGGCCGAAGGAGCACAGCGCCTGTTCGACCTCTTCTCCGGACCGCATTCCACCGCGATCGCCTACGGCCGCGCGGCCGTGGCGGAACTGGCCGCATTGACGTGGCCGTCGGCGGGCGCGGGACTGAAAAAGGTCGCGATCAATGGCGGAGAGCAGGTGGACGCCGATGTCGTACTCGCCGACATCACCGATTCCTTCGCCCGGATCTACGGTTTAGCCGATTCCGCACTCCTGTTGATCCGTCCCGACGGCTACATCGGCTCCATCGCCACCACCGGCATGGCTCGGGTAACCATGGCGCACGCCGCCGCGATGACCCCGGCCGTATCCGATCGGCAGCGCTGCTGAGGGCGCTTACGAGTGTGGAAATGCGGGAGTTATGCCATGCCAATGCCTGTTTTCGCCGCCGAACAGGCAGGATCCCGCGCCTAGGTTCTGAAACGCCGGACGGTGTAGCTCGGGGTACCGCGACGAATAGCCCGTCGTCGTGGAGTACTCCGAGTGGGTCTCGACGCGGTTTCACGAAGCTGGTCGTAAGGTCCGGGGTACACTGAATTCGCGACAGGTTGTCGGCGGATTTCTGAAATGATCCGTGCGCTCGCGTTCTTGTCGACTGGAACATGACTGGGAAAACCCCGCCGACGATAGCGCCGACTCTCGACTGTTGGCCTGGATGAATCAACCGGTGTGGGGCCACCCGCTCGGGCGGGAGTCGGAATGTAATCACCGTTTGCCAGCCGGGTGGTCATGGGACGGCACGATGGATGACACGTTACTAGGTGACGGGGACGCCACTCGGGGGCCTGCGGAGCCGTTCGGACGCTATCGGCTTCTGTCACTGCTGGGGCAGGGCGGCATGGGCCAGGTGTGGCGGGCGCACGATTCGCTGACCAACCGGGTGGTGGCGCTCAAGGTGTTGCCCGAGCGCTTCGCGGATGACGAGCAGCTGCGCGAGCGGTTCCGCCGGGAGTGCCGGGCGGTGGCACAGTTGACCGAGCCGCATGTGATCCCCATCCACGACTTCGGCGATATCGACGGTCGGCTCTATTTGAATATGCGCTTGATCGAGGGCACCGACCTGCGCACGGTGATCACGCGGGAAGGGGCCTTGTCGCCGCGGCGGGCAGTGGCGATCATCGGGCAGGTGGCCGGCGCGCTACAGGCGGCGCACGACGCCGGGCTGGTGCACCGCGATGTCAAACCCTCCAACATCCTGCTAGGGGGCGACGAGTTCGCCTCCCTGATCGACTTCGGGATCGCCCACGCCGCCGACGACCGCACACTGACCACGATCGGTGAGACCATCGGCACCGTCGCCTACATGGCGCCGGAGGAGATCGGCGGGGAGGTCAAGGCCGATGCCCGAGTGGATGTGTACGCGTTGACGTGCGTGCTGTATGAGTGCCTGACCGGCCGCCCGCCGTTTGCGAGCGCGCTGGGTGTGCAGGGTGTCATCGCCCACCACATGCACACCCCGCCGCCGCGTCCCAGCACCACCGCACCCGATATGCCGACCGCGTTCGATGCGGTTATCGCCAAGGGAATGGCCAAAAATCCCGACGATCGCTACCAGACCGCGCGCGAGCTGGCGGCGGCGGCCCGCGCCGCGGTGGACGATGCCACCGGGGGCGTGGCTGCGCGCCATGGGTGGCGAATCGGGTTGTCGCCCAAGACCGCTATGCTGCTCGCCGCCGTGGTCGCGGTCGCGGTGGTGGCCGTCGTAGCTGTCGTCGCCGGTGTCCAACGGGGCTCGCGCGGCGGTGGCAACTCGCCCTCATCGGTCGACGCGGCTCAGACTCCGCTGCCGTTCACCGGCGTCAGCCTGCCCACCGATGTAGCGGTCGACGCGGCGGGCAGCATATATGTCACCGACATGGGCAACGATCGGGTGTTGAGGTTGGCGGCGGGCGCGTCGGCGCCGACGCCGCTGCCGTTCACCGGCCTGAATAATCCTCAGGGTGTGGCAGTCGACACGGCGGGCAACATCTACGTGGCCGACACGAGTAACGATCGGGTGTTGAGGTTGGCGGCGGGCGCGTCGACGCCGGCCC
>NZ_BAFZ01000156.1 GCF_000308575.1 Nocardia exalbida NBRC 100660 | reverse complement strand
CTTCGACGAAACCACCATCCAAACCCTCGGCCACCGCCTCCACCGCATCCTCACCACCATCGCCACCAACCCCCACACCCCCATCGGCGACATCGACATCCTCGACGCAACCGAACGGGAACGCATCACAACCAGAACGGACGCCACCGCACCGCAGGCAGCGGCGACGACGGCGGGCACCACACTGGCCCAGGCACTCGTGGCCGCGGTGGAAGACGACCCGGACGCCCCCGCCGTCGTCGTCGACGATATCGACGTGTCCTACCACGACCTCGAAATCCGCTCGTCGCGGTTGGCGCGCGTGCTGATCGCGCGCGGCTGCGGCCCCGGCGCGGGCGTGGCGGTGCGGCTGGATCGCGGCATCGAAGCGGTCATCGCCACCTGGGCGATACTCAAAACCGGCGCCGCCGTGGTCCCGGTCGACGCACTCGACGCACAGCTGCCCGATGAGTTCGAGATCAAGATCGGACTCACGCTCGGCGACAGCCGGTCCAGCGACACGGTCGACTGGCTCGCCCTCGACGACCCCACCGTCGTCGCGGAGATCGCCGCCGAATCACCCCGCCCGGTCACCTACGCCCACCGCACCCGCACACTGCGCGGGAGCGACACCGCTTTCCTCGGCGATCGGACCCTCAGCTACGACGACTTGGCCACGGCCGCCGCGCAATTGCGCGACCACGCCGAACTCACCTACGAATCCCAGATCCTGCCCAGCGGCGAACCGGGATCCTCCGCCGCGCTGATCGAACTGATCGCAGGCGGGACCGTCGGCGCGACGGTCATCCTGGACACCGATGGTGCAGCGCAGGCCGACGAATGGGAGGCCAGTTGATCACACCTCGGTCACTCGATCGCCCGGCGGAGGGAGACCTCAGCCGAAGTGGACGACCGAGACGGCCCCGGCGGCGAGGCAGTACACGGCGAACGGCAGCAGCGTGCGGGTCTGGAAGTACCGCTCCAGGAACCGCACCGCCAGCCACGACGACACCCCGGACACGAGGGCGCCGACCAGCACCGGCCCCCGGATGCCGTCGGTCTTCGGGCCGACCAGCTCGGGTATCTCCAGCAGTCCCGCGCCCAGGATCGCCGGAGTGGCCAGCAGGAAGGCGAATTTCGCCGCGTGCTCGTGTGTGAGACCACGCCACAGACCGCCGACCATGGTCAGGCCCGCCCGGCTGAAACCGGTCAGCAGCGCGCCGACTTGGACGAAGCCGATACCGAGGGCGTCCCTCGGCCCGAGGGCGGCCAATGGCCGGTCGGATTGGCGGCGAGGCTCCGCCTCGGCGGTGAGAGTGCCGCTGTGGGACTGCCGCAGGGCGAACCGCCGACCGTATTCGGCCAGGGACGGTTCGTTCCGTCGGCGCAGTCCCTCACCGATGATCAGCACGACACCGTTGAGCGCCAAGAAGACGGCGGCGTAGATCGGCGCCCCGAACAAGGCGTGCAAGGGATGTTCCAGCAGAAAGCCGAGCACGCCGACGGGAACGGTGGCGATGACGATCAGCCACGCCAGCCGCTGCGGGATGGTGTCGAGGCGCCCGGTTCGCAGTGTGGTGAGGAAACCCGCGACGATGGCACACCAGTCCCGCCAGTAGTAGCCGAGCAGCGCGACCGCCGTCGCCACGTGCAGCGCCACCACGAACGCCAGATACGGTGTGCCTGTGCCGGATTCGCCTTCGCCGGTCAGCTTCTCCCAATCGCCTCCGAGCCATGCTGCGACCAGCACGGAGTGACCCAGGCTGGAAATCGGGAAGAGTTCGGTGACCCCCTGCACCGCACCGATGACAGTCGCTTGAAAGTAGGTGAGCATCGAAGCGAGTCTCGCACGCGCGCAAAGGAAGCGCCGGAGAGGCTCCCGCACCGCCCCGGCGATATCCGGGCGATTACCCGCCGGCGCCGGCCGACAGGTCGAGCGCGATGTCGACGATGAGGTCCTCTTGCCCGCCGACCAGCCCGCGGCGTCCCACCTCGAGCAGGATGGTGCGCACGTCGATGCCGTAGCGCCGCGACGCGGTTTCGGCATGCCGCAAGAAGGACGAGTAGACCCCGGCGTAGCCGAGCGTGAGGGTTTCGCGGTCCACGCGCACCGGGCGATCCTGCAGCGGCCGCACCAAGTCGTCGGCGGCGTCTTGCAGAGCGAACAGATCGCAGTTGTGCTTCCAGCCGTGCAGATCGGCGACAGCGACGAAAGGTTCGATCGGGCAGTTGCCCGCTCCCGCGCCGTGGCCGGCGAGCGAGGCGTCGACCCGGGTGACGCCTTCTTCGACCGCCACCACGGAATTGGCCACCGACAGCGAGAGGTTCTCGTGCGCGTGGATACCGATCTCGGTGCCCGGATCGAGTGCCTGACGGTAGGCGCTGACCCGGTCGCGGACGCCGTTCATGGTCAACCGGCCGCCCGAATCGGTGACGTAGACACAATGCGCCCCATAGGATTCCATCAATTTCGCTTGTTCGGCGAGGCGAGCCGGTTCGGCCATGTGCGACATCATCAGGAATCCGGAGACGTCCATGCCGAGTTCCCGTGCGGTGGCGATGTGCTGGGCGGACACATCGGCTTCGGTGCAATGGGTGGCCACGCGCACCGACCGGACGCCGAGCCGGTAGGCGTGCTTCAGTTCTTCGATGGTGCCGATACCGGGCAACAGCAGCGTGGTCAGCCTGGCGTGGGTGAGATTGGCGGCAGCTGCTTCGATCCACTCCCAGTCGGTGTTGCTCCCCGGGCCGTAATTCAAGCTGCCTCCGGCGAGGCCGTCGCCATGGGCGACTTCGATGCCGTCGACCCCCGCCGCGTCGAGCGCGGCGACGATCCGCCCGACGTCGTCGGGAGTGATGCGATGGCGCACCGCGTGCATGCCGTCGCGAAGGGTGACGTCTTGGATGAACAGCTGGGTGGTCATCGGAGCGCTTCCTGTCCTGCCGGTGCGGCGGCGATCGTGTCGGCGATGGATTCGGCGTAGCGCACGGCCGCCGAGGTCATGATGTCGAGGTTGCCCGCGTAGGCCGGGAGGTAGTGGGCGGCTCCTTCGACTTCGAGGAAGACCGTCACCTGATGGGTGGGCGCGGCCGCCGCGTCGGGGCCGAGCAGGGTGTGCACCGGTTGATCCTGCGGGACGGCGGTGATCTGAACTTTCTGCTTGAGGCGGTAACCGGGCACGTAGGTGGCCACATGGGCGACCATCTGCTCCACCGACTCGCGAATCGCCTCGTGCGTGCCGGAGTCGTGCGCGGTGATCAGGCACAGCACCGTATCGCGCATGATCAGCGGCGGGTCCGCCGGATTGAGGATGATGATCGCCTTGCCGCGCCGGGCGCCGCCGACCGCTTCGATCGCGTGCGCGGTGGTCTCGGTGAACTCGTCGATATTGGCGCGGGTGCCCGGCCCCGCCGACTTCGACGCGATGGACGCGACGATCTCGGCGTAGGCGACCGGCGTCACGCGGGAGACGGCGGCGACGATCGGGATGGTCGCCTGGCCACCGCAGGTGACCATGTTGACGTTGGGGGCGTGCCGATGTTCGTCCAGGTTCACCGCCGGTATGACGAACGGGCCGAGGGCCGCCGGGGTCAGGTCGATCAGGCGTTTGCCGAGCGGTTCGAGCACCGCGGCGTGCGCGGCGTGGGCCTTGGCGGAGGTCGCGTCGAAGACCACGTCGATCTCGTCGAAGTTCGGCAGCTCCAGCAGGCCCTGGACGCCATCGGAGGTGGTCGGGACGCCGAACCTGCGCGCTCGGGCGAGGCCGTCGGATTCGGGGTCGATGCCGACCATCGCGCCCATCTCCAGCACCGTCGAGTGCCGGATCACTTTGATCATCAGATCGGTGCCGATATTGCCCGACCCGATCACCGCGACTTTCAGCTTGGCGGGGTTGTCGTTCATGGTCTCACTCCTTGATGAAGGTCGCGGTCACCGCGCCGAGTCCGGTGATGTCGGCGGTGACGGTGGCGGGGCCCTGAATCGGGGCCATCGGTCCGAGCGCTCCGGAGAGAACGATCTGCCCGGCACGCAGGGGACGGCCGAACTCGCGAGTGGTCCGCGCCAGCCAGGCCAAGGCGTGCAGCGGATCGCCGAGGCAGGCGGCGCCGGTTCCCGTGGACACTTCGACACCGTCGATCGACATGCGCATCTGCGCCGAGACCGGGTCGAAGGAATCGAGCGTGCGATGTTCGGCGCCGAGGACGAACAGGCCACTGGAGGCGTTGTCGGCGACGGTGTCGCCGAACGTGATGTCCCAGCCCGCGATGCGGCTGTCGACGATCTCGAGCGCGGCCACGGCGTAGCCGACCGCGCCGCGAATCTGCTCGTCATCGAGCGGGCCGTCCACCAAGTCCGCGGCGAGCACGAACGCGACCTCGGCTTCGGCCTTCGGTTGCAGCAAGCGGCTCAGCGGTACCGGTGTGTCCTGCGGGTAGTACATATCGTCGAACAACACTCCGAAATCCGGTTGATCGACGCCGAGCTGGCGCTGCACCGCCGGTGAGGTCAAGCCGATCTTGCGCCCGACGATCTCGGCACCCGCCGCGACGCGCTCGGCGGTCAGCAGTTCCTGCACCGCGTATGCCGCGGCCACATCGTCGGAACCGATCAGATCGCGCACCGGCGCGCACGGGGTGCCGGAGCGGGCCGCCGCGCCGAGCAGGTCGGCGGCGGCAATCGTGGCGGTGTCCGCCGAAGGTCGATCAAGGCATGGAGGTGTTGGCATCGGGATCCCGGAATTCGTGAGGAAGTATGGAACGGTGATCCCACTGTCGCCGCAGGCGGGAGCGGCCCGCCAGCGATGCGTTCCACTGAGCCGAACGCCATCCGAGTAGAGTGAATCGGCCGAAGGGTTGGAGGTCGACGGTGTCATCTGCGGCTGCCGGTCGTGCGGTAGACGGCTCGACCGTTCTGGGCAAGACCATGGCGGTGCTCGAGGCGTTCTCGATCGATGACACCGCGTTGAGCCTGGCCGAACTCGCGCGGCGGACCCGGATGCCGAAGGGCACCTTGCACCGGGTGCTGTCGGACATGGTGGCGGTGCGATTGCTGGACCGCACCGAGGCCGGGTATCGGCTCGGCGGGCATCTGTTCGAGCTCGGGATGCGCGCGTCGGTGGAGCGCAGTCTGCTCGAGGTGACGATTCCGTTCCTGGAGGAGTTGAACGCTCGCATTCACGAAACCGTGCATCTCGGCGTTCTGGACGGTACGGATGTCGTGTACCTGACCAAGATCGGCGGGCGTCGTCAGGCCAGCGCCCCGTCCCGGATCGGAGGCCGCATGCCGGCGCATTGCACGGCCATCGGCAAGGTCCTGCTGGCCAACGCCGACGCGGCGCTGCGCGACCAGGTACTGACAGGACCGCTTCGGCGCCACACCCCGCGGACGATGATCCTGCCCGGCACGCTGCGCAACCAGCTCGATCGGATCGCGGCCGACGGCGTGGCCTTCGAATTCGAGGAATCGGCTCCCGGCCTGGTGTGCGTCGCCGCCCCGGTCCGCGAGGCCGACCAGGTCGTGGCCGCGATCAGCGTGGCGGGGCCGTCCCACCGGTTCCATCCGGAGAACCACGCGGCAGCGGTCCGCGCTGCCGCCGAGGGAATCGGGCTCACCCTCACCCGGCGGGCCCGGCTGTTGGGCACGCCCACCTCCTGAACGACTTTTCCCGGACGGACGGCGCCTGGAGGCCACGAGGACGGTCGAACCCCGCCCGGCCCGAAGGCCGGACGTCCGTCGGGTGAACCAAGGTGCGGACACCGTGCCTTCGCGTTTCCGGCCTTCGACCGGTGCCCGCGCATCGCGCCGCCCGCTCGGCAACGCGGCAGCGCCTCCGGCGGCAGGAAGCGCGGACGCCGAGGCAGCACCCGCTCGGCAACCCTCAACCCCAGCGCCGCCGGTCCGAGCGATCGACTCCCCGCGATTGACATCGACAGACCGCCAATTTAATTTGTCATCAAACATAATTAGATTTGATGACAAAGGCGCTTTGGGCTTCGGGTCACGTCCCGCGGCGCAGGCAGCTGTTCAACCGCCGGGAGTGCATGATGACGCAGCGAAAATCCGATACCGCAGAGGTCGCCGAGTGGCTTCGTGACGCGGCGGAACCGTTCGACGTGCCGCATGACGACAGGTCACCCGGGGCCCTGCCCGCGCTCGCCGACTTGATGGAAGACGTTGTCGTCGCCGGCATCGGCATGACCACCCGGGCCGGGCACGAAGTATCCGTCACCGCACACCGGGTCCTGCGGACGCTGGTGGAGCGGAAGGGCTTCCGGGCGCTGGCTCTGCTGGACGACGAGACGGTGGTCGCAGCTCTCGACGACTACACCCGCACCGGCCATGGCGATCCCCGGGAACTACTCGGCGACGCGTGGGTTCCCTGGCGAAATACCGAGACCCTCGCCGTACTGCGGTGGTTACGCGAGTTCAACCGCGCGCATCCGGACGATCCCGTGCGGCTGTTCGGATTGACGCCCGAAGCGGCCAAGCCTGCGCACTACGCGCAGGTCCGCGACTTCGTCGCCACCGTGGCGCCGGACCGGCTCGACGACCTGCGAGCGCATTACGACCCGATAGTCTCCGCGCACCGAGTGGGCGAGCATCTCCAGCGGGCCGGAGGCACCCATCCCGGCCGACCGTTCGTCGACCACGCCAGGGACGCGTTGGCGCTGGTCGAATCGCTACCAGGGGCCGCAGGCGGACCCGCGGCGCTCGACGCGGCGCGGCTCATCGTGCGATACCACCAATTCAGCACCGCGTCCGGGCGCCGCGACTTCGCCGCCGAGGCCGCGGACGCCGCCGACCGAATCGCCGCCTGGCACGAGCGCACCGGACAGCGGATCGCGTACTGGGAGGGGATCTCGAACACCGCGGTCGCCCCCCGGCTGACGATCGCGGCGATGTCCCAGGAGTTCCCGACCACCGGATTCCTGTTGCGCAAGCGCTTCGGCACCGGCTATCTGTCCCTGGCGATCGCGTTTCACACCGGCGAGTTGCGCGCGGATCTGACGGTTCCGGCTCCGTCGCCCGAGTTCGCCGACAGCGCGCTGGACCATCCCGGCCACGCCGGTTATCTACTGGACCTGCGCACAGCGCCGCCCGGCCCGGTACGGCGATGGCTACACCGACCGACCCGATTGCGCCTGATCATCGGCACCTACCACCGCGACCGCGACGCGGACCATCACATCGCCGGCGCCGGAGTGGGCGACTGGTTCGACATCCTGCTTCGGATCCGCACCGTCACGCCCACGCATCACCTCGCCTAGCCGTGCCTTTACGCCGCCGAGGCATAGTTTGCTGGAGGGTTCCCAATAGGTATATCCATCTGTTACATTACCGATGCGGAGCCTATACATACGCGCGCTGCTCCTCGTCCGAACGACAACGCTGTCACCGGACATCCGCCCCGACAACGACGTCGGCAGGCCGACAATGCCGTCGGCCGCGCAATGGATTCACCCGCCGGACACCGCTGCAGCCCGTCCCGCCTCGATCGAGTCGGGCTGTGCGGCATGAAGACGGCCGGAACAGAACACGTGCGACTCGCACGCCCGATCGGACATTCAGCAAGAGGAACTCATCGACATGCCGATCAACTTCTTGAGCGGGCTCGATTTGATCGCCGCGCTCGACGCGCGCAATGTCGAAGCCCATCTGGCCGGTGCCGTGGAGGGCTGCACGGCATGCGCCACCACGTCCAGGCCGGGCCCCGGCTGCCCGGCAGGCCTCGCCGCCCGGATCCGCCACGGCGCCGCGACATCTCCCCTGACGGCGATCGAGATCATCGACGAACTGCGCAACCTGCACCGTTCACCGGAGCCCGAAAACTCCGGCACGTAGTACGCCTGCTCCCCTGGTGGCCACAACCGTTGCTTCGAATATGCACGGGTGATGGTCGTCGCGCTGGCGCCGCGGCAAGGGCGGGGCGCTGCACGGCGGCAGCGACCACGAAGGTGATGGGTGAGGTCGTCCCCGCTTTCGAGGCGGGATCCCTCAGCGAGGTGCTCACCGGACTCGAGCAGCCGACGCCTCGGTCGTACCGGCAACCCTGCATCCACCCCCGCCGGATTCGACCCCGTCTCCGCCCTGCCCCCGGCCGGGCCGAGCCGACCTGGGCAGGGTGCATCGTGTCGGCGACCGACCCCGCCGACGCCGCGGCGGGCGTCGATCATGGTCGATAAGCCGATAATCGGACGCGCCCGGCGCATCCGGCGCACATCGGCGATGTCCCCGAGACCGACCACCGTGAGGAAAAGTCATGACCGGCCCACTGCTACGAGACAAGACCGCCGTGATCACCGGCGCCGCACAGGGAATCGGTTACGCGATCGCCGAGCGATTCGTCGCCGAGGGCGCCCGCGTCGTCGTCGGTGACATCGACGGGACCGCCGCCGGGCAGGCGGCCGAACGTCTCGGCGGCGCGGCCGTCGCACGCGGCGTACGTTGCGATGTCACCGTCGCCGAGGAGGTGCAGGCCCTGCTCGACGCGGCCGCGGAGTCGTTCTCCCCGGTCGACGTGATGGTCAACAATGCCGGGATCACCCGCGACGCCACTATGCGCAAGATGACCGAGGACCAGTTCGACGAGGTGATCTCGGTGCACCTCAAGGGCACCTGGAACGGCACCCGGCTGGCCGGCGCGATCATGCGAGAGCGTGGCAGCGGAGCCATCGTCAACATGTCGTCGCTGTCGGGCAAGATCGGGCTGGCGGGCCAGACCAACTACTCCGCCGCCAAGGCGGGCATCGTCGGCCTGTCCAAGGCCGCCGCCAAGGAACTCGCGCACCTGGGCGTGCGCGTCAACGCGATCCAGCCCGGCTTGATCCGCACCGCGATGACCGAGGCGATGCCGCAGAAGGTGTGGGATCAGAAGATGGCCGAGATTCCGCTCGGGCGGGCGGGCGAGGTGAGCGAGATCGCCTCCGTCGCACTGTTCCTGGCTTCGGATCTGTCGTCGTATATGACCGGGACCGTGCTCGAGGTGACCGGTGGGCGGTTCATGTGACCACCCTCGGCGCCGACGGTTATCCACGCCGCGGCGACGACGGTCCGACGACCAGGGCTACCGCCGCGACGCGGCGCACACCGGCCCCGCACCGAGGCGACGCCGGAGTCGCGGCTGAGCGGCGCAGCTGCGATCGGAGCGGGCCGGGGCGAGGTCAACTCGAGGTCGCGGTCTGGGTTCGGGGGAATCGGTGGCCCATGACATCCGCCCACCACGCGTTCGAAGCGCTGGACTCGGGCCAGATGATCCGGTCTCGGTCGTCGTCGTCGGTGATGGGCATGTTCATGTCCTCGATCACGATGCAATCCTTCGCGCCGTTCATCCTCTGCAAGAGGGCATCTCGTCTCGTGCGGCGCGAAGTATTCGTGACAACGTCGAACCGGCCGGTCGTCGAGCAGCGGGGATGCCCCGATAGCGTACCGGCACGACCGCGCTGTCGAACCGATACGTGCAGCGGATACCACCCGCGGCCACAAACAAACCGTTCTTTCGGTACCACTTCGCGGATCCGTCGCGAGGTGCGCGCAAACCGGCGGTGTCCTACGCCTCTTCCGGTGACACGGGCTGCTCGCGTACCCACGCGTCGGTCTGGGTGAGCCAGAACAAGTAGGCCAACGCGGGTAGCACCGTCACGGCGGCGAGGGCGACGACGGCGAGCAGTGCGAGCAGGGTCGCCCTGGCGCCCGCGGCATCCGCGATGAGCATCTGGTCGACGAGGATCCACGGCGTCTGCGCGACCGCCCATCCGATGACGATCGCGGCGACCGCCGCCGCCGCAGGCACCCGTGCCCACCCGAAGCGACGCCGGTACAGCAGCACCAGGGTGGCCACGCCCGCGGCGGCCGAGAGTGCGATCAGCGGCAGGGCGCGTCCGAGCAGCCCGGCACCGAGGGTCGGTGCGTCATGGCGGATCGGGAGGATCGCCGCGATCGCGACCGCCCCGGTCACCCCACCGACGATCAGCGTGCGGGAACGTAGATAGCCGGCGAGGGCGCCATCACCGGAACGTGCGGCGTCGGCGGTCAGGAAGACTCCGGCCAGGAAGGCGGACGTTCCGGCGGCCAGGGTGCCGCCCAGGAGCGAGGTCGGATTCAGCCACGAACGCACCGGGTCGCCGTAACCCTCGGCGGGCACCCGCCCGGAGGCGATCGCTCCGACGGCGGTGCCGAAGAAGAACGGCGTGATCAGTGACGCACCGGCGAACAAGGCGCCGAACAGGCGCGCCTGGCCCAGGGTCGCGGAGTACTTGCGGAAGGCGAAGTTCGCCCCGCGCAGCACGATTCCGAGCAGCGCCAGGCTCATCGGGATGAACAAGGTGGTCATGATGGCGGCGAACGCCGCGGGGTAGGCGGTCCAGAGGAACACCAGGATGTAGATCAGCCAGACGTGGTTGGCCTCCCACACCGGTCCGATGCTGTGGTCGATGAGCACCCGCAGGCGGCTGCCGCGCCGGGGGCCGCCCGCGGTCAGGTCCCAGAATCCGGAGCCGAAGTCCGCGCCACCGAACAGTGCGTAGAGCACCACCCCGATGAACATCGCCGTCGCGACCACGTCCGAGAGATCCATCGGTCAGGGCTTTCCGACGCTGCGAGCGCGCTGCGCCTGGTCGACCGGTGACGCTCCCGGCCCGTACGGAGCGGTGATGGTCGCGGTGCCGGTGCGCCAGCGGCGGGCCATGGAGCGCAGGACGACGATCGCGCCCGCCGTCATCCCGATATACACCAGCAACACGCTGACGTAGCTCCACCACAGATCGTTGCTCATGCTGGCGGCGTCGGTGGTACGCAGCACTTGCCACACCGTCCACGGCTGGCGGCCTACTTCGGTGGCGATCCAGCCGCATTCGAGCGCGAGAATCGCCAGAGGCCCCGCGGCCACCGCCGCCCGGAGGAACCAGCGCCGGGCCAGCAGGTCGCGGCGCCGCCAGCGCAGCAACCAGAACACGATCACCATGAGCGCGAGCAGGGTGCCGATGGCGACCATGGTCTGGAAGCCGAGATGGGTGATGTTGACCGGGGGCCGATCCTCCACGGGGACCGAGTCCAGGCCGGGGACGGGTGCGGTCGGCGAGTTGCGAGCGATGATCGAACCCAGCCGAGGGATCTCGAGCGCTCCCCTGACCTCACCGTCGACGAGCACGCCGCCCAATCTCAGCGGGGCGGGCCCCTCGGTGGTGGCGGCCAGTTCGAACGCGGCCAGCTTCGCCGGTTGCGTGTCGTGCACCCGCATCCCCAGGACGTGGCCGATGAGAGGTTGCGCGACCGCGGCGACGGTCGCGAAGACGAACGGGACGGTGAACCCCAGCCGATGGTGCTGGTCGCGGCGTCCCCGCAGCAGACCTGCCGCGTAGACACCCGACACGAGGAACCCGACCACCATGAAGGCCCCGACCCACATGTGCGCGAACTGCAGGTAGACGCCGTCGTTGAACATCGCGCGCCACGGATCGACGTCGGTCACCTCGCCGTCGACGAGCCGGAAGCCGGTCGGATTGTTCATCCACGCGTTGACGCTGACCACGCAGAATGTGCCGACCACTCCCGCGACGCCCATCGGGATGAGCATCGCGAGGTGCCTGCGCGGCGGCATGCGGCCCCATCCGTAGAGGTAGATGCCCAGGAAGATCGCTTCGATGAAGAACGAGAGCCCTTCGAAGGCGAACGGCAAGCCGAGCACGTCGCCGTAGCGGCCCATCAGCCCCGGCCACAACAAGCCCATCTCGAAGCTGAGGACCGTCCCGGAGACCGCGCCGATGGCGAACAGGATCGCCGACACCGTCGCCCACCGCTTGGCCAACCCCAGGGCGACGGAGTCGGCACGGACGATTCCCCGGCGATGCACGACGTAGATCATGGCGGGAAACGCCACCCCGAAACAGGCCAGCACGATATGCCAGCCCAGCGAGAAGGCCATCTGCTGGCGCGCGGGCAGCAGACCGGGCGGCTCCGGCGCGGACGCCTGGTACAGCGCGGCGAGCGTGCTCGACACCATCCCGGCCCCTTCCAGCGGTCGCACGGCCGCATGCCCGTGCTCGCATCCGGCCCTTTCGCGGGTTATCCCCCTTTTGCCTCGCCCCAACCAGCGAGGTCATGGCGCGTCGCAGCGGTCACCAGGTCAGAACAGGCTTGACGACCTTGCCGTCGCGCTGCTCCGCCAGCGCGGCATTGATGTCGGTATGCGGGTACGTCGTCACGAGACGGTCGATGGGGAAGCGTCCGGCGGCGTGCAGGTCCAGCAGGTGCGGAATGAAGGTCGCGGGCACCGCGTCGCCTTCGAGGCAACCGCGGATCCCTTTGCCGCCCAGCACGATATCCCGCAAGTCGATCTCCGGGACGCCGGTACCCAGGCCGACCGCGACCACGGTGCCGCCGAGCGCGGCCCCGGCGGCCGCCGTGGCGAGCACACGCGACGATCCCGTGGTGTCGAGCGCGTGGGTCGCCCCGCCGTCGGTCAGCTTCCGGATCTCGGACACGATGTCGTCGGCCGCCGGATCCAGGGCCGCGGTGGCGCCGAGTTCCAGCGCCAGCGCCCGCCGGAAGGGCGACGGCTCCACCACGACCAGTTCGGCGACCTCGCTCGCCAGGGCCGCCAGCACGCCCGCCATCCCGACCGCACCCGCGCCGTAGACCGCGACGCGGGCGTCCCGGTCCGGTCGCAGTACATTGAGCACCGCTCCGGCGCCGGTCAGGAACCCGCAGCCCAGTGGAGCCAGGATCGTCGGATCGACCTGCGTGTCGACGACCACCGTGTTGTCGGCGGTGGTCAACGCGTACGCGGCGAAGCTCGATTGACCGAAGAACCCGTCCAGCACCGCGGTTCCCGCGATGGTGACCCGGGGAGAGCGGTCCGCCCGGCCACCGAACTGGTTCAGCTTCGCCGCCCGCACGCAATACGCCGGCCGTCCGGCCCGGCAATTGCGGCACGTTCGGCAGTGCCGGAACGTCAACACGACGCGGTCACCGGGCCGTACACCGGTCACGGACGCGCCGACGGCCTCCACCACTCCGGCGCCTTCGTGCCCGAGCAGCACCGGATGGTCGGCCGCGCCCGCCGCGCGGGTGATCAGGTCGGTGTGGCAGATCCCGGTGGCCTGGATCCGGACCAGGATCTCGTCGTCGCGCGGTTCATCGATCTCGACGGCTTCGACGGTGAACGGCGCTGCCGGGTCGCGCGAGAGCACCGCGGTGGTGGTCACCATCGCTCAGACCCGCTCGAGCAGGAAGTAGAAGTACTCGCCGTGGGCCAGCACCACATCGGGCCTGCCGTTCATGATGCCCATCAGCGTGTTCTCGTCGAGCCATTTGAAGTGGTCGAAGACCGGGCGGCTGTCGTAGACCATGGTGGCCGTCACCTCGCCGCGGAACTCGATATTCCACAGCGTCGCCTCCCCGCCGCCGCCGAGTTCGACGTTGGAGAACAGCGACCCGTCCTCGGCTCGGCAGATCAGCGGCTTCGCGTCCAGCACGCTGTGGAACGTCTTGCCGTACCAGCGACCGACCGAGAGCGCTTTGCGCAGCGGATGCTCGGTCGGAAACGCCGCCCCCTTCCATTCGCCCAGGATGTCCTCGGCGCGCGCGACGGGCAGTTCGGCCCACAGCGCATCCAACTCGGCCGCGGTCACCCCGGTCTCCCGCGCGGCGAGATCTCGCCAGTCGGTCCCTGTAGAGCCCATAGCAATCCTCGTTCCCAGGTGTGGTTTTCCAGAACTTTTTGGTTCGGAAACTCTATATCCGAACCAAAAGGTTCGGCAAGATAGGATGCGCCCATGCGCGCAGCAGGTCAGGCCACCCGGGAACGGATCCTCGTCGCGGCCAAAGCGGAGTTCGCCCAGTACGGCATCGCCGGCGCGCGCATCAATCGCATCGCCGAGGCGGCCAAGGCGAGCAAGGACCGGCTCTACGCGTACTTCGCGAGCAAAGACGAGTTGTACGCCGCGGTCACCGAGGAATGGGTCACCCAGACCACCGACGAAACCGCCCTCGACGCCGCGGACCTGCCCGGTTACGTCGGCCGGCTCTTCGACCACTACGTCACCCACCCCGACAACGCCCGCCTGCAGGCGTGGGCCGAGATCGAACAGACCCACATCCCCGCCGCCGAAGACGCCATCCGCCGGATCATCGCGGGAAAGCTCACCGAGATCCGGCGCGGGCAAGACCAAGGGCTGATCACGGCGGAATTCCAGCCCATCACCCTGATCGTCATGCTCACCGATCTGGCCCGTACCGCGGCCATGCACGCCACCCGCACCGACCATCACCACCGCACCGAACGCCGCGCCGCCACGGTCCTGGCCGCCCGTCGGCTGGTCAGCCCAGATGCGCTCCCGGCCGAAGACCCTCGTTAGTTGCCGAGGGCTTGCCGAGCCGACCCGCGAGATGGTGGGCTGGTGTGAGCGTCACATGACTCCGGCCGGACGGTAAGCGCCGAGACGACGATGGAGAAACGCATGGACGAGATCGAACGCACAACGCGGCTCACGGCGTTCCCGCGCATCGACGACTACGGGTTCATCTCCGATTGCGAGGTCACCGCCCTGATCTCCCCCAGTGGAGCCATCGAGTGGATGTGCCTGCCCCGCATGGACTCTCCGAGCGTGTTCGCGGCGATTCTCGATCGATCCGCGGGCTCGTTCCGCTTCGCTCCCGCCGATTTCGTGGTGCCCACCGACCGTCGCTACATCCCGGGCACGATGGTCATGGAGACGAGCTGGCGCAGCGGCGATGGCTGGGCGACGGTGCGCGACGTGCTGCTGGTGGGGCCATGGCGGCACCAGACACCGGGCCGGAGTGCGCATCGGCGCACCCCCACCGATTACGACGCCGAGCACATCCTGCTGCGCACGGTGCACTGTGAGACCGGTCAGATCCAGTTCGGGCTCGATTGCCAACCGGCCTTCGACTACGGCAGGTATCGCGCCCGATGGGACTATCTCGGCAGTTATCACCTCGCCCAGGCCAGTGCCGAGGGGACCGATCTGCAACTGACGTTGAGCACCGACATGCGCTTGGGATTGGAAGGCACGCACGCGGTCGCCCGCACACTGCTGAAGACGGGCGACACCCGGTTCTGCGCCCTGGCCTGGGGTAGTCGCGACGCCCCCGGCGATGCCGAGGAGGCCGAAGAGCGGCTGCTGCGGACGATCCACCATTGGCGGCACTGGCTTGCGGGCGGGCGCTTCCCGGATCACCCGTGGACCGCGGAACTCACCCGCAGCGCGCTGACCCTCAAGGGATTGACCTTCGCCCCGACCGGCGCCGTCGCTGCCGCTGCCACCACCTCACTGCCCGAAACCCCTGGTGGAGAGCGTAACTGGGACTATCGCTATTCCTGGATCCGCGACTCCGCCTTCGCCCTGTGGGGCCTGTACACACTGGGCTTCAGCTGGGAGGCGAACGATTTCTTCTCCTACATCCTCGACTTGACCGAGGAAGCTCATGACATGCAGATCGTCTACGGCATCGGCGGCGAAACCGACCTCACCGAACAGATCCTGCCCCACCTGCGTGGCTACGACAACGCCACGCCGGTGCGCATCGGCAACGAGGCGTACCGGCAACGCCAGCACGACGTGTGGGGCGCGGCGCTGGACGCGGTCTACCTCTACGCCCGTCACCAAGATCAAATCGACGCCCGGGCCTGGCCGTTGCTCGGCCGTGCGGTCAAGAGCGCCCTCACCTACTGGCGCGAGCCCGACCATGGCATCTGGGAGGTTCGCGGGCAACCCCAGCACTTCACCTCCAGCAAGGTCATGTGCTGGGTCGCCGCCGATCGCGGCGCCCGGCTGGCCCGCATCCACCAGGATTCGGACCGGGCGCAGCGCTGGCAGAAGGCCGCCGACGAGATCCATGCCGACATCTGCGCACATGCCGTCGACTCCCGCGGGGTGTTCACCCAGTACTACGGCAGTACGGCGCTGGACGCGTCGACCCTGCTCATCCCGTTGGTTCGTTTCCTGCCGCCCGATGACGAACGGGTACGCAACACCGTGCTGGCCATCGCCGACGAGCTGACCGAAGACGGCCTGGTCCTGCGATACCGCGTCGGTGAGACCGACGACGGATGCGCGGGCGAGGAGGGGGCTTTCACGATCTGCTCGTTCTGGCTGGTCTCGGCGCTCTCGGAAATCGGCGAGAAGCAACGAGCCAGACAACTGTGCGAGAAACTCCTCGGCTACGCCAGCCCGCTGGGTTTGTACGCCGAGGAGATCGACCCCAGGACCGGCCGCCACTGGGGCAACTACCCGCAAGCGTTCACTCACCTCGCCTTGATCAACGCCGTCATGCACGTCGTCCAAGACGAACAGGCGATTCTGCGGCAGGCGCTCGGCGGTGAATCGATCGCCCCTCGCCTGGACGACGCCCCGCTCACCAGGGGATATATCCACCGCTGACCGGGGATCCGCTCCAGCGAATCCCCCGCTACCCGGCACCGGGTGTTTTGCGTGCCACGGCCCGGGACGGGTCAGTACTATCACGTCGAACTGTTACCAGCACTAAGGATTTCATTGAACGGCTCGACGATAGCGATGCTCGGCATCGCTGCGACCGCGGCGCTCGGCATGACCGCCGCACCCGCGATCGCTGATCAAATGGCAGACAAATCTCGCGTCGTCGAGACCGAGGACGGCTGGGAGTTGCGGATCAGCAAAACCGCCGAAGACGTGCAGCGCGTACCCAATCTCGCCGCGACGCCGTTCAGCAGGGAAGGGTTCGTCACCTTGTCGGCGGCCGCCGATATCGGCGGCGACGGCCGGGAAGCGGTGAACTCCGGGACGTTGCAGCTGGGATATCAGATCGGCTGCCAGGCCGACGTGTCCAACGGCCTCACTGTCGGCCTGTCCGCGGCCATCGGCCCGAACGCCATGGTGACCGTGGCCCCCTCCCCCGGTCTCGCGGTCGGCGGCAGCGCGCTGGCCCTGCCGAACATGTCGACCACGATCAAGCCCGGCACCATCAACAGCATCACGCTCGGCACCAAACCGCTTGCGGGAGCGCACGGTTCGATCTCGGTCGATCAGATCCAGATCAAGATCGATGCGTGTGCGGGCGCGGTGAGCCTGCGCTCGTTCGCGATCGTGTCGATTTCCACGGCCACGGCCGATAATTCGGTCGCCGTCTACGGTGACCCGATATGGCTGTGATCCCGATGCGCCGTTGGATGGCACCGGTCGGCGTGTCGGTCTCGTTGATCATCGCCGCGGCCGGCGCCTCCGCCGAGCCGATCGTTCCGGCCGGTCCAGGGTCCACCTGCGCCGAAGCACACAGCGCTCCCTCGTGCGGCGCCGACAAGCCCGCCCCCGGCAGCCGCGGGCCCGCGGCGCAGGCACCGGCACTCCCACTGCAAATACTGGCGCCGCCACCTGGCCGGTCGGCACCGAGTACGAATACACCGGCCGGTGCGCTGGTTCCTCCTGCGCCGGGACCGGCCGGGGCCACCCCGATCGTGCCCTCCAGGTAGCCGGGGAAGGGGCTGGTCGTCGACCGGGATGATCAGCCCTGTCGCAGTGCGGCGGGCAGGTCGGTCGTCGGCGTGTACCGCCAGGCCGTGAAGCGACACGCACAGGTCAGCCTCGCATCTCCGGACTCGCCGCCGACACGGTCGCCGGTCGATTATTCTTGCGCGCCGCCACGATGACGAGCACCCCGGCGATCATGCCGACGAAGAACGGGGACGGCACCAGAAGGACGCCCCCTAGCGCACACCATGCCGCGAGGCCCCAGCCGATACCGGCGGGCACGGGCACACCGCGCCCGGCGAGATGCCAGATCAGCAGACCCAACAGGATCAGCGGGATGGCGAAGCAGCCCGGACCGGCCCAGAATGTGACCTTGTTCTGTAGCGACTCCGTCGTCTGTACCGCATCTCCGTCCGCGAGCGTGAGCGGGACGGCCGCCCATATCCCCCGATCGACCCAGCCGGTGATGTTCGCCCAGGCGGTGAGCGCCAGCAAGAACATGTGCCCGGTACTCAGTACGAGCATGATCGCGGCGGCCCAGCGGAGCAACCGTTTCCTGGTGTTCATCGTGACCTTCCGATGGTGCTGTGCGGCACCTTTTGTACGGTGCCGTATAGATGATTTGTACGGTAACGTATAGAATCAGCGCGATCAATGGAGGTGGCCAGATTCCAGCCGTGCCCCGCACCACACGAGCCCGCTGGGTCGAGGCGGGCCTCGAGGCCCTTGCCCGCGGAGGTCCCGAGGCCGTCCGCGTCGAGACGCTCGCCGCTGAACTCGGCGTCACGAAAGGCGGGTTCTACGGGTACTTCGACGGCCGTCCCGCGTTGCTCACGGCGATGCTCGACGAGTGGGAGCGCCGGTGCACGACAGCGGTCATCGCCCAGACCGAGGCAGAGGGCGGCGATGCCGCCGAGCGGATCCGCCGCGCGGGACAACTGACCTTCGCGGAGGACCTGCACCGCATCGATATCGCGGTGCGGGCTTGGGCGCGCCACGACGAGTCCGTCGCGGCGCGCCTACGGCGTATCGACAACGAGCGAATGGACTTCCTGCGCACGATGTTCGGAGCTTTCGTCACCGACCCCGACGAGATCGAAGCGCGAAGCACCCTGACGTTCGCCCTCGCGATCGGCCGCCACTTCATCGTCGCCGACCACCCCGGGTACAGCAAACGCGAAGCCGTCCAGCTCGCCGGGGAATACCTTCTGCGCCCACCACAGTGAACTGCCGAAAGGCCGCGTTCGATGAAGGCGGTTGCTGCCGGTAACCAGATCCGGTGCGCGGTCTCGGCCGTCCCAGTGGCGGACCCCGGCGATGACGCACGCGACCGCTTCCCTGGAGCGGATGACGCAGGCTACCTCCGATGCGGCCGCGTCGGCGCTGCGAGGTGAACGGTTCGAGACGCCGGTGGCGAACGCGTTCACCCGGCGGCGCGCCCGAGCTCGCACAGAGTCGCGAGGGCGTCCTCCAGCGTGCGGACGTAGGACACCTCGGGCGGCAGCCGGACCGCGGACCAGCCCGGTCCGGCGACCAGCATCCGTGCCGCGGTCCGGCGCACGGCACGGATCGTTTCCGGGGTGGCGGTGGCGGGCACCTGTGACCAGAGCGTGAGCACGCACGGGCGGTCGTGGTGCGACAGGGCGTCGGTCAGGGCCGCGTCGGGCACCGCCGCGCCCAGCAACAACGCCACCACACCCCGCTCGGCCAGCGCGGCCCGCAGCACCTCCAGGGGCAGCACGTGGTACTCCCCCGCGGTACAGGAGAGCAGAATCGGCGGTTGGGAGCGCGGGCGGCGCACCGGCGGGAACATGCGGTGCAGGCCGGCGATCACCGCCCAGGACAGCAGATGCTCCACGTCGATCAGGCCCTCGCCGCCGGCCTGCCCGCTGACGATCGTCGCCAATGCCGGACGGCACAGCCGGTTCCAGGTCGCGACGACACCGTCGTGTGCCAAACCGGCCATGACCTCGGTGAGCGCGAGATCGGGTTCGAGCCGTTCGGCCGCCGCCAAGAGGGCGCTGCGACCCGCCGGCCCTTCCGGAGCTTCGGCGCGTGCTTGCCGTGCCGCACTGGCCGGTGTGGCGCCGGCTCCGACGAGTTCGATCATGCGCCGCAAGGCCGCGATATCGGATTCGGAATAGCGACGGTGTGCGCCCGGCCGGTGTCTCGGCGGGCCGATCGCGTAGCGCTGATTCCAGCTGCGCAGGGTGGCGATCGGAATGCCGAGCCTGGCCGCCACCGCGCCCACCGTGTAGCGAGCGGATTGCTCGTCAGCCATCGCCGCACCGCGTGTGCTGGTCACGGTTCGGAGTGCCGGGTGAGCTGTCAGGCCACGCGCTCATGACGCCGCGGGCCGAGCGGCTATCCGGCGGCCTCCGCATCAGCACGTCCTCCGCTCCTTTCGAAAGAATCAATCGATGCATCGATTTTGCATCATTAGAAGCGTAGTGTGAAGCCCTGTAAGCCAATGCTCCCGAAGGAGAACGCCATGAACCGACTCACCCTCACGCGCTCGATCGGGTTGACGGCCGGTGCGGGCGCGGCCTCACTGGGCCTGCTGTTCGCCGCACCCGCCGCCACCGCCGCCCCGGCGGGGTGCCCCGCTCCGGGCCTCGCGGCGACCCAGAACTCCGACAGTGGCGCCTCGTGCTCGGCGACCAGCAGCGCGGGCGGCGCCGCAGCCGCGTACGGCTTCGATGGAAAGGCCAGCGCGGATGCCGCGCCGACCAGCCTCTCCCTGGCGATAGCGCAGAACGGCGGCGTCGCCACCTCGAACTCGGCGGCACTGTCCGGCCCCGCCGCGATCGCGCTCGGCCCCGGCGCGACGGTCACGACGACCGGCGTGCACCCGGGGTTGTCGATCGGAATCGCAGGCCCCGGTGCGACGGTCTCGGTCACCGGCGTCTCGACCCCGACATGTAGCGGCGGTTTCGGCTTCGCGGGTGACTTTCAGACCTGGCAGGGCTGCTTCTCGCCTCGATAGTGCATCATTATGAGTAACCTTGCTGAAGTAGAAGTAGTCGCCCGAGGCGTACGAAGGGGATCGGGAATGAGCGTCGTGTCGTCCGAAGTCGCGACCGATTCGGTCAGGGAGTTTCCGGTGCTCGGTACCGCGCCCGCTTTCTCGCTGTGGCGGGACGCGGTGCGCCGGGAGGTAATCGACGAGATCGGTGATTTTCTCGTGCGGGCGTGCCCTGCCGCGCTCACTCGCCTGGGTGCGCAGGACGTTCTGCGCCAATACGCCCTGGGCGGCAAGTGCGTGCGGTCGACGTTCATGTACCTCGGCTGGCTGTGCGGGGCGCCGGATGACCCGGCAGCCCTGCGCGCGGCGGCCGGTCTGGAACTGCTGCACGCGTTCGCGCTGTTGCAGGACGACGTCATGGACCGGTCCGCGACGCGTCGCGGCGCCCCGTCCGCGCACGTCCGCTTCGCCGCGGCGCACCACGGGACCGGTGCGCCCGGCTCCTCTGTCCGGTACGGCGAATCCGCCGCGACACTCCTCGGGGATATGTGCCTGGTGTGGGCCGAGCAGATGCTCCGGGAAAGCGGGCTCGCCGAGTCCACGCTCGCGCGGGTATGGCCGCGCTACGACGGCATGCGGGTGGAGCTGGCGACCGGACAGTTCGCGGATCTGCTCAATGACGCGCGCCTCGAGCCGGCGCTGGACTCGGTCCTCGCGATCGCACGAGCCAAATCAGGCAACTACACCGTGCGACGCCCGTTGGAGATGGGCGCGGCGATGGCCGGCTGCGGCGCGACCGTGGTGGACGCCCTGGGCCGGTACGGCGCCGCGATCGGCGAGGCGTTCCAGTTGCGCGACGACGTTCTCGGCATCTTCGGGTCGCAGGCCGTGACCGGCAAACCCGCCGACAGCGACCTCGCCGAACGGACGGCGACCAGCGTTGTGGTCCTCGCGCGCGAACTCGCGACCTCGGCGGCGCGGGCCGAACTGTCGGATCTGCTGCATCGTCCCCGGCTCGGCGCCGACGAGCTCGCCCGCGCCCGAACGCTGATCGCCGAATCCGGCGCCCCGGCGAGGATCGAGACGATGATCGCCGAGCTGGTCGACAGCGCACACGGCGCGCTGGACGCCGCGAACTTTCCCACACCGATGCGTGCCGCCCTCGCGCACATGGCAGCCGCCTGCACCGAACGCGTCGCCTGACAGGAGGTCGAACCGATGCGCACCGTCGAAGGCACCACCGACCGAATCGTGATCGTCGGGGCGGGTTTGGCGGGGTTGTCCGCAGCCCTGCACCTGGCCGGCCGGTCGCGCGAAGTGATCGTGGTGGAACGCGACTCGGTACCGGGCGGACGAGCCGGGCACGCGGAGGTCGCGGGCTACCGGTTCGACACGGGCCCGACGGTCCTCACCATGCCGGACATCGTCGAGAGTGTCTTCGCCGCCGCCGGAGCGCGGGCTGCCGACCATGTGCAGCTGATACCCGTGGAACCGGCGTACCGGGCGCATTTCGCCGAGGGCCGGACGCTGGAGGTGCACACCGACGCCGAGCGGATGCAGGAAGAGATCCGCCGGTTCGCCGGGGCCGGCGACGCCGACGGTTATCGCCGTCTGCGGCACTGGCTGACGCGTTTGTATCGCGCGGAGATGGACCGGTTCATCTCGGCGAATTTCGATTCGCCGTTGTCGATGGCGACTCCCGCACTGGCCCGGCTGCTCGCCGCGGGCGGTTTCGGGCGGTGGGATGCCGCTGTCCGGCGCTACATCCGCGACCCGGAACTGCGCCGTGTCTTCACCTTTCAATCGCTGTACGCGGGCGTCGCGCCCAGCCGGGCGTTGGCGGCCTACGCGGTGATCGCCTACATGGACACCGTCGGCGGGGTGTTCTTCCCGCGCGGCGGCATGCGTGCGCTTCCGGATGCGCTGGCGAGCGCGGCGGCGAATGCCGGTGTCCGCTTCCGCTACGACACCTCGGTCACCGCCCTGGACCGCGCGGGCTCGCGGATCACCGGCGTGCTCACCCAGGACGGCGACCGAATCCCCTGCGACGCCGTGGTGTTGACGACCGAACTACACGAGGCGTACCGCCTCGTCGCGCGGGCGCCGCGGCGTCCGGTTCCGCTGACCTCCGCCCCGTCGGCGCTGATCGCCCATCTCGCATGCGCGCCCGCGGCCGGAATCGCGCATCACAGCCTGCTGTTCGGGGCCGCCTGGGGGGAATCGTTCGACGACATCATCGTGCGCGGACAGGTGATGCGCGATCCTTCGCTGCTGGTCACCCGCCCCACCGCTACCGATCCGGCTACGGCTCCGGCAGGACGGGACCTGCTGTCGGTTCTCGCGCCGGTGCCGAACCTCGAACGCCGCCGGATCGATTGGCAGCGAGCGGGCACCGGCTACGCGGACCAGATCCTGACGATCGCTCAGCAACGACTCGGCGCGCGACTCGGCGATGTCGAGGTCCTGCGCGTCGACACACCCGCCGACTGGGCGCGGCGCGGCATGCGCGCGGGAAGCCCGTTCGCGCTCGCGCACACCTTCACCCAAACCGGTCCGTTCCGGCCGGCCAACATGATCCGCGGTATCGACAACGTCGTCTTGGCCGGGGGCTCGACCGTGCCGGGAGTGGGGATTCCGCCGGTGCTGATCTCCGGGCGGCTCGCCGCGGATCGCGTCACCGGCCTCGAGCCGCAAGGGCACCGGCGCACCGTACCCCTGCGAACCGCGCTCGGCACCAGCCGAATTGATCGATGACACTGATCGGAGCCGAGATGACCCGCACCGCCCCCGAAACCGGAATCAGCGGCCCGGCTTTGCACCGGTCCTACCGGTACTGCCGACAGCTCAACGCACGCCACGGAAAGACCTTCTTCCTGGCGACCCGATTGCTCGCGCCCGATCAACGCCCGGCGGTGCACGCCCTGTACGGATTCGCGCGCCGAGCCGACGACATCCTCGATGAGTTCGACCCGCGTCGCGAACCCGCCGAAAGGGCCCGGCAACTGGACGCACTCGCCGTGCACTTCCGCGATCGTGACGCCGACGCCGACGCCGTGCTTCCCGCGATACTCGACACCGCCGATCGCTATCGCATTCCAGCGGCCCTGTTCGACGCGTTCCTCGCCTCGATGCGGATGGATCTGACGGTGACCGGCTATCCCGACCGCGCCGCACTCGACACCTATATCTACGGTTCGGCCGAAGTCATCGGTTTGCAGTTGCTCCCGGTCTTGGGCGCCACCTGCGCCGACGAGGCCGCACCCCATGCCGCCGCACTCGGTAAGGCGTTCCAACTGACCAACTTCCTGCGCGACGTCGCCGAAGACCTGATGCGTGGCCGGGTCTACCTGCCCACCGACGAACTGGCCGCGTTCGGCGTCGACCGAGATCTCCTGCGCTGGTGCCTGACACACCGGCGCACCGAGCCCCGGGTCCGCGAAGCCTTGGCGGCGCAGCACGCGATCACCCGTGATATCTACCGTTTCGCGCACGCCGGAATCGCTCTGCTGCACCCTCGTTCCCGCCCGTGCGTCACTACGGCGACCACGCTGTACGCGGAGATACTCGACCGCATCGAGGACAGCGATTTCGCGGTGTTCGACCGCCGCGCCACCGTGCCGAACCGGCGGCGGGCACAGGTCGGCGCGACCGGCCTGGTCAAGGCCTGGTGGGCACGCCGCGTCGAGCGGTGATCGGTCCGGCGCGCAGGTGGCCGGATAGCGTGCCGCGACGAGTCCGGACAGCCGTGAGCAGCCGCGGTTTTCGTCATCGCGGGCGCGGCGGCGCCGCGTCAGTATCCTGATGTCGTGATTACGCTCAGAAAAGAAGACGGTGCCGCGGACCTCGCGGGGATCACGAAGTTGAGTGTGGGGGTGAGCTGGGATCCGTCCTCCGGCACCAGCGGCGGCGCGCTCGGCTGGGCGCGCCGCAAACGCGGTGTCGACCTCGATCTGGTCGCCGTTCTCATGCAGGGCAGCGAACCGGTGCGCTTCGCGGGACTCGATTCGCTCGACCCACTGGGCAACGGCTCGGTCGCGCACACCGGCGACGAGCAGACCGGCGCCGCCTCCGGCGATGACGAGACCATCCATGTCACCTTCGCCGACGTCCCCACCGCGATCGACGCCATCATCTTCGTCGCCGCCGCCTTCAAGAAGGGCAGTTCCTTCGACAAGGCCAACAACATCTCCTTCAAGGTCTACGACGCCACCGGCGGCAACAGCCAGCAGGTCGCCGACATCTGGCCGTCACTGCTCGGCACCGACAACGCCAATGCGGTGGCCCGCGCCTTCCGCAACGGCGACCAATGGCAGCTCGAAGTCCTCAACCGCCAAGGCAAGATCAAACAAGGTGACATGCAGGCACTTCTGCGCTTCGCCATGCAATAGCGACGGCAAACCAGGGGCCGGGATCGTCCGCGTCTTCGAATCGCGCTGATACGCGGATTCCGCCACTCGGTGGACTGCCCCAGTTACTCTGGGCCAATGCGATCTCGGTTCCGTCGGTACGTCCTGGCCGCGCTCGCCGGCGCGGCATCCACGCTGTTGCTCGCCACGCAATCGCCGGCCATCCCGCCCGTACAGCCGGTAGCCGGCCTACCGGCGCTGGGCGGGGATTTCCTCTGGGGCGTATCGACTTCTGGTTTCCAGTCCGAAGGCCATGCGCCCGACAGCAATTGGACGCGGTACATCGGGGCCACCCCCGGATACGACGGCCTGGGCGATTCGGTCGACTTCTACGGCCGATACGCGTCGGACATCCAGCTCGCCGCGGACCTCGGTGCGCGGGTGTTCCGGATCGGAATCGAGTGGGCCCGACTGCAACCCGCGCCGGGAGTTTGGGACGACGGCGCATTCCGTTTCTACGACTCCGTCATCGGCGCCGTCGAGCAGGCCGGGATGCGACCCATGATCACGCTCGATCACTGGGTGTATCCCGGCTGGGCCGCCGACCGAGGGGGCTGGCGCAACCCGCGCATGGTCGACGACTGGCTGGCCAACATGCGCGCCGTCGTCGACCGCTACGCCTCCCGCAACCCGTTGTGGGTGACCGTGAACGAGCCCGTGGCCTACATCGTGCACGAGGTCCGCAGGGGCGCCGCGGACTCCGGCGAGATGCTGAACCGGGTCGCACAGGTACACAACGCCGCCTACGACTACATCCATCAGAGGCAGCCGGGCGCGCAGGTGACCAGCAATGTGGGCTACGTCGCCGGCTCGGAGGCGCAGGTCAACGGCTCGCTGATCGATCGCATCGCCGATCGCCTCGACTACGTCGGCGTCGACTACTACTTCGCCTTCGATCCGGCGCAGTCGCTGATCGAGTCCATCGCGCGGGCCAGCGGTTCGGCGATGCCCGACCTGCCCGGACCACAGATCTGGGACCTGCCGTTACGTACGGAGGGCATCTACTACGCGCTGCAATACTATTCGCGCCGGTTGCCGGGTAAACCGCTCTACATCGTCGAGAACGGGATGCCCACCGAGAACGGCCGCCCCCGCGCCGACGGTTACACCCGCAGCGATCACCTCCGCGACACCGTCTACTGGATCCAGCGCGCCGCGGCCGACGGCATGAACATCATGGGATACAACTACTGGAGTCTCACCGACAACTACGAATGGGGCAGCTACACACCACGATTCGGGCTCTACACCGTGGACGTGCGCACCGACCCCGGCCTCACCCGCCGCCCCACCGACGCCGTCGGCACCTACACGCAGGTGATCGCCGGGGGCGGAGTCCCCGGCGACTACCGACCCGCCCGCGGCCCGGCCCTCTGCGTGTTCGTCGATCCACCCGCCAGCTGCCTTTCCCCGGTAGCGGAGCGGTAGCAAGTCCCGGCGCCGGCCCCGCCGCGGAGAGGAACAGCCGGATCAGCGGTCAGGGCGTACGCCATTTCTCGTCGGTCAGCAGGCTGCTCGCCTGCGGGCCCATCAAGAGCATGCCGCCGTCCACGACGTAGGACGCGCCGGTGACATAGCTTGCCTCCGGTCCGGCCAGAAACGCCACCACGGCGGCAACCTCTTTGGCGTGACCGGTCCGCCCCAGTGGTACGCCGGGGCGGGACTGCTCACGCGGATCGACGTCTTCCTGACCGGTCATCGGTGTCGAGATCTCGCCCGGCGCGACCGAATTCACGGTGATGTCGTATTCGGCGAGTTCCTGCGCCAGGACTTTCGTCAGCGCCCCCAGACCCGCTTTGGCCGCGCAATACGGCGCGGCGCCGACGCGCGGCGCGTGCTCGTGCACACTGGTGATGTTGATGATCCGGCCACCGCTGCCGGCGGCGATCATGTGCTCGGCGGCGCGCTGGGCGCACAGGAACGCGCCGTCGAGGTCGACCGACAGCACGTGCCGCCAGGTGTCGAAGTCCATCTCCATCACCTTTTGAGCCGATCCGGTACCTGCGCAGTTCACCAGCACGTCGAGGCCGCCTAATTCGTCGGCGAGTTCGTCGACGACCGACGCGGCGGACGGCAAGTTCGCCAGGTCGAGGCGGCGCACGGCGGCGGTCCTCCCCTGTTCGCGCACTTGCGCCGCGGTGTCCTCCGCGCCGCGCCGGTCGCTGTGGAAGGTCAGACCGACGTCGGTCCCGCCCGCGGCGAGCGCGACCGCGATCGCCGCACCGATCCCGGAGTCTCCCCCGGTCACCACGGCTCGCCGCGGAGTGCCTGCTCGATCTTCCGGAAGTGGAGCTGTAGTAGCCATGTTCCGCGACTACCCGGCCGGGCACCGACCACACCCGCGGCCGCGGCCACCCCTGCCAGCCCTCGGACACGCGACGTTACGACTTTCGATTCCGGGTACCCGACCTGCAGCGAACCGAGAGGAGAGCGTGACGATGGCTGCGGATGCCCCTTGGTGGCGCGACGCCGTGATCTACGAGATCTACATCCGAAGCTTCTGCGACGGTAACGGCGACGGCGTCGGCGATATCGCCGGTATCCGGTCTCGGCTGCCCTATCTCCGCGACCTCGGGGTGGACGCGATATGGATAACTCCCTGGTACCCGTCGCCGATGGCGGACGGAGGCTATGACGTCGCGGACTACCGCGACATCGATCCGCGCTTCGGCACGCTGGCGGACGCGCAAACGTTGATCGAACAAGCGCACGCGCAAGGCCTGCGCGTCATCGTGGATCTGGTCCCCAATCACACCTCGGCTCGGCACCCCTGGTTCGAGGAGGCGCTCGCGGCCGGGCCGGGTTCGCCGGAGCGAGCCCGCTACCTGTTCCGGGACGGCGCGCCCTCCGGCGGTCCGCCCAACAATTGGCGAAGCGTGTTCGGCGGCCCGGCGTGGACTCGGGTGAGGGACGGGCAGTGGTATCTGCACCTGTTCGACGTGCACCAGCCGGACCTGGATTGGGCGCATCCGGATGTCGGTGCCGAGTTCGAGTCGATCCTGCGTTTCTGGCTGGATCGAGGCGTGGACGGCTTCCGTGTCGACGTGGCCCACGGGCTGGTCAAACACGCCGATCTGCCGGATATCGAGACCGATCACGAGGACATGATGGAACCGCCGGATCGGACCGGCCACCCGCACTGGGACCGGCCGGAAGTGCACGAAATCTACCGCGGCTGGCGCGAGATCGCGGATTCCTACGGGCCGGATCGCGTCTTCGTCGCCGAAGCGTGGGTGGCCAAACCCGAGCGCCTCGCCTGCTACGTGCGTCCGGACGAACTGCACACGGCGTTCAACTTCGACTTCCTGCGGTGCTCCTGGAATGCCGCCGCGCTGCGGGCCGTCGTCGATTGCACGACCGAAGCGCTGGAGGCGGTCGGGGCCCCACCGACCTGGGTGCTGTCCAACCACGACATCACCAGGCATGTGACCCGCTACGGGCGGGCGTCCACCCGCGGTGGCGGTTCGCACCACGAACCGCACGGCCCCGTCGATGTGGCGCGGGGGCGGCGGCGCGCGAGGGCGGCGTTGCTCCTGATGCTCGCGCTCCCTGGCAGTGCGTACCTCTATCAGGGCGAGGAACTCGGCTTGGAGGAGCTCGAGGATCTTCCCGTGGAGGTGCTCGAGGACCCGACCTGGGAGCGCTCGGGCCACACGGTGCGCGGTCGCGACGGGTGCCGCGTCCCACTGCCGTGGAGCGGGTTCCGGCCCCCCTTCGGGTTCGGTCCGGACGGCACGCCACCTTGGCTGCCACAGCCCCAGCACTGGGTGTCATCGACAGCCGAACTCCAGATGCGGGAACAGGACTCGATACTGGACCTCTACCACAAGGCGCTGCGTCTGCGCCGCGACCATCCCGCGCTCGGGGAAGGCGCTTGGTCGTGGTTGCCCAGCGATCCAGGGGTGCTGGTCCTGCATCGCTCCCCTGGCCTGGTCTGCGTGGTGAACATTTCGAGCGCGCCGATCGCGCTGCCCCCGCACGAGCTGGTCTTGCTGTCCAGCGAGCCTCGCACGTCGGACGCCCTGCCCCCTGACAGCGCGGCTTGGCTCGAGGTCACCGACCACCCAGACGCCCCGGCGATCGTCCGGAACGGGTTCGAGCAGCGCCGTATGTAGGTGGTCGGATCCCCTTTCCGCCGCTCGTGTCGTTGCGAACGCCCGGGTGCCGGAGCCCGTATCGTCGCCAGCGAACACGTAACTCATCTCTTGCTCGTCCTGCGCTGGATCAGGCACTGGAAGCCATTTCGAACAGCCGACCGTACTGGTAAGGAGAGCGATGTTCACACACAACAAGGATTTGCAATTCGAAGTTCGCGTGGACCGGCCCGATCCGCGTTTCGCGACTCTGCTGCAAGAGCAGTTCGGCGGCGCCAACGGCGAATTGAAGGCCGCCATGCAGTATTTCAATCAGGCCTTCCTGCTGCGCGGTAAGCATCCGAAAACGTACGACCTGTTCATGGACATCGCCACCGAGGAACTCAGTCACCTCGAGATCGTCGGCGCCATGATCACCATGCTGCTCGACGGGCTCAACGACGATCTGAAGCAAGCCAACGAGCGGTGCGACTGGATGCCGATGGTGTCCACCTCCGACGGACGTGACCAGGTGATCCATCAGGCCGCGGCCAATCCGTTGTACTTCGCGCTGAGCGGGGGCGGCCCGGTGGTCACGAACGCCGCGGGCGTGCCGTGGTCGGGTTCGTACGTCGACGCCAACGGGGAACCCTCGGTCGACCTGCGCAGCAATCTCGCGGCGGAGTCTCGCGCCAAGATCGTCTACGAGTATCTCAAGCAATTCACCGACGATCCCGGCGTGCAGGACACGCTTTCGTTCTTGATGACCCGCGAGATCGCGCACTTCCAGCAGTTCACCGCCGCGCTGAACGAATTGCCGGTCAACTTCCCGCCGGGAGCACTGCCCGGCGACGACCGGTTCCAGAATGTCGCGTTCAACATGTCCAACGGCGCCGCGAGCGCCCGCGGCCCCTGGAACGAAGGACAGGGACCGTGGCCCGCGGGCACGGAATGGCGCTACATCGACAATCCGGTCACCGAATGGCTCGACTCCGACGAGCGAGTGAATCACGGCGCCGAGACCAACCCGGAAGGCGAGCCCGCGGTCCAAGGCACCAAACCGTTCACCCATGAACTGCACATCCCGGACTGACCTGCGATATGCCCGACCGGCAGGCGGGCGTCCGACGACGCGGCGCGCGGCACCTCGGGGCCGCGCGCCGCGGGCATTCATGGCGGGATCAGTGCCTCGGCCTGCTGATCATGTCTTTGGCTCGGTCCATCATCGCGGCGAACGGACCGACCAGCACGTTCGCCGTGGCCGATTCCACGCCGGGATGCGGCCGGGTCGGCGCCATCGTCTCGGCGAGTTCGACCGTCTTACGCAATCGCCGCAGGGCTTCGTCGTCGAGTTCCTCGCGCAGCCGAGTGAATTCCTCGCGTTCTTCGTGGTCGGCGTGCACCAGCACCGCTTCACGCAGTTTCGCCAGCCGCACCTGGAATTCCATCGAGCTGATGTCGAGCGATTCCATCTCGGCGAGCTGTTTCTTCGCCTTGTTCTCCTCTTCCAGCCGTGCGTCGACGATGGACGCGCCATCACCGATCTCCCGCCGGGCGCGCGGGTGGATGATCTCTTCTTCGGCGGTCTCGTGCACGGCGAGCAGGCGCCGCAATTCGAAGAACTTGCTCTCCCGCTCCACGGGATCGGAGGTGTCGGCGGTCTCGATGAACAGTTGCTTGATCCGGCCGTGCTGATGGATGAGGAAATCGATCGCGTCGGTGGTGGAGTCGATCGTGGTTGCCATAGTTGATCTCCCCTCGGGCTCTCGAGTCGGGCTGACGAACTACGTCCGTCGCGGCGGTACCCGCCGGCGAGCACGCGAAACCGGCGGACCGGGCGGTCAGTTGCTGGTGGTGCCCGTGATGGGAGCGGGATAGACCGAGGTCGGCACGCTATGGCGCCACGGGCGATGGATCTCCGAACCCGGCAGCGAAGCCAGTTCCGGTATCCAGCGCCGCACATAGTTACCGTGCGGGTCGTAGCGTTCGGCCGTGCCGAGGGCTCCCCGGTACAAATGCCCCGCCTGCTGCCAGGTGCAGCGGTCGCTCGCTGCGTCGGCATCGAGCAGCCACCGCCGGAAATGGTCGGCGCCGACTCGCCAGTCCACCCGCAGCGTCGTGGTCAGGAAACTGGCGGCGATCGCCCGGGCGCGTTCCGGCATCCATCCCTGCGCGGCCAATTGCCGCATGCCCGCGTCGACGATCGGGTATCCGGTACGGCCGTCGCACCAGGCACGGGCCGCGACCGGATCGTGCGCCTGCGGGTCACGTGGCCGGTCACCGGACCGCGCGATGCCTGCGCGGGCGGCGAGGAACTGGAGCCGGAAATCGCGCCGGGCGAGCAGACGGACGAAGGCGCGTCCGTCCGCCGTCGTCATGTCGGTGCGATACACCATCTCGGCCGCGGAAAGGCAACCGAAATGCAGGTAGGGCGTCAGGCGGGAACATCCCTCCCGGGTGAGGTCGCCGCCGGAGGGGTCGCGTGGTTGTTTCCGGTCGGCGGTGCAGCCCCGCCACAGCGCGCGACCGGTGATCTCGCCGCCGACGGCCAGCTGCGGTGAGACAGCGGCGTCGCCGAGTTCGTCGAACTTCGGTACGGGATCACTGTCGACGCGCGGAACGATCAACTCGGTGGGCGTGTCCAGCGGACGCCGCTTGGGAACCTCCAGCCACCGGCGAAAGTAGGTAGCGAAGTCCGGAACCGGGTCGTTCGGTCCGCGCGAGGCGCAATCGAACGGATCGACGGCGGTGAGGGTGGCGGAATGGGTGTGCAGCAGGCAGCTGCGTCGCGCCAGCCGTTCGCGCAGCGCTCGTGCTCGGCACCGGCCGTACCAGGTGGCGTCGTCGGCGATGTGGACGCTGTCGGCGTGCACCTGTGCCGCCACCCGATCCACCGCCTCGACGTAGTCACCGTGCCGGATCACCAGTTGCCCTCCGGCGCAGCGCAGTTCGGCATCCAGTTCGGCCAGCGCGGCGGAGAGGAAGCGCAGCTGATTCCCGGCCGGATGGGCACTGCCGACGATCCGGTCGTCGACGACGAAGAGCGGAACCACCCCGGCCCCCTCGCGCACCGCGGCCAGTAGGGCTGGATTGTCGTGCACGCGCAGGTCACGCGTGAAAAGTGCGATTGTTACGGCCATTCGATGGTCATTTTCGACGACAGGCGTCCGTCGCGATCGACGACGGCGATATCGGACATTCGGCTGCGGTGCCACGCGGATGCGGGCAGGTATCGGAGTAAAATTCTTTACGCCAATGCTGCGGGACGGTGACTGTCGTGTCAAGCCGGCCGACGTGATCGCCTCAGCGTTCGCGGAACAGATCGGTGAGCCAGGGTTCCAGGTCGGCGCTGAGCGCGGGCAGATCCGGTGCGTCCGAGTCGTC
Organism: Nocardia exalbida NBRC 100660; assembly: GCF_000308575.1. Lineage (GTDB taxonomy): Bacteria > Actinomycetota > Actinomycetes > Mycobacteriales > Mycobacteriaceae > Nocardia > Nocardia exalbida. The sequence goes on along the minus strand of NZ_BAFZ01000156.1, from coordinate 10,611 downwards.
GAGCGCGTCGGCGGTGAGTTGGCGAACGGCGTAGACCACGCCCATGTAAGCCGTGACGGACAGCAATGGTGGCCGATTGCCGGTCGCGGCCTGCACCAGACCGCGAATGAACTCGGCGAACAGCCGGATCGAGCGCCGTCTGCGCAGCCGCACCGCAGGCCCGAGCGCGTCGATCTCCACCTGGTAGGCACGAGCGACGACCAGGTCGTTCTGCAGGGAGCGAAGGTATCGACCGAGCGCGTCCGCGACGATGGACCGGCGGTCTCGGCCCCTGATGTCAGCGCCGGTCAGCTGGGTCAGCAGCACCTGGATGAAGCGATCGTATCCCGCGAAGACACATTCGTCCTTGTTGGCGAACGCGTCGTAGAAGGCCGCGAGCGAGACGCCGGCCCGCTTCGCGACGTCGGTGGGCCCGAATCCGGCATAACCGCGAGCGGCGAGCAATTCGGTGACCGCGGCCAGCAGCCGTTCCCGCTGGGCCGCCATCACCTGCTCGCGCCCCAGATTGTGCCGACCGCGCGGCAATGCCGCCGGAAGCGTGAAGAACACTCCGTCTCGCACCGGAACGATCGGTGCGCCGGCGTCGGCGGGTGCGGCGGACACCTCTGCAGACTACCGAGCCGGCCGCGGCCACGCGCCAGGGCCGCTGCGACCGACGCCGGTCGCGTCCGACTCCGGCGCTCCCAGCGGCGCTGCGCTCGACCGCCGATCGCACGGGACGCCCCCGGCCGTCACCTCGGACGTGGCCCGGAACCCTTGGCTGCCCCGGGCCACGCGCAGCGGTCAGCCGAGCGGCAACTCCAGGCAGGAGGGAGCGCCATCCGGGGAACTGATGGTGATCCTCGCGCCGACACTGTTGGCGCTGGAGTACAAGGGATCCGAGCCGTCGATGACCAGCATCAACCGGTGACCGTCCGGCACGTCGTAGGCGGCCGCCTGCAACTCCCACGAGACGGTGGCGGGCAGGTCCGACTCGATGGTCTTCGGCTCGTGCGTCACGATCGTCGCCGAGCCGTCCTCGTGGACATCGAGCAGGTAGGCCACCACGGTCGCCGATTCGTCGGTGCTGTCCACGGTCACCTGTAGCCGGGGGATCCCTCGAATCTGCCGCGCTACACCATCGCGCACCGCGAGCAGCGGCCCCGTCGACCAGACCAGGGCGTGGGTGCGGTCGATCTCGGCGGGCCGGTAGATCTTCGGGTTGCCCGCCCACTCCTGCTGGCCGGTCACCATGAGCTTGTCCATGGCGACGACCTCCGGCTGCTCGCCCACGATGAAACTGCGTTCCCAACCGGAAGCGACGTCGGGGCCCAGCGCGCCGTCCCCACCCTCGCGCTCATCGGTCAGGGCCAGTGATTCGCCGTCGGTCGTGACGTCGGCCCACGACGCCTTCTCCTCGCGGCGCGCCGGCTCGATGATCACGTTCTGATCGTTCCCGGAGCCCGGCGTGGTCACGTAGGTGAACATGACCTGATTGCTGATCTCCGGCCACTCGTCGACACCGTTCTGCTCGTCCTTGAGGTAGTGATCGAGCCAGGCGTACGCCTCGAGCAGCGGCACGTTCGGCCCGGCGCCGGCCGCGGGCGGAGCGATCAAGCCGGGACCTTCCGGCGCGGCGTGGTCGCCGATCCACATGTTCAACCGTTTCCGGCCCGGGATTTTCTCGAAGGTCTCCAGAACCTGGTTGACCGGGAAAAGGCCCTCGTGCCAGGTGTTCGAGAAGAAGGTCGGAACCTTGAGGGAACCGACGTAACTTTCCGGAGCGCGTTCGGTGCCCCAATCGACCACCGGGTCCATGTCGTCGCCCTCGGCGAATTTCGCCAGGATCTCCAGCGCCTCTTCGTCGAACTTGTCCTCTTCGGCTCCGCCGGTCAACCCGATCAGCGCTTCGACCGCCCTGAGGTGGCGGGTGCCGTTGTCGTACAAGCTGGTGGCGAGGTTGCCCCAGGTACTCAGGGCGACGACGACGTTCACCCGGGGGTCGTGCGCGGCCACGATCTGGCTGATGCCCGAGCCGTACGACTCGCCCATGAAGGCGACGCGGCTGGGGGCTAGCTCATCGATCGCGTAAGTGAGCACCGTGGAACCGTCCATCCGGTCCAGCGGACCGGCCACGTCGACCGTGCCTTCGGACGTGCCGAACCACGGTATGTTCGTCCCCGGCAGGGCGGACAAGCCGATGCCGCGCGGGGTGTACGCCAGCACGTGATAACCCTTGGACGCCAGCACGAGGTAGGCGTACTCGAACAACGGCCACCCGAACGGGGTCCATCCGGCGGGAACGACCACCAGCGGGCACGGCCGGGTGGTGGTCTGCCGCAGCATGTGCGCCGAGAGCCCGACTCCGTCCGACGCCTCGATGCGCGGAAACGACGGCACGGCAACGTTCAGCGCCCGGCTCACCAGGTCCGCCACGTCGTCGGGCACCAACCCCTCGCCACTGCGGTTCCGCACCGCGGTCACCAGGTTCGATGCGAACTGCACTGCTTCCGGGCGCACCTGCCCCCGCGCGTCCCAAGCTCCCTCGACGGCGATCCGCGAGAGCTGTTCGGACGTGGTCCCGACGATCGGATCTCCCTGCGACATAGACGTCATCGATCCTTCCGTGCCAGTTTGCTGCGAATTTGCGGACTGCAGCAGCGTGACATGGCATGTGATCAGTTGTCCCAGGAATCGCCGATGCGTTCCTCGTTCGCAACAGGCCGATGACCTGCGGAAACGTTGCAAGATTCGACTACCCGGCCGCAAGTGCGCCTGCTTCGCTCCGCCACCGTGAGCTGCCGATCTCGGCCGCTCGGCGAACCCGGAGCGCCGAATCCGTCGCGAGCCGCGCCGCACACTGCTAGCTTCCGGGCCGTGGATGACTTCTCACGCTCCTGGACAGCGTTGCGCACGGCGGTCGCCGACCTTTCGGACGAGGATTTCGCGCAGCCGTCCGGCTGCACCGGCTGGCTCGTGCGAGACCTGGTGTGCCATCTGATCATCGACGCCCAGGACATCCTGATCACCCTCGTGACCCCTGCCGAAGCCGAACCGACGCGCGACGCGGTGACCTACTGGGAGGTGGCCGATACGGCGCCGACCGGCGACGACCCGCTCGACGCGCTGATCGTGCGGCTGGCCGCGGCGTACCGGGAGCCGCGGTTGCTGAAAATTCACTTCGAGGACGTCGGCTCCGCCGCCGGGCGCGCGGCCCGCCTCGCCGACCCCGACCTGCGGGTCGGCACCCGCGATGAGGTCCTCACCGCGGGCGACTACCTGTGCGCGTACGTCCTGGAGAGCACCTTGCACCACCTCGACCTGATCGCGCACGTCCCTGGCGCGACCGAGCCGCCCGCGGCGGGTCTCGGCCGATCACGGGAGATGCTGGAGAAGATCGCCGGGGCCGCGTTCCCCCTCTCGTTCTCCGACACCGACGCGCTGCTGATCGGCACCGGTCGACGGGCGCCGACCGAGACACAGACGGCCGAACTGGACGAGCTCGCCGCGCGGCTGCCGTTCGTCCTCGGGTGAGCGCTACCGCGCCGCGCCACCCAATTTGACCGGCACGGACAGCGGACCGATGGTGAAGAAGGACGGCGAGTACGGGATGTCGGCGGGGTCGACGGCGAGTTCGAGGTCCGGCAGCCTCCGGTAGAGCGAGGCGAGCGCGAGCCTGCCTTCCAGACGGGCCAGGCCCGCGCCGATGCAGTAGCGCGGGCCGTGGCCGAACCCGAGATGTCCGCCCCGCTGCTCGCGGGTGATGTCGAATTCGTTCGCGGTCTCGCCGTATTCGGCGGGATCGATCCCGCAGGCCTGGTAGGCGACGCCGACCGCCTTGCCCTTGGGAATGGCCACGCCGGCCACCGTGACGTCGGTCAACGTGAACCGCCAGCTGGTCATCATCACCGAATGCCGGTATCGCACAGTCTCTTCGACCACGTCGGCCCAGCGATTCTCGGCCTTGGCCAGCGCGAGCTGATCGGGGTGTCGCGACAGCGCCAGGATGGCGTATCCGAGCATGTGCACGGTGGTTTCGTGGCCCGCGACCAGCATGATCCACAGGACGGCGACCAGTTCCTCGGCGGTCAGCTTGTCGCCCTCGTCGCGGGCTTGCACCAGGCCCGTGGTCAGGTCGTCGCCCGGCTGCTGCTGCTTGCGATCCGCCAATTCGTACAGGTACAGCATGAGCGCGTTCTGCGTCGCGAACGCCTCTTCGGGCGGAGTGGTGTGCGCCAGCAGAGTCGCGGTCCAGCGCCGCAGTCGATCCCGCTCGTGCTCGGGCACGCCGAACAGTTCGCAGATCACCGCCATCGGCAGCGCTTCGGTGAAGGTGGGCACCAGGTCGACGCCGTCACCGGCGGCCACCACCTCGTCCAGCAACCGGTCGATGATCTCTTGGACCCGCGGCTCCAGCGCATTCACCCGGCCAGGCGTGAATGCCTTGCTGATCAGGCTGCGAAGCCGCCGATGGTCGTCACCGTCCTTGGTGGAAAGGTGATCGCCCTGCACGATGGCGCGCAGGGGCCAGTCCTCCGGAATGGAACCGTCGTACAGGGCCGGCCAGTGCTTGGGTTCCCGGGCGAACGTCTTGTTGTCCCCGGCGAGGATCTCGCGCACCGCGTCGTGCGTCAGCGCCAGGTAGGCGGGCACGCCGCCGGGGAACTCCACCTCGACCACCGGCGCGATCTCCCGGAGCCGGATGCAGGTGTCCAGCAGATCCTCGTCCGGGGCGGGGAATGCGGGCAGGCTGGTTGTCATGGGGGAATTCCCTTCTGCGCGTGAACCCTTCAGCCGTCGTAGGGACGGTCGTGCACGAGTATCACGGCGCGTTCGGCCGCGCAGCCGAGCAACGGACGGATCCTGCCTCCAACCAGAACTCGAGCGTCGGAAAACGAAATTCCGGACCTGTCGAACAGCGAGTGCCGGTCGGCAGGGGCGAGGGCACGTCGACCGAACGGCCGTCCCCGCCGGCACGGCCGAGAACCGGTGTGGCGGTTAGAGTGGCGTGTTCGGATTTGTCCGCGGGACCGGCCGGGAGGAAATTGTGGAACCGAAGACGGCGCTGGGACGCACCGTGGGAGCGCTGAACACGGGGGTGGCCTCCCTCCTCGACGTGCCGCTGCTCGGGCGGCTGCTGGGCAAGGGATTCGTGGTGATCACCTACGTGGGGCGGCGATCAGGGCGGACGTTCAGCACGCCGGTCAACTACCGGCGCAAGGGAGACGAACTCGTCATCGGGGTCGCCATGCCGGACAAGAAATCGTGGTGGCGGAACTTCCTGGACGATGGCGGCCCGATCACCCTGCGGCTCGACGGCGCTGAGCGGCACGGGCACGCGGTAGCGCAGCGCGACGAACGCGGGCGGGTGCTCGTGAAGGTGCGGCTGAACGACGCGACCTGATCGCCGCATCTCCCCCGCCGGCATCGGAAGCAAGCGTGACGCGGCCACCCCGAGGGGTGCCACTTCGCGGCGCTAGACGCTCGCGGACGGCTTCAGCTGGGCGACGATCGCGGCGCCCATCCAGCGTCGTAGATACCGCCGCAGCTCCTCCTCGCCGCGGGGTGGATTGCCCGGGGAGATGAAGAACGACTGCATCGTCCGCAGGACGTATTCGACGAGCTCGTGCAGCGACTCGTCGTCGTAGCCGTACCGCCCCCAATCGACGTCGAAGCGTTTGATCATCGTCATTCCGAAGGCTTGCGCCTCTTCGGACGTCAGGCTTTCGGGGTGGACGTTCGAGTAGGTACTCGACAGCAGGATGCCGAGATGAGGTGTGCGACGCACTTCGGCCAGGGTGTACACCACTCCCTCGGTCATCGCTTCCACCGCGTCCTCGATACCGCTGACGTGTCGCGCCAGCCGATCGAGGAAACCGTCGACCGACGCGATCGCCGCGGCCGTCATCAGCGCGTCGGCACTGGGAAAGTATCGGTAGACCGTCTGACGGATGACGCCCAGCGCCTCCGCGACGTCGGCGATGCTGATCTCCGACCCCGTCCGGCCGATCAGGTCGACGGCGGCGGCGACTATGCGACGAGACGCCTCCTCGTCGTCTTTCGGCGGGCTCCCGCCCCACCCGCGCCTTCCTGCCACTGCCCGCTTCCTGGACTCGACGCCTGTCGCTTGCGAACCCGCTGATCAGAGAGCCTGCCGACACCCCCGACCAAGGGCTCGACGGTATCACAAGCGGTGCCGACGACCGTCCCGCGATTCGAGCATCAATTCTGATCATACACAAATGCCGCTGTGTGTATGATCACGTCCAACGTGGCTCGGCGGCGCCGGAAGACGCCGCCGGACCTGTTCGATCCGAAAGACGAGGTACAGCCCAGTGACCGATCTTCAAGTCCGGAAGATGCGCTTCGCGTTCGCGGACTACGACGTGCCCTTCTTGTGGAACGAGGAGAACCCGGCCTTCTCCTCGATGGCCAATGCGGTGTCCATCCTGGCGATCGGCTTCGAGAAGATGATCGTCAACATGATTCGGGAGGCCATGCCCCTGATCACGGATCCCGAGGTCGCCGAGGAAGCCGACGCGTTCGTGCGGCAGGAAGGCCAGCACTCCACCGCGCACCGCCAACATGCCAACGCCCTGATCCGGCGATACCCGGGGTTGCAGGAGACGCTCAACGAAGTGATCGCGGAATTCGACCGCCTCACCGTGAACACGTCGGTCGAATACCGCCTCGCCTACACCGCCGATCTGGAGGCGACCTTCACCCCGGTGTTCAAACTGATGCTCGACAACGACGCGACCCTCTTCCGGCCGGGCGACGACCGGGTCGCGTCCCTGTTCATCTGGCATTTCGTCGAAGAAGTCGAACATCGCAGTTCGGCGCTGATCATCTTCGACTCCGTCGTCGGCAGCGACGTGTATCGGATGCGCATGGCGCCGTCGATCTTCCGTCACGTGCTGAAGGTGATCAGGGTGGCCTGCGCGGGCTTCAACCGGCACGTCCCGCTGGAGGAACGGAAGGTCGACGCGTTGTCGATGTTCGCGTCCTACCGTCGCAAGCAGAAACTCCGCACGTGGTTGCCGTTCCTCCGGTCGGAGGACCACGGTCCGATGCCGCGGGCGTTCGACCATCTCCCGCTCCGTGAGCAACTCGTCGCGTTGGCGGGCGTCGTGCGCAGCCAGCTGCCCAAGCACAACCCGGACCACGAGAAGCTGCCCGCGCTCGCGGACGTGTGGTTCCGGCGCTACGAGGACGGTTACGACGTCTCGCACTGGTACACCGCCGGCACGGTCGCCCCCTAGGAGCCGGACCGATGGCTGATCATTGCGCACCCACCTTCGACCGGCTCGCCACGGCGCTCGGCTTCTCGTGCGAGCAGGCAGGCGGACCGGTCGAGGTGCGAAACCCCTTCGCGTTGGAGAACTGGACGTTGCCCGTTCTCGAGGTCACGATCGTCCTGGGCGCGGTACTCGCGCTGATCTACGCGATCGTGCGGTTGCGCCGCCACGGAGATCCCACCAACCTGGTGCTCTGGTTCGGCGCGACCGCGTACCTGTTCATCATCGAACCCCCGCTGTACTTCCCGGCGGCCTTCGGCATCGACGAACACGTGGACACGATGTTCGCGCACAACTTGTTCACCGTGGAATTCCTCTGGGGCCGATTACCGCTCTACATCGTCGCGATCTACCCGTTCATGGCCACCCTGGCCTTCGAGATCGTCCGGATACTCGGAGTCTTCCGGCAGCACGGGGTGCTCGTCGGGTCCGCTTGCGTGGGCTTCGTCCACCATGCGTTCTATGAGATCTTCGACCATCTCGGCCCGCAGCTGCGCTGGTGGGAATGGTCGATCGACAATCCGATCAATCAGCCGATGTTCGATTCGGTGCCACTGCCGAGTGTGGTCGTCTTCGCCGCCCTGTGGCCGATGTCGCTGGCGTTCTGTGTCCAATGGTTCGTCGGCCGCCACGTCGATCAGGGGCAGACGTTCTCCGGGGTGCAATTGGTCTGGCGTACGGTCGTCATCGGCGTGCTGGCATCGTTGGGCACAGGCGTGTTGCCGATACCCGCAACGGTATTCGGCATGGGGAGTACCGCCGTGCGCGGAGCGCTCTACGCCGCCGAACTGGTCGTCGTCACGGTCGTCGCCGTCCTGATTCTCACCCGCCGATGGCTTCGGCTGCGGCGCGACGGCGCGGACAGCGCGCCCTATTCGAACGATTTCGTCCGTATCTACAGCGTGGTGTACCTGGGCGTGATGGCGTTGCTCTGGGTGACCGCATTGCCCGATTTCTTCGGTGCCGTCGACGGCAGGACGAGCGAGGGAGACCCGATCGGGAATCTCTGGTACACACTCGCCTGCTTCGTGGTCGCGATTCTCTGCGTGATCGCCGTGTTCACGGTGCCACGGCGGAAGACCGCGGCAAGCGCGGTTGCCACCGCTCCGGAAACAGCCGCGAGTCCCACGGCGTAGCGGGTCGGCGAGGAGGCTGAGCCGCTGGTAGCGACTGGGCTCGCCCGCCCTGCCGGGCGGGCGAGCCGGTCGGAGTGTGACGCCCGGCTCGCCCGGGATTTTCCGGGACTGCGCCGGGGTTGTACGTGGGGCCGATATGAGGAGGTCATGTGGCACGGGAGTACAACCGGAATCCCGCGGCGGTCGCCGCCCTGTCCCCTGAGCAGTACCACGTCACTCAGGAGAACGGGACCGAGCGGGCGTTCACGGGCGAGTACTGGGACAACCACGAGCCGGGCATCTATGTGGACGTGGTCTCCGGTGAGCCGTTGTTCGCCTCGGTCGACAAGTTCGACAGCGGATCGGGATGGCCGAGTTTCACCAAGCCGATCGACGCCGGGAACGTGGTGCAGAAGCGGGACTTCAGCCATCTGATGGTCCGCACCGAAGTGCGTTCGGCGCACGCAGACAGTCATCTCGGGCATGTGTTCACCGACGGTCCCCGCGAGGCGGGCGGCTTGCGGTACTGCATCAACTCGAAAGCGCTGCGGTTCATCCGCCTCGACGACCTCGAGGCGGAAGGCTATGGGCAGTACAGGACTCTCTTCGCGAAGGAGGAGGCGTGAGCGACACGCGGAAGGCCATCCTGGCCGGTGGATGCTTCTGGGGCATGGAGGACTTGATCCGCAAGCAACCGGGGGTGGTGTCGACACGCGTCGGCTACACCGGTGGGCGCAACGACCATCCCACGTACCGGAACCACCCGGGCCATGCGGAGGCCGTGGAGATCGTCTACGACCCGGCCAGGACGGACTATCGGGAACTGCTCGAGTTCTTCTTCCAGATCCACGATCCCTCGACGAAGGACCGCCAGGGTAACGACATCGGGACCAGCTACCGTTCGGCGATCTTCTATCTCGATGAGGATCAGAAGCGCGTCGCCTTGGACACCATCGCCGACGTGGACGCCTCCGGGCTGTGGCCCGGCAAGGTGGTCACCGAGGTCACCCCGGCGAGCGAGTTCTGGGAGGCCGAGCCGGAGCATCAGGACTACCTGTTGCGCTACCCGGACGGGTACACCTGCCACTTCCCCCGTCCGGGCTGGAAGCTGCCGAAGCGGCAGACCACCGCGCAGTAGGACGCGCGGGCTCGACGGCGCCGCGCCCCGGTAACCGCCGACACGTCCGAGCCGAAAGTATGCGACTGCGCCACCCTCCCGGGTGGCGCAGTCGCCGCGTTCCGACCCGCGCCGCGGAACCACCGGGGCGGAGGCGGATCGTCGTTCCATCCGGCGGACGGAAAGATTTGCGGTAGAGGGTTTTCGACCGGCTCCGACTCCCCCGCCATGGGGAGAAGACGCATGCGTACGCCGATATGATCGTCGGCGCCTAAATGTCCGGACCTTCATGCCAGTCGACCCGAGGTAGGCAGATGACGCGCAGCGGCGCAAGGTTTCTCGATGTGGTGGGTAGCCGCCGGATGGCGGTGGCGACACTGGCCACGATCACCGGCTTCTACTACCTGTTCGTCGCGTTCACCAACTGCGTGGACACCGACACCAATCGCAAGGGGGTCGCCGCCGTGCTGTCGATGAAGGCGACGATCCACAATCCGGGAACGGACTGGCGCGCGATCACCAACGGCAACGTCGCGCTCGTCGCCTACATTCTGGTTGTGATCTGGGAGTTCCTCATCGCCTTCGTGCTGCTGGCCGCGGGAGCCGCGTGGGTCCGGGTGCTGGCCGGACGACCGCGCCGGCTTCGAGCCGGCCTCGATACGGCCGTGCGGCTGTCCAGCCTGGGCTGGACCATGGCGGTGCTGCTGTTCCTGGGCGGGTTCCTGACCGTCGGCGGCGAATGGTTCCGCATGTGGGCCAACGACGATGTGAACGCGTCCTCGGCCGCGCTGCAGAACTTCCTCATCGCGGGCATCGGCCTGATCCTCGTTCACCTGCCCGACGCTCAACATAGCCCCGGGCCCGAAAGCGTCTCTACGGCGACGCAATCGGACCAGGTTCTGCCGCGATAAGCGGTCACCGGCGCCCGCGTCAGCGACCGTTGCGGTCGAGTTCGCTCAGCTGCTTCTGCAGGCGTTCGAGGGCAGCGCGGATCTCATCGATCTGCCTGTTCAAGTCGGCGATCTTCGCTTGATCCACCGGCGGCGGCCCTTGCGCCTGCGGTTGCCCCGACGGCGGCGCCACCGGCTGCTGGCCGGGTGGC
>NZ_BAFZ01000157.1 GCF_000308575.1 Nocardia exalbida NBRC 100660 | reverse complement strand
CTCATCGGGGCGCTGGTGATCCTGTTGTTCCTCGCCGTGGCGGTCGGCATCGTGGTGTCGATGCTGTGATCCGCCCCCGCCGCCGGTCGGCCGTCACGGCCGACCGGGCGGGTCAGCGTGCGCGAAGCGTCACAGGATCGGCCTGCCACCGGTGACCGCGATGCGAGCGCCGGAGACGTAGCTGCCGTCGTCGGAGGCCAGCATGACGTAGGTGGGCGCCAATTCGGCCGGTTGACCGGCACGGCCCAACGGCGTGTCGTCACCGAAGTGCGCGACCTTCTCGACCGGCATGGTGGAGGGGATCAGCGGGGTCCAGATCGGTCCCGGCGCCACGCTGTTGACCCGGATTCCCCGTTCGCCCAGCAATTGCGCGAGGCTGGCGGAGAAGTTCGCGATGGCGGCTTTGGTCGCGGCGTACGGGGCCAGTGTCGGCGAGGGCATGTCGGAGTTGACCGAGGAGCTGCCGATGATCGACGACCCCGCAGGCATGTGCGGCAGCGCCGCCTTCACCAGGTAGAAGTAGGCGTTGATGTTCAATTTGACGGTGTGCTCGAATTCCTCGTCGCTGATCTCCTCCAGCGTCTGGTGCGTCATCTGGAAGGCCGCGTTGCTCACCAGGATGTCGATCTTCCCGAATTCCCGCACGGCCCGATCGATGACGGCGCGGCAATGGGCGGCCTCCGACAGGTCGCCGGGCACCAGGACGGCTTTGCGTCCGGCCTGCGTCACCAGGTCGGCGACTTCCTTGGCGTCCTCGTCCTCGTCGAGGTAGGAGATCAGCACGTCGGCGCCCTCGCGCGCGTAGGCGATCGCCACCGCCCGGCCGATTCCGCTGTCGGCGCCGGTGATGACGGCGGCCTTGCCGGTCAGTTTGCCGGAGCCGCGGTAGCTGTCCTCACCGCAGTCCGGTACGGGGGTCATCCGGGCCTGGATGCCGGGAACTTCTTGCTGCTGCGCGGGAAACCCCATGTCGGTGTTCTCCTTCTCCGCTTCGTGGGCTGGGGGTGATTCACGTGTCCTGGTTCTGCCGCCAGTCGCGCACCGCGTCACGAGCGCGGTCGAACACCGCCAGCGGCGGGCCGGCCAGCAGGTTCGCGACCGCGGACTCCCCCGCGTGGGGGTGCGGGCGGGTGGGGGCCACGGCTTCGGCGGCGCGTACCGAGCCCGCCATCCGCCGCAACTGGCTGGTGGAGAACTGCGCGCGCAGCAGGGTGAACTCCTCGGTTTCCTCGTGCGCGGCGTGCTCGGCCACGGCGTCGGCGAACTTCGCGAGCCGGGCGTCGAAATCGGGATGGTCCACCCCCAGGTCGTAGAGGTCCGCCAGGGCGCGTTTGGCCGCGTTCTCCTCCTCCAGCCGCGGCTGCACGATGTCGGCGTCCGCGCCGAAACGGGCCCGCGCCGCGACGGGGTGCACGACCTCCTCCTCGGCGCTCTCGTGCACGGCCAGTAACCGCACCAACTCGGTGAACAGATCCTGTTTCCCGTCCTCGCCCGCCTTCAGCCGCGCCAGCAACGCGAAGATCTCCTCGTGCTGGGCGGTCAGCAGCTCGACGACATCCTGTTCGGTCATCGCACACTCGTTTCTGTCGCTACGGAATGAACTCCTGGACCTTGGTTTTCGCACCCTGCGCGATCAGATGCCAGGCGTCCGGGTCGCCGCGCAACACGGCTTCGGCGGTGTCCTTCATCTGATCCCAGGTGGCGTGCGGCGGGATGGGCGGCACGTCGGGGTCGCAGTGCACGTCGAGCACCACCGGGCCGTCGGCGTGCAGGGCGCGGTCCCAAGCCGGCCCGAGTTCCTCGGGTGTCCGCACAGTGATGCCGGTCAGGCCCGCGCTGCGGGCGACTTCGGCATAGGAGACGTCGGGAAGGGCCTGCGACGGCTCGAATTTCGGGGCGCCGCCCATGGCGCGCAGCTCCCAGGTGACCTGGTTGAGGTCGTTGTTGTGGAAGACGCAGACGATCAGGCGCGGGTCGCTCCAGCGGGGGCGGTAGCGGGCGATGGTGAGCAGTTCGGCCATCCCGTTCATCTGCATGGCGCCGTCGCCGACCAGCGCGATCGCGGGCCGGTCGGGGTGGGCGAACTTGGCGCCGATGGCGTAGGGCACGCCCGGCCCCATGGTCGCCAGGGTGCCCGACAGCGACCCGCGCATCCGGCCGCGCAAGCGCAGGCAGCGGGCATACCAGTTGGTGGAGGACCCGGAATCGGCGGTGACGATGGCGTCGTCGGGAATGCGCTCGGACAATTCCCACACCACCCGCATGGGGTTGACCGGGTGGGCGTCCAGCAGGGACTGGCGTTCGATGGTCTGCCACCAGCGGGCGACGTTCTTCTCGATCTTCTCCCGCCAGCCGCGGTCGTCCTTGCGCCGCACGAGCGGAATCAGTTCCGCCAACGTCGATCTCGCGTCGCCGACCAGGTTCACCTCGGTCGGGTAACGCATGCCGATCATGGTGCCGTCGATGTCGATCTGCACGGCGCGGGCCTGCCCGAATTCGGGCAGGAACTGGCTGTAGGGGAAGTTCGATCCAACGATCAGCAGCGTGTCGCAGTCGCGCATGAGTTCGTAACTGGGCCTGGTGCCGAGCAATCCGATCGCACCGGTGACGAAAGGCAGATCGTCGGGCAGGACGTCCTTGCCCAGCAGAGCCTTCGCCACGCCCGCGCCGGTGCGCTCGGCGAGTTCCACGACCTCCTCGGCGGCCGAACGGGCGCCCTGCCCGATCAGGATCGCGACCTTGGATCCGGCGTCGATCACCTCCGCGGCGCGCCGGATGTCCTCGTACGCGGGAATCACGCGCGCCGCGGCCTGCCCGGGCGGGCTCGACGGCACCTGCTTGAAGGCGTGCTGCGGTGGCTCGTAGGGCTGCTCCTGCAGATCCGACGGCAGGATCACCGCGGTCGGGGCCCGCCGCGCGATCGCGACCCGGAAGGCGCGGTCCAGCGCGTTGGGCAATTGGGCGGCGACATTCACCTCGACCAAGTAGTCGGACGCGACGTCCTTGAACAGGTTCTGTAGATCGACTTCCTGCTGATAGCTGCCGCCCATCGCGCTGCGCGCGGTCTGCCCGACGATCGCCACCACCGGGACGTGATCGAGTTTCGCGTCGTACAAACCGTTGAGCAGATGGATCGCCCCCGGGCCCGAGGTCGCGGTGCACACGCCCACCTTGCCGCTGAATTTGGCGTATCCGGTGGCCTGGAACGCCGACATCTCCTCGTGGCGGGCTTGGATGAACGCCGGATCGTCGTCCGCGCGGCCGAAAGCGGCGATCAGGCCGTTGATCCCGTCGCCGGGATAACCGAAGACCTGCTCCACGCCCCACTCCCGCAGACGTTGTACGACGTAGTCACCGACCTGTCGAGCCATAGGGGTCCTCCTGTCCTGTGCCGGTGGCAGGGTCCGTCGCCAGGCGGGTACCCGGGCGGTGCGGCGCCAATCAGCGCGCCACCGGCGCTGGGGACTGCGGCTGGGGCAGCAACCGAGGAAGCAGCACGGCGGCGGCGGTGGCGGTCGTCGCGCAGGTGGTCGCGATCCCCCATCCGACGGGATCCAGCGGGCGGCAACCGAAATAGGTACACAGCCCCGGTGTCATCACCACCGCGCCGAGCACCGCGCCACTCGCGGCGGTGGTAAGCCACACCAGCGGGCTGCGGTAACCGGAGACCAGCGTCTGGCCCAGTTGGGTGCCGATGAGCGCGACCAGGCCGATGGTGGCGGCGCGCCGCTGCGTGCCGGTCACGCGGCCGAGGGTCCACGCGACCGACGCGCTGGTGGCCGTCGCGACACCGCGGACGCCGAGGGTGCGCAGCAGATCCGTGCCCAGGTGCGCACGCGGGAGTTCGGCCAGGCGTTCGGCCGCCCGCTCCGCCTGGGCCTTCGGGTCGTCGGTGTCGTCGGGATCGACCGCGTCCCCGTCCCGCGACAGCGCCAGCGCCATCGCGGGGAACATGTCGGTGAGCATGTTCACCAGCAGGAACTGCCGGGTGCCCAGCGGCGCTCGGCCGCTGACGGCGGTCCCGTACAGCGTGAAGGCCACTTCGCCCGCGTTGCCGCCGACCAGCACGCCGACCGCGTCGGTGACCCGCTGCCACATGCCGCGCCCTTCGACGAGGGCATGCAACAGCACGAGGGGGTCGGAGCGGGTGAGCACCATGTCGGCGGCATTGCGCGCGGCGATGGAACCCTGTGCGGCCAAACCGATTCCGACGTCGGCGGTGCGGATGGCGGCGGCGTCGTTGCTGCCGTCGCCGGTCATGCCGACGACGTGACCCGCGCGGCGCAGCGCCGCCACGATGCGCACCTTCTGTTCGGGATCGACGCGGGCGAAGACCGTGCCCTGTTCGATCAGCTCGGCTTGGGCGGTCTCGTCGAGGCGGTCGAGATCCGCGCCGGTCACGACCTGGCCCGCCTCGATGCCGAGCTGGCGGGCCACCGCCGCCGCGGTCACCGGGTGGTCGCCGGTGATCATGCGCACGCTGATGTCGTTGCGTTGCAGCGCGGTGACCAGCGGCAGCGTTTGCGGTCGTGGGGCGTCGGCGAGGCCGAGGAACCCGAGCAGGGTGAGTTCCACGACCGCCGCCTCGACGTCGTCGGGTGGGGTGGAAAGGTCGCGCCGGGCCACCACCAGCACCCGCAGGCCCTGTTCGGCCAGATCGCGCACCGCTCGTTCGGCGCGTTCGCGCATGCGCTCGTCGAAGGGGTGGTCGGTGTCGTTCACCCGCACCTTGGTGCAGCGCGACAGCACGACTTCGGGTGCGCCCTTCACGATCAGCCGCAGTTTGCGGGAGGTGTGGCCGAGGGTGGCGGCGTATCCGCGGTTGGATTCGAACGGGATCTCCTCGATCGCATCCCACTGCCGGGCGTCGTCGCCGAGTATCCGGGCCGCGGCGTCGACGACGGCGCGGTCGGTGGCGTGCGCGATCGGTCCCTCGGCGGGATCGGGGCAGGCGCGGGCCGCGGCGCGCAACAGACGGTGCGCGTCCTCGGAGCCCGCGTCCGGGGCCCACTGGTCGTCGAGATCGGCGAGGGTGGTCAGGCGCAGCCGCCCCTCGGTGAGGGTGCCGGTCTTGTCGAAGCACAGGGTGTCCACCCGGCCGAGGGCCTCGACGGTGCGGCTGGCGCGCACCAGCACACCGTGCCGTGACAGCCTGCGGGCGGCGGCGAGCTGAGCGACCGTGGCCACCAGCGGCAGTCCTTCGGGGACCGCGGCGACCGCGACCGCGACGCCGTCGGCGATGGCGGTGCGCAGGGGCCTGCCGCGCAGGATGCCCAGCCCGGTCACGACGCCGCCGCCGCTCAAGGTCAACGGCAGGGCGCGGTCGGTCAAGCGGCGCAGCTGCGCCTGCACACCGGCCTTCTCGGGCGGGATGGCGCCGGCGGCGGCGCGGCCCGCCTGGGTGTCGTGGCCGACGGCCACGACGATCGCCCGCCCGGTGCCGTTCACCACGGTGCTGCCTTCGAAGACCATGCAGGCGCGGTCGGCCACCGACGCGCCCGGGGTGGCGGAGACCTGCTTGTCGACGGTGATCGACTCGCCGGTGAGGCCGGATTCGTCCATCTCGAGGTCGTCCGCGCGCAGCAGCCGCGCGTCGGCGGGGACCACGTCCCCGGCGCGCAGCACGATGACATCGCCCAGTGTCAGCAGGTTCGCGGGCACGCGGGTTTCGCGCGGTTCGGCCGCGTCGAGTTCGGCGCGATCGATCACCCGGGCGGTGAGCTGCTCGCCCTCGAACAGCCGGTGCAACGCGCCCTCGGCGCGCTGCCGCTGCCAGGCGGACACCAGCGCGTTCACCGCGAGGACCGACGACAGCAGCACCGCGTCCGACGGGGCGCCGAGCACGGCGGTGGCGGCCGCGCCGACGCCGAGGATCGGGGTCAGCGGGTCGGCCAGTTCGCGGCGCAGTTGGCCCGCGAACGACGCCGCCGAGGTGAGCACGCGCACCCCGGGGATGCGGGCGGCGGTGTCCGGCTGGGCTCGTTCCTGCACCGGCCCGGGCTGCGGCAACCGGCTCAACACCTCGTCGGGTTCGAGGGCGTGCCAGGGCAGCAGCGGGGCGAGGGCGGCCGGTGGCTCGGTGCGCGCGGTTCGCCATCCGGTGTAGGCGCCGCTGAGCAGACCGGTGTAGTGGGCGGCGGTCATGGGCGAGGCCCGGCCCGCGCTGTCGGGGGCGACGGCCAGCAGCAGCCCGCCCAGCGCGGCCGCCGACAGCGCCAGCGAACGGCCGCGTTCGCTCACCTGCCGGGCCGGGGCGATGGCGGCGAGGACGCGGTGCGCCTGTCCGAGGTCGCGGCAGACCGCGTCGGCGGTCCAGGGCATCTGCAGGGCGTTGTCTTCCCGCACGGCCAGACCGATCCCGACATCGGCGCGGGCCAGGGCTTTGTGGGCGCGGGGGCTCAGCACCGCGACGACGTGACCGTCCTGTTGCAGCGTGCGCACCCGCTCGCTGAGCGAATGGGACGGGGAGACGAATTCGTCGGCCATCGACCGCAGTTCGGCGGCGTCGGCGCCCCCGGCGAGGGTGACGCGCAGGCCCGCGCTGCGCGCCCGGCTCAGCAGCGCGTGTGCCCGCCGGTCGAGTTCGCGGCCGATCAGGACTCGTCCGACCGGTTTGCCGTTGTCGTGGAGTTCGCGCCACACGGGGCGGGGCGTGGCACCGTCGTCGGGTTTTCCGGTGGCCGGGTGCACCAGTGTGCGGTGGCCCCCCGACGACAGGTAGCGATCGGTGTCGTCCGGCTGCGCGTCATTGTCCGCGCCTTCGCCGGCCTCTCGCTCCCACAGCAGGCGCTGGCCCGCGCTCCACACGTCGGCGACCGACCATCTCTGGTCGGTCGTTTCGGCGTCGAGTACCAAGCGGCGGGAGGTCAGCAGCGATTCTCCGTCGATGACCAGGGCGGACAATCGGTCGAGTCGCCGCCAGACCCGCGGGTGCAGCGTCAGCACGCCCGCGCGGCCGAGCCCCGTGGAGACGAGGGCGCCGTAGGCCTCCCGGCTGGCCCGCGCTGCCTTGGGCGCGCCGAGTTCCAGCGCGTCGGCGGCGCCGAACAGGCCGCGGCCGCCGAGGACGGAGGTGACCGCACCCACCAGCGCGGCCGCCGCTGTTTCGTCGGCGACCCGCTCGATCGGACCCTGCGGCATCTCGACCACGCGGGTGGACGGTGCCAGCGGATCGCACACTTCCGCAGGGCGGCGGTCGATCTCGGTCTCCCATTTTCGCCACTGCGCGTACCTGGTCATCGACTCGGTCAGGGTGAAACCGCGATGCACCGCGTCGATGACCAGATTCGCCGTGCCCGCCGCTGCGCTGTTGCCCAGGGCGTTGCCGATGGCGTTGGCGGTGGTGAGCACCATGTCCGTGCGTGGACGGCCGAGCTGTTCCTCCAGCCGTTTGCGCAGCCGGGGCTGGGTGTCGACGAAGGCTGCCGCCGCGCGCAACATCCGGGCGGGCCCGCGCAACGGCAGCACCGCGCCCACCGCGGACAATCCGATCGCACCGACGTCGCCCGCGACCTGGATCGCGGCCGCGAGCAGTGGTTCCCGATCCCCGGGGTGCTCGCGGCCGCGGCTCCAGTCCAGGTCGTCGACCGCGGTGTCGGCCTCGACGGACTCGATGGCCGATACCAGGGCGGGCAGGTCGGCCGCGCCGTGCTCGAGCGCGGCGACGACGCGGCCGGTCACCGCGTTCACCCGCCACCAGCGCACATCGCGGCGCCGGTCCAGCGTCCGGTGCAGCGCCTGCGTGACGTCTCCGCTCTTACCGGAGTCCAGCCCGCGCACCTCGACGGTGGCCCGGTCCTCGTAGAGCGCCACACGGCGGCGCGAACGCAGCGCGTGCGGATCGATCAGCGCCGCGAGCTCGTCGCGCAACTCCTCGTCGCTTCCCAGGTTCAGCAGCGACGCCCCCGCCCGCGCGCCCGCGGCCACCGCCTGCACCGGCGCCTGGGCCGCTTTGGTTCCCAGGTCGACGACCTTCTCCACGCCAGCGCGGGCCATCTCCGCCGCCACGGAGGTCGGCGCCTCGAGCCACCACGGTGAGACGACTCCGCGTAGTAAAAAGCTCATACCCGGCAAGCTACCCAGGCAAAGACAGAGCAAACCGTCCGCGGCCGCGGTCTCGGACCTCGGCCGGGGCCGGTGCGCCGGTCAGTTCGCGGCGGTCGGGTCGAGCACCACCTTCACCGCACCGTCGGTCTTCTGCTGGAACATCGCGTAACCCTCGGCCGCGCCGGTCAACGGCAGACGATGGGTGGCGAAGGTGTCCACGCCGAGCGGGTCGCCGTCGCTCAGCAGCGGCATGATGTCCTCGACCCACCGCTTGACGTTCGCCTGGCCCATCCGCACCTGGATCTGCTTGTCGAACAGCACCCGCATCGGCAGCGGATCGAGCATGCCGCCGTAGACGCCGATCACCGAGATGGTGCCACCGCGCCGGACGATGTCGATCGCGGAGTTCAGCGCCGCGAGCCGGTCCACGCCCGCGGTGTCCATCACCTTCTGGGCCACCGGATCCGGCAGGAACGCCGCCGAGCGCTGGGCTGCCGACGCGATCGGCGACCCGTGGGCCTCCATGCCCACCGCATCGATCACCGAGTCGGTGCCGCGGCCGTCGGTCCAGCCGCGGACGATGTCGCCGACCGGCTCGTCGACGGCGCCGATGTCGATCACCTCCACCCCGCGCGCGGCCGCCCGCGCCAGCCGTTCGGGCACCCGGTCGACACCGATGACGCGATAGCCGCGATGCGCCGCGACCCGGCAGGCCATGTCCCCGATCGGGCCGAGGCCGAGCACGGTCACCGACCCGCCGTCGGGCACCGCGGCGTATTCCACCGCCTGCCAGGCGGTGGGCAGTACGTCCGACAGGTACAGGAAGCGGTCGTCGGCCGGTCCCTCGGGCACCTTGATATGGGTGGCGTCGGCATGCGGCACCCGCAGATACTCGGCCTGGCCGCCGGGCACCTGCCCGTAGAGCTTGGAGTAGCCGAACAGGGCCGCGCCGCAGCCGTATTTGCGGACCTGCGTCGTCTCGCACTGGGTGGGCAGCCCGCTGCGGCACATGTAGCAGGCGCCGCAACTGATCTGGAACGGGATGACGACGCGGTCCCCGCGGGCCAGGCCGGTGACGGCCGAGCCGGTCTCGACCACACGTCCCATGGGTTCGTGGCCGAAGACGTCGCCGTTGCTCATGTACGCGCCGAGCACTTCGTACAGGTGCAGGTCGGATCCGCAGATTCCGCTGGAGGTCACCTCGATGATCGCGTCCGTCGGCGCCTCGATCCGCGGATCGGGCACCGTCTCCACGGCGACTTTGCGCCGCCCTTGCCAGGTCACTGCCTTCATCCGCGCGCTCCTCCGGTCGAAGTCGATACAGTCCGGGTCCTACCCGGACTCCGGTGCCCGAAACGACCGGCGACGGGTTCGCCCGTACGAACCGGAGGGGCGCAGGACGCGACCGCATCGCCCGGCGCGGGAGGGCGCGACCGAATGGTCGCCGCGCGTCAGGGGTGCCTGGACCTGGATCTGGTCGCCGACGGTGGTCGCCGTCGGGCGGCGATCCCGCACCCGACGCCACATCCCATTGCGCGGCACGCGGATCGGGGACCGCGGCGGTTGAGGGTGCGCGGGATGCCATGAGCCGGCGGTGCGCCGGATGTGTGCCGCCACCGATCCGGGGTAGGCGAAAGCCGTGGACCATACACGAGCTCCTCTCCTGGAAGCGCTTGCCGACTATCACCGGCTGGGCCGCTACGGCTTCACGCCGCCCGGGCATCGGCAAGGACGCGGCACCGACGAACGCGTCCTGAAGGTGATCGGCCGGGACGCCTTCGGCTCCGACGTGCTGGCCACCGCCGGGCTGGACGACCGGCTCTCGCGCGGCGGCTATCTCGCGCGGGCCGAAGCGCTGATGGCCGACGCGGTCCGGGCCGAATCGGCGTTCTTCTCCACCTGCGGCAGTTCCCTGTCGGTCAAGGCGGCCATGATGACGGTGGCGGGCGGCCACGACGGCGGCCTGCTCGTGGCACGCGACAGCCACAAATCCGTCGTCGCCGGGCTCGTCTTCTCCGGCGTGCAGCCGCACTGGATCACGCCGCGCTGGGATGCCGAGCACCATTTCGCGCACCCGCCCTCGCCGCAGCAGGTCCGCGACGCGTGGGACGCGCACCCCGGCGCCGCGGGGGCGCTGATCGTGAGCCCGAGTCCCTACGGCACCTGCGCGGACATCGCGGGCATCGCCGAGGTCTGCCACGAGCGGGGCAAGCCCCTGATCGTCGACGAGGCCTGGGGCGCGCACCTGCCCTTCCACGAGGATCTGCCGACCTGGGCGATGGACGCGGGAGCGGATCTGTGCGTGGTCAGCGTGCACAAGATGGGCGCGGGCTTCGAACAGGGCTCGGTGTTCCACCTGCAAGGCGATCTCATCGACCCGATCCGGCTCAGCGAATGCGCCGACCTGCTGATGACCACCAGCCCGAACGTGCTGGTCTACGCCGCGCTCGACGGCTGGCGCAGGCAGATGGTCGAGCGCGGCCACGAATTGCTCGGCGACGCCCTGCGGGTCGCCGAGAAGGCCAGGCGGCAACTCGCCGAGATACCGGGCATCGAGGTGCTCGAAGACGAACTGCTCGGCGCGGAAGCCTCGCACGACCTCGACCGGCTGCAGGTCCTGATGGACGTCTCCGGCACCGGGGCCAGCGGCTACCAGGCCGCGGACTGGTTGCGCGAGCACCGCCGCATCGACATGGGGTTGAGCGATCACCGCCGCCTGCTGGCCACGCTGTCGATGGCCGACGACAAGGACACCGTCGACACCCTCGTCGACGGCATCGCCGCTTGGCGCGACCAGCTCACCGATCCCCAGCCGCCGCGCATCGACCTCCCCTCACCCGAGGACCTGCAGCTCGAGACCGTGATGCTGCCGCGCGACGCCTTCTTCGGCCCGGTGCAGACGGTGGACGCGCACGACGCCGTCGGCCGGATCGCCGCCGAGCAGCTCACGCCCTACCCGCCGGGCATCCCGGTGGTCGTGCCGGGAGAACGTATCGATGCCGCCGTCGTCGAGTACCTGCGCACCGGGCTCGACGCGGGAATGAACGTGCCCGACGCCGCCGACTCCCGGCTGCGCACGATCCGGGTCGTCGCCCGCGACTGAACCGGACACATGGTGAATCAGGAGGTTTCCTTCATGGCCGGACCGACCGCACTCGCGCTGGTGTGCACGCTGAAGAAGTCGCCCGCCGAATCCAGCAGCGACCTCATCGCCCGCCAAGTGCTCGACGAACTGGCCGGGCACGGCGTGCAGGGCACGGTGCTGCGCGTGGTGGACTACGACGTGCTGCCCGGCGTCACCGCCGACGAGGGCCCCGGCGACCAGTGGCCCTCGATTCGCGAGCAGGTCGCGGCGGCCGACATCCTGGTGGTCTCGACCCCCACCTGGGTCGGGCACATGTCGTCGGTGGCGCAACGGGTGCTGGAGCGATTGGACGCCGAGCTGTCCGAGACCGACGACGCGGGCCGTCCGGCGATGGTCGGCAAGGTGGCCACGGTCGCGGTGGTCGGCAACGAGGACGGCGCGCACAAGATCGTCGCCGATCTGTTCCAGGGGCTCAACGACATCGGCTTCACCATTCCGGCGCAGGGCTGCACGTACTGGAACGATCAAGCCATGGGCGGCACCGATTACCAGGATCTCGATTCGGTGCCCAAGGCGGTGGCCTCCGCCACCGCCGCGCTGGCCAGGAACGCCGCCCACCTGGCCCGGCTGCTGGGCGCGCAGCAGTACCCGCCCGCCGACTGACCGCCCGCACGACGGCGCCGGCACCTCCCCGAGGCGCCGGCGCCGTCGTCTGTTCAGGCCAGCACGGCGTCCACGGTCTTCTTCAGCGCCGAGGGCTGGGCGGGCGAGGTCGGCGCCTTCTTCCTCAGTTCCTGCATCCTGGCGCCGATCTCCTGAAGCTGCTTGCGCCCCAGACTTTCCCGCACCTTCGGGAACCACTCGTTCTCTTCCTCATCGATGTGGTGGTCGACGTTCTCGATCAGCACGGTGGTCTTGGCGGTGAAGTGCTCGTCGTCGGGCTTCATCATCGACAGCTCGGTGACCAGCACGTCGGCGACGTGATGCTCCTCGTAGGACTCCAGGATGTCGTCCTCGAGCTCCGGAACGAGTTTGCGGACCTCGGGGTACATGCACTCGTTCTCGAGATACGTGTGCACGGTGAGCGCCTCGATGATCTTCTTCACCACCTTGCCCTTGGTCTGCGTTGCGTCCTCGCCCGCCTTCTCGAACTCGCGGAACAGTTTCCGGATCGCCTTGTGGTCGTCGCGCAGCAGCACGATCGCGTCGGTCGTCATCGCTTTCTCCTTGCGTCAAGGGCCGGTTCTCTGCCGACATTCCCGGCGCCGCCGCACCGAAACCGGGTGGCTACCGTGCGGTCGGACACGGGCCGGGCCGTATGGTGAGCGGCAGACAGCGCAGAAAGGACGCAGATGCCCCAGTCGGACGAGAACGCACACGAGCTGGCCGAATCGGCGCAGCAGTCGGAGATCACCGTGGCAGTCGCCGAATCGCTGACCTCCGGCCGGCTTTCTGCCACGCTGGGTGCGGCGCCGAACTCGTCCGAATGGTTCCGCGGCGGCCTCGTGGCCTACAGCACGGAGGTCAAGCGCACCGTCCTGGGTGTGCCCGACGTGCCGGTGGTGTCACAGACCGCGGCCGAAGCGATGGCCACGGGAGTCCGCGACTTGCTGAAAGCGGCTGTCTCCGTAGCGGTCACCGGCGCAGGCGGCCCGGACCCGCAGGACGGTCAGCCGCCGGGCTCGGTCTGGTTCGCGATCGCCACCGAGCACGGCGTGCGCGCGTGGCACCGTCAGTTCGACGGCGAACCGGTGGAGGTCCTCGAGCAGACCGTCGCCTGCGCCACCGAATCACTGCTCGACACCGTCCGCTCGCTGGGTTCGGACGGTTCCCCGGCGTGACCCGCGGTCACGACGAACGGCGATGCCTGCGGTGGCTGGTGTCGCAGAACGGATAGTTCTTCGAGCGCTTGCACAGGCACAGCGCCACCAGGAACCGGTCGGAGCGCACCGTCCGCCCGTCCGCGGTGACGAACTCCACCGGGCCCTCGATCAGGGCGGGACCGTCGGCGGTGAGCGTCACTCGCCGCCACTGCTCATTGCCGGATGCGGTCGGCACGGATCACCACCAGATCTTCCATTCGCTGACCGGGCCCGATCAGCCCGGCCGATTCCAGCCACTGCGCGCGGCGGCGCAGCACGGGCCCGAACGGCACGGTCGCCCGTGCCACGATCGCGGCCTTGAGTTCTCGCTCACGCAGTTGCGCCAAGGTCGAATCCGGATCGCTCAGCGCCGAATGCACGATCAACGCTACCCCGCGCGGTTTCAGCAGAGTGGGCAGCGCCGCGCACAACTGGTCGAGGATCGCCCTGCCTCCGGCCCCGGCGTCCCAGGCCCGGGCGAGGCCGCGGCTGTCGGTGCCCTCGGGCGCGGGGACGTAGGGCGGATTGGCCAGCACCAGATCGAAACTGCGCCCGCCGAGGACCGCGCTGAAATCACCGCGCAATACCTCCGCGTCGATGCCGCGCAGCCGGCAGTTCAACCAGGCGGACACGACGGCGGAACGGGACACGTCCACCGCCGTCACCCGCGCGGCGCCCGTGTACGCGGCGGCGACGGCCAAGGCGCCCGTTCCGGTACACACGTCCAACGCGTGTCCGCCGCGCGGAACGCCCGCTTCGGCCAGAGCACGGACGAGCAGCCAGGTGTCCAGCTGCGGCGAATAGACGCCGGGAGGTCGAATCAACATCACGTTCGGCGAATAGCCCGCCGCGCGCTGCTTAATCGTGCGCGCCGCCACGTCCGCGCCCGCCATCGCGCAACGATCCGCGACCCGCGCGCCAGGATTCCAGCACATGATCGGCGAATCGGTCCTCCAGGAGATTCGTCACCTGGATACCGAACGCCACCGACTCGGTCAGCTCGGGTTCCCGCCGCAGCAGGTCGCCGATCACCCCGGTGCGCATGATCTGCTCGTGCACCGCGTCGGCTTCGACGTGCTCACGGTAGAACAGCACGCACGCAGGATCGGCGTCCAAGCGCTCCAGCGCCTGCACCAACCGCTGAGCGCCGGGCGGGGAGGTGATCTCCACCGTGGCGAAATGGCCCACCAGCGCGCCCCGCCACGACCGGTGCAGCCCGAACAGCGACATCATGTTCACCAGCGCGAGCATCGGCGCGGGAACCACGTCCAGATAATGCAGATAGTCCGGATTCAGGCCGGCGCCGGCCAGCAGGTCGGCGTAGAGCTGCGCGTGCACGCGTTCGCCGTGCCCGGCCCCGAACTCGTCGAACTCGACCGCCACCAGCGATGCCTTGGCTTGGCCGCGCAGCCGGGGAATCACCCATGCGTAGGGATCGGCCTCTTTGTGGTGATAGATCGAACGGTGCACGAAGTACTCGCGCATCTGCCACCACTCGCCCTCGTCGCGCAGGAAACGGCTCACTCCGTCCGGGTCGGCCGGGGTGACCAGCAACTGGTCGAGTTCCGCGTCGAGATCCCCGCCGCCGGGCACGTCCTCGCGCAGCGCCCCCAGGAACCGCTGCTCCAGCGCGGCACGCAGACCCAGCAGGCCAGGATCCCATTCCCATCCCGCGTCGACCGCCGGGAAACCGTGATAGTGCAGCTCGTAGCAGGTGTGCAGGGCAAGGTGCAGGTCTTCGCCGTACGGGTCCGCCGGACCCGGCTCCGGCACCGAGCCACCCGGTGCGCCGCGCAGCAGCTGCACCACCGCTTCCGACAACTCGCCACGCGGGCGGGGCAGTTTCTGCTTCGGGGCGCCTAACATGACCGTCATACCGGTCGCTTACCCCGGCGCGGCGCTGTTATCGCGGCATCGCGCGGAAAAGTACGCACTGCGGCCGTCCCGCGCCGCCGCTGCGGCGCGGGCACTTCAGGCCACCGATCGATGAACGTTCCGGAATTACCCGTTCGCCTTCTTGTACGCCTCGACGACCTCGGCGGAGATCCGTCCACGCGCCGACACATCGATGCCGTTCTTGCGCGCCCATTCCCGGATCACCGTGGCCTGTTCCCGATCGGTCGCCGGTCGCAGAACACCGCCGCGGCCGCGGCGCGCGCGACCGACCTTGCGGGCATATGGAACCCATTGCTCGAAGAATCCACGTAACTGACCGGCATTGTCCGCCGACAAGTCCATCTCATAGGCCACGCCGTCCACGGCGAAAGACACTGTTTCCTCGGCCTGAGACTTGCCGTCGTAGTCATCGACCAGTGTCACGACGACCTTGCGTGCCATAGAGATAATCCCTTCACGGTTACCGAGCGCGTGCAGTCGAAAAAACAATCGTAGCCAGTAGATAACAGATCGGCTCCGCCCCTGGAACGGCGGGGTCCCTTCCGCGGCACGGGATGAGTCGCAGCCAGCGACGCACGCCGACAACCGTCGAGCCTCCACATATTGCCCGCGCATCGGGCGAAGCCGCAAATTCCGCACCCGGATCGACCCGGACGAGGCTCGCTGTGGCACGGACATTTCCGGCGATGCCCCGGATTCCGGGGGCACTGCCTGCGCCGTGGCGGCGGTCACCGGCTGCGACCCACATGACGGCGGGTCACCGGCAGGCGCCGGGCTGGTACACGGCACCGAAATAGTCGTTCGCGCTCCGCACCCGAGCATCCCCGCGCGCCGGAATCCGCTGCCGCCGCGGATTTTTCACCGAGCCGACGCGCGCCACCGCGGTCGGACCACTCCCACCGGTGAGAAGGCAACGATTCGGCCCGCGCCTAGTCTGGACGGCGCCCGGTCGAGCCGGAATACTGGCCTGCGCCGGTTTCGCGGGAGCCGATCACGCCGGGTGTGACGCGGCCGGTCGGCTCACCTTCGGACGAAAGGATCATCTCCCGATTCTGCGAACAGTGTCGGCCCGTTGAGAACGGCGGGGGGCCGAGTACCGTTCCGAACTCTGTCGAGCGAGCAGGACGTCCGCGGGAGGCGGATCCCTGCAACGAACCAGATATCGGCCGATTCGTGGAATCCGGCCGGACGAGCCCAGTGCACGAGCGGAAGTCGATAGTATGCGTGTGGCCTTGTTGCCCGCAGGTACCAGGGGCGATCATCAACCGTATCTCGCGTTGGCGCACGAATTCCGCGCCCGCGGGCACGAAGTGGAAATCACCGCCACCCGCAATCAAGCGCACATCGTGCGCAAGGCGGGCTTCGAGCCTCGGGTGATCCCCTTCGACGCCGCGGAACTGCTCGAGACGACCGCGGCGAAGCGAGCACTGGCCTCCGGAAAGACGCTGCCGTTCATTCGCATCATGCTCGACACGGTGCGGATCATCGAGGGTGAACGTGGTGTGGCGATGCACGAGGTGCTCGCGCGAACCTGCGCGTCCGCCGATGTCGTCGTCGCGTGCGCGTCGACGCTGCCGTGGGCGATGGATTTCCGCGAGAAGACCGGTACCCCGGTGATCGGCTGCCTGCCCTACCCGCTCGAACGCACCGATGAGTTCCCGTCGTCGTTCATGGCGAAGAACATGACCACGTCCCGGATTCTGTCACGGGCGACCTACAGCCTTTTCGAATTGTCCTACACGTTCCTGTATCGCAAGGTCGACCGTCAATTGCGCCGTCAGATGGGTTTGGCGGGCAGGCCGCGCAATCCTTTCCGGCGGCTGCGGACCGAACGGATACCGCTCGTCCACATGGTGAGCCCCGTGCTGTTGCCGAAGCCGCACGATTGGCCCGAACGCGCCACGATCGTGGGCGCCTCCATTCTGCCCCCGCTGCTGCGCGACGCCTGGGGTGAAGCGGTCGTCGACCCGGAACTCGACGCCTGGCTCGACGAAGGGGAACCCCCGATCTATTTCTGCATGACCGGAATGCCCGTGCTCGATCCGGTGGAATGCCGCGAGATGATCGCGACGGTGTGCGCGCGCTTGGGGGCGCGGGCACTGGTCACCGTGAAAGGCGAGGGATTCCCGAAAGGGTTCAGCGCCGACCGCGCCCTGCTGATCATCGATTCGTTCGATTACGACCGCGTCCTGCCGCGCTGCGCCGCGGTGGTGCATCACGGCGGCAGCGGAAATACCCACGACGTGGTGCGGGCGGGGATTCCGGCCGTGGTGATCCCGGTGCACAGCGATCAATTCTTCTACGGCTGGCGGATCGCCGCGCTCGGTATCGGCGCGACGTTCCCCTATCGCACGATCACCCCCGATCGTCTGCACCAGGCGCTGGCGCAGGCCCTCACGCCGCCGGTGCGGCAGCGAGCGGCCGAGATCGGCCGCACGGTCGCGCAGGAGAACGGTGTGCTCGCGGCCGTCGACGCCGCCGAGAAACTGGCCGCCGCGACACCCCGACCATGAGACGCCGGGCGGGCGCCGCGCGCGATCGCGGCGGCGTCCGGCGCGCGCACGACCACCGTGACAGTCGAGTTCCGAAGGTTGTTACCGCATGACCGATTACCGTTCGTTCGTCGATGTCCTGCTCGCCCGCGGCGAGACCCTGACCGGCACCACGGCGTACCGCTTCCTGCGCACCGGTGACGCCGACGGCGCCATCGACGAGATCACCTACGCCGCCGTATCGGCCCGGGCGCGGGCCATCGCCGCCACGCTGCAAGACGGCGGCATCCGCCGGGCCCTGCTGCTGTATCCGTCGGGATTGGATTTCATCGCGGCCTTTTTCGGCTGCCTGGCCGCGAACGTCGTCGCCGTGCCCGCGCCACTGCCGCAACTGGACGCCCGGTCGCTGCGGCGGTTGCGGCACATGGTCACCGATGCCGACGTCGGCGCGGTGCTCACCACCGGCCAGGTCCGCCTCGACTCGACCGCGGCGGTCGCGGACGTTCCCGAGCTGGGTGCGCTCACGTGGCTGGCGACCGACGAGATCCCCGACGACGCGGCCGCGGCGTGGCGACAGCCCGCCGTCGGCCCGGACTCGGTCGCCTTCCTGCAATACACCTCGGGTTCCACCAGCGCGCCCCGCGGCGTCGTGGTCACCCACGCGAACCTGCTGCACAACGAGCGTGCCATCGCCACGGCACTGGGCCATACGCCGGAGCTGCTGGCCTCGCTCACCGACGCGCTGTTCGTCAGCTGGCTGCCGATGTACCACGATATGGGGCTCATCGCGCCGGTGCTGCAGACGATGTTCGTCGGCGCGAACGCGGTGCTGATGTCTCCCCGGCACTTTCTGCAACGCCCCGAACGCTGGCCGCAGGCGGTCTCGGAGTTCGGCGCGCACACCAGCGGCGGTCCCAACTTCGGCTACGAACTGTGCCTGCGCCGGATGAGCTCCGCGCAGATCGACCGGCTCGACCTGCGCGGCTGGAAGGTAGCGTTCAACGGCTCGGAGACGGTGCGCCCGGCCACCGTGCGCCGGTTCGCCGACAGCTTCGCGAGCGCCGGATTCCGGGCCGAATCGTTCCAGCCGGTCTACGGCTTGGCCGAGGCGACGCTCATCGTCAGCGCCGCTGAACTCGGCGCGCCCCCGACGGTGGTCCTGCCGCCCGGGCGCTCCGAGCTGGCCGGCGTGGGACGCCCGGCCGAAGGGCTGTCGATCGTCATCGCCGACCCCGAGCGCCGCACGGAGTGCGCCGATGGCACCGAGGGCGAGATCTGGGTGTCCGGGACCAGTGTCGCCGCCGGATATTTCGGCAACGAAGCGGCCACCGCCGAGACCTTCCACGCCCGGCTCGGCAACGATGATCGCGCTTTCCTGCGTACCGGGGATCTGGGTTTCGTGTCCGGCGGTGAGCTGTTCGTCACGGGCAGGCGCAAGGATCTGCTGATCATCGACGGCAAGAACCACTACCCGCAGGATCTGGAGCTGACGGCCGAAACCGCGCACGACACCGTGCGCGCGGGCTGCGTCGCGGCGTTCTCCGTGGACGAGGGCCTCGACGGGGAACTGCCCGTGGTGGTCGCGGAGGTACGCACCGAGGATCCGGCCGAACTCGCCGACGCCGAGGACGCGATCCGCGCGGCGATCGGCGCGGAGCACGGACTCACGCTGCGATCGGTGGTCTTGATCCGGCCCGGCGCCCTGCTCAAGACCAGCAGTGGCAAGGTGCAGCGGCAAGCCTGCCGCGCCGCTTATCTCGACGACGCGTTGTCCCCGTTGCTGTCCCTCCGAGGCGAATTCGACGAGATCGGCGTCCCGCCTCCCGCACCGGGCGGTGCGGTGATGAGCGCCGAAGCCATGCGGAGCCGACTGGTGGACATCATCGCCCGGCTGGCGTATCTCGATCCGGCGCGCATCGACGTGCACCGGCCGCTGGTCGAATTCGGCCTCGGCTCCGCCGATCTGGTCGAACTCGTCGTGGAGCTGTCCGACCAGGTCGGGCGGACCCTGGACACCAACCTGTTCTTCGAGCACCCCACCGTCGCGCAAGTGGTGGCGGCGCTGCACCCCGCCGAAGCAGGGTCCGCGCCCGTCCCGGACCGACCGCGCACCGACAGCGACCCCGCCGCCGTGCCTCTCCTGGCGCAGGCACGCACCGGCACCGAAGCCACGCCCGTCCCGTCCGGGCGCACCGACGATGCCATCGCGATCATCGCGATGGCATGTCGTTTCCCCGGCGGCGCCGACGATCCGGAATCGCTGTGGCGCCTGCTGGACGAGGGACGCGACGGCCTGTCCGAGGTGCCGCCCGGGCGCTGGAGCGTCGACGGGCTCTACGACCCGGATCCGGCCGCCGAGGGCAAGGCGTACACCTTCCGCGGCGGATACCTCACTCAGGTGGACGAGTTCGACGCCGCGTTCTTCGGTATCGGCCCGCGTGAGGCGGCGGTGATGGACCCGCAGCAGCGGCTCATGCTGGAACTGAGCTGGGAGGCGATCGAACGGTCCGGTCGCGACCCCAGGCGGTTGCAGGGCAGCATGACCGGTGTCTATTTCGGGGTGTACAGCACCGGCTATCTCGCCGACCCGGCGCCGCAGCAGTTGAACGGGCAGGTCGGCACCGGGCTGGCGCCGGCCGTGGCATCCGGACGGATCGCGTACACACTCGGATTGCACGGTCCGGCCGTCACCCTCGACACCGCGTGCTCCTCCTCGATCGTCGCCATGCACCTGGCCGCGCAGGCGTTGCGCGCGGGCGAATGCGATCTGGCCCTGGCCGGCGGCACCACGCTGCTGATGAGCCCGACCGCGCACGTGGAACTGTGCAAACTCGGTGTGCTGTCGCCGTCGGGGCGGTGCGCGCCGTTCTCGGCGGGGGCGGACGGCACGGTGTGGGCCGAGGGCGCCGGGCTGGTGCTGCTGAAGCGGCTCGACGACGCCCGGCGCGACGGCGACCGGGTGCTCGCGGTGTTCCGCGGCTCCGCGGTCAACCAGGACGGCCGCAGCCAAGGCATCAGCGCTCCCAACGGTTTCGCGCAGGAGCAGGTCATCAAGGCGGCGTTGCGCTCGGCCGGGCTGACGCCCGCGGACGTGGACTACGTCGAAGCGCACGGCACCGGCACCGCCCTCGGCGATCCGATCGAAGCCCGCGCCCTGGCGCGCGTCTTCGGTCCCGGACGCGAACCCGGGCGCCCGCTCGGCGTGGGCTCGCTGAAGTCCAATGTGGGCCACACCCAGGCCGCGGCGGGGATCGGCGGGGTCATCAAGCTGGTTCTCGGGCTACAGCACGAGCGGATACCGGGGATGGCCCACGACGGGCCGCCCACATCGCACATCGACTGGGCCGGTAGCGGTTTGGTCGTGCACACCGATTCGGCACCATGGCCTCGGGGCGCCCGGCCGCGCCGCGCGGGCGTCAGCGCGTTCGGGCTCAGCGGAACCAACGCCCACCTGATCCTCGAGGACCCGCCCGCCGTCGACGAAGCCTCCGGCTCGTTCGACGACACTGCGGACGACCGCCGGGTCGCGCTGCTGCCGATCTCGGCCCGCAACCGGGCCTCGCTGCACGGTCAGGCGCGTCGCCTGCTCGGGCACGTCACCGGCGACCCCGCGCTGGACCCCGCCCCGGTGTCGCGCTCGCTGGCGTTGCAGCGCACACCGTTCGAATGGCGCGCTGTCGTGGTCGCGGGCACACGCGACGAAATGCTGTCCGGCCTGGGCGATCTGGTCGAGGAACGGGCAGCGCCCGATGTCGTGGCCGCCACGGACGCGGCGCTCACCGCGGGCAAGACGGCGTTCGTCTTCCCCGGGCAAGGCGTGCAGTGGGCGGGGATGGCGCGCGACATGCTGGCCCGGTCGGAGGTGTTCCGCGCCGAGTTCGCCCGCTGCGACGAAGCGTTCCGGCACCGCACCGGATGGTCGCTGGCGACCGGGCTGTTCACCTTCACCGCGGCGCAACTCGGCGACTTCACCCTCGTGCAACCACTGCTGTTCGCGACCATGGCGGCGCTCGCGGCCACCTGGCGGGACGCGGGCGTCACACCGGATGCCGTGATCGGGCACAGCCAGGGCGAGATCGCCGCGGCCTACGTCGCGGGCGCGCTGAGCCTCGACGACGCCGCCCGCGTGGTCGTGGCCCGCAGCCGCCTGATGGCGGGCATCACCGAGGAAGGCGCGATGGCGATGGTCGGCCTGCCCGCGCACCGGCTCGCGGAACGCTTGGCGGCCGACGAGGCGGTGTCGGTCGCGGCGATCAATGTGCCCGGCTCGACGATCGTGGCGGGAGCCCGCCAGGCGGTGGAGACACTGGTGCGTGCACTGCGGGACGACCAGGTCGAGGTGCGGATGCTGGCCGCGGGACCGGCGCTGGCGGGGCATTCGGCGCTGCTGGAACCGATCCGGCAGCGACTGCTGGACGAACTCACCGGGTTGAGCGCCGCTCCACCGGACGTCGCGTGGTACTCCACCGTGCTCGGCGAACAGATGGTGGACGACTCCGCCGACGGCGGCTACTGGTACCGCAACGCGCGCGAACCGGTCCGGTTCGCCAGCACGATCGAGCGCATGATCGGCGACGGGTTCCGGTATTTCGTCGAGCTCGGTGTGCATCCGCTGCTGACCACGGCGGTGCGGGCGGTCGCGGAGGACATCGGTGGCGAGGTCGTGGCGGTCGGTTCGCTGGTGCGCGACGAGGACGGGCCACGCAGTCTGGCCCGCGCCCAGGCCGCGCTCTGGGTGGCGGGCCGCGACCTGGACTGGTCACGCCTGGTGCCCGCGCGCGGCAGCGTCGAGCTGCCGACCTACGCCTTCGACCGGCGGCGGTTCTGGACCGAGTCGGTGTCCGAGGACGCGGCGGCACTGGGGTTGCGGCCCGCGGGTCATCCTTTCGTCGGCGCGGTCGTGCCGCACCCCGATTCCGGCGGCGTGACGCTGACCGGCCGGATCTCCCTGCGAACGCATCCGTGGCTGGCCGAGCACGCCGCGCCCGCCGCGGTCGTCCTGCCCGGGACCGGGCTGGTCGAGCTCGCGGTCCGCGCCGGTGACGAGGTGGCCGCCGGACACGTGCGCGAACTCGTGCTCCACGCGCCGCTGATGCTCGCGCAGGATGCCGCGGTGCAGATCCAAGTGGTGGTCGCCGACGCCGGCCCCGACGGTGACCACCCGGTGTCGATCCACTCCCGCCTCGAACGCGATCTCGACACCTCGTGGACGTTGCACGCCCGGGGGGTGCTGGCGGCGACGCATGGAGCCGAGACCATCGGCGGCGACACCGCGCAGTGGCCTCCGGCGGCTGCGACGGCCGTGGACGTGGCCGACATGTACGCGCGGCTGTCCGATCGCGGGCACCGGTACGGGCCGCTGTTCCGGTCGGTGCGCGCGGCGTGGCGGCGCGGGGAGGAAGTCTTCGCCGAGGTGGCGCTTCCGGAATCCGCGCACGGCGACGCCGCGCGGTTCGAGATCCATCCCGCGTTGCTCGACTCCGCCCTCCACGCGGCGCTACTGCTGGGCGCGGACGACAGTGGTTCAGCGCTGCTGCCGTTCGCCTGGGCCGGGGTGAGCTTGCATGCCTCCGGCGCGACGGCGTTGCGCGTCAGGATCACCCGTGACGGCTCGGACGGGGTGCGTGTCCTGGCGAACGATCACACCGGCCGCCCGGTCGTGTCGGTGCGGTCGCTGATCCTGCGGCCCGCGCCCGCCGCGCAGGTGCTCGACGGGGCGCTGTCCGCCGCGCATCGCACATTGTTCCGGCCGGAGTGGTCAGCGCTCGCGGCGCCGACGGCGGTGCGGCCGGTCGACGCCGTGCCCTGGTCGCTGCTCGGCCCGCACGATCCGGCGCCGGAGGCGGTGCTCATCGATGTCGCCGAGGGTGATTCGATCGACGCCGTGCACGCCGCGGTCCGGCGCACGCTCGAAGCCTTGCAGGCGGCACTGGACGATCCGCGCCTGACGGCCGCGACCATCGTCGTGCGCACCCGCCGGGCCATGGCGTTGCCCGGCGAGGACGTCCCGAACACCGCGGGAGCGGCGGTCTGGGGCCTGGCGCGGGCGGCGCAGTCGGAGAACCCGGATCGCATCGTGCTGGTCGACAGCGCCGACGCCGAGGTCGATATCGCGACCGTCCTGGCCTGCGGGGCGGCACAGGTTCTCGTGCGCGACGGCGCCCTGTCCGCGCCGCGGCTCGCGCGAGCGCCCATGGCCGAGGCCGCGCCGGGCAGCGTGCAGTTCGGCGACGGGTACGTGCTCGTCACCGGAGCGCCGGGACGGCTCGGCTCGCTGCTGGCCCGGCATCTGGTGCGAGCCCACGGGGTCGGCAAGCTGCTGCTGGTCAGCCGCCGGGGCGCCGACGGTCCCGGTGCCGGCGAGTTGCGCGCCGACCTCACCGGTCTCGGAGCGGACGTCGTCTTCGCCCGCTGCGACGTGGCCGATCGCGCCGCGCTGGCCGAGGTGCTGCGCGGACACACGCTCAGCGGCGTCGTCCACGCCGCGATGGTGCTCGACGACGGCACGCTGGGCTCGCTGACTCCCGACCGGCTCGCCGCGGTACTGCGGCCGAAGGTCGACGCGGCGCATCACCTGCACGAGCTGACCGCGGGCATGGACCTGTCGTGCTTCGTGCTGTTCTCGTCCGTGGCGGGCGTCCTCGGCAATCCCGGTCAGGCGAACTACGCCGCCGCCAACGCCTACCTCGATGCCCTCGCCACCCACCGCGTCGCCCGAGGGCGCACCGCGCAGTCGCTGGCGTGGGGGCCGTGGAGCCTGGACATGCACGAGGTGATGGCGGCGGCGGACATCCGTCGCATGGAACGCTCCGGCATGCGCCCGCTCAGCGCGCGGGACGGTTTGGCCGCGTTCGACGCGGCGCTGCGGCGGGCCGAGCCGGTGCTGGCGCCGATGCGGATCGATGCCGACGCGATGCGGCGCGCGCCATACGTTCCGTTGCTGCTGCGCGGGCTGATCCGTCCGCCCGCGCGCCGCACCGCCGCGCACCGCGACGTCGCCGACCCGTCGGTACGGTCGCGCTTCGCCGAGCGGCTGCGCGGATTGCCGCCCGGTGAGGCGACCGCGGTCGCGGTGGACGTGGTCGCGCGCGTCGCCGCCGACGTGCTGGGGCATACCGGTGCGGACGCCATCGCACCGGACCGGTCGTTCCAAGGGCTGGGCATGGATTCGCTGATGGCGGTGGAACTGCGCAACCGGTTGCGCGACGATACCGGCATCCTGGTCCCGCTCGGCGAGATCCTCGCCAACCAGAGCGCGGCCGCGCTGGCCGAA
This sequence comes from Nocardia exalbida NBRC 100660, assembly GCF_000308575.1. GTDB lineage: Bacteria > Actinomycetota > Actinomycetes > Mycobacteriales > Mycobacteriaceae > Nocardia > Nocardia exalbida. Next base: position 25,569 of record NZ_BAFZ01000157.1, on the reverse strand, counting down.
TACCTCGTCGCCGAGGCGGCGCACACGGACACCGCCGTACCTGCCGCGCGTCCGGCCGAGCAGGACGTCCCCGAGGTCGTCACCCTGCCCGTCACCCGAGACCTGATGCGGCTGCTGCGCACCGCCCAGCAGGGCATTCCGAGTGTCGCCCAGACCGGCGGGCTGGCCATGCGCCTGCCCAGGGCGATCGGCCACGCCGAAGCGGAGGCGATGCTCGCCCGCCTCGCCGGACGCCACGCCGCGCTGCGCACGGTGATCGTGCCCAGCGACGAGCACGGCACCCGGCTGCAGGTGCGGTCGCGGCCGGGCGGGCCGCTGCTGCGCAGTTCGGCCGTCGACCGGCTCGACGACGCCGTCGCGCGCACCCGGTTCCGTGAATTGATGCGCGAACCGTTCGACCTGGCGCGGGGGCCGCTGTGGCGGTTCGAACTGCTGACGTCCGAGTCCGGCGAACAGACACTGATCTTCGGTGCCCACCACGGCATGTGCGATGTTCAATCGATGATGCTGGTCGCCGGGGAGATCGGTGCCGAGCTGTCCGGCGCGGACCACCCGGAAATCCTGTCCAACAAGGACATCCACGATCTGCTCGCCGCGCAGGCACCGCAGGCCGAGCCCGATCCCGCATGGCGCAGGGAGTTCGCCGGCTGCCGCCGCCTCGACCTCACCCTCGCCCGCGCCCGGCCCGCGCAGCGCAGTCACCGAGCCGGGGAGGTGCTGCTGGAACTGCCCGCGGGGCTGCAGGACCGCGCGGCGCGGCGGGCCCGGGAGCTGGGCATCACGCCGGCGGCGTTGTTCCTCGGCACGCTGACGGTGCTGCTGGCTCGGCGCCAGGACACCGATCGTTTCGCGCTCGCCGTCCCGGTGGACACCCGCATCCACGCCGACGCGCCGACAGCCGTCGGCTATTTCGGTGTGCCGGTGCCCTATCCGGCGACCGTCGAGCCCGGCGAGTCGATCGATGACCTGCTGCGCCGGACCGGCGACCGGCTGCGTCGGCTGCTGGTGCCCGGAGCGGGTTTCTCCGACGTGCTCACCACGCTCGCCGCGGAGGGCCTGTACCGGGACAACGCGCCGCTGGTCGAGGTGTACTTCAACTATCTGCGGGCCAATTCCGCCGTCCACCGCGCGGACCTGGTTCCGGTGGGGACCGGGTACTCCGATCTCGACCTCATGGTGGCCGTGCTGGCCGACGCGGATCAGGTCTGGTTCACCTACAACGCCGACATCATCGACGACGCGACCTGCACCCGTCTCGGGCAGGACTACCTGGCACTGCTCGGCGAGGTGGTCGAGCACTCCGGGCTGCCGGCGCGCCCACCGCGCACCGACACACCGCGAGGCGTCGCGTTCGGGGCCACGTTCGCGCTGGGGAAGCTGCCGGATCTGTACAGCGCGGCGGCGCATGCCCACGGCGCGGACGGGCTGACGGTGCTCGAAGCGCCCTACCATCACGTCCTGGCCGGATTGCGCGACCCGTCCGGGGTCTTCGCCCAGCCGTCGACCGCTCTGGGCATCGTGCTGCTGCGAGCGGCGGACCTGGAGCGATTCGGTCCGCTCACCGACGACTCGCTCGCCGAACTGGCGGCGCAGTACCCCGCCGCCGTCCGGGAGGCCGCCGAGCGTGCCCGGGTGCCGATCATCGTCGGCCTGCTTCCCGCCCCCGACCTCGACGAGCGTCTGCTGCGGTGGGAGCGGCTGACCGCCGAACGGCTGCGGGAGATTCCCGGCGTCGCGGTCCTCACCGAAGCCGACTGGACCCGTGACCACCCGGTGGCGCACCGTTTCGACGAGCAGACCGACGCGCTGGCGCACCTGCCGTTCACCGAGGAGTTCCAGGCGGCGGTGGCGCTGACGCTCGCCGCCGTCGCGCGCGTGGCGTTGCTGCCCGCCCCGAAAGTCATCGCCGTGGACGGCGACGACACCTTGTGGAGCGGCGTCGTGGGCGAAATCGGGCCCGCGGCGGTCACCTTCGACCCGCCGCGGATCACGCTGGCGCGGCGGCTGCGGCAGTGGCGTGCCGCGGGCACCCTGCTGGTGCTGATCAGCAACAACGACGACGATTCCGTGCACGCGGTCCTGGACCGTCCGGACAGTCCGCTGCGCGCCGCGGACTTCGCCATCGTTTCCACCGGATGGGACAGCAAGGCCGATCGGCTCGAGGAGGCCGCGCGCACCTTGCGTCTGGCATCCGACGACGTGGTCTATCTCGACGACAACCCGGTGGAGATCGCGAAGATGCGTTCCCGTCTGCCGGAAGTGCTCGCGGTGACCTGTCCGCCGATCGAGGAACTGGAGGCCTTCCTGACCCGGTTGTGGCCGGTGACGCCGGTGGCGGTGACCGCGGAGGACGCCGAGCGGGCGGAGTTCTACCGGCGGGAACACGAACGCGACCTGGCCCGCGAACAACTGGACTTCGCGCGGTTCCTCGAGAGTCTGCACCTGGTGGTGACCGTCGAGCGGCTCTCCGGCCGGAGCCGGGCGCGCGCCGTTCAGCTGATCCGGCGCACCAGCCAATTCGTTCTGGGCCCGAGCACCGAGCAGGATGTCGACCGCTGGCAGGAGGACGGCGAGGTGTGGACCGCGGCGGCGCGCGACCGGTTCGGCGACTACGGAACGATCGCCGTGCTCGCGCTGCGCGCCGAGGGGACCGCGCTGGGTGTGCGCGGATGGCATCTCAGCTGCCGCGCCCTCGGCCGCGGCGTCGAGGAACACCTGCTGGGCTGGCTGGCCGACCGCGCGGCCGCGCTGGGTTGCGCGACGGTGCGCATGACCGTCCACCGCACCGAGCGCAACGTGCCCGCCCGCCGGTTGGCCGCCGCGCTCGGCGGTGGCGCCACCGATGACGAGCGGCTCGACGTCGAGGTGCCGCCCGATCGCCTGCGGACGTTCCGGTCCTGGGCGCGATGACCATGGCCGACAAGGAGTTTCCCGTGCGCAGTCCGAACGGCGAGCACCCGCCGCGTCTCGAGCGAGCCGACCGGCGCGACCTCGCCGAGGCCATCGAGCGCGGTGGCGGCCTGGACGTGTCCGCGTTGCTCGCCCGCGCGGGTGGCGACACACCCCCCGCCACGGCGGCGATCGAACGGCGCGGACAGTGGGATCCGGAGTCGCTCACGGCGGCGGTCACCCAGGTGGCGAACCGATTCACCGCCGAAACCGTCGGCCCGGACACGGATTTCTTCGACGGCGGCGCCACCTCCGTCGCGGCGGTGCAGTTCGTGGCGGCGCTCGCCCGCGAGCTCGACGTGCACCTGGAGTTGGACGACGTGTTCGCCGACGCGCGTCCGCGCAGGCTCGCGCGGCGCTGGCTGGGCACCGGTCCGGACGCCAGGGACCACGAGACCATCACGCCGGCGTCCAATTCCGTGGACGACGAGTTCGCGCAGCTGATGTCCGATGTCGCCGGAGCCGACCGGTTACCGCTGGCCGACCCGCCGGAGCGGGTGGTCCCACGCCGTGTGCTGCTCACCGGCGCCACCGGTTTCCTCGGCAGCCATCTGCTGCTGGACCTGTTGCGCGGCAGCGACGCCCACATCGTCTGCCTGGTTCGCGCGCGGGACGAGACCGACGGCCTGGACCGGCTGGCCGCCGCGCTGACGCGGTTCCTGCTGCCGTGGTCACCGGAGGTGCGCAGGCGGGTGACGGTGCTGACCGGCGACCTGCGGGAGCCGAACCTCGGCCTGTCCGAGCAACGCTGGACCGCGCTGGCGGACGAGGTCGACGCGATCGTCAACGTCGGCGCCGCGGTGGACTTCCTGCGCGGCTACCGATCCCTGCGCCGCGGCAACGTGCTCGGCCCGCTGACCCTCGCCCGGCTGGCCGCGACCGGCAGACCGAAACCGCTGCACCACATCTCCTCGATCGCGGTGTTCAACGAACTCGGCATCGCCTCGATGGGCGAGGACGATCCGGTGGCGAATATCGGCAAGCTCGTGATCGGCTACGACCGGACGAAGTGGGCGGCCGAGGCGGTGATGCGGCGGGCGCGCGAGCACGGACTGCTGGTCACGGTGCTGCGACCCGGCGGAATCGGCGGACACCGGGAGACCGGGGCGCACAACCCCCGCGACCTCAACAGCGGCATCATCGCGGCGCTGTCGCGGTTCGGCACCGTCCCCGCGCTGCGCAATCTCCATGTCGCCCCGGTGGATTGGGTCAGCAAGGTCGCGGCGGCCATCGTGTGCGCGCCGGGGGCGTGGGGCCACAACTACCATCTCACCGGCACGCCGACCACGCTGGAGCAGATGCTCGGCGAGTCGGCGGCGATCGGCATGGACATGCGGGTGCAGCATTGGGCCGCCTGGTGTGACGAGGTGGTGGAACGGATCCGCACCGAGCCGGTCCCGGAGCTGGAATCGCTGGCGCAGGTGTTGCAGAGCCCGGTCGCGCGCCACCCGCTGGAGACGATGGCCTCCGTCCCCGCCGCCACCGACGACCGAACCCGCGCCTTCCTGCGCGCCCACAACCTGCCCCAGCCGGTCCGCTACGGCGCGCAGTCGCAACGCAAGACGCTGGAAATGCTCGCGGGCACCGGTCTGGCCCGGCTGCCGCAGCCGCAGGACGCACCGTATCTGTGGTTCGCGGAAACTCTGGCCGGCACCCTCGGAGCCGTCGACGCGGCGGCCGACACGTCCTGCACCCTGAATCTGCGCTTGTCCATCGCGAGCACCCACCAGCTGGTGGCCGGGCGCACGGTCGATGTCGGTGGCGAACTACGGTGCGCACGCCTGCACGACGAACCCCTCACCGTGTCCGGTGTGCTGTCGGTGCGCCCGCACGACGGCATCCCGATCCGGCACGGACTGCGGCATCCGCTGATGCACTACCGGCTGTCGCTGCGCGACGCCGACGGCGGGCGGTGGTGGCTGTCCGGTTACAAATACGCCGAGCCGCGCCGCACCCTCATCAGGCAGGCGCGCACGCTGACCGTGGAACTCGGCCGCGAGGGCGAACCGGCGAGCCTCACCGGTGAAGTCGCCGTGCCGCTGGAGACCTACCTGCGCGATCAGATCGACGGCATCCAGGTCGATCCGCGATTGTCCGAGCGCCAGCGGCGGACCGCGAAACTGTTGTGGCTGAGCTGGTTCGGATCCCAGCTCGGTAAGGGCCTGCTGGAACCGGCGTTACGCGTGGGCACCGAGCTGCTGGATCTGCGCCGGAACGCGAAGGAGTCGCGCTGATGCTCACCCCGATCCGGCCCGGTGCCGCCCCGGCGCTGGAGGAGATCCCGTTCCGTGCCGCCGACGGCCTGCGCCTGGGTTTGCGCCGCGTCGTGGCCGCCGAGGCCGACCGGCCCGCGGTCCTGCTGGTCCACGGCCACGGCGTCTCCTCGGAGATGTTCCTGGCGCCGGAGATCCGCACGGTCGTCGACGCGCTGCTCGACGCGGGATACCAACCGTGGCTGCTGGACTGGCGCGGCAGCTCCCGTCTGCCCTACAACGCCTCCGGGCCGCGTTTCAGCTTCGACGACGTGGCGCTCTACGACATCCCCGGAGCCGTCGAGGAGATCCGCCTGCGCATAGGCGACCGGCCGCTGTTCGTGGTCGCGCACTGCGTCGGGGCCTTGGCGCTGTCGATGAGCATGGCCGCGGGACTGCTGCCCGGATTGGCCGGCGTCGTGGCCCAGGGCGTGTTCCTCACCCCGAAAGTGAGCAACGCGGTGCGGATGCGCGTGCTCGTGGGTGGCGAACTGCTCGGCTCCCGCGTCTACCACCTCGAGTCCGACTTCCGCAGAGTCGGGCTGTGGTCGCGCAAAACGCTGCTCTACGCCCTGCTCACCCGGAAAGGGGAATGCACCGACCCCACCTGCCGGATGGTGCACGGCAGCTGGGGCATGGGCGCGCAGCTGTTCGTCCACGACCACCTCGATCCGCGCACTCACGACCGTTTGGCGGAATTGTTCGGGCCGATCCCGGTTCATGTGCTGCCCCAGCTGCGGCGGATGGAGCTGGCGCACGCGGTGCAACGCTGGAACGACAACGACGACCGCTACCGCGTGCTGCCGGAGAACGCCCTCGACCACGCCGACCGGATCGATTGCCCGGTGCTGCTGTTGTCGGGCAGCCGCAACGAGGTCTGGCTCGACTCCAACAAGCTGTGCCACGACGTGCTCACCACCCGCCACCCCGGGCTGGACGTGCGCTACATCGAGATCCCTTCCTACGGCCACCTCGACACCTTCCTCGGTCGCGGCGCCGCGCTGGACGTGTACGGGCACATCCTCGAATTCCTCGACGGCTGTGTGCCTTCCGCGGCCGGACGGGGCACCGTGTGAGCGCGGACAACCGCTCGTTGCGCATCGCGATGTTCGCGGACTTCCATCCGGCCACCCTCGGGGGAATCCAGACCTCGATGCGCGCGCAGCGCACGGCCTTGGAACGGCTGGGGCATCGCGTCACCGTGTTCACCATCCCCCCGCCGGATCCCGTACCGCCGGATCCCGGGATCGTCGTGCTCGCCACCACGGCCGGATTGGCCGTGAACGGCTATCCGGTCGCCCTGCCGACCACAAAGAATGCCCGCCTCATCGACGCGGTGTTCGCCGAGCGCGGTTTCGATGTCGTGCACGCGCAGACCACCTACGGAGCGGGCATCGCCGGATTGCGCGCCGCGCGCCGCCACGGCCTTCCCGCGGTGCAGTCCATGCACAGCCGCGACGACTCCTTCATCGAACGCAATTCCCCGTTCCCCTATCTCGCCGCGCTCAGCATGCGCGTGCTGCACGGCAGCTTCCTCGGCCTGCGCGGGACGATGCCGAAGTCGGCGGAAAGCCGCACGGCACGCCACGCCTGGCGGCCGCTGGTCGCGCAGGCACGGGCCGCCGACCACGTCGTCGTGCCGACACGGCATTTCGCCCAGCGGTTGGCCGCGCACGGGGTGGACCGGCCGATGCACGTGGTCTCCAACGGAGTCGACGACGATCTGGTACGCGCCCTTCCCGAGCGGCCCCGTGGCCGGGATCCGTTGCTGCGCGTGCTGTGGTGCGGCAGGTTCTCGGCGGAGAAGCGGCCGCTGGACACCATCGAGGCGGTGCACCGGGCCGAGGGCTGCACCCTCGACATCTACGGTGCGGGAGCGTTGGATGCGCGCCTGCGCGCGGCCGTCGACCGGCTCGGGCTGCACGAGCGGGTTCGGCTGCACGGCGAGGTGAGCCAGGCGCAGTGCTTGGCGGCCATGCGTGCCCACGATGTGCTGCTGTTCCCCTCCGCCGGGTGTGACACGCAAGGCATGGTGCTGCTCGAGGCGGTCGCGGTGGGTCTTCCCGTGCTGCACTGCGACCCCGACGTCACCGAAACCGTGCCCGAGGGCGGCGAATTCCGGGCCCGTGACGCCTCGACGGCCGCGCTCGCCGAAGCGCTGCGGCTGCTGGCGGCTCAGCCGGACCGGCTCGCCGCCATGCGCCAGGTCTTGGCACGCCACGCGGGCCGGACCCTGCAGTCGCGGTTCACCGAACGACTGGTGGCGGTCTACACCGAGGCGATCGCGGCCGCCGCGTCAGGCCGGTTGCCGTAACGGCAGGCCCGCGGCCGCGTAGATCGCATCGATGACGGTCATCGTCGCCACCGCGTCCTGGGCGGAGGTGAGCACCGGCTCCCCGTGCCGCACCGCCGCGACGAAGGCGTCGAGCTGATAGGCGTAGGTGCTGCGGCGCGAGAGCTTCTCCGTGCGCCTGCCGCCCTGCGAACGCACCGACAGCCTGCGCGGCAGTTGCGGCGCCACCGGATTGAGCAACCGCAGTTCACCGCGTTCGCCCAGCACGCGCGCCCCGATGCGCAGCAGGTCCGACGACCACATCGAGCAGCGCACCCGCCCGGTGTGCCCGGAGGGGAAGCGCAGTTCGGCGCTCATCGCGCGGTCGATGTGCGGGCCGCGCAACTTCGCGGTGGCCGCGACGACCTCCGGGTTCTCGCCGCCGAAGACCCGGGCCATGTGCACCGCGTAGCAGCCTGCGTCCATCAGCGCCCCGCCCGCGAGGGCGTAGTCGTAGCGGATGTCGGAGAATCGCGGCAGCGGAAAACACATCGCGGTGTCCACCCGCACCAGCTCGCCCAGTTCGCCGGAGGCGATGATCTCCTCGGCCCGCCTGGTCATCGGGTGGTAGCGGTAGTGGAAGGCCTCCATGACCACCCGGTCCGACGTCGCGGCCAGTGCCGCGATCTGCTCGGCCTCGGCGGCGTTGGCGGTGAACGGCTTCTCGCACAGCACGTGCTTGCCCGCGGCGAGCGCCTCCTTCGTCCACCGGCCGTGCAGACCGTTCGGCAGCGGGTTGTAGACCGCGTCGATGTCGGGCGCGGCGATCAGCGCGGCATAGCTGTCGAAGACCTGCGTGATGCCGTGTTCGCGCGCGAACGCCCGCCCGCGTTCCGGCTCGCGGGCAGCCACGGCGGCGACCACCGTGTCCGCGTTCGCCCCGGCGGGTCGCACGACGGCGGCGGGCGCGATGCGGGCGGCGCCCAGGATGCCGATCCGCAGGGGCTGTCCGGATTGTGTCATGGGCGCGACTGTAGCAATGGATCCGCTTGTGCCGCCGGGTGTTCCGTCAGCCCGACGGGGCGTCGCCGTACACCGTCAACCAGATCGCCCGGCCCAGCGCCTCCGCCAGCGCGTCGTCGGTGACCCCGGAGCCGGAGGAGAAGCTCACCGCGATCGCGCGTTCCACCATCGAGGTCAGCACGACGGCGGTGGCCTGCGGATCGATCGCCGGACTGATCCGGCCCGCGGCGCGGTCGGTCTCCAGCCGCGATCGCACCACCGCCACGAACGAGGCGACCCGGCCGCGCCAATACGCGCCGACGTCGCGGTCGTATGCGGCGACTTCGCTCAGCGCCAGCAGCAGCGACCGGTGCTCGCGGAACCCCGCGATCATGGTGCGCACGGCCGCCACCACACCGGCCTGCCGCCCGGTGTGCTCGGTGATCCACCAGCGCTCGGCGGCCTCGAACAGATCCGCGGTGGCCAATTCGGCCATGCGGATCAGCAGCCGGCTCTTGTCCGGGAAATACCGGTAGAACGTCGACCTCGCCGACTGCGAGGCGGCGGCGATCCGGTGGACGGCGATCTCGGTGTAGGGCGTGCCGTCGGCGAGCAGCTCCTCCACTGCGGCGAGGACGCGTCGCTCGAAGTCCGCGCGCCGATCGTCGACCGGTTTGCGTGCGTTTCTGGGGACACGGGTCAGCGAGGGCATCCGGGTCCTCTCTGCGGCGCGGTGGCCGCGTGCTCGGCTGTGCCGGTCGGGTGCGTTCCCCCATTCTGCCGACACGGCACCGATATTGACATTCGGGCACCCACCGCTCACCATCGATCGGACACAGTGTCCGAGACTATGTGACCGAGGTGTTCGGGCATGCGCGGTTCTTCTCCCCCGGCAATCGAGAACACCGACGTGGTCGTGGTGGGCGCGCGGTGCGCGGGCTCCGCGACCGCCATCGCGTTGGCGCGAGCCGGGCGCGACGTGCTCGCGCTGGACTCGGCGCGCTTTCCCTCCGACACCCTCTCGACGCACCTGCTGTGGCCCGGCGGCCTGGCCGAACTGCATCGCACGGGCGCCCTCGACCGCGTCCTCCGGCTCGGCGCGCCCCCGCTGACCACGGCCTTCGCCGACGCCGGCGGCTATGCGGTCCGGTCGTCCTTCACGCCGGCGGACGGTGTCGACTACGCGATGTGCGTGCGGCGGACCGGGCTGGACGCCGCGCTCGTGGCCACCGCCGTGGACGCGGGAGCACGAATCCGCGAGGGCGCGCGGGTCACCGATCTGCTGTGGTCGGGGGATCGCTGCGCCGGCGTTCGCTATTCCGACGGAAGCGGCGAACACGAGGTGCGTGCCCGCCTGGTCGTCGGGGCGGACGGCCGCCGCAGTACGGTGGCCCGGCTCGTCGGCGCCACCCGGCCCCGACTGTCCGCACCGAGCGGACGGGACTGCTTGTTCGCCTACTGGCACGACGGCGCGGCCGACCAGCGGCACATCGCGGCCCAATGGCGAAACGGTCCCGATCTCGGCACCGCGTTCCCCTGCGACGACGGCTTGCTGCTGAGCCTCGTCCAGCCGCCCGCGCGGCCCGCCGAACCGGGTGGCGGGCGCGCCGAGCGCAGGTATCAGGAGGCGATCGAGCGCCTGCCCGGACTTCAACTGCGCCTGCGTGATTGCCGCCGCGTCGGGCGGGTGCGTTCGGCCACCGGACTGGCGTCCTACTTCCGGCGCTCGACCGGGCCGGGCTGGGCGCTGCCGGGGGACGCGGGCCATTTCAAGGATCCGGTGACGGCGCAAGGCATCCGGGATGCCTTGCGCTACGGCCGGTTGCTCGGCGAACTGGCCGCCGCGGCCCTCGACGACACAGAGCACCTCGACACCGCCTTGGCCGCGTGGGAACGGTCGCGCGATCACGAATGCCTGAGCGTCTACCAGTGGACCAATCGGCTGGCCCGGGGTACGGCGATGCGTCCCTTGGAAATCGAGCTCTACCGCAGGGCCGCGGCCGACCCCGCGCTCGCCGACGCGGTCACCGAGATCTTCTCGCGCACCGTGGCTCCCGAAGACGTCTTCACTCCCGCACGCGCGGCGGCGCTCACGGCGGGAGCATTGCGCGCATCGTGGCGCGCCCCCTGGCCGGTCCTGGCGAATCTGGTGGACGAATGCCGCGACACAGTCTCCGAACGGAGGGAAGCGTGCGCCTTCACGCGCCCCGACCCCTCCGACGCCACCCAGTCCCGGCCGCCGCGGCGCGTTCTCGCGGCATCTTCAGGAGATCGACATGCATGACCCGCGTCCTCGGCCGACCATCGACCTCACCCGCCGCGACCTGTTGCGCGGCACGCTCGCGGCCGGACTGGCCCTCACCGCCGCCCCGGCGCACGCCGCACCGCCCGGACCACGCCGAACGCCCGCGCTGCGCACCGGAGGAAAATCGGTCGCGGTGCTCGGCGGTGGCGTCGCCGGGCTGTCGGCGGCCCACGAACTGATCGAACGGGGATACGCGGTCACCGTGTACGAACCGGCGTTCCTCGGCGGTAAGGCGCGCAGCATGGGTGTGCCGGGCACCGGCACCGACGGCCGTTCGGACCTGCCCGGCGAGCACGGCTTCCGGTTCTTTCCCGGCTGCTATCAGAACCTTCCGGACACCATGCGGCGCATTCCCTTCCCCGGCAATCCCGATGGCGTCGCGGGCAACCTCGTCCGCGTCGAGGGCACCGTCGCCGGTTTCCGAGGCAGGCCGCCGATCTACGCGCCGGTCGAATTCGGGGGCCTCGACCAGATCAACCCGCAGCGGTTGCAGAGCACGCTGATCGGCGCGTTCGGCTTCATTCCGGAACTGCCACCGGCCGAGCTCGCATTCTTCGCCAAACAGATGTCCGTCTGGTTCACCTCTTGCACCGAACGGCGTTTCGGGCAGTGGGAATACGTGACGTGGGAGCAGATCCTGCGCGCCGAAGGCAAGTCACCGGCTTATCGCGAATACCTGGTCAGCGCCCTCACCCGGATCACCGTGGCGGCCAAACCCCAGCTGAGTTCGGCGCGCACGATCGGCACCATCGGGGAGGCCCTGGTGCTGGCGGGGACCGGGGCGATCCCGCAGTACTCCGCCGGTATCGACCGTATTCTCAACCGTCCCACCAACGAAGCGTGGATCGACCCCTGGGTCACATATCTGCGGTCGCGGGGCGTGCAATTCGTGCCGGGCCTGCGGGCGACACGGCTGGAGCTTCGCGACGGCCGGATCGCCTCGGCGACACTGACGGATCCCGGCGGCCGCTCCACCGTGGTCACCGCGGACTGGTATCTGTGCGCGATGCCGGTGGACAAGGCGGTCACGCTGCTGACCGACGACATCCTCGACGCCGACCCGCATCTGGCGGGCATGCGGGAGCTGCGGACCGACTGGATGGTCGGTATCCAGTACTACCTCGCCAACCCCACCGAGTTGCCGGAAGGCCATATCGCCGCCCTCGGCTCCCCGTGGGCGCTCACCGCCTTGCGCCAAGCGCCCATGTGGGTCGGCGACTTCGCCACCCGTTACGGCGACGGTACGGTGCGCGAATGCCTTTCGGTGGACATCTCCGACTGGGACTCCCCCGGCATCCGCTTCCACCGGCCCGCCAAACAATGCTCCGCGCAGGAGATCGCCGAAGAGGTGTGGACACAGCTCACGGAGTGGCTCAACACCGGGACGGGATGGCTGCGTCCCGAGGACATCCGCTCCTGGCATCTGGACCCCGGAGTCACCTGGACCGCGAACGGCGTGCACAACGAGACTCCGCTGCTGGTCAACACCGTCGGCTCCTACGACCACCGGCCGCAGGCCCACTGCGCCGTTCCGAACTTGTTCTTCGGCGGCGATCACGTACGCAACCACATCGACCTCGCCACGATGGAGGGCGCCAACGAATCCGGGCGCGCCGCCACCAACGCGATCCTCGACGCCGCCGACGACCCGGCCCCCCGGGTACCGGTCTTCCCGCTGGCGTCCCTGCCGGTCTTCGAACCGTGGAAACGCATCGACGCCGATCGGTATCGCGCCGGATTGCCGCACCTGCTCGACGTGTGACCGGGCGAGCCCGTCGCCGTCCCGTGGGCGCTACGCCGCGGAACGCGCAAGGCCTAGGGCGCCTCAGCGGTGGTGACGCTGGTGGTGGTCAGGATCGTCTGTGCCACCAGCCGCGGGTCATCGATCATCGGAACGTGACCGGTGTCGGGCAGGATGGCGAACACGGCCTCGGGCAGCCGCGTCCGGGCGATCGGCCCGTGGACGTGTTCGGGAAGAACACGATCGTGTTCCGACCAGGCCACCGTGACCGGGCACGGCAACGGGTCGAGCGCGGCGATCTGCTCGTCGGTGCCGAGCAGATCGGCGGTGACGGTGCATCCCAGCAGGTCGCGTAAGCAGGTCAGGGCCTGCGCCGAGCTGATGCGATCACCGTGCACGGCGATGTTGCGCAGAGCGATTCGCCGGGCCGCCGCACTGCGCAGCGCCAACGGGGCGAGAAAACCCAGCAGCCGCCCGGTGACCGCCTCCCGGGCGATGCGGCGGGTCGCGGCCGACCGGCTTCCGTCCCCGGCTTCCCAGAACCCCGCCGGTGAGAGCGCGCAGACGGACTCGGCTCGACCGCGACGGGCCAATTCGATCGCCACCCAGCCACCCAGCGAATTGCCCGCGACGTGCACCCGGCGCAGCCCCAGCGCGTCGAGCCGCTGCTCGATGTCGTCCACCAGATGCTCGACCCGCGCCGGGCGCCGCAGGGCGGGCGGCCCGCCCCGATGGCCGAGTGCGGTGGGCGTGATCACCTCGTGCCGGGCGGCGAGCAAGGGGGTGACGTCGTCCCACACCCGTTCGGACATCGTGACACCGTGCAGAAGAACGAGCGGGGGCTTGCTGGGCATTGGCGTCCCTTCGAGTTCGTAGTGCGATCTCGAAGGTGGATACCACAACCTCACCTATGGTGGCAGCGGAAACCCCGAGTTCTGCGAGAGATCACCAAGTTTGCTCGCCGGAATGCTGCGGCCGCAACAGTATCGCCCTACCGCGAGTGCCGAGCCGGCTCCCACTCCAGCCGGAACCCGCTGACCGGCACCGCGCCATGCTTCAGGTGCGAGGCGCTCCGAAGGCCGGTTCGGCGGAGTTCGTACCGGCCGAGAGCGCAGGCGCGCGGCCGCGAATGTCGGTCCGCTCAGATGGCTTCCGGCCGCCAATTGGCGACCGCCCAGATCACGACAATGTTCAACGCGATCACCAGTAGCGACCATGCCGGGTAGTACGGCACCCACATGAAGTTCGCGATGATCGACAGGGCGGCCAGGGAGATCGCCACCACCCGCGCCCACATGGCGCCGGTCATCAAACCCAGTGCCGCGACGACCAGGAGAACGCCGATGACGATGTGGATCCAGCCCCACGTCGGGGTGTCGAACTTGTAGACGTAGTCGGCGCCGACGACGATCAGGTCGTCCGCGGCGACGGCGGAGATCCCCTCGAAGATCGACAGCACACCGACGGTCAGCAACAGGATCGCGGCCGCTATGGACGTACCCGCCGCGATGCCACGGCGGACGGGGTGTGGCTCCGGTTCGGTCATGTGCGTCATCGGTCGCCCCCTTTCTCGGGGAATAGTGGACAGGCGTCTTCCGAATGTCCACCAGTCCCACCGTCCGGCACTTCACCCGTTTCGGGTGACTCCGATATTTCGCGGCCACCCGAAATGAAAATTCCATAACGACCACACACGATCCGATCAGGCGGACTACACACCGGGTAAGTTCCGCTACCGAGGCGTGGTAGTGATCTGTCAGCACACGGCCCGGGAGGCACGGTGACCACCTCGCACGTCCCCGCTCTACGCCCCATCCCCGCCGCGGCGGAATCCGTCACCGAGATACCCGCGTTGCCGTTCACCCCGATCCCCCGGCTCGATCTGTACGCCGCCGCCGACGGCGTGTCGAGCACCCGCGACGGACACGTGCTGCTGATCTGCGCACCGGCCGGGGCCGGGAAGTCGGTACTGGTGGCCGATTGGGCCGCCCGGCACGCCGCGGGTACCTCCGATGTGGCCTGGGTGACCGTCACCGAGCAGCTCGACGACGCGACGACGCTGTGGACCGTGCTGCACGCCCGCTTCGAGATCGCGAACCCGACCTGCCCCGGCCCGCCGGCCGCGCAGGCAGCGGCGCTCGCCGACACGCTGGCCGCGCGCACGACGCCGACGGTTCTCGTGCTCGACGACGCCCATCTGCTCACCGATCCGCTCGCGCTCGCCGGTATCGAGCACTTCCTGCAGCATGCCCCGCCGAACGTGACGACGGTGCTGTGCGCCCGCTTCGCTCCGCCGCTGCGCTGGCACGTGCTCGAGCTGCATTCGCGACTGACCCGGTGGGGTCCGAGTGAACTCGCCTTCACCCCGGCGCAGATCGACGCGCTGTGCCGTGACCACGGCTGCGAGCTCACCGGCGACGAACTCGCGACCCTGCACGCCCTGACCCGGGGCTGGGCCGCCCTCGTGCGCATCGCCGCGACCCATCTGGCCGCGAGATCCGACGACCGATCCGCTGCGCTCACCGTTCTCGCGCGCCCGGCGCGCGCGGTCGCCGATTTCCTGATGAGCGAGCTCATCGAGGCGCTGCCGCCCGCACTGCGCCGGTTCCTCACCTACACCAGCATCCCGGTTTCGTTCACCGAACAGCTCGCCGACGAACTCCTCGGCGGTGGCGCGGGGCACTGTCTGCACGAACTCGATCGGATCGACTTCCCGCTCGATTCCGACGTGCGCGACGGCGAGGTCTGGTTCTCCTGTCATCCGCTGGTACGCGCCCACTTCCTCACCGAAGCCCGCCGTCTCGGACCGGACCTGTGCGCGGAACTGCATCGCCGGGCGGCCCGCTGGTTGCGGTCCGCAGGGCTGCCCTCCGCCGCGCTTGCGCATCAGCTCGCGGGCGCGGACCGCGATCAGCTGGGCGAATTCCTGTCCACGTGTGCGCTGCGCATGGTTCTCGACGGGAGGGGCGCGACGCTGTTCGATCAACTGGCCCGTTCGGCGCCCGCTCTGCTCGATGATCCGTTCCTGTGGCTGGTGCGCGTCGTCGACACCCTCGTCACGGGCAGCACCGCCACCGCGGTGGCGTGCCTGGACACCGCTGCGGCGCGGCGCGCCGCCAAGATCTCCTTCGCCTCGCCCGAACGGCTCGACGCACTCACCCTCGCCGCGACGATCGACGTCGCGGCGACCACCGGGGCCGACCTCCCCGGTTTCCCGGACCGCGTCTCGCCGACCGGCGACCCCGATCTCGACGCGTACACCGAGATCCAGATCGCCACCGCCGTCGTCGCCGGTGGCGCCGTCGCTCGCGGCGAACAGTTGCTGCACTCGGCGCTCGCACTCGCCGAGCACGCGGGCCGCCCCCGCTTGGTGCTGCGTGCCCTGACCCGGCTGGCCTTCGCCGCCGACGCCGTCGACGCCGCCACCGCGATGCGCGAGCGCGCGGCACGTGCGCTGGCGATCGCCGAGGAACACGGGCTGCTGGGGACGACCGACGCCGTCCAGGCGACGTCGGTGGCCGCCTACGGCGCCTACCTGCAAGGCGAGACGCCCGAGGCGGCGCAGATCGCGTCCGTTCTCACCGAGCGGGCCGATCACGACGGATCATGCGGCCCTGCCGCCGGATGGCGCGGCCACGTCATAGGCCGCTTGCTGGATCTCGAGCGGGCCCAGGAGCAGTCCGCGGCGGTCGACGCGCTGCGTCGCAGCCTGCTGGTCCTGCTGGAGCACAAGACGGTGCCCGCCACGACGGGCAGCCTGATCCTGCCGGTGGTGTGGGCGCTGCTGCGCGTGCACGACGCCAGGACCGCGCAACTGCTGGTCGAACGCGCCCGCGGCATCGTCGGGGAGCTTCCCGAGATGCGGTTGGCCGATGCGGCGCTGCACGCCGCCGCCGATCGCCGCAAGGCGACCTGCGCCGTCCTCGAACCGCTGCTCGACCGTGCCGGCGACCTGCGTCCGGTCAGCGCCGTCACCGGATGGCTGCTGTACTCCGCGGCGCAACACGAGTCCAGGGCGCCGGCCAAAGCCCTCACCGCACTGGAGAACGCGCTCGGTTCCGCCACGCCCCACCGGCTGTTGCGGCCGTTCCTCGACGTGCCCGCCGCGATGCCCTTGCTGGACAGTTACGCGGGCCGGCTCGGCCGGGCGGAGAGCTTCGCGGCGACGATCCGGCGTCACCCCGCGGCGCGCCGCAGGCCCGCCTACCCGGCTTTGACCCACACCGAGATGACCGTGCTCAAGCAATTGCCCTCCGGCCGCACCGCTCAGCAGATCGCCGCGGACCTGGGTGTCTCGGTCAATACCGTCAAGACGCACCTGCGCGGCATCTACGGCAAGCTGGGCACCAATTCCCGGGTCGAGGCCCTCGACCACGCGCGCCGGGGCGGGCTGCTCTGACGCCGGAGCGCCGCTCGCGGCCCCTTCCCGTCCTCGGGCGCGGCCTTACGCTGATGTATGGCTCTCTCACGTCGGGAACTGTTCCGAGTCGGCGCCGCGGGGTCGGTCGCGGTACTGGCGGGGACCGCGGCGGCGAGCAGTGCACGGTTTCCCGCCCCGCGCCGGCTCGGCGATCCATTCGCGCTGGGCGTCGCCTCCGGCGATCCCGCACCCGACGGTGTGGTGCTGTGGACGCGGCTGGCACCGGACCCGCTGGCGCCGGACGGCCTCGGCGGCATGCCGGTGGATCCGGTCACGGTCGATTACGAAGTGGCGGACGACGAGCAGTTCCGCCGGGTGGTGGCGCGCGGGTCGGCGGTGGCCACCCGCGCACTCGGCCACAGCGTGCATCCGGAGGTGCACGGGTTGGCGCCGGATCGCTGGTACTTCTATCGGTTCCGGGTGGGCTCGGCGATGTCTGCGGTGGGGCGCACCCGCACCGCCCCGGCGCCTGGGCAGGCCCTGGCGCGGCTGCGCTTCGCCTTCGCCTCCTGCCAGTCGTGGAGTTCCGGCTACTACACCGCCTAC
Source organism: Nocardia exalbida NBRC 100660 (assembly GCF_000308575.1). GTDB lineage: Bacteria > Actinomycetota > Actinomycetes > Mycobacteriales > Mycobacteriaceae > Nocardia > Nocardia exalbida. Next base: position 8,082 of record NZ_BAFZ01000157.1, on the reverse strand, counting down.
GAGCACCTGAGCCGGGAAGATCTGGATCTGGTCGTGCATCTGGGCGACTACATCTACGAGCGGGCGTGGGTGCGCGGGCGGGCGGGGGTCACGATGGGGCCGAACTTCCGCGACGAGGCCGTCGACCTGCCCGGCTACCGGCTGCGTTACGCGCTGTACAAATCGGAGCCGCCGCTGCGCGCCGCGCACGCGGCGTTCCCGTGGCTGGTCACCATGGACGATCACGAGGTCGACAACAACTGGGCCGCAGGCGCGCCCGGCATCGGTCTCGACATCTGGCGCGTCCCCGCCCTGTTCCGCCGCCGCCGCGCCGCCGCCTTCCAGGCCATGTACGAGCACCAGCCACTGCGCCTGGCACAGCTGCCGTCCGCCGCGGGCATCCGGCTGCATCGCCGCTTCCGGTTCGGCGATCTGGCCGAGATCACCATGCTCGACACCCGCCAATACCGCACACCGCAGGCATGCGGCGGCGCCGTGGTCGGCGGCTGCACCGATCGATTCTCCCCCGGCCGCACCATCCTCGGTGCGCAGCAACGGGATTGGCTGATCGACGGCCTGACCCGCTCCCCCGCGCGCTGGCAGGTCCTCGGCAACCAGGTGGGTATGAGCCAGAACGATTCCGACCCGGGCCCGCAGGTCAGCGTCTCCACCGACGCCTGGGACGGCTACGTCGCCGACCGCAACGCCGTACTGGACGCCGCGGCGACCCGCGGTGCCGCGAACCTGGTGGTGATCACCGGCGACCGGCACGAGAACCAGGCCGCCGACCTGCGGCGCGACTACACCGATGCGGGATCACCGGTCGTGGCGGCGGAATTCACCGGCACCTCGATCACCAGCAACGGCGACGGAACCGACCTGAGCGACAAAGGCCGCAGGCTGCTCGCGGCGAACCCGGACGTCAAGTTCTTCAACGCGCAACGCGGCTATGTCCGGGTCGAACTCGACCACCGGATATGGCGCAACGACTTTCGCGTCGTTCCCTACGTCCGCCATCCCGGCGCGCCCATCCACACACGAGCCGGTTATGTCGTCCAGGACGGCATTCCGGGGGTCGTCGAGGCGTGGAGTCCCGGCCATCCGCCTGCGCCGGCGCCCGCGTCCGACGCCGCCGGTCGAGCAGGCGCCGACCGCGGCCACCGTTGACGAGCTCGCCCCGGCAGCCACGGGCGCTCAGGCGCTCGCGGGCTCCGAACGCAGGATCAGCACCGTGATCTCGCTCGGGGCGAACACCCGCAGCTGCGGCCCCCAGAAGCCCGTCCCCCGGCTGGTGTAGAGCTGCGTGCGCTCGCCGTGGCGGCTCAGCCCGGCGACGACGGGCTGATCGAGGCGAACGAGATAGTGGAAGGGCCAGATCTGGCCACCATGGGTGTGACCGGAGATCTGCAGCGCCACACCCGCCGCCGCGGCCTCCGCGATCTGCTTGGGCTGGTGGGCGAGCAGGACGACGGGCGCGTCCGGGTCCGCTCCCGCGAGCGCGGCGGGCAGGTCGGGACCGTGCCCGGGCAAGGCGATGCCGGTGGGATCATCGATGCCCGCGATCACCAGCTGATCGTCGCCGCGGCGCACGATTTCGTGCCGGTTGTGCAGCGGTTGCCAGCCCAGCGAGGTCATGTGGTCGATCCAGCCCTGGGCGTCACCGAAGTATTCGTGATTGCCGGTGATGTAGAACCGGCCGAGTTCGGCCTCGACCTTGCCGAGCGGGTCCACCTGCGCGTGCCGCTTCACCACCGATCCGTCCGCGAGGTCGCCCGCGTGACAGGCGATGTCGGGCCGCTGCGCGTTGACCACCTCGACCACGCGTTCCGACCAGCGCAGCCGGTCGAGCGCGGCGTAATGGGTGTCGGTCACGACGACCATGCGCAGTCCGTCCAGCGCGGGGCCCAGACCCGGAATGGACACCTCCAGGGTGCGCACCCGCGGCACCCGGCGCGCCTCGACCACACCCCACACCACCAGCACCGTCGCGGCCGCGAGCACACCTACCGCGACGATCCGGGAGCGAGCCGGGTCGGCCACCCCGGCGACCGTCAGTCCGGCGCGCGCGAGATTGCCGAGTACCGACCAGCTGAACAGCACCCACATCGCGCCGAGCAACGTGTCGCCGACGATCGAGGCCGCATCCGACTGGGCCGGTCCGTGACCGAGGAACATCGACGCGGGCAAGCCGACGAATCCGAGCAGGAACAGCGCGGAACCCAGCCAGAACAGCGGGCCGGATTCCGCGGTGGGTGCGGCTACCAGCGTCCACCAGGGCAGTAGGAACAGCACGGCGGGAATCGCCAGGAACAACAGCAGGCGGGGCACATACTTCAAGAGGGCTCGTCCTCGGGCGCGGGTGTAGCGCGCGGTCCCTCTCCGGCGCCATGGGCGTTTCCGACGATAGCAGCGGTCACGCCACACCGAGCCGGTCGGCGGCGACGGCGAGATCCTTGTCACCACGGCCGGACAGGCACAGCACGATCAGCGAGTCCGCGGGGATCTCGCCGCGCGCCGCCATCTCCATCAGATAGCCGACGGCGTGAGCGGATTCGAGTGCGGCGAGGATCCCTTCGGTGTGGCTGAGTGCCTGCATGCCGCGCAGGGCGACCGCGTCGGTGGCGGCCCGGTAGAGCACCCGGCCGCTGTCCTTCAGGTGGCTGAGTTCGGGACCGACGCCCGGATAGTCCAGTCCGGCGGCGATGCTGTGGGTGCGCGCGATCTGGCCGTCCTCGTCCTGCAACAGATAGCTGTAGGAGCCGTCGATCTCACCCGGGCTGCCCATGCAGAGGGTCGCCGCGTGCTCGCCGGTCTCCACCCCGAGCCCGGCGGCCTCCACACCGATCAGCGCCACCCGAGGGTCGTCGGCGAACGGATGGAAGACCCCGATGGCGTTGCTGCCGCCGCCCACACAGGCCAGCACGTAATCGGGCATCCTGCCCTCGGCGCGTGCGATCTGGTACCTGGTCTCCGTCCCGATCACCGTCTGGAAATCACGCACGATCCGCGGATACGGCGCGGGTCCCGCCGCGGTGCCGAACAGGTAGTGGGTGGTGTCCACATCGGCCACCCAATCGCGGACCGACTCGCTGATCGCCTCCTTCAGCCGCCGCGAACCGCTGTCCACCGGCCGGACCTCGGCGCCGAGCAGCTTCATCCGCACCACGTTCGACGCCTGGCGCCGCATGTCTTCGGTGCCCATATAGACCACGCAGGTCAATCCCAGCATCGCCGACACCGTCGCCACCGCGACGCCGTGCTGCCCCGCGCCGGTCTCGGCGACGATCCGCTTCTTGCCCATCCGCCGGGCCAGCAACGCCTGCCCGAGCGCGTTGTTGATCTTGTGGGCGCCGGTGTGGGCCATGTCCTCGCGCTTGAGATACACCCGGGCGCCCGGCACACCCAGCAACTCCCCGAACCGCGGTACCCGGTGCAGCAACGTGGGCCTGCCGACGCGGTCGCGCAACAGCTCCCGGTATTCGGCGACGAAATCCGGGTCGGCGCAGGCGAGGCGGTAGGCGTCCTCCAAGGCCAGTAGCGCGGCCATCAGGCCCTCGGGAACGAATCTGCCGCCGAACACGCCGAACCGCCCGCGTTCGTCGGGAAACATCTCGTGACGGGATCCGCTCACCGCCACGTCATGGTCAATCCTCATCAACACCAACGCTTTCACCGCCAAAGAGCCGACGGGTCAGTCTGTTCCGCTAGCGCTAGCACAACCCGACGGGTTGGCAACAAGCGAGTTAACAGACTAAATCCTTCGGATGGCTAAGGTGTTCTCACTGGTGGAGGCGATCGATCCGGCCGGGCACCTCGCCCTGGCTACCGGCCGGCAGGCACCGTGGCGGAGACCTGGGCGACCAGCCGCCACGGTCGCTCGGTATCGGTGGTGGCCTTGCCGCTGGTGAGGATCGCACCGGACAGCCCGCGAGCCGGGTCGGCCCAGCCGTACTGGGTGGTCAATCCGCTACGCCCGAAATGCGATCCGGTGTCACGGCCGAATTTCGACCTGCGCCCGCCGAGTTCGAAGCCGGCTCGGCTGACGCGTCCGGCGACACCGGGTATCCAGCGCGCCGGGCGCACCGCCTCCTCCAGCGTCTCCCTCCGGACGATGCGGCGGCCGTCGGGGGCGCCGTGGACGAGAATCTCGTAGAACCGCGACAACTCGGACGCGGTGGTGATCAGATTGCCCGAGGGCAACTCGGCGGTGAGGAACGCGTCGGTCGCCGCGCGCGACGCACGGTCCATTCGCCCGCCGACCGCCTTGCGCGCCAGATAGCTCGCCGTCCGAGAGGGAGCCGGACCGGTTTTCACGCTCGGCACGACCTTGCCGAGGTCCTCGGGTCGCACGCCGAAGTTGGTCCAGCGGAATCCGAACGGCTCGAGCACCTGCTCGGCGAGATGCTCGCGCATCCGCTTGCCGGTCGCGCGCCGCACCAGCAGGCGCAGCACCAATCCCAGGGTGAGCGCGTGGTAGACACGGAAACGTCCCGGCTTCCAGCTCGGGACCAGATCGGCCAGCGCGCGCACGGCCAATTCCTCGTCGAGTACGAGGTCGACGCCCTGATACGGAGCCGGGACGAAAGGGATCCCGGCGGAATGCGAGAGCACCTGACCGATCGTGATGGCGGCCTTGCCGTTCGCCGCGAACTCCGGGATGTAGCCGGACACCGGATCGTCGAGGGCGAAAGCACCCTGCTCGACGAGCATGAACATCAGCGCACCGGCCACGCCCTTCGCCGTCGAGAAGCCGCAGAACGGCGTGTCGGGAGTGGCCAGGACGCGCGTCGCCTCCGGCCCGTCACCCGGCGCGTTGCCCCAGCCGTGGCCGATGGCGCGGTTCAGGGCGATCCTGCCGTCGCGGCGCAGGCAGACCTGGATCGCGGGAGTGCTGCCCAGGCGGTACCACGCCTGCACCGACTCCCACAGGGACTCCACGTCGGCGCGGCTGAGGCCGATCGCCGCGGGATCGTCTTCCGGACCTCGGGTCGTGACGGACTCCAGATCGTCGACGATAGCGACCGAGTCGGCCGTTGGTGCGCTCACCCGGCCAGCTTATCCACCGTCGGCGGGAGCCGCCGGTGCCCGGCGCCGCCTCACAGGGGCGCCGCTTGCCACCACTGGTCGAACAGGTCCTGGCCGGTGTGGTGATCCCAGGACACGTCGATGACGATCCACGCCCGCGCCGGATCGTCGAATCCGGCTGTGAGCAGTCCCGTGTTGCCGCCCGGGTAGTGACTCCAGCGCACCCGCCCGGACCCGGACGGTCTGCGCCAGGTCTCCTGGCGCGTGGTGTCGTTGTCGATATTCGTGTCGAAAGTCGAGTCGCGCCGAGGGTCCCCGCGCCGGAAGTGGGAACGGGCTCGGCGCGAGCGCGTCTCAGGGGATATGTATCAGCGGCCGTGCAGCCAGCTCTCCTTCAATTTCCAGTGGTTGTCCCACCACGCCTGCACGGTGGCCTGGTCGGCGTTCCAGGGAGGCGGTGGGGACTCGCCCGGGAAGAGGTAGGTGTCGTCGGGCGCGGCGGCGGTGGCCGGCGCCGGAACGGTCGGTTCGAGCGATTCCGTCGGGGTGGGATTGCGCGGGTGCGGCGGCGGTTGCTGCTCCGCGGGCGGTGGTACGGGAGGCGGGATGGGCGGGATGGGCACCTGGGCCTCCGCCGCCGGATGCGGCGGAGGTGGCGGTGGGATCGGCGGTTCGGGATACGGCTCGGGAGTGGCTGCCGGTTCCGGCAACACGGCCACCGGGGCTTGCTCGGCCGCGGGCGCCGGGGGCACCGCCGCCGGATTCGGTTCGGCGAGCTGAGCGCCGGGAACGGGCGCCTGCGCGGGCCCGCCGATCGCGGCATCGGCCGGGCGGTCCTCGCGCGCCTGCACGACGGCGATCGCCGCTCCGCCCAGCAGGGCGGCCGCGGCCGCTCCGGCCAGGATCACACGGCCGCCATGGCGGCGACCGGCCGCCGCCGGTGCCGCCGGTGCGCTCCGGAACGGAGCGGCCGCGACCAGCGCCGCGCCGTAGGCGGCGGCGTTGGCATGGTCGGGCGCCACCATGACGGGTACGGCGAGCGCGAGCCGCACCGCGGCGACCACGTCCGGGTCACCCGCCGACGAGCCGCACAAGACCACGGCGTCGGGCAGCAGCCCATCCGCCGCCACCGCCGACCGGATTCGATCGATCGCCAGGCCCGCGGTATCGGCGTCGACGACACCGGACGACCACCCGCCGCAGCTGAGAATTCCGTTCCGTTCCGGACCGGTCACGAGATAGGACGTGTGGTAACCGACCAGCTCGAGCACCAGCACGGTGCCGTACTGCGCCAGGCCGGGGAGGTCCTCGATCATCGCCAGCAGCGCTGCCTTCGCCGACACGAGCGACGACGATCGCCACGATGCCGATGACAGTTGCGACACGATTGCTCGCCGCTCCGCAACGGTTCGGTACGCCACGGCGACGTCATCGATTTCGGTGCCGCCCTCGGCCTCGGCCGTCAACGCTTCGAGTGTGGCGGCCACCGATGCGGCGGTCGAGTGCTCGACCGGCTGCTCGATCTCCCGCAGCACGTCCGGCCTGGTGCCTCGCTGCGCCGTGGACGAGAGCATCACCCCGCGCACCACGGCCTGTTCTGCTGATATTCCGACTGTGGCCCTCATGGGATCACCTCTGCTCGACCGGTCTCGGACGGGGTTCGGCACGGCGGTCGCCGACGATCGGCCCGGGTTCGGATCCGGGCCACACGCTCGCCGAACGTCCGCCGCACGAGATGACGCCCTCGAAGACCACGACGGCAAGCCCTGACCGGTAGGCGCGGGCGTGCCCGGAGGTGAATGGTCTCCTCGGCGCCGCTGGCAGATGCCACGCGATAGCTACCGATCAGAATACGTCGGTTCGGGCGGTCCGGATACGGCTTCGAGGCAGCGTCGCGATATGGGCCCAATCGTGACGAAATCCTTCGACGCCGTTCCCGGGACGATCTCCCACGCGACGGCGACGTCACTGTGCCTCGGCACGACGACCCCCAGAACTACGGCGCAATCAGGCCGGATGGCGTCGCGCTCAGACGTTTGCGAACGTCGCGGCATCGCCCGTCCCGGACCAACTCCTCTTCGCCCCCTGCGACCGGCGCCGCGGCCCACCGTGGATGGACCGTCGGCTGGGCGCAGAGCGCGCGCCGCGAGAACCTGCGGGTTACCGGAGGGGACGGAGTCAGCCCGCCGGCGGGGCGGGGGTGGGCCCGGAAGAGGAATGACGATGCCGAACGGCAGGGTGATTCCGGGCGGCGGTGTCGGTGTGGGCGCGGGTTCGGCGTCGGGCACCGGCTCGGGTTCCGGCGCGGGCGGTGTGGTGATAGCGGGTTCGGAGTCGCGCGGTCCGGTGTTCGGCTCCGGGGCGACAGGTGCGGGGCCGGTGGCGGCCTCGGTCTCGGGTTGCGTGCACTCGGCGCCACGGGCGTCGGCGGGTCCGGCGTTGCCGGTCGGGTTGCCGTCCGCTTCGGGGCTGTTCGCGCCGGGGCTGGGTAGCTGCCCGGGCGCCGCGCCGTACGGTTGCCCGGGCGCGAGCGGTGTGCGCGCCATGCCGGGCTGCCCCGGTTGCGGCATCGGCGCGGGAACAGGTTGCGCGACGCACGGATTCACCGGTGGCGGCGGCGGGCAGAAGATGCCGCACGGAATGGGCGGCAGACCGGGAAGCGTGAGCATCACCTGCGTCGGCGCCTGCTGCCGCGGCGCGGGCGCGGGCGCCCGCGGCGACTCCACGGGTGCGGGCACCGCCGTGGTCACCGCAGTCATCGGGGAACGAGGATCCACCGGGGCCGCCGCTCCCGGCGGTATCAGGTCCGGCGAGATGCGCACCTGCGTAGGCGAACCCCCGGTCCGATACGCCGCCGCCCAACTCAGCACATTCGCCGCATACGCCATCGAGTTGTTGTACCGCAACACCGCACGCAACTCCTGCGACGGCTCCCGCAGATCCAAACCCCCCGAACACAAATACTTCCCCGCCGCCAACGCCGCGTCGAACACATTATGCGGATCGGCCACCCCGTCCCCATTACCGTCCGCCCCATACACACCCCACGTCCCCGGCAAGAACTGCATCGGACCCAAC
>NZ_BAFZ01000158.1 GCF_000308575.1 Nocardia exalbida NBRC 100660 | reverse complement strand
TGAACGCCATTGCCGGACTGGCGGTAACGGCCCCGGACGGCGGGATTCCGCCGGGCTGGCGTCCGACGCCGTCCGGATGGACCCTGCACAATCCGAATCCCCACGGACCGGCGCGCATCATCGCCATGGATTTCAGCGGCGCCCTCGACCACCGACCCGAGCCCGACGCGCGAGAGTACCGGCAACGCCTGGAATATGTGCTCGGCGCACCGCCCGCGCTGAGCGGGATCAGCCACCTCACCCGGTTCAGCGACCACGGCCGCTACCGCACCCGCCTGCGGGACGGACGGCTGCTGCTGGCAGGCGACGCTGCGCACAGCCACTATCCCCTCGGCGGCCAGGGCCTCAACATCGGCATGCAGGACGCGTTCGCACTGGGCTGGCGGCTGGCCCGAGTGATCACCGGACACGAGCGGCCCGCCGTCCTCGACGAGTACTCGCGTGAACGGGTCGCCGTCGCCGCCGCGGTGGTCGCCAACACCGTGCTGCAATCGCGGATGATGAACCCCCGCGAGCCCGAGCTGCGTGCGGCGATGCTGGCAATGCTCGCGATCCCGGCGGTCCACGACGCCGTCGCCCAGCTCATCAGCGGCCAGTTCCAGTCCGGATTCCAGCACGATCTGGTGGTCACCGAGGCGGACGGCGGTGTGCGGACCCTCACCGAACTGCTGCGGGCGGGCCGATTCGTGGCGATCCGGCCCGACGAGCACGTCCCGGTACCGCACGCCCCCGTCGGCGCGATCACGGTGACCGGCAAGGTGACCCCGGACCAGGCGTGGACCCGTGCGTTGGTCCGTCCGGACGGCTACCTTGCCGGCACCTGGTGAGACGGCGCTCAGCCCGGCCATCGTTCCAGCGCCTCGCGCACCTCGGCGATCGCCTGCCCGGCATCCCGGAACTGCACTGCCTGCCATCCGGATTGCCTTGCCGCGGCGCAGTTCTCGGCGAGGTCATCGATCAGCAGGCACTGGCCGGAGGCGACGCCCGCCTGCTCGGCGGCCAGGGCGAAGATCTCCGGATCGGGTTTGCGGACCCCGACCTTGCACGAATCGATCAGGGCGCTCAAGACCCCGTCCAGATCGATCATGGCGCGCCAGTAGGGCTCCCACTCGACGACATTGTTGCTGAGCACCCCGACCCGGGTACCGCCCTCGGCCAGCTCGATCGCGAAGTCGCGAACCGCGCTGTTGGCCCGGTGTCCGGCGAACCACTGCCTGCCGAAATCGGGTTCGCTGCGCGAGAGGTCGATCTCGGGTTGTTTGGCCCTGAGCACGGCGTGCAGCTTGCCGACCCACTCGCGTTCGTCGAGCAGCGCCAGTTCGATCGGCGCCAGCGGCGCGAGCCCGTATTCGGCGCCCACCTCGGCGATGGCGAACTTCAGCAGGTCGGGCGCGATGCCCGCGACCTCCTCGTAGCGCTCGAAGAGGTCGTCGAGCGGCGGTGAGAGCACCCCGCCGAAATCGAACCAGACGAACGGCCCCGCCGTCTTCACGGCGGTCACTGGACCATCGTCCCGACGTCGGCCGGTCGGAAGCGCAGTTCCACCTCGCCGACGGCGATCACATCCGCGCCCTGGGACAGGTCCACCTGCGCCCGCACGCCGCCACCCGCACCGGGAAGCGCAGCGACGGTGGCCCTGGCGATGGTCTCACGCTCGAATTCACCGAACTTGGTGAACTCGATCCCGAGCCGCTGCATCACCATGCGGCTGGTGTCCAAGCCGAGGACGGCGTTCGCGGCTGCCATCGCGACCTGCCGGGCCGCTTCGAACTGCAACATGCCGGGAACATGATCGAGGGCATGATCGAACAGGGAGGGATGGTCGGTGTCGATGATGGTCAGCGCCGTCAGCTCGTGCCTGCCCGACAGCACCGGATTCGCCAGGATCGCATTGCGCGGGTTGTGCCTGCCGACCGAACCCGGCCGCATTCGCGCGACCGGCACTTGCCCCGGAATCACGTGCTGGGCGGGCAAACCCAGCGCTTCGCGCCCGCGCACCCTGATCCGGTTCCACACCGCGGCGGGCATCCACTGGTAGACCATCACCTCCCGTGCGGCTTCCCTGCCCTCGATCTCGGCGACCATCTCGAGCGACAGGCCGATGATCTGATCGTCACGGCGCTTCTCGCCGATCACCCGCGCCTCGATGACGCAGTGCCCCGGGCAGTTGCCGATCCGCAGGGTGTCGGGGTCGGCGATGGTGAAATCCGCCGAACCGAAGATGAACTTCTCCGCGCGCGCCACCCCGAGGAAGGTGTGCGCGTAATAGATCGCGACCTGCCGGAACACCTCGATGAGCAGGAGCGGATCGTACGTGGTCGCGGTACCCCGATGGTCACTGAAATACGAGTGGTTGCGGGGTAATTGAGCGGCGAACACCGCACCGTCGGGTATCGGCTGCGCGTCGGTGAGGAAGACCTCGGCGATCGATTCCCGGTGCACGATGCCTCGCGGGATATTGCGATCGAAGGTCAGGGTTTGGGTTGCGGCGGTCATGATCGAGCCTTCCTGGAACGAGGGGTTGGCGGCAGACTGGTCAGCGGACGGCGATGTCGTATGCCCAGGCATTGACGGTGTTGCGGGGCGGGTCGAACAGTGCGGTCACGTTGTGGATCGCGGAACTCGCCGCGACACTGTTGCGGTCGGTGTAGAGCGGGATCGCCACGGCGTTGTCGAGCAGGTGCGCGGTGATGGTGTCGAACAGCTGCTTGCGCTGTTGCGGGTCGGTCGCCTTCGTCGCTTCGATGAGCCACCGGTCCACCTGCGGGTCGGCGAGTTTGGCGCCCGCGACGATCGAACCGAGGGTGATGCCGTCGATCTGCCCGTACTTCAGATCGGGTGTGGTGGAGCCGTAGGCGCGGTTGAATTGCAGCGACAGGTCGAGTCCGCCGACCTGACGTGGGAACGCCTCGTACTGGTTGCGGGCCAGCAGATCGTAGACCTGGGCGTTCTCGACGAACTGCAGGTCGACCCGGATCCCGAGGTTCTGGCGCAGCTCGGCCTGCCAGGCCTTCAGGAAATCGTCTTCCGGATAGGTCGGCGTGGTGGCGAGCAGACGGATGGTCAGGCGCTGTCCCGCCGCGTCGGTGCGGTAGCCGTCGGCGTCCTTGCCGGTCCACCCCGCCTGATCGAGCAGGGCCCGGGCGGCGGCGACATCGGGTTTGCCCTTCGTCTCGTACTTGGCGTCGTAATAGGCGCTGTCCGGAGAGATGAGACTCCAGGCGCGCTGCTGGGAACCCCTGGTCAGACTGTCCACCACCGCGGCGATGTCGACGCCACCGGCGATGGCGCGCCGCACCCGCACGTCCGTGGTCGGGCCGTTGGTGAGATTGAGCATGATCACCGTGGGCGCGGCCGACGAGCCGATCTGTTCGTACTGGAATCCGTCGATCCCGTCGAACAGGGAGATGTCGGTGGCCTTGACCGTGCCGATCGCGTCGACCTCGCCGCTGCGCAGCAGGCCCGCGCGGGTGGAGGCCTCGGGGATGTACTCGACGACGAGATCGTCCACGTACGCGGCACCCTGATGCGCGGCGGTGGCGGGACCCCACCGGTAGTCGGGATTCCGGTGGAAGCGCAGTTCTTGCCCCTGGACCGCCTTGTCCAGGATGAACGGACCCGAACCCACCAGCCCGATTCCGCTGGTGAGGGTCTCCTTGCCGACGTTCAGCGTGCTGGGAGCCACGATGGCGCCGCTGAGTCCGGCGAGGGTGGACAGGAAGTCCGCGCGGGGTGTGCTCAGCGTGATCCGCACCTTGTAGGGATCGAGCACGTCGACCGCGCTGACGCTCGAGTACTGCAGGAGACCGAGCACCGTCCAGGACGGGGTGTCCGGATTTCTCAGCACATCGATGTTCGCCTTGACCGCGGCGGCGTCGAACTTCTCTCCGTTGTGGAATGTCACGTCCCGGCGCAGCGTGAATTCGTACACCGTGCCGTCGGGGGAAACGGTCCACTCGGAGGCGAGCCACGGGTGGAACTTTTCGTCGCGGTCTTCGGCGATGAGACTGTCATAGCTGTTGCGCAGCACCTGGGAGGCGTCGAAAGCCGCGCCGACATGGGGATTGAGGCCGCGTGTCGGATAGGACGGCAAGGCGATGGTGAAGGTGCCGCCCGGCTGTGCCGGTGAGGTGGGTCCGCCCCGGCCGCTGCCGGGTTCGGGGTCCGAGGCGCAGGCGCCCGCGGACAGGACGATGCCGACGGCCAGTGCGGTGAACAGTCGAGTGAGGCGATTACGCACGCGAGGGTCTTTCCGTGGGGTCCGGTACCGCCAGGCGCGGCACGGAATCGAGCAGGGAACGGGTGTACGGGGAGGTCGGCGCCGTGAAAACATCGTCGGACGAACCTGTTTCGACGATCACGCCGCCGTGCAGGACGAGCAGGCGGTGACAGATCTGCCGGACGACGGCGAGATCGTGGGAGATGAAGATGACGCCGACCCCGCGCTCGCGCGCGAGTTCGGCGATCAGTTCGAGGATCTGGGCCTGTACCGAGATGTCGAGTGCCGACACCGGCTCGTCGCAGACCACCAATTCCGGCCTGCTGCCCAGCGCCCTGGCGATATTGACGCGCTGACGCTGTCCGCCCGACAGTTCGCGGGGGTGACGATCGATGCTGTCGGCCGGCAGGCGCACCGCGTCGAGCAGACCCATCACCTCGGCGCGCCGCTCGCGCCGGCCGACCCGCAGGGCGACGCTCTCGCCGATGATCTCGCCCACCCGGTAGCGGGGATCGAAGGATCCGGTCGAATCCTGCGCGACCAGCCCGATCCGGCCGGGACGGCGAGTGCGCGGCGTCAACGGCGCTCCGGCGAAACGCATCTCGCCGCCGTCCGGCTCGATCAGCCCGGTGATCATCTTCGCCACCGTCGACTTACCCGAACCGGATTCACCGACCACGCCGAGCACCTCACCGGCCCTGACCTCGAAGCCGATATCGGCGACCGCGGGCACCGCACGGCCCCGCACCCGATACGCCTTGGTCAGCGCGCTCGCGGTGAAGATCGGTGCGCCCGAACGTGACGGCGGTGCGCCCGCCCGGCCCCGCGGCACCGCGGCGATCAATGCCCTGGTGTACGCGTGCCGCGGATCACCGATGACCTGCTCTGCGGGCCCCTGCTCGACGACGCGCCCCGCTTTCATCACCAGGATGCGATCGGCCACCGAGGCCACCACCGCCAGATCGTGGCTCACCAGGATCATCGATCGCCCGCCCGCGACCTGCCGGACCAGCAGGTCGAGCACCTGCGCCTGAACCGTCACATCGAGCGCCGTGGTCGGTTCGTCGGCGATGAGGATGTCCGGGTCACCCGCGAGGGCGGAGGCGATCAGCGCGCGCTGGCGCTGACCGCCCGACAGCTGGAACGGCCGTTGCCGCTTGCGCACCTCGGGATCGGCGATCCCCACCGAGATCAGCAGCTCGTCGATGCGGGCCGCGCGGCCGGAGCGCGGTGTCGCGCGCAACGCTTCCGCCATCTCGTCGGCGATGGTGCGCAGCGGATCGAGCGCGACGAGCGCGTCCTGGAACACCAGTCCTATCCGGGCGCCCCGGATCCCACGCCACTGCCGTTCGCTCAGTCCGAGGGCCGGGGTGCCGAACAACTCGAACCGGTCGGCACGCACCCGGGCGCCTGCCCCCGCGAGACCGACGAGGCTGCGTGTGGTCACCGATTTGCCCGAACCCGATTCGCCGACGATGGCGAGGATCTCGCCGCGCCACAGGTCGAAGCCGACGCCTTCGACGACATCGCCCGCGTTCCCGGGGAAACCCACGCGCAGGTTCCGCACACTCAGCACGGTGTCGGTCACGGTGTCCGCGCTCGGTACGGCGGCGGCGGTGAGCGTCATGGCTGTGCCCTTCGTTCGAAGCGGTGGCCGACGTGCCGGCCGAGCACCGTGGTGGCCAGGACCACGACCGTGACGGCGGCACCGGGGAAGGCGACCGACCACCACGCGATACGCAGGTCGCCGTGCGCCTCGGCGAGCATGGAACCCCACTCCGGGTCCGGAGGTTGCGGGCCGAAGCCGAGGAAACTCAAGGCGGCGGCGCCGAGAATGCTGGTCCCGAGGCCGAGGGTGACCACAACCGGCAGCGACCGCAACGCGTTCGGCAGGATGTGGCGAACGACGATCCGCGCGCGTGACCGGGTCAGCAGTCGCGCCTGCGCGACATGGTCGGCGGCGCGCACCGCCCGGGTTTCCGCCCGCATCACCCTGGCGAATCTCGGCGCCGCGGCGAGGCCGAGGGCCAGAACGAGATTGCCCGTTCCGGTGCCGGTGAAGGTGATGAGCACCAGGGCCAGCAACACCTCGGGGAACGCGCCGAGCAGATCGAAGGCGCGCGAGGCGATGGCGTCCGCGACTCGGCCACCGATTCCTGCCGCCAGCCCGGCACTCACGCCGATCACCCCCGCGAGTGCCGTCGCCGACACCCCGATGAACAGCGACAACCGGGCGCCGTGCACGACACGGGTGAACACGTCACGGCCCAGTTGATCGGTGCCGAACGGATGCGACAGCGACGGCGGCCGATGCGCGGCGACCAAATCGGTTTGCAGCGGGTCGCCGGAGGCGAGCAGGGTGGGCACGAGGGCGGCGAGCCCCGCGAGAATCAGCACCGCGCCTGCGATCAAGACGGCGACGGGACGGTGGGACACCGGGAGGGCGAAGCGTTGCCGCAGAATGGCTGTCGTCATGCGGAGGCCTCCTGCAGGCGCGGATCGATCCAGAGATAGGCGATGTCGACGACGACCGTGACGATCAGATAGACGGCGGCCGACAGCAGCGCGACACCGAGCACCACGGGAACATCGGAATAGCCGACGGCCTCGACTGTCGCCCGTCCCACGCCGGAGCGGCCGAAGACCTCCTCGACGACGACGGTCCCGGTGAGCAATCCGCTCACGGCCCAGCCGGCCAGGGTCGCGGCCGGGATCAGCGAGTGCCGCAGTCCGTGTCGCAGGCGCAGGCGGGTGGCGCCGATGCCACGCGATCGGGCGGTCAGCGCGAACGGCTGCTCGAGCGCGCGCTCGATCCCCTCCCGCATGACCTGGGCCAGCACCGCGGCGATGGGCAGCGCCAGGGTGACGGCCGGGAGTATCAGACGCTGGAATTCGTTGCCCACGGTCACCGGCAGCACCTTCAGCGTGAAGGCGAAGATCCAGATCAACAGCAGCCCGGTCCAGAAGGGCGGCGCGGAGGCCACCACGATCTCGGCGGTGGTGATCGACCGGCTGAGTACATCGCGCCTGCCCGCGGTGAGCACGGCCAGCAGCGGCGCGAGGACGACCGCGAGGAGCAGGGCGAATCCGGCGAGCTGGGCGCTGCTGCCCAATTGTTCGCCGAACACGATGCCGGTCACGGGTTCGCCGCGCACGTATGAGTAGCCGAGATCGCCGTGCAGCAGCCGTCCGAGGTGGTGCCCGTACTGCACGAGCAGCGGGCGGTCCAGACCCCAATCCTGTTCGATCCGCGCGCGCAGTCCAGGATCGCTGGACTCCCCCATGATCGCGGTGACCGGATCGCCGGGGGCGATGTGCACGGCCAGGAACGCCAGGGTGACCGCGGCCCACATCATCGCCACCGCGGACAGGACCACGCCCGCGATGCGGCCGAACACTTTGCGCCGGTGTGGATTCATCGCGGATCAGTCCTCGATGGGCGCGCCGACCAAGCTGCCCCATTCGGTCCAGGATCCGTCGTAGACGCGGACCCGGTGATCGTCGAGCAGGTCGGTGAACACCAGCCAGCCCAGCGCGGCGCGATGTGAGAGCCGGCAGTAGGCGATGATCTGCTCGGCACCGTCGATGCCGAGCTCGGCCACCCGCTCCCGAAGTTCGGATACCGGTCGCAGCAGTCCGCGCTCGTCGAGCAGATCCTGCGCGGGCAGGCTCCGCGCGCCCGGAATCCGTCCCGCCCGTTCGGCACCGTGATCTATCGGCTCGGTGAGCGGGGACACCCGCAGACCCGAATACTCCTCCGGTGAGCGCAGATCCAGGATGGCGACGGACGATCCGAGGGCCGCGCGGACCTCGTCCCGGCCGACGACGATTTCGTCGTGGCGCGGCGCCACCCGGGGCAGCGGCTCCGGCGACGCGGAGGCCTGCGCATCGCCGGTGGGCTCGGCCGCATCGGCGGCGCGTTCGATCGGTGCGGCAGCGGAGGCGTTCGACGCGGTGCCGTTCGCGGCTTCGGTGGCGCGCCACGCGGGCAATCCGCCGTCCAGATAGCGCAGGTCACCACCGATCCCCACCGCCGCGGCCACCCAGATGGCGTACGCGGCGAATTGCGTCGGCTCGCCCGCGAAGACCACCGTCGACTCGGCATCGGCACCGAGTGCGTGCAGACGATCGACCAGGACCGGTGCCGCGGGGAATTCCCGGCGCGAGTGGTGCCAGAGCAGATCTTTCCAGTAAACGGTGCGCGCGCCCTCGATAGTGCTCCGGTCCGACTCGGCACCCGGCGTGTTGGTCACCTCGATGACGATGACGCCGGGGTCCGAGAGACGGGTCCGCAACCATTCGGCGTCGACGACTCGGCTCGTCAGGACGTCTCCCATAGCAGCCCTCTCGCTGATATGTGCCGGGTCGGGCGACCTCGGCGGTGAAAACATATGAGCCGCACCGCGATACTGTGAACACAAAAAGTCACGCAGACCCGAATTATGTTTCCACCGCCTCGGGATACATATCCTCGGCACCGCGCATAGTCCGAGCGTCGAAAGGATCGCGATGTCCGGGGCCCGTGCCGCCCACCTCATCTCCGCGAGCAACTTGCGTGACGACCCACCCGAACAGCTGGTGCTGCTCGACGTCCGGGTCGGCGCAGGCGGGCCCGACCCCAACGCATTCCGGCGCGGGCACCTGCCCGGAGCGCGGTTCGTCGACGTCGACGCCGACCTGGCGGGTACCGCCACCGCGTGCTCCGGCGCCCGCCCGCTGCCGGAAGCCGGACCACTCACCACCGCGCTGCGGAGCTGGGGCATCCGTGCCGACAGCACCGTGGTGGTCTACGACGACTCCCGCTCGGTACCCGCCGCCCGCGCCTGGTGGGTCCTGCGCTGGGCGGGACTGACCGACGTCCGGCTCCTCGACGGTGGGCTGCGGGCGTGGCGCGCGGCAGGCGGCCCCATCGTCTCGGGCACCGAAACCGTCACGGCGGGAACCGTGTCCGCGCGGCCCGGCGGACTTCCCGTGGTCGGCACCGCCGCCGTGGCGACGCTGCCCGCACGCGGCATCCTCCTCGATGCCCGCCCCCACAGCCACTATCGCGGCGAGGGCGCGTTCGCCGGTCACATCCCCGATGCCGTCAACGCGCCGGTCTTCGACGACTTCGACGAGTACGGACTGCTCCGCGACGAACACACCCTGCGTACGCGCTATCGCCGCCTCGGCCTCGGCCCCGCGAAGCCCGCCGCCACCCACTGCGGCAGCGGGATGGCCGCGGCCCTCCAGGTCTTCGTCCTCACCACACTCGGCATCGAGATCGCCCTGTATCCCGGCTCGCTCTCGCAGTGGACCGCCGACCCGGCACGACCCCTCGTCCGCGGCGACTCCCCCGCGCCCGACCCCCATCCCCTCACCCTGATCCCCGGAGATCCGCCATGACCGCCCAGCCACGACATGTCATCCTCAACGCCAACCTGATACCCGGCGGCGCCCTCGGCAGCCCGTGGCGGCGCGCCGAACAACCCGCGGCGCACTTCGTCGGGATCGAGCACTACCTCGACGTGGCGCGCACCGCCGAACGCGGACTGCTCGATGCCGTGTTCCTGGCCGACTCACCGGACATCCAGGCCAAGGACTGGACCGCGCCCAGCCGGCTGCTCGACCCGTTCATCGCCCAATCCGTGCTGGCCGCGCATACCAGCCACATCGGCCTGATCGTCACCGCCACGACCTCCTACAACGACCCCTACAATCTGGCGCGCTCGTTCGCCGCGCTGTCGGCGGTGTCCGGTGGCCGGGTGGGCTGGAACTACGTCGTCACCGGCGGCGACGCCGCGGCCCGCAACTATTCCCTGAGCCAGGCCCCGCCGAAGTCCGAACGGTACGCCCGCGCCGCCGAATTCCTCGACGTGGTGACCGCGCTGTGGGATTCGGCGCCCGCCGACGCGATCGTCGGTGACAAGGCGACCGGCCGCTACCTCGACCCGGCGGCGGTCCGGTCGATCGACCACGACGGCAAGTTCTTCCGGGTGGCCGGGCCGTTGAAGGCACCGCCGCTGACCCACGGTAGGCCGGTGCTGATCCAGGCGGGCGCCTCCACCCACGGCGTGGAACTGGGTGCGAGGACAGCGGACGCCGTCTACTCCGCACACGTCGATCCCGGGTCGGCGGCGCAGCGCCGCATCGAGCTCCGGCGTCGGGCCGCCGACGCCGGGCGCGCTCCCGACAGTGTGAAGCTGTTGCCGGGACTGATCGTCGTGCTCGCCGATTCCGAAGCCGCGGCCCGGCGACGCGAACGCGAGCTCATCGACCTCATTCCCGACGAGGTCCAACTGGTCAACCTCGCCGAACGGCTCGGCCTCGACCCCGCCGATCTCGACCTGAACGCGCCGTTCCCGTGGGAGAGGATTCCCGACGAGAACACCGACGGGGGGTCACGCGGACAGCGCGCGGTACTGCTCGAGTACGTGCGCTCCAGTGGCGCGGACACGCGTGGCGCGGCGCGCCTGCTGGCCTCGGGCAGTGTGCACGCCAAGGTGGTCGGCGGCCCGGAGCAGGTGGCCGGATTCATCGCGGACTGGTTCTCGGCGGGCGCCGTCGACGGATTCAATGTGATGATCGACGAATTGCCCAGCGGGCTGGCCGATTTCGTCGATCATGTCGTCCCGCTGCTGCGTAGGCGCGGCATCTTCCGCACCGAATACGACACCACCACCCTGAGAGGGCATTACCGGCTGTGATCACTTCGTCGTCGTCA
The DNA here is from genome assembly GCF_000308575.1 of Nocardia exalbida NBRC 100660. Classification (GTDB taxonomy): domain Bacteria; phylum Actinomycetota; class Actinomycetes; order Mycobacteriales; family Mycobacteriaceae; genus Nocardia; species Nocardia exalbida. The sequence goes on along the minus strand of NZ_BAFZ01000158.1, from coordinate 39,825 downwards.
GCGGCGATCAGCGCGCCGTCGTTGTTCGTGCAGTTGCGCAGCGGTCCGCCGGTCGCCGAGGTCTACCGGCAGACCATCGACATCGGCACGCGTGCCGAACAACTCGGCTTCGGCGCCCTCTGGTTCGCGACCCGGCATTTCGAGGCCCATCACGCCGCACTGCCCGCCGTCTTCCCGTTCGTCGCCGCGGTCGCCCAGCACACCACAACGATCCGGCTCGGCACCGGCGTGGTGGCACTGCCGTTCGAACATCCGGTGCGTCTGGCGGAGGACGCGGTGGTCACCGACGCGCTCAGCGGCGGACGGCTCGAACTCGGTGTCGGCAAGGGCCTCGGATTCGGCCACTCCGCCTCCAGCTATATCGGATTCGGTGTTCCCGACACCGACCGGGAGGCGCTGTACGCCGACCGGATGGCCGCGCTGCGGCGTCTATTGGCCTACGGCCGCGTCACCGACGACATCGCCCTGTATCCGCCACCGGGCACCCTGCGTTCCCGGATCTGGCAGTCCACCGGCAACATCGACACCGCGCGGCGCGCGGGCGCGGCGGGCGACGGACTCCTTCCGCACGGCAACTCCCAGGCGCGCGCCGGTGGCGATGTCGCCGAGCTCGTCGACGCCTATCTGTCCTCTTGCCGCGGCACACCGCGCGTCGGGTCGACTGTCACGGTGCTGCCCGGTGACAGCGAACGTGACGCGCTCGACCTGCTCGACACCGACATCCGACTGAGCCCGGCCTACTACCCGGAGCTGCCGAGCGCCGCCGACCGGCGACGATTCCTCACGGACAACCGCATCCGGATCGGAACCGCCGAGCAGATCGTCGAACAGCTGCGCGAGGACCGGGGCCTCGCCGCCGCCACCGAAGTGCTGTTCCACATTCCTCTCGCGGTCGGCCATCCCCGATACGCGGAATGCCTGCACCGCGTCAGCACCGGGATAGCCCCCGCGGCTGCATCCGCGGCCCGTCCGCTAGTCCAGGAACTCCCGATGCGTGGCACCCGCGGCCTCGGCGAGCAGGCCGGCGAGTTCGGCGAGCCCGGCGGTCGCATCGGGTAGCTGCGGCACCGCGACGCGCATCACGCCCGGACGCGGCGGTGCCACATACGATTTCGCCCCCGATCCGACGACGATCCCGTGCCGGGCCAGCTCGAGCAGCGCCGCCTGTTCATCGGCGACCTCCACCCACACCACCAGGCTGTTCACACCGGAACACGCGGTGACGCCGCGCTCGCGCAACGCCGCGAGCAGCCCTTCCCGACGGGCGGTATAGCGATCGCGGGCGGTATCGATCAGTGCGGCGGTCGCCGGGTCGATGATGAGGTGCGCCAAGGCGTTCTGCAAGATCCGGCTGTTGGCGGCGATGCCGTGGACCCGGGCACGAATGGCCCGGTCGACCAATTCGGCGCTGCCGCCGATAACACAGGTCCGAATGTCCATGCCGTAGGCCTTGCAATAGCTGCGCACCCGCACGCTGCGGCGCGGGAACCAGCGGCCGAGCGAGGGCGCCTGCGCCAGGGCCAGCGGCCCCACCGCGTCGTCCTCGACGATCCAGGGCACCTGCTCCGCCGCGGCGAGCACGGCGGCCAACTCCGTGGCGCGGTCCTGCGACAGCGCGCCACCCATCGCGTACCCGCCCTCCGGCTGGAGCACCACCGCCGACGGCTGCCGCCGCAGCACTGCCGCCAGCGCGTCGGGCAGCGCCCCCTGTTCGTCGGATTCGATACCGAGCACCTCGTACCCGACCTCCGCCAGGGTGTCGAGGAAGCCCGGCATCACCGGCTCCTCCACGGCGACAAGGGAACCCGCGGGTGCGGCGGCGTCCACCGCGAGGAACAAACCCTCCGAACCGCCGCCCGCCGCGGCGAAGGCCTCGGCCGCGAACGGCCAGCCGTCGACGACGGCTTCGCGCAGCCGATCGGTGATGTAGTCACGCCCGGGTCGGTTGAGCTGATCGGTGTGCAATCCGGCCAGCATGGCGGGTGCCAGATCGGGTTGCAATGCGTAGTCCGGACTTCCGGTCAGCAGGTCGCGGGCCGCGAGCGCACGGCCCGCCGGGACCTCCTCGAGCGCGACTACCACCGTGCCACCACGTCGATTGGTGGTGATCAGGCCTTCCTCGCGCAGCGCGCTCCACGCGGCGACAACCGTGCGCGTACTCAGCCCGCAGCGCCGGGCAACCTCGCGAATAGTCGGCAAGCGCGCACCCGCGGTGAGCGCACCGTCCCGGATCAACCGGGCGGTCACCGCGCGGACCGACTCGGGGGTGTGCGAAGCATCGGCCTGCAGCGCCCGCACCAGCAGTGCAGAATCCGGCTCCGTCACTGACACTCCGCTCGTCGTCGCCACCCGTACGGAGAATATATGTATCCAGCAAACCGGTTTGTTCCCGGTTGCTCGATATATGTATCCAGCCGTCCAGCGACTCCGGAGCGACCGGCGGATCAGCCGTGCTTTCCCGCCACCGCGTCGAGCAGTCCGCGGACACCGCCGGTCACCGCCACTGTCACACCCGCCGAGCCACCCGTGCCGCGACAGTCGACCAACGGCGATGAGGCGAGGATGTGCTCACAGGACCGGGACGGTCACCGAGATCATCGCCTCCGACTCCGGCACCTGGCTGCAGTCGTTGCGATAGACGTTGAAATGGTGGGTCGAGACGTCGTCGTCGGTACGAGCGATCCGCAGACCCTTGTCATCGATGAAGGCCGCGATTCGATCGTGTGCTTGCGGGATCATCTCGGCGAACGGTCCGGTCACGGTCGCGCACACCGCGCGGCGACCCGGGAAGTGCAGCGCCACGAGCGGGTCTGTGGCTTCGACACCTGCGGCGGTCTCCACGAAAACCGATTCGTCGACATCGGCTTCCCGGAATTCCCCGTCGTGTTCGATACAGCCGCCCGCACCCGTGATCGCGATGTTCTGCCGCTGGAGCTCGGGCATGAATCGCTCCCACAGGTCCCCCTCGGCGGCGTAGTTTTCCACCGTCCCCCGCAGCGTCACCAGCGTCTGCGCGGGGATGTCGATCAATTCAACCTCGATGTCGGACAAGGTGTTCTCCAGTTCGTTCCGGTCGAGCATGCGCTCGATGAGGGCCAGCCGATGCCTGGCCGAGGCGGCCTCGTCCACGAGTGCCCGGCGCTGCAATCGCAGCGCATCGGCATACGCGGGAGTGCCGAACACGGCGAGCAGGGCTCCGATGGCGGACACGCCGAACCCGACGTCACGCAGCTGCCGAATCCGGGCGGCATCACCCAGCTGCTCCGGCGAATACCTGCGATATCCGCTGGCATCGACCACGGCGGGAGTCAGCACACCGCTCGAGTCGTAGTGCCGCAGCATCCGCACGCTGATCCTGCTCAACGAGGAAAAGCGGCCGATGGACATCAGCTTCGAGGGGTCGGTCACGCGAGTGAGTCTGCAGCCTCACACGATGTCAGAGTCAACCGCCGCGGACCACCGAACCGGGTTCGGTTTTCCGGATGTCACACCCCGGCGCGCTGCGTCGTCATTGCGGCGAACCCATCCGGACCAGGACTTATCGAAGAGAAACCGAGAAGATTCCCATGAACACTGCATACATCGTCGTCACCATCGTCGCTGCCGCCTGGGTCGGCTTCTCGGCGGTCTCGCTGCTGCGCCGGGCCGCGTTCGTCGTGGACCCGCTGGTGGAATACGGCGTGCCGCAATCGTGGTGGACGCCACTGGGATCGGCCAAGGCCGCTGGAGCGCTCGGGCTGATCGCCGGCCTCTTCGTTCCCGCGATCGGAGTCGCAGCGGCCATCGGCCTGATCCTGTACTTCGCAGGCGCGGTGATCACCGTGCTGCGGGCCCGCTCGTACAAGACCGTGGCGTTTCCGATGCTCTACCTGATTCCGGTCGCGGTCGCGCTCGGTCTGGGCTTCGCAGCGTAAGGAAGGGGCCACCGCGCGCAGGCAGCGGCATCTATTGCCACTGCGGGGATTTCATGTTTGCGAGTCGCCGAGCAACGGGTCGAGGATGGCTACATGTCGCATGCCCCGATATCTCTGCGTGAACTCCCTCGGCTACGCACCCGCCACATCGCGCAGATCGGTGGACTGATGCGCCCCGGTACGCACCGATCCCCCTTGCTGGAATTCGGTGAACGGTTCGTCGTCTCGCCGCCGGGATTTCCGACCATGCTGGTCACGTACGACATGGACGATGTGCGAGGACTGTTCGCCAACCACGACGACTTCTCGGTCGGGCAGGTGCTGAGCCGCTTCTCCAGCCACGACATGATGTTCGGCAAGCAGACGTTGATCTTCCTCGACGGTGACGACCATCGCCGCGAACGTCAACTGTTCGCGCCGCCGTTCCAGAGCAAGGCACTCCGGTCCTACGAGGATCTCATGGTGGAGGTGGTCCAGCGCGAACTGCCGACCTGGCCCGTTGGTGAACCGTTCGAATTTCTGAAGGTCGGCTACGACTTGGCCATCGGCGTGCTGCTCGGCGTCGTCTTCGGCGACGTGGCTCCGCCCCGCAAGGACCGGCTGAAACAGGCGGTGAGCCGGTGGTTCGGGGAAATAGAAAGTCGCGGTTTTCTCGCCGTCACCTTGCTCACTCCGCTGGTCGGTGGCTACACGCTGCCCTACCCGCCGCTCAGCCGCCGCCAGTCCGAGGTCGACGCCCTCATCATCGAGGAAATCGCCGCGCGCCGGTCCACGCCCGGTGACGGGAACGGCCGGAAAGATGTGCTGTCGCGGTATGTCGGCACCGAACTGGATCAGCACGACGACGCCGCATTGGCCCGCAATATGCGTGGCATCCTGCTGGGCGCCTACGAGACCACCGCGATCACGCTCGGCTGGATCGCCGCCATGCTGGCCGCCCACCCGGCAGCCATGGCCGAGCTCGACGCGGCGGTCGACGCAGGCGACTGCGCCCGGCTCGACACATACCTCGACGCCGTGGTGGCCGAAACGATGCGAATCCGCCCGGTGTCTCCGTTCACCGGGCGGCGCGCGCTGCGCGACACCGTGGTCAACGGCGTCCACGTCCCCAAGGGGGCCATCGTCATAGTCCCGATTCTCCTCATTCACGAATCACCACGGCATTATTCGGACCCGATGGTCTTCCGCCCTGAACGCTTCCTCGACGAGCCACCGAACGGCCGCACCTGGCTGACCTTCGGCGCCGGCGCGCATCGCTGTCTGGGCGCCCAATTCGCCTTGGCGGAAGCGCGCATCCTCTTCCGCACCATCCTCGAGCATCGTCGCATCGGTGCGGCCACCGGTCCCGTCGAACCCCCACGTCGCTATCACACCGGCCTCAGCCCCGCCGACAACGCCCGGATCACCCTGCATCCCCGCTGATCAGACCCGTACCGCGGCAAGCCGATTCGCCGTCGACGGAGTCTTCGATCCAGTGGATTCGGGCAGGTGCCGGTGAGCTCCGGCCATCAAGCGGCGCGGCGCCGGCGGCATCGAGGCGATTGTGCGCACTCAGGCAGTCGATGGTGCGTCAGCACACCGACACTCGTGAACCCGCGCAAGCCTCTCCGACGCGAAGGCCCAACACACGTGGGCCGCCACGTTCGATGCGCGGCGCACACTGCCGATGCCCGGCCGATCCGCACCGCAAGTGCGGAGCAGGCATCAATTTCGGCCGATCCCAACATCTTCGGCGTCGACTGGTGTCGAATTGCCATTGATCGGCGGTGTTCTGGATGACCGATGCAACCAGTCAGGAGTGCCCGCGTGCCACGTGAAATCGATTCGGCTGTCTTCCCCCATCTGGACGCGGACCTGGACCGTGTCCGTGACGTTCTCGGACCCGTTCGGCTGGAGGGTAGGCCTGAACTGGCCGCACTCACAGACGAAGGGCCGGACACCTCTCGCCGCCTGGTCCGCCCCACATTGACCCTGTTGTCGTACTACCTGCTCACCGATCCCGCGGCCCCGGCCGACGACCGGGTGGTACGCGGCGCCGCTGCCGTCGAGTTGCTGCATCTGGGCTCGCTCTACCACGACGACGTCATCGATCACTCATACGAGCGTCGAGGCCGTCCCAGTGCCAATGTGGTGTGGGGTTCGCATATGGCTGTGCTGGGTGGCGACTCCGTGATGCTCACAAGTGTGCGCATGCTGGCCGAACTCGGTCGGCGCGAGGTCCTCTCGGGGGCAATCGCCGGTGAGCAGATGTGCGCGGGCATGGTGATCGAGGCCGCCGACCTCCACGTGGCTTCCCGCAGCGAGCAGTCCTACCTGGACGCGATCGACGGCAAGACGGCGGCGGTGCTCTCGCTGGCATGCCTGGTGGGCGCGATGCAGGCCGACCGGCCCGACGATCAGCAGGAGGCGTCGGCCCAGTTCGGCCGGTACTTCGGGCTGGCCTATCAGCTGTATGACGACATCCTCGATCTGACCTCCACCGCCGAAGAAATGGGCAAGCCCGTCAACGCGGACCTGTCCGCGGGCATTTACACACTGCCCGTGATCCGCGCGGCCGCCCGCGACCGAAGCCTTGCTCGCCTGTTGCAGAGCAGAATGACGCTCGAGCAAGCCGCGCGTGCCCGCGAGCTCGTCATCGCCTGCGGCGCCGTGGACGAAGCGCGGGCGGTGGCCGACGAGTTCATGGACCGGGCCGCCGGTCAGCTCGCCACTCTGCCCGTCGACCCGCGCGCTCGCCGCGCGATCATCGCCTACGCCCGGTCCATCCTCGACCGGCGAGCTTCTGGTCCCTCGGTCCCCCGGCGGTCGGCGCAGCCACCTCGAACTCATGGCAATGGGCTTGCGCCGCAACTCGCGCGATGGTTGCGGAACTGGCTGGTGGACACCGGCCTTGCCGTCTCCTCCGCCGAGGCGGACTACCACCGGTGGACAGGGGCGATCCAGATCCCTGCGCACACATTGGCCCCAGCAGCGAATGCGGTCCGTGAACAGACCGCCTACGCGATGGCCGTGCTGGTCCTCGCCTGGGATGACCTTTTCGAGGATCCGCAGCTGAGGGACCCGGAAGCCGTGACCGCGTTGCGACGTGGCATGGTGGCAACGCTGCGCCAGGACCCGGAGAAACCGTGGCGGCCCGGCGCGATTGCGACGGCGTGGGCGAGCATATGGCCGCGCCTGCGCGAGGGCCGGACCATCCGCTGGCAGAAGCGGTTCCTCGACGGCATCGAGGAGTGGTTCGAAGCCGCCGAACGCGAAGCGCACCATCGCATCAGTGGCTACATCCCTTCCACGGCCGACTACCTGCCGATGCGGATGTCGACCAGTGGGATCGAAACCGCCATCGCCTGCATGGAGGTGTACCACGACCGGGAACTACCGCCGACGCTGCGCGAACACCCGGTGATCCGCCGTCTCGAGGAACTCGCCTTCTGGGTCACCTTCGTGGAGAACGACCTGGTGGGACTGGATCAAGACGAGGCGGACCGAGTTCCCTACAACCTGGTGCGGGCGGTCCGTCACGAAACCGGCTGCACTCGCGACGAAGCCGTGGACCAGGTGCGGCGCCGAGTAGCGGATCAGCGCGCTCAGCTCGAGGCGGTGATCCACTACGTTCCCGCGCTCCTGCGCGTTCTTCCCGGCCTATCGGGTCAGGGGAAGGACTACGCGGAGATGTATGTGAACATCACGAGCGTGGGGCTCTGGGGGCGTGAGAGCGATCGGTACACGCACACCTCCGCTACCGCGGCGCCGGATCTCGAACGCTTGCGCCGTGAGGTCTACCTCCCGGCCGCCGAACCGGCTCCTACCGCCTCGTAAGCCCCGCAGTCGGCCGAACGGAGTCATGTCCCGCGCCTTCACCGTGTGGTCGTGCGGGACGCCTCCTCAGTGCTTCGCAGGTTGTCCGGACCCCATCGGGCCGGGATGCGCATCCACATCGTAGGTCGAAGAGACGAGCGGGTGCGCCGATGGAAAGCGACCAGTCCGACGAGTGCGCTGGCGATGAACCAGGCCAGTTGCACGGCGAAACCCGTCATCGGCGTGGCGTCGGAGAAACCGGCCGTGGTCGAAGCCTGCATTGCCCCATAGGAGGGCAGCCAGCGCACGAAATCACTGTCGGCCCCAGCACTGGCGATGGGGTTCTGTACGGCCATATCGAAACAGCTGATCATCGCGATGGCGAACATCCCCTCCACCTCGCGGCGCAGCAGCGCGCCGAGGGCCACGCCCAACGCCCCGTAAGTCATCGCCGAGCCGAAAAGCGCCGCAGCGAGCAGGACAGGCTGCCGCGGCGACCAGTAGCAGCAAATGACCGCGGTGGCGTACACGCAAACCACCACCGAGGCCACCACCAGGCAGGCGATCTTCGCCGAACCCAGAGCGACTCGGGGGTACCCGGCCATCGAGAGACGCCGGTCGAATGCGCCGCTGCTGAAAGTGGCCGCGAACATCATGAATCCTATGATCAGCGAGACCGCCATCAGGGCGCCGCTGACCTGAGCGAGTTCGTTACCGTTGGCGCGCAGAACCAGACCGGTGTCTCGAAGCCGGAACGGCACCTCGATGTCCGTGACGGCCACGCGGACCACGGTGATCAATATGGGGAGGAAGACGGCCACCAACAGCATGGCGAACCGGTTGCGAGCGTGCTCGATGAGAGCATAGCGCGTGGCGATCACGAACAGCCGCACACCATCATTCATCCGGCCTGCTCCTGTCCGCCTCGTAAGACGCCGTCGCGCAACCGCCACACCTTATCCAGCTTGTCGGTGTCGTGAGCCAGATGCGAGACAACCAGAACCGACCGCCCGGTGTCACGGAACTCCGCGACCAGATCCCAGAAACGCAGATACGTCTCCCAGTCGAAACCCTGATACGGCTCATCCAGTAGCAAGACCTGCGGATCATGCATCACCGCCAGCGTCAAATTGAGCTTTTGCCGCGTGCCGCCGCTGAGCGTCCCGACCCGCTCACCGGCATACTCGGAGAAACGCAAGATCTCCATGGTCTCCTCGGCGCGTCGCAGGTCCGGGATCGCATAGGCCGCGGCGAAGAAGTTCAGGTGCTGACGCACCGTGAAGGCGTCGTTCAGGATTACCTGCTGAGGGCAGTATCCGAACCGCCCACGGTGCCGGACCCTCCCCCGGTCCGGTCGCAACCCTCCGGACAAAACCTTCAACAGCGTCGACTTACCCGCCCCGTTCTCACCGACGATGCCCACCAGCGTCCCCGCAGGCAACACGATGTCGATGCCACGCAGCACCGACCGTCTGCCGTATGAGTAGTGGACGTCCTCCACCTCCATCAACGCCCCCTTCCCGCCGCCGATCCGGTGGCCCGACAGCGGCTCGAATATTATCAATCGACGACGAAACCCCGTGCCGGGGAGCCGATTGCGTGACATCGGCGCTTTCGGCGCGGAAGGTGCTCCGATTCGGCGTGCGGTAGCGTTGACGAGCGCGAGATGGTCTCTCCATCAAGGGGGCGTGATGACGCGGCTGTTCCTGAGTCATTCGAGTCGGAACAGTGTGCAGGCTATCGCGCTGTTGCGATGGCTGGTCGAGCAACGGCCCGCGTTGGCGGGCAACATCTTTTTGGATCTCGACGAGCGATCCGGGATCGCTCAGGGTGTCCGTTGGCGAGATGCCCTCCGCGGGGGATTGGCACGCTGCGAAGCGGTGATCTGCTTGACCTCGCGGGATTGGCACACCTCGACCGAATGCGTTGCCGAGTACCTGACGGCGGTGAATCTCGGCAAGCGGATCTACTGCGCCCGGCTGGAACCGTTCACCGATACGGATCCGACCCGGGAATGGCAACGGTGCGACCTGTTCGGCGACGGTCCGGTCACCGAGATCCTGGTCGATGGGCAACTCGAGCCGGTGCGAATGCGCACCGAAGGTTTGCGCAGATTGTTGGACGGCCTGGGCGACGCAGGGATCGGTGCCGAAAGCTTTCCGTGGCCGCCCGCCGGCGAGCCGGACCGGTCGCCGTACCGGGGCTGGCGACCCTTCGATGCCGTGGACGCCGCCGTGTATTTCGGACGCGAGGTGCAGGTCATGGCGGGTCTGGAACATCTGCGGCGGATGCGGTCGATCGGCGCCGAGTCGATGTTCGTGGTCCTGGGAGCGTCGGGGACGGGTAAATCGTCGTTTCTGCGCGCGGGATTGTTGCCGCGGCTGGCTCGGGAGGATCGGCACTTTCTCGTACTGGACATCATGCGGCCGGAACGTCGAGCGCTCACCGGTGCTCACGGCCTGGCCGCGGTCATCTACGCCACCCGAACTCGCCTCGGGTTGACCACTCCGACACTCGGGGAGATCAAATCCGCATTGCCCGACGTCGATCGCGCACGTGAGTGGCTCGTCCAGATGCAGCACGCCGCGCGAGACAGGTGGCCGTCCGACGACGTCGATACACCCCTGCCGACGTTGTTGCTACCCATCGATCAAGCCGAAGAGCTGTTCGTCGCCGACGCCGGGGCGCAGGGCGAGCAATTCCTGAAGCTGCTGGGCACGCTGCTCGCCGTACCGGACGAGGTGGGCACACCGTACGTGTCGATGAAGGCGGCGGTCACCATCCGTACCGATCGCTATGAGCAGCTACAGAATGCCGTGCAGATGAAGACGGTGCCGCGATTCGTCTTCGACGCGCTCGAGCCGTTGCCGCGGACCCAGTTCAAGGAGGTCATCACCGGGCCGGCGGCTCGTGCCGACGACAGTGCGGCACTGCGCATCGAACCGGACTTGGTGGATCGGCTCCTGGCCGACGGCGATCACGGCGCCGACACTCTGCCGCTGCTGGCACTGACGCTGTCGCGACTCTACGACGACTATGCCGCGAGCGGAACGCTGACTGTCGAGAATTACAACGCGATGGGCGGTATCGACCGGGTCGTCCACACCGAGGTCGAATCGCTGCTGTCCACCGACCCGCGGATACGACAGCGGCAGTTGGAGGTGTTGCGCTCGGCGTTCATCCCCGCGTTGGCGACCATAGATCCCGACAACGATCAGCCGATGCGTCGCATCGCTCGCTGGGACGAACTCCCCGAGGAGGCGCACGAGCTGATCGACGGGTTCGTGGACAAACGATTGCTGGTCAAGGACCGCCGCGACGGCGAGGTGGTCGTCGAGGTTGCGCTGGAAAGTCTGCTGCGGCAGTGGGATTCGTTGGCCGGATGGCTCCGTGCGCACGCCGATGACCTCAAGGCCGCCGACCGCCTCGAACGTGCCGTCGAAGGCTGGAATCGCCACGGTCGTGACCAGTCGTGGCTGCTGGAAGGGACCCGGCTCGCCGAAGCCGAAACGCTTTCGGCCAAAACGGATTATCGGCGACGCCTCCAGCCCGCCCGTGAATTCCTCCTCGCGTCCCGCCGTCGGCAACAAGATCGCCTCACGGCATTGCGGCGCCGGGCTCGAGCGCTGGCGGCGTTGCTGGTCGTCGCCATCGTGGTGGCGGGATTGGCCGGAGCGGGGTTCTGGCAAGCCGATACCCAGGGTAAACGGGCGGAGGCCGCGAGCACCCGGGCCGAGGCGCGCGCCCGCGAGGCGGTCGGGCGACAGTTGATCGCGGAAGCGCAGGCCATGTTCGAGCAGAGCCGGTCCGGTGGCGATATTCGAGCTGTTCAACAAATTCTCGCGGCACACGCCCTGGCACCGAGCCCCGAGACCGCGGGCGCTATCGTCGGTGCGCTCTATGAGCGGCGACAGACAGCCAAAATCGTCGACACCGGGTCGGAAGTCTGGGATGTGGTGTTCAGCCCTGACGGGCGCCGGGTGGTCACCGGCGATCTCGATTCACGATTGCGGTCGTGGGATGCCCATTCCGGTGAACTGGTCGGGGAGCCGCGGCAGATCCCCGCACGTCCCTTCGGGGTTCAATTCAAACGGCTCAGCCCCGACGGACGCCGGGCCGTCACCGGCCAGTTGGGCGGGCCGATGCGATTGTGGGATGTCGAATCCGGACAACCGGCCGGGCAGCCGCTGAATGTCGATATCGGCATATTGGGCGATGTGGCTGTCAGCCCGGACGGGCGGCGAGTCGTCACCGGCGATCAGGACGGCGCCGTGCGGTTGTGGGACGCCGAGTCCGGCCGGCCGATCGGGCAGCCGATGACCGGCCACACCAACGCGGTAGCCAGCGTGACATTCAGCCCCGACGGGCGTCGGGTCGTCTCCGGCAGTCTCGACAGGACCGTGCGGTTGTGGGACGCCGAGTCCGGCCGGCCGATCGGGCAGCCGATGACCGGCCACACCGACACCGTGCAGAGCGTGGCATTCAGTCCGGATGGGCGTCGCGTCGTTTCTGGGGGCTCCGATGGGACGGCGCGCTTGTGGGATGTCGAGTTCGGCCGATCGATCGGGCGACCGCTGAGCGGTCATGCCGACTATGTGTCGAGTCTGGCGTTCAGTCCTGATGGGCGGTGGGTTGTAACCGGTGACTACGGCGGGATCTTGCGTTTGTGGGATGTCGGCACAGGGCGATTGATCGGGGAGCCTCTGCTCGGCCACACCGAAGGCGTCATGAATATCGCGTTCAGCCCGGATGGCAGGCGAATCGTTTCCGGCAGCCTCGATAAAACGGTCCGGATATGGGACGTCGGGGCGTGGTATCTGATCGGGCAGCCGATGACCGGCCACAGCGACATGGTGAAGAGTGTGGCCTTCAGTCCGGATGGTAGACGTATCGCCTCGGGCAGCTCCGACGGGACAGTGCGGCTGTGGGATGTCGAATCCGGGCAATCGCTCGGAGAGCCGCTGATCGGCCATCCCGGTGCCGTCAACCGCGTGGTCTTCAGTCCCGACGGCAGGAAAATCGTCTCTGTCAGTTTCGACAAGACGATGCGATTGTGGGATGTCGACGCGGGGCGGCCGATCGGGGAGCCGCTCACCGGCATCGATAACGCCGTGCCGAACGCGGTTTTTACTCCGGACGGTAAACGCCTCATCTCCGGTTCCGACAAGAAGTTGCTGTTCTGGGATGCCGAGTCCGGCAGAAGGATCCGGGAACTGCCGATCGGAGACGGAGTCGGCGCGGCGGATGCGGTCTTCAGCTCGGACGGTACGCGAGTCGCGATCGACTGGGGCGGAACGGTGCGGTTATGGGATGTCGAGTCCGGGCGCAAGCTCGAAGAACTGCCGGGCAGCGGCAGCGCCCCTGTGGGCAGCATGGCATTCAGTCCCGACGGGAAGCGGTTCGCCACCGGTGGCCACGACGGGATGGTGCGGTCGTGGGATATCGAGTCCGCACAACCGCTCGGCCAACCGACGATCGGCCACAACGACATCGTGAAGAGCGTGGCCTTCAGCCCAGACGGTAAGCGAATCGTCTCCGGTAGCCGCGACAGGACGGTGCGGTTCTGGGACACCGAGTCCGGACAACTGCTCGGCAATCCGATGATCGGCCATACCAGCGACATAGACAGCGTGGCGTTCAGCCCGGACGGGACGCTGGTCGCCTCCGGAAGTTGGGACACGACGGTGCGAGTATGGCCTGCCTACGAAGGCGATCCCGAGAAGCTGTGCGCCAAGCTCACTTCCAATATGAGCTTTCGGATTTGGAGTGACCGGGTGCGCATACCGAACCAGCCCTACATCGAACTCTGCCCCGGACTGCCGATCAGCCCGACCTGAGGACGCACGCGGGCCGGCAGCCGATGTCCGAAGCAGGTCGGGCAGAGCCCCCTTGCGGTACCGTCGGGGAGCTTCCCGATGAGCACTCCGGCCGTGAAGCGTAGACGCCGATCGTCGTGATGTGCCGCATCCCGGCGTCGAAGCTGACATCGAACACGAAGCAGGAGAGCGAGATTGGCGAAGCTACACAGGCCAGGGCGTCCTGAGGATCTGCCGGATGCGCGGCTGCTGTGGGCGCGGTGGGCGGCCGTAGCGGTCGCTACCTACGATCGCGACGAAGAGCGCGAGCCGCAGCAGCATCGTTCTGGATACTGGATCGACGATGACGGCCTGCACTGGGACGACTGCGGCTGTACCTGGTGGGTGCTGAAGTGGTTCGGCGACGGCCGTGCCGTGCTCGTCGGAGAGGACGAATCGAGCCGGGTCAAGGGGTACGAGCCCGCCATCGACCTGCTGGCCGGAGCACCGGAATGGTTACCTCGGCGCTACCTGCAGGACCTGATCGATGACTACATGGTCGGCTGTATCTACTGGTTCGACGAGGGGGCCTGGAACCGGGCCCCCTACCCCGACGATCTGGCCGACGACGGGCTCGACTGTGGCATCTCGGCTCTGACGACACGGGACGGCGCCGTCGGCGAGATCGCCGAACGGCTGGAGTTCGACAACACCGACAACGGTATGCCGGAGCTGTGTGATCAACTGCTCGACGACGCCGAGCGTGGCGCTGTCACCGAGACCGTGCTTCGTTCCTTCGCCGAGACGATGGTGCGGTTGAAGGAACAGCACTACCCCGAGGACGATCCTCGACCACGCACCGACAACGACCTCACCGCCATGTTCGGCCTGGCCGCGCGTGCCGGTCTCGACACGGCCACCTGGACCGGCACCCTCGGCATCCGAAGCTGAACCGCACGGCCCCTGAGGGAGCCTGTACTCCTCCCTTTCCGCAGGCCAGGGCCACCCGTCGTGCCCGAGAACCCCCAGTGGTTTCCTACTGAGGGAGAATATGGACGTGAGCGACGCAATCAGCGATAAGTGGAAACATCAGCTCGGCCTACCAGCGGTCATGGCGCCGACGGGTGCAGCGGCACTCGTCGGCTGCTAGTTCGATGTCGGAGCGGGAGGTGCCGGGACGGGAATTCTCGACAGGGCCCGGCGGGAAGAGGTTCGACGAGCTGGAGCTGTTGCGCGGGAAGTCGGAAGAAGGAAGCAGGGCTGTGGAGACCTCCGGAGACGGCACATCGAACGTCACCCGGCTACCGCGTCGCCCACGGCGCGTGGCGGAAGAGGCAGGCGAGCGTCTCCAGAAGACTTGGCGCTCGGAAGGTGGCTCCGTCTATGATCCCGCACCGACCAAGCCCGTACTGCGATCGGAACTGCAGCGGGAGACAGGCTGGTGGCCGGTCGACCCGGGCGCGGCACGGCACCCCGCTCCCGTGAATGATCCGGGCAGCGCCGGCCCTGAGGGTAATGTCGTCGATCTCGACGCGCTGCGGCGGAAACGAGCTGGTGACGATGCTCCGGCCGCCGGCATCCGGCGCATGGTCAAACCGCGGCGAATCGAGAAAAGTGCGGGCGAGGGATCAGGCGCCGAAGGTGATACGGTGTGAGGCGATGACTACCGGGACGGCGATGCGCCACACACGGATTGGCTACCCGGCGCTGTTCTGAACGCCGCGCGGGCCGGTGTCGGCCGGCTTGTCGATCGAGGCTTCTGCGGTATTGCGCGGGCTCCGCCTTCGTCGTGTTGATCACAAGACATCAACCACGACGGAAGGATTCAACGATGACTGCAACGCATGGTACGCCGGTCGAGGTGCCGACACCCGACGGTGTCGCCGACGCATATCTCGCTTACCCCGACGATGGTGCCGCCCATCCGGGAGTACTGGTGATTCAGGACGGTTTCGGACTGCGGCCCAGCCTGCGGACGCTGGCCGATCGTATTGCCGCCCACGGCTACACCGTCCTGCTTCCGAACGCCTATTACCGGCACGGGCGGGCACCGGTAATCGAGTTGCCGGACTTCATCGATCCGGCGGAGCGGCCGGAGATCTTCCAGCAGGTCTTTCCGATGATCCGCGAGTTGACACCGGAGCTTCTGCGTTCCGATGCCGGCGCTTACCTCGAGTGGCTGGCAGCCTCGCCGCATGTCTCCGAGGGGAAGGTCGGCGTCACCGGCTACTGCATGGGGGCGCGGCTGGCGGTGCTGGTCGCTGCCATGTTCCCCGATCGGGTTGCGGCGGTGGCCGGATTCCATGGCGGCCCGCTCGTCACCGATACCTCGGACAGTCCGCACCTTGTCGTCGGAAACATCACCGCGGAGCTGTATTTCGCCCACGCCGGCGAGGATCACCACATGACTCCCGAACACATCGGCCGGTTCGACAAGGCACTCGCCGACGCTGGCGTCCGCTACCGCACCGAGGTCTACGAAGGGGCCCAACACGGCTACACCCAGGCCGACACCTCCGCCCACGACCTCGAAGCCGCCGAACGGCACTACCGCGAACTACTGGCCCTGTTCGACCGCAATCTGCGCCAGTAGCAACCCGGATACGGAGCCGACCATGCATCCCTTGCGGCAATCGCTGTCCACTGGGGCATGTGGTTGGTTGAAAGCGCTGACAGCGGAGACCGCGTGCTGCCTCGGGACCGACTTCCCCGAGGCAGCACCGTGTCGGCGTTGGATACCGGCCGGTTACACCTCTATGCCCGACTACGCCGCCATGCGAGCCCGGCCAGAACCCGCGCGCCGGTGGATACTGACCGGCCTCGTATCAGGGAACGTAGACGATGCGGTCCTCCGTCTCCGCGCTCCACGTCTCGGTGATCTGAGCGAGGGGCACGCGACGTGCCTGCACGTCGATCGCGCCGGTGTGCACCGCGGCGGCGAGTTCCGGAAGCTCCGCGAGGATGTCGCGGGAGGAGACCGAGCCGATACCGCTGCCGCAGATCTGTAGCCGGGATGCCCGCAGCAGCGCGGAGTGGAGGGGAATCGTCTGACCGGCGATGGATCCGATCTGGATCCAGTCCAGCGGGGCGGAGCGGTCGCGGCGTGCGGTGATCATCGCGGTCATCGCACGGGCGGAAGGTTCTCCCCACACGTAGTCGAGGACGACGTCGACGTCGGCGGCGCGGTCGGTCTGCTCGAACGTCACCGTCTCGTCCGCGCCGAGGTCGTGCAGCGCGGCGAGCCGGGAAGCATCGCGTCCGGCGGCGATCACGTATGTGGCACCGAATTGCTTCGCTATCTGCACCGCCATGCGTCCAGCGCTACCCGTGGCACCCAGGACGAGGACGCGCCGCCCCTCTTGGAACGCGATGCGGCGGCGCAGGGCGACCCACGACGACATCGCCGGGTTCATCGCGGCGGCGATGTGCACCGGATCGACGTCGCCCGGTAGTACCACGCTGCGACGGGGATCGATCACCGTCTGTTCGGCGAACATGCCCAGGTCGCTGTCGTCCAGCACCGCGTACCTGAGGTTTCCGTGCCGGTCGCGCACGACGCCGTCGACACCGGGAACGAACGGGAGCCTACCGGTGCTGCTGTAGTGCGTGCCGTTCGCCCGAGCCCTGACCAGATGGTGCAAACCGGCCGCGAGAACGTCCACGACCATCTCGTTCTCCCCCTCGGCGACCGGGGCGGGGTACGCGCTGTACCGGGGTGGAGCGTCGAAGCTGGTGACAACGGCGGCGTGCATGACAACTCCTCAGTTTGTTTGTATTACCAACTAATTCGAGTTTGGTTGGTAATACAAACTATGTCAAGTACGATCACGGCATGAGACCTGACGATGCGCTCGAGGATGCCCTCGTTCGGACGTCCTTCCGGGTGATGGCCGTGCTCACCCGCATCGGTTCGGAGCACGACCTGTCCCTCACGCAGTTGCGGCTACTAGGCTTTCTGCGCGACCGCCGACCGCGGATGACCGATCTGGCGGAATTCCTGGGGCTGGACAAGTCCACGATGTCCGGTCTCGTCGAGCGGGCCGAGCGCCGAGGTCTCGTGGCACGAGGCAAATCGCCGGAGGATCGCCGGGTGGTCGATGTGTTCATCACTCCGACGGGCAGCGAACTCGCCGAACGGCTGCAAGAAGAGATCCGCGCGGCTCTGGCCCCCTACACCGACCGGCTATGTGCCGACGATCGCCACGCACTCACGCAGCTGCTCGCCTCCCTTTCCGGTACCCCGCCGGAGAACGGCGGGAAAGAAGGGTCGACGAACGGAACTCGACCCCATGCGTCCGCCACGTAGCTCAGCGCACCGCCACCGCTGTCTTCAGTCTGCGGATACTCCGGATCAGCAACGGGTTGTCCCGCAGGCTCGGTGGCGTGCGTTCGGGATCCATCAGTTCGTTCTCCGCGAGCGGGCTGTCCTCGTCCTCGACGGTCCCCGGCTCGAACCGCACCAAGGTCCGGCCGTTGCCGCGCAACCTCTCGACGGTGCGCAGAAGAGACGACGTCTCGGCGAGTGTGGCGTCGAACTTCGCGGGTTCGGCATCGAGATGTTCGCAGATCAGCTGGCGGCGGATACCGAGGATGGTTTCCCGCAGCCGGTCACCGTCCACGGTGGCGGGGCTGACCTCGACGGCCAGATCGCATTCGGTGTCGAAGCCCATCGAACGGTTGTTGAGGTTCGACGATCCCACCCGCAGCAGCCGATCGTCCATCACCAAGACCTTGGCGTGGACGTAGATCGGCGCACCGGCCTCGGTGACGGGGTAGTACACGCCGAACCGGTTCCCGGTATCGGCCTTCCACAACAGCTGCAGTAAGCGGCGACGCGCCCCATCCATCGCCTGTTGCTCGAGCCAGCCGTCGGCGTGCCGCGGCAGCACCAGCACGATCTCCGGACCGTTCGGCTCACGCAGCCGAGCGGCCATCGCCTCGGCGAGAGTGCGCGAGGCCAGGTACTGACTCTCGATGTACAGCGACCGCCTGGCGCCCGCGATCGCCGCCAGATACAACGCCTCGACCTCCCGCACTTCGGCGCGGTCGGCGAGCTCGGGGAAGGTCCGCGCGATACCCACATCCACCGACCGCATCGTCGGCTCCAGCCCCTCCGGCCACGGCGTGTCACCGGCGATCTCGTCGACCGCGGCCAATTGCTGTCCCGTCGCCGCCTTCCACCGGGCGCGGGCCAATTCGCCGATCGCCTTCGCCGCATCGCCGTCGACGGCGGTGGTCGCGTCGTGCCATGGCCCGTACCGGCGGCCGTTGGGCTCGGTTCGGTAGTGGTTGTCGTCCCGATGGTCGCTGGTGTCCCAGCGATCGACGGTCATGTCGATACCACCGCAGAATGCGAGCGTGTCGTCGATCACCACGATCTTCTGATGGTGTGCCGAACCGATCGGGTGCGCGCCATCCATTTCCAGGTGCAACCGCCGATCGGTTATCCAATTGACGACGAAGATCGGTGTCATCCCGCGGCTGATCGCCGCGAACGCACCGACATTCCATTTCAGCAGGTAGATGTCGAGATCTGGTCGCTGTTTCGGCAGCCAGGACAGGAATTTACCCAGCCGATCGGGCCCTTCGAGGGTCTTCTCCCCCGGTTCGAACTTGATCCGGGTATCGAAGTCCCAGCCGATCAGCACGATGCGCTTGCGGGCCTGCAACATCGCGGACTTTGCATGGCGGAAATAGTCCGCCGCATCGACAATGCACGCCAGCCGATCGGCCCGCGCGATCTGCCAGCAGGTGTCCCCGGGGGTGAGGATTTGTTGCTCGTCGCTCATGTGTAGTCAGTTCTCTCGTCCAGCCGGACACCCGTCGCCGCAGGTGAACGATTCACAGTACTGCGCGGTCGCGCGCCGTTCCGGTCGCGGTCTTCGCTCACGACCGCGAACGCGCTGAGCGTGCCGTCACGGTTTCGAAGCCGCTATCGCAACGGACCTCCACGTCGCGCTGAGCAGGCAGCTGCGATGACGGTGCAGGTCCGCCCCCTACAAGTAGGGGCACCCGAGGACGTAACCGGGTGTGAGGTGGGTGCGATGAGCCAGGTGGAGTTCGTCGAGAGCGGAGGCCGGCGTGGGTCGAGGTATGAGAAGCATTGCGGTGGCTGCCATTACGGTGGCCACGTCGATGCTCGGGATTGGCGCACCTGTGCTGGCGCATGCCGAGCCGGACGGGCTGAAGCATTGCGCGGTCAGCAGTGGACGAGTACCCGAAACGGCCACGCCCGAGGAGGTCGGACTCGATTCGGCGGCGCTGCGGCGGGCGGTGGCGCTCGCGGCGGATTCGACGCGCACGACGCTGCAGATCTTCCGGAACAATTGCCTGATCGCGACCGGCCCGAACCACGCGCGGGCCGCTGGTCTGCCGTGGAATCTCTGGAGCAGCACCAAGAGCGTGGTTTCGATGGTGGCCGGGATCGCGGTGGACGAGCAGCGGCTGCGGCTCGACGACCCGATCGGCGCCTATCTGCCGCCCGAACTCGGTGATGCCGCACATCGCGCGATCACCGTGCGGAATCTTCTCATCGAAGCCAGCGGCATGCGGGTGGCGGTGGCCTCCGAGGGCATCACCGGATTGGCGCAGATCGACCCGAATGTGGTCGCGCAGGCGCTGGCGATGCCGATCGATCAACAGCAAGGCATTGAATGGCGCTACAGCCAGCGCGCTGTCGATCTGCTCGTGTACGTCATCCAGCGTGCGGTCGACGAGGACTTCCAAGCCTACACGCAGCGAAAGCTGTTCGATCCGTTGGGTATTCCGCCGACCGACTACTTCTGGGGGCGCGACCGCAGTGGAAACACCTACGGTTACGCGCATCTGCTGCTGCCGCCAGACGATTTCGCCAAGCTGGGTCTGCTGCTCACCAATCGCGGCCGGTGGGGTGGTCACCAGATCATTTCGGCGGATTATCTCGCGCAGGCCGGCCGTCCCACGCCGACGAACCCGTGCTACGGCTTCCTGTTCGTGGTGAACGGGCCGGACTGCGCGAACTACTTTCCCGGTCTGCCGCCGGATGCGATGCAGATGTCGGGGATGATGCGCCAAGACAATTTCATCGTGCCGAGCCTTGGACTGATGGTCAGTTGGACCGGTGTCACGGTTCCGGGGAGCGCGTTGAGCTTCCCGCACGATGTCCTGCGTGCGGTCGGCGCCGCCTTCCTGGAACCCCGCATACCCGCCGCGGCACCGTACGAACAGCAATCGGATGTCCAGCTGTCCGATCCGATGATCTCGAACCCGGACGCGACTCTCGCCGCACTCGGTGTCGGCCCGATGGCCTACCCGGGATGCAACCCGCTGTCCTGCTTGGGCAAGCCCATGTCCGCGCCGTTCGCGAATTGGCCGGCGGGTTGTTTCATCCTCGGCTGCGTCGGCCCCCACCCGGCGACACCGGGAATTCGCTAGCGGCACTCGGCGAACCACTGCTACCTTTCCGGAAGCCGTGCCAGAGAACGAGGAGGTGGTACCCGTGAACGCAGTATCTACATGGGTGCTCCCCTCTGGGGTCACGGTCGGGCGATAGGTCGTCCGGGAGCGCCGCTCGAGAGCACTCCCGAAAGGCACGACCATGCAATTCACTTCCGAACAGCGCTTCGACGACGGCGTCCTCGAACGCGAATTCACCCTCGGCGAGATCCCCGGCATCCTGTGGACGCCCGGATCCGCCTCCGCACCGGCCCCGCTGATCCTGATCGGCCATCCCGGCGGACTCCGCCAGATGTACCCCCGACTGGTGGGCCGGGCCCGGCACTCCGTGGCGGAGGGCTTCGCCGCGGCCACCATCGAGCTCCCCGGCAGCGGTGACCGGCCCCGTTCGGCCGCCGCCGAACAGGCCCGCGCCGACCTGCGCCGGGCGGTGACGGCCGGCGAGCCGGTCGACGACGAGATAGTCGACCGGCTCGTCCTCCCGCTGGTCGAAAAGGCGGTCCCGGAATGGCGGGCCGCCCTGGACGTCCTGCTTTCACTGCCCGAGATCGGCGGGCCGGTCGGGTACTCGGGAGGGGTGATCTCCATCGGCGTCCGGCTGGCGGTGGTCGAGCCGCGCATCTCGGCCGCCCTTCTGTTCGCCGGGAGTTACGTGCCCCGCAGCATGTTCGAGGAAGCCCGGCAGGTCACTATTCCGCTGCAAGTCCTGCTGCAATGGGACGACGAAGGAAACGACCGGCAGATGGCGCTGGACCTGTTCGACGCGTTCGGCTCCAAGGAGAAGACGCTGCACGCCAACATGGGCGGGCACACCGGCGTTCCGGCGTTCGAAGGAGACGACGCGAATCGGTTCTTCACCCGGCACCTGAAGTGAGGCCGGGCCGTCAGGCCGGCAGCAGACGATAGGGACACCGCTCATCGAGGACAGGTCCCGGCCCTCCTCGATGAGCGGTTGGTCGACAGATACACAAACGCCCCGACCGGGCGGTGCCGGCCGGTCGGGGCGGTGGTTCGGGAAATCTTCGCCGACAGCGATGAATTCTCGGTCGGTGCTCCGTCCTATCCGTTGAACGCGCTACCAACCCGGCGCGACCGACCAGAAGGACCAGAAATGACCACCGCCAACCCCACCGCCGAGTTCTCCAACGACGTCACCGGTCGTCCCGGCAAGGTCCGCAACCGCGTCCTGTGGACCCTGCAGATCCTGCTCGGCCTGTTCTTCATCATCGCTTCCGGCGGGCCGAAGCTTGTTATTCCGAACACCCTGACGGAGAACGCCCCCGAGAATCTCACCATCCCCCTCGGGCTGCTCATCTTCATCGGAGTTGCGGAGGTCGCCGGTGGCATCGGCCTGATGGTGCCACGGCTCAGTGCCCTGGCTGCCGCGGGTCTGTCCGTTCTCACGGTGCTCGCCGCCGGCACGCAGGCCTTCATCGCCGACAAGCCCTTGATGGGGATCTTCCCACTGGTGCTTGCCGCGATCTTCGCCTGGATCGCCTACGAACGCCGCGCCACCATCACCGATCTGCGCAAATCGCTCTCGCGATGACAAATCCATGAGTAAGACCGGCGATCGGTGGCCCACCCACCGATCGCCGGTCGTGCGTTCTCGGACCCGATCGCCCGTCGGGTTGGCGGCGATCGGTCCGGTGGCCTTTCAGGATTCGCGGGCTGCGATCGCGGCTTGGATTCGTCGTAGCGTGCGAAGGCCCTTCTTCGCGGCGACGCTCACCATGCCATCGAAGACTGTGAAGCCCCGGTCGTGGGCCATCAGCCGTTCCAGCGTCGGCACCGCACGATCATCGCCGGTCGAACCGAGCGCGACAGCCGCCCAATATCGCTGGTCCGGGTCGTCACTGCCGGCCGCCGCGCACAGCCTCGGGATGACGTCCGGGGCGAACTTGGCCAGCGCGCTGGCGATATAGCCGATGCGGAAGTACCGCCGGTTCTCGAATTCGTCCCACAGTGCGGCCAATGCCGCATCACCGCCGATCATGCCGAGGGCCTCGGCGGCACGTTCGCGCATTCCTCCGATCGGGTCCCGCAGCACGGGCGTGAGCGCCGGGACGACCGATTCGTCGCCGAGGGTGCCCAGAGCGATCACCGCTTGCTCACGAGCCATCTCCTGCGAATGGTCCAACATCGCGATCAAGCCGGGAACCGCATCGCGGAAGCCGAGCGCCGCGCAGCCCATCGCCGCCCATGCCTGGCAGTTGTACCGAGTGTCGGTGAGTGACGCGAGCAGGGGGGCCTTCAGGGTGTCGTCGCCGAAGACCGCCGCCTGGTTCAACGCCCGGCTGTACAGCGACCGGTGGTAGTCGGGATAGTCGCGGACGAGCGCGCGCAGTGCTTCCTTGGCGGATGTGTCCCCGTCAGCGGCCCGCACGAGCAGCCGCCGGAGATTTGCTCCGCGAGTCTCGAGATCGCCGTCTTTGAGGCTTCGCGTATCAGCTGGGTTCACCGCCCAACGGTACCTGGGGATGATCCGTTCCCCCGCCACGTCTCGGGCGTCACGACGCCCGCCGACGGGGCCCGCACCTTTTCCACCCGCATTCACGAGATCGGCAAGTCCGACACCCCCGAACTCACCCGGAGACCGGGTACGGCATGCCGACCAGAGGCGGGCCATTCGGCGCCCGGCCGACCCGGGTACGGCTATTGCTCCTCGGTGGCAGGATGCGGGTGTGGGTGATTACTTCGAACGTATCGTCGACCTCGATGTGACTTCGGCCGACGCGAGCACGCTGGCCGAGCGCATGGTGGACTGGATGGTGTCGCGGCGATGGCTGCTCCGGGAGACTTCGCGTGACGCGATGTACAGCCTCCACGCCGACGAAGGCTATCTGCCAGGCCCCGACTGGCCGCAGATCACCCAGGAATGGGGCGCCGACTGGATCCCCGGCCCCGTTGCTGTCATCGTAGGCCGCCACGACCACTATCCCGGCCAGGGCGCCATCGAACCGGCCGCCGCGGTATGCCCACGCTGCCAGGCCACCACCGTGATCATCGACTACCCGCAACAGTGGGAAGCCGATCCCGCCGTATGGCAACCGTTCTCGGACGCGATCGACACCTGGAAACGAACAGGCACCGGCTCGGCAGTCTGCACCTCCTGCACCACACCGAGCCCCATCACCACCTGGCAATGGACAGACGGCTTCGCCCTGGGCGCCCTCGCCTTCGATTTCTGGGGTTGGCCGCCCCTGACCGAGGACTTCGTCACCGAATTCGCCGCCCGACTCGGGCACCGAATCGAACACCACACCGGCAAGTTCTGACGAAATCACCGATGGATGCCGGGCCGCGCACGCGACGCTCGGCTGATTCGACGCGCAGCGCTTCCGCGCTCGCCCAGCCCGTGGCGCCGGGCCGCCGATCGAGCGCACTTCCCTGCTGACAAGTCGATTCGTGGGCAACGTCTCAGCCGGCGGTGGCCCCGACTCGCTGCGTAGCCGCGGTGTCGACTGTTTCGGGCTGAATTCGAAATAGGTTGTCCCAGTATCGATCCAGCCGACGTTTCGCCTCGGGCAGCGGCACCGCTTCCAGTGCGCCGTGCTCGTCCTCGACGAGCAGTTCCCACTTCCGAAGCCTGCTGATCCCGTCGCTGATCCGGAAGTCGAAGGTTGCCTCCCACCGCCGACGGAACCACTCCTCCACCCGCTGATCGAGGTCGGCTGCGGTGAGCGGCCGGTCGGCGGTACGCAGGAAGTGGTAGGCCAGGACGGCTTCCTTCACCTCCGATTCCTCCGCAGCGCCGAGCAGATGGTGGAACACTCCCGCGTCGTTGTCGAGATTGCGGAAGTAGAGGTGTTCCGACAGCGTCTTCATCAACTTGATCTTGCGGTTCTTGAACTTGGAGAACTGGCGCACCAGGTAACCGACGAAGGCCGCCACACCGGCGCCCAGGGTGAGCAGCGTGGCCTGATCCAACCGTACGGATTCCTCGCGCAGCCCGAGCCAGAACGCCAGCAAGAGAACCAGCGGCCCCAGCGAAGCCACCAGCTTGGTGACGACCACGATAATCCCGGAGACCACCGCGGGCACGCCGATCAGCAGCTTGTCCAGTGGTCGCATCCGGACCCGTACGATCGGATACAGCATCTCGAGGTCGTTTCTCGGGACGTTCCCGAACAGCTTCAGCAGCACACCGCCGTTGGGGCGATCCGCGACCGCCTCCGGACGCTCGGCGAACGCGATGTACACGAGAACCTTGCCGTAGCTGGTGAATTCGACGCTGCGCCGCCGTAACCCGAACAGCCATCGGACTTGTTCGGTGCGCTGCGACACCCCGCGCCGGAAGAACATCGCG
Source organism: Nocardia exalbida NBRC 100660 (assembly GCF_000308575.1). GTDB lineage: Bacteria > Actinomycetota > Actinomycetes > Mycobacteriales > Mycobacteriaceae > Nocardia > Nocardia exalbida. Next base: position 14,578 of record NZ_BAFZ01000158.1, on the reverse strand, counting down.
GTATCGATGTCCCCCTCGTCGAGTTCCAACCGCACTTTCACCAGAGAGTGCTCGGCGAACGCGCGCTCGATCTCAGCGGCATCGATGCGCGTGAAATCCGCCGCCTCGGCCAGCGCGACCAGCTCGGCTTCTACCCGCGCCCGCGCCGCCGCCCGGTCCTCGGCAGTAGCGGCACGGATGGCCCGTTCATCCTCCGCGGGGTCGACCAGGTGATAGGCGTCGAGCACCGTCTCACCACGCAGCTGGAACTCCTGATGCACCACCGCCGCCAGCAGCCGCGCGAACTCGGCGAACGATTCGCGTTCCGCCTCGGGAAGCTCGTCGGCGCACAAAGAGATCACCGCGCTCTTGCGGAACGGCAGGAAGTGTTCGGCATCCATCGGCAACTCCTCTCGACGGACCGGACCGTCGGCTACCACCCTATGGGGCGCTCATGGATGCCGAACGCACGCGCATGCCGAGGTGCGAACTGTTCTGGCCGAAGGGGGTTACCGCTCTGCGACTCCTACGCGGGGTTGTCCGCTCGTTGCCTCGGCCTGTTCGACGCCGACGATTCCGCCGTGCGGGAAAGCATCATCGTCGCATGCGTTCGCCTGATAGATCAGTAGGGTGGTGACGGTAGACGTGTTGATTCCGCCGCGCGGAGAATGTAATTACCGCTCCCTATGATGTCGTGGTGCTGACGGTCGGCCGGGCAAACACCCGAGGCTGCCGGGGTATAGCCGTCGTAGAACAAACCCGAACACTTACGGCACCAGCGCCACTTGGGTGATCCCCCTACCCCGTCCCGATTGGTCACGTCTTCCAGTCGGTAGTTGCCGGATCCGAAAGCCACGTGCCCGGGTTGTTGGCTGAACTGAGGCGAAGGGCATATTCCGCGAAAGCCGAAATTCCCTTCGAACCAGAGCCCTTGGCACTGCCGACACCACCTCCATTCGGACTGACCCTGGCCACCATCAGGGTCTTCCTTCAAGATGAAGTCGCCCGTTCCATCGTCGTGGTGGCCGCCGTCGAAGATGTCGCCGGCTGGGCAGCCGCCGCGGGTATTGTTGCCCGAGAACCAGAGACCACTGCAACGCGCACATCTCTTCCAAAGGCGCTGTGTGGCCGAAGCAGGCGCAGCGTTCTCGATGATCAGACATCCGGCAGCAGCGGCTATTCCGACGCCTACTGCCATACGCAGCAGCGTGCGACGCGGAGTGGGTATCAATTCGCTGGTCGTCATAAGATCCACGTTCCTCCCCGGACACGGTCTCTTCGGAGTCGCCCCTCCAAGCCAGGATGCTACCGGCGAATCAGCACGAGCACAGCGCTTTCAGAATGCGAACCCGCTTGACTCTTGATGAGATCGGTTGTCTCGCGACTGATCTCCGGAAACGGGAGGCCACACTGCCCGGCCCACGGGGGATCGGCGGCACGCTCAGTTCGCTTTGGCGCGGGCGTAGGCGCGGGCTGCGCGAGCGCGGTCGCCGCAGCGCGTGGAGCACCAGTGACGGCGGCCGTGGCGGATCAGGTAGCGGTTGCACGGGGTGGAGTCGCAAGTGGTCAGGAAATCGGCGTCGGAACCGGTGAGCAGGTCGGCGGCGTCCGCGGCGAGTGTTGCGAGCGCGCGGTCGAGGATCTCGTTGGGTGGACACACCGCGGCGCGGTAGGGACCGTTCGCATCATCCCATTTCAGCAGGGTCGCCGCTGACGGGCTGGCTCGTAGATCGCTTCGGCCACTTCACCATCGCAGCGGCCTCAGGGCCGACTCTGCTCGGCGCCGGAGCAGTCGCCGCCTGTGCCCCCAACGACTCCGTCACCCTGTTGACGGCCGCACTCACGCTGCTCGGGATCGGCTGGAACTTCGGCCTCGTCGCGGGCACCGCGATCATCACCGACGCCGTGCCGCTGGCGACCCGCGCCAGAACGCAAGGCATCCTCGACGTCACCATCGCCATCGCCGGCGCCACCGGTGGCATGACATCGGGACTGGTCGTCGCCGCTGCCGATTACCCCACGCTGGCCATCGGCTGCGGCATCCTCGCACTGGCCGTGCCGACGATCGTCGCCACAGCACGCAATCCCTGACCCGGCTCATGTTTCTTCACCGAAATACCCTGTGTGTTCGTCGGATTCGGAGGTGTTGAGGACTATGCGGCCGGAGTCGGCTCCGGAACTGGCGGTGGCCGAGGGCGAAAGGTTGTGGAGAAATCACCGCTGCCGCTGATTATTTGAGCGATGATCAGTGGTGCGACACGCGCTGGATGCGCATCGACCAAACGCTCGACGTGATCGCACTCCGGAATGCGGGAGGGAAAATGTTCGCTCGGCGAATGATGGTCGTAGGTGCGGTGGCGGTCGCGGTGGCGGCGTGCGCCACGTCGATACCCGACCAGGAAGCGGGTACCGCGACGGCGACCCAGTCGCCGTCCGGAACCGCTGGACCGCGGGGCGACGAAGTGCCGGTACGTCCAGGGAAAACCGATGCCGGTAAGGCGGCGGGGGCGCCCTTCCGGATTCCGGCATTCACCGAACTTCAGGGCGCACCGATCGTCGCGGTCGAGGACTTGGCGGTGCAGCGCATAGCCGCCGCCTGCGGCGGCTGCGCGAGCGTTGCCATTGCGCAGGACCAGGCCGACACCGGGCGCAGCGTTTGCCAATACTCCGGATTCCTCGGCGCGAAGCAGGATTCGACCCCGGTCGAGCAGTCGGCGAACGGGTCGCTGATCCTGACGTCCGGATCGACACTGACGCTTCTCACCGGGACACTGCCCTCGCAGAAATTGCCCTGCGACACAGAAGGATTCCAACCGAAGACGACATCGCAGACCGATTCTTCCACCGGGACCGTCTCCCCCACCGGAACCGACTCGACCACCCGGACCCGAACGCCCACCGAGACGGCGACGAGCAAGCCACATGTCACAACCACCAGATGAGCAGGCGCACACACCCGCGGCGGCTTCGGCGTTCGACGGGTTCGCTCACGTCGCAAGATCGATCGGGCAGCTGGTCGCGCCGACAACGCTGCTGACCGCTGTGCTGTTCTACTTCGGCTGGGCGCATGTCTACTGGTACTTCAACTACTTCGGTGTCGACTCGACGACGCTTAATCCGAGCATCCGCGAGTACCTGATGCGCACCGTCGACGCGCTGTTCGTGCCGTTGACACTCGTCGGTCTCATCGGTATGGCGGTGCTGTGGGGATACGTCGCGCTTCCGGAGTCGGTCCGTGCCCGTCGCCCCGGGCGGTGGGCGACCTCCGTGCTCGCGGTGATCGCCGGGGCAGTCCTCCTCAACGGGGTCTCCCGGATATATGTCGTCACACCGCTCAACAAGGGCTTGTGCGTGGCACCGCTGTCGATCATCGCTGGAGTGCTGATCTTCTGGCTGCTGGTCGTGCTGCGTCGTCAGCGTCTGCGTGAAAGCCTCCCCGCGACAGCGCCACCGCCGTCACAGGCGGCAGCGGTCGCCGAGTGGGTGATCCTGTTCCTCATGGTCGGCATCAACTTGTTCTGGATCGCCACCGATTACTCGGTCGCGGTCGGTCAGACCAGGGCGCGGGAATGGGCCGCGCAACTGCCCACCAGTTCGCAGGTCGTCATCTACAGCGAAAAGGAGCTTCACCTTTCCGGGTCAGATGTCCGCATGGCGTCCTGCGGCACCGATCCCGCCTCCGGATCCGCCTACCGGTTCCGCTACGACGGTCTGGCGCCACTGAGCCGCATCGGTGACCACTACATCCTGGTTCCCCGGACCTGGACACCCGGGCGCGGCGCGGCCATCGTTCTGCCCGCGCAGAGTCCGGGCGCGATCCGGTTCGAGTTCAGGCTCGCGGGCGACACGGTCCCCGCCACCTGTTGAGACGGCTCAGACCAGGACGGCTTCCATCCGCCGTATGTGCCACCGCGCGTGCGCAGGCCGAGGCTTTCCGGGAAAGGGGCGATCACTGCTTGCGTACGACCAACTCCAGCGCGATGTTGTCCGGGTCGCGGAATTCCAGGATGTACATGGCACCGAGATCTTTCACCCCTTCGTGCGCGATGCCGAGTTCGTCGAGCAAGGCAGCCGCCGAATCGAGATCCGACCGAGTGGCGAGGGCGAAGGCGAGGTGGTCGAGTCCTACTCGATCTTCGTCGAACTCGTCGCTGGCGACAGGGCGAAGCCCGAGCAGTGCATCACCCATCTGGTAGATCACACCGCCGAAGAGGAACCCGAATCGCGCACGGGTGGCTTCGTCCGCGTCCGCAGGACACTCCCACGCGATCGGCCATCCGAAGACGGCGTCATAGAAGGCCCGGGATTTCTCGATGTCGGTCACTGTCAAGCGAATATGGTCGAACGAACTGGTGGAAATCGGCATGATCGAGAGCCTGTCATGATCACCTTGCTTCGTTGAGGCAAGGTCGCGGGACCTGGCGAGTAACTTTGCCCGCGCGATCCTCGCGCGCGAAGCGTTGCGGGCCGCAATGCAGTGATCGGCGTGGGGTGGACGAGCCTCGGAGTCACCGGTCGGATCGTCGGCGTCCCGTCCTGGTGGTTCCGGCCGTGTGAGCAGGGCGTCCAGTGACCAGCGGCCGGGCCCGGCCCACAGCAGGTAGATCAGCCCGAGCAGCATCGCGACATCTGTGCGCGCGTCGTGGGCCATCCCCCAGATGCCTTCTACTCCTTGGAACCCGCCCGGGCGCAGCTCACGCAACTTGGTCAGCACGATCGCCAGGACGATATCGACCAGTAACGGCAGCGCGGCAAAGCGGGTCAGCAGTCCGATGACGATCAGGAGGCCGCAGGTGATCTCGATGACGCCGTCGAGGTTCGCGAAGAAGGTCGCCGCCGGGATACCGATCTTTTCGAACCGGCCGGGGCCCAATTTGTCCGGATAGAGGAACTTCTGGATCCCTTCACTGAGGAACACCAGCCCCACCGCCAACCGGATACAGATCGCTGCCGCCGGGCCGTCGGCACCGAGGACACGCGGCCACGACCAGCGATCCGTTCCCGCCATCGGCGCTCGCCTCCCGATATCGTCTGCCGATATCACGGGCGAGCCTACCGAGCGAGCACCACGCGGACGGCCGATCGCGCGGCCCCGATGCCGGGGCGTTATGGTCCTCCGCAGTCCACGCGGCGACCGCAACTCCGTCACCACCGCCCCGGAGCCGGTTCAGTTCGCCACACCGCCGTCCGAGTCCTCGCGCCGCCGTGGCCAAGCCACGGGTGCCGAGCGTGGAGGACTTCGCGCTTCGATGCGCCTTGCCCACCGACGCGGCCTCGGCCACGGACCCGACATCCCGGACATCGGAATCCGAAAGGCGCGGCACCCTACGCTGCGGCCCCGGCGCGCCCGACCAGCAGCGGGTATCACCCTGCTGTCAGGCATCGTGATTTCGTCGCTCGCAGCACGGGCATTATAAAATTACAGTCGATAACTTACATGAACCGCACACCACATGTGAGCGCCGTGCCAAACCATGTACATTATGCAGCTCTAACTGCACTTTCAACGACTCTCGATGGAGTGTCAAACCGGGAGATCAGTATCTGTAACCCTCGACTAGAATAAGGAATATACATTAACATAGCTTGGCGCCACCGAGCACGGCGAAGCGAGCAGGGCGGCGCCCTGGTGTGCGACCCCGTGGTGCCGAGCGAGTACGGAGGTTGGCGTGAGCGGCGACGTCAGAGCCGAAGGTGTTACGGAATCTTCTAGTTCTCAGCGGATTCAGCGAGATGTCACCCCGACCGGCCCCCACCGTTCGTCAGCTCCGAATCCGTCGTCATTGCCGACATGCCGAGTCGCCGTCTCCGAAAGCACATCTGATCGCCAGCAATCCGAGGAGCCCACCGTGGATACAACGTCGGCCACGCCCTACGACCGCACCCTGTACGCCCGGGCCGGGGGCCATGCCGCCCTCGAAATCGTCGTAGAAGACCTCTACGCCCGCATCCTGGCCGACGATGATCTGGCGCCATTCTTCACCGGCGTCAACATGCCGCGAGTGAAGGGCCGCCAGGTCGAGTTCTTCGCCGCCGCCCTGGGCGGACCGACGCCATACACCGGGCCGCGGATGAAGCAGGTCCACCAAGGTCGAGGCATAACCCGGCACCACTTCGACCGCGTCGCCGAACATCTGACGCAGTCCCTCCAAGCGGCTGGCACGCCACCAGCTATTACGGCCGAGATCATCGCGGCGGTCGCTCCCCTCGCCGACGACATCGTCTCCAAAGCGATCGAATAGGTTGCGCCACTCGTTCGACGGCCTGTCCGCTCCGCACATCACCTGGGGCCACGTCATCCGATCACCGCCGTCACCCTGCCGTCCGATCCGGCAACCACCACGCGGGCTCTCCGTGGAGGCCGCCGGTTCGGCCGACGCCACTGGTCGCAGCGCGCAGACTCGAGGATCGACACCGCCGACTGCGGGGCCGACCAGAAGAAGCAAGACGTCGGGCGAGGCCCGGGGCCGCTGTGGTGGGCGGCCCCGGGCCTTCGATGCGACCGGATATCGGCACCGCAACGTCTCGAGCGATGCGTCAGGTTCTCGACAACGTTTCTGCGACCGTCAGGGCTCGAGGTCGACCACGCCTTTGCCGCTGGAGATGTCGAGTGGTACCGAGACCTGGTCGTGAGCGATCAGCCAGGTGTTGTCGATCTTCCGCATGCCGTACGTGACCCGGACCCACATACCGCTGGTTGCCGCTCCGTTCTTCAGCGTGCCGCTGAGCCGGGCGAAGGCGTGCCCGAATGCCACATCCCCGCCCACGGTGAACGTCAGGTCGCGGACCTCATAGGTCACATTCTCGAAGAACAGGAACACCTTCGCCCAGTTCTCGAGTTTCGCCGCTATCCCGGCATGCTGGAGTGGCGGCTCGACATCGAAGGACACGACGTCGGGCGTGTACAGCTGCTTCAGGACCTCGAGATCCTTGACTCGCAGTCCTGCGACCACCTTGTCGATTGTTCGGCGAAGCTCGACTTCATCCGCCTCGGGGCGGTCAGCTGACTGAAAGTCGTCGATTGCGGTCATAATCGGCTCCTCAGGAATTCATGAGAGTGGTTTCGGTGCCGGTCCGCAGCGGCGCCAATGCGGTGCTCCAGGCGATGAGCTGATCCAGCGTCTTGTCGAGGGCGGCGGCATGGTGCTCGCGCGGTGTGAAGGTGGTGTAGTTCTCGAAATCGGTGAGCACCGAGATGGTGACCTGATAGCCCACGTCGGCCATGCCCAGCGTGCCGCAGACCGTCCGCAACTGCACCACCGCGCGGGCGCCGCCGCCCGCGCCGTAGGAGACGAATCCGACCGCCTTGTCGGTCCACTCCGCGAACAGGTGGTCCAAGGCGTTCTTCAGCACTCCGGGGACCCCGCCGTTGTACTCCGGGGTCACCACCACGAAGCCGTCGAACGGGGCGATCCGCTCGGCCCAGGCGCGGGTATGGGCGTTGCTCGACGGGCCGAACATCGGCGCCACCGGCTCGTCCAGATGCGGTAGCGGATGGTCGCGCAGATCGATCAGTTCGAACTCGGCGTCGCCACGCTGCGATGCCGTTTCCAGGACCCACCGGGCGACCTGCGAGCCGTTGCGGTTGGGTCGAGTACTGCCGAGGATGATGCCGATCCTGGTCATTTACGGAGCTCCTGCTCTGCTGAAGGTGTCACAACCTTCCGACGACGCAGCCGTCCGGAATGTCAGGCCGCCTCACAAATCGGTTCGCTGATTCGTCGGTTTCGGTGAGGACGCACATACCGAAGGAGACCACCATGACCGACCCGCACCTGCGCGCGGTGATCAGTGAACGCCGACAGCTGATCAACCTCGCCTACCGTCTGCTCGGCTCCCTGGCCGAGGCCGAGGATGTGGTGCAGGAGACCTACGCGCGCTGGTACGCGCTGTCGGAGGCGCAACGCGGGAAGGTGGAGGCGCCCGGCGCGTGGTTGACGACGGTTGCCAGCCGGATCTGCCTCGATCTACTCGGCTCGGCGCGCGCCAGGCGGGAACGCTATGTGGGCGAATGGATTCCGGAGCCGGTACCCGGCCGGTCCGAATGGCTCGATGGTCCCGACTCGGTCGATCCCGCCGACCGGGTCACCCTCGACGAGTCGATCAGCATGGCCTTTCTCGTCGTGCTGGATTCAATGACTCCGGCCGAGCGCGTGGCGTTCGTTCTGCACGACGTCTTCCGCTACTCCTTCGCCGAGGTCGCCGAGATCGTCGGGCGCACTCCCGCGGCCTGTCGCCAGCTCGCCTCCAGCGCCCGGCGCCGCATCGACACCACGCGGGGTCCGTCGAGCACCGAACGCGCCGAGGTGGTCCGGGATTTCAAACGAGCATGGGAGACAGGGGACATCGAGGCCCTGATCGGGCTGCTCGATCCACAGGCGACCGCGACGGCCGACGGCGGCGGCCTGGCATTGGCCTTCCTCGACCCGATCCACGGCAGCGAGCAGATCGCCCGCGCCTGGATGGAAATCGCCACCCACGGCCCTGCGGTGACCCTGCTGGAGCGCACGGTGAACGGCCAGCCCGGCCTGGTGGCACGGCTCGACGACGCCATTGTCACGGTCTACGCTTTCGACATCGCCGACGGCCGGATCACCCGCATCTGGGCGATCCGGAATCCGGAGAAACTGCAGCCATGGACGGCCGGGTGAATCGAACGCCCGCGGTCGCGACGCCGGGCCGGATGCGGCCCCGAGCGGCTTCGAGTCCTCAGCGGACGGCCCAGCTAGGCGGGGTGGAGGTCAGGCTCGGCGCGGGGTCACCAAGCCGGATTCGTAAGCCAGGACGACCAGTTGAGCGCGGTCGCGGGCGTGGAGCTTGGTCATGGCCCGGTTGACGTGGGTCTTGGCGGTCAGCGGGCTGATCACCAAGTGCTCGGCGATCTCGTCGTTCGACAGGCCCCGGCCAACAAGCGTGACGACCTCCCGCTCGCGGTTGGTCAGCCCGGCCAGACCGGGAGCCTCACCGGAGTCCAGTGGCCGGCTGACATACCGGTTGATCAGTTTGCGCGTGATCGACGGCGCGAGCAGTGCGTCACCCCGGGCCGCGACCCGGACGGCGTGCAGGAAGTCCTCCGGATGGATGTCCTTGACCAGGAACCCGGCCGCACCGGCGCGCAGGGCGTCGAAGATGTGCTCGTCCAGGCCGTAGTTGGTCAGTATCACCACGTGCACCCCGCTCAGGGCCGGGTCGGCGGCGATGCGCCGGGTCGCCTCGATGCCGTCCACGACAGGCATTTGGATGTCCATCAGTGCGATGTCGGGCAGGTGTTCGCGGGCCAGCTCGACGCCCCGCGCGCCGTCGGTGGCCTCGGCCACCACTTCGATATCGTCCTCCACGTCGAGCAGCGCACGGAAACCGCTGCGGATCAGCGGCTGGTCGTCGACCAGCAGGACGCGGATCAAGGCGCCCGCTCCACGGGCAGCTCGGCACAGACGGCGAAACCGCCCCCGCCGCGGGGCGCCGTGTGTAACCGGCCGCCCAGGGCGGTGACCCGCTCTCCCATTCCGAGCAGCCCCACACCCGGCACCGGCATGGTGTCCGGTGTGGCCCGGCCGTCGTCGTCCACCCGAATCACGAGGGCGTCGGGGCGGTGTTCGATATGAACCGACGCGGTGTCGGCGGCGGCGTGCCGGGTGATGTTGGTCAGCGACTCCTGGACGATCCGGTAGGCGGTCCGGTCCACGGCCGCAGGCAGGGCCGCGCGCTGCCCTTCGACCGTCAACGTCGCGTCCAAGCCGGTCGCGCGGACCCTTTCCACCAGCTCCGGCACATGATCGAGCCCGTGCAACGGTGCGCGGTCGTCGCGCAGGGCCTCCAGGGTGGCCCTGAGTTCCCGGGATGCCTCGCGACCGGCCGCCAGGATCGCCAGCAGCGCCTCCGGCACGTGCTCGCCGCGCTTGCGGGCCAGGTGCACGGCCACCTCGGCCTGCACCTTGATCACCGAAATCTGGTGGGTCAGCGAGTCGTGCAACTCGCGAGCGATGTGCAGCCGTTCCTCGTCGGCCCGCCGCCGTGCGGTCTCCTCGCGGGTGCGCTCGGCCTCCTCTGCCCGCCGCTCGGCCTGCCGCAGCGCTTCACCCGCCGCGCCCGCGGCGACCAGCCACGCCAGTTGCAGCACGCCCCGGGTCTGCGCGAACGCCTCGCCCATGAGCAGTCCGCGCGGCGAGATCAGCAACGCGAAGGGCATGACGAGCACCATGATCACCGACCCCGCCACGGCCGCCACCCGGTGCCCCGCACGAAACGCCGCGTACACGGCGAACAAGAATGCGACCGCGGGCACGTCCACCCCGAGCGCCTGGTACGCCAACGCGCTCAGCCCCGTCACCGCCAGTACCACGACCGGTGCTCGGCGGCTCGCGGCCGATGACAGCCCGCCTGCGACCAGTAGTACCCACCCGACCGCGGGCCCGGACAACCCCGACAACAGCTGGAACACCGCGATGCCCGCGGCGATCGCCCAGTCCCGAAGCCGTTCCATGGGTGCACCCTAACCCCATGTCCGCGTTGGGACGTCGTGCACGGGAATGATCACCGTCTACTGCGCAGGCAGTACTTCCTCTGGTTCCCTACCCCCTCGGCGGCAGCGTGAAGTGCCTGCGTGCGCGGGACGACCGGAAGCGGGTGCGGCGGAGAGGATGGGCCTCGTCCCATTCGTTGGAGAAGGAGCATGTCATGTCCGTTTCTCATGTACTCGCAGCCTCGGAAGTCCTTGCCCAGTCGAGCGCCTCAGGGTTGACCGCCGGGCGTTTCTGGTCCCTGGTGGGTGTCGCGGTGGGACTTGCCGGGGTCGTCACCGGCGTCCGCGTCCTCATCCACCACACCGGACGTCGCGCCGCGATGACCGCGCTGGCCGCGGGAGTGACCGGCCTGGTGATCGGCGGGCTGGTCGTGGCCGCGGCCAAAGGCGGTCCCGGCACCGGATACGGGATCGTCGGTGGCTTCCTGGCCCTGGCGGTCGGGCTGGTCGCCGCCACCCTCGGCGTGGTCGCCCTCAACAGGAATCCGCAGGCCCGTTGACCGCCCGCGCGGCGGGTTGGCTATCCCGACAGTCCGGCGGCGACCACATTTCGATCCGGCACATCTGGTCGTGGTGATCCTGCGGCAGGACTCTCCGTCATGGTCCCGTCGTCGGGGCAACGCCGTTGTGGATGGCTTGCGCGACAGCGGGATGGGCGAGGTATTCGGCGATGCTGTGTGCCCGCTCCTTGGGATTGTCGACGGGAATCTCCCGCAACTGCCCTTTCCAAATATGGCGCAGCGGGCAGCCGATGGTGATCGGGTCCACCGCGGACCAGGCACTCAGCCAGTCGCCGACACGCTCCGGCCGGTGCGGTCCTCGGACCAGGAGTTTGCCGTGGACCGCGTCCAGCCCGAGGGGACTACCGAGGGTGAGCAGCACGGCGACGTCGAGCTGGCGATGTAGCTGACCGATCACATCCTTCGCCCCCGTCGATCACCGCGGCCTCCGGGACGGATAACGCCCGCCCGCTTTCACCAGGTCTTGCCGGCCTGCTCCCGGATCGTGTGGTTGATCCGGTTGAAGAAATTGGTGAGTGCGATATTCAGGATGATCGCGAAGATCTGCTTCTCGTCGAAGTGGGTGGCAGCAGCGTCCCAGATCTCATCGGTCACGCCCGGCGAGCCGTCCTGGATCCGGGTAGCGGCCTCGGCCAGCGCGAGCGCTGCCCGCTCCTCCTCGGTGAAGAACGGGGTCTCCCGCCAGGTGACCACGCTGTGCAGCCGCTCCTCGGTCTCGCCATGCTTCTTCGCCTCCTGGACGCCGGCGAACACACACGGGCTGCAGCCGTTGATCTGGCTGGCCCGCAGATGGACCAGCTCGAGTACGAGCGGGTCGACGCCACCGGCGTGAATCGCCGTCTGGAGATGCTGGATCCCTGTGATCAAGTCGAGATTCGCCGCGCTCTTCATCCGTGCTTTCACAGGTTCCGCCGTCGCGCGCTCCCGCGCTTTATATGTATGACTCATACATATAAACTAGGGCTATGCCGCAAACCAAGTCAAGCCGCCAGCACGCGGCCAACGTCCTGGGTGCCTTGAGCCTCGTAGTCGCCGACCGGATGAACACCGCCGTCGAAGCGATCGCGATGCTCGGCCCGTCGGCCCCGGCCGCCCTCGCCGCGATGCACGAGTTCCTCGACGGCGGATCGGTCACGCAGCTGAGCTCCGTACTCGGCCTGACCCACTCCGGCACCGTCCGCCTCGTCGACCGCCTCGCCACCGAAGGCCTCATCGAGCGCGTCGGCGCACAGGACGGACGGGCCGTTTCCGTTGTCCTGACCCAACATGGCCGGCGCACGGCCGAACGGATACTTCAAACGCGCGAGCAGTCGCTGGCGAGCACACTGTCCGCGTTGTCCTCGAACGAGATCGACAATCTTGCGGCAGCGCTGGACACGATGTTGACCACAGTGACCCTCGCCAGAGCCGAGGAGCGCTCCACCCGCACCGACCACCGTCCGCAACCTTGGCTGTGTCGCCTCTGTGACTTCGCCGCGTGCGGCCGTAGCGAGGGCAACTGCCCAGTCGCCAACGTGGTGGCGGCCGCGCTCGACTGATTCGTTTCGGCTTGGTCCGCATGCGCAGATCGTGCGGAATCGGCTAGAGGCGGGTAGCAGTCCGAACGAGATCGGCAACGGCCTTCGATCGGCTGTGCGGTGGCCACGCGATCACTGTCGTGACGGCCGGGGCGTCCAATACCGGCACGGCGGCGTGGTCGCCGCGCAGATGGGCCCGCACGGACTCGGGCAGGATCGCCGAAGCCCGTCCGAGGGCGATCAACTGGAGCAGCTGGGTATGGTCGCGAGCCAGTGGGCCGGGGCCGTCGGGATAGGTGCCGTCTCGCCGGGGCCAGCGCGGCATCGGCAGGCCCGGCAGCGCGGCGACCTCCGCCATCCGCACGTGGGACCGATCGGCGAGGGGATGCCCGGCCGGCAGGAGCGCGACCTGCTCCTCGGTGTACAGATCCTCGGTGTCGAACCCGGCCGTCGCGTCGAACGGCCGGTGCAAAAGAGCCACGTCGGCCCGGCCGTCCCGGAGCAGTCGCTCCTGCTCACCGATCCCGCACAGGAGCACATCGATGGTGACCGCGCCGGGCTCGGCGGCGTAGGCGTCGAGGAGCTTGGCCAGCAGTTCGACGGAAGCTCCTGCCTTCGTGGCCAAGACAACGCCCGCCCGGCCGGTCGCGGCGAGGGCGGCGCGCCGGGTGCGTCGCTCGGCGGCCTCGACCGCGTCCAGCGCCGCTCGGGCCTCCCCGAGCAGCACCGACCCGGCCTCGGTCAAGGTGACGGCGCGACTGGTTCGTCGCAGCAGTACCACCCCGAGCCGTCGTTCGAGCTGCCCGATCGCCCGGGACAGCGGGGGCTGCGCGATCCCGAGCCGCTGCGCCGCCCGCCCGAAGTGCAACTCCTCAGCGACGACGACAAAGTATCGCAGCTCCCGCGTCTCCACGACGCCCATGGTATCCGTCGCCCACCAGCGTCGATACCCGAGCGGTATCGCTTGCCACCCACTCGGTGTTGGACGCTCCGTCGAGGCTCGGAACAGGATCGACCGTATGAGTAGTGAACAGACGATCGCGTTGGTGACCGGCGCGAACAAGGGCATCGGGTACGAGATCGCGGCCGGCTTGGGCGCCCTCGGTTGGAGTGTCGGCGTCGGTGCCCGGGATGAACAGCGCCGCGAAGCCGCCGTGGCGAAGCTGCGGGCGGGCGGCGCCGACGCGTTCGGCGTACCGCTCGACGTGACCGACGACGCGAGCGTGGCCGCCGCCGCCGACCTGATCGCGGACCGTATCGGACGCCTCGATGTGCTCGTCAACAACGCGGCCATAACCGGGGGCATGCCGCAGACGCCCTCCGCCGTCTCCCCATCGACGGTGCGGGACGCCGTGGAAACCAACGTGATCGGCGTCATCCGCGTCACCAACGCGGTGCTGCCGCTGCTGCGGCGCTCGGCATCCCCGCGAATCGTGAACATGTCCAGCACGGTCGGCTCCCTCACCCGGCAGACCACTCCCGGTGCCGATACCGGTCCGATCTCCGCGGCCTACTCGGCGTCGAAGACCTTCCTCAACGCCGTCACCGTCCAATACGTCAAGGAACTCCGCGACACCAACATCCTGATCAACGCAGCCTGCCCCGGCTTCACGGCAACCGACCTCAACGGATTTCGAGGCGTCCGCACACCGGCGCAGGGCGCGGCGATCGCGGTGCGCCTCGCGACCCTGCCCGACGACGGACCGACCGGCGGATTCTTCGATGACGCAGGAGTAGTGCCGTGGTGACATGCGGGGAGTCGCCGACCGGACTCTGAGAAAGAGGCCGGTCTGGGCAGGAAGAAATCTGCATCGACGGATGTAGACATTCTCGGAGGCGTGGTATACAGTCGCTGTCGTTGGAGATGAAAGTCTGGTTGGCCGGGCAGGTGACCTGCACCGGAAGCAAGATTGACCATCCCCTCCGGCGGAGAAGAGAACCCGGTGCAGTCGGCCGGACCGCCGGAGGGGATGACGAGATTCCGCAGACCGACCGGCAACCCAGGAGGTGGTCACTGAACAGCTCTTCCCAGATTCCGC
>NZ_BAFZ01000159.1 GCF_000308575.1 Nocardia exalbida NBRC 100660 | reverse complement strand
AGCCCGTCCCGGGCCAGTTGCGCTTGCTCAACTGCTTGTCGACGGCATTGATCACTTCGGTGACCCCGATCTGCAGCAAACCCGGGTCGGGGGCGTCGGCGTCCGGGTCGCCGACGTGGCCGGTCCACAGCACCGCGTGCCGGCCGAGCAGGTGCGCGGGCGGACCGGCCCGCCGGGGCGGGGTGGGGCCGAACAACAGGACGGTGCGGGTGCCGAACGCCGTGGCCAGGCCTACGACTCCGGTGTCCCCGCAGATCACCAGGGCGGCCTCGGCGACGGTGGCGGCCAGATCGATGAGGTTCTGCTCTCCGGCGAGCACCCGGCCGACGGGCAGCCCCGCCCGGGCGGCGATGCCCAGCGCGAGCTGGCGTTCGTACTCGTCGCCGGTGATGACCACTTCGCGTCCGAGCATCAGCAGGTGCCGCACCACCGCGGCGAAACGATCAGGCGGCCAGCGGCGCGCCGGTGCGCCCGCGCCGACGTGCACGACCACACAGTCGCGGCGGCTGGTCGTCGACACCGGCGGAACCAGTCCGAGATTGCGGCGATCCGCTCCGATGCCGCCGTACTCCAGCAGATGACACCAGCGGTCCACCTCGTGCATCTCGGGTTCCCATTCCGGGCCGGACAGCTCGGGGAACGCGGCGTTGCGAAAGGAGAGGATGCGTCCGGGCCGGGTCCTGGACAGCGCGACGATGCTTTCGGCGCTCGCGCCGTGCAGGTTGACCGCCAACTCGGGGGGAGGTGCGTCCCAGCGCAGGCTGCCCGGATCGGTGGTGGGCGCGAGCGCGTCGACCGAGGCGATCAGATCGACGATCGGCTTCAGTCGCTGCGGGGCCGCCAAAACGATGCGATCGTGCGGTTTGGCCCGGCGCAGTGCGCGGAGAGCCGGGACCGCGGTGAGTAGGTCACCCAGCCCACGCGCCTGCAACACGAGCAGAACCGCCACCCTCTTCTCCTAGCCACCCGAGTCTCACCGAACCCCGACCCACCCGTTCACCCCCGGGGGCGCCAACGAAGAGTCACTCCGAGATGACTACCCGACCGCACGGGCGGCGAAACGTGAACTCCGGGCAACGCCGCAGTACCAGGCTGATCCAGCATGTTGCGGCCCACTGGGCAAATGGGCAGAAAACCCGAGGGGGTGAGCTATAGCATCAATGCATGACGACAAACAGCGTGGTAGAGGGTCCCCTGCAGTCTCTTGCCCGCCGTGCGTGGCAAACCATTCTGGTCACCGGCATTCTCGCGGTGATCCTCGGCATCCTGATCCTGGCCTGGCCGGACATCACCCTGCTGGCGGCGGGCATCATTTTCGGCGTCTACCTCGTGGTCACGGGTTTCCTGCAGCTGATCGCGGCCTTCGGAGCGCCTGGCGGCGCCGGTCTGCGCGTGCTGGCGTTCGTTATCGGGGTGCTGTCCATCGTGGTCGGCGTCTTCTGCTTCCGCGACGAATTGGCCTCGATCCTGCTGCTCGGATTGTGGATCGGCATCGGCTGGCTGTTCCGCGGGATCGCGCTGCTGGTAGCCGCGATCTCCGAACCCGGGATGCCGGGGCGCTGGTGGCAGGTGTTCTTCGGCGTCGTGACCGCGGCCGCCGGCGTCGTGCTGATCATCTGGCCGGTGCGGTCGGTGGCCACCCTCGCCGTCTTGGCGGGGGTGTGGCTGATCATCCTCGGCATCGTGGAGATCATCGTGGCGTTCGGGGTTCGCAAGGACACCGCGGCGGTCGGCGCCGCGCACGCCGCCGCCTGATCGCGGAAACGCTCGGCCGGGTGTTACCTGCGCCCGGCCGCGCGATGTCGTGTCTCCCGGCGTCTCGACCAGCACGGTTCCGTCCCGCTGGAACTCGTGACAGAATCACAGGCGCATTTTCACGAGACGTCGGCTTCGGGGTTGGTCGACATCGAAAAGAACTGGAGGCACGAATGATTCGTACTGCTGGGTTTGTCGGTGCGCTGGCCCTGGCGGGGGCCGCGGCCATGCTGTCGGCGGGGACGGCGCAGGCCGCGGTCGGAACGCTGTCGATCAACGGTGAGCTGCACGCGGATCCGGTGGGCTGCTTGAACACCGACGGAACCTTCTACACCACGTTCCAGATCACTGTCGTCAACAGCACCGATCGTGCCGTCACGCTGTACTCCGGCCGGGACTGCACCGGCTCCGTGGTCGGCGAGCTGCCGGTGGAGAAGATCGGCTACCTGCCCAAGGGCGGCAGCGTCTCCGTCAGCTGACGAGTGACCGAGGTGGCGGCGAGGCGGGACACCGCCTCGCCGCCTGATCGCCCGAACTCGCGGACGGCGCCGTGTTCCGTTCAGCGCGTGCGCGGCCAATCGCCTGCGCTCGGCACCGCGGACTCCGCGGTCGCCCGCACCGGAATCGGCGCGGTGACGGTCGCGCGGCGACGGCCGCGCGGATCCCACACCATCGCCGTTGCCGCTGTGCCCAACAGGACGGCGACGATCATCGCCACAACGCACCACACCAACACTGCCATGCCTCCCGGGCATCACCCATCCGGCTGACAGACTGCGTTGGCTTACCAAGGCGGACAGTTGTTTTCGAGTCGTGCACAGTATTGCCCGAGCGAGTGGCCTACGCGAGTCGACGGCGGCCGCCGCGCACCGCGAACGAAGCCGCCATCGACGTCTGCCCGGCCCGTCGCACCAGCGCGGACGCCGGTTCCTCGGTGCGGCACGGCTCCGATGTAGTCGGCGCAGGAGACGAGGATCACGGCGCGTCACTGGCGATCCGGTGTGTGGGGCGGGTCCCGGTCGCCCGGCGTCGCACCCGTTCGGTGTGCGGCCGGATGTCCACCATCGACGCGTCGACCGTGGCGCCACCACGTCCGTCCGCCCACGTCGTCCGGGCCGTCGACCACCATGTGCCCCGACGAGCGTGCAGCCTGCCTGTTTGCCCACTTCCCGCCGGGGTAGCACGGGGACGAAGGTACCCACTACCAGCGGAAAGGGTCGGCTCGGCGATGTCTACTACTTCCCCACCCGGCGCGACGACAGATCGGCGGTCTCCTCTTCAGGTCGCCGCCATGGCCGTAGGAGCGGTATTCCTCCTGGTCGGCATCCTCGGCTTCATCCCGGGGATCACCACCGACTACAGCGAACTCGACTGGGCGGGACATCACTCCCAGGCTCAGCTGCTCGGTTTGTTCAGCGTGTCCGTGCTGCACAACGTGGTCCATCTTGTTTTCGGGTTCGCCGGAGTGCTGGCGGCCCGTGCCGCCGCGTCGGCGCGTGCGTACCTCATCGGTGGCGGTGTCGTATATCTGATCCTGTGGCTGTACGGACTCCTCGTGAACCCCGACAGCGACGCCAACTTCGTGCCGCTCGATACGGCGGACAACTGGCTGCACTTCGTGCTGGGTGCCGGCATGATCGCGCTGGGAGTGGTCTTGGCGCGGCGGCCCGTGACCCAAGCGCCCGGAGCGGGCCGGCAGTCCGGAATTCTGGAATAGAGCGCGCCCGACCCAGCCCGATCGAGCCGCCCGCGCCGGGATGACCGAGGGCGGTGGGGTGGGGGGCTTCGGTAGCGGGGAGGTCGGCGCAGGGGCGTTTCGGCACCGGCCCTCGACTAGAACACGTTCTAGTCGAGGGCCGGTGTCTTGCCGCTGGGAGATTGCCGCCGAGCCAATGGATCTCGGTGTCCGTCCGCGAGCCCGGCAATGCCGGAGGAGCGGCGATACGCTCGGTGGGAGGCCGAGTCCGGCCCGGGAAAAAGTTGTACTCGTCGCACGCCGCACATGTTGACATCAGCTGCTGTAGACAACATATGATGTCAATACCTTGCTCAGCCCGTTCCTCGATGCGCCGACGCCGCTCGAGCTGCGGGAGTGCAGGCGCTTCGACCACTTCAGCAACGACCGCGCCGAGGGAGTACCGATGAGGGCCAAACCACCCGCGCTGGGATATCTCCGCAAGGACGTCTCGGGTGTGTCCCAGGATTGGGACGAAGCGCAGATGCGGAGTTTGGCCAAGCGGCTGGGGTACGAGCTGTGCAAGACCGTGACCTTCGGCGCCGGTACCGACGCACCGGTCGATCGCCTGGTCGAAGCCGCACGCACCTTCGGCGTCGAGGCGGTCATCGCACCGGGGCTGCAGCACTTCGGCAACGCGGTACCGGCCGAACTCGTCGAGGTGTGCGACCTGATCACGGTCACGCCCCAGCAGACGTACTCCCGCTCGGCGCTGTCGCGCATCTGGGCATAGTTCGCCCGGTGCCGGGGAGCGTTCTGCTGTGGCACGAGGGGGCCGCGCTGTCGTCGAGGTGACCCAGGCGCTTGGATGAGCGCGGTATGTCGCTGCCGGACAATGGGACAGGCATCGGATACGTGAATCAGGGTCCCGGTCTCGTCGGGGTCGTCACCGACGTCCACGTGGAGACCTGTCACCGCCGGTAGCGAAGGGCGGCCGATCGAGCGTGACGGTTGTCGCGACCGGGACGGATAGGCTGATCGGTATGTCGGAAACGGTGTCACCCAACGGATTGTCGGTCGCGCTCGTGCTCGGTGGAGGTGGTCAGGTCGGCCTCGCGTGGTTGGCGGGATTGGCTACCGGGCTGCGCGACAGTGGAATCGATTTGTCCCTGGCGGACCGGTTCGTCGGCACCTCGGCCGGGGCGGTGGTCGGCGCGGTCCTGGCCGACGGCGGTGACCCGGCGCGTCTGCTGCGGCCGCGGTCGACGTCGGCGCCGGTACAGGCGGATCCGGCGCGGATGGCGGAGGCATTCGCCGTCCTGCGCGCCCCCGGACAGGATCCCGCCCAGGCGCGCCGCCGGGCGGGTGAACTGGCGCTGGCCGCACAGGTGGGTGATCCGGACGAGCACATCGCGCGCATGGGTGGGCTGGCCGGTGTGGCACAGTGGCCCGCGCGCGATCTGATCGTCACCGCGATCGACATCACCACCGGCGAGTTGCGCGCGTGGACCAGGGACGGCGCGGCGTCGTTGCCCGCCGCGCTGGCGTCGAGCACGGCGGTGCCGGGTGTCTTCCCGCCGATTCCGATCGACGGCCGCCACTACATCGACGGCGGGTTGCGCTCACCGGTGAACGCCGACCTGGCCGCGGGCGCGGACGTCGTGGTGATCGTCGAACCCTTGGCGCACATGTTCCCGCGCATCGCCAGCGATCGTGAATTGGGTTCGGCCACAGAGATTTCCATAGTGCCCGACGACGACGCCATCGCCGCGTTCGGGCTCGATGTGTTCGACCCGGCCGCGCTGGCCCCCGCCCATGCGGCCGGTGTGCGCCAGTCCGCCGAGGCGGCGCTGCGACTGAAGGATGTCTGGCCGAACCCCTGACCTGGGTGTGCCCCGTCCTGAGCAAAAGGATGGTTACCTGCCGCTACATCGTCCGGATTCCTGGTGTGCCCGCGGCTGGTAGGGGCCTTCCTCACGGGCGAACGGATCGTCTGGTCTGGTTGACCGCGGCCAGTACGGTCAGCTCCGGAACCGCCTCGCTCGCGGCCGGAATGCGGGCTGTCGTGGGGTCGATCCGCATCGTCGTGGGTGGCGAGATTGCCGACCGCCGGCCTCAGCACGATCGCCACCAGCACCAGCACCGACACGACAGCGCCCAGGACGACCAACTGCGTCCACCATCCTGCCATCACAGCCATCTGTTCCCCGTCATACGCGCACTCCGCTACGACCCGGATTCTTCCGGTGCGTACCCGAGGATGCCCTTGATCTCCAGGTAGTCGTGAAATCCGAATTCGCCCCATTCGCGGCCGTTTCCGCTCTTGCGGTAGCCACCGAAGGGGGCGTGGAAGTCGAAGGCGTCGTTGATGGTGATCCAGCCCGACCGGATGCGGCGGGCCACGGAGCGGGCCTGGTCCAGATCGGAGCCCGCGACATTGCCCGCGAGTCCGTACTCGGTGTCGTTGGCGATCTCGACGGCGTGGTCGACGCTGTCGTAGCCGAGGATGGCCAGCACCGGGCCGAAGATCTCCTCGCGGGCTATGGTCATGTCGTTGGTGACGTTCGCGAACACGGTGGGCCGCACGTAGTAGCCCTTGGTGAGTCCGTCGGGGCGGCCGGTGCCGCCCACCACCAGCGTGGCTCCCTCGTCGATGCCCTTCTGGATGAACGCCTGGATCTTGTCGAACTGCGAACCGGAGACGACGGGGCCCAGCGCCGCATCACCGGTGGGGTCGCCCACGCTGAGCTGGGCCGCGGCTCGGCGGGCGGTGTCTATGGCCTCGTGCATGCGGGCACGGGGGACCAGCATGCGCGACAGCGCGCTGCAGGTCTGGCCGGAGTTCATCATCATCGGGCCGATCGCGGCGGCGACATTGGTGGTGAAGTGCGCGTCGTCGAGCACGATGTTCGCGCTTTTGCCGCCCAGCTCCTGGGTGACCCGCTTGACGCTGGGCGCGGCATTACGCGCGATCTCGATGCCCGCGCGGGTGGAGCCGGTGAAGGAGATCAGATCCACGTCCGGATGCGCCGACAGCGGCACCCCGACGCTGGGGCCGTCGCCCTGGACCAGATTGAAGACACCGGCGGGAACGCCTGCGGCATCGAGGATCTCGGCGAAGATCTGCCCGGTGAACGGCGAGCGTTCCGACGGCTTGAGCACCGTCGTGCAACCCGTGGCGAGGGCGGGGAACACCTTCACGGCGATCAGGCTCATCGGCCAGTTCCACGGCGTGATGAGGCCGCACACGCCGATGGGCTCCTTGACGACCAGGGTGGCGCCGCGCCGCTGCTCGAAGGCGAAATTCTCCAGGACCTCGATGGCGGTCGACAGGTGCCCGGCCCCGAGGTCCACCTGGAATCCGCAGGCCAGCGCGCTAGGTGCGCCCATCTCCTCGGTCAGCGCGGCGGCGAGGTCGCCCGCGCGTTTGCCGTACTCCGCGCCGATGGCGCGCAGCAACGCGATCCGTTCCGGCACCGAGGACGCCGACCAGGCGGGAAACGCCTCGCGGGCGGCCGAGACCGCCCGGTCCACGTCCGCGGCCGACCCGGTTGCGACCGTGCCGCACACCGCTTCGGTCGCCGGGTTCACGACTTCGAAGAACTGCGCCTCGGCCGGGTCGACCCAGGCGCCGTCGATATAGAACTGGGAATACTCGCGCATGACTACTGCGTCCCTTCCGCGTACCAGGTGCGGAACTCGTCGTAACTCGGCATCTCCTCGGAGTTCGCCTTCGGGTCTACGGCCACGTGGATGACGCCCGGTTTGCCGCTGGCGTACGCCCGTTTGATGGCGGGGGCGATGTCCTGGTCGTGGTCGACGAATTCGCCGTAGCAGCCGAAGCCCTCGGCGACCTTGTCCAGGCGGGTGTCGGTGCTCCAGTGCGTACCGGTCTCCAGCGAGCCGGGCCCGAAAAGCCCCTTGTAGACCCCGACTTCGAGGCCCCACGCGTAGTCCACGGCCACCACGCAGACCAGCGGAAGGTTCAGCCGCGCCGCGGTCTCGAGTTCGCCGATGTGGAACAGGAACGACGAGTCGCCGGTGACCAGCATGACCGGCCGCTTCCTGCCCTCGGCCACCGAGGCGCCGATGGCGTAGGGCAGACCGGTACCGAGGTGCCCGAAGTTCTGGTTCCAGATCACGTCGTGCGGCTTGGCCTGCGAATAGGTCCAGCCGAAGATCGTGGTGGCGCCACCGTCGCGGACCATGATGCCGTCGGAGGGGAACACTTCGGTCGCCTCGACGACGAGTCGCGCGGGGTGCACCGGGGACCGCCCCGACGGCGCGTTTTCCGACAGCTCGGCGAGCCGGGCGGCGTCCCGCTCGATCCAGCCCGCGAGCTCGGGCGACGGCGTGCGAGGCGTGTCCTTCAGCGCCTCGACCAGCTGCGGGACGATCGCGCGCAGGTCACCGACGAGCGGAACATCGATGGGGCGATTGACCCCGATGGCCTCGGGATTCTGTTCCACCAGAATCCATTTCCGGTTCGCCTCGTTGGCCACCCAGTGCCGGCCCACCCCGTAGTGGACGGGTTCACCGAGTTCGGTGCCGACGGCCAGGCACAGATCAGATCGCACCACCGCATCGATGGACGACGGCGAGAAGCCGTAAGCGAAGGTGCGGTCCTCGAGTCCCTCGATATACGAAGTACCGCCGGAGGTCTGGATAACCGGGCAGGCCATCAGCTCGGTGAGCGCGCGCACCGAGTCCCCGGCGCGCGTGGTGTGCACGCCGTGCCCGACGAGCAGGACCGGCTGTCGCGCCGCGCGGATCAGCCGCGCCGCCTCCTCGATCCGGTCCTGGCCCGCGGTCTGGCCGACGAGGCGATACCGGCTGGGCGGCAAGGGTTCCGGAACGTCGAGTTCCTCTTGGATGATGTGCTTGGGCCACTCGATGTAGACCGGCCCGGGTGTTCCGGTGAGTGCGCGGCGCAAGCCTTCGCGAATGATCTCGTCGGTCTGGTCGGCGTATTCGATGCTGGCGTGGTACTTCACCGACGGCGCGAAGAGCTCGGCCTGCTTGACGAATTGGATACGCCCGCGCCGCACCCGCTGCTCGGTGATCCGGGCGCGCTGCCCGCCGAGGAAGATCACCGGCGAATTCTCGACCTTCGCGCACATCATCGCGCCCGCCAGATTGGCGACGCCCGGCCCGAGGGTGCCGATGCACACCGCGGCCTTACCGGTCATCCGCGACACCGCCTCGGCCATGAAACCGGCCGATTCCTCGTGATGCGGCGCGACGACATTCCAGCCGCGTTCCTCGGCGAGGTGGAACATGTGCACGAAATTGGGGTCGGGAATACCGAATATCGTATTGATGCCCTCGGCTTCGAAGAGCTGAAGAATACGTTCGTAGACCTTAACGGGCATGCTGTCCTGCTTCCGTGGCTAGCTCGAAACTCTTCCTGATGTGATCGCTGTGCCCCGAGGGAACGGCGGGCAGAATCCAGGAGCCGGTCGTATCGCGGATCGCGTCGATCTGCTCGCCGATCTCTTCGACCGTCCACGAGGGGCGGTAGACCCCGGGGGTCTCGGCGATGTAGGCCCTGGCCACCCGTCCGGCGACCGACACCAGCATCTCGCCGGTGATCGAGCAGGACTCGTGGGCGAGCCAGCCGACGGCCGGCGCCGTCAGTTCCGGTCCCATGGGCGGATAGGACGAGATGTCGAGTCCGTCGGCCAGTCGCGTCACCGCGGCGGGCACGATGACGTTGCCGAGAATGCCGAATTCGGCTCCCTCCAGGGCGATCACATTCGACAGGCCGATCATGCCTGCCTTCGACATGGCGTAGTTGGCCACGCCCTTGTTGCCGTACAGCCCGCCGATGGACGACGTGAGCACCACGCGGCCGTAACCCGCCTCGGCCATGACCGGGAACGCGGGCCGGACGACGTGGAACGCGCCGCGCAGGTGCACGTCGAGCACCGCGTCGAAATCCTCATAGCTCAGTTGCCGCAGCGAACCGTAGCGGACGTTGCCCGCGTTGTGCACGAGGATGTCCAGGCGGCCGTACCGGTCGAGCGCCGTGTCGATGATCGCGCGCCCCCCTTCGGGGGTGGCCACCGACTCGGTGCAGACGACGGCGGTGCCGCCCGCCGCTTCGATCTCGGCGACCACCTCCGCGGCCGGGTTCGCCTCGACGCTGTCGCCGCGCACGCTGCTGCCCAGGTCGTTGACCACCACCTCGGCTCCCTTCGAGGCGAGCAGCAGCGCATAGGCGCGGCCCAAACCCCTTCCGGCGCCGGTGATCACCGCAACGCGATCGTCGAATCTGAGTTCTGGCAAGGTGGTCCTCTCACAGGTGCGTCGTGATGGCGGGGGACTCGTCATTCGCCCAGGACGAGACCCTCCAACCGGCCGGTGTCGCGCCAGTCCCGCAGCAGGTCCTCGAGCACGTAGAAGCCACCCCAGAAGGGGTCACCGAGGAACGACCGCCCGTCCGGTTCACCCTCGCTGTTGTAGTAGCCCGGAGTGCATTCCCGGACGAAGTTGCTGTTGTCGAACGAATTGGCCCGGATGGTCGCGATCCACGCCTCCTCGGCCTCCGCGCTGGGCTCCACCGTGGTGGCCCCCCGGGCCAGGGCTTCGGAGATGATGTAGGCGATGTGATCGGCCTGCTGCTCGAACATCCGCGTGGTGGACGCGGTCACCCCGCCCTGGACGAACCCGGTCGCGAAGTGGTTCGGGAACCCGTGCGACATGATCCCGTGCAGGGTGCGGAATCCCGCGCTCCAGTGCTCGTAGAGCGACCGGCCGCCTCGCCCGGCGAACGGCTGGATGGCGAGCCTGCGGTCGATGTCACTGCTGATCTCGAAGCCGCTGGCGAAGACGATGCAGTCGACCTCGTATTCGACACCGTGCGCGACGATGCCCTTCGCCGTGATGCGCTCCACCCCTTTGGTGTCCGAGACATCGACGAGCGTGACGTTCGGGCGGTTGAACGCCGGCAGGTAGTTGTCGCTGAAGCCCGGCCGTTTGCACAGGTGCCGGTAGTACGGCTTGAGAGCCTCGGCCGTCGCCTCGTCCGTCACGATCTCGTCGACGCGGCGGCGCACCCGCTCCATCGCGCGGTAGTCCTCGGCCTCCTTGAGCTCCATGACCTTCAGCGGATTCGTCGCCAGTTCGGCCCAACCGCCGGTGGCGTCCAGGTGGGCGGCCACGTTGCGGGCGACCTCGGTCCAGCCGTCGCAGATCAGGTCCGGCTCACCCGGGGAGTAGAACGCGTAGGCGGCGTTGTGGAAATTCCGCTGCCGCTCCTCCCGCCAGCCCGGCCGCAGCGAGTTCACCCATTCGGGGTCGGTCACGGTATTGCCGCGCTCGAAGATGTAGGACGGCGTCCGCTGGAACACGTACAGGTGTCCGGCGCCTTCGGCCAGATGTGGGATCGTCCCGATACCACTGGCGCCGGTGCCGATGATGGCCACCTTCTTGTCGCCGAGCTTGTCCAGGCCGCCCTTCAGCGTGCCGCCGGTGTACGCGTAGTCCCAGCGCGCGGTGTGGAACGTGTGGCCCTGGAACTGCGCGATGCCGGGGATGCCGGGCAGTTTCGGCCGGTTGTACGGACCCTGGCACATCACGATGAACCGGGCGCGGATGTCGTCGCCCCGGTTGGTCGCGATCCGCCACCGTCCGATCTGCTCGTCCCATTCCAGCGACCGGATCAGCGTGTGGAAGATCGCCTTCTCGTACAGGCCGAAGTGCTTGCCGATGCGCTGGGCGTGTTCGTAGCACTCGTCGCCGAAGGAGAACTTCTCTTTCGGCATGTAGCCGGTTTCCTCGAGCAACGGCAGATAGCAGTAGCTGTCCGAGTCGACCTGGATGCCGGGGTAGCGATTCCAGTACCAGACCCCGCCGAAGTCACCGCCCAATTCGATGATCCGGAAATCGTCTACACCGGCCTGCCGCAACCGGTGCGCGGCGATGAGACCGGCGAAACCGCCACCGAGAATCGCCACCTCGATCTCGTCGGTGATCTCGTCTCGCGGCTCGACCGGCGTGTACGGATCCTCCTCGTAGTAATCCGCGAATTCGCCCTCGGTCAGCAGATATTGCTTCTGTCCCTCGGGCCGCAGGCGCTTGTCGCGTTCGGCGAGATATTTCGCGCGGAGGGCCTCCCGATCGACATCGGGCGTAACCGTGGGCTTGCACTCTTGCATTCGGATTCCTGGATCTCTGTCTCGGTCGTCGGTGGCGGACCGGGCGGGGCCCGCTCGTCAGGTCAGGTCGCGCGGCTCGCCGGTACCCATGTACTCGGCGAGGTTGTGGTGCAGATTCACCACGCTGCGTTCGCGATAGGGGTTGGGTTTCGGCCCGGAGAAGCCGCGGCTCTTCATGCCCTGCTGGACCGCGGCCATATTGGCGAAGTCCTGCGGTAGGACGGTCCGCCAACCGGGGTCGCCGGCGGGGGTGTACTCCCACTCGGTCCGCGGCTCCTGGCCGGGCGGGAAGAGTTCGAACACAGCGGCCTCGAAGATGCACTTGCCCGGGTCGTAGCCGTAGGGGCGGAACCGGTAGCACAGCATGTTGTTCAGTGCGTGGCCGATCTGGAAGTTGGGGAAGATCTGCCACGCGGTGCCGGCCCTGGCGACGATGTCGGGGTCGACCTTCGGCCAGACCACGCCGCGTGCCTCGTCCTCCGATCGCGCGGTGTCGAGCCAGTAGCGCAGCACTTCGCCGGCCGGGGTGCCCTCGGGCAGTTCGTCGACCAGCCGATTGGCGACGTCGACCAGCGTGCGGGTGGTGTTGGTATTGGCGTTCTCCCAGGTGAAGTTCTGTAGCGTGGCGGTGGAGACGCGCGCGTCCGGACCGCCGCCGACGCGCACCTTGGCCTGGTTCTCCTCCATGCCCTTGGGAGCGTCGTAGCCGATATTGCTGTGCTTGCCCTGCGCCCGCGACCATCCGAGGAAAGTGCCGAAGTTCATGAACTCCGGATGGGTGTAGGGCACGTGGTAGGTCTCCATGAACGCCTCGAAGGCGACCTTCCAGTTGCAATCGAAGGTCAGCCACCGCCGCCAGCGGTAGCGCATGTTCTCCAGTTCGAAGTGTTCGAGCAGCTCGGCCGCGGGCTCCAGATACTCCCGCAGCGGTTCCGCGTCGGGGTCCATGTTGATCCAGATCCAACCGCCCCAGGTGTCGACCCGCACCTGGTTCAACCCGTCGTTGCGCTCGGTGAGACCGCAGGACCAATCCTTGCGCTCGGCCGCGAAGGTATTGCGGCCCTCCAGGTCGTAACGCCACCCGTGGAAACCGCACACGAAGTGTTTGCGACTGCCGCGGGCGTCGTGCGCGCCATCCGGGGTGTCGATCAGTTTGCGGCCGCGGTGCGCGCACACGTTGTGGTAGGCCCGGATGGTGTCCGGGGCGGTGCGCACGACGATGATCGAATCGTCGAGGATCTCGTAGGTGAGGAAGTCGCCGACCCGGGGAATCTCCTCGACCCGTTCGACCTGTTGCCACACCTTGGCCCAGAGCTTGTCGCCCTCGGCGCGTGCGTATTCCTCCGAGATGTACGCCTCGACGCCGATCGTCATCGGCGTCGACAACGGTTCGGCGGTCGCGGAAGTCGTTGCCCCGTTGGTCGTTTCGCTCATGACATGCTCCTGGTGATAACTCGGGTGCGTCAGCGGGTGATGGATGCGCGGAAGTTTTCGTCCTTGAGGAACAGCGAGGTATGGTCATCCCCGAGATGGGTCCACCTGAGGTTCAGGCCGCCGTCCACCAGCAGGGTCTGGCCCGTGACGTAGGTCGACAGATCCGACAGCAGGAACAGGATCGGGCCCGCCTGCTCCTCCGGTCGCCCGCGTCTGCCCATGGCGATGGCCCGGCGGTCGCGCTGGGTATCGTCGTCGACGTAGGTGCCGGAGGCCGGTGTCTCGGTGACGCCCGGCGCGATGGCGTTCACCCGGATGCCGTCCTGGGCCAGCTCCACCGCCAAGGTGCGGGTTGCCGCGACCAGCGCCGCCTTCGCGGTGCCGTAGGCGATATGGAACGGTGCGGTGTTCATCCCGCTGATCGAGGAGAGCGACACCAGCGAACCGGGCCGGCCTTGTGATTTGAGCTCCGCGGCCACAGCCTGGCTCATGAAGAACATCGTCTCCAGGTTCTGGGCGAACAACGCCCGCCAGTCTTCCCGGGTCACCCGGGTGGCGGGCATCCAGGTGCGCACCGCGGCGCCGCCCGCCACATTGACCAGTCCGTGCAACTCGCCGGGCGCCGAGCGGGCGTGTTCGAGCACGGTCGCGACACCCTCCTCGGTGCCGACGTCGGCCGCGACGGACAGCACGGAAAGGCCCTCCGCCGCAAGGGGTTCGACATGCTCGGCGAGGTTCTCCTTCGAGCGGCTCACCCCGATCACGGTGGCGCCCGCCCTGGCGATCAGGCGCGTGACGGCGGTGCCGATACCGCCACCGCCCGCGCCTGCGACGATGACGACGCGCCCGGTCAGTCCGAAGAAGTCTTGTGTGAGCCCGTCATCGGTCATGGCCGGGTCGTGCCTTCCCGCGCAGTGCCAGCACACTGCCTTCGGCGTCGGCGGAGAGATAGATCGTGCCGTCCGGTCCGGCGGCGAGCCCCGCGAACGGGCCCATGGGTCCGGAGAACGGGGGAGTTCCGCGCAAGGGTTTGGCGACGACGCCGGGCGGCGCGCCGACCGGAAGGTTCGCGGCGAGCGTCTGCCGCGCCTTGGTCTCGAGATCGACGCAGACCAAGGTTTGCGAACCGGCGTCGAGGACCAGCAATTGTCTGCCCCGCACCAGAATTCCCTGCGGCTTCTCCAGTCCGTCCACCACCGTGTCGACTCCGGCGCCGCTGATCGAGACGATCCGCCCGGCTCCGGATTCGGAGATCAGGGGCGTGCCGTCCGGGCCGAACGCGACACCCATCGGGGCGTTCAACCCGGAGGCCAGTACGTCGACCTGGCCGGAGCGGATCGACATCACCCGGCCCGCGCCGAGTTCCGCGGCCACGATCATCCCGTTCCCGGTTGCCGCGACCCCGTAGAGCTGATCGAACCCGTCGGCGACGATCTCGGGTTCCTCGTCCGTGCCCGGGCGGTAGTACGCGATCTGCCCGGTGGAGGTGGCGCACAGGAACTCGCCCGATCCGACGGCGCTGACGCCGCGAACATAGCCGGGGTTGCCCGCGCTGAAAAGGGAGGCGACCGTGTGCAATCGGCCGTCGCGCAAGACGTAGAAGAAGGTGCCGTCGGCGACGTAGAGATTGCCGTCGTGGCCGACGGTCAGGTCCAGCGGCCACAGCAGGCCGCCTTCCAGGACCGGCCGGGTCCGGCCGCCGGTGAGAATCTCGGTGATCTCGCCGGAGAAGTTCGAGACGAACAGCCGGTCGCCGACGAAAGTGCAGTTGTCCAATCCGGGATCCAGGCTCGCCAGCACCTGACGGTCCCCGGTGCGCGGGTTGATTCGCAGCACCTCGCCGGTCTGCACCTGGGTGGAGACGATGAAGCCCGCGGAGTCGAACTTGACCGAGTCGGGCACACCGAGGTCACCGGCGACTCGTTCGGGCGCACCTCCGTCGGGATCGATCCGCCAGATGTCGTTGGTCCCCATGACCGGGTAGTAGAGGAGACCATCGGGGCCGACCTCCATGGCATTGGGCATCGGCAGGTTGTCTTGCAGGATGCGCGGCGCGCTGCCGTCCAGCGGCAGCTCCATGAGTCGGCCGCCGACCCGGCATTCGTTGACGAACAACCGGCCGTTGTGCACCGTGATGCCGTTGGCGCCCGGCAGATCGTCGCGGATCACCCGGGTGCGGCCGTCGGTGCCGCGCATACTGACCCGCGCGTCCATGTACTCGGTGGCGATGAGATTGCCCTCGGGATCGAAGGCCAGGTCGTCGGGGGCGATGATGTCGCTGCCCTTGGCGCTGATGGTCTCGAGGTCGCCGGTGGCGACGTCGAGTGCGCTGATCTGGCTGCCCGCCACCTGGGCGACGTAGATCCGGCCGTCGGCACCCGTCCGCAGGCCGTTCGCACCGAACAGGCGGCTCGGCGGGGTGAGTCGTCGAACGCTCCACCCCTGGGCGAGGGTTATCGGTGTGGTGGTGCTGTAGCGCGCCCCTCGAGTCAAGGCGGGGCCTCCCATGCGATGTGAAGTCGATATCCATTGGCACAGCCCGGGCCGGAGGTCCGGGCGACGGGAATCCGGCACCCATGTGGGTCGGGCCGTATGTCGTGGGCCACGCTACTTCAATCCTCGTAAGGATAGCAATACTTGATTGGTTAGCTACCTCTGAGTAGGTTCGCACCAGGGTTGTCGAGCGTCGCCGCCGAGCGCCTCGCTATGACCGCGGGGTCCCACGTCAAGGGGCTGGATGACACTGGGCGCCAATATTTCCGCTTGGGGACGGGGCCGCGCTGTGGGTTCGGCTGACGGATGGACGCTCTGCGGCCGAACCGTAAAGGGTGCTACCTGGCTATAGCCGGATTCGTGCAACCCAATTTCACGCTGTGAAAACGTCATTATCGTACAGCGGGCAGGGTGATGCGCAACCGACCTGCTCTTGCCCGGGCGGAGGCGAGGGTGACGTGCGGCTCGACGAACTCAGATCTGCTGGCGTAGACCCGGCTGGATCGCCAGCCGCGCACCGGCGGACGAAGCGTTCACCACTCCGTCGTCGAACCGCTGCAGCACGAGTGTCTGGGTGGCGGCGAGATGGGTGCGGTACAGGCGTTCGGCTTCGGCGGCCCGTCCCTCCGCGATCTCGCGGGTGATGCGGCGATGGGTGCGCACGGCTTCGGTCGACTCGGCCTCGGATGGGTATTCCCCGCGCCGGGTCAGCGCCTCCGCCCACGCCTCCTCCTGTGCCGACCACAGGGTGACCAGCGTGCTCACGACGTAGCGAATGGTCAGGTTGGGAGTGAACGAGACGATGAGATCGTGGAATTCGCGAGCGGTGTGGGTGAAGGCGACGCCGTCGTCGATGAGTTCGGCCGACTTCTCGACGTTCTCCGCGAGTGCGGGGACGACGGTCTCGGCGCGGTCGGGCCGCTCGGCGCAGGCGGCCGCGCACTGCGGTTCCAGCGTGCGCAGGCCCGCGGCGAGATCGCCGAGGGTGACGCGCGCACCTTGCAGGGCCAGGCCGAGGTGATAGGCCGCCGACGTCTCGTCGGGCCGGTGCACTTCGGCGCCGCCCACATTGCCCCGGCGGACGGTGACGAGGCCCTCGGTCTCCAGGATGCGCAGCGCCTCGCGGATCGAGGGGTAACTCACCCCGAAGTCCTGGACCAGCTGATCCTGGGTGGGAAGCCGAAAGTTCTCGTCGCCGGCCAGGATCCGGGTGCGCAGTTCCGCGGCGACGGTCTCCGCGATACGACGCTGTGGGACCCGGCCGCGTTTGGCGGCCGTCATGCGGTCCGCCTCTGGTTGGTCCTCACCGGGCCCGCCTTTCCATCATGGCGGCAGTGTAGTCACCGCTAGATGACCATACAAATATTGCTATCCTTATGAGGATTGAAGTACTGTGCGTCGCATGGACTTCACTATGGGTGAGGCCGCCATCCGTCTCCGGGGTGAACTACGGCGGCTGATTGCCGAAGAGGTCCCCGCCGACTACCTCGGCGCGTTCACCGACGATCCGGCCGATCTGGCTGTCGCTCAGCGTTTCTGCCGGGTGCTGGCCGAGCAGGGCCTGCTGTGCGCGGCCTGGCCTGCGGAGTTCGGTGGCCGCGGCGCCTCGGTGTGGGAGCAGACCGTGGTCCGCGAGGAGATGTGGGCGCACCACGAACCTCGCGGGGCGCAGTACATGGGCGTCAACTGGGTGGGCCCGACGATCATGCGGCACGGCACGGCCGAACAGCAGCACAAGCACCTGCCGCCGATCGCGCGCGGTGAGACGATCTGGTGCCAGGGCTTCAGCGAACCGGACTCCGGGTCCGACCTGGCCTCCTTGCGGACCACCGCTCGCCGCGACGGCGACGGCTGGCGTATCTCCGGCCAGAAGATCTGGACCTCCTACGCCACCATGGCGCAGTGGTGCTTCCTGCTGGCGCGCACCGCGACAAGGGCGCGCAAACAGCAGGGGCTCACCGTCTTCCTGGTGCCGATGTCCGATCCGGGCATCGAGGTCCGGCCGATCCGCTCCATGCTCGGGCCGCACCACCTCAACGAGGTCTTCTTCGACGGGGTGCGCGTGACGGAAGCAGACGTACTCGGCCGGATCGACGAGGGCTGGTCGGTGGTGCAGGAGGTGCTCGCGTTCGAACGCGTCGGCATCGCCCGCTACGCGCGCTGTGAGCGACTGTTGCAGGCCGCGCCCGATGTTCTCGGCCCGCGGTGGGAGACGGTTCCGGCCGAATTGCGCGGTCGCTGGGCCCGCATGCTCACCCGGGCGCGGCGGGCGCGGCTGCTGGCGTATCAGGTGGTCGCGATGCAGAGCGCCGGGCGGGTCGCGCCGGGTGACGTCGCGGCCTACCGCATCGCGGTGACCCGGCTCGATCAGGAAAGCGCGAGTGTCCTGGCCGAACTCGCCGCGTTCGCGGGCTCGGGAGACGAGCGCGGGCGCCGGTTCCGGCGCGCGGTGGACGATCATTGGCGATACGCGAATGCCGCTACGGTCGCCTCCGGCAGTATCGAGATGCAGAAGATCCTGTTGGCGCGCTCGTTGCTGAGCGGGCCGCGCCGGGCGGGGGAGGCCGCATGACCGCCGCGTCGTTCCCGCCGGGCGGGCGGGCGATGACCATCGAACTATGCGCCGA
This sequence comes from Nocardia exalbida NBRC 100660, assembly GCF_000308575.1. Classification (GTDB taxonomy): domain Bacteria; phylum Actinomycetota; class Actinomycetes; order Mycobacteriales; family Mycobacteriaceae; genus Nocardia; species Nocardia exalbida. The sequence continues at coordinate 36,205 of NZ_BAFZ01000159.1, read as the reverse complement.
GGCAACGGAATACGGTAAGGAAGCCGTGCGCGCGTTGCGCGTGGCGGGCGGCGACGAGCTGGTGCAGTGGGCCGAGCGCGAGCCCGCGCGCCGCGCGCTCGTCGCGCCGGTGCTCGGCGAACTCGGCGCGTGGGAGCTGGAGCCGCGGCGTGATCCGGTCGAACTGGAAGCCGCCGCGGCGCTGTGCCGCAGCGCGGGCTACTGGGCCACGCCCTATCCGGTCGCGGAGCGGCTGTCCCGCCCGGTCGAATCGGACGTCGACGGGTTGGTGGTGGTGTCGGATGGCGAGCCCGCCGCGGCGGTCGCGCATCTCGACCTGCGCTGGGCGGCGGTGACCTTGGACGGTTCCCGTGGCTCGGTGGTGGTGCGACCACCCCGTGCGTCTGCGCGTGAGTCGGCGTTCGTCGCGGAGCTGGAGGTGTCGCCGGTGGACACCGGCGGCGGCGCCGACCTGGCGTTGGCGCTGGTGCTGCCGTGCTGGACCCTGCTCGGCATGCTCGATCGTGCCGTCGAACTCACCCGTGCCCATGTGCTGGTCCGGGAGCAGTTCGGCAAACCGCTGGCCGAGTTCCAGTCGGTGCAGTTCCAGTTGACCGACGCCGAGGTGGAACGGCGCGGCGTGGACATGCTCGCCCGCTACGCGTTGTGGAGCATTCAAGCCGATCGCGGCGACGCGCTGATCGACGCGTTGGCACTGCGTTCGGCGACCCTCGAGGCGGCCGAGGCCGTGTTCCGCGTCGCCCACCAATTGCACGGCGCCCTCGGCTTCTGCGACGAGTCGCCACTGTCCTGGCTGTCGCGTTACAGCCTGCCGTTGCGCCGGCTTCCACTCGGCTCGGTCGCCACCGAGGAGCTGCTGGCCCGGCTGGCCGGCCGCCGCGGTCTGACCGGTTTGTTCTCCGATCCGGGGGAAGGGTGACGCCATGCGCTACGACCTGCCCGATGTGCTGACCGTGGCCTGCGAAGGGCCCGTCCGTATCGTCGTCATCGACCGCCCCGACGAGCTCAACGCGGTGAACGCCGAGTTGCACCGAGCGCTGACCGAGGTGTGGCGGCAGCTGGCCGCGGACCAGGGGGCCGCAGTCGTGATCCTCACCGGTTCCGGCCGGGCCTTCAGCGCGGGCGGCGACCTGGACTGGATCAGCTCCTTCTTGGACGACCCGGTCGCGCGGGACGAGAGCATTCGCGAAGGCGCCCAGATCATCGAGGAGATGCTGCGCTTCCCGTTGCCGGTGATCGCCGCGGTGAACGGCGCGGCGATGGGGCTCGGCGCCAGCCTGGCGGTGCTGTGCGACGTCGTGCTGATGTCGGATCGCGCCTACCTGGCCGACCCGCACGTGGCGGTCGGGCTGGTCGCCGGGGACGGCGGCGCCGCGTTCTGGCCGCTGCTCACCCCGATCCTGCGGACGCGGGAATATCTGTACACCGGCGACCGGATCGATGCCGCCACCGCCGTCGAGGTCGGACTGGCGTCGCGGGTCGTCGCCGCGGACGAATTGCTCGACGAGGCCAGGAAACTGGCCGGCCGGTTGGCCGCCCTGCCGCCGGAGGCGCTGCGCAGCACGAAACGGGTGGTGAACATGTACCTGTCCCAGGCGCTCGGTGGTCCGATGCAAGCCGGTTTCGCCGCCGAGGTGGTCACCATGCGGTCACCGGAACACCGGGACCGGCTGCTGGCGTTGCGACAGCGGGCGCGGGCACGGTGACCGGGCACGACCTCGACGGGTTCCGCGGCGAGGTCCGGGACTGGTGCCGCGCACACGTGCCTGCCGATTGGCGGCGATCGCAGACCGGCCCCACGGACGCGGAATTCGTCCGTTTCCAGGCAGAGTGGTTCCAGCAGCTCCGCCATGCGGGATACGCGGTGCCGCATTGGCCGCGCGAATACGGCGGCGGCATGTCCCTCCCGGAACAGATTGTGCTGTATCAGGAACTCGCCGCCCACGACGCGCCGCGACTGGTGCTGGCCTTCGTGGCCGTTCACCACGCGGCCGCGACCTTGCTGGCGGCGGGGACCGACGAGCAGCGGCGGCGGCATCTCCCCGCGATCCTGGACGGCGAGATCTGGGTACAGGGCTTCTCCGAACCCGGCGCCGGATCCGATCTGGCGGCATTGCAGACCAGCGCCCGCCGAGACGGTGACGGCTATGTCGTGACCGGGCAGAAGGTGTGGGCCAGCGGTGCGCAATACGCGGACTGGTGCCTGCTGCTGGCCCGTACCGACCCGGCCGCCCCGAAGCGGCGCGGGATCTCCTACTTCCTGCTGGACATGCGCAGCCCCGGCATCCAGGTGCGCCCGATCCGGCAGGCCACCGGGGAATCACACTTCTGCGAGATCTTCTTGGACGAGGTGCGGATCCCGGCGGACGGGCTGGTCGGCGCGGAACACGCGGGTTGGCAGGTGGCGCAGCAGACGCTCGGCGCCGAACGTGGCCTGACCATGCTGGAGCTGGCCGAACGGCTCGGCAACGCCGGATTCCGATGGCTCGTCGAAGCGTGCGAGCGAGCCGATCCCGGCGGGCGGCGCGCGGTCGCCGACGCGGTGGTGGCCGATCGGCTGGCCGCGCTGGAGATCGAGATCTTCGGATTGCGCGCATTGTGCCGTGACCTGGTGGAGCGGCACGAGGCGGGCGTCGCGGGCCCGGCCGACGCTTCCGTGGTGAAGCTGTACTACAGCGAATTGTTGCAGCGGATGACGGATTTCGGCACGGAGGTCGGGGGACTGGCCGCGCACACGATGCTGCGCAAACCGATGTCCAGCGGCTGGGAGTCGGGCGCATGGGTGCTCGACTTCGTCGGCTCCTGGGAATGGACGATTCCGGGTGGGACCAGCGAGATCCAGCGCACCATCATCGCGGAGCGCGGGCTCGGCCTGCCCCGGGAATCGACGGGAACATGATGAGCGACGAATTCGCCGAGATCCACGACGATTTGCGCGCGGTGGCGCGTGACCTGCTCGGCGAAGCCGATTCCGAGTCGGCGGTCGACTGGTCGCTGATCGCTCGATCCGGGTGGCTCGGTCTGGAGGCGCCCGACGAATTCGACGGTGCCGGAGCAACTTTCGCCGAGGTCGCCGTGGTCCTGCGAGAAGTGGGCCGAGCGGTCGCCCGTGGTGCGTACCCGTCGGTGGCGGTGCTCGCCGTCGGCGCGCTCGCCTTGCTGGAGCCGAATCCGCAACGGGACGAACTGTTCCGCGGCACCGTCGCCGGTGCGGTGGTCCCGGTTCTCGCGCTTGCGGGGGAGCAGCTGGCCGGCGCCGAGTCGTCAGGTGCGGTCTCCGCGCACGCCGATCGCACGCCGGTCGAATCGCCGTTCCGGCTCGTGACCGGTACCGGCGGCCCGCGTCTGCACGGTTGCGCCGACTTCGTGCTCGACGCGCCCGGGGCGGACCGGCTGCTCGTTCCCGCCCGCGATCCCGGCGGCGAGATCGTGCTCGCGGCAGTCGAATCCGGTACGCCAGGGGCGGTCGTCACCGCGCGACCGGTGGTCGACGCGACCCGCAGCCTCGGGCGCGTGACCGCCGACGACGTCGCGGTGGCGCCGGTGGCGGTGTGGCGATTCCGTGGCGACGGAGAGCGCGCCCTGCGGCGGTTGTACGACCGGGCCGCGGTCGCGATGGCCTGCGACAGCCTCGGACTGAGCGAGGCCATGCTCGAGGCCACTGTCGGCTATGCCGCGGTGCGCGAGCAGTTCGGCCGTCCGATCGGTTCCTTCCAGGCCGTCAAACACGCCTGTGCGGACATGCTGGTTCAGGTCACGGTGGCCCGGCAGGTGGTAGCGGCCGCGGTCCGGGCCGAGGCGTCGTCGGCGCCGGACGCGGGCGAGGTGGCGTCGATGGCCAAGGCATTGAGCACCGAGACGGCGGTGCGGGTGGCGGGGAAGGCCATGCAACTGCACGGCGGCATGGGCTACACCTGGGAAAGCGGGATCCACGGGTACCTGAAGCGGGCCACGCTCGATCGGTCCCTGTTCGGTACGCCCGCCGAGCATCGGAAACGACTGGCCCGGCGGTACGCCTCGGCGTAGCGCCGGGCAGCCTTTCGCAGGGGCCCCGGATGCCGGGTCAGTCCTCCGGGGTCTCGGTGAAGCGCTGGAGGTACAGCGGCTCGCCCAGCTTCTCCACCAGGTCGAGTTCGGTCTCCAGGTAGTCGACGTGCTGCTCTTCGTCTTCGAGGATGTGCTCGAAGATGCGCGCCGAGGTCACGTCACCGCGCGACCGCATCAACTCGATGCCCCGGCGAAGCCGTTCGACCGCTTCCAGCTCGATCTGCAGGTCGGCCCGCAATTGCTCCGGCACGCTCTGCCCGATGCGCAACGGATTGAGCTTCTGGTAGTTCGGCAGGCCCTCCAGGAAGAGGATCCGGTCGGTGAGGAGTTCGGCATGCTTCATCTCATCGATGGACTCGTGCCGAGTGTGCCGCGCCAGCTTGGTAAAGCCCCAGTTCTCCTGCATCTTGGCGTGCAGGAAGTACTGGTTGATCGCCGTGAGTTCGGCCGTCAGTTGCTCGTTGAGCAACGCCACGATGTCCTTGTCGCCGTCCATGACTGCGATCGTGGCACAGATTGAGCGCAGCGGCAGGCAGACCGCCTGGTGTGTCGGATCAGGCGGCCGAGGGTTGCGCTTCGGTCGTCGCGCGGGCGCGGCCGATGACCTCGGCCAATCGCGCCGTGCAACTGCCGCAGCCGGGCTTCCAGCCGCAGGCGTTCTTCACTTGGCGGACACTGTCGGCCCCGGCCGCGACGCAGGTGTGCACGTCACCTTCGGACAGCGCGTTACAGATGCACACGTACATGAAGCCTCACAGCCAGGGTCACCGTTTCACTGAGGTTAGCCTCGACTAACGAGGTAAGCCTCCCCTAATGTATAGCATCCAGGACCGGCCGTGTGAAGCCCCGGTGGGCGCGGTGTCGCCGTGTCGAGTGCCGCCGGGCGGTGACCGGGTGCAGCGACCTGGGGACTGTCGGCGCGGCATTGGCCGCGCTGCACGGGAGAAGCCTCGGCAGGCCCCGTGGCGCTAGCTGTCGGCCAGCCGTTTCACCGCGAGCTGCCGCAGGTCACTGGACTTGATCTTCGCACTGCCGGTGAGCGCGATGTCCTCCTCGGCGAACAACAGCACCTGTCGCGGCACCTTGTAGCTGGCCAGCCGCTCGCGCAGGAACGCGCGGACCGCGGCGCCGTCCACCGTCGCGTCCGCGTGCGGCACCACACACGCCACCACGACCTCGCCGAGCGTCTCATGCGGTACGCCGACGGTGCGCGCGACCTTGACACCCGGGAAGCCGGCCAACGCCTCGTCGACCTCCAGCGGGGAGACATTTGCGCCGCCGGTCTTGATGATGTCGGTCAACCGCCCCTCCCAGTACAGCCGGTCCGCGTCATCGAGGTAGCCGCCGTCACCGGTGTGGAAGTAGCCGTCGGCGTCGAGCGTCTCGTCCAACGCGGTGCCGAGATAGCCGAGCATGAGCGTCGGCCCTTTGACGCAGATCTCGCCGCGCTCGCCGCGGGCCGCGACCGCGCCGGTGAGCGGGTCGACGATCTTGACGGTGTTGCCGGGCAGCGGTTTGCCGCTGCTGCCCGCGATTTCGTCCTCGGGTGTATCGGCCGGAAAACAGGTGGTGATGGTGAAGGTTTCGGTGTTGCCGTAGGCGTGCCCGGGCTCGGTCCAGGTGGTCGACACGCGAGGGTGCCGCGCCGCGGGCGTCTTCACGTCCACGAATCGCAGGCTGCTCAGGTCGGTCGTCGACCAGTTGGGCGCGCCTTCCAGTTGCGCCCACTGGTGCGGCCACGCGACCGGGAAGTTCACTCGCTCGGCCTGCATCAACTCCAGCGCCTCGGCGGCGTCGAAGGTCGATTGCAGCACCAGGCTGCCGCCCGCGGCCAGGGTGGCGCCGAGCGCTTGGCCGAAGTTGCCGGACCAGAAGAAACCGTTGGCGGTCCAGCAGCGCACGTGGTCGTCCGGGCCGAATCCGAACATGCGCCGGAACCGCCACATCTGGATGGCGACGCCGCGGTGCGCGCTGCGGATGCCTTTCGGCTTGCTGGTGGTTCCCGACGAGAAGAACAGCACGGCGGTATCCGCGGGTCGCACCGTGGCGGCCGTCGCCTCGATCAGTTCCTGTGCTTCGGAGTGCCCGCGAGCAAGGAAGGTGTGCCAGGAGTCGATCGCCGCATCGGGCACCGGTTCGCCGACCATCGCGAGATGACGTAGAAACGGGTAGGCCGTCGAGCGCAGCGCGCCCGGCGCGGCGGCGCCGACGGCGGGCTCCAGTCCGGTCAGCACCTCGGCGAAGTCCTTGTTCGCCACCGTCCTTTCGAACAGCAGCATCGACACACCGGACAGCCGTAGCAGATGGTCGAGTTCCGCGGGGCTGGAAAAGGTGCTGAGGGCGACGGCCACCCCGCCGGCCAGCGACACGCCGAACACGGCCGAGAGCCACTCCGGCCGGTTCGTCATCAGCACGCCGACCCGGCTGTCCTTGCCGATCCCGCAGGCACGCAGGGCGCGCGCCACTTCGGTGGCGCGCGCCCACAACTCGGCATAGCTCCAGCGGACGACGCCGGCGCCGGTGTGCGCGACGAGTGCCTCGCGGGCGCCGTACTCGCGGGTGACTTCGCGCAGGAAGCCGGGCAGGGTGAGCGGTCCGAGACCCGGCTCTTCGGACAGCGGCGGCCCGGAGGCGATCGCCACGGCAGGCGCGAGGACGTCGTTGGTGTCGGTGGGCATCGCCTCTCCCGTTTCTTTCCGGTGGCCGTCAGTACGGAAGCTCGACCTCGGCCGTGCAGTCCACCAACACGCCGAAGTCCTGATTGGTCAGCCGCAGTTTCACCTGCACCAGCGGTACGCCCCAGACCGAATCCGCTTCCTTGCCGATGATCTCTGCGTCGAAGTAGGTCACGTCGCCCTCGAAAGCGGGCAGGCGGAAGTCCGCCTTGCTGTGACGGAGGATGCCGTCGTGCCCGGCCCAGTACGAGAGGTAGTCGGTGCACCAGGCGCCCATGGTGGCGCCGTAGCCGTAGGCCCGCGCCATCCCGACCTCGCCCGCCTTGTCGGCGTCGATGTGCCCGCGTGAGGGGCCGACGTACAGGCCGTCGCGCTTGCGCGGGTCGATGCGTGCGCCCTCTTCGTCGAAGGCGAACCCCTCGGTCCAGCCCGGATCCTGGTTGACCCAGGGATCGTCGACGCCCGCGGGGGCGGTCCAGTGAAATGTGCCCCAGATGTTGAACAAGAAGGCGCGGTACTCGGTGGTGAAGCCGGCGATGGTGTGCGGGCCGATCACCCGGCGCGGCAGCCGATCCCCGACCTTCACTTCGTCGAAGTGCGGCGAGACCCCGGCGCGGTTGGTCAGGATCCACTCGTGCCGTAGCGACTCGATCTCGGCCAGTTCGGCGGCGGTCCAGGTTCGCACCGCGCCGAGCTGGTTGTCGTACATGCCCCGCTTGTTGGCCTCCGACGCCAGATAGCGGATGGCGGTGGACCTTTCGCGGGCGACCAGCACGCCGTGCTGATTGCGGTGGACGGTGTCGCCGCGGGAGAACATCGTCGGCCCGGCGAACTTCGTCTCCACCACCTTGTAGTCGTGGAATCGCCGGTCCTGGAACAGGGTGTCGCCGGGGCGGACCGGGCAGCCGTAGAACCACCATTCCTCGCCGCCGAAGATCAGGTGGCTGCCGGGGATGTGGCCGACGCAGGCGGGCTGTGCGCCGTGCCCGTAATCCAATGCGACCGCGATGGATTGGGGCGCCACGATTCCGCCGTATCGCGATTCGCGAGCGAATTCCTGGTCCCAATGCAGCGGATTCGGATAATCCATCGCCATCACCCAGCGGCGGATGTCGGAGGAACTGCACGGGTCCCACAGTTGGCCGCCGCCCACCGGCTTGCCGACCCGGTGGTTGACGTCGGACAGATCGAGTTCCACAGTCGATTTCATCGATTTCCTGGTCACGGGATGCTCCTGATCAACGATTCACGTCGACGACGATCCGGCCGCGCACGGTGCCGTCGATGAGCCGGCCGGCCGCGGTGGCGGCCTCGCCGAGGGGTATCTCCTGGGCGATGCTGTCCAGGGCGGCCGGGTCCAGGTCACGGGCGAGCCGCGCCCAGGCGTCGAGGCGCCGCTGCTCGGGCGCCATCACGCTGTCGATGCCGAACAACGTGACCCCGCGCAGGATGAACGGGGCGACCGTGGCGGGGAAGTCCATCCCCTGGGCCAGGCCGCAGGCGGCTACCGCGCCGCCGTACCGAGTCTGGGCGCATACATTGGCGAGCGTGTGACTGCCGACGGTGTCGACCACACCTGCCCAGCGCTCCTTCTGAAGCGGCTTGCCGCGCTCGGCCAGTTCGGCGCGATCCACCACGGTGCCCGCGCCCAGTTGCTGGAGGTAGGCGGTCTCGGCGGTCTTGCCGGTGGCGGCCGCGACGGCGAACCCGGCTCTGCTCAGCAGTGCGATCGCGATGCTGCCCACGCCGCCGGTCGCGCCGGTCACCAGGATCTCGCCTCGGTCGGGGCGAACGCCGTGGCGCAGCAGCGCTTCGACGCACAGGCTCGCGGTGTATCCGGCGGTACCGATCGCCATCGCTTGTCGTGCGGTGAACTCGGCGGGCCTCGGCACCAGCCAGTCGCCGTTCACGCGGGCCCGCTGCGCGAGGCCGCCCCAGTGTGCTTCTCCGACGCCCCAGCCGTTGAGGATCACGTCGTCGCCCACCGACCAATCCGCGTGGCTGCTCTCGGTGACGACGCCGGCGAGGTCGATGCCGGGCACCATCGGGAACGCGCGCACGACGGGAGACTTTCCGGTGATCGCCAGGGCGTCTTTGTAATTGAGGGTGGAGTAGGCGACCTCGACGGTGACGTCCCCCTCGGGCAGCGTCGCTTCGTCCACGTTCGTCAGCGTGACCTTCGGTCCCGCCTCGCCCTTCTCGATCAGAACTGCGGCAAACATGCGGAAGAATTCCCTTCCTAGAACGGGTGCAACATCTGAGCGTACATTCGTTTCCAATTTGGAGAATCATATTCTCTTATGGCGTTGTCATGCTTTCACCGCGAGATTCGGGTGTCAACGTGGAATCACCGTTCGCTCATCGAGCGGTCCAACCGCCGTCGACGACGACGGTTTGTCCGGTGACGTACCGGGCGGCGTCACCGGCCAGCCAGACGACGGCCCCGACGATGTCCTCGGCCTGTGCCTCGGTCGGCAGGGGGGTGTTGCGGCGCAGGTAAGCGGCGCCGCGCTCGTCGTCATAGAGGGTGTCGGTGATCTCGCTGCGGAAGAAGCCGGGCGCGACGGTGTTCACCCGGATCGAATGCCGCGCCCATTGCACGGCGAGTTCGGCGGTGAGCCCGGACAGCCCCGCCTTGCTCGCGGCGTAGGACGCCTGCGGGATGCCGGGCACGCCGACCCGGCCGCTGATGGAGGAGACGTTGACGATCGAGCCGCGACCCACCGCGCGCATGTGCGGGAACACCGCTTGGGCGAGCAGGAAGGGCGCCACCAGGTTGAGTTCCAGGGTCCGGTGCACGGCGTCGAGCGGCTCGGATTCGGCGCGCTCGGTGGTGAACCGGTTTCCGGCGGCGTTGACCAGGATCTCCGGTGGTCCCAGGGCGTCGGCCACAGCGGTGACCACGGCGCCGATGCCCTGCGGCCGGCTCAGATCGCACAGCACGGGGAGCCCGTCGATGCGCCCGGCGAGCTCGGTCAGCCGGTCGGCGCGCCGGGCCGCGACCGCGACGCGGGCCCCGAGCGAGGCCAGCGTTTCCGCGACCGCGGCGCCGAGCCCGGAGGACGCTCCGGTCACGATCGCGACCCGGCCAGCGAGGTCGAACAGGCGCGGGGCGCGCGGGGACCGGGCGGTCACGGCCGCTCCTGCGTCGTGTGCCGCGCGGCGGTCGCCAGTTCGGTGAGCCGCGTTCGCTCGATCTTGCCCATGGCGTTCACCGGCAGTGCATCCACCCGGGTCCAGAACTCCGGCACCTTGTATCCGGCCAGCTCGCGCCGACACAATCGCGCCAGGGCGTCGAGATCCACCGCGGGATCGGCGCTTTCGATCACCGCCGCGACCCTCTGGCCGAGCCGCTCGTCCGGCACCGGGCACACCGCCACCTTGGCCACGCCGGGATGCTTCGCGATGACTCGCTCCACCTCCTGCGGGTAGACGTTCGCGCCGCCCCGGATGATGACCGACTTCTTGCGGTCCAGGATCGACAGCCTGCCTTCGGCGTCGACGGTGCCGACGTCGCCGGTGGGGATCGGTCCGGGTCGCGGCGGTCGCACTCCATCACGCTCCCAGTAGCCCAGCATCGGCGTCCACCATCGGGCCCACGGGCCGTCGGCGGCCGCCTTCAGCCGCAGCTCGCCGAGCGAACCGGGCGGTAGCCTGCGGCCCTCGTCGTCGTAGGCGGCGACGTCGTAGTGGGGCAGCACCCGGCCGCTGGCACCCGGGAACCATTCGTTGCCGGGCGGGTCGATCGCGACCACGGTCGGCGCCTCGGTGAGACCGTAGGTGACCCGCGGCACCGGCCCGTGCGCGTCGGCGAAGGCTGTGCGAACCGAGTCGGGCGTATCGCTGCCGCCGCTCCAGACCTCGCGCAAGGAGCCGAGATCGCGTCCCTGCCTGCGCGCGAGGTCGTAGAGCTGCGCGGGGGCGCCGTTCCAGACCGTGACGCGATGCTCGGCGATCCATTCGGCCACCCCGTCGGCGTCGCGGCGGTCCATGACGACCGCGCAGCCGCGGGCCTGCGCGGTGAGCAGGGTGGAAAGGACCATCAGATTGAGGATTGTCAGCGGGAAGCTGTCGCCCTTGCGCAGATCGGGCCCCCAGCCTCGAGTGGCCGTCAGCACGGCGCCGGGCAGCAGGAGGTTGCGCTGGCTGTGTACCACGGCCTTGGGCTGTCCGGAGGTGCCGCTGGTGAAGGCGATTCCGGCCGGGGCATTGATGTCGTGCTCCACCCGTGGTGCGGGTGCCGCGCGATCCAGCAGTGCCGCCCAATGATCGGGGTCGACCGTACCGGGCGAGTCCACCCGGCAGCGGGACCCGGCGAGTACGACTGCCGGTTCACACAGATCGTGCAGGTGCTGCTGTTCGGTCGCGGTCAATGCCTCGCCGATGCCCGCCCACACCGCGCCGATGCGTTGCGCGCCGTGGAAGGCGGCGACGATGTCCAGATCGTTGGGGAGGCAGGCCGCGACGCGATCGCCGGGGCGCACGCCGAGCGCCCACAGGGCGCCGGCCGCCCGGTGAGCGCGATCGTCGAGTTCGACGTAGGTCCACGCACCGGAAGCGGCCTCCACCGCAGTGGCGTCGGGGTGGGAGCCGAGCGCGGCGTCCAGTACCTGGGCGATCGGGCGGAGGGCATGCCGAGGGGGTGGGGCGTCGGCGTTGAAATCGTCCACAGCATCCTTGATATCACTATCCTTGCAAAGATTCATCAGATAGGCTCACGGCCGCTGGTCGGATGGTGATCCGGCGGCGGTGGAGGGTGGTGGAAGAGGCGTGGCGATGGAACATCGTGGTCCGCTCGTGGGGCTCCGGGTCGTCGATCTGACGGCGATGGTCATGGGCCCGTACTGCACGCAGATCATGGCCGACATGGGCGCGGACGTGATCAAGATAGAGCCGCCGGACGGGGACAACACCCGCTACATCTCGGTGGGCCCGGAACGGGGGATGGGCGGCGTCTTCGTCAACGTCAACCGGGGCAAGCGCAGCGTGGTGCTGGACCTGCGATCCGAGGACGGCAAGCGATCGTTGCGCGAGCTCGTCGCAGAGGCCGACGTGTTCATCCACTCGATGCGCGCCTCCGCGATCGCCCGGCTGGGCTTCGCTTACGACGAGGTGGCCGCGCTGAATCCTTCGATCGTCTACACCAATTGCTACGGCTACGGCCGCCGCGGCCGGGACGCCGGCCGTACCGCTTACGACGACACGATCCAGGCCGAGTGCGGACTGCCGTACGTGCAGGAGCGGCTCACCGGTGCCGCCGGGTACGTCGGCACCATCATGGCCGACAAGATCGCCGGGATGACCGCGCTGTACGCGACCACGATGGCGCTGTTCCACCGGGAACGCACCGGGGAGGGGCAGGAAGTCGAGGTCGCGATGTTCGAGACGATGGCCGCGTTCATGCTGGTCGAGCACGCCAACGGGGCCATGTTCGACCCCCCGCTCGGCCCCGCGGCCTACCCGCGCGCGGTGACGCCGGACCGCAAGCCCTATCGCACCGCGGACGGCTACCTGTCCGCGCTGGTCTACAACGACAAGCAGTGGACGGCATTCGTCGAGGCGGTGCGCCCGCCGTGGGCCGGGCCGGAGTTCGCCACGCTGGAGCAGCGCGCGGCCAGGATCGACATCGTCTACGCCCGTCTCGCCGAAACGTTCCGTGCGCGGAGCACGGCCGAATGGCTGGAACTGCTGCGCTCGCTGGACATTCCGGCCGCACCGGTGCGGTCGCTGGACGAACTCTTCGACAATCCGCATCTCGCCGACACGGACTTCTTCGAAACCGTGGATTCACCATATGGATCGGTTCGCTTTCCTGGTCCGCCAACGTGGTTCTCCCGCACTCCCGGCCACATCGCGGGACCAGCACCCAGGCTCGGCGCCGACACCGCCGAGGTGGTCGGCCGGTTGCGGCCCGCCGCCGATGACCTTCCGAACGGCCGGGTCCAGCGGTGACCGCGCTGCTCGAGGCCGCCGACCTGGACCTCAGCACGATCCTGCGGGCCGGTGACCGCATCGTGGTCGGGCAGGCGTGCGGCGAGCCGGCCACCTTGATCGAGGCGCTCATCGCACAGGGCGGTGCGATCGGCGGGTTGTCGGCGTTCATCGCGACGAGCTTCTCCGGTCTGTTCACCCCGGCCGCGACCGAAGCCTTCACCTTGTCCAGCATGGGCGCGATCGGCGCGCTGCGATCGCTGACCAAGGAGCATCGGCTCGGCATCGTCCCCTGCCACATCAGCCGGGTGGGGCCGATGATCGAAGCCGGAATCCTCGGCTGCGACGTGGCTTTCGTGCAGGTGAGTCCAGCCGACGAGCACGGCGACCACAGCTTCGGCCTGGTCAGCGACCATGTGCGCGCGGCGGTGGCGGCGGCGCGCGTCGTGGTCGCCGAGGTCAACGACCAAGTGCCCTTCACGCTGGGCGAACGGCTGCCCGGAGCTCGGATCGACTACGCGGTGCGGGTTTCCCGGCCGCCGGTGCAGGTGCCGCCCGCCCGGATCGGCCCGGTCGATGAAGCGATCGCCGCGCACGCGGCGGCCTATATCGAGGACGGCGCGGTGCTGCAGATCGGGGTCGGCGCCGTACCCGACGCCGTGGTGCGCCTGCTGCACGACCGCACCGATCTCGGTGTGCATTCGGGGATGATCGGCGACGGATTGGTCGATCTGGTCGAGTCGGGCGCGATCACCAACGCGCGCAAAACCATCGATCGCGGGGTGTCGGTCACCGGCGCGCTCATCGGCACCGAGCGCCTGTACCGGTTCGCCGACCGCAATGCGGCGATCCGGATGTGCGCGACCGACTACACCCACGACGCGGGCGTGCTCGCGCGACTGGAACGGCTGGTCACCATCAACTCCGCCGTGGAGGTCGACCTGACCGGGCAGGTGAACGCCGAACAGAGCGGTGCGTCCTATCTCGGCGGGACAGGGGGCCAAGTGGACTTCGTCCGGGCAGGCGCTCGTTCGCCGGGGGGTCACGCGATCATCGCACTGCCCTCCACCGCCAAAGGCGGGACGGTCAGCCGGATCACCGCGGCACTGTCCGGGCCGGTCACCACGGCGCGCAGCGACGTGGACGTGATCGTCACCGAATTCGGCGCCGCCGAACTCGCCGGGCGGACGCTGGCCGAGCGCACCCGCAGGCTGATCGCCGTGGCGCATCCCGATTTCCGCGACGAACTGGAGCGGGCGGCGCGCGTCGTCCAGCGGAGAGGTTTCTGATGTCCGACGCCGTTGTCTTCGACGCCCGCTCCGACGGGATCGCGATCATCACGCTCAATCGGCCGCAACGGCGCAATTGCCTGGCGCGGGACGTGCGAGAGGGGCTGTTCGACGCCTGGGACCGATTCGAGCGCGATCCCGCGTTGCGCGTCGCGATCCTGACCGGCGCGGGACCGAAAGCGTTCTGCGCGGGAGGGGATCTCGAGGAGATGGTGGCCACCGGCATGACGGTGCCGCCGCGCGAGATGTACCCGCTGCCCTACGACACCATCGAGCTGTCCAAGCCCACGATCGCGGCGGTCAACGGCGCGGCGTTCGCCGGGGGCTGGATGATCGCCCAGGCATGCGATCTGTGTGTCGCGAGCACTACGGCGACCTTCGCGGTCACCGAGGTCAAGGTGGGTCGCAGTTCGCCGTGGGCCGCGCCGCTGATCCACATGATCCCGCAGCGGATCATGATGGAGCTGCTGCTGACCGGAAAGCCGATCGATGCGCGGCGGGCCTACGAGATCGGACTGGTGAACCGGCTGGCCGAACCCGAGGTTCTCCTGGACGCGGCGCTCGAGCTGGCCGCCGAGATCCTCGCGGGCGCTCCGCTGTCGGTGCGGGCCGCGCGGGAGACGGTCATGCTCGCGACCGAAATGGGCCGCTCGGCCGCGCTGCAAGCCGCCCGGCACGCCTCGGTGCACTGCTACACGAGCGAGGACGCGCAAGAGGGTCCCCGCGCGTTCGCCGAGAAGCGCAGCCCGCGCTGGACGGGCCGCTGACCCGGGCCCCCGGCGCGGTCCTCCTCTTGACCCAGCCGGAAGAACCATGCTACGCATGTGCACAGCATGCTGAGCGAGTGCTCAATCTACGCCCCGGCGGCGCCGGTCGGCGCGTCACCGGCGTTGTGCGATCCCCATTGATCAGGAGTGTGCGTCATGGCCGCATCCCCACTGTCCGAGTCGTCGAAGACGGCCACCTGCGTGGCGACCGTCCTGGTGGACGGCGCGCGGTCCACCATCGACGTGCGCCCCGACGAGACGGTGCTGGAAGCCGCGAAGCGAGCCGGGCTCAACCCGCCGTTCGCCTGTGAGGAGGGCAATTGCGGCACCTGTATGGCGCGCCTCGTCGCGGGCCGCGTCGAGATGCGGGTGAACGACGCGTTGACCGAGGAGGACGTGGCCGACGGGTACGTGCTGACCTGCCAGTCCGTTCCGCAGACCCCGTCGGTGACAGTCGATTACGTATGACCCGTGCGGTGGCGCGACTTCTACCGCAGCGCAACGAATACGGTCGGTCCCGCCGGCTCCGGCGTCTGTCCACCGGCTGACCGTCCTATAGGTCGACCAGCACCTTGCCGATCGCGCGGCCGTCGGCCACATGCCGCAGCGCGGCCACCGGCGGCCGCTTCGCCAGGAACGCCTGTGCGCCCTCCTTGGCGTCGGCGCTGGTGAATACGGTTTCCTGCCAGTAATTCAGGCGAGCGGCCGCGCGGGTGGCGTCGGTGGCCGACAGCCGCACCAGCTCTTTGCAGGCGGCCAGCGCCGTCCTCTGGAACGCCGCGGGGCCCGGACCGCGCCCGCGGCGGGACCGGGCATGGTGGACGCCGCGCCGGCCGTCCTGTTGCGCGACACGCTCGCTGAGTTGGGCAGCGCCGCACCGGATTCGGACGCGGCGCTGATCGCCACGCCACCATCGGCACGCTGGCCGAGCGGTTGCGGCAGCGCAGTGAACCGGCCGACGGCGACGTCGAGCGCATCACAGCCTTCTGCCTGCGTGCCTTGACCCCGCCGGGGCCGGGGCCGATCCGTCCTCAGTAGTCGTCGCGCGGCATGCGTAGTGGTGCGTGATCGCACCAGCCTTCCCGGGTCATCGGCCGTGCTTGACCTGGTTGAACGGGACGTCGCGATCGGCGGCGAACTCGCGGGGCATGCCCAGCACGCGCTCGCTGATGACGTTGCGCGCCATCTCGGTGCTGCCGCCCGCCAGGCTCCACGCCGAGCGGAACAGGTAGTCGAGGCCGACCTCGGTCGTGTCGGCCGCGTCCCCGGGGCTGTGGGTGGCCGCGGTGGGCCCGGCGATGCGTACCGCGAGATCGGTTTGCAGCCAGGCATTCTCGGCGGTGAACAGCCGGGTGATGGCGCCGGCGGAGGGTGGTAGCTCGCCGCAGGCGATCGCCCGTGAGATGTGCGCTATGAGCTGGTCGCGTACCACGTTCATGGCCCGCGCCTCGCCGATGTCCTCCCTGGTGCGGGGGTCGTTCCACTGGCCGGTGGCGCGGGCGAGTTCGAGCAACCGGTCGGCCTCGCCACCCAGGTGCGGGCGGGCGCCGCTGGTGTACGGCGAGGTGCCGCCCAGTGCGGCCCGCTCGTGGTAGAGCAGCCGGGACGCGGCGTCCCAGCCACCGTCCACCTGGCCGAGCACCGCCTCCTCGGGCAGCGCGACGTCGTCGAAGAACTCCTGGCAGAACTCGGTCGAGCCGGTCACCTGTTTGATCCGCTGCACCGTCACGCCTTCGGCGTGCACCGGCACCAGGAACATGGTGAGCCCGCGGTGCTTGGTGACCTCCCAGTTGGTTCGAGCCAGGCACAGGCCGTAGTCGGCGGCGTAGGCGCCGGAACTCCAGATCTTGGATCCGTTGAGGATCCAGCGATCGCCGTCGCGCTCCGCGCGGGTGGTGAGCCCGGCCAGATCCGACCCGCCGCGCGGCTCGGACAGGAATTGTGCCAGGATCTCCTCGCCGCGCAGTACGGCGGGCAGGTGCGCGCGCTTCTGCTCCTCGGTGCCGAGATCGAGCAGGCTCGCCGCGCAGATGGCCAGCGTCGGCACGTTCAGCAGCAGCGGCATCTCGTAGGGAATCGATTCCTCGGTGAACGCCCGCTGGTGGGCGGTGGTGAGGCCGAGGCCACCGTACTGCGCGGGGAAGCAGATCCCGGCGAAGCCGCCGTCGTGGAGAATCCGTTGCAGTTGCCGGGCGCGGTCCCACGCCTCCTCGGTGTCGGATTTGTATTCCGCGGCCGAAGCCGGGGGCAGGTTGTCGCGCAACCAGGTCCGCGCACGTGCACGGAAGTCTTCGACGGGCTCCAGATCCGTGGTCATAGCGTAGGTGCCTTCCAAGCGAGTTCGATTCGGTTCACGCGGCTGCCGTGTCGAGTAGATCGGTGATGTGGCGCCGGTGCTCTTCGGGAGTGCCGTAGAGGGCGCGGCCCAGGGTGATGCGGCGCAGATACAGGTGCAGGTCGTGTTCCCAGGTGACGCCGATGCCGCCGTGCAGTTGCACACAGTCCTGGGCGATCACGGGGGCCTTCGCTCCCACATACGACTTCGCGATGCTGATCGCCTCCTCCGCGCTCGCCGGGTCGTCGTCCCAGACCGCCGCGGCGGCGGTCGCGGTGGCCCGGCACGCTTCCAGCCACGTCTTGTTGTCGGCCATCCGGTGCTTGAGCGCCTGGTAGGAGGCCAGTTGCCTGCCGAAGGTGTAGCGGTCGAACAGCCAGGTCAACGTCGCGGCCAGCGCGGTGTCGGTGGCGCCGACCATCTCGGCGGCGGTGAGCGCGGCCGCCGTGTGCGCCTGCGCCCGGATCGCGTCGGCGGCGCCTGCGCCCACCTGCACAGCGTCGGCGGGCACCGCGACGTCCTCGAACGTCACACGCGCGGTGCGGCGGACCAGGTCCAGGGTCCACGCCGGTGTGACGCTCACGCCCGGGGCGTCGGCGGGCACCAGCAGCTGAACCGGGCCGTCGGCGCTCTCGGCGGTCACCAGGAACAGGTCCGCCTGGTCGGCCGACTCCACGCGGTCTTTCACACCGTTGAGCCGGTAACCGCGGCCGTCGGGTTCGGCCCTGGTGCGCGCGGCCCGGCCGGTGGCGCCGGAGCCGGGGGAGAGCGCGTCGAAGCCTCGGCCCGGTTCGTAGACCGCCCACGTCGCGATCGTCTCGCCCGCGGCGATGGCGGTGAGGGCCTCGGCGAAACGACTCGCGTCCGAGGAGAGCCCGGCCAGGACCGCGTTGGTCGTGACGAACGGGCCGGGCGCGCAGGCGCGACCGAGTTCTTCGGCCACCAAGGCGAGCTCGGTCATCGCCCGCCCGGAAACCGTTCCGCCACCGAATTCTTCGGGCACCAGCATGGCTGTCCATCCCAGTTCCGCGCCGCGCCGCCACCAGGACCGGTCGAATCCCGTTCCGGACGCGCCGAGCGCTCGCACGGTACCCACCGGGACGGTGCCTGCGAGGAAATCACGGGTGGTCGACTGGAAAAACCGCTGATCGGCGGTGGGTTCGAGGCTCATGATGCCGGTCCTTCGGTTGACGCGCGGCGCTAGATATGGAAATCTCATACTCACAGATGAGAGGCATATTCTCAATCACGGAAGTCGACCGGCAAATCACGCCGTTGGCGGTGCCGGCCGGGCGTCGAAGGGATCGTCGAGTGGTGAAAAACTTCCAGGATCTGGACTTCTTCCTCGGGCAGGAGCTGGTCGCCGATCCGTATCCGTACTTCGACGCGCTGCGCGAGCAGTGCCCGGTGACGCGCGAGAAGCACCACGACGTGATGATGGTGACCGGTTACGAGGAGGCGCTCGAGGTCTACAACGACGTCGAACGGTTCTCCTCCTGCATCTCGGTCACCGGTCCGTTCCCCGGATTCCCGGTATCGCTGGAGGGGGCGACCGACGTCGACGCCCTCATCGCCGAGCATCGGGACACGCTCCCGATGAGCGACCAGCTGCCGACCCTCGACCCGCCGGTGCACACCGATCACCGCGCCTTGCTGATGCGGCTGATCACCCCGAAACGCCTGAAGGAGAACGAGCAGGCGATGTGGGCGATCGCCGACCGGATGCTCGATCAGTACCTGGCCAAGGGCAAGGGGGACTGCATGCGCGAATTCGCGGGCCCCTTCACGCTCTACGTGATCGCCGACCTGCTGGGTGTCCCCGAGGGCGATCAGGAGGCGTTCCTGCAGGCGCTGCAACGCGATCCGCACCGCGAGGGCTCCAGCGTCGGCAGTACCGCCGGGGAGAACATGTCGCACAACCCCATCGAATTCCTCTACGCAAAGTTCTCCGAGTACGTCGCGGACCGCAGGATGAACCCGCGGGACGACGTGCTGACCAGCATGGCCACCGCGACGTTCCCGGACGGGCGCGAGCCCGAGGTGCTCGATGTGGTCCGGGTGGCGGCGAACCTCTTCTCGGCGGGACAGGAGACCACCGTCCGGCTGCTCAGTTCGGCGCTGAAGATACTGGCCGAGCGCCCCGACATCCAGCAGTACCTGCGCGAGGACCGCAGCCGCATCCAGAACTTCATCGAGGAGTGCCTCCGGATGGAGAGCCCGGTCAAGGGCGATTTCCGGCTGGCCAAGGTGTCCACGACCGTCGGCGGGACCGAGGTGCCCGCGGGCACGGTCCTGATGGTGGTCAACGGCGCCGCGAACCGGGACCCGCGCCGATTCGACGACCCCACCACCTTCGCGGCGGAACGCTCCAATGCCCGCTCGCACTTGGCTTTCGGGCGCGGAGTGCACACCTGCCCCGGTGCGCCGCTGGCGCGGGCCGAAGCGCGGGTCGCCATCGAACGGCTGCTCGAGCGCACCACCGGCTTCCGGATCGACGAGAGCGTGCACGGCCCCGAGGGCGCGCGCGACTACCGCTATCTGCCGACGTTCATCCTGCGCGGGCTCACTTCGCTGCATCTGGAGTTCGACGTCGCGGAGGGCGTGGCCCGATGAAGGTCACCGTCGACGAGGATCGTTGCCGGGGGCACGGCGTGTGTCTCGGCCTGTGCCCGGAGGTGTTCTCCTTGACCGACGACGGCTACGCCGAAGCCACCGCCGCCGACGTGCCCGCGCACCTCGAGGCGCAGGTGCACGAAGCGGTGCAGTGCTGTCCCGAACAGGCGATCGTCATCGAGTGAGCGTGGCGCGCACGCGGATCTCGCACCCTGAAATGTCGGCGGCGCGCAGCCGCTGAGACGAGTTGTCCGGCGGAAGAGGCCTGTTCGGCACGTGAGAGATATGCGGGCGTTGCGGGATTCAGAGGTCGCGGCCCGTCGCACCGCGGAATCCAGCGTACGGGCCGACGCTAGTGCAGCGCGCAGTGGTGGTGCCACCGCCGCGGCGATGTAGCCCCCTGGCAACGATGTTTCCGCCGCATCGCCTTCTCGGCGCTGGACTGCGGGGGTATCGGTTCGCTGATCAGGTGCGGTCGGTCGCGGGTATGCCCGCGTCGATGGCGGCGTCCAATATCCCCAGTGCACCGCCCAATTCGGCGACGAGCGCGCGAGCCACGGCCACATCCTTGCGGAGGAACTCGCCCACCGAGGCGCGGAATACCTCGACCGCGCCCTTGCCCGCGACGCTGCTGACGGCGCGTCCACCGCTGCTGGCGTGCGGTAGGGCGGCGAGCAGGGTGGCCTCGTCCACACCGAGTTGGCCGCCGAGCCGGACCGCATCGGCGACCAGCCCGATCTGCGCCGCGAACAGCGCGTTGTTCACGAGCTTCACCCGCTGCCCCGCGCCGAGTGGCCCGACGTGCAGGACCGGGTCGGCGTAAGCCGCCACCACGGGCCGCGCTCGGCGCACCGCCTCGTCGGTACCGCCGAGAAAGACGGTGAGCTCACCGGTGGCGATGTGGTGCGGTCCACCGCTCACCGGTGCGTCCACCACCTCGACAGCCGGGGCCGCCGCCGCGATTTCGGTCACCGTCGCCGGACTGCCGGTCGTGTGCACGATCAGCACGGCCGCACGCGGCAGCTCACGCAGCAGGCTGCCGCCGAGGCAGACCTCGCGGACCTGGTCGTCGGTGAATACGGACACCACCACGGCCTCCGCGGCGTCGGCTGTCTCGGCGACGGTCGCGACCGGCTCGGCCCCGATCTCGGCGAGGGCCGCGCGCGATTCGGCGGATCGCCCGACCGCCCGGACGATGTGCCCGGCCGACACCAGCCGCCCGATCATCGGGCGTCCCATCCGCCCGGCTCCCACGAAACCTATGCGCACGTCAGCGCTGCCGGTCCATCAGCGCGAGGGTCGCGTCGGCAGCGCCGAGCACGATTCCCGGAGTTACTCCCGCCGCGTCGGCCAGACCGGCGACCAAGCCGACGTCCTTGCGGAGCAGATCGCCGGCATGTGCGGCCAGCCGATCCAACGTGCCACCCGCCGAGACGATGCGGCCCAGCGCGAAACTGTTCGCGGTGCCGTGCGTGATCACTTCGCCCAGCTTCTCCGGGCTGATACCGAGCTCCCTGCCGAGCGCGAGCGTGCTGGCGGCGGTGGCGAGATTGGCGGTGAACAACAGGTTGTTCAGCAGCTTGGTGGCCTGGCCGGAGCCCAGCTCGCCCAGGTGGACGATCGGGTTCGCGTAGGTCTCGAACACCGGGCGGCTGCGCTCGACGGCCTCGGTGGCGCCGCCTGCCATGACCAGCAGCCTGCCCTCCGCCGCGGCGGGCCCTCCGCCGCTGACCGGCGCGTCGATCACCGTGACCCGGTGCGGCGCAGCGAGATCGGCCAGCTCCCGGCAGGTGTCCGGGTGCACGGTGGAGTGCACGGCGATGATCGACCCCGGCGTGAGGCCTGCCAGGACGCCGTCGCGCCCGGTGACCACCTCGCGCACGTCGGCGTCACCGACCACGCACAGACAGACCAGATCGCTGCGCGCGGCCAGGGCGGCGGGGGATTCGGCCGTCGCGGCCGCCGTACCCGAGAACGGCTCCAGCGAGGCGGGGCGGCGCGCCCACAAGGTGGTCGGGTAGCCGCCTTCGATGATGCGGCGCGCCATCGGCGCGCCCTGACTGCCCAGTCCGATGAACCCGACACGCATCAGCGCACCTCCTCGGTGACGATCTCCGGCGCGGGAGCGGGCCGGTAGAAGGCGATCAGCAGTCCCGCCGTCGCCAGCACCGCCACACCCAGCGCGACGGCGCCACCGGCCCAGCCGATGATCTCGACGCCCGCCGCGTGGTCCAGCGACAGCCATCCGGGCCCGAGCAGGCCCAGCGCCAGCGCGACCACGGCCAGCACCAGGACGTACTCGTAGCCTTCCTTGAAGACGAAGAATCCGTTGGCGCGGTGCGCCAGCAGTCCGGCGACGAGCATGACCGAGATGATCGCCGCGGCGGCGAACGGCGTGAGCAGCCCGAGCACGAGCAGTGCGCCCGCGCCGATCTCGGTGACCACGCTCAGCCAGGCCTGCAGGACGCCGTTGCGCAGCCCCAGCCCGCTGAACCACCGCGCCGTCCCGGCGATCCGGCCGCCGCCGATCCAGTGATTGACGCCGTGCGCGATCATGGTGACTCCCACCACCAGCCGCAACAGCAGCAGCGCGACATCGGTGACCTCCATGGCCTCACCTTTCTGGCCGCGCGTGCGCGCGTCCGTCCAATTGAATTGCGGGACCGGTGAATTCGCCGGTGTCGGCCGCGACGACGCACTCTTCGGCGAAGGCGAGCGCCTCGAGGTGGTACGCCGCCGCCGTGTAGCCCAGGCTGGTGTTGTGCCCGGTGTTGGGTTGCTGATTGAGCACCACCCGCGGCGCCGCGCCGAACAGCGCCGCGATGGCGGTGAGTTCCTCGATGTCGTTGCGCCACACCGTTTCGTGATCGCCCGCGGTGAATCGCACCGGGACCCGCACCTGCCCGGCCAGGCGCGGGAAATCCCGATCGGCCCAGTTGGTGACGATGGTGGCCTCCAGCCGCGGGCCGGGGACGGCGATCGAGGCGCCGCTCAGGTCGGGGGGATACAACCGCCGCGGTCGCCACAGCAGCGCGCCGAGTCCGGGGGGCCGGGTGCCTTCCGGCCGCGGGCTGCACAGCACTTTCTGGGCTTCCGGATGGTGTGTGCGGCCGGTGCCCGCCAACTCGAGGCCGAGCAGCTCCCGGCCGCGTTCGTCACCGGCCATGCGCAGGGCCAGTTCGCATCCCGCCGAGTGCGCCAGCAGGAAGACGCCCGCACCGCGTGGACGGCCGGCGAGCTGCGCTTCGACGGCCCCGAACATCAGATCGACGCGGCGCTGCGGCGGGAACAGTTCGTCGGCGAACGGACCCGAGGCGCCGTATCCGGGCCGGTCCAGCGCCAGCACGGTGTAACCCAGCCGCAGGCCGAGCCGCAGGAGGGAAAGCTCCGGATGCCCGGGGCAGTCGAAGTACGCCGAGGTGGTGGCGCCACCGTGCAGGGCGACCACTACCGCGCGGGGCGCGGGCGCCTCGGCCAGCAACCCCGACACCGGGATGCCGTCGACGTCGGCGACCACGGGCAGCGGTGCGGTGTCGCCGAGGCGGCCGAGGTCGGATTCGGTGAGTGTCATGGCGTGGCCATCACGATCAGGACGCCGAGCGCAGCAGCATGGCGCCGCCGGGCGTCAGTCCGCCGCTGGAGACGACCGCGACCCGGGCGCCCGCCACCTGCCGCTGCCCGCCCGCGCCGCGCAGCTGCACGACCGCCTCGTGCAGCAGGCCCATGCCGTGCGTGCGGCCGTGGGAGAGCTGGCCGCCGTGCGTGTTGACCGGGATCATGCCGTCGCGGGCGATGTTCTTGCCCCCGTCGAGGAAGTCCTTGGCCTCGCCGATGCCGCAGAAACCGAGCGCCTCGATCCAGGACAGGCAGTTGAAGCTGAACCCGTCGTAGAGTTCGGCGACGTCCACGTCCTCGGGACGCAGCGTGGTGCGCGTCCACAGGTGCGCGGCCGGGCCGAGCACCTGTGGTTCGTGGGTGAGCGTGCTCTGGTCCCACTCGACGCGCTCGACGATCTGGGTGCCGACCGCCTCCACCAGCACCGGCGGACCGGGCAGATCGCGCGCGGCGTCGAGCGCCGAGACGATCACCGCCACCGCGCCGTCGCAGGGCACGTCACAGTCGTAGAGCCCGAACGGGGAGGTGATCGGCCGCGCGGAGAGGTAGTCCTCCATGGTCATCGGGTCGCGGTAGACCGCCGTCGGCTCGAGCTCGGCGTTGGCGCGCTGGTTGAGCGCGATCCAGCCCAGCGTCTCGCGGGTGGTGCCGTAGCGGTGGAAGTGACGCTGGGCGTTCTGGGCCAGCGTGTGCGCGGCGGAGATCGCGCCGAACGGCGTCAGCCAGCTCGTGGTGCGGCCGCCGGACGGCGGGATTCGCCCCGCCTTGGTCAGCTCGTTGAAGGTCGATTCCCACACGGTGCGGAAGCACAGCACGTGCCGGGCCAGCCCGGCGGCCACCGCCGTCATCGCCGCGATCACCGATCCGCCCGGCCCGAAGGTCTCGATGCCGCCGTTGTGCCAGCTCGGGCGCAGGCCGAGCGCGGCTTCCAGGGCGGTGACCCCGCCCTCGCCGAAGCCGCCGAGATTCCCGCCGCCCGGATAGGACGCCAGGCCGTCGATGTCGTCGAGCGTCAGGCCCGCGTCGGCGACCGCGCGTTCGCACGCCTCGATCGTCAGCGCCAGCGGCGCCACCATGAGCCTGCGCCCGATCCGGGACATCCCGATCCCGGTGAGCGCGACCTTCTCCTCGAACTTCTCCTGCCGCAGCATCGGCCGCACGTGTTCGGCGAAACGCTCAGGCTCGATCTCGTCCACCGGCAGCGGCGCGGGCTCGGATTGCTCGGCGGCGGGCCGGAACAGCGGCAGCCACACGTCGGCGTCCTGCTGGAAGACCACCTCCATCCGCATGCCGAGGGTCAGGTCGTCCGGACCGGCGTCGACGATGTTGGTGGTCAACCGGACGCGCGGATCCTCGGCCAGCGCCACCTGCGCCACCACGTACGGGGGCCGCAGGCCGGGCACGGCGAAGCGGTGGTTGACCGTGAAGCTCGCCAGGGTGGCCGCACCGGAGACTTCCCGCACGCCGAGATCGTGCCCGCGGCAGTACCGGCACACCGGCTGCGGCGGGTGGATCAGTGCGGCGCAGGATCGGCACTCCTGGATGCGCAGCGTGCCGTCGGCGCCCGAGGTCCAGAAGAACTCGGTGTCCAGGCCGAGCAGCGGCAGTGGCCGTCCCGACGGCTCGGCCGTCGCGGGGGTCTGCTCCGTGTCTGCCACAGCGCCTCCTCGTAGTCGTCGCAGCCGGTAGCCGCGTGTGTCCGGTCGGCCACACGCGGCGGGGTCGGTCCGGTTCCGGTCAGATCTGTGCCGCGCCTCTGCGGACGGTCACCGGCTCGGCGAGCCGCTGCTCGTCGCAGACTCGCTGCAGCTTCGCCAAGGTCTCGTCGAGCCCGGGACCGAGCCGGGGGCCCGGGGTGAACTCGGTGGGCAGGTGCCGCATGCCCTGGATCACCGCGATCGTGTCGTAGTGCACGGTCTCCTCCGGGATGCACCGGAAGTCCGGCATCCGGTCCAGCACGGCCACCAGCATCCGCTTGAACACCGTGCGGGCGACATTGGAACCGATGCAGCGGTGGATGCCGAGACCGAAGCTGTAGTGCCGGTTGCCTTTCCGATCCAGGATCAGCCGCTCCGGATACTCGAACACCGCCGGATCGCGGTTGGCCATCGCCCACGACAACCAGAGGCGATCACCTTCTCGGAAGGAGGCTCCCGCCACCTCGCAGTCCTCCGCGATGGTGCGCGCGTCGCCGGGGGCCGGGGTGTAGTAGCGCAGGAACTCCTCGGTGGCCGAGTCGAGCAGCAGATCCCTTTCCCGGCTGAGGGTTTCGCGTTCGCCCGGATTCTGCGACAGCCATTCCAGAGCGTGCGCGGTGAGCGCGGTGGTGGTGTCGAAACCGCCGCCGATGAGCAGGCTGAGCATGCCCAGGATCTCCATGTCCGGCAGCGGACCCCCGTTGACCTGCGCCGAGGCGACCGCGTGGATCAGCCCGGGCCGGGGATTCTCCCGGATTTCGGCGAGATTGGTGAGCAGGTCCAATCCCATCGTGCGGTGCATTTCCGCGATGCGCGGGTAATCCGGCGAGTCCGGCGGTGTGTAGACCGCGGCGTGCACCGGTTCGTTGTAGATGGTCCACTTCCGCAAGGGAACGCCCAGCATGCCGAGGGTCAGCACGGCGGGAACGACATTCGCCAGGTCGTCGACGAAATCGATGCGGCCGCTCTCGATCTTCTCGTCGATGGCCGCGCGCACCACCTCGTCCACGAACGGCACCCAGCGTTGGACCGCGGCGGGGGAGAGGTACGGGTTGAGCGCCGAACGCAGTTCCCGGTGCTCGGGCTCGTCCATCTCCAGGATGCCGCCGCGGATGCCGCGTGCGCGCGGCGCGGGCGGAATGGAGATTCCGCGGTAGCCCTTGCGAACGCCCTGCGGGTCGTGATCGTTGGATATGTGCGGGCAGCGCGCGAGTTCGAACACCTCCCTGTTGCCCGCGGCCACCCAGTGACCGTCGTAGGTGTCGGTCCAAGCGAGCGGGCACTCGCTCTGCATCGCCTCGGTGATCGCCTGGAAGTTCTCCCGGTATTCGGGAGCGTAGCGGTCGAAATGGAACCGGGGTTGCTTGCGTTCGAAATCGGTGACGTTCTCGACGGTCATGGCGCAGCTCCTATTCGGCGATCGAGATCGCGCGTTCCGGGCAGGAATGCACCGCCTCGCGGACCTGATCGAGCTGGTCCGCGGGAACCGATTCGCCGATGGGGGAGGAGTGGCCGTCGATCTCACTGAGTTCGAACGACTGCGGGGCGATCATCGCGCACAGCGTGTGCCCTTGGCAGCGCTGCTGATCGACTCGGACCTTCACGGTGTTTCTTCCTCTCAGACGTGGTAGTCGTACCACTTCAGGTAGCCGCCCGCGTCGACGCGCAACTGCGTGCCGGTGATGTAGCGCGCCTCGTCGGAGGCCAGGAACAGCACCGCGTCGCTGATGTCCTCCGGCTCGACGTAGGGGGTCGGCATGGCCTGCTGCACATGGAAGGCGGGCTCGGCGTCCGCGCGGGTGGGATGCTCCAGGTCGGGGCGGAAGGACCGGTACATCGGCTCGCTCTGCAGCATCGGGGTGTTGCAGTTGGTGGGGTGGATGACGTTGGCGCGGATGTTCTGCGGCGCGATGTGCAACGCGAGCGCGTGCACGTACTGCGCGAGGCCGCGTTTGGCGACCACGTAGGCGATCCCGCCGGGATCCTTGCCCGGCTGGTCCACCTTGGACACGTCCATCAGCGCGGCCACCGAGCCGGTGGCGATGATCGACCCGCCCGCGCCCAGATGGGGCAGCGCGACCTGAATGGTGTTGATCACGCCGACCAGGTTGGTGTCGATCACGTCGGACCAGGCCTGCCACTGCGGCGTGCCCTTCATGCCCGCGATGCCCGCCTGGGCGATGACGATGTCCAGCCGGCCGAACTCTTCGATCCCGCGTTCCAGCACGACGCGCAGCTGTCCGGCCTCGCGCACGTCGGCCGGTTCGGCGACGATGCGGCGGCCGGTCTTCTCGACCAGCCGGGCGGTCTCGTCCAGATCCTCCTGGCGCGAAAGCGCGTACCCGATCGTGTCGATGTCACGGCAGATGTCCACGGCGATGATGTCGGCACCTTCCTGCGCCAGCCGTACCGCATGGCTGCGGCCTTGGCCACGAGCGGCTCCGGTGACGAACGCGACCTTACCCTCTACGCGTCCCACGGCAATCCTTTCGTTCTTGCTTGTGCTGACCCATCGCGCCTGCTGCGCAACGGGTCTCAGGTATTGCGGCCGCCGTTGACGCCGAGGATCTGGCCGGTGATGTAACCGGCCTCCTCGGAGATGAGGAACGCGCAGGCGGCGGCGATGTCCTCGGGTGTGCCGACCCGGCGGACCGGGGTCCGCTGGATGTGGTCCTCGACGGAGCCGCCGAGCCGGCGTGCCTCCTCGTTCTTGCGCAGCATCGGCGTGTCGATGAACCCGGGCGGCACCGCGTTCACGGTGATGCCGGACGGGCCCAGCTCCAGCGCCAGCGCTTTGGTCAGGCCGTTGACCGCCGACTTGGCCGAGACGTAGTGCGTCATGAACGGCTGGCCCGAATGCGTGCTCGAGGAGGAGATATTGACGATGCGCCCCCACCCGGCCGCCAGCATGTCCGGCAGCACCGCTTGGACGCAGTGGAAGACGCCGTTGAGGTTGACGTCGATCACCCGCTGCCATTCGGCGAACGAGATGTTCTGGAAGCGCTTGAAGCCGTCGATGCCCGCGGCGTTCACCAGCACGGTGACCGGGCCCAGCTTCGCCCGGATGGCGGTGAGCGCGTCGGCGATCTGCTCCGGTTCGGTGACGTCGGCCCGGTAGGCGAAGTCGTCGTCGGCGGGCGGATTGAGATCGAGCGACGCGACGTGGAATCCGGTGCTGCGCAACCGCTGCGCGATGCCCAGTCCGATGCCGGACGCCCCTCCGGTGACCACGGCCGTCTTCACGCGTGCGACCCCTCTCCGGTGATCGTGCCGATCGGCGACCGGCGTGCGCGCGGCCGCGTCGAGACCGGGACGCGGGTTGTCGTGTCCACCACAAGAATCTCCCTTCCGATTGCGAGAACCGTACTCTCGTTCAGTTCTCGGACGCAAGAGTCGCGCCGCAGCCGGTGCTCGCTTCCCCCCTCGGGTCAGGGTGGGATCTCCGAGCCTGCGCAACTCAATGATTGTTGCTGCATTCCGCTATCGCGAGTGTTAAATTCTCCAATATCGAGAATCTAATTTCCACACCCGGCGAGGAGACAGGATGTCAACGCAGGAACAGGCGATAGCGGTGGCGCGGCGGCTGCTGATCGACGGGCAGCTGGTCGAGACCGGGCGCACGCTCGCGTCGCTCGATCCCGCCACCGGCGCGGTGTACGGCTACGCGCCGGAAGCCGGTGTGGCCGAGGTGGACGCGGCCGCCGCGGCGGCGCGGCGGGCCTTCGACACCACCGACTGGGCGACCAACCACGAGTTCCGGGCGCACTGTCTGAACCAGCTGTACCAGGCGTTGCGCGACAACGTGGAGGAGCTGCGGGAACTGACCATCGCCGAAGTCGGCGCGACGCGCACGCTGACCCACGGCAACCAGCTCGAGGTCCCGTTCGAGATCGTGCGCTACTACGCCGGACTCCTGACGGACTACGCCTGGAGCGAGGACCTCGGCGTGGTCGAGATCCGCGGTCAGCAGCACCGGCGCTGGGTCGAGCTGGAAGCCGCGGGCGTGGTGGCCGCCATCGCCGCCTACAACTACCCGCATCAGCTGGCGCTGGCCAAGCTCGCACCCTCCCTCGCCGCCGGATGCACCGTGGTGCTCAAGGGCGCGCCCGATACTCCGCTGGCCACCTTGGCGCTGGGCGAGATCATCGCCCGGCACACCGACATCCCGCCCGGCGTGGTGAACGTCTTGGCCTCCTCCGATATCGAGGTCGGCAAGCGGATGACCACCCACCCGGACGTCGACGTCGTCACCTTCACCGGGTCCACGCCGGTGGGGCGCCAGATCATGGCCGCCGCCAGCGGCACCCTGAAAAAGGTGTTCCTGGAGCTGGGCGGCAAATCGGCGATGATCCTGCTCGACGACGCCGATTACACCAAAGCCGCGCTGTTCGCGGCGTTCAGCGTGGTCACCCACGCCGGGCAGGGCTGCGCGCTGACCACGCGCGTGCTGGTACCGGCCCAGGACCACGACAAGGTCGCCGAGCTGATCGCGGCCAATTTCGCCCACGTCACCTGGGGCGACCCCGGTGATCCCAAAACCTATATGGGCCCGTTGATCAGCGAACGCCAGCGGGACAAGGTGCACGGCATGGTGCAGCGGGCGGTCGAGCGCGGTGCCACGCTCGTGACCGGCGGCGAGAAACTGAATCCGGGCTACTTCTACAAGCCCACCCTGCTGGCGAACGTCGACCCGGACAGCGAGATCGCGCAGGAAGAGGTGTTCGGCCCGGTGCTGACTCTCATCCCCTACACCGACGACGAGGACGCGATACGGATCGCGAACAACTCCATCTACGGCCTGTCCGGCGCGGTGTTCAGCGCCGACGCCGAACGGGCGAAAGCGGTGGCGCGGCGGGTCCGCACCGGCACGTTGAGCATCAACGGCGGCAACTACTTCCATCCCGACGCGCCCTTCGGCGGATACAAGCAGTCCGGCATCGGCCGGGAGATGGGTCGCGTCGGCCTGGAGGAGTTCCTGGAGCGCAAGACCCTCGCGGAGGTGGTCGCGTGAGCGAGCCCGAGCGAGGTGAGGCGGTGAGCAAGCCACTGGAGGGCATCCGGGTGCTCGAGGTCGCGATGTACGGTTTCGTCCCGTCGGCGGGCGCGGTGCTCTCCGACTGGGGGGCCGACGTCGTGAAGGTCGAGCACGCCGTCACCGGTGACCCGCAGCGCGGACTGCGGCAAGTGGGCGCGTTCAAGATCGAGGGCGACCCCAATCCCAATGTGGAGCATGCCAACCGGGGCAAGCGCAGCATCGGGGTGGACATGTCGGTGGCCGAGGGCCGGGAGGTGATCTACGACCTGGCCCGGCGAGCGGACGTGTTCCTGACCAGCTTCCTGCCGCAGGCGCGCACGAAGTTCGGCATCGACGTGGAGGACATCCGCGCGGTGAACCCGGATATCGTCTACGCGCGGGGCAGCGCGCTGGGCCCGCGCGGCGTCGAATCCGCCCGCGGCGGCTACGACATGACCGCGTTCTGGTGCCGTGGCGGTATCGCGGCCACCATCACCCCGCCGGGCTTGGAGGGCATGATCCAACCACCCGGCCCGGCGTTCGGCGACACCATCTCCGGCACCAATCTCGCCGGCGGGATCGCCGCCGCCCTGCTGAAACGCGAACGGACCGGGCAACCTTCGGTGGTCGACGTCTCGCTGCTCGGCAGCGGACTGTGGGCGATGGGGCACACCGTCGCGTTGTCGGCCAGCCAGGACAAACCGCTGGTGGCGCCGATGCCCGGTGCCCACGGCGCGCCGACCAATCCGCTGTCGGGGCTCTACGCCACCGCCGACGATCGCTATCTGTCGTTCGTCATGCTGCAACCGGCCAAGTTCTGGGCGGATGTCTGCAGGCACATCGACCGCCCGGAACTGGCCGATGACCCCCGCTTCGCCGACGCGGCGCAGATCGCGGCGCACACCGCCGAGGCGGTGCAGATCCTGCGCGAGGTGATCGAGCAACGCACGCTGGCCGAGTGGAGCGAGCGCTTCGCCACCCTGGCCGGACCGTGGGCTCCGGTGCAGGACTCGTGGCAGGTGACGCAGGACGCGCAGATCAGGGCGAACGAATATCTGCTTCCGGCAGGGGAACTGGAACTGGTGTCCAGTCCGGTGCAGTTCGACGTCGGCGCGCCGGAACTGCGGCCCGGCCCCGAATTCGCCGCCCAGACCGAGGAGATCCTGCTCGAACTCGGCCTGGATTGGGATCGCATCATCGCGCTCAAGGCCGCCGGCGCGGTGGCCTAGGCCCGGGAAAGAGGGACCGATGCCGTACATCGCATCGCTGGGCACGTATCTGCCCTGCTGGGGTAGCCAGCGCAGCCGGATCGCGGGTGACGACGAGGACGCCGTCACCCTGGCGGTGGAGGCCGGGCGATCCGCCGTCGCGTCCGGCGAGCCGGTGGAACGCGTCGTGCTGGTCAGCCGTGATCTGCCGCTGGTGGAGAGCAGCAACGCCGCCGTCCTGCTGGCCGGTCTGGGATTGGATCCCGAACTGGAGGTCATCGAGCGGCTCGGCGGCGCCCCGGCGGCGCTGGACGCCTCGAGTTCGGCGCGCCCGCGCACCCTGGTCATCGGTGTCGACCTGGAACCGGCGGGCGCGGTGGCGGCCTGGGTGTCCGACCGCGAAGGCCTGCAGGTACGCACCGCGGCGCGCGTCACGCGCAGCCTTCCGGTGCGTACCCGCAACGCCCTCGGCGCGGTGCACGACTACGGCGATCCCCGGCTGCTGCACGAAAGGGGCCTGATCGCCTCGCTTTCGGCGGCGTGGCTGGACACGCCGGTGGCGGTGGCGGGCGTCGATCACAAGCAGGCGGCGGCGCTGTGCCTGGCCGCACCGCCGCGATTGCCGACGCTGGGCGCCAGCGCCGGGCTGTTCGCGCTCGCCGCGATGGCCGACCGGGGCGGAGCCGGCTTGCTGGTCGGCGTGGAGCAGGCCAACCTGAGCGGGGTCATGGTGGTGCCCGGCGCTGCCCGGGTGCGGCGCAACGAACTGCCCGCGCGGGCGCTTCCGGAGGTCGTCGCCCTGCCCGGCGCGGACCTGCCGATCTCGCTGGCCGCCTACGAGCGCGCGTTCGAGGCCAAGGTCCGCTGGGAGGCGGGCAGGCACGGTGACAGCGCGGAGCTGGACTTCCCGCCCCGCTACCGGGTGGGCCGGGACGGCAGCCTCAGTACCGGCTACACCCTGGTGCCGCTGCCGCGGACCGGCAGCGTCTACGCCGAGACGACGGTGCGGATCCCGGTGCCCGGGCTGAAGAGCCCGTACTCCCTGGTGATCGTGGAACTCGACGACGTCGGCGTCCGGGCGCTGGCCAAGGTCACCGGAGCCGACCCGGGCACGGTGACCATCGGCGATCGCGGGCGCATGGTCCTGCGACGGGTGGCGGTGCGCTCCGGCGTGCCGGATTACGGATACGCGTTCGAACCGGAACCGGAACCGGAGGCGGTATGAGGAAAGTGGCCATCGTCGGCGCGGGGATGACGCCCTTCGCCGAACATTTCGCGCTCGGCATCCAAGACCTGCTGCTCATGGCGTTCGCCGACTGCGCCGCCTCGGTCGACAAGGGCCTGCGCACGACGGATCTGCAGGCCGCCTGGTTCGGCGCCATAGGCACCACCGGCGGCTTCCCCGCCGGTGTGCTGGCCGACGCGCTGGACCTGCCGGACCTGCCCGTGACGCACATCGACAACTCCTGCGCCACCGGTCACGACGCGGTCCGCAACGCGCTGTTCGCCATCTCCTCCGGCGCGGTCGACGTCGCGCTCGTGATCGGCGCCGACAAGCTGCGCGAGACGGCGCAGAAGGACCTGCTGCGCGAGTGGGAGAACCTGACCAGGGAAAACGCCTGGGACTACCAGCTCGGCCTGTTCGCGCCGGCGGGTTTCGCGTTGCACGTCAACCGGTATTTGTACGAGTCTTCGGCGACCCGGGAGCACTTGGCGATGGTCGCGGTGAAGAACCATCGGCACGGCGCGCGCAATCCCAAAGCGCGCCTGCGGTTCGAGATCACGATGGAGCAGGCGCTGACCGCGCCGATCGTGGCCGATCCATTCGGCGTGTACGACTGCGTGCCGCAGAGCGACGGCGCCGCGGCTCTGGTGCTCGCCGCCGAGGACGTCGTGGACCGCTACACCGACAGGCCGGTGTGGATCCGCGGCGTCGGCCTCGGCCTGGACTCGGTGATGCACCAGCACAAGCGGGACATGACCACCTTCCCCGCGACGGTGCGGGCGGCGCGCGCGGCGTTCGCGATGGCCGGGCTCGCCCCGGGGGACATCGACGTCGCCGAGGTGCACGATTTCTTCACCGGCATCGAGCTGATCAGCTACGAGGACCTCGGTTTCGCCGAGCGGTTCGAGGCGTACAAGCTGGTGGAGGCCGGAGCGACGACGGTCGGCGGCGTCCTGCCGGTCAATCCCAGTGGCGGACTGAAGACCAAGGGTCACCCGCCCGGCGCGACCGGCGTCGCGCAGTGCGTAGAGCTGTTCGAGCAATTGCGCGGCACCGCCGTCAACCAGGTGGACGGCGCGCGAATCGGTCTGGCGCACAACCTC
Organism: Nocardia exalbida NBRC 100660; assembly: GCF_000308575.1. Taxonomy (GTDB): domain Bacteria; phylum Actinomycetota; class Actinomycetes; order Mycobacteriales; family Mycobacteriaceae; genus Nocardia; species Nocardia exalbida. Next base: position 2,686 of record NZ_BAFZ01000159.1, on the reverse strand, counting down.
GGCGGGCCGACCGCGGTGTCGGCGGTGACGATCCTGGAGGGGCCGCGCTGAGGACCGGCCCTGGCAGCGGACAGCCCCGGTGCGGACGATCGAGACCGTCCGCACCGGGGCTGTCCCCGCTCAGATCTGTTCCCAGACGGTGATTCTGGTCTTGGCGGGGTCGGCCGCCGGAGTGAGCGCCATGCGTCCGTCGGCGGCGCGCTCGCCGAGTTCGGCCAGCACGGTGTGGACATCGCCGTCGATGTCGTACACGGCGAGGTAGCGGGCCGCACCGGCGTCGCCACGAATCAAGCGGTGGCGAGTGCAAGAGAGGACGCCGGGGACGGCGAGCATCTCGGGGATGTGCGTCCCGGCGTACCACTCGTTGTATTCGGCGTCCATTCCGTCCCGCGGAGTGGAGAAGACCAGCAGCCGCACTCCGCCGCCTCAGCTCGCGCGCTGGGCATAGGCCGCGGCGTATTCCTTGCGCGACCTGGTCGAGGTGTCGACGTCGGTCGCGTTCGCCCGCAACGCCCCCACGGTCGCCCGCTCCTTCGGGATGTGCGCGAACGGATCCCAGTTGAAGTGACGGGTGGCGTTCTGCCAGGTGATCTTGTGGATGTCGGTGTCGTCGGCGCCCGCGGCCCGCAGTTCACCCAGCACGAACTCGGGCGCGTCCGGCCAGATCGAGTCCGAGTGCGGGTAGTCGCATTCCCAGGCGATGTTGTCGATGCCGATGTCGTGGCGGAACTTCAGCGCGGTCTTGTCGGTCACGTAGCAGGCGAGCACGTGCTCGCGGAACACCTCGCTGGGCAGCTTGCCGCCGAAGTCGCGGCGCAGCCAGCGCTGGTTGGTGTAGTGCCGGTCGGAGCGGTCCAGGAAGAACGGGATCCAGCCGACGCCGCCTTCGGACAGCGCGACCTTCAGTTTCGGATAGCTGCGGAAGGCGGGACCCCACAACAGATCCTGGGCGGCGATCAGCGAGATACTCGGCGCCAGCACCATCAGGTTGTCGATGGGGGCGTCCGGCGCCAGCCGCAGCACACCGAAGCCTTGGCCGATGTGCAGGTTCATCACCGTCTCGTGGTCCGACAGCGCCTGGAACACCGGCGCCCAGTAGTCGAGATCGTGGTAGCTGGGCAGGCCGTCGATGTGCGGCAGCTCCGGCATGGTCACCGAGTGGCAGCCCCTCGCCGCCAGCCGCTCGATCTCGGCCACCGCCAGCGCCGGATCCCACATGGGCAGGATGCCGATCGGGATGAACCGGCCCGGGTAGGCGCCCGCCCAGTCCTCGATGTGCCAGTCGTTGTACGCCGAGATCATCGCGACGGTGATCTCGTCCTGTCCGCCGCGGCTGAGGTGACCCGCGCTGAAGCCGGTGAACGTGGGGAAACACATGGAGGCGAGGACGCCGTTGGCGTCCATGTCGCGCACACGGTCGTGCACGTCGTAGACCGCGGGCCGCATCTCGGCGTATCCGGCCGGGTCCTTGCCCCATTCCTCGGCAGGCCAGGTGACGACGGCGTTCAGACCGGCCACGCCGGTGGGCCGGTCCCGGTACACCCACCGGTCGATGCCGTTCTCGTCGACGACGACCTTCGGGGCGAAATCGGCCCACTTCTTCGGAACGTGGTTGTCGAACATCTCGAGCGGCTCGACCACATGGTCGTCGATGCTCACCAGGATCATGTCGTCGATGTTCACGTGACTCCTCGCTGTTCGCGCGCTGCGCCGGGCTGCGCTCCGGCAGTTCGAGACGATAAATCTTCTATGAAGAGAATGTCACTCTCGTAGCTCTAGTAGACGATACACCTCGGGTCGGGCCGGGTCGACAGAGTGAGGACGTCATCCCGGCGTTTCGCGACCATTGACGGCTACGGGCGCTGGAGAGAGCATTCTTCTTGAATGAGAATAGCGTTTTCACACGAGGGCAAACGGGGCATCGGCACGGTGACCCCGGTACCGCTGGAGCGGACTAACCGATCGCCACATACACCGCTGTGCCGTCCACAACGGTGGCCGCGACGAGTTCCCGGTCCGGCACATCGATCTCCCGCGGCGGCACGCGCAGCAGGGTCAAATCCGCGACCTCACCGGCCGCGACGGCGCGCGGCACGGTGGGCCGCGCGGGATGCCCGGAGAACAAGGCGAGCGCGGCGGGCGGCGAGATCCGCTCGGCGGGTTCGCGTTCGACGGCCGCGCGCACCACCCCCCACGGGTCGGCATCACCGAACGGGGCGTCGGTTCCGGCCGCCACCGGGACCCCGGCGGTCAGCAGGGAGCCCAGCCGCCACAGGTCGCCCCGGTCCTCGGCCGCCACTTCGCGGGCGTACTGCTCGGCGCGCTCGACCGGGAAATGCGGTTGCGTCACCACCGGAACGCGCTTGCGGCGCAACCATTCCATGAGATCGGCGGGCACCATGGCGCCGTGCTCGATCCGGTCACCGGCGAGCAGCCCCGCCTCGTCGAGGGCGGCGATGGTCAAGATCAGCTGTACTCGGGTCACGCAGTGCACCGCGACGGGCCTGCCTGCCGCGTGTGCTGCCCGGATGCGCGCTACGAATTCCGGCAACGAGGGGAGTGCGGTGTCGTCGAGCAGGATCTTGGTGGGCCCCAGCGAGAATCGCTGCTGCCCGGGATCGGTCACGCCGGGCGGTGCCATGCAGTGCACCCGCTGCCGGATCACTCCGGCCGTCACCGCCTCGGC
>NZ_BAFZ01000160.1 GCF_000308575.1 Nocardia exalbida NBRC 100660 | reverse complement strand
ACGTCGGCCCCGGGCCGCGGCAGCACATAGGAAACCAGCGCGGTCGCGCCGGAGGGCAGCGTCTTGCCGAGAGTGGCCGCGAAGTCGATGTCCGGGTGGCCGGTGAGCGCGTTGTCGATCTCGCCGAGTTCGATGCGGAAACCGCGGATCTTCACCTGGAAGTCCGAGCGGCCCAGGTATTCGATGACGCCGTCCTGGCCCGCGGATTCGGTGCGGCGCACCAGGTCGCCGGTGCGGTAGAGCCGCGCTCCGGGGTTGCCGGTGTCGGCGCCGAACGGACTGGCGACGAATCGCTCCGCGGTCAGGCCCGGCCGGTTGAGATAGCCCTGCGCCAGCGCGGGACCGGTCAGATACAGCTCGCCGACCACCCCGGCCGGCACCGGCCGCAGCCGCGAGTCCAGCACGAACGCCCCGACTCCAGGGATGGCCGTGCCGATCGTGATGGGCTCGCCCGGCGTCATCGGTGGGGTACTGGTAGCCAGGATCGTCGCCTCGGTGGGCCCGTAGCCGTTGTAGAACTCGCGCTCGGTCGCCCAGCGAGCGACCAGTTCGGGTCCGAACTTGTCGCCGGCCACCACGACGGCCTGCAAGTCGTCCAGCCCCGCCGGATCCACCGATTCCAGGGCCCCCGGCGTGATGAGCATGTGCGTGACGTGCTCGCGCCGCAGCAGGTCCGCCAACTCGAAACCGCCGAACACCGACGGCGGCGCGATCACCAGCGTCGCGCCGGTGGAGAAGGCCAGCAGCAGTTCCAGCACCGAGACGTCGAAGTTCGGCGAGCAGACGTGCAGAACGCGCGAATCCTCCGTCACCCCGTAGTGCTCGCGCTCCGCGGTCACGAGTCCCGCGAGACCGCTGTGCGAGACCACGACGCCCTTGGGCTTGCCGGTGGACCCGGAGGTGTAGATGACATAGGCCGGGTGCCGCTCGTCCAGCGGACGCACCCGGTCGGTGTAGGAGATGGGGTGCTCAGGGCGCGCGGCGATGCGCGCTGCCTGTACCGGGTCGTCCAGCTCGATCCAGTACACGCCGGTGCCGAGCACCGGGCGGTGCGCCGAGGTGGTCAAGCCGACCGTGGCGCCGGAGTCGGCGACGATGTGGTTGATGCGATCGGTGGGGTAGGTCGGATCCACCGGCACGTACGCCGCGCCGGTCTTGGCGATGGCCCAGACGGCGAGCACCGACTCCACGCTGCGCGAGATTCCGATGGCGACCACGTCGCCCGGCCCGACACCGCGCTCGATCAGCTCCCTGGCCAGCCGCGAGGACGCGGCGTCCAGCTCGGCGTAGGTGAGTTCCCGATCGTCGGCCGGATCTCCCGTGGGGTTGAACCGGATCGCGACCTCGGTGGCGGCGGACTCGACGGCGGCGGTGAGCAGCTGCGCGAACAGCGGACTGCCCGACCTGCGGCGACGGCTACCGCGAGCAGAGCGACGGGCGGTTTCCATTCGAGTGCATTCACCTCTCGCATCGAGCCAGGACCCGGGCCGTACCCTGCGCAGGGTTCGTTATCCGGGGCCAGCGCGGACCGAGCAATCATATAGGGGCTTGACTGCCCAACCCGCGCGCTGTATCGGATTGCCGCGGCTGCCGTCGGTGCGGTCCGCGTCCCCCCTTTCGGTGCTGTCCTCTCGTCGAGCGCCGCCCACTCCCCCATGGAATCGGTGTCTTGCCTGATGCCTGCCGTTATATCGGCGCCGAGTCCCTCATGTTGCAAGACTCGTTCGATCGGTGAGCTTGCTCACAGCCACCCGCGCCGGGTCGCCTGCACCCCCGCCTGGAATCTCGTACTCGCGCCGAGACGCTCCAGCAGCCGTGCGGTCCGGCGGACCACCGTGCGCCGGGACATCCCGAGCCTGCGCGCGATGGTGTCGTCGGTGGCGCCCAGTCCCATCAAGGTCAGGATCGCGCGGTCGCGTTCGTCCAGCGCCTCGGCGGCCGGATTCACCGATATGGGCGCGGCCATCGTCCACAGTACGTCGAAGGTCTTGACCAACAGCTCGAGCGTGGGGGACCCCGTGATGCGCAGACCCATCGGGTCGGGCCTGCGTTCGTCGGCGTGCAGCACCAGGCTGGCGCGCTCGTCGTCGCTGATGATCAGCTTGAACGGCGGCTCAGGCAGCGTTCTGGCCTGTGCGCCGCCGGCGTTGGTGGACAGCGCGTGCCGCAAGCGCTCCGGATCCTGGTAGACGGTGTCCTGATACAAGGTCTGATAGCGGATTCCTTCGGCGAGCCTGGTCCGCTTGAGTTCGAACAGCCGGCGCTCGCGTTCCGGATCGCTGAGATAGGGGCCGCGCTCGACCAGCTTGACGCAGCTGCGCGCGCCGGTCTGCATTTCCTCGAAATCCGCCAGCATCTCCAGCCGCTCGTACACCGGCACCACCGCGCCGTTCCCGCGGGGCGAGCGGCGCACCGAACGGAACGTCTCGCTCAAGCGCGCCGCGGCCGCGTGCATCTGGTTGATCTCCTGCTGTCTGCGCCGCGCCTCGGCTTCGGACAACGATTCCGGTGCGTGCGCGTCCCACAGCGGTTCGCCCTCGGGCGACTCGACGCGGACCGCGGCGCGCAATTCACACAACACATCCAACGAGTCCGCGGCGAGGTCTTCCGAAACGCCCAGGTACTGCGCGATATCGGTGAGACTCGACCGCGGATGGTGCACCAGCACGGCGTAGACGCGGCCGTGCGGTGACCCAGGCTCGAAGATGTCGCCCAGCTCGATCACGGCCCGAGCCTAGCGACCGACCGGTGCCCATGGGGCGGCTCTGAAAGACCCGTGCGCCAACCGCTTCCCGCATTACCTCGTCGCGGGAAGCTCCGCTGCGCGCAACCGTGCGCTGACCGGAATATCAAGCTGGACAGGAGAAATCAGTGCGCGGACGGGCCCCACTGCAACGGCACGCCCTTGGCTGACAGGTACGGCATCGGGTCGATCTTGGTGCCCCCCTGATCCCAGATCTCCAGGTGCAGGTGCGGACCGGTGGACTGCCCCCGGTTACCGACGGTGGCGATCACGTCGCCCGCGTTGACGTGCTGCCCGGCGTGCACGAACATCTCGTTCACGTGCCCGTAGACCGCGGTGGTGCCGTCGTCCTGCAGCACGCGCACCCACAGGCCGAAACCGGAAGCCGGTCCCGCCTCGATCACGGTGCCGTTGCTGACCGAGTGGATCGGCGCGCCCAGCGCGTCGGCGAAGTCGAGGCCGTAGTGCATGGCGCCCCAGCGGCTGCCGAAGCCGGAGCTGATCTCACCGGCCACCGGGCGCACCGCGGGCGCCGGAGCGACCTGCTGCTGCACGCCCTTGAGGACCTCTTCGGCCTGAGCCAAGGGGGCCGCGATCTCCGGGGGAAGATTGGGAATGCCGAACGGAGCGGCGACCTGGGCCGCGATCTGCCCGGCGACCGCGGCGGGCTCCGGCGCGGCCTGCGCGACCGGCTCGGCGACCTTCGCCTCGGCGATCGGCAGGATGCTCGTACCCTTCACGGTGGAAGGCGCGGCCTGCGTCTCCTCGTCGGCATCGTGCGAGCCGGGCAGCAACGGCGACGCGTAGGCGATCGCGGGAGCGACTTGGCTGGCGGCGCCGATCAGAGCGCCCGCGGCGACCGCAGCGGTCGCGGCGGCCTTCACGCGCTCGGTGGCGGACGGCTCGGCGCGGTGCCGCGTCGGCCGGCCCGTTTCGCCGCCGTCGCCGAGGAGGCTCTGGACGGTAATGGAACTGGGGCCTACACGGTGCTGCGACAAAGCTGAGTCCTCGGTCGTAGAACAGGGTCCGGGATGCCGGAGCCCGAGCCGAACCGGGTTCGATAACGATCCGGTGAAGCCGAGCGGATAACGGTTTGGCATCCGTCGTGACGGGAACTCTACCGCGTCGTGACCATTCCGCAACCTTCCAGCGGAAAATCGCTGGTGAGGCCCGAGTCACATGTCCAGATGCGCGACAATCGGAGCGTGATCCTCGACCAGGTGGACGTTCCGATCGTGCTGGCCCCGATGGCGGGCGGCCCCTCTACTCCCGAGCTGACCGCCGCGGTCGCCGAGGCGGGCGGGTTCGCCCAGCTGGCCGCCGGCTATCTGAGCGCGGCCGATACCGCGGCGCGGATCGCGGCGACGCGCGCGGCCACCGCCAAGCCGTTCGGCGTGAACCTCTTCGTACCCGGCCCACCGACCCCCGCCGCCGACCTCGCGGACTATCTCGCCGAACTCGGCGCCGACCACACGCTCGGGGATCCGCGCTACGACACCGACGACTGGGACGCCAAGCTCGACCTGCTGGTCGCCGACCCGGTCGCCGCCGTGTCGTTCACCTTCGGCTGCCCGAGCGCCGCGGAGATAGGGCGGCTGCACGCCGCCGGTTCCGAAATCTGGGTGACCGTCACCTCGGTCGACGAGGCACGCGTCGCGGTCGAGGCGGGCGCCGACGTGCTCATCGCCCAAGGCGCGGAGGCGGGCGGGCACCGCGCGACCTTCGTGGACCGCCCTGCGGACGACACCGCCGACCCGCTCGGCCTGCTGGCGCTACTGCAACTGCTCACCGCCGCCACGGACCGGCCCTTGGTGGCCACCGGTGGCCTCGCGACCGGCGCGGGCATCGCCGCCGCCCTCGCGGCGGGCGCCGTGGCCGCGCAACTGGGCACAGTATTCCTGCGCTGCCCCGAAGCAGGCACCAGCCAGGTGCACCGCACCGCCTTGACCGCCGACACCCCGACGATGCTCACGCGAGCGTTCACCGGACGCAGGGCACGCGGGTTGCGCAACCGATTCCTGCTGCGGCACAGCGCAACCGCGCCGGTGGGATACCCGGAGATCCATTACGCCACCGCCCCGCTGCGGGCCGCAGCGCGCGCGGCGGGCAACCCGGACGAGGTCAATCTCTGGGCCGGTCAAGCCCATACGCTGACCCCCGAGTCACCCGCGGGAGAATTGGTCGCCCAGCTGGCAGCCGACACGAAAGCCGCACTGGAAAAAGCTCTTTCACGCCGAATCCAGCATTATTGACAACGACTTTCGATTAGACTCGGGCATCGCATCGACGTCCAGCACTGGAGGAGAGCGCCATGTCCCTTGATGTCCCCACCGCAATACTGGAACGCGCCGAGCGCGGCGAGGTCGACGACGCCGACTTCGTCGAGGTCGTCCGCAACTCGCTGCCGTACGCCTGGGAAGTGGTCAGCCGCGTGGCCGCCGACCTGCGTTCCGGCACGGAGGAATACGCCGACAACACGATCGCCCCGCCCGACGACGTGGCACGCGGACAACTGCTGCGCGCCATGGCTTCCGACGCGATTCGCGGTGGACTGGAGCGGCACTTCGGCGTGAAGCTCGCCTTCCAGAACTGCCACCGGGTCGCCGCGTTCCCGCTCGCCGCGGTCGGCGGCGACACCTACAGCACGTTCATCAGCACTCGGGCCCAGCTGCTCAACCAGAGCCCGGAACTGCGCAACTGCTGATCCACGAGCTGAACACCCGGCGCGGCAAACTGATTCGCCCGCGCCGGGTGTTCGCGTCCATCCGGTGGTGCGCCCGCGCGTCGCCGCCGTCGACGGCGGACGGTTGCGCGTATGGTCAACCGCCATGAGCAGCAACGATCTTCGCGATGAGGTCGAAGCCCGGCTCGCGCCGTGGCAGCAACAGCTCGGGTCGGACCGCGCCGCCTACACCAATCACGTGCTGCGCGTCCTGACGCTGTGCGACCTCTTGGCCGCCGACCAGCAACCTCGACCGAGCACACGCGAGGAGTTCTTGACCGCCGCCACCATGCACGACATCGGCATCTGGTCGGCGGGCAGCTTCGACTACCTCGCCCCCTCGTGCGACCAGGCACGCGCGTGGCTGGCCAGCATCGACCGCGACGACTCGACCGGGCTGGTGGTGTCGATGATCGATCAGCATCACAAGCTCCGCCCGGCGGGGCCGCCGCACGACCCGGTCGAGATCTTCCGGCGCGCCGACGCCATCGACATCGAACGGGGATTGCTCGGCCGGTTCGGCATTTCCCGCGGAACCTACCGCGACCTGGCGAAGCGCTACCCGAACCACGGCTTCCACCGCAGGCTCGTGTCGCTGGCCGCGCGGCGGCTGCGGACCCACCCCACGTCACCACTGCCGATGCTGAAGTGGTGACGCGGGGCGGCGCCGTCAGCCGAGCGTGGTGACTTCCAGGTCGCCGTCGGCGTACTGGCTGCGCAACCGCTTCTTGTCGAACTTGCCCACACTGGTCTTGGGAACCTCGGCGATGAACGCCCAGCGTTCCGGCAACTGCCACTTGGCGAACTTGTCGGCCAGGAAGTCGCGCAGATCCTCGGGTTTCACCTCGGCGCCCTCGGCGAGGACGACCGCCACCAGCGGGCGCTCGTCCCACTTCTCGTCCGGCACACCGATCACCGCGGCCTCGGCCACCGCGGGATGGCCGATCACGGCGTTCTCCAGATCCACCGACGAGATCCACTCGCCACCGGACTTGATCACGTCCTTGGATCGGTCCACCAGCGTGAGGTAGCCGTCGGGGCTGATCTTGCCGACATCGCCGGTGCGCAGCCAGCCATCGTCGAACTTCTCCGGATCGATCACCGCGCCGTCCGGCGAATAGTACGAGCCGGTGATCCACGGCCCGCGCACTTCCAACTCGCCCAGCGACACACCGTCGTTGGGCACCACGCCGTCGTCACCGACCAGACGCGCGCGCACCCCGGCCGGGAAGCGGCCCTGGGTCACCCGGTAGGCCCACTTCTCCTCGTCGGTGACCGCGGTGGCGGGCGGATGCGCGACGCTGCCCAGTGGCGAGGTCTCGGTCATGCCCCACGCGTGCAGCACGCGCACGCCGTGGGAGTCCTCGAAGGTGCGCATCATCGACGGCGGCACCGCCGAGCCGCCCACCACCACCGAGCGCAGGTGCATGATGTCCTGCGGATTCGCCGCCAGCGCCGCCAGCACCCCACCCCAGATCGTCGGCACCGCGGCGGCGAACGACGGCTTTTGCGCGGCCATCATCTCCAGCAGCGGGCCCGGCTGCAGGAACCGGTCCGGCATCAGCAGATTCGACCCCGACATCAGCGCCGCGTACGGCAGACCCCAGGCGTTCGCGTGGAACAGCGGGACGATCGCCAGGATGGTGTCGGTTTCGAACAGGCCCATCCCGTTGTTCGCGCCGACCTGCATGGCGTGCAGCCAGTTCGAGCGGTGCGAGTACACCACGCCCTTCGGGTCGCCCGTGGTGCCGGAGGTGTAGCACATCGCCGCGGCGGAACGCTCGTCGATCACCGGGAAGTCGTAGGTGTCCGGCTGCGCGCCGAGCAACTCGGGGTAGGAGTGCACCTGCACGCCCTCGGGCGCGGTGAGCGTCGCCGCGTCACCGTTGACCACGATGACGTGGCGGACCGTCGTCAGGTGCGGCAGGATCTGGCTGAACAGCGGCACCAGCGTGCCGTCCACCAGCACCACCTGGTCCTCGGCGTGATTGGCCACGTAGACGACCTGGTCGGGGAACAACCGGATGTTCAGCGCGTGCAGCACCGCGCCCATCGCGGGCACCGCGATGTAGGCGACCAGGTGCTCGTTGTTGTTCCACATGAATGTGCCGACCCGATCGCCGACCCCGATGCCCAACGAGCGCAGCGCGTTCGCCAACCGCGCCGATTCGGCGCCGACCTCACGGTAGGTCATGGTGCGCACGCCGGTACCGGTCCAGGTGGACACAGTGGAATCGCCGGCGAACGTCGATGCGTAGCGCAGCAACGTTGCCAGCGACAACGGCTCGTCCTGCATGGTGCTCAACATCGGAACTCCTCTTTTCTTCGGTGACTTCCCGTCAGAAAGCCAAGTCGATTTCCGCCACCTGCGACGTGCTCCCGTCGAGCACCCCACCCAGCGGATCTGTCCGGGATACGGAATCGGTTCGCCGCGGGTGAGCACCGCGTACGACAGCGCCGCATCACCGGTCCTGCCGAGGCGAGCGGAAATCGGGGCAGAACAGGCTGAACACCCGGCCGACGAGCATCGGGCCGTTCACCACCGACGCCGGGTCCGGTTCGATCCGGGATCGCGGGGCCGGCGCTGTAGCGAGGATTTCCGGCCACGTCACCACGCCGGACCGACGCGCGAGCACCTATCCGCTCATGAATCCCGCTTCGTAACAAACGGATCCGGGAATGCGGCGGGCCGATCGGTACGTGTGCTTCCATGTTCGATGAGCAGGTGCACGACGAATGCGGTGACGCCTTCGGACTCGGAGTCGATGCCGAACGGCGTGGTGCGCCGACCGGCACATCGGAGCGCGCCCGGCTCAGCGCCCGGTCTGGAACGAGGTCGGCGAAACCCGCCGCCACGCCGATCCCGGCGGCCTCGGGATCTTCCGGGATGCGGCTGCGTAAGACCGGGTCGGGAAGCTCGGCAGAAGTCGGTACACGCGGCGGCATGGTTCAGCACGCACCGACCATGAGCCACATCACACCGGCGATGCTACCCAACGGTAGGCGGCCTAGGGCAAGGCCGACGGGGCAATCCCACGGGCCCCTATCGGATGGCGCACGCCCTCAGTTTCCGCTGGTCAGCTCGGCGCTTCGACCTCAGCGGACACATGCTCGGCTCCCAACCCTGCGGGGACCGCGACTTCGGCAGCGGATGTCCGGCCTCCTGCCGCACCCGGCACCGCGACCCAGAGAGCAGCCGCCCGGCTTCAGGCCGTGCCCGGCAGCGCGACCTCGGTATGCGCCGGATAGGCGTGCACCACAGCCGTGTCCAGCTTGGGCACCACGTGGGTGAGGGTGTGCTGGGCCTCGTGCGCGACGTGATGGGCGTCCGCGAGCGTGATCGTCGGGGCGACGTCCAGTTCGACGTCGGCGTGCAGCCGATGGCCGATCCATCGCATCCGCAGGCTGCGCACGCCCTGCACGCCCGGCTCCGCGGACAACGCCCGCTCGGCCGCGGTGACCAACTCGGGCTCGACGGCGTCCATCAACCGGCGCAGGACGTCGCGCGCCGCGGTCCGCAGCACCGCGAGAATCGCGACGGTGATGAGCAGCCCGACGATCGGGTCGGCGAGCGGGAACCCCAGCGCCACTCCCCCCGCCCCGAGCAGGACCGCCAGCGAGGTGAACCCGTCGGTGCGCGCGTGCAGACCGTCGGCGACCAATGCCGCCGAGCCGATTCGCCGCCCCACCCGGATCCGGTACAGCGCTACCGTCTCGTTGCCGAGGAATCCGATCAACCCGGCCGCGGCGACCCAGCCCAAGTGGTCGAGCGGTACCGGATCGAGCAGCCTGCGCACCGCCTCGTAGCCGGCGATCAGCGCGGACAGGGCGATCATCGCGACGACGAAGAGCCCGGCCAGGTCCTCGGCCCGGCCGAAGCCGTAGGTGTAGCGCCTGGTCGCGGCCTTGCGTCCGAGGGCGAACGCGATCCACAGCGGAACCGCGGTCAGCGCGTCGGAGAAGTTGTGCACGGTGTCCGCGGCCAGCGCCACCGAGCCGGACGCGACGACGATCACCAGTTGCAGCACCGCGGTGCACCCGAGCACGACCAGGCTGATCCCGACCGCCCGGATGCCGACCGCGCTCGCCTCCAGCGCGTCATCGATGCTGTCGGCCGCGTCATGGCTGTGCGGGACGAAGACTTCCCGCACCGCGCCGATCGCGCTCGACCGATGGCGGTGATGATGCCCGGCATGTTGGTGAGGATGCTGATGCCGATGGGTCATGACGCACTCGCCTCGTCGCGGCCGGGGAGGTCGCGCACCGCGCCCACGCCGCGATGGTGCGCGGGGACACCGGGCCCCGCATGCTCGGCGTTGTACACCGCGTCCACCACCAACTGCCGGACGTGCTCGTTCTCCAGCCGGTAGAAGATCGTCGTCCCCGATCGGCGGGTGCTCACCAACCGCGCCATCCGCAGCTTGGCCAGATGCTGCGACACCGAAGGCGCCGGCTTGCCGACTCGCGCGGCCAGATCGTTCACCGACAGTTCGCGATCCACCAGTGCCCAGAGCACCTGCACCCGCGTCGGATCGGCGAGCATGCGGAACACCTCGACAACCAGTCCGACCTGATCCTCGGCGAGACGCGGCCGCCATTCCTGGCTATCTGCATTCATACGCAGATATTAGAACGGATTGCGATGTGGAACCAGGTCTCCGGGCCGATGCGGCGGCGGCACCCCCTGCGTTGCCGCCGACGCACCGGTCGACCCCGAATCCCAACAGCTTTCTGTCTTAGTCGAGTGTGGCGTCACTGCGCCAGACGATCGAAGGGATATCACCCGAATGAGACGAACCAATCGCGCAGCTGCGCACTCCATTTCGGACCACGCCCGATGGAACGGCGATGACCAGCACGAATGATCCGGCGGCGGCCGGAAAGTTCACGCGCACCTGCGCGCACAGCTGCACGTGCAGCACGGGCCGCGTGAGCGTCCCTGCACCTCGGCCGCACCGGCTGCGCCACTGGCGATCCGGACATTCTGCACCGAACCGGGCGTGCTCGCGGGAATTCTGTCCGTACCGTGATCTCCGCCCACCGGTTCATCCACCCGCGACGACGGTTGCCGATCACCACTCCCGGACGAGCGGACCGATCCCCGCCGACGCCCGGTTACTGTGAATCACGAGAATCGAGCGACCGCGGAGTAGACGACATGCCAGTGGACCGAATGCTGCCCACCCCCGAAGCCAGGGACCTGCTGGAACTGACCCGCGACATCGCCGACAAGGTGCTCGAGCCGCGCGTGGCCGAGTGCGAGAAGACCGGGATCTTCCCCGATGGCGTCTTCCCCGCGCTGGGCGCCGCCGGACTGCTCAGCCTGCCGTATCCGGAGGAATACGGCGGCGGCGCGCAACCCTACGAGGTGTACCTCCAGGTGCTCGAGGAGCTCGCCGCCCGCTGGGCCGCGGTCGCCGTCGCCGTCAGCGTGCACAGTCTCAGCTGCCATCCACTGTTCGCGTTCGGCACCGAGGAGCAGAAGCAGCGCTGGCTTGCCGGCATGCTTTCCGGCGAGACCATCGGCGCCTACAGCCTGTCCGAGCCGCACGCCGGTTCCGACGCGGCCGCGCTGCGCTGCCGCGCCACCCCGGTCGAGGGCGGCTACCGGATCACCGGCGCCAAAGCCTGGATCACCAACGGTGGCCGCGCCGACTTCTACACGCTGTTCGCCCGCACCGGCGAAGGCTCCCGCGGCATCTCCTGCTTCCTGGTCCCCGGCGACACCGAGGGACTGAGTTTCGGCAAACCCGAGGAGAAGATGGGTTTGCGCGCCGTGCCCACCACCACCGCCGCCTACGACGACGCGTTCCTGCCCGCCGAACGCCGCGTCGGCGCGGAGGGACAGGGCCTGTCCATCGCCTTCAGCGCCTTGGACTCCGGCCGCCTCGGCATCGCCGCGGTCGCCACCGGCCTGGCGCAGCGCGCCCTCGACGAGGCCGTCGCGTACGCCAAGGAGCGCGAGGCGTTCGGCCGCCACATCATCGACCACCAGGGGCTCGGCTTCGTACTCGCCGACATGGCCGCCGCGGTGGACTCCGCCCGCGCCACCTACCTCGACGCCGCCCGCCGCCGGGACGCGGGGCTGCCGTACTCGCGCCAGGCCAGCGTGGCCAAACTCGTCGCCACCGACGCCGCCATGAAGGTCACCACCGACGCGGTCCAGGTCTTCGGCGGTTACGGCTACACCCAGGACTTCCCCGTCGAGCGCTACATGCGCGAGGCCAAGGTGATGCAGATCTTCGAGGGCACCAACCAGATTCAGCGTCTGGTCATCGCACGCCAGCTCGCGGGCAACTGATGCCGGGGCGCCTACGCGAATAAAACGCGCACGATCGAGCGGCCCCACGTTTCGCGCGGGCTGAGCGACCGCCGCACCGCGACCGTGGCCGAAAATACCGATTGATTGACCGCGGATGTCTTCGGACCTGCGAGTACTGTTGCGTACCCTCGAGACATGACGACGCCGTCCATCATCATCATCGGAGCCGGATTCGGCGGGCTCGGCATGGCACTGGAGCTGCGGCGGGCCGGGCTGGACACTTTCACCATCCTGGAGCGCGCCACCGACCTCGGCGGCGTCTGGCGGGAGAACACCTACCCCGGCGCCGCCTGCGACGTGCCCTCCCCGCTGTACTCCTGGTCCTACGAGCCGAAATCCGATTGGCCACGGCGTTTCTCCGAACAGCGCGACATCCACGCGTACATGCGCGGCGTCGCCGACAAGCACGGCCTGCGGCGCTTCATCCGCTTCGGCACCGAGGTGACCGACGCGGAATTCGACGAGCGCACCGGCCGGTGGACCGTCCGCACGGCCGACGGAGCGCAACTGACCGCCGACATCCTCATCCCGGCGGTCGGCCAGCTCTCACGTCCCGCGCTACCCAACATTCCCGGCATCGACACCTTCACCGGTCCCGCCTTCCACTCCGCCGAGTGGGACCACGACGTCGACCTGACCGGCAAGCGCATCGCCTGCATCGGCACCGGAGCCAGCGCGATCCAGTACATCCCGCGCATCCAGCCGGACGCCGCCCACCTCACGCTGTTCCAGCGCTCGGCGGCCTGGGTCCTGCCGAAAGCCGACGTCGAGTACAGCGCCCTGCACCACGCGCTGTTCAAGTACTTCCCACCCAGCCGCCTCGCCGAGCGCTTCACCATCTGGTCCGTCTTCGAACTGCTCGCCCTCGGACTCACCGACATCCCGGCGATCAAGACCCCCGTGATCGCCCTGGCCGACCGCCACCGCGAAAAGCAGGTTCCCGACGCCGGACTGCGCGCGAAACTGACGCCCGACTACGCGGCGGGATGCAAGCGCGGACTGTTCTCCAACGAGTACTTCCCGGCGCTCGCGCAGCCGAACGTCACCGTCGAGACCACCGCCATCGAGTCGATCACGCCGACCGGAATCCGCACCGCCGACGGCGTCGAGCACGAAGTGGACGTCATCATCTTCGGCACCGGCTTCAAGGGCACCGAATTCCTGGCGCCGATGAACATCTACGGCCTCGGCGGCCGCAAGCTGGCCGACGTCTGGGGCGACGAAGGCGCCCGCGCCTACCTCGGCCTGTCTGTCCCGCAGTTCCCCAACCTGTTCCTGATGTACGGCCCGAACACCAACGTCGGCGCGGGCTCCATCATCTACATGCTCGAATCCCAAGCCCGCTACATCCGCCAGGTCGTGCGCTACCTCACCGACCGCCCCGGCCGCTACCTCGCCGCCCGCCCCACCGCCGAGCAGCGCTGGGACGACTGGCTACAGCGCCGCCTGAAAGACACCCCCTGGAACTTCTGCTCCAGCTGGTACCGCAACGCCTCCGGCCGGATCACCAACAACTGGCCCGGCGCCACCGTCCTCTACCGCTGGAAGACCCGCACTTTCCACCCCGCCGACTACGACGAGGCGCAAGCGGCAACGCGCTGACCCGGCACACCGAGCCCGACCTCAGCTATCGGTCAGTAAACTGAACTGGTCCGAGGTCCAGCGGAAGAGGTGCCATGTGGTGGCTACTGATCGTTCTGATACTGATAGCGCTGATCGCCTTACTGGCCTGGCAGTCGCAGCAGGGCAAACAGCGCGAAGCCACTGAACTCGCCGACGCTCTCGCCGACGCCCGGCAGGTGAACGAACGACTAGGCGGCCAGGTCTACAGCCTCTCCGGCGGCAACGACGCCGCCGTTCAGGCACTCGCCGACGCCTCCGAACGGCATCTCGCGGCAGGCGCCCAACTCGACCAGGCCCGCACCCCCACGCAGGCACGACTGGCGAAGCAGACCGCCCTCGAAGGGCTCTACTACATCAGGGCCGCGCGGACCGCGATGAGGATGGACCCCGGCCCCGCGATCCCCGCCCTCGACGGCCAGAACACCGCCGGACAGGTCACGGAGAAGCGCGTAGTCGAATACGAAGGCAGGCAGATCGCCGCCGCCCCCGCTCCCTCGCCATCGACCCCCAACTACTACCCCGGTGGCCGAGTGGCCGGACGTCCGGTACCCGCGGGGTGGTACTCCGAGCCCTGGTGGAAACCCGCGTTGATCGCCGGCGCGTGGGGCCTCGGCTCCACCCTCCTATTCACATCCCTATTCGCCGGAATGTCCGGAGTGGGCTACGGAGCGTCCGGCTTCGAGAGCGGCTACGGCGAAGGCTTCCAAGACGGGATGGCCGCGGATGGGGGCTTTGACGCCGGTGGCGACAACGACGGTGGGTACGACTCGGGTGGCGACTACGACGGAGGGTACGACTCGGGTGGCGACTACGGCGGAGGCTTCGATGGAGGCGGAGGCTTCGACGGCGGAGGCTTCTGATCACTCGCGATATCCCCCCGACAGCGATGCGGCTTCCGAGCCCCTCACCCGGTAGACTGCGAACGTCCCGGGCGGGCCCAGCCCACCCACGCCTTCGTAGCTCAGGGGATAGAGCACCGCTCTCCTAAAGCGGGTGTCGCAGGTTCGAATCCTGCCGAGGGCACATACACGACAGCGTTTCCGCAGGTCAATTCAGTTTCGCGATCCACGCGCGGTTTGCGGATCGTCAACGGAACCGTATAAATGCAGGTCAACGGTTGCCCCGGTTCGAGTCCTGTAGGAATCATGAAACAAGGGCAACTGGACCGGCAAAATCGGCGGACTTCAAGATCAGCCGACTTCGATGCGATGAGGCCCGCGGGTGTCACTCGGAGGTGTTGTCCTTGCCCTTGTCCGCAGTCAACGTGGTGAATCGTCGGTGTTTGCCGAGTTCGGACGTTCCACCACCCGCGACCGGGATCAGCGGTTTGATCACTCCTACAACTCACAATCCGCGCCCGCGATGCTTCAATTATGAAATACACTGCAAGACAGCGTCATTAACCGCACCCGAACACGATGAGATCCCCTACTCTACGCAGAAGATCGGAGCCGGGTGGTGGTTCGATCCCTCGATGTCTTCTGCGGTGCCGATATCGCGACATTGCTTGCCGAGGCCGATCTTGTCTGGGTCGCCCGGCACTATTTAGATCTGCCCTCCGCGATGGAGCCGCCGCCCGATACTGATCGGGCGTCGCAGTCGTACGCCGACCTCCTAGGAGAACCTGCGCCGCAACCGGGGCCCGTGGCACTGCTGCGCATGGCGCGGCGCAACCGGCCGTTGCCTTCAGATCTACTGCGACTCAACACATCAGGGGATCAGCTTGTGGTATGGATGGGCCATCGGAGTCAGGTCGTACGGCTCTACCGGGCCGACCGCGACACGCCCGAGTTGCAGGGATATCGGCCTTAATGCGAGTGAAGGGTAGCCATTTTGAGCGAGTCCCATGGTGACAAGCACTATTCAACGGACGTACGGCTTACTGAGGACGAGTCCCAGATCCTACGGCGAGCCAGGCTCTCGAAGTCGGCGGCAAGCGCCATCAGCCGGGGCAACCTCATCGCGGAGGTCCCAAAGCTGACTCGTGTCGAAACCAGTTCCCTGTACCGACATCTCAAGCATCGCAGCGGCGCATCGTTGACCGCGATGGCCACGGCGGTCCAGTCCAGCCTTGCTCGCGCCGACGATGAGCGTGCGGCGCGGATCCTCCACGACTGCTTCCACGGAGCGATCGCGGTGACCGCCGCAACTGTCGCGCTGACCGAACGCCAACTCGCCGCGATCCTGCGCGCCCGTCCTGACGAGTTGCCGCAGACAGTTGAATCGCTGATGAATAACTGGAACGACGCCGATACGATCGATATCGAAGACTTTGGTTCTACATCGGTAGTGCGGGCGGCGGCCTGGTCGTCAATGGTTGTCGGCAGGCACGCGGGGGATGTGGCCGCCCTCGCCTGGCTACACGCGGACCCGCCTGCATTCTGGAGCACAGCGCAAATCGATGCCATCCAGTACGTGTGGGGGTCGGTTCGGGAGCGATATCCGCTTCTGCCGGAAGTGCCCGCTTCCCTGGAGAAGCTTGTCGAGATCCTTTCCGAACTGAGCGATATCGACTATGTAGACGATTCGGAGACTGTTGATGTCAGTGACGAGGAAGCGAGCATGCCGGAGGCGGTCGGATTGTTCAGCGTGACTGCGGCGGATGTCCTCGAGTCCAGAATGACCGGCCTGACCGAGAACCTCTCGGCCGAAGCGGTCCGAGAACTTCGTACCGGGAACAACCCGACCCTACTGGCAGAGTTCATTGCCGCAGGTGAGCGACTGGAGCAGGAGCGGCAGTCGATTACCGCAGAAGTCCTACCGACTCTCACTCGCACGATCGCTGCGGGCTTGCCAGTCGAGACTACCGACATTGCCGGGATCGTGGAATTCTCCGTGCATCTGCGCGTGCTGCTGGCCGCCGCAGCTGCTACCGCCGATGAGTCGGTCGCTGACCTGGACACGGCGCGAGCGGCCTTACAGCGAGCCCACGACGCTGTAGCTGAGGCGGATGCCGCCGATGAGCGGGTCGAGCAAGTTCGACGTCTTGCGGCGTTGACCGGGCCGGACTTCCTCGCCGAGCAAATCACGCTGATTCAGGCTCTGGCCTGCGATGTGACAGTTGACAGCGATGCGGAGACGGTCGGCGCTCTCCTGGCGCTGCTGGAACTCATCACCCTCGCAGGCCGAGACCTTCAGCGTGCCCACGAACTCGAGCAGATGGTCAAGGCAGCCGCACTACCCGCCGCGAATTCGTTGCTCTCCTTCGTGAACACCCCCGGCGCCTTCGCCCTCAGCGATACGCTCACCCCACCGCCCGTCACCTACGCCGATGCGGCCCTGCCCGACGACCGCCCGGCGGACGACGACACAGCCAGGTTCAGCGGCGATGCCACTGGTGACGACAGTGCCGCTACGACCCACGGTGACGCAGCGGACGGTGGCGCCGACGCAACTGTCGCCGATTCGCGCACGGATACGACGAACGAGGTTCGATCTGCTGGACAGCAGACCGAACCGGGGCTCGAAGATGTTCTCGCCCAATTGGACCTCATCGTCCCGATGCCGCGTTCGCCGCAGGCCCCAGCTGTCCCGCCCCCGGCCCCCGCCTCGGTCGCACCGAAGGCAGCAGGCTCGGACTCGTTGTACAGCGAACTGCTCCGATCAGGCGAACTGTCACTGGCCTACTGGGCCAAGGTCGCGGAAAACGCCGACACCTCGATTCAAGCTGCGCACCGGCTCGCGGCGCTCGCCGCCGCGATGAAGACCTCCGCCGGATCCAATGCCGCCGAATTCGCCTCGACTATCGCGGATCTCGAACCACGCGATCTCAGAGACCATCCCGGTCTGCAAATGCTCGTGTACGGAGCATCGGTGCGCGCAGGCTTGCTGTCTCCGATCACGGGGGCATCCGATCCACTGCGTGCGTCCGCGAGCGTCGTGCGCTCCGGAGACGCGGTCGCCGAGCTGACGGAAGTGCTGCAGGCCGCGATCTACGCCGGGGTGTACTTGACTCCTCGTAATGTCAATGCGGTGATCGAGGCGTCGGAGGCTGCATCGCAACACGACGCATTCGCCCGGGAGGCAGCCGCCAAGCTCAGGAACGCCCCGAATCGCACCATCAAATACGGCCCGGCAACCGAACTGTGGCAGGTTTGGATGGCGCCGGAAGATGGTTATCTCGGTGTACCTCTCAATATCGTCGCATCTGGGACACCGTCGCTGGAAGACCTGCAGTTCGTCCGAACCCGTGTCGCCGATCTGCGCACCCCGCGCAGTCTCGAGCAAGCCCTTGATCGGGCAGCCGCGCAAGCCCGCAGCCGAAAGCGGAGCGCGAAGCGGATCGAGGCCGGAGCGCGGATCAAGTTGCTCGACTGGGCGGGTGAGGTTACCGAACTGTTGGCACGATGGGTCGATACGACGGAGAACGTGCTGCCGTCCGACGGTGGTACGTGGATGACCGATCCAATCGCGGAGTTGCGGGCGAAGGTGGCCGCGGTCCGGGAACCAGCACTGGCTGAATTGGCAGTGCTGGGTGACAGCGGGGACGTGGCCCGCGATGCCGCGACCGATGCCGGGCTGAAACTGTTGAACAACGCACTGGACCTGCTCATGGGCACCGAGGTTGTCGACGGGCCTGAGACCTCGTCCGCGCGCACGCTCAACGGGCTCCTGACTTTGGCGCCTGCCGTGGAACTCTACCCGTCGATCAAGCCACGCGGTTCGGTCGAGTTGGCCGACATACAAACCGCATTCGACGCTCTACGCGCCGGCGACAACGGCTGGATCAAGGCATTCGACAAGCGCGCCGCGCGACATGATCAGGTGGGGACCCAGCTGCTCATCGAAACGCTGCGACCACGCAACTCGCGGCTCGCACAGCAGTTGTCGGCGGAGCGAGAGAAGGCCATCGACGCTTCCGTCGACCAAGTGGATCAAAACGCCGCCGCACTCGCGGCTCGTATCGACTCCGACCGGTTGTCCGGGCGGTTGACCGTGGATAAATGGACCGATCTGACTACCCGCGTGCGCGCCTGTCAAACTCCGCATCGCGGCGCTCGCAGCGACTTCGACATCGTGCTCGACAGGCTCAGCGAGCTCGAGCTCGAACGAGCCGAGGCTGTGAAGTTGGAAATCAGCACCGTCAGAAGCGCGCTCGACACCCTGGAGATCTCCGCCGACGCCGTGGAGCGGATTCAGCAGTGTATCGACAAAGGTGACCTGACCACCGCGGCGGAATACGTGGAGACGATCCGAGCCGGTCGCCAACTGCCCGCCAAGCACGCCGCCTCCGACCACCTGTGCCATTTCATGGGTGGTTTTCCGGACGCGTTCGCCGCCGATCGCCCCGGACACGGTGCTGACCGACGCCCGATGCTCGTCCAACTGCACGACGCTCTGGAAGCGGGCGTGTCGACCGACGATCTCCCGGCTGGTGCGCTCCGCGATACGCTGCGCCACGCCGAGATCGAGCTTCGACGGGTCGGTCGCGGAACGACCGCATCGTCCCGGATCGAGCAATGGACTCTGCTTGCGAAAAACAGGTCCTTCCAAGCTGGGATCGGTAACGTGAAGTCGATTCTCGGACAGGTCGGATTCACCTTCGACAAGGCAACCAATCCGCCCGCACGGCGCGGGCACTCCGGCAGCCGCGGTACGTGGCTGGACTTGCACGAAGTGCGGGCCAGCTTCGGCAAAGCTCTACTGCCCGCATTCGGGTCGGCGATGAGTCCGTCCGGCGACTCGTTGCGTCTGCTGGGCATCTGGCGTGCCCCGACACCGGGCGAACTCGTGGAGATGCTGCGCGACGAGCCGAACGATCATTCCATCGTGGTGCTCTACTTCGGTGTGCTCGCCTCCGACGCGCGCCGCGAACTGGCGGCGTTGTTCCGTCGCAACCGGCGGCTGCCCGCGACGATCGTGATCGATGACGCCGCGTTCGCGTATCTGTCGTGCCAGCCGGAACCGAATCGGGAAATCACGATGTCGACGCTGCTGCCGTTCACAGCGTCCGCACCGTTCGCACCGGACGTTCCGGGGGCGAGTATCCGCCAAGAGATGTTCTACGGCCGCAACGACGAACGCGGCAAGATCATCGACATGATGGGCCCCTGCATCGTGTACGGCGGACGTCAGCTCGGCAAGTCGGCGCTGCTGTTGGAAGCGGCTCGCGAGTTCGATGACAAGCAAGACCGGCATGCGATCTACGAGTCGATCTTCAAGATCGGGAGAGCGGTGCCGGTCGATGCGGTGTGGACGACGCTGTGGCCGCTGCTGGCCGAGCGGGACATCGTGCCACCGGATATGCCCGCGGGTGATGTCGCCGGTGCGCTCACCCAACACGTCACGGAGTGGGTCTCGGCCAGACCGAAGCGGCAACTGCTACTTCTCCTGGACGAATCCGACAAATTCCTCGACGGCGATGCCGAAGCTGTCAATGGGATGTTCACGCACGTGACCCACTTCAAGGAGCTGATGGAACGGACCAGACGTGCGGTGAAGGTGGTATTCGCCGGGCTGCATCAAACGGCGAGGTTCGATCGCCTCGCGAACCATCCGCTCGCGCACTTTGGAGAACCCGTCTGCGTCGGCCCGCTGGCACCTCAGGCCGCTTATGATCTGCTGACTCGTCCGTTGCGGGCGTTGGGTTATCACTTCGACGACCCTGATCACGCAGCCCGCGTTCTCGCACTCGCGAACAACCAGCCCGCACTCATTCAGCTGTTCGCCGCACAGTTGCTGCGTAACCTGCAATCCGACGCGATGCCCGAAGACGCTCCGCCGCAGACCGTGATCGCCGACGATATCGAAAGAGTGTGGGCGGACCCGGGTCTGCGGAAGTCTTTCCGCAAGCGCTTCGATTGGACTCTCGACCTCGATCCGCGATACAAGATCATCGCTTACAGCGTCGCACTCCATGCGCACGCCGGCGGCATCGACGCGACGATGTCGCCGAGCGAGCTGCGCGCCGAGTGCGAGACGTGGTGGCCCACCGGATTCTCCCCCGAGGACGTTCGCGCCGGAGAGTTCCGGGCGCTGCTGGATGAATGTGTCGATCTCGGTGTGCTGTCCTACACGGCCAAGGGATACCGGCTGCGCACACCGAACGTGCTCGACCTGCTCGGTGCCAAAGAGGAGGTGGAGGCGGTTCTCGATCAAGCCGAGTCCATCGAGCTGCCGGAAAGTTTCGACGGTAGCATGATGCGGCCGGAGTTCAGCGGAGGTCCGACCCGCGGGCCGTTGACGTCGCAGCAGATCGCGGATCTGCTGGCTGCGCGCAGTCAAGTCCGCCACGTCATAGGCTCGCCCGCGCTGACTATCGAACGGTGTCTGAAAGCACTACAGGACGAGAACGAACGTGCGGTGTCGGGACATCGCAAATACATTGTGCGAGCGAGTCCGACAACGCTTGCCAAAGTTTGTCAGCAAGGGGCATACAAAGCCCCCGATGGTCACGTGATCGTGCTGGTGGACCTGCTGAGGAACGTCACCTGGGAGGTCGCTGCGGCGACATGGAAACAGGCACGGGAGCTGATCGCCGTCCACTCCGGCGGCACCTTGGGGATCGTGCTCGTGTCCGGGCCCGCACAAGCGCCGGCATGGCCGGCCGCGGGGCGGGAGGCCAGCATATCCTCCGGACTTACCGAGTTGCGCCGCTACGATCGGACCGACCTGCGGCTGTGGCTGACCGAGACGACCTTGCCCTTCCAAGACAACGCGGCTCGTGACGAATTGCTCGCGGTTACGGGTGGCTGGCCGATGTTGCTGAACATCGTCGCCGATAATTGGACCAAGCACGGTTCTGGACTGCGCTCGGACCCACTGCGTGAGATCCGCGATCGGCTGACCGACCGCGAGCACTGCCGTAAGTTGGTCGAGGCGTCGGGAGTTCGCAGCGATGAGGCGCTGAGTCAAGCATGGGATCTGCTCGTGCGTGAATGCGCCGACGATCGCGCCGATCTCGAGACATTCGCGGAATACCTCACCATGCATAGCGAGGGCAGCAGCGATGAATCCGAGGCACTCACCCCGAACAAGCTGGCCCCCGCCGGGTACAAAGACACGGCAGACGTAGTCGAAGTGCTGCATATGCTCGGGGTGCTCATCGGTTCACGTGAGGATGGGCGGTTCGCACTCGAACCTGTCATGGTAGCCGCGACCCGGCGTGTGCACGGATGAGCCGGACCGCGCCGCAACTGCTCGATGCGATACTCCTCGACGCTGCCCGAGCTGCCCTGAAGTCACAGGCATATGCGGAACAGACGATCGACCCGCACGCATTCGCGCGGGCGAATAAGGCCGGACTGCTCCAACTCGTGGCGCGGGTACGCGCCTTGCGAGCCGAACTCGGGCAGAACTACCGAGACGAGTTGACCGAGACGCATTCACTGGTGGTGGCGCTGTTGGCTGACGATGCCGCGGTCAGTGCCGCCGCGGCGAAGAAGCTGTGTGACCCGCGCACGATCCGGGCGGCCCGTGGACGGGCCAAGTCTTCCGCAAAGACCGGGGGCGACGGCGAGGCACAGTCGGAGGTCACGGATGCTCGCGGCACGGTCCCCCCGGCCGCGATGCGTCGGCTGGAACGGCTCGAACGACGCCTCACCGAGACGCGTGCAGCCCGCGACCGGGCGAGGATACAACGCGACTATGCCAATGCGGAGGCCGATCGGTTGCGTCGTGACCTCACAACCGCCGAGGAGGACCGGGACGACTCGTTGGCCGTCATCGAGGCACTGCGAGCCGAGCTGGCCGCCGAGCGTGCACGGGCGGCGGAATGGGTCACGGATGTGTCAGCTGCGGCTGCGGTGTTGAAGACTGCGATTCTCCCCGAATCGGTCGATCACCCGATAATCGAGGACATCGATATGGACCCGCGCGAGCGTGAAGCTGTCGCGACTGCCCTCGCTGCCCGGCCATCGGCGCCGGTGTCGGTGGCCGACCCGAAGCTCGCGGCGGCGCTAGCCCGGGCCGATGTGGCGCCGGACGTACTGTTGTCGATACTCAATGCCCTGCTCGAGCCACCCGCACCAGTGGAATCGGTGTGGGTTGGCGAGCCGCGTGAAATCGCCCTGACCCCATTGGGCGGCGGCACCGATATCGGCGGCTCCTGCATGCTGGTGAGCGTCGGCGGCATCCGGATTCTCATCGACGCCGGGATGCGTGCCAACAAGCGGATCGACCAAGCTGGACCAGAAGATATCGATGTGGCGTTGGCCGGGCCGATCGCCGCGATCGTGATCACGCACGCGCACAACGACCACGCCGGGTATGTTCCCGCGCTGACCGCGAAATACCCCACTGTGCCGGTGATCTGTACACCCGAGACCGCGGCGATCCTGCCGACGATGTGGAACGATTCGGTGCGGGTGTTCGACCGAGCGCGTGGGCAACATGTCCGGGATGATGAACCGCTGGCGGAGCCGCCGTACGGAACCGTGCAGGTCCATGCTGCGCAGCGCCGCATCAAGGAGGTGCGGTGCGGCCGGACCGTCGAGATCGCCGCCGGTGTCACGGTCACTCTGTTTCCGGCTGGTCACATCCTCGGCGCGGCCGGTGTGGTGGTATCGGCAGGCCCGAACCGGGTCACTGTTACCGGAGATGTGTCCGACCTGGCCCAGTTGAGTGTTCCCGGTCTGGTGGTGCCGGATGTGGCGCGCGGGTCGGATCTACTGGTCATCGAATCGACGTACTGTGGGCCTCGCATTTCAAACCGCGAAGCCGAAGTCGAGAAGTTCGTCCGGATGGTGGCCGAGACCGTCGGTGATCCGGCGAACGGCGGGCGGGTGCTCGTGCCGGCTTTCGCCCTCGGGAGGGCGCAGGAAGTCGCGTTGACGCTACGCGATCGATTGCCGAATGTGCCGGTTCTCATCGATGGGATGGCCAAGGATATCGCGAAGATCCACGAGGAGCAGACCGCCGGAACCCCTCGGCCGCTCAAGATTTATGGCGAGCAGGTGTCGGCGGTGCAGCCAGGGCAACGGAATCAGCTGATGCGCACGTTCCAGCGCGGAGTTGTAGTCACCACGTCAGGGATGTTGACAGCCGGTCCGGCGGTGACCTGGGCACGCTCGATCCTGCCGGACCCGAACGCCGCGCTGCTGCTCGCCGGCTATCAGGACGAGGACTCCCCGGGGTTCGAGCTGCTCGAGCTGGCGAAAACCACCAGGAAGGCGACGTTCGTACTCGACCGTGAGGAGCTCACGGTCAACGCTCGAGTCGCGAAGTTCGGTCTGTCGGCGCACGCCGACCGAAAGGGCCTGTCCTCCATCATCGCCGAGGTCGGCGCGCACGAAGTGATGTTGGTGCACGGGCTTGCCTCCGCACAAAGGGATTTCGCGGACAATCTGACCCGCCGCAGGTTCCGCGTCGCCCCCACCCGGCACTGGGAGCTCGACAGCTTCTCTCGCAATCGGAAGGCACTCAAGTGACCGAGGAGGTATCCCTCATCAGCGTGTTGCTCCCGGGAACCGCGGATACGGGATTGGATGGCCTTGCTTTCAGCACGTTTGTCGATGGCGAGATTTCCGTACCTGTGTCCGCGGTCGACCAACTGCTGGTCGCGTTCAGCCACCACGTTATCGACCGGATGCCCCGAAGTGCGGCAGTCGTTCAGCTGCCGCGTGCCAACCATAGGATCGCGCTCACGCTCGCGATCTGTGTGCACCTGCTGCGACTGCAAGTACCGTTGGTCGCCGGACCCGTCGTGCTTGCCGCACTCGACGTGGACTTGACCGAGCAGCTCCGGCAGCTCCGTATGCGCAACTATCGCAGTATGGCCCTCGACCGAGGCAACCCGCTATCGGCACAACGACTTTCCCGCGGAGGAGAGCTCGTTCCGGCGGTTGGCGCCACGCCCCGTTCCTGCGATAGTTCTCTCGTCTACTTCAACACTCGAGTCGGCGACCCCACTCTGCCGCAATGCAACCCGCCACTTGTTGTCCTGGACGCAACCTCGATCACCAACCCGGATAGCCGTGCGCGAGTGCTCGCTTGGGCGTCGAAGCATTCGGCTGTTTCGACGGTTGTCGTCGGCGACATCGGCGACGAATCCCTCATAAAAATCGTGACCGCAACCGATTCCACGCCTCTTGTCCTCCCCGTGACCGATGCGGAGGTGAGTGCACTCGTCTACGAACTCAACCGGCAAGAGCCGTCGCCGAGTTCACTCTCAAGCATGTGGATGCTGTGGCATGAGAAGCAGCCCCCACTCACGATATACCGTGCCGGCGGCAACGAGATCAATGCTGCGATTGCTCGCTCGTTCGTCTGTCTGGCGACGCGGCCCGACGGGCTCATGCCACGAGCGCTCGACTACTCGACCAAGCTGCTCAATTCAGGAACCCGCCTGGCTGCGGCGGTGAACGACT
This sequence comes from Nocardia exalbida NBRC 100660, assembly GCF_000308575.1. Taxonomy (GTDB): domain Bacteria; phylum Actinomycetota; class Actinomycetes; order Mycobacteriales; family Mycobacteriaceae; genus Nocardia; species Nocardia exalbida. The sequence goes on along the minus strand of NZ_BAFZ01000160.1, from coordinate 30,950 downwards.
ATCGCAGAGCGTGCGCCTTCGCGGACCGGCCTGGCGAAGGCCCCGACGCCCTCCGACGTGCTCTCAGAAGCATGACCTTCACGGGCACCGGCCCATGGTATGCCTGGAGCGTCGCTCGATGGGGTGAACTCAAGATCGCCGTGGAAACGCTGTGGCGGCATCTCGATGAAACCAATCCGAAGCTCAGCCTCCTCTGGGAGCTGCTGGCACGCGCGGAGCGCGGCAGCTGCGGGCGGATCGTGATCCGCTGCCACAGCAAGGCAGCAGCCGTCGCTACGAGACAATCGCTCAACGGAGCGAATCGGACCGACGTGCAGATCGCACTGTGGACACGTATCGGTACAAGGGTCGAGGTCGACACCTTCGCCAAGCGCTACCCGCCGGGGCACGTTGACATCCAGATCCTTACCGGCAATCCCCCACCGCGGCATTTCGCCCTGCTGTTCAGTGGTGAAGCGCGCGCGACCTGGCTGCTCGCTTACGAAGCCGAAGACGCTGCTCTGCGGCGCAGGCTGCATGGTTGGCACGCCACGACCGATGCGTGGCGGCGCACTACATTTCAGGCGTTCGGTGCATCCGAGCCGACTGCTGTCGCCGGCCCACTATCCGCCGATGAGATCCACAGCACGCCGCCAGTACCATCCGAACTGCGTATACCTGAGCTTTCGCTCCTCGATGTGCTCGATCGCGCAGGCGATGCCATGGAATCATCAATGCTCAGCGCGACGCTCGGCGACTGGCGTAGCTCCGACGAAACCGAAAGCTGCGTACCGATTCACCTCGAAGACGGACGAATTTGGTGGGTGCCGAATGAGATAGACCAGGACGGCGACCTCGCCACACCTGTACTCGTGGTGGCCGACGACAAGCGCTATCTGCCCCTGCGTCATGTCCACCCCGGTGACGCGATCATCGTTCCGGCCGGTGACGGCACGGATTCCGTGCATGCCCGCCTCGTAGCCCTCAGCCATGACAACGATGATGTCGCTTCGCTCGACGCGATACTCGGGCAGTTCCGTCGGGCCGCCCGCTCGGTGCTCGAGGCGTATGACACACAGCAGGTGGCGATAGCGGCGGTTCGTCGCGCAGGCGCGCGGGCTCCGGGTGAGCTGAGCATGTGGGCCAGTGGCCGAACCATCGCCCCTCGGGTACCCGAGGACATCGCCGCAGTCTTCAGAGCCGCACATCAGACGGCACCCGACCTGCGGCTGCTGCGCACTGTCGCTGAGCGGCTCCGCACCTTGCATCGCTCGCTCGGTCACTTCGTGAAAGCACTTGTCTCCGAACGCGCCGACGACGCTGTCGGACAGCTTCGCCGCCTCGTCGGCGAGAGCGCAGACGAACTCCTGGACGAATTCCTCGCAGCAACGGTGACCAGTGTGGGTCAGCCCACCGATGTTCCTGTCGACCTCGCGGGTCGGATCGTTTGAACCAGCACTCGATGTCAGCGGTAGAGCGTAGGCTCTGTGCCGAACATGCTGTCGCGCAACCGAAGACATCACTTCCCAAATCCTTGGTGTGAATTCGCCTGCCAGAGACATCGGCTCCAGCTCACTCCACGACTATTCGAGGACGACATGACTGTAGTCACTTCGCATGACGCCAGTAGCCTGATCCCGCCCGTCGGTATCGAGCAAAGCCGGGAGAATCGGGCTGAGGAAATCCTCGTCCATCACATCCTCGCGGAACTGGTGGATGCGCTGACCGACCGGTCCGGTGGCGAGCACCCCTTCCCCTGGTCTCCTGAGCGCAAAGTCCGCATCGGCGTACTCGGCGCCACGATCGCGCCACCGACGGCGCCCAACCCCGGCGGGGTCGATGGCGCCGCATCTGCTGCCACCGCACCTTCGGTCGAGAATCGCGGTGTGATCGGTCTGGATTTCGTGGTGAAAGGCGCTCCGGCCACCGTCGATCTCACCGTCGACGTCGGCTATGCCATCTATCAGCAACTCTTGCCTGCCTTCATCGAGGTGTCGGAAGAGGCCGCACGGCGGACGACTTCCACCGCGAGTACGTCCCGTCGCCGTCCGACGGTCGCGCTCAACCCGACCTGGTACCGCGACCAACGACGCCTCAGCGTATCCATGTCCATCCCGGTCACCGGGGACGAGTACACGCGCATCAGCGATGAGCTGGCTGGGGGATGTCCGTTGGCAGCCGACGCGCAGGCCGCGGTAAACGACCATTACACCAAGGCTGCCGCGCTTTGGAAGTTGACAAACAACCAGACACTGCCGCTGGCCGCGGTCTCCAGCACGGAGGCTGCATTTCGTCAGGCGATCGACTCGCGCCGCGATCCGCGATGGACGCCGATCGCTCCGATCCCCCGTTTGACCGTCTCCACACTGCCGACAGTCGATGGGGACACCGCCGTCTCGGTGTCGATCACCAACTCGTTGGTGATCGAGGCACGCGGCCTGCAGGACCCGGCCCTGTACGACACCACACTCTCGGTCACCGTCCACACGCCTGAGCTGCTGACCCGTCAACTCGGGTTCGCCAACAATGACTGCCGCTATGCGACCCGCGCAACAGTTTTCGGCCGGGGCCGCGGCTGCGTCGCTCGACGAGGAGACAAGTCGAATGTAGTGATTGCAGACACCCTCCCGATCCACACCCAGCATCAAACCGATTCCACCGAGTTGACCGACATCTCCTTCGGGAACCTCATCGACAACTGGACTTCCGTATTAGGTTCGCTCAGCGCGGAAATGCGAGACTTCTACCGTGGCTGGGACTTCAGCGCAGCTCGGAACGCCGACGAGCGGCGTCAGATCCAAGCGCTCAAAGATCAGTTCGAGGCCGAGGTTGAGCGTTTCGAGCTCGGATTGGATCTGCTGCGGACCGATCCACACCTTGCCCGCGCCTTCGAACTTGCCAACACTGCTTTTGCAGCGTCGCGCGGCTCGACCGCCCGATGGCGTCTCTTCCAATTGGTCTTCATTGTGTCCGAGCTCACGGCGTTGGCTGGCCGCGAAAACCCAACCGACCCGCGCCTGCGTACCGAGCTCGATGCCGTCGATGTCCTCTGGTTTCCCACCGGCGGTGGAAAGACCGAGGCGTATCTCGGGCTTATCGTGGTCGCTCTCTTCTACGACCGTTTTCGTGGCAAGGAGCGCGGCACGAGTGCATGGCTGCTGTTTCCGCTGCGAATGCTGTCCGTACAACAACTCTCGCGAGTCAACGCGATTCTGCATCACGCGGAGATCGCACGTGCTGCACGGCACCTTCCCGGAGACCCATTCTCGCTCGGCTACTTTGTCGGATCGGGCAACACCCCGAACCGCTTGGCATACCCCGACGCCCACGGTTGGTGGCCGGGCCTGTCCGAATTCGCCAAAAAATCTCAGTCAGAGCGTGACCAGAGACGGCTCGTGGGGGCCTGTCCCGCCTGTGGAGACGACAATAGCGTCGGTCTGGATTGCGACATCACCGATCAGCGACTGCTACATGTATGCCGTTCCTGCGGGAATGTGCTGGCAATACACGCCAGCGACGACGAAACCACCCGCTACCAATCCTCGGTCATCGTGTCGACAATCGACAAGGTATGCGCCTTCGCCCGCAACGGCGAATTAACCGCCATCAACCGAGGTCCACGAGCCATGTGCCCGCAGCACGGCTGGTACACACACAAAACCTGTATCGCCAAAGACTGCGCCACCGCACCGTCGACGCATACTGCGCCAAACGGATTCAAGGACCCCACGCCAGCGTTGTGGGTCCAAGATGAACTGCACCTTGTTCGTGAGGAACTGGGTGTTTTCGCCGCGCACTACCACACGCTGCTCGCGGAACTGGCCCGGGGCGCACAGAACGAGCCGTCAAAGGTGATCGCCGCCACCGCGACCATCGAACAATTCGAGGACCAGCTGTCCCAGGTCTATGGTCGCCGACCGCGCATGTTCCCCACTGGCGGTGGCACCGTGGACAAATCCTTCTACACAACGACAACAGACGATGTGAGGCGTATCTACCTCGGCGTCCTGCCCGCAGGCAGTGGCACAGTCAAGGTCGACCTCGCAGGCGATCTGACCGCCCGCATCATCGAGCGAATCCATTACCTCACCGACGACCCCGCTCCCCTACTCGCCGCGCTGGCCAACGCGGGAGTAGCACTCACAGCCACCGAGGCGCGGTCCATGCTGTTCGTATACGAACTCGCGTTGGCCTATGTGAACTCCAAAGCACACGGTGTAGCCATCGTTGACGACCTCAATCGCCTGTCGGAACGTCTCATCAACTCCGATGCGGACCGGGTGCGATCCGAATATCTCACCGGCGAGTCATCACTGGGCGAGCTCGCCGCGATCATCGCCGAGATCCAAGCATCCGATCCCACGCTGAGCCGCGCGGAGCGTATTCGCGGCATGGTGGGCACCTCCGTCGTGTCCCACGGCGTAGATCTCGACCGGCTGAACTTCGAGATCCTCGCAGGAATGCCACCTACCTATGCTCACTACATCCAGGCGACCGCGAGGGCAGGCCGCAGGCATGTGGGGCTCGTGATCGATATCTTCGATCGGAACAACCGTCGCGAGACGTCGATGTACCAAAGCTTCCTCACCACCCATGCGGCCCTGGAACGTATGGTCGAACCGGTTCCGGTCAATCGGTTCGCGAGCCGCGCCGTCGAGCGAACCCTGCCGGGAATCATCTGCGCTCTGTTGTGGGACGAAACCCGCGACCCCAACTGGGGGACCAGCGCGAATATCGGCAAAACCCGAGAGTTCAGCGCATGGTGGAACGCCAGAGCTGCGAACTTCCTTCCTCAACTCAACGAGCGAATCGCAAGAGCGTTTCGCTGCCCGGTTTCGGATGTCGTCATGTCCGCAGACGAGCAGCGGCTCGTAGACGACGCCCTGCTCCGCTGGAACCAGATCGAACGTCCACGTCTCCAGCAGTGGTATTCCGATTGGCTCACAGAATTGTTCACCGGACCCGCCATGACCAGCCTCCGCGATGTGCAACCCCCAACCGAATTCCGCGGCGGCAACCAAGCCCAACAGGTCATTTCCTGCATGTACGCCTGAGGAGACTCCCGACGATGCAGCGCTCGACTACCCAAATTCTGTACCGCTACCTGCCCGGTGCGGTCTTTGCTCACGACGACGGTTTCTATGCACGTGTCCACCGCATCGACGGGCGCAGAGTAAGCGGTGAAATAAACCAGATGGTTTTGCTGGACGAATTAACAGACGAAATCAGCCGTTGGCGTCCCGACCAGATAGGTATCCCGAATCCGCGGACGAATCGAGACGAATTCGTATTCATCAAGCCCGAGGAAGTAGTCTGGGATGTCTTCCCGCTCACCTTCGAGTGCACGAACTCGGCTTGCGGGCGTGTCCGGCGATGGTGGCGGCAGGACCGCCTCGTCGCCGATACCGGGGCGACAGGTCAGCTCCGCTGTCGGCACTGCTCCTCGAAAATGCGGCAACTCCGCTATCTCACAGCCCACAACTGCGGGTCAATGGAACCTCTTCACACCCCGTCCTGCTCGAGCTGCAGAAACGACGCCAACATGTATCTCGATGATCTCGGGTCATTCCGAGCATCATCGTGGCGATGCCGCACCTGCGGCAACGCAGTGAGCACCCGCTTCACTCCATGTGACTGCCGCCAATACGCTCGCGAAAACCAGCAGCCCTACCGTCAGGGCTACACGGCACGCGATCAACACCTCTGGTATCCCCATGGCCTCACGATCCTCAACATCTCTTCGAACCAGACCTACGACAACCTCCAACGCAGTAGTAACCGCGGTGTCGCCGCGCTGGCCTCCTGGCTCGGGGATGAGCAGAATCTAGCCGCATCGCTCACCGAGCTCGACCAGCCCGACACCGGCCCGCGCCAATCCCCGAAAGAGTGGGCCGAGACCGAAGCCAAGCTTCGGGCGAGTTACGTCGACGAGAAAACCATTGACGCTATTCGGGCATTGCAAGCACCGGCCACGGTCGGGCCGGCCGCGATAATGGCGGGCGTGAGCGGTGCAGCCATGAGAATGGCCAGCGCCCGGACCATGGTTGAACGCGCGGGTTTGTTCGACCGCAACATCATCACAGATCGTCGCAGCTTCGCCGATGTCGCGGCGAGCTCCTCCGGAACCGCGGCGATCACCAGCACGTCTGCTGTCGCTGACGCAATAGCAGCTCTGGGCATCGAAGACATATCCGTCACACAGAGCTTTCCGATCGTGACTGCCAGCTACGGCTATACCCGAGCAGTCCGCGAGCCCGGCCAGGCGCATCTACGCACGTACGCAGCACCTCGTCAATATAGCAACAAGACTCCGATCTTCGCCGTGCCCGCAGACACGGAGGCATTGCTGATCACTTTCGACGCGCGGATGATACTCGGATTTCTACGGCACCATGGATTGTGGGCAGGCACGCTGCCCGCCACGCCGCGTGAGGCGAAACTGGCCGTCGCCGAAATTCTGGCAGGAGGCCCTGGCAGCGGAGACGACAGCGCTGGAGTCATCCGGCGTCTGGTGCACTCCGCCTCGCACGCTCTGCTGCGCGCTCTGGACGACGGCCGAAGTGGTTTCGGCGAATCCAGCCTTGCCGAGTGGATCGTCCCCGACGCGTTGACTTCGGCCATCTATGTGGTGTCATATGCCGATTTCACCCTCGGAGCCTTCGATACTGTGCAACGTCGCCGAATTGGGCCATGGCTCGAGCGTGCCGCAGATGCTATGGACCACTGTGACAACGACCCGTTGTGCTCGCAGACTTCGACATTTCGACCCTACGCCGCCTGCGATCGTTGCCTGTACATTTCCTTCGGATGCAGGGTCTGGAATGCTGACCTCGACCGAAAGCTACTGCGCCGCTTTTGGTTGTGGACACGGCGACGGACCCTCGTGTGACGACTGGCATTGTCGGCCTCGTTCCGCTTGCTGAACTGCTCGCCGAAACGGTCGGCAGCCGAAAGGGTGCCGTTCGTCTCGCCGCTCGGATCTTGGACGAGGGAGCACAGGCACTCCCGCGAAGTACCGGAGACATCGTGTACGCCGCGCGCCGGGAACTGGTCGACACCGGGGTGGTAACCGAGAACGGTGTCCCGGTGGCGCACCGGGCAGCCGAACTGGTCATCGTGTGCGAGGTGTTGGCGACCAGCACACTGCCCGACTCCCAATCGCCGAATGAGCAGCGGCTCGTACTTTCCGCGCCGGCTGAAACCGCAACCGTAAGCGATGCGGAACGCCTCGATGGCCTGGTGCTCGACGTGATTCGCAACGCAACGCGCACGTTGCACCTGGGAGGGGCGTTTTGGAACCCCGCAGGTTTCGACCGTCTCGATGAGGTGCTGATACCGGCGCTCGAGGTCCGCGCCATCACTGCCGTGGTGTACGCGAACAGCCCGGTCGAGGAGCATCATAGGGCGTCGCTGCATCGCCACCTCGGTCGACTAACGGAAAACGGCCAAGTCGCTCTGCGGTGGTTCAGCGGTCCCAGACCCACCATGCTGCATGCCAAGTTCGTGATCGCCGACAGCCGGATCGGTTACCTCGGCACCGCGAACCTGACGTCATGGGGATTCCGTGGCCATATCGAGGCGGGCGTCGAGTTGACCGCAGGTCAAGCAGAACGGTTCGTCAGGTTCCTCGGAGAGCTCGAAATGGCTGGCTTGTTCACAGATAACCCGCCCGCCCCGCCGTTTCGGACAACCGACATCCGGCATAGTAGAGCCGATGATGGCTCCAACTGACCCTTGGCGCAGCGTGCTTCGCCACCTCGACGTAGCCGGGATAAACGCCAGCGCCCGCGCCGAAGCCCGCTCCCGACAAACCGTGCTGCCACCGATCACTACCTATAGGTGGTGGGCGCGGCGTACCGAGGCAGTGACCGGAGCCCTTATCGACGCGGCCAATATCGACCAACCAGGTCGACTCGTCGTCGCTGATCCATTCACCGGCGGCGGTGTCATCGCGCTGGCCGCTCTGATGCGCGGCCACCGGGTCTACGCCCAAGACATCAACCTGTGGGCAGCCCGAAACCTCACCACGATGCTCTCGCTCCCTCCGGCCGATCGCCTGGAACCTGCAGCTGACCGACTCAGGGCAGCGGTGTCACAGCTCTTGGATACCGCATACTCCACATCATTCGAGGACGGGACGCCCGCGACAGTAGCGCACACTCTCAGGGTCGCAGTGGTCACCTGCCCGACATGCCGCGACGCGGTCCGACTCTTTCCGTCAGGAATAGTCAGTCTCACTGAACGCGTCGATCAGGGGGGCAATGCCGGCTGGCTCGCTTGCCCATCCGGTCACCTCCAGTTCGGACCCACAGATCGGTGCACCCGATGCCGAAACTGCAAGCGAATGATCGACCCGGGCGCGCGATACACCACGGGCCGTCGATTTCATTGCCGATGCGGCTACTCCGGCCGCATCTGGAAGGCCGGAGGGATGCGCTGGGAACCGATTCTCGTCGAGCGCACCGTACCGGGCCGTCGAGAGATCGGACCCCCAACCGAACACGAACTCACTATCGCCGCGGACACCACGTGGCCGAGCCAGCGCCGCCTGCCGATGATCGCGCCCGGCACGGAGACCGCCGTTCTCCACCGCTACGGCATGACACGTTGGGACCAGGTGATGCCACGCCGCCAGCATGCGGTGATCGACGCACTGGTCGACAAGATCGATTCCGTCGTCACGGGGGACGCAGCCGTCGCTTCCACGCTGTATGCCGCCGTGCTAGGTTCCGTCGAAATGGCTGGCTATCTGTCCCGATGGGACGCCCGCTACCTCAAGGCATACGAGGCGATAGCCAATCATCGCTACAACGTCGCCACCTTGGCCGCCGAACCGAATGTGTGGGGTGCTCCACAGTCGGGGCGGGGTACTGTCGGTCGCCGATTGGCCCATCTCGCAAAGGCAGGAAACTGGTACGCCGAACGCCTCGGACGTGCTCCCCATGTCGTCGGGCCACTACCCGCCGAACAGCGTCGTTCCAACGGATCCCGGACCGTTGATGTCCGAGTCGTCATAGGGTCGAGCACAAGGCTTCTTGCCACGGACAACTCGATCGACCTGGTATGTACGGATCCGCCATATCACGATGACGTGAAGTACGGAGAGCTCTCCGAAATCTTCCGCGCTTGGGCCGGATTGGACACCACTCGCGTCGATGGCGAAGCAGTCGTATCCTCGGCCACCCTCGTCGACACTGACGCCTATGAAGCAACCCTCACGCGAGCCTTCCGCGAAATGCGACGGGCTTTGAAACCCAATGGCCACCTCGTCCTGTCGTACGCGAACCGCGACCCGGCGGCATGGGCTGCGCTTTTCAGCGCTCTACAAGCAGCCGGGTTCACCGCAATCGGCTTTCAGGTTGTCCACGCCGAGAACGATATCGACCACGCGAAGGCGCACCGTCGCGCATGCAACCTCGACCTAATACTCGACCTAGTGACTGCCGCCGACCACGCGTTGGAAAAGTTCATTGCCCACGGTCCGCAGGTACGAACAGACGAGGAGGATTTCTGTCACGCGGTGGGGAAGATCGCACTACAGATCGGCAGTCTCGACGGAGCATGGCGCGAAAAGCTACAGCGGACCGTTGCCAGACACCCATTTGTGACAAGAGGCAGGGCGACGACGCAGACCGACTGGGAACCGAACGATTAGCATGCACCGACCTGGATCTGGTAGAAACTCGGTCCCATCGCCCGCACGGTGGAATCAGCACCGATCGACGTCGCAATGATCTGCCTGCCACCTCAGCAGCACCGCTATCGCCTTCGCCTGAACAACGGCGAGCCGTTCCCCTTCCGCACCACCGACATATCGAACCTCGAAAGACGCCGCCACCCCTGAACACACCGCGTCCACAACCCGCCCGCCGACCGATCCGATCCGCCCATCGCTCGACCCGGCGACCGCACAACCTTCGTCGCCACCCTCGACGCCCACCGCGTCCCGACTCACCGGCACATCACCCGACTCCAACAACACCGAGTCAGCAGCATTGATCCCCTCGTCATCGGCCACGCGAGAGATTCTCGACTGGAACACACCCAAGTTCCGGCAGGCGCGCGGAGAGATGCCGACCCACCTGAAGCAGCCACAGGCTATCCCCGGTTCCACGTTCGGAGCCCTGCCCACGACGCGTCGACATGAAATGGCCAGCGGCCAGTGCCGGAACGCGACGACGCTTAGACCAGGTAAGCACCCATCATGACCAGGCGTTTCCCAGTTGCCCATGTTTTGGGTTTCCTGCCGAGGGCACAAATTTGCGACAATGTTTCCGCAGGTCAGAACGTTTTCCGGGTCAGCACACTCCCACGCGAGGCCGCCGCTGGACGCAAAACCCCAGGTGAGATGTCGCAGGTTCGACTCCTGGGGTCGCGAACCTGCGACATGCACTTCGCCCGGTCGACCAAGTGATCTACAGCATGCAGGAAGGCGAGCAGCGGTCTCGCCGCCCCGTGAGTTCGCTGCGCCCCGTCAGCCAGCGACGACCACATCACCGTTCCATCCATTAGGGTCTACGCCGCTTCGGGCAGTGCAGCTTCCATTAGACCAGTGATGGTTTCGAGCATGGTGGTGATCCGTGCGATCACCGACTCGAACGCCTCCACATTCGTCGTGACCTCGATTCCCAGCGCCGCTTGGGTCGCTCGAGCTTCCGATCCGGCAAAGTGCGCCACGCCATCCTTCGCGCGGAACTCCCTGAGATGACGCAGGATGGCAGTACAGTTCGATTCATCGTCAAGCTTCTCCACGAGCCGCTGCAGTAGCTCTAGTGACCGCTCGTCCTTAGAGCGCCTATCAGGTTCGGTTGCGGAGTCTTCGCCAGCAGATGAGGGCAGCGGCGAGGTCGAGGAATCCTTGGTGGATGTCGGTGCGTCTTTCCCAGCGGGTGGCCAGGCGCCGGTACTGGTGCAGCAGGGCCAGGGATTGCTCGACGATCCATCGCCCTGTCACTTTGTCGCGGGTGCCGCGGCGGGGGATGTAGCCGGTGATACGACGTTGCCGCAGGTCGGCATGGACGCGCGGATAGTCGTAGCCCTTGTCCGCGATCAGTGTCTTGATCCGGTGGCGTGGCCGACCCGCCCTGCCGCGCAGCGGCCGGACCCGGTCAAGCAACTCCGGCAGCATCAGGTGGTCGTTGATGTTGGCGCCCGACAGCGCGACCGCGAGAGGTAGCCCGTTCCCGCAGGTCAGGATGTGGTGTTTCGATCCTGTTTTACGGCGGTCGACCGGGCTCGGACCGGTCGCGGCGCCCCTTTTTTCGCCCGCACGTGCGAGGCGTCGGCGATGACCCGGTCGAAATCGATCAACCCGGCGCTGTTGGCGTGGGCAAGCATCGCCTGGTGCAGCGCCTCGAACACCCCGGCCGCTTGCCAGTCCCGCACTCGCCGCCAGCAGGTCATGCCGGACCCGAATCCCAGTTCTTGGGGCAGGTCTTCCCAACCGATCCCGGTGAACAGCACGAACAAGATCCCCTGGAACACCAGCCGGTCGACATCCGCGCCGGCCCCGGCGTTCCCGGCGCCCGGACCGGCAGTAGCGGTTCGATCACTGCCCACAACTCGTCATCCACGACCCACGGTGCCGCCACAACGAAACATACTGCACCGCAACAACAGTCATCGCCACTCACCAGAACCTGTTAGGAGCTCTTATCCGCGCCGCCGAGATACGTCTTCAACGGTGCCGGATCAATCCCATCGATGATCACGATCGGCAGCAAGAGCAGCGCTTCCCGAAGTGATCTCGGATCCTCATCGAGAGGACCGATCATCGACTCCCATTCGGCGAGGTGCTCATTGAGAAGCTCGCACCACAGTGGCACGCCCAGCAGCGTTTCCGCAACGCGCGGGCGATCTGTGCGACCAGCACTATCTGGGCATACTGAGGCCATTTGCCCAGGAGATAAAAGCGCTTTCTTCATTGGACCTAGGGGTCAGTGGACGCTGGCAGTAGTTGAGGATATTGACCGCTGGGCCCAGCGTTGCGCCCAGCATTGCCTTGAAAGTGGCATTCTGGGACGAGGAGTACTCATTGAAGGCGGTCAACGTCGCGCGTTCGAAGACTTCGATATCTATCTCGTACATATCGCTGGCGATCGCTGTCAAGCCGGTTGCAGTACCCAACACTGAGCAAGTGTCGGTATGCATGCGTACGAACAGGTCGCCTACCCGCAACGACGGACTCCATACCGTCTGGTCACCAACCTCGAATGCGTAGCTCATCATGCCCACTCTACTAGAATCTGGACGCCGGGATTTTCGGCACGCATCTTCTCAACTGCAGCATCTACCTGCGCCCGAAAGTTGGGATCGGCGCCAGGGGTCGTGAACCGGAGTCCGATGGGGGCCTGCTCATAGCCATCGATATACTGTCGAGCCTCGATGTAGGACCCCAACTTCTTTTCCACCTGTTTCGCAATCCACTTGTCAACATCGGCGGCATTCGTGGCCGACTTCTCCTCCCATAGGACCCCATTCTTGACCTCATCAATATCGGTGATTGTCTTGGACGTATCATTCGGATTGTCGATCTGTACTTCTCGATCCCCATCCTTCACATGATATTTTCCGTCGCTACCTAGGTGTGGTCGGCGTGGATCAGTGAACGTGACATCCGTTTTCGGGTCCGATGTAGTCAGGAGTATCGGTAGCTCGACAATGGTGGGCAGCCCGCCCGTTGTCAGAACGGCCACGGAAAAGGTGAAGCCGCCGAGCGCGGTGAGGAATGTGTTGGCAGGACCAGCCAAAGCTCCGGCAGCCTGGTCCAGGAAGTCGATCTCTTCTTGGCGTTCGTGGGGTGTTTTTTGCCCATTCGGTGTCTTTTGCTTCGTTGGTGGCTCTTTGACCTGCACCATCGAACGCCCGATCTGAATGGCGGTGACGACCACCACCATGGCGAACTGAGTGTTCATGTCCGAGCGCATCGTGGTCAAAGGAACCTTGTGGGCGTCGACTGCGGCCGCGATGTCGCGGGCAGCGGCTTCGATATCGCCGACGCTGGTAGCGAGCGTACGAAGGTGGCCTACGAGGTTCGGGATATCTTTCGGGGCGTTGGATCCGTAGCCACGCTCGAGCCCGGAGGCGACCACTAACAGTCGCCCCTTGCCGCCGTATACAGGGTCTGAATGAGCGAAGGTCTTCCATGCGGTTGCGGCGCGCGCCAGCTTATCGGTGTCCCCGTCAGGGACTTCGCCGCCAGAGACAAGCGCAGTGACCTTGTCCTGCAATTCGGTCCAGTCCGTCTCGAGTCCGCGGCTGTAAGTTCCCGATGACGCGACACCGTTAACTATGCCGGGGCCGTAAGGTAGTTCCGAGGGGAAACCGCTGGGCAACGATGGTGGGACACCCTTGTTTGGGTCGCGGTTGGCTTTGTACTCCGCGTACTTCCAGTTGTAGCCAGCCGCAGTCAAAACGTCCCCGAAGTGCTGCAATGCCCGCGCGAAGCTGGTCGCCACCAGCGTCACTGCACCAGCGCGGTCATCATAGGCTTTCGACCACGTCTTGACCGCCTGATAGCCACCGGCCATCGCGCTGGTTTCCAAAAGGACGCGTTGCATCGCGTTGTAGACGGTTTGGAATTTCTCCGACAGATCGTAGCATTCCTTGGCCGCGCTCTCATAGGACTGTGGGGAAATTGAGCCCACTGAGTTCAGCCGCCGCTCATTCTCAAATTTATTTCCGCTGCCGCGCTGTAGGCGTCGCGGGCAGTGACGGCGGCGGTGTACATCTCAGTGATTCCTTCAACCACTGCAGCAGCCCCGATTGCCCATTCTCGGTAGGCTTCCTCCTGGGCGGCGGCAGCGGCTCCCTGCCAGTTTTGCTGGATGGTGGCGATTCGGTGGTTGAGTCCGTCGAGACTTTCGGTGAGGAACCCAATGAATCCATTGGCGCGGGTGACGAGCTGGTCCAACTCATCGATATCGAAGGTGAAGTCCCGGAAGTTGTCGGCCATCACATATTCAGTTCCGGTAGGTCTAGCGAATGAAAACTTGTTGCACTGGAAATATCGCGGCCAGCAATGGACTTACTTGCCACGCCAAGAAGTCCACCCATGGCCGCGAGCGCATCCAGTACGGTGGCAGCGCCCTCCTTGGCTGCCGTCCAGCCTTCACCGAATGCGTCTGCCGCCGACCCCTTCCAATTGTCGAGGACGCTCGAAACCTCACGGTCGAGCGAGTTCAACCCGATGATCAGAGAACTAGCGACCTGCTCGACGTAGACGCCCGCATCGGTCACCTCATCCGGAACAAACGCGAAATCTGTTCCGGGCGAACCCTGCTCGGTTGACACACGCCCCCCTCCAGACATCAAGAAAACCTTAGCCACGACCGATCCCGAACGCAATAGCATCAACTCTACCGGCAGTCAGTTGGATCTCGTGGCCGCGCGGATAGGCAACACAGTGCCGTGCCCCGGTAGTGCGCACCGGACTCTTCCGCCACGCGAGCTCCCGACCGGCTGACCCATCGCCAGGTCCGGCCCACTGTCACCCAGAGTGCAACAGCTACATCAGGTTTCAACGACGTACCGTATCCCAGTAGCCGCCTTCCGTAGTCCCGCAGCCCGTACTGAAGCGCTCGTCCGATGGCTTGCGTTATCCATCGACCAGGTAGGTGTAGATGTCGAGGGTGGTTGTGCTGTTCTTGTGTCGCATGCGCCGTTTCACTTCCGCCAAGCGGTAGGCTCCGTCGGCCAGCAGCAATCTGTACATGTGGGGAGCGAGTGAAAGCCCATCTGCTGGCGCATCTTCCCGTCGGACCCAACGGCACCAACTTCGCTGGCTCCCCGCCGAGCTCCAAACCGCAGCGTTGACTACGCATCCCGTGAGCGTCCGCGCCGTCCGCACACCACCAGACCCAGTCGGCACCAATGAGAGCTTCGGCTCGCTGAGTGAACGGAACGACGGTGACTACCCGGGAGGTGTGGGCTGTCATAATCTCGGTGATTGTCGGCGCGCTCCATTCCATGCCCGTCCGCTCGCGTGCAGCCATGTGCCGAACGGCTTGGATACGAGCCCATCTGAACGCATTCTCGACCGCCGTCACAGCTCATCCTCCTACGTGAAACGGACAAGAGTGCACCGCCTGCAACCGTTGATAGTTGCACCGCGCCCGCGCGTTGCAACCCACCCCAGGACAATCACCGTCCGCGACCACGCGGCAAGCGCACAGACGCAGACACCGCGACACTCAGATCCGGATCCGGTATGTCCCCGCGATGACCAGGCGTTTTCCATTTGCCCATGTTTTGTGTGCCCCGCCGAGGGCACAAGCTGCGACGCGTCTCCGCAGGTCAGCGAGTTGTCGTGATTCCCGGACTGCTTCCGGTCCAATTGGATAGAACGGAAACGTGCAGGTCAAGACGGTTGCCTCAGTACAAGCCCCTAGGAAACACAAAACATGGGCAACCGCGTGGAAGACCACCCAGTCTGACCAGAACGAATCCACCCCACGACCTGAAATGACGCATCACCCAAGCCTATGTAACCCGGCAGACACCCGCTGACCCGGCTACGCCAGTTTGCCAATACGCTGCTCACGAGCAGCGCAACCCAATCCGTACCCGATCACGCCGGGCCGCAGGCCAGCGAAAGATCGAGGCTGAATAAGACGATGTCTCACTGACAATATCTTCATCCGAACAGTCTGCGTTTGCTGGGGACGGCCCCTGTTCCGCGAACCGCGAACCGCGAACCTCCAGAGAATGGCGCCAATGTGGGCGCTGATGGTTACAGTGTGAGGTCGACGCTGGGTACGACGAATCGGACACGATCGGTATTCACCGCTCCCCACCTGAGATCCACCACCGCATTGCCGCCATCGATTGGTTCTACGAGATCCACCTCGATTTCGACTGGCACGGGGTAGGTTGAGCCAGGCCCAAGATCTTCGGTTCCATCGAAGATCGGCAACTTGTCGATCAGGCTGTGTACGACACCCTCGGCGTCGGTCAGTTGGACCTCTATGATTCCTGGCTGGTCGTCGGCAACCCAACGAACAGCCATCCCTTTTACACTTGCCATTCCACTATTCTGCCAGCTCGTCTCCGACAAGTCACTGCCACAAGACTCTGCCGGGATCGTGTTCCACCGGATCGGCCTGCACCAGCGGCCTTGTGTGGGGTTGCCTGTAGATCGAACGAATCTCGAGTGCGTTCGGAGTCTCAGGAATCACCGTTGATCTCAGTCGATAAAGTTTACTCGATTCCGGGCCTCCTGCTGCCCAGTGGGCCGCCTGCCACGTTGAGCGTAGATATAGCGCATCGATCCGCGGAATGCGTCTCGTTGTTTCATGTAGTTCTACTGTGCGTACCCCGCACTCGTTGAGACGAAGGAGAACAGCCTTTAATTGTCGATCAATTTGTCGATATCAGCCCTGCTAGCGCCGGTCGAAATTTTCGACGGTGACGGCAGCGAACCGTACACCGCTTTCCCAGGGCGCCCACTTAAGCCAGCGGCCCCAAGTCGCCCCGACCATTACGGCGGACACTTCCAGCAGCGCCCGCCCTAATGGTGGGTTATCTGTTCACCAGGTACACCTTCACTTCACTCGTTGTGCGAGTTTCAATTCGACGTGTGCAAGCGCGGCGCGATAATCCTCGAGTGGCATCGGCTGGGCCGGAACCATCTCGAAATGTTGTCTGTCTTTTCCACGCTGGATGATCTGCAGCGACGATGGATAACTCATCACAGCGTAGGCACCTCCGAAGCGCTCGACTGACGATGGGTCGGTGTGCAGAGAAATACCGTGGGTGGTCTGTACCAGACCATCTCGGATACGATACTCGTTCGGCTTGGGCTCCATATTGTTTCCGCCCCGGTAGAAACCGCCTGGCCCTTCCGGGTACCATCCCTCCACCTGGGCGAAGTGCGGTCCTTCTGTCGTCGGCTCCGCGCTGGCCGGACTGCCGACCAGCCCCGCTGTGACGATGGATACAAAGAGCAGCGCAATCGCTGCAAGCAGTTTCCGCATCGTTAAATTCCACATTCCTGGCAATGACATACTGGGTACGTCATTGAATCACTTCATATTTGAATGTGCCGCGTGCGTTACCCAGCGAATTGCAGCTCAGCGTTGCTCGGCGATCATCTTTCCTGGGGATGTCAAATATTTCCGAGGGATCCGGCTGCCATGCGCAATCGATAGAAACCCTGACTCGGTAACTTCTTTCAGCGCTGAGATTCCAGCAGCGCACTTCGATATCTTTATCATTCTTCCGATCCGACCGACAATCCAGCGGCGTCGGGGCAGGCTGCGCCACTGCCGCGGGGGCCGTTGCGATCACACCCCCGCCCATCAATGTGGCAATGCCGCAGAGAATCGCGAGATAACTTCTGACCTTCATGAATGCTCCGCTTCGCGTCTGACATTTACGCAGAAGGTGCTCTATAATCAGCGAACTCCCCCCCGTAAACCCTCCCAGATTTGGCACCTCTTCCGAGGTCGCCCGAGCTGACACTATCCCGCTTCACGTACTGATGTCAATGAAAAAATCTGCAGCGCAACAAGATTCACGGAAGCTTGCGGAAGCGCAATCGCCGCCAGGACGCGCCGTGGACTTGTGGATACTGGGCGAGCCAGACACTCGCACCGAGGGCCAAGCCCAGCAGAGACACTACGGCCAGTATGAAAGGCGTCGTAAATCCACGCATGTCAGTCCATGTGCCAGGTGTAAAAGTCCACCACCACGGCAGAGTCTGAATCGACCACGACACGATCAATGAGGTTCCCAGCGCTATCATTCTGGGAAGATGCACACATGCTAGGAGTGCGATTCCGAAGAAGAGCGCCGTATCGAATCCGGCGCGGATTACGCCACCGAACGGAACACCGGACAAACGCATTGCCCCGATTACCGGTACTGCGAGGGCAAGGGCTATCAATACCAATTGTGTACGTTCGATAAGGGAGCGTCTGCCGAGTAGCGCATGCTCGTGAGCGTCACCGAGACGCGAGCCGGTTGCGACCACCAGTGCTCCCGCTAATAAAATCGGCACAAGCCGGGCCGGGCTTATACCGACACCTTGTTCCAGCCCGTACAGCCGCGGTATCTGCTGTTTCGCCAACGCTATGAGCGGAAAGCACACCACTAAGAATGGCACAGCTTCCAACAACGTTCGCATACGGAGGTACTGGCTGAGCGGCATCAGCGATACCCAATGTTGTCGAGCAAAGCCGGCGCCGAAGTGGCATCGCATTCACTAACGGCTCGATACGCCTGCGACATATAGAAGAATTGCTTATCCGGCGGCCAGCTTAGGACATGCTCGGCGGCGAGGTATTCTTCCGTGGGGCTGCCGTCGGCATGCCTCGATATCAGCCGGTCCGCACCCAGTGGGAAGTTGCCGAGCCATCCCATGTATATCTGGGTGAGAGCCAAGTATTCGCCTCGAATTTCAACGTCGCCCGCGCACTGTTTCGGCCGATCCGAGCCGATACATGAAGCGCTCTCGGCAGACACACGCCCCAGTATATTTACGACGCCGTCCTTCATAGTGCGGAACGGGCAAATTTTTGCTGCCGCGTCGGGCATCGCGCCGGATACGCTCAGCCGCGCCGGAATCGGGTAACCCGTATTCCGCATAGCGTCGGTAAGCTTGGGCAGCGCGGGCCCTAGCGCCGCGAGCCGCTGGGTGTCCTCGTTCCAGGAACAGACTTGCAGTTCCGATCCGACACAGACGGGCTCGGTTGCCGCGACGCGCGGTTCCAGCCAGGAACTCCCACCTGTGGCGATTGAAGCTGCGATCGGGATCACGACTGCACTGGCAAGCGCCGCACCGGTGGTCTTCCACGAAACCCGTCGGGGTATCGTGGCAGCCACAATCAATGCGGCTACGAGGAGGGTCGTGATGATTCCGACAATCGTCACTATAGGAGTCGGGGACAAGTCCACAGCGTAGGACGGCAATGATGGCAGTTGGCGTCCGGCAAGCAGAGGAAAACCGATGTGACCATCATTGGCCATGACCGATCCCACCGACAGTAGGAGCGTCGTCGCTGCGGCGGTGAAAATCGCAGCGGCAGCGCGCAGTATACTGCCGATCGCCCACCCCATGGTGACACAAAACAGAAGCCACACCATACAATCAACGACAACAGAATACTTTGGCGTACCTGCGCCGTGCGAACTGAACCGGTAGGCGACGAGTAACGCGTAGTCCATCGCAAACATGGTGATTACCACCAGATACAGCCTAACCAGGTCGCGGACCGAGATCTGCCAGCCAGCACGTACCGAAGCCTGCATTCGAAGGCGTACCGGCCATCGTTGCGCGACCCACGCAGAAACCGCGGCTACCCCCACCCCCACGAGCAGGGTTCTAGCCGCAGCCGAAACATCCACGCCGGGCCAATACCCGCTGAATTGTTCTCTCGGATCCGAGACCTGCATGTAGGTTAGCGAAAGCCCGAAAAGAGCTATCATGGCCGACTTGGGAATCGGTCGACCACCGCGGAGGTAAGCCACAAGTCTTCTCACGCGGGTACCGCTCCCGCGTCTTCGTCGTCCGAAGCCAGTTCCACGTATGCTTGCGAGATCGAACCGTACTCGGCCTTCAGCGCTGCGGGCGTGTCCTCGGCGACCAGTGATCCGCCGCTCAAAATACCGATCCAATCGGCTGATTCGGCGTCCTCCGAAAGGTGGGTTGCGAGCAATACGATGACACCCTCGCGGCCCAGGTCGTTGATCATCGTGTTCAGCGAGCGTCGATGCTTCGGGTCTAGCCCCGCGGTTGGTTCGTCGAGGACAAGTATGGATGGCGAGTGCACTATCCCTGCGGCAATGAGCGCACGGCGTTGCATGCCCCCCGAGAGCGCCTTGATCCGGTCTTTGCGGCGTGCGGCCAGGCCCACCCGCTCCAGCGCTTCCCCAGCCGCGGCCGCCGACGCTCGGCTGGACATGCCACGCAGCCAACCACAATAGGAAACGAAATCGTGCACTCGCATGGCCCGGTCCACATCGAGAGCCTGCGGTACCCAGCCTATGCGGCGCCGAATGGTCATCAGATCCCTGGGGGCGGCCCAGGAAAGCTTGTCGGAGGAGATACTGCCTGCCGTTATTGCGAGTCGTGTGGCGACCAAGGCGAGCAAGGTCGACTTACCTGCCCCGTTGGGGCCGAGCAGCATTGTCACACCAGGATTCAACTCCCAAGTCACACCGCGTAACACGGAGCGAGTCCCGTAAGAGAAACTCACATCGCTGATCAACAAGCTCATGGCTTCAGGCTATCCCCCACTCGAACCCCACGATGTGCTGACGACAGGGTAGCCGAACGCCTTCCGGACACGCCAGGCGGGCCTACTACTCCAGCCATAGTTCGTGGTCGGGCTCGTCTACAGGGACCAGCACGGCTACCCGTGATCATCCAGGGTTGCGGAAGCTCTGTTGGCCGCATTCGACGTCGGCTGAGACGAACACGAGCAGACGCTGCGCGTGAAGGAACGCGAAACCCTGGTCGTATCGCCGCTGGTGCTAACCGATCTGGATCATCTCATCCGCCGCGACCTCGGCTTCACCGCAGCGATGAAGATCACCGATGCGTTGTTGGGCCGAGCCCTCGACTGGCGCTACCGGCTTACCGAGTTGGAACATGTCGACCTGTCCACAGCGTAATCGGTCGGAGCCAAATACGAAGTGCTGCAACTTGACTCGCCAACTAGGTCGGTGTCGCGCTCGCCGACGAAGTACAGGACCGACTGCATCGCCACCCTCCAGCAGCACGACCTCCTCGCCGTCGAACCACTGATACGCGGTTTCCGCTCGTTACGGACCCTGCCGACCGACACGTAGCAACCTGGGCACCCGCAGTCACACTGCATAAGTCCCGCGAATGACCAGCAGTTTTCCAGTTGCGCATGTTTGTGTGTCCTGCCGAGGGCACCATAAGGTTCCAGGTCAGGTTTGGCCGCGCGTTCGACCCTCCTTCCATTGCTCACTTAATCTCCGCCGACCAGTTCTGACACCGTCAGCAGATGGGTGCGAATCAGATGGCTTTAGACATCGTCGTACAGGACATCAACCATGCCGAGATACACCGCTTCGGTGAAGATTCGGACGAAACGCTGTTCAAACTGTGCGCCGCGCAACCCGACACCAGCCTGATACGAGGTATCTACCGATACGGCGACACCATGTTCAACCGGTACCAGCTCGGCTTGATCCTTGATCAGATCGGGGGGATCGAGGTACGGACCGATGCCGAGCGGCAGACTGTCGACCTGCTGAGGCGGGCGGCGTCGATCGCGCTTCGCGCCAACGGATATCTCCTGTTCGTCGGCGACTGACGGGTAGGACCGGTCAGGTCTCGGGCGACCATGCAGCGTGCGAATCCGGTTCAGCGGGCAGCGATCGCTCGCCTGGCCGTCCCCTCGGACGGGTCGATTGGCCGAGCACTATTTGGCCCTCACAGGCCAGGGTTGTGCCGGTACCGCACGGTTGCACGATCTATGCGCGGCCGCGAGGGAAGGAGGCGAATGTCGAAAGAGTGTGGCGGGAAACAGTTCCGGCCGCCGGAGGACGCGCAGAATCCGAGCAGGCAGTGATTGCCGAGACGGTGGCGGAGCTCGCCGATAACCGGGCCAGCCGCCCCGGTCCGCGGTAGACCTCGAATATCACACCGCAGTCCGATTCCATGTCATACCAGAGGGTTACGGGTAACGAGAATCCGGCCGATAGCTTCGGGGTATCGACATCGGCGCCCCACTCCGACATCGACCGGCCGACATCGTCGGCGGACGGAGGTGGCGTCTCCGACTCAGCTCTCAGGAAGATCTATGACGACATCTGCCTTGGTCCCCGAGTCATCTCCACGGTCACCGCGGCGCGGCGCCGACGGTGACTACGCCCGTCTGTTGCGCCGGATCTCCGAGGCGGGACTGATGAACCGGCGTCCCGTCTACTACGCCGTCCGGCTCAGCCTCGTCGGGGTCGCCTTCGTAGCGGGCTGGGCGGCGTTCGTCCTCATCGGCGATTCGTGGTGGACGCTGCTGGTCGCGGGGTTCATGGCCGTGACGTTCGCTCAAATCGCCCTCGTCATGCACGATGTCGCGCACCGCCAAGTCTTCCGGCTACGGCAGCCGACGGAACTCGTGGGACGACTCGTCGGCAACGCCGGCATCGGCCTGGGCTACGGCTGGTGGCAGGACAAGCACACCCGGCATCACGCCAACCCGAACCACGAGGAACTCGACCCCGATGTCGCGCCCGACATTCTGGTCTGGTCGCAACAGCAAGCACGGTCCAGCCGCGGTCTGCCTCGTCTCATCGGGAGGGCGCAGGCGTTCCTCTTCTTCCCGTTCCTGTTGCTGGAGGGCCTGAACCTCCACGTGGCGGGTGTGCGTGCGCTCAGAAATCGATCGATCAAACAGCGCGGATCGGAGGGTGCGCTGCTGTTCGTCCACTTCGCCACCTACCTGGCCGCGCTGATCGCGGTGCTGCCCGCCGACAAAGCCTTCGCGTTCCTCGCTGTCCACCAGGGCCTCTTCGGCCTGTACATGGGCTGCATCTTCGCCCCGAACCACAAGGGCATGCCGACCTTGACCGGTGACGACCGCCCCGACTACCTCCGCCGCCAAGTGCTGACCTCCCGCAACGTGCGGGGTGGCGCGTTGACCGACATCGCCCTCGGCGGGCTCAACTATCAGATCGAGCACCATTTGTTCCCGAGCATGCCGACACCGAACCTGCGTCACGCCCAGGTGATCGTGCGCGACTACTGCACCGAAATCGGCGTGCCCTATCACGAAACCGGGCTGATCTCCTCTTACCGCGAGGCGCTGCGACACCTGCACCACGTCGGCGCTCCGCTGCGCACTCCCGATCGACACCCGGATACCGAAGTGCCACAACGTAATCCTTGAACAATAGCCCTACCGATATCCGTTGGTCCCAGCGTCGACGTGATGCCACGATCACGTGACATCACGTCATGACGACCGCGCTGAGAGGACGCCGCATGATCGGGGATCTCCGTATCCGTTTCGCTGTCGACGATGAGGTGCTCTCGCGGCTGCACACCGACGCATTCGGCGGTGACCACGGGTGAGCCCTTGGAAGGCGCGCCTGGAACGGCACAGCAGATCGTGGGTCGGTGCGTTCGTCGGCGATCGGCTTGTCGGGTTCGTGCACGCAGTGTGGGACGGAGGTCGGCATGCGTTCCTCCTCGACACCATGGTCGCCCCCGAATTCCAGCATCAGCGCATCGGAACCAGCCTGGTCACGACACTCATCAGCGACCTACGCGAACTCGGTATCGACTGGCTCCACGTCGACTACGAACCACCCCTCGACAGCTTCTACCGCGACAGCTGCGGGTTCCGAACCACCGACGCCGGCCTACTACGACTGAACTGACACCGAACGCCACAACGGCGCAGCCGACCACGACGGCCCCTGGACCTTCCGATTGCTGAGCCGACCAGTGCAGATCCGCGCGGATGCGGCATGACCGGACGTCGACACGTTATGTGACGCCTACGGCTTGGCCGGTGAGGTGATCGCCGGTCCGACCGGGGCCCCGAAGTCCGGCACTCCCGGGTAGTCGGGCAGCTCGACGCCGTTGATCGCGCGCTCGATCAACTCGGTGAACCACTCGCCGGTGAAATCGGGGCTCGGCTCGGCCTCCGGCGCGGGAACGGTGAGGCTACGCGCGTGCAACCGGCCGATCTCCTGGTTGGCCTCGACGAACGAGCGCATCCGCCGCTCGTATCCGGCGAACCCTGCCTCCGGGTCCCATCCGGTGGCGGCCAGCTCTCCGGCCAGCAGGTAGGCGCCGACCAGGGCCAGCCCGGTGCCCTGCCCGGACATCGGCGACGAGCTGAACGCCGCGTCGCCGAGCAGCCCGACCCGTCCGCTCGACCAGCGGTCCATCACCACCTGGGCGACCTGGTCGAGGTAGAAGTCCGGGGTGTCGTCCAGGTGCGCGAGGATGCGCGGGGTCAACCAACCCATCCCGGCCATCCGCTCGCGCAGCAGGCGCTTCTGGGCCGCGACGTCGCGGTAGTCGACGTCGAAGTCCCCCGAGGGGAAGGAGAACATGGCCATCGCCCGGGTGGCGTCCTGGATGGGCCGCAGTCCGGCCGAGCGACCGGACTCCTGGTAGTCGATCAGCCAGCGGTCCAGCCCGAACTCATTGGGCACGCTGTAGAAGGCCAGCACGAGACCGAGGTGGCGGACGAATCGCTCGCGCGGCCCGAAGACCATCGCTCGCAGCGCCGAGTGCAACCCGTCCGCCCCGATTACCAGGTCGAAGCGCCGCCGGTCGCCGCCCGCGAAGACCACGTCGACCCCGTCGGCGTCCTGGGTGAGCTCGGCGATCCGGTCGTCGAAGATGTACTCGACACCGTCGCGGGTGTCGTCGTAGAGCACCCGGGACAGGTCCCCGCGCAGGATCTCGATCTCCGCGATGTACCCGTCGCCGCCGTCGTCGGCTGCGCGGAAGGTTTCCAGCACGTTCCCGTTCACGTCCACGGTGTGCGCACCGGCGGTTTCGGTGCGGGCCGCGCGCACCGCCGCGTCCAGCCCCATCCGCTGGATGACCTCCTTGGTCACCCCGCGCGCGTCCACCGCCTGCCCGCCAGGACGCAGCTCGGGGGCGCGCTCCACCACGGTTACCTCGGCTCCCCGCCGGCGCAGCCAGTGGGCCAGCGCGGGCCCCGCGATACTCGCCCCCGCCACCAACACCCTTGTACCGCTCACCGCGCCACCTGCTCGCCCATCCGGATCGCGGCCCGAATCATTTGCTCCTGCGCGGGATCGTCGACGCCCATCATTGCCTCCATGTGTTCTGCCCGCGCTGGACGGTCCCAGCACAGGCCGATGTCGGTGTATCCATCGGTATCGACGACGGATCCCCACAGAATTCATCGGTGCAGCCGAAATGGTGTCCCTGCTCGTGCGAACACCCTGAACTCGACATCAACGGGCGTTTCGGCGTGCCCGAACCCGCAAGCCGGCCGATACGAATTACTCCAGCATGCCGGACGATCCAAGCAAACAGGTCTGCGCCGCCTCGCCGACCGCCAGTAACGACCTCAGGTCAGCCGCGTTCCCCCGCGTCCCTGGACGAGTCGGCCGTCTGGCCCCGATCCGATGACGGAGGGAGTTACGCAGTGGCCACGTTGAGCTCAGAAAGCACGCCTTCGGGGTCGTTGAGACAGCGGTATCCCTCCACTGGGAAATCGAACTGGCCGAGCACGTTCGCCACGGCATCGCGTTCCGCTTCAGTGACCGGGATCCGGCGCTTGACGAGAGTGGCGCACAACACGTCGACGAGCATCGCCCACTCACCCACGTCGCTATAGGTCCGGTAGCTTTCGACCAGCTCAGGAGGCAGGCGGTCGGCGACGCTTTCGAGAAGGTCTCGCGAGTCCTTGCTCATCCTGTTGAGCCGACGGTTACGGGCCTCGATAGTTTGCGGGTCGCGCTGACGCCTTCGCGCTTCTCGTGCCGCCCTGTCAGAATTCATCGCCCTCCTTGCTGATTTGATGGGTCGGCATTCGCGTCATCCCTGACTGCATCGTCCTACGGAACACCCCGAAGCCGGGCGAACGCCCGTCGATCAGGCACGACCGTTGCCGCGCGGAAATCGAGGGCCAGCGCGCCAGGTCGCAGTACTTCACCTCAGATCGACGAACCGATTCGGATTTATGGTGAACCGATCCGTGCGGGCGCACCGCAATCGTCGGACCGGGTATGTAGCCACCATGATCAGGCGTTTTCCAACTGCCCATGTTTCTCGTGTAGCGCCGAGTACCACTACCTGCGACTCGCCATGAAATCATCACCACCACAAATGGATTCATCGGCACGAACACCACAACTCCGCCCCTTATCGCCTTCCTGCCCGCTGCCTCTAGAAACACTGGCAGGGACCCCTCAGAAGGCCAGCCTGGTTCGGGTGTGATTACGGCGGCGTGACTTTGCCTGCCTCTCTATCCGCGAGGATTATCTGCGTCGCTATCGGTAGGGGCATCAGTCGATAGCGCATCGTCTGGCTTTCAGCTGGTCCAGCCTCCGTAGAGGTTGCGGCGTTCGAAGAAGGCGTCGTCAGCTTCCCGCACAGCCGCTTCGTCCAACGGTCGGCGATGTTCGCTAGTCCTCGCCTCCGGAGCCAGGAGCAGCTTCGACCGGTGGAGAAGACGCGGGTCGGCTTTTTGCAGAAGTCCTTCGATCTTGGACTTGATGTCAGCGCGGGCTTTGCTGTGGCAATCACGCACAGCGCTCGCAAGCTGGCTGCTGGTCCAGTTCATCACGGCAGGGGCGATTTGCAAGCTGGTGATCTCACCGCTGGCATCGACTTCGATGAGGACTCCGCGGTCTTTGCCGCGCCCGCGGAGTTCGGCTGCTTTCTCGATCAATTGCTCGCCGTGGCGGCGGATCTCGGTGAGCTGTTGTTGAAGCTGCTGCTCCCATTGCCCCATGTTCGTCATGAGCGGTCCACCTCCCTAGTGAGTGTGTGCTGTGACTGTCGCCTCGGCGTGTAGAAGCCTGCCCGACTGGGGCAGCATCGCGAAACACGGGTCTGGTCAGCTCACACTCATACCGCGTTCCGGCCATGCGTTGGACTCGCTGTACACGGAGTTGATCTTCCTGGACGCTTTGAGGAAGATGTAGTCGACGTCGCCGTCGACCGGCTGGGCGGTCCGAGAAGCCTTGTCCATGGCCAATTTCCTTGTCAAAGCCCCCGGGTCGTCACCGAATTCGTACACGACGATCTCCGGGCTCTCGGACTCTTTGGCGAAGTATACGATTGCTGCCACGCTCACCATCCACTTTCGAAGTCTTCGCGCTTGTTCAACGGAACCTGGGTCTGCCAATTGAACGACTCGTTCGCGACCCGGTGAGCATCCTGATACGTGACGCCCGGGTTCGCTCGCAGGTAATTCAACTCGGCGAGCTCGTGCTCGAGCAATACGTGATCCTCAGGCAGGGCGTTCCCGGAGCGCAGCCGGATCCACGCGTCGGCGATTTCAGGATCGGGATCGAACTTCCGGACCACGACTTGGCCGGTCTCGTAGTCCAGAATCGGGTGTTCGGTGTCGAACAGATGCTTCTTGATCGCAGCGATCTCGGCCTCGGAGAATCCTGTTGCGCCGTTGGCTCGAGCGAGATCGTCGGTGTTGCGGCTGATCGCGGAGATGTCGCGCGGGTCTTGGGTGAAGTTGTCGTAGGCATCCTGGGCCCACCTCGTTTGTGCGGGGTCATCGAGCATGTTCGCCGGCCGGCGCCGCCCGCCGCTGAGCCATTCATCGGCGGTTCCCCTTCCAGGGGTTGCCCCACGGGCTTCGCGTGTCCACAGCTTCGCCTTCGCGACGTCGACCCATTTGCCGACCTTGTCCAGTAGCGGTTTCAGTGCCGCAGTGACCGGCCTGATGGCGCGCGTCACTATCTCGGTAACCCTGGTGCCGAGCTCGCCGATGATGGTGGCAATGCGACGAGCTCGCACCGCGATACGACCAGCAAGCGCGGTATTGCCCACCCACTCCGAAACCGTAGCGGTGAACGGCGCCAACACGGCGAAGACGGCCTCAGCGGCCGCGGTTTCGATCAGGAAGTCTTTGACCTCCTCGAGGATCTTGTGGTGGGCCTCGTCGAGGTGGTGGGCGTACTCGCCACAAGAGTCCCCGAGCGTTTGGCACGCATCAGCCAATGCGTTGAGATCAGTCTGACGTTCCTGGCAGGTGTCGACCGCGATCCCGATCTCCGGCGACTGCTGGTTTGTCAGCAGCTCGACTGCTCGGGGCACCTGAGCAGCCACGGCGCGGTAGTCCGCCGATGCGGTGTGCCATGCGGTTTCGGCGGCGGCGAGTTGGTCTTGGTGACCGTTGGGCCAGCCGAAACCGACAAGGTTCTTGAGGATTGACCACCCGAATGGCTCGGGGATCCCGTCGCCAGCCGCCGACGGCGCGTCTTCGGCCAGACAGGGCGCGATCGACAGCTGCGCGGGTGCAGGCGAGGAAGGGTTACGCGGATCGGAACCGGTCTCCGCGAGCTGATGGTTATGTGCTCCGACAGCGATCAAATCTCTGGTTTGACTACACGCAGTCGCCAGTTTCGATGACGATGAGATCGCCAGCTGGGCGGCCTCATCGTAGGCACTGGCCCATTGACCACCGACACTGTCGCTACCAGCCATCCCCGCATACGTGCTCAACACGGTGATCAGCGCCGCATGGGTTGTCACCGTGTCAGCCGACATCTGGCCGAACACCTCACCCGCGGAGGAGTATTCACCGGCGCGGTGGACGATGACCGGTACGGTCGGAGCCGTCACTGCGGCCACATCCGGTAGTTGGTCTCGGCAGCTCCCATGTAGTTCGTGTGTGCCCGACGCGCCACCTCACGTAGCTCATCGAGGTTGTCCCGCATCTCGCCGACACCGACCATCCAGCGGTCATGGGCTACACGCTGCGCCTCAGCGGCTTGGCTCGACCACGACAAATGCAGATCGGCGACGTGCTGATGCACCTCACGCAGCCAACCTTCGACCTCGGCGCCGAACTTCGCCATGGTCGCGATCGCGTCATCGAGCTGCGACAGATTCACACGGTAGCTGCAGTCGTCGTCAGCCACGGCTAAACCTGATTACCCAGCCCGGTGAGCCCCTCGGCATTGGTGCCATCGCGAAGCTCGTAGCGGTTGGCCGCGTCGGCGAGGTTCATTGCCGACGTTTCCAACGCCGCGACGATCTGATCCGCGCCGCGCTTCCACTCCACCCAAGACTCGTCATATGCCGAAGCCGCACGGCCCTGCCAACCGTCGGCCAACAACTCTCCGCCGATCGTTTCATCCAGGCGCGCGAGTCGCTCTCGAATCGTCTGCGCTTTGTCGGCGATGAACCGCGACGCCTCGCGGAGCTGGCCGACCCGAACCTGTAGTTCACCGACCACTGCGACTCCCCTCTGCCCCTGCTCGCCGATCGCATCCAACTATAAGTGAACAACCGAAAAATCCTGTCGGCGAGAGCCGTCGAGGAATGCGCTCGCCGCCACCGGGACACAACCTTCGACACCTCTGCCGCCAGCACATCCGTGGCCAGCTCCGCCACATGGGCGCGTTCGGCAACCAACCCGGCTCCGCAACGCCTCGATGACGGCCAGCGACTCGTCCCGGTCTTCCTCGGCTGAACCGCCACGAACACTCCTGGCGAAACAGACCGCCGAAGCAGGCGTTCGGGGAGTGTCCGGCCGGTGCTCCAATGTCAGACCGGACTACGTCGCTGTGGTCGACGGCCAGGCTCGGTCGTCGATGGTGAGCCAGGGTTCGGTGGCTGCGGAGGTGGGGGCTGTGCCGGTGAATTCGCGGATGTCGCGGTGGAGGTGGGATTGGTCGGCGTAGCCGGCGTCGGCTGCTACTCGGGAGGGAGGGTGTCCTTGGACGAGGCGGTGGACGGCGTGGTCGAAGCGGACCAGTTTGGCGGCGCGTTTGGGGGTGAGGCCGATTCGGGTGCCGAAGCGGGACCACAGTCGTTGGCGGCTCCAGCCCAGCTCGGCGGCGAGGTGCTCGACGCGCAGACGGCCGCGGCTGAGCTTGATTTGTCGCCATGCCCAGGCGACCTCCGGGTCGAGGCGGTGGTCGTGCCGGAACCGCGCCGACAGCGCGGTGTCGACCAAGGCGAATCGGTCGGGCCAGTTCGGTGTCTCGTGCAGGCGCTCGCGCAGCCACCCCGCCTCGCGCCCCCAGAGGTCGTCCAGACCGATGATAGATCCACCCAGCTCGGCGGGAGGCAGACCGAGGATAGCTTGGGCGACAGCGGGTTCCAGGCGAATCTGGACGCATTCGACGGCCTGGACGCATTCGACGGCATGGACGCGGACCGGAAGCGCGGTGCGGGCGAGGCCGAGGGTCAGGCTGCCCGAATGGCTGCGGCCCGTCGAGTCGCGGACGTCGAAGCCGCACTCGCCGAACTCGACGATCACCGTGACCGCCGGATGCGGAATGACACGCACCTGCTCCGGGCCGTCCCCGTGGACATGGAATCCGGCCATGTCGACGCCGCGCAGGGCGGGTGGCCGCACCGGCCGCGCGATGTCCCAAGGCACAGGTCGATTGTATGAGCGGCCACGGACGCTGACATTTCTTCAATACGCGACCCGCTGTCGTGCTCGAACGTGGTGACGTCCCCACCAATCGAAGGAGGAACCGTGGACGAAACCACCACCGCCGCAGGACGCAATCGGTGGCAGCGCATCGGGCTGCTGATCGTCACCGCCCTGGTCGCCGCGCTCACCGGCAATACGACCGGCGCGGCGAAAGCCGAGACCGACGATTCGCACGAACGCATGGTGCACCTGACGGGCGGAGACATCCACGTCGTCGCCGACGGAACACCCGGTGCTCGTGCGTTGGTGCTGCTACACGGTCTGGGCGCCTCGACCGCCTACTGGGATCCGGTGCTGCCCGCCCTGCGGGACCAGTACGTCGTGCGCATCGATCTACTCGGCCACGGCAAGTCCGATAAACCCGACAGCGGCTACAGCACGTCCGAACAGGCGAGCCGAGTCGGGACCGCGCTCGACCGGCTGGGCGTGCGCCAGGCGATCGTCGTCGGGCATTCCTCCGGGGGCTACGTCGCCACCTCGCTGGCCGAACAGCGCCACGACCTGGTGTCGGCGATCATGCTGATCGACTCCGGACCCAGCCTGGACGCCGTCACCGACAACGGTCCGGTCGGCAACCTCCTGTTCGTTCCGGCGATCGGGCAGCCGCTGTGGCCACTGCTGCCGGACGTCG
Organism: Nocardia exalbida NBRC 100660; assembly: GCF_000308575.1. Taxonomy (GTDB): domain Bacteria; phylum Actinomycetota; class Actinomycetes; order Mycobacteriales; family Mycobacteriaceae; genus Nocardia; species Nocardia exalbida. The sequence continues at coordinate 239 of NZ_BAFZ01000160.1, read as the reverse complement.
TCCTCCGGCAAGCCATGAGCTCCGCGTTCACCCGGGACGTGCGGATCCCCGACCAGTTCGTCGCCGACCTGCGTGGCATGACCTACCGCAGTCTCACCGCGACCTCGGCCGCGTCGGATGACTACCTGCGGGAACGCACCGAAACGGACCGGCTCATCGACCTCGGCGTGCCTGCCATGGTGCTCTACGGGTCGCAGGACAAACGTTGGCAGCCGGACTCTTTCGAGGATTACCGCCGC
>NZ_BAFZ01000161.1 GCF_000308575.1 Nocardia exalbida NBRC 100660 | reverse complement strand
AACTGCCCACCATGAACCGGGACATGACCCAACCACACCGCTGACCCGAGTCCACGACATCGAGGTGGCGTGTGATCGATGCCGTGTCGCATCGCCGCCCTCCGGTGTGGATGCCGGAGAATGGTGCACGTTGCGCGCGTTCCGGCTGTACTGTGATTCCCGCTGTCCGGCGCAATTCATCTCGATCACGTGACCTCGGTGCTTTGAAACACGGAGAATTCGATGTTCACCCGATGGAAGACGATAGCTGCCGCGTGTGTGGCCGCAGCGGTAACCGCTACTGTTCAGCTCGGTGTCGCGCCTTTTGCCGATGGCGCACCGAGCCATTGCCCAGACTTGTATGTCGTGGCGATCCCCGGAACGTGGGAGACATCCAGTACCGATCCGGGCAAAGGAATGCTCGCATCGAGCCTGAGCGGTTTACCCGGGGACGTCCAGGTCGACTATGTTCCTTACGCGGCGACGGCGTTCCCTTGGGAAAGCGAAGTGTACGGCCGCTCCAAGCAGGAGGCGATCGACAAAGCGCGCACGTTCGCCTCGGACATGGCGCAAGCGTGCGAAGCCACCCGGATCGCGTTGCTCGGCTACAGCCAAGGCGCGGATGCCGCAGGTGATCTCGCGGCCGAGATCGGCACCGGCCTGGGCGTGATGCCGCCGCACCGGGTGGTCCTGGTCGGGCTGATCTCCGATCCTCGGCGCTCACCCAGCGACACCCTGATCGGCCCGCCCGTCCCGGGCGCCGGAGCGGCCGGACCTCGCCCGGGAGGTTTCGGCTGGCTCACCTCGCGCACCTACACCTTCTGCGCCGCGGGTGATCTGTACTGCGCGATGCCCGAGGGTGACTTCGCCGGACGGATCGCCGGCTTCTTCGTCCAACTCTCGAATCCGGATCCGGGAAAAATCGGCAACTATCAGCAACAGGCGACCGAAATCATCGGCGACGCACTGGCCGCGGGCGGCCTGGGCCTCCTCTCCGACCAGATCAACACCTCCGCCTACGAAGAGCGCAAGCAACAGATCGACGATTTCCTCAAATCCGGCATCCATCAGAGTTACCCCTCATACACCCTCGGCCCGGATGCGCTCACCCCTCTGACCTGGCTGCGGCAGCGTCTGATCGAGGAAGCCCGCCCCTGACCGTCCCCGGCCGCTGAGCTCGACGCATCGCGCTCAGCGGCCGCTCCGTCGACGGAGCACTCTGGGACATCTTCTCGATCCGATTGCCGCGAGGTTCCCGTCCGGCTTCGCCGGTGGACTCTGTCCGGGCAGCCGACGAACCATATCGGTGACCGGAGATGTCGCATTGTCCGCACGTTCGACGAGGCCTGCCGCCGCCTGCTTCGCGCCTCATCCGCAGATTGACGGCGGCTGCCTTCAGTCTTAAAGTGATGGCACTTGCCATCACTTCGAAAGGCGGCCTCACCATGGCCCTGTTCAACCCGAGAACCGAGACGTTCGAGGAATTCGACCCGGCCACGAGGGCTCGGCTGCGGTCGGTGGTCGACTTCTTCGAGAAGAAGGGCAAGCAGGCGCTCACCAGCGATGCGTTCCGGGCGGAGTGGTACGACGACTGGATGCGGTTCCTCGCCGAGAGCCGGATCATCGCCTACATGGCGACCCCGCGGGCAAGCTCGGGCGCTGATCCGGAAAAGCGCTGGGACACCGCGTTCATCTCCCGGTTCAACGAGATCACCGGTTTCTACGGATCGCAGTACTGGTACGCGTGGGGCGTCTCCACGCTCGGTCTCGCCACCATCTGGCAGAGCGCCAACGGCAAGGCGCATCTGCGTGCCGCCGAGGAACTCGACCGCGGCGGGATCATCGGCTTCGGGCTGTCGGAAAAGGATCACGGTGCCGACATCTACGCCACCGACATGCTGCTCACCCCCGACGGTGCGGGCGGGTTCACCGCCACCGGCAGCAAGTACTACATCGGCAACGGCAACGTGGCCCGGATCGTGCCGACCATCGGCCGACGCACCGACCTCGAAGGTCCCGACGCCTACGTCTGGTTCATCGCCGACAGCCAGCACCCGAACTACCGTCTGGTCAAGAACGTCATCCACGGCCAGAATTTCGTCTCCGCCTACGACCTGGTGGACTATCCCGTGTCGGCCGACGACGTACTGCACGTGGGCCGAAAGGCATTCGACTCCGCCCTTGCCGCGGTCAACTGCGGCAAATTCAATATCGGTATGGTCGCGCTGGGCATCGTGGAGCACTGCTTCTACGAGACGATCAACCATGCGAGCGCGAAGATCCTGTTCGGACATCCCGTCACTGATTTCGCGCAGGTTCGGCAAATCCTGTCCGACAGCTACGTTCGCATGAACGGCATGCGGCTCTACCATGAACGAGCGATCGATTACATGCGATGCTCGACTCCGGAGGATCGCCGCTTCGTGATGTTCAATTCCATCGGCAAGATGAAGGTCACGCGTGAGGCCGAACGGGTGTTCCGGGAACTCTCGGATGTCATCTCCGCCAAGGGTTTCGAGAAGGACAGCTACTTCGCGACAGCCCGCGGCACGATCGACTCCATGCCACGGCTGGAAGGCACCGCCCATGTCAATATGGCACTCACGCTGAAATTCATGCCGAACTTCCTCTTCGATCCGGCGCAGTTGCCTCCGGTGCCGGTACGACGGGATCCGGGCGACGACGAATCGCTGTTCCGGCAGCCGGGCGCCGCGGGATTGGGCAAGGTCCGATTCGCCGACTGGCGGTCGGCCTATGCGAATTACCGCCACTTGCCCAACGTGGCCCTTTTCATCGAGCAGGCGGAGCGATTCACCCGGTTCCCGGTGGAGGCGCCGCCGACCCCGGCCCAGTTGGAGGATCTGGACTACCAACTGGCGGTGGGGGAGTTGTTCACGCTGCTGCCCTACGGACAGCTCATCCTGGAGCAGGCCGCGATCGTCGGTACATCCGAAGACATCGTGGATTCCATCTTCGAGGTATTCGTGCGCGACTTCTCGGCCTACGCGCTCGGGCTGTTCTCGAAGGCTTCTTCGACCTCCGCGCAGCAGGATTGGGCCTTGAATGTGCTGCGCAAACCGGTCGTCGACGAGCAGCGAACCGCCCGTCTGCACGACGAGGTGATGAGCTACGCGGGCGCATTCGAGATGAGTCCGTAGCTATATGTCGGTCTCCTCGAGTTTGCGCCGCATCAGCTTGCCGGTGGCGTTGCGCGGCAGCTCGTCGACGAACACCACCTCGCGGGGTACTTTGTGGCGGGCGAGGTTCGCTCGGACGTAGTCCTTGATCTCCTGGGGGTCGCGCTCGGCATCCTCGGCGGGAACGACGAAAGCGCGCAACCGTTTTCCGAAGTCCGCGTCCTCGACGCCCACGACTGCGGCTTCGAGGATGTCGGGGCGGTCGACCAGGAGGTTCTCCACTTCCAGTGGGTAGACGTTCTCGCCGCCGGAGATGATCATGTCGTCGTCGCGGCCGTCGATGAACAGTCGGCCGTCGGCGTCGAAGTGGCCGACGTCGCCGCTGGACAGCAGACCATCGACGATTTCCTTGTTCCGGCCGTCGGTGTAGCCGGAGAAGCTGAGCCCGCTGGAGACGAAGATCGTGCCCACCTCGCCGGGTGTGGTGATCTTGTTGCGTTGCGCGTCGTAGAGCGCGACGCGGCAACCCACGGGAGGTTTGCCGACGGTTCCCGGCGCCACTCGCATGTCGTGCGGAGTGGCCACGGCGGCGACCGCGACTTCGGTCGAGGCGTAGAGGTTGTACAGCACCTCACCGAAAGCGTCGGCTGTGCGTCTGCTGAGGTCCGGCGAGACGGGTGATCCCGCGGTGAAGACGACTTTCAGTGATGTCGTGTCGTACCGCTCGAGCACGGCGGGGCCGAGGTCGAGGATGCGTTGCAGCATGGTCGGCACGACGACCAAAGTGGCGGCGCGGTGATCGGCGACGTTGGCGAGGGTTCGTCGCGGATCGAACTTGCGCTGCTGGAAGACGATCTTGTTGCCCAACGCCCAGCCGAGAGTGAACTGGGACAGACCGGTGCCGTGGAAGATGGGGGCCGCCATCACGACCGTGTCGTTGCGCGGCATCGGCACCCGGTGCAGGAATTGCGCCGATTGCAATGGTGAGACCTTGTCACGTGGGGCGCCTTTGGGCGTGCCGGTGGTCCCACTGGTCAGAATCACTAGGCCGCCGGGGCGTTTCGGGGCAGGCAGCGGCGCGGTGGAGTTCGCCGCGATGAGCAGGTCTATCGTCGGTGTCTGCGCCTCGACGGCGTCGACCTCGTCCACCCAGGTCAGGATGCGCGGCACCGATCCGGGAATCGTGCCGAGCAATTGAAGGAATTCGCTGTCGAGCAGGATCGCCCCGACGTTCTCCCGCTCGGCGACCTCGGCGAGCTGGGGCCCGGCGAAGCCGGTGTTCATCAACACGACGCGGGCGCCCACCTTCCCGGCCGCCAAGAGCGTCAACACCATTCCGCGGTGGTCGCGGCACAGCGCCGCGAGGACGGTGCCGGAGCTTATCCCCGCGCCGATGAGTCCTCGGGCCAGCGCGTTCGACTGCTGATCGAGTTGAGCGAAGGTGAGTGTTCCGCGTTCATCGGCGATGGCGGGGGCGGCGCCATGGCGGCGGGTGGCGTGTGCCAGCACGGTGACGAACGGGCCGTACACGGAAGCCTCGCGCATCACGCGGATCGTCTCGGCCGGGCGCGCCGGATCGAACATCCCGCGCTTGGCGAGCACGACGGCCGCCGATGCCAGGTCGGCTATCGAGCGGACTGCCGCGAGCGGCGATCCCAGTGTCTTTGTCATCGAATACCTCCAGTGGGGCCGATCGGCGATCGAATCCCGGGTCCGCGTTGTCCCGCCGACACCGCCCCTACGCCTCAAGACGCCTAGTGCGTGACAAGAATGCGCGTTCACATATGCGTGAGTGCAAGGCGGGGTAACCCGAGGTTCGTGGTTGCCGATCGTGCGTGTTGTTGAGAGAATGATTTGTAACTTATACCAATATCTCGCGGGAGTTCGGCATGTCCAGTCCTGAACCGTCGGCACCGCTGCTGACCTCACCCGAGGTAGATCTCGGTCGCCGCCGCCGCCGCTACATGGCGGGCCCTGCGGCACTGCTGGGCGGCCCGGCCAACGTGATCATGCAGCTGAGCTTCCCTCCGGTCGGCCGCGGCGTTGTCGAGAGCACGGTCGACAGCGGCCGGTACACCCTGCATCCGCGCAAGCGCGGCCGCACGACCCTGACCTATTTGGCGGTGGCGATGCTCGGTACCGAGGAAGACCGGGCGGCCTATCGTGCGGCGGTGAACACGTCGCACCGTTATGTGCGATCCGGCTCCGACAGTCCGGTGAAGTACAACGCCTTCGATCCGGAACTGCAGTTGTGGGTCGCCGCGTGCCTCTACCGCGGCACGATCGATTCCCTGACCTACTTGTACGGCCCGGCGGATGAGGATCTGGCCGACGAGGTGTACCGCGAGTCCAGCCGGTTCGGAACCACGTTGCAGATGCGACCGGAGCTGTGGCCGCGAGACCGCACTGCGTTCGCGCGCTACTGGGACTCGAAGCTGCCGGATCTCACCCTGGACGACGAGGTGCGGGCGTATCTGCTCGACGAAGTCGTCGATCTGGGGCCCTACCGTCCCCTCGAGCGATGGGCGTTCCGCCGGGTGAACCGGTTCTTCACCACGGGCTTTCTCCCGCAACATTTCCGCGACGAACTGGGGCTGGCTTGGAGCCCTCGCCGCCAGCGGATCTTCGAGGTGACGATGCGCTCGATCGGTCTGCTACTGCGAGTGCTTCCCGAGCGCTGGCGGTTGTATCCATTCGAGACCTACCTCCACGATATGCGCAAGCGGCGTGCGCTCGGAAAGCCGTTGGTGTGAAGACGGTTCCGCTCCATGCGGCCCACGTGCAGGGCATCGATGATCTCGGAGCGGAAGGTTTCGTCACGGCCGTTCGGCCGGCTCAGGCGGGTGACCGGCTTCGCCGCGGCGAGGTCCTGCTGGGGTGAACCGGGTGAGCGTGGTGTCGGCCAGGTGAGGATGGCACGGATTCCCTCGGCGGGCACCCTGCCCACCACGCACTCGTGCTCGCCCGACGCACCTCCGCGAGCATGCCCTGGAAATTCGGGGGCGCGGACGCCGCACGCCCACACCCCGTGCTGCGGCAGAATCATGGAGACCGAGTGTGGCAAAGGATGGGCGGTGGCGATGATCCGTACTTGGAAATCGAACTCGACCCGTCGCGCACAGCGTCGAACCCGCACCGAAGTCCAACGGCACACCGCCCAGCTGCAACCGTTCACACTGACCGCGTTCGGCCGAATCCTGGCCTCCGCCAGTGGTATCCCGGTCAGCATCGCCGCCAGCTCCACCCTGCCGCCATCGGTGGCGGGCAGGTGGCTGCGCACCGGCACGGGAGATCTCATCGAATTCGATGCCGACCTGCCCGAGATCGCCCGCATCAACACCGTGCTGCACGAAGCAGGTCACATCCTGTACGGCCATACCTCGGTCGAGCATCGGGTCGACGCTGGCCAGGCGCTGTGTTCCATACTCGGTCCCGCAGCCATCGCGCGCTTCGCGCACGTCAGATACCGATCGGCCTACGACACCGAGAGTGAGCGCGAAGCCGAGGACTTCGCCAGGCAAACCCTGCGCACGGTCCTGTGGAGTGACGCGGGCACCGGTGAGTCTGCCGGGTTGCTTGCGGCGCTGGGCTTTCCGCGCACTCGGATCGAGTAGGCGAGTGGCACAGTTCGCCGGGGCGATCTCGGTGTTCATCGGTGTGGGTGTCGGCGCGTTGGCATGGCAGCTGGCACCGCAAGGGGCGCGGGGACAATGGAGGCCCATCGCCATCCTCGGCTTGGTCGCGCTCAGCTACCTCTTGCTCGCTCCGGCCTGCCAGGGCGTGTTCGAACCTATCCGCGTCAACACCGCATACTTGTTGAGCAACCTGTGCGCTGTGACCGCAATAGTCCTGACCACCCTGTATTGGCGGAACTATCTGTCAGCCGATCCGCCGACGCGACAACGGGTACATGTGGCACGCACGGTATACGGGTCTGTCGGAGTAGTTATGGTCTCGCTCTTCATGACTTCGCCGCAGCAGCCGGATGGACTCGGTTTCGCGCGGGAATTCTCCGGGAATCCGCGGATGCAACTGTACTGGGCTGTCCAGGCGATCGTGGTGATCCACGCGATGTCCACCTTGGCGGGTGCGGCGGCTCGCGCCAGTGTTCGCGAGCGACAGTGGCGGCGAATCCTTCTGAGTGTGCTGGCAGGCGTGTGCGTCCTGCTCGTCGGGTACGAGATCTGGGTGCTCGTTGTCGTCGGTCTATGGCCGGCCATGCCGCCGCTGTGGGCGCAACGCCTCACCATCTCGTTTCAAGTCGTGGTGAGTGTTCTGCTGGTGGTCGGCACAACCGGTCCTGTCGTGCTGGGGACACTTCGAAGCGCTCGACTGGCCCGCTCCTACATCGAACGACTCGCACCCCTGCACCATTGGCTGACGCGACGCTACCCGCAGGTGCGATTCCGCTCCCGCGTGAGCAGGCGCGCGGAAACGCGCGTGACCGACATGTTGATCGAGGTCAGTGACGCCCTGCGACTGCTGCAACGCGAAGCGCCGGCGTTGGCCGCGGCCTACCGGCTGGACCACGAATCGCTCAGCGCCGCAGCGCGCGACAGTCCCCGCCACGCGGCCTACGAACTCACTGCCGCAGAGCTTTTCGACGCCCGAACCCCATCGGTCCTGAGCGCAAACCGCGCGGACGGGTAGCCGGGCTCCCGCGCACACCGACCGCGATTACCGGGATGCTCGCGGCGGAACTGCTGTCGAACAGGCGCCCGGCCGGACATCGTCGCGCATCATGATGGTTCGGGCAGATCCGGCGGGTCCGGGGGAAGCCCTTCTTGTACGCGGAGGAACTTCAGGTAGTCGATCAACGAGGCCAACGACTGCTGGGACAGGTCCATCGCGCGGAAGGCAACGGCTTCGAGGCCGGGTGCCGTGCTCAGGCGCAGGTATTCGATCTCTTGGCGGCCGCGCTGCCAGGCTTCCTCATCGGTGAAGAATCGAATGTCCACGTCGAATGCCGCGGCCAGGCCGGTGGCATGTTTGAGTGAGGGGTTCTGCTTCAGCCCGGAACGCAATTGCGCGACGTATACCGCCGAAATCGGGTAGCCGAGGTCGGTGGCGCGGCGCGCTATCTCGTCGGCGGTATAGCGTCTGCCTTCGGGGTTCGGCATCGTTCGGAACAAGTACTCGAGGCGGTCGGAGAAGGCGCCATTGCCCATACCGCGCGCTCCTTGTCGACTCGAACTCTTCTTCGATAAGCGGTTATGCTACAGCATAACTACTCGATCGTGGCGCGTGTAGCCCTTGCGTCGTGCCACCGAACTCGGCGGCGCTCGGGGCCACCCTACGGCGTATCGGTGGGTCCGTGCGCAACTCGTCTACAGGCGTGCGGGTTACGGCTTGTCCGCAGACAACCGCCGGGGTGCCAAGGGTGTGACTCGAGTCATATTCAGAGCCGCGGTAGCGCGTGTGCCGAAGCATAATTATTATACTTCAGTATAATTGGTGGAGCCGCGACGGTTGCGCCGATCGCTGCATCTTTACTAGGGAATAGGTAGAAGCATTGGCATACACAGTCGCGATGCCGTGCGCGACCGGCCATTCGTCGACGAATGGTCCCGTGGGCTGCAACTACATCGTTGATCGCATAGGTGATATCCATCCAGATGAATGTATCGACTGTGTGCCTGTGAGTCGGTCTGCTCGGTCGAGGCCAACTACTTCGAATCGGATGTGCTCGAACAGTGGCATTCCAGATTTGGTTTCGCCGATCGAACCGGCGCGACTTACGGGCCGTCGGCGGTCCAGCGTTACCGGCCGGGTGTGCGTGGGCGTCCACGGTGTCGCGCAGCGGATAGTGGGCTGAGATGGGAAGGGTGAAACACGTCATGGGACTGCTGACGAAGGGGCCGTTCGAGATGGTCGGCCGGGCCGAGCGAACTCTCGTCGACGTGGAATCGGTCTTGTGCCGGGTGGAGGATACGTTCGCCAGGACCGAGGCGACCCTCGACGTCGTCAGCACCACGCTGACCACGGCAGCGCAGACAATGGTGGCGTCTCGGACCACCCTCGCGGCGGTGGACGAGCGGCTCGCGGAAGTGAACACCATGACGCGCGAGGCCGTCGCGCTGATGGAGGGGACACGCGCCCTGCTGGACGACCTGCTTGCCGTGGTGGAGAAGCTGGCGGCGCAACCGGTCACGGGGGGGCATTCAGCGGTGAGACATCGAGATCGCCCGCAGTAGCCCAGCAAACTCGATCACCGCCCGGCAAACCGCCCATTGCGGCTCGGGCCGAGTTGTCGCATGCGCTGGCATCCGCCGGAGATATGCCACCGGTGGCCACCGTTAACGCAGTCGCGATCTTCGCGCTTCCCCGCGAATGTCAGTCGGCAATTCCCACCATCCGCGATCGGTCTGCGTACCATCACCGACATGCAGCTATCTACCCGCAATCAACTCGACGGCACCGTCATCTCCATCACCCGCGGCGAAGCCATGGCCGTGGTCCGTGTCCGGCTCACCGGCGGTGACGAGATCACCTCCTCGATCACCCGAGACGCGGTCGACGACCTGGAACTCACCGAGGGCTCGGCCGTCAAAGTCCTCATCAAAGCGACAGAGGTGGCGCTCGGCGTCGAATAGTCGCGCTGCTGCGGGACCGGCGAATCCGGCCGCACGGGCTCACCCGACTTCTCGGCCTGCCGGGTGCCGCCAGCGCTCCACGACGACCTGGTAGGGATCGTCGTAGATGATCCGGCCCGGAGCATCGGAGCTCCGGCGGGACCATTCGATGCCGTGGGCGTCCAGAATCTCGAGGTAGCCGTTCACGCGTGCGATCAAATGAGTGGCCGAGGACTTGAACCACGCTTCGGCCTCCGGATGGCGGCCTCGGTCGTAGGGCGAGGGATCGAGGCGTCCGGGATCGACGAGATTATCGTGGTACCAGTCATTTTCACGGCGCCGGAACTGCTCTTGCGGTGCAGTGAGGCGCCCCGCCCAAGCCAGGCCGTTGACCAATGCGAAGACTCCGGGGTACCGGCCGTGACGGTTGGGCGCTGCCGCTTGGTATCGGATGAAGAGCATGTCGGCCGCGTCGGTGTCGGATGCGGAGCGCAACGGTTAACCTCCGCAGTCGGCGCAGTGCTTCGGTGCAACGGGATTCACCATATCTGCGAATCCGCCCTTCTACCGGGCCCGGGAATCCTGAAGCTGTCAGGAAGTGCAAAGTAGCTTCGGCAGCGGCGGGTTTGGTCTAGCGTGACCGGGCGTGCGTCAGGAGTGGTCGACCGAGGATCTGATCGGGTCGTGGACGCTGGTCGGGAGCGACTGGCAGCGGGTGGGGAACAAGACGGGCGCGACTCGCCTCGGGTTCGGCCTGTTGCTGAAGTTCTTCGAGCTGGAGGCTCGGTTTCCTCGTAGCCCGGAAGAGTTTCCGCCTGCGGTGGTCTCCTATATGGCCGAGCAGTTTAAGGTCGATCCTGCCGAGTTCGACGCGTACCCGTGGTCGGGCCGGTCGGCGAAGTATCACCGCGAGCAGATCCGCGCGGTGTACGGCTTCCGTGAGTTCAGCGTCGGTGACGAGGACAAGCTCACCGGTTGGCTGGCGGCCGAGGTGTGCCCGGTGGAGCTGCGTGACGAGCAGCTGCGTGAGGCGCTGTTGGTGCGCTGCCGGGCCGAGCGGATCGAACCGACGACCCCTGGCCGGATCGACCGGCTGATCGGGTCGGCGCGGGCGAGTTTCGAGAAACAGTTCTGCGAACGGACCGTCTCACGGCTGAGTGAGCTGTCGGTCGACCGGTTGAACAACTTGGTCGCTGTCGGTGCTGCGCCGTTGGCAAGTGGCCGGAATCTGTTGGCGGAGTTGAAGTCCGACCCGGGCAAGGTCAGTCTCGAGACGCTGCTGCGGGAAGTAGACAAGCTGGCCGCGGTGCGGGCGCTGGAGCTGCCCGCAGACTTGTTTGCCGACGCCAGCGACAAGCTGGTCGATGCCTGGCGAGCGCGGGCAGCGCGCATGTTCCCGTCGGATCTGCGGGATATGCCGGCACCGACCATGCTGACGCTGCTGGCGGCGTTGTGTTGGGTCCGGTCGGGAGAGATCACCGACGCGCTGGTAGATCTGCTGATCGAGCTGGTGCACAAGATCGGCACGCGGGCGGATCGGCGAGTGGAGAAGGAGCTGACCGAGGACCTGCGCCGAGTGCGTGGCAAGGAGAACATCTTGTTCCGCCTCGCCGAAGCGGCCGTGGACCACCCCGATGACATCGTGCGCGAGGCCCTGTACCCGGTGGTCGGGGAGAAGACGCTGCGGGAGCTGGTGAAAGAGGCGAAGGCCAACGATCAGGTGTTCCAGGCGCGGGTACGCACCGTGCTGCGCAGCTCGTACTCCAACCACTATCGACGGATGCTGCCGGCGTTGTTGGCGGCGCTGGATTTCCGGTGCAACAACACCGCCTACCGGCCGGTCATGGTCGCGATGGAGCTGTTGCAGCGGTACGCGAGCATCGACGGCAAGGTCCGCTTCTACGACAAACACGCTCTCGTCCCGCTCGATGGGGTGGTGCCCAAGGCGTGGCGGGAGGCGGTGGTCGATGAGAAGGACCGCGTCGAGCGCATCCCGTACGAGCTGTGCGTGCTGGTCGCGTTGCGGGACGCGATCCGCCGCCGCGAGATCTATGTCGAGGGCGGTAACCGGTGGCGCAACCCCGAAGACGATCTGCCCGGCGATTTCGATACCGCCCGTGAGGTGCACTACGCCGCGATCCGCCAGCCGCTGGATCCGACCGAATTCATCGCCGGGCTCAAGCAGCGCATGAGCGAGGCCCTGACCCGCCTAGATACTGGCCTCGCTGAGAACACCACCGGCGGTATCCGGTTGACGCGGCGGCGCGGTGAGCAGTGGATCAGCGTGCCGAAGCTGGACAAACAGCCAGAGCCGGAGAATCTAGAGAAGATCAAGGCCGAGGTCGCAAGGCGTTGGGGAACCCTCGATCTCCTCGATGTGCTCAAAGACACCGATTTCCTCACCGACTTCACCGCAGAGTTCACCTCCGTGGCGTCACGGGAGGTGATCGATCGCGACACGCTGCGAAGACGGCTCCTGCTCGACCTGTTCGCTCTGGGAACGAACATGGGAATCCGGGCGATCGTGAACACCGGCGAGCATGAGGAGTCCGAGGCCGCGTTGCGGCATGTGCGCCGGCACTTCATCACCCGCGACAACCTGCGCCGCGCGACGAGGAAGCTGGTGAACGCCACTTTCGCCGCCCGAGATCCGAACTGGTGGGGTGCGGGCACCGCCTGTGCCAGCGATTCGAAGAAGTTCGGCTCCTGGGAGTCGAATCTGATGACCCAGTACCACCAGCGTTACGGCGGCCCGGGGGTGATGATCTACTGGCACGTCGAGCGCAACCGCGTCTGCATCTACTCCCAGCTCAAATCGTGTTCGAGTTCGGAGGTGGCGGCGATGATCGAAGGGCTGCTGCGGCACTGCACCGACACCGAGATCGAAGCCAACTACGTCGACACTCACGGCGCGTCGGTCGTAGGGTTCGCGTTCACCGAGCTGCTGGGGTTCAAGCTGCTGCCCCGGCTGAAGAACATCGGCTCGATCCGGTTGTACCGGCCCGACGACACCGCGGTATACGGCGAGCTGGGACCGGTGCTGACGCGCCCGATCCGGTGGGATCTCATCGCCCAGCAGTACGACCAGATGGTCAAATACGCGACCGCGCTGCGCCTGGGCACAGCCGAGAGCGAGTCGATCCTGCGGCGGTTCACCCGCGGTGGCCCGAAACACCCCACCTACCAGGCCCTGGAAGAACTCGGCCGTGCTGTGAGAACGATTTTCGCCTGCGACTATCTGGCGTCGGAAGAACTCAGAAGGGAGATCAACAGCGGGTTGCAGGTGGTGGAGAACTGGAACTCCGCCAATACGGTCGTGTTCTACGGCAAGGATTCCCAGCTCACCGGCGCCGACCGCGAGCACGCCGAAGTATCGATGCTCGCTTTGCACCTACTGCAATCGGCGATGGTCCACATCAATACCCTTCTGCTGCAAGCCGTCCTGGAAGACCCGCAGTTCCACGATCTGGTCGGCGACACCGAACGCCGCGCACTGAGCCCGCTGTTCTGGTCGAACATCAATCCTTACGGCCGGTTCCGGCTCGATATGGACACTCGCCTGGACCTCACCCGAGAACGGGTCGCCAGCTGACGGGTGTACTCGGACGGTCGACCCTCCCGACGGTTCGGCACGGTACGCCTGACCGCTGCATCGACCATGTCAGGACCATGACGGAGTGATCGAGGCGTGTGCGCGTCAGCCCGGTCGACCCAGCCTGACAGCCTGCTTGAGGAACACGATGCCGTCGATCAGGTCGAGTTGGGCCGGATTCAGCGGGAAATAGGCGAAATCGTGGGAGATGCGGGGAGCGGGCGTCGTGATGGCCTCGGCCAGGCGGCGGGCGTCGATGAGACAGTGGTCCCACGGGAGCGTGGACAGGATGCCCTCGACGGTGTCGGGGGGCGGGGTGTTGTCGCCGGCCGTGCCCAAGGCGGAGGCGAGGAAGGCGTACCGGTCGCCCAGGTGTGTCCCGGTGATCGCCCCCGCGCTCCACCACTCCAACTGCTGGTCACCGAACGACATGAGGCTCTTGTTCCGCTGCAGATGGAGGTTAGAGGCGAAGACCAGGGCCGGGCCGTTCTCGGCGATGGCACGCAGGTTGGCGGCCATCATCGCGTCCCGCAGCGCCGACAGCCGGGTCCACCGTGCCGGGGACGCGTCGGCCATCCAGTAGTGGTAGCGGAGCAGGCCGGTGGCGGTGCGCCCGTACAGTGCCGCCCGCTCCCTGTCCTCGGTGTTCAGCTGCGGTCCCTGTGTGTCGAGCAGTGCCACCAGGTCGTCGGCGATCAGCCGCAACTGCTGGGCGTCGGCGGACCGGCCGATCGACTGGGACGGATCCATGGCCGCGGCCTCGTTCGACCACCGGTCGTCCGCACCCAGCAGCGTGTCGAGGGTTTCCTCGGTTACCACGGTGCGGGGGAGCGGGCCGTCGAGGAGGGCATAAAGGGCGGTGAGCGCCTGGCGCGGGCTCGCCGCCCAATATTCCAGGGGGCCGTCGAACCCGAAGAACCGCAGCTTCTCCTCATGCTCCTTGTTGTACGCCCGCATCCAAGACACGAGGTCGCGGTTGGCCGGTGAGACGCCGAAGCTGTGGCTGAAGCCGCGTTCCATGACGTCATCGAGCGTGCCTGCGCCCGTCGCGATGTAGTCGTCCACTACTAGGCCCATGAGACAGTCGCTCTCGAGGGCGAACGACCGGTAGCCCTCGTGCTCGACCAGGTGTCGGAAGATCTCGTTGCGCAACTCGCCCAGCTCGCCCACGAAGTGCCTGGCCTCGCCCAGCCCGAGCAGCAGGGGCCGGGTGGGAAGCGACCCCAGGAATGCCGAGATACTCGCGCCATCGAGTGGCGAGGCCGTGTCCTTGATATCCATGCCTTAAACAGTATCGTTGAACACTCGGTGTAAACTTTTTCCCGGAAATTCCGCTCCCACCGCAACGAACCTTCAATTGGTGAGGAATCCCATGAGGCCAGTGGACCTGGCGCGCGAGCACAGCCTGTCCACCCAGGCGGTCAGGAACTACGAGCAGGCAGGCATCCTGCCTGCCGCCGAACGCACCGTCCACGGCTACCGCACCTACACGCCGCTGCACGCGCAAGCCCTGCGCGCGTTCCTCGCCCTCGTGCCCGGGCACGGTCACCCGATGGCCACCTCGATCATGCAGGCGGTCAACCGGGGTGCCACCGAGGACGCGCTGCGGCTCATCGACGAGAGCCACAGCAGGCTCCTCGACGACCGCCGCACCCTCCGGGCCGTCGACGCTGCGCTCCGAGAGCTGGCACCCGTGCCGGCCGAACGCGGCCACACGTTCATCGGCCCCCTGGCCAGACGACTCGGCCTGCGCCCTGCGACCCTGCGCAAATGGGAGAACGCCGGGCTGGTCCAGCCGCGCCGCGATCGGCAGACGGGCTACCGGATCTACAACGCGGCCGACGTACGGGACATCCGCCTGGCCCACCAGCTCAGACGGGGCGGCTACTCGCTGGAGCAGATCGCCCTGCTGATCGCCCAGGTCCGCTCCGCGGGAGGCGTCGCCCCGCTGGAGTCAACCTTGCATGACTGGCAGGCCCGCCTGTCCGCCCGGGGGCGCGCCATGCTCGCCAGTGCCGCCGACCTGGACGAGTACCTGCGCGCCCGTGAACTCTGAGGCCGAGTCACATTCACCGCAGCAACGGCGTGTTCAGCATTCGATCAAAAACGGCACGGTGCGGAGGTAAGCGCTCGCCGACTCGCCACCATATGGAGTGTTCCGTAAGGCGAACGGCCACCGGAACACCACGGCGAGAACAATCCGCCCCTGGTCGCGGGTGTTCCGTAGAGGTGTTCCGGGAACTGTTCCGGTGAACCCCCGTCCTATGGAACGATTTCCGACGTGATCGAGCCCTTCCGTGTCGGATACGTACGCTGCTCCACCGACGAACAAGACGTCGAGATCCAAACCGAGCAACTGCTCGCCCTCGCGGTACCGCGCGAGCGGATCTTCATCGACAAGGGATTCTCCGGCACCACCCGCAAGAACAGGGCCGGTTTGGACAACGCGCTGACCGCGGTCACCTCCGCCGCGGCGGCCGTCACCGGACGGCAAGTGGTGCTGACCACAACCAAGTTCGACCGGTTCGCCCGCAACATGGCCGAGGCCGGCGAGATCCTCACCAGTCTGCGCGAGCGCGATGTCCTCTTCGGGCTCGGCAGCCAGGTCTACGACTGGGCCGACCCGTTCGGCAAGCTGTTCCTGCAAACCCTCGCCATGGTCGCCGAATTCGAAGCCAACCTAAACCACCTGCGGACCCGCGAAGGTATGGCCAAGGCCCGCGCGAAGGGCCGCCTCAAGGGCAAACAGCCGAAACTGCCGCTCGCCGCACGGAAAACGATCCACCGCCGCTACCACGACCCCGACGACGACGCGAGCCTGGCAGACCTCGCCGAGGAATACAGCGTCGGCCGTTCCACCATCCACCGCATCATCAGCAGCGCTGCACCACGAGCCTGAGATTTCACCGAGGCCAGCTTCAGGATCCTCTACTTTGCACTTCCTGACAGCTTCAGGATTCCCGGGCCTACCGCGAAGCATGCGAGGTCGGCGGGTGAGTTCCACGCGGGTGCGGAGATCGAGGACCGGCGGTTCGGTTCCATCGGTTTCGGATCGCGGAATCCGGTTCTGAGGCACAGACTTCCGGTTCCACGTCGGTGCCGGGCAAGGATTGTCCACACTCACTGGCACCGCACTCCGTTCGGCTTCGTGCGGCCCACCTGTCCGCATCCATGGGGAGACATCGTGACCGAGTCCGTCAGCCAGTTGCCCACCGCCGGAGAGTCCGTCTTCGACACCTATGAGCGAATCCGCGGGCGCGGGACCCTCGTTCCGATCGAGCTGCCCGGGAACGTCTCGGCCTGGCTGGCGGTCAGCCACCAAGCGGTGAGCGAAATCCTCGCCGGCGACGGCACGCTGTTCAGCAAGAACGCCCGTAACTGCCCCGCACTGCACGACGGCACCATTCCCGCGGATTGGCCGCTGCGCGCGTTGACGGACATCGACCATCTGCTCAACAAGGACGGCGACGAGCACCGGCGAGTGCGCAGAACGATCGTCCAAGCGTTCACTCCTGGTCGTGTAACCGCGCTCGAACCGCGAATCCAGCGTATTGCCGCCGAACTTATCGACGACCTTCGCGATCGCACCGGCGAGATCGACTTGGTCTCCGGTTTCACCACACCCCTTCCGGTACGGGTGATCTGTGAACTGTTCGGCGTGGCCGCCGACGAACAACCGCAGATCCGGCGCTGGACCACGACGGTGGTTTCGCACACCAGCACAGGGGAGCAGACGCAGGCGGCGGTGCGGGAAATGCTCGCGTATCTCACCGAATTGCTCGGCCGCAAGCGGCGCACTCCCGGTGACGACCTGACTTCCGCCCTGTTGCAGGCCAACGACGAGAGCGGGTTGACCGACGACGAACTGGTCCAGACGTTGTGGTTGGTGATCATCGCCGGCCACGAGACGACGGTGCACTTGTTGGGCAACGCGGTCATCGCGTTGTGTTCGCATCCCGCGCAACTGGCCGAGGCCAGGGCCGAGGAGCGGTGGTCGGACGTCGTGGAGGAGGTCCTGCGTTTCCGTTCGTCGGCCTGCGTCATGTTCAATCGGTATGCGCTGCGGGACGTCACCATCGCGGGGGTAGATGTTCCCGCGGGCGCGATCGTGGGCTGGTACGCCGGGGTGGGACGAGATCCACGACGGCATCCGCACGCCGACGTCTTCGATATCGATCACGATCACCGAGATCAATTGGCTTTCGGTCGAGGACCGCACTTCTGTCTCGGCGCCCCTCTGGCGCGCCTGGAGAGTCGGGTCGCGCTGTCGACGCTGTTCAACAGCTTTCCCCGGCTGCGCTTGGCGTGCGAGCCGGACTCCATCCCGCTCAGCCCGCAGTTCATCACTTGCGGGCCGCTCGCTCTACCTGTGCTCCTCGGACCCATCGCGAGTTGAAGGGTTTCCCGGTCGGCGGTCGTCGTCGGGCTGCCGAATGGGGCCGGTATTCACGAACGCAGTAACTGCCTGACCCGCGCTGCCTCGCGGGTGAGGTGGTCGCGCTCCGGTGCGCTGGTGGCCGCGCGGGAGGCCTCGGCGTACAGCTCGGCGGCCTGCTCGAGGTCGCCGGTGCGTTCGAGGAGATAGGCGCGGACCGCGATGTAGCGGGGCAGGTCGGGATCCACCTTGCTCAGCTCCGCCAAGCCGGCCTGCGGTCCGTCGGCCTCGCCGACCGCGACCGCGCGGTTGAGTCGCACCACCGGGCTACCCGTGAGGTGCAGTAGTTCGTCGTACCACTCCACGATCTGCACCCAGTCCGTCTCGGAGGCGCTGGGCGCGTCCGCGTGCAGGGCGGCGATCGCGGCCTGCGCTTGGTATTCGCCCAACCGGTCGCGAGCCAGTGCCGCTTGCAGAATCGTCACTCCTTCGGCGATGAGGCCGGTGTCCCACCGAGATCGGTCCTGTTGACCGAGCGGCACCAGGCGACCGCCCGGCCCGAGGCGAGACGCGCGGCGGGCATGGTGCAGCAGCATGAGCGCCAGTAGGCCCGCGACCTCGGGTTCGTCGGTGGAATCGGCCAGCTGGCGGGTGAGGCGGATCGCTTCGGCCGCCAGATCGACGTCCCCGCTGTAGCCCTCGTTGAAGACGAGATAGAGAACACGCAGCACGGTCGCCAGATCACCGGGTTGATCCAGCGGCAGCCCGGTGATACGCCGCTTGGCCCGGCTGATCCGTTGTGCCATGGTCGCTTCGGGCACGAGGTATGCCGCCGCGATCTGCCGCGTCGTCAGGCCGCCCACCGCGCGTAGCGTCAACGCGACGGCCGAACCGGGGGACAACGACGGGTGCGCGCACAGGAAGTAGAGCCACAGCGAGTCGTCCGTGCCCCGCACCGGACCGCTCGGCGGCTCGATCTCCACGGCGAGTTCCCGTTCTCGCCGCGAGGTTTCGGCCCGGGTGACGTCGAGGAATTTATGCCACGCGGCCGCGACGAGCCAAGCTTTCGCATCGCGCGGTGGATCGTCCGGCCAGCTTCGCAGAGCGCGAATCATGGCCTCCTGCACGGCGTCCTCGGCCGACGCGAAGTCGGCTCCGCGCCGGACGAGGACGCCGATCACCGCGGGCACGAGCTCCCGCAGCAGCGATTCGTTCACTCGGTCACCGTGGGCATCGCGGTGAGGAACGGCCGCACCTCGAGCCACTCCTGCACCGGCTTCCCGCCCGCACCGGGCGCCGCGGACAGCTCGGCGGCCAGCTCGAGTGCGCGCTCATAGGTATCGACGTCGATCACCATCCAGCCGGCGATCAGATCCTTCGTCTCGGCGAACGGTCCGTCGGTGACCGGTGGGCGGCCCTCGCCGTCCGAGCGGACGAACGTGCCCTGCGGGGAGAGCGCTTGACCGTCGACGAACTCGCCGGTCGCCTCGAGCCGCGCGGCGAAGTCCTGCATGTACTGCATGTGGGCCGCCACTTCCTCCGGGGTCCACTGGTCCATCTGCACATCGTTGACCGGTGCCGGTGCACCGCGGTAGTGCTTGAGCAGCAGGTATTTGGCCATCATTTTCTCCTTGAAGTAGTAGGGGCCATTCTGGCCGCATCGATCTCAGGCGTGCTGACGTTCGGCCCGTTGCCGGATCAGCTCCTCGACCGCGCTGGGCAGGGTGTTTTCGAAGTCGATGAGTTTCGCCCAGGTCGGGGTGACGACGATCCGCACCATGCCGTCGTAGAGCGAGCGGACCTCGGCCTCCCACTCGACGCGCTGCTCGGGTGTCATCTCGTAGCTGCCGTTCATCCGCAGATACTCGTCCGGGATGCCGTCGACGACGGCCAGCTCGGCCCGCCCGCGGATGAGCAGGATCTTCGGCGGGTGGACCTCGGTGTCGATGGTCAGGGCAACCATCGGGTTCTGGCGCAGGGCGGGCAGCTTGGGGGCGTTCGTCGTGGTGCACAGGACGATCTCCGAGCCGTTCCAGGTGAAGGCGATCGGGATACTGCGCGGCGTGCCATCCGTGGCGACATAGGCCAGGCGGGTCAGGTCGCGGGCCAGCAGCTCCTGGCTGATCGGTCGGTTCAGGATCTCGATGATCTCGGTCGGTCGCATGGTGATCGTTCCTCCGTCGGCGTCGTCGAGCGGCATGTCCGTGGCCGCTCGTATCCCTGGGACGGAGCCGGCCGGACGTTCTCGACATCCGAGGCGGAAATTTCTCGAAGCCGCTCCCTCCTTCGCCGACCGCGGAATCTTTGTCGAGGGTTTCGGCGCGTCAATCGCTGTTCGCGCAGGCGGCGCAGGCTCCGGACGGATCGCAGGCTATCGCTGGGCGAGCTGTTGCGCGGTGGCGTAGGCGAGGTGGAGGAAGTCCGCGCCGGTCAACGCGGCCAGAGCGTCGGCGACCATGCGGGTGGCGCGGGGCGCGAACACGTGACCGATGGTGAAGCCGGTGATCACCCAGACATCGAAGCAGAACGGGCAGGTGAGAAGCTCTCCGATGCTGTGTTTCCACCCGTCGGCGGCCTTGGGTTGCTCCATCACCTCGCCGGGGCCTCCGTCGCCGGTGGGGCGGGTGAACGGTGCGCGCAGGGGTGCGGTGATCGTGTCCTTGGTCGCGGTACGCGACAGCTTGTGTGCGGCGACCGCGGTGACCACCAGCTCCTGCACGCTCATGGCTCGCGGCAGTTGCCGGTGGGTCAGCCTGCCGAGCAGAGCGACCACGGACACGGTGATGCCGAACATCGCCATCGTGGCGAGGTAGCCGCTCATCGAGCGTTGGATGTCGGTCTCGGGGCGCCCTTCGACTGCGGTCATGCAGCGGGCATACCCGCACGAGCGGCTCTGACTCGCGAAGCTGTCCTGAACCTGCGGCAGGCAGCCGGGCGCGGATCTGGATGCCGGTTTCAGCGCCATTCGCCGATAGCCTTCACCTCCATGCCATCTTCTGGTTCGCACTCGCACGACCTCCGCGCTGTCGTCTTCGACTGGCGAGGCACTCTCGTCTCAGAACTTTCCCCCCAACGCTGGACGCAGGAAGCACTGCGACGGGCCGGTCGCAGACACGACGACGCCGCCGCCATCGCCCTCCTCGAGGACATTCGAACAGCCGCCGGCCAACCGAACCGCCTGCAATCACCGCAGGGAAACACGAGCGCCGCTCGTCACCGGGAGACCTACTACGCGGTCTTCGCGGACGCCGGACTCGACACCGAACTCTCCGACGCGCTTTTCGCAGTGGATTCCGACCCGACTTACAACCATTTCGCTGCCGACGCCGCGGCTACTCTCACCACGCTGTTCGAGAAGGGCTACAAGATAGGCGTGCTCAGCAACATTCACTTCGACATCCGGCCCTTCTTCGCCGAGGCAGGGCTGTCCGATTCGATCGAAACTTTCGTCCTGTCGAACGAGCACGGAATCCAGAAGCCCGACCCTGCCATATTCCGCCTCACGTGCGAGCAACTCGGCACGCGCCCCGAGGAAACCCTCATGGTCGGAGACCGGCCTTCCCGCGATGGCGCAGCCGTGGAGGTCGGGATGCCGACCCTGCTCGTCCCTTCGCTGACCGATCCGCAGCGGCGTCAACTCCACCTGGTCGGCAACGCCCTCGGTGCCGATCACGTGCCGGGCGAATCCGATGTCCCGGGTTCGGAGGGGTTCGCCGGCGTAGCGGAGCGCCGGACCACCCGGCCGGCCGCGGCGCGCACCACCGCGCGCGGCGTCCACACTCCTCGAGGGCGGCGTCACGACAGAATGATCGGATGATTGCGGGGATCGACGGCTCATGTTCAGCTCGAGGCCAACTGATGATCGGGGTCGGACGGTACGTATCGCTGATGAGAACGCACCGCGGGACTCGAAGCCCACTCGTCATGGTCGCCGTGTGCGCGACCGCCGTTCTGTCGGCTTGCTCGTCATCGAGCTCGGAGGCAGACTTCACCGCCACCAGAGATCAGCCCTTGGTGATCTCGCTGGACGATCTGCTGGCCGAGACCGGCGGCAGCGCCGCGGTCGGGATCGCCGATCCGCAGCACGGCGCGATCACCAGGCGCACCGACGGTGCGGTGGTGTACACGCCCGCGGCCGGGTACACCGGGTCCGACAGCATCACCGTGACCACCACCGACGCCGTGAAATTGTTCACCCCCGATATTCCGCCGTTCGGTGAGTTCGGTGGCGTGAGCCTGCCGGGCAGCGGATACGGGTCGGCGTTCACGCCGGTGCCCGGATCGACCGACGAGTTCTATGGTCTCACCGACCGCGGGCCGAATGTGGACGGCAAAGGCAAGAACGAGAAGATCGTTCCCGCACCGGCATTCACGCCCAGCATCGCCGAGTTCAAGCTGGTCGGCACCAAGGCGGTGCTGGAAAGCGTCATCCCCTTCAAGAATTCGGCGGGCCGCCCGTTCAACGGCCTGGTCGACACCTCCGCCGGCACCGGCGAGACCATGCGCGACCTCAACGGCGCCATCCTGCCGCCCACTGATCACGGCCTCGACACCGAGGGCCTGGTCGCCATGCCCGACGGCAGCTTCTGGGTGTCCGACGAGTACGGGCCGTTCCTTGTGCATTTCGACGCCGGCGGCACCGAGCTGGAACGGCTGGCTCCGGGCCGAGGCCTGCCCGAGGAGCTTTCGTTGCGCACTCCCAACCAGGGTATGGAGGGGCTCACCGTCACGCCGGACGGCAGCACACTGGTCGGCATCATGCAGAGCGCATTGAACGAGCCGGGTGTCGTGTCGACGCGCGAGGTGCCCATGACCCGGATCGTCACCGTGGATCTGAAGACCCGGGAGGTCAGGGAATTCGTCTATCCGCTGGAGGAGCCGAAGCAGAAGCTCGCGGTCTCCGAGATCACGGCGCTGAGCAACACCACCTTCCTGGTCGACGAGCGCGACGGAAACAAACCGCCCAAGGCGAACAAGAAGCTGTGGACCATCGACATCACCGGCGCGACAGATGTCGGACCGCGGGCGAAGGTCGGGGGAGCGCAATACGATCCGCGGCTGGGACTGCTGGTGGACGGGAAGCCACTGGAACTCCTGGTCGGTGCCGTGTCCACCGCCGATGGCGTCGCCACGCTGCGGAAGGCGGGCGTCACCCCCGTCACCAAGAAGTCCGGCCTGGACCTCGGTGGCCTGCTGGACGGCCTGAACGCCGACGGCAAGTTCTTCGGCCACGACAAGATCGAGGGCGTCGCCACCCGTGACGGGGGCAAGACCCTCTACATCGCCGCCGACAGCGACTTCGGCGTCGAGGCCGCCACCGGCGATCAGCCGCCGTTCGGACTGAAGGCGAAACTCCTCGCCGACGGCATGCAGGACACCGGTGAGGTGCTGATGGTCGACACCACCGCACTACCCGCGCAGACGCGCGCGCGGACGATCACGATCACGGTGAAGTAGATCGCCCCAGGCTCCACGGAGCGCTCGGCTGGGAATCTCCCGCCGAGCGCTCCGAAGTTCGGACCACCAGGGAGTTTCCCCTGTCCCGCGGCGGGTAGCTCAGCAGTGGTTCTGCAGCTCGATCCTGGCTACGGCCTGAAATGCCTGTGGTGAATAGGTTTTCTCGTCGTGGTGGTCTCTGTCCATATCCCAGTGGTATTGGACAGCCGAGGAAGGCAGATTGATGACGAACTTGCCGATATCGCCGCCCGGTGGCTTGTCGTTGATGATGTTGCCGAGATAGACGTGGTTCGCGTCGAAGAGGGCGGCGTGCATGAGCCAGGCATCGTTGTCGGAACCACTGGTGACGAGAGCATGGAATTCCGCGATGCCGTCGTTGTGCAAGACCCAGCGCGCGCCATGGAACATCGTGCAGTCGCCGGCCCTGATGTCGTGGTCCCAGGTGAAGACCTTCTCTGAATCGGCATGGGCGGCGGGTATGGACGCGACGGCGGTTGCGGCGGCGAAGCCGACGCACACGGCGAGCCGGATCAAGACGTGGCGATACATTGCGGTCATCGTGGCACTCCCCGGAATAGTCAGTCTCGCTGACTAAAATTATCGGCACCCGTCCGGTGATCGTCAATAGCCGTCAAGTCGGCTTGCCCGCATCGGACCGCTTGCTCACGGGGCGATTCGGGCTAGGGCCGTCCATTCTGCGACATCCCTGGCCACGCCGACGGTTCCCCGGTCATTCGGACCGTAGAGCCGCCGCCAGATCTCCGGTAGATCGGAACCGAGTTCCAGTGCGGCGGCGTAGCTTCCGTGCCCCGCATAGAACCGGGCCAGGTTTCGCCGGGTCATGAGAGTGAACGGATGCTCTGTGCCGGAGACCTTCTCGCGCGTGGCCAGCACTTCGCGATACAAACGAGCGGCGCCGTCGGGGTCACCACAGGCCGCGGTCCACCTGGCGAGGTTGTCCTTGGCCCACATCGTGTCGGTGTGCTCGGGTCCGAGCACGCTTTCGCAGATCGGTACGAGTTCCAGCAACTGCAGGCGCGCTCGTTCCGGGTCACCGGCTTCGCCGACCCATCGGGCGTACTGGTCACGGGAGTGCAGAACGTCGGGATGAGTCGAGCCGAACAAGCTTTCGAGTTCCGGCAGGAAGGCGGTGTACTGATCACGCGCACCGACGATGTCACCGGCTTGGCCGGTACTGAAGCCGAGATCGGCGCGGATCCGCAGCTTCTCCCGTTCGTCTCGCTCCAAGTCCAGCAGCTCGGTGAGCATTGTCACCGCCCCCTCGGGATCACCCGTCTGGACGTGCCAGTTGGCCAACTGCACGCGCGGCAGGAGAGTCTGCGGATGGTCGCGACCGAACATCGCGGTGCAATCCTCGACGAGCCCCGCGAACATCGCGCGCGCCGCGAACGGCTCACCGGCCTCGCCGGTCCATCGGGCCAAGCGTGCGCGGGCGGCCAACAGATCAGGGTGTTCCGGCGGCAATGCGTCTTGGAAGGCCACCAGCCAGTTGGCCCAGGACGCTCGATTGTCGATCGGACGCCGGTGGGTGTCCGCGGCGTCCAGGAAAGCTACGGCGCGAGCGGAGTTCTCGCTGGCCAGATAGTGTCGGGGTGCCGCGGTGTGCGCGTAGGCATCGATATCCGAGCCGGTTACCGCGTCGAACGCGGCGGCAATTGCGCTGTGCGCGTCGAACAGCGCGGTGGGCCATTGCGCGCACACGATCTGTCGCAGCGGGCCGGTGAACGCCGCGTGGGACAGTCCGACCCTTTCGTTATCCAGACCCGGATGGCCGCGTGCGACGAGCACGCCGAGGTCGACCACCACGTCGCGCAGCCGCGGCAACGGCACCGGCCACCCGAGCTGATGGAGGGCTTCGCAGACCAGCGGCAGGGGCGCGGTCGGGCCGACGCCGACCGCCGCGAGCAGCGCGCCGACCGGCAGCGCGATCTCTTCGTGCACCCGACGCCGACGGGTCGCGTGGAACCTCGACGCCACCAGGGAACTCAGATCCGCGCCGTCGATATCCGCATCGCGCCGATCGATCTCGGTGATCAAACGCGGGATCAACCATCCGCCGCGCACATCGTCGGGCAATTCGTGCAGCGTTCGGTCGAGTTGGTGGGGGATGGCGCCCTCGGTGAGGACCACCTCCGCCAGAACTTCTCGGACGGTGGGTGGTTGCAAGTGGACACGGCGGGCATGCGCGATATCCGGATGATCCACGACGTCGGTACCCGACCGGATACCGACGATCAGCCGGACGTGACGCAGCCGTTCGTCGGTGGTCAACGTGGCGACGGCGGCGATGACGCTGCTGCGGCATCCCTCTTCCGGCTGGTCGAGGCCGTCGATGAGGACGCGGATGCGCCGGCCCGCCTTCCGCATCCGATGCAGTGGCCGCACGATCTCGATTTCGAAGGCGCTGAACCGCTCCAGGTCGGTCAGCTCCGCCCGCACCGCGCGGCGGACCGCGTCGAATTCGGCGCCGAACCGTGCGCCGAGTTGGCCGCACAGCTCCAGAAGCACCGACTCGATGGTGCTCGTGACGTCCAGGAAGACGGCCGCGGTGACGAATTCGGCGGTCAGCGAATCCAACGTCTCCACCAGGCCCGGCCGGATGAGCAGCGACATCAGTGTCGATTTCCCGGCCCCGGCCGGTCCGATCAACGCCTGCAATCGATCGCCGCCTGCTTCGACGATGTCGGCGAGGGTCTCCTGCACATGCGAGGTCAAAGAGACGCTGCGCACCAGGTGATCCACCAAACCCGCCGCCGGTCTGCCGGTCACCGCGTCTCTGGAACGGGACCGGTTGGGCACCAGCCACAGGCCCTGGTCACCGCGGCGCACCTGAGTGCCGTTGAAGGACAAATGGCGTGCGGTCTGCTGTTGGCACGCGCTGCTCAGCTCCGGTGTGAGGTCGGCGCACAGCAAATTCGTTCCGCTGCCGGGTAGGCCGGTATCGAAGGTGCGCAACAGTGTTCGACTGAAACATCCGTCGTATGCGTTGCCGTCGTCCGATGCGACCAGCAGTTCCATTCTTCCCGCGGTCTTCTCCAGCATCCGTACCCAGCGGTTCCCCGCGCCGATCGCGCCGGTACCGGCCTCACACGCATCGACGAGGACGATGAGCCCGTCCAGTGCCCGCGTATTGCCCAATTGCTCGGCTACGGCATTGACCAGGTTGAAGCCGGAATCGGAATCCAGAGGCATCTCCGAGTCGGCGGCGAGTAGATAGAAATCCTCGTCGTTGGTGGTGAACCCGTGACCGATGAAGGCGATCAACAGCGTCGCCCCCAGTTCGTCGGCCTGCTGGAACGCGGCTTTGACGCGCCGCTTGAGTTCGATGACCGTGGGGTCGACCAGGGGTCCGTCTCCGATCGGTAGCCAATGGCCTGCCGTGGTGAAAGCCGCGTAGAGCGCCGCGGCCAGCTCACCGGTGAACCCGAGTCGCGGGAATGCCGCGCACTCCGACGCGACAACCAGAGCCAGCCTCTCCGCCATGGAAGAACTATCGGGCAGGGTGACCCACGGGCACAACAGCACTCGGTGATAAGGACTGCGCCCAACATGCCGGCCATCGTGTCCGGACGAGGATCCGCTGCACCCGTCATGATCTTGTAGCCGGGACACCGCACTCGGTGCGGAGTGACTGCGACTTCACCCCGTCCATCCACGAAGAGAAACGTAGGTGACTGCCAATGCCGAAAATCGTGTTGTTCGGCGCCACCGGGTACACCGGCCGCCTGACCGCGGAAGCTTTGATCGCCCGCGGGGCCGCACCCGTGCTGGCCGCCCGCAATGCCGCCGCGCTCGAGAAACTGGCCGCCGACCTCGGTGGCGCGGAGACCGCGGTCGCCGACGTGACCGAGCCCGACTCGGTACGGGCCCTGCTGGACCGGGGCGACGTGCTGGTGACGACGGTCGGGCCGTTTCTGCGATACGGCGGACCCGCACTGGCCGCGGCCGTGGCGGCGGGCGCGCACTACTTCGACTCCACCGGCGAAGGCCCATTCATCAGCACGGTGTTCGACCGCGACGAGGAGGCCCGCAAGGCGGGAGTGGGCCTGCTGACCGCGTTCGGGTTCGACTTCGTGCCCGGCAACCTGGCCGCCGGTCTCGCCTTACGCGAAGCGCCCGACGCCGTCCGCGCGGACATCGGCTACTTCATCGCCAGCCCCGGCGCCAGCGGTGGCACCCGAGCGTCGATGGCCGGGATGCTGTTCGAACACGGCTTCGCCCTCCGCGGCGGCCGGATCGTGCCCGAGCGCACCGGCTCACGGATCCGCACCTTCGACGTCGCCGGCCGCCCGCGTTCCGGAGTGTCGATTCCCGGATCTGAACATCTCGCGCTGAGCCGCGCCTACCCGCGGCTACCCGAGGCCGACGTCTACCTCGGCCTGCCGCCCGCGGCTGCTCGTGCCCTGCAGGCCGGCTCCTTGCTCACCGGCGCGGTCGCCCGGGTCGAGCCGGTGAAACGGCTGGCCGAAGGCGCGCTCGAACGCGTCGTGAAGGGCTCGACCGGCGGCCCGGGGCGCGAAGCGCGGGCCCGCACGCGCTCCTGGGCGGTCGCCGAGGCATTCGACGACACCGGCCGCGTCCTGGCGTCGGTGACCTTGGCCGGGGTGGATCCCTATGACTTCACCAGCGCGATCCTCGCTTGGGGTGCGCAGACCGCACTGGACGGCGGCCTGCTCGGCACCGGTGCGCTGGGCCCGGTCGAGGCGTTCGGTCTGGAGGCGCTCACCGCCGCCGCGGCCGATGCGGGGTTCAGCCGGTAAAAGTTCGCCGCGGCAGGGTGCTGTACCGGCACCAACGGGCGTGACATTTTCGCGACCATTTCGTAATGTATCGGTGACCTGCTCCCGACAGTAACCGGTACCCGACATAATGCCTGGCCAACACCGCAAACGAACCGCAGCCCGAAAGCTCACCGCTCTGGCTGTGTGCGGTGTCGCGGCCACTCTCGCCGTCGTGCTGTGGGTGGCGATACGCCCGGGCCCGGCCGCGCAGCACGTCGCGGCGGTCGATTCGCCGCAGTCGACCGCCGTCGAAGCCCGCCCGGTCCCGACCATCGTTCCGCCGATGACTCAGCCGGTGCCGGCCGCGGCGGCAGTCGAGCCACCACCGTCGGAGAAGAATGCCGCACAGCACCCGCCTCCGCCGCCTCCCTCCGTCCCGTGCCCGACGGAACTCGCCGGTACGAGGCCGCACGTGGCAAGGGTGGGCAACATGCTCAAGAAGACGTTCGGCCTCACCGACGTCGGCGGGGCCGTCGGGCGTTCCGACGGCGACCACGGTGCCGGCCTGGCACTCGATCTCATGACATCCGATTCCGCGCGCGGCGACGCGATCGCCGAATTCGTGCTGGCCAACAAGCAGCGTTTCGGTGTGACGTACGTGATCTGGCGGCAGCGGTACAACGACGGCAGCGGATGGTCGTACCTGGAAGACCGCGGGAGCCCGACCGCCAATCACTACGACCATGTGCATGTGTCGTTCGAGAAGGCTGCCGAAGTGGACGTCACCTGCTGAATACGCACTGTATGGGTCGCGAGCACTTCCATCGGCCTGCCGGTCTGCGCGTAACCGCTTGCCTCGATCGACGTCACGACCTGGCGATCTCACCGGTGGGTATCCGATCGCAGTGATATCGCGGCCCTCACTAGCATCGATGCGGCGAGAATATCGAGGAATCCGAGGACTGCGTTGACTACCGAACAACTTGACCGCTGGAACGCCCAGGAAGCCGCCGCCGAGGCGATGATTCCCATCATCGGCACGTTGTATCGGCGCAAAGGGGTGACGATCCTGCTGCACAGCCGGTCACTGGTGAACAAGTCGGTGATCAGCATCCTGCGGACGCACCGCTTCGCGAGGCAGATCGAAGGCGAGGAGTTGTCGGTGGACCAGACCCTTCCCTTCCTGCAAGTACTCAGCGAGCTGGATCTGGGCCCCTGCAAGATCGATATCGGTCAGTTGGTCATGACCTATCGCACCGACGATCGCGGACTGTCGATCCGCGAGTTCACCGCGGCGGTGCTGGCCGAGGTGACCAACGGCAACAAGGCTCGGTCGCCGGGCCCACGGGACGTCGTCCTCTACGGCTTCGGCCGCATCGGTCGTCTGGTCACGCGCCTGCTCATCGAAAAGGCCGGGTCGGGCAACGGTCTGAACCTGCGTGCCGTGGTGGTTCGCAAGGGAGGCGACGACGATCTGGCCAAGCGCGCGTCGCTGCTTCGCAGGGATTCGGTTCACGGCCACTTCAACGGCACGATCAAGGTCGATACCGGCAATGACACGATCACCGCGAACGGGAACGTGATCAAGTTCATCTACAGCGATGATCCGACGACGATCGACTACACCGCGTACGGGATAAACGACGCGATCCTGATCGACAACACCGGCAGGTGGCGTGATCGTGACGGGCTGTCGCAGCATCTGCGCCCCGGCATCGCGAAAGTCGTTCTCACCGCACCCGGCAAGGGCGACGTTCCGAATATCGTGCACGGCGTGAACCACCGCAGCCTGGACCTGTCGCAGCGGATCTTCTCGTGCGCCTCGTGCACGACCAACGCGATTGTTCCGCCGCTCAAGGCCATGGATGACGAGTACGGCATCATCCGCGGGCACGTAGAGACGGTTCACTCGTTCACCAACGACCAAAACCTCCTGGACAATTACCACAAGGCGGACCGTCGCGGCCGGTCCGCGCCGTTCAATCTCGTGCTCACCGAAACCGGTGCCGCGTCCGCGGTCGCGAAGGCGATGCCGGACTTCAAGGCCAAGATCACCGGCAACTCGATTCGTGTCCCCACCCCCGACGTATCGGTCGCGATCCTGAACTTGCAGCTGGAGCGCAAGACGACGAAAAGCGCTGTGCTCGAGTACCTGCGTCAGGTTTCGCTTGCCGGGCCGTTGAGCCGGAACCTCGATTACACCGCCGCCACGGACGTCGTCTCCAGCGACTTCATCGGATCGCGCGCAGCGTCGATCATCGATGCCAATGCCACGATCGTCGAGGACGACACCGCGATCCTGTATGTCTGGTATGACAACGAATTCGGCTACTCGTGCCAGGTCGTGCGGACGGTGCAGTACATCTCGGGCATCGAGTATCCGACCTACCCGCAGATCAGCGCTCGACTGGAGCACACCGACGACACTCGCGTGCCGACTGCGACCGCCGCGCGGTGACTGCCGCGATGGATGTCGCCGACTCTGCTGCCGGGGGATAAACGACCGGCCGCGGGAAGTATCACTGGGTCGTCGCGTGATGCTTCCCGCGGAGAGGGTCGGGCAACTGGTGGTGATGATCAGTCGGCCCGCACGGTATCCGGCACGACCACAGTGGAGCGCATCTCGGCCACTTCGGCGCGCAGCGCTCGGATCTCGGCGACGAGTTCGGTGATCTCCCGATCGGTATTCTCCACATTCGCCTCGACACTCTTCAGCTGATCCATCACCCAACTGGTAGTGGTGCCGATCGCGAAACTGATCAGGCCGATGCCGAGGGTCATCAGGATCAACGAGATCAAACGGCCTTCGGTCGTCACCGGATACACGTCGCCGTACCCGACGGTGGTCACCGAGACCATCGACCACCACAGCGCGTCACCGAAATTGTGGATCTTGCTGTCGGCCGCCCCGTACTCCGCGTCGAAGAACGCCAGACTGCACAGCAGCAGGAGCAGTATCGAACTGGCGCCGACGAACACCGCGAGCCTGGCTCTGGTCGTCGTGTTCCGGTTCAACGTGCCGATCACGAGCATGGCTGCGCGCAGCAGTCGCAGCGGGCGAAGCGGCGGCAGCACCACGATCAACAAGTCGACCGGGTGGGTACGCAGGAACCGCAAGCGGCTCCCGGACAGCCACAACCGCACCGCGAAGTCCAGCGCGAACGCCGCCCAGATCATCACGTCGACCCGGGTGAGCCAGGCGTCCAGACGAGGTGAGGCCTCGATATCGAGCACCTGCCAGGCATAGACGCCGAGGAATACGACGGCCAGCACCATCATGGGAATGCCGGTCGTCCGCTCCCAGGATTCCCTGCGTGTGAACTCGGATTGTGTTTCGGGCATCGGACTACCTGTGTCGCTCGGCCGCGGCGTCGGCGACACCGCAGGTTCGACCGGTGGGATTCCGCGAGAGTCCGGCCGCTTCTCACGCTGATTCTCACACGGAGCCCGAGACGCCGTGCTGACCCCGGTCGGCATTCCAGCGTGTTCGGAGCGGGAGCCCGACATTTTTCCGGCGTGTCGCTGGATGTTTGCGCATGGGGTTGGATTTGAATGCAGGCTGGCTGGTCGACGAATGCCCGCGAACTACCCGTGGAGGTCGAGATCGTGATCGGGCGGTTGTTTTGTTTCCCGGGCGGCAGGTTCAGCGGTCTAGCACGGGCCCTCGGTGCCGTCTGCGCCGTGGCCCTGGGGCTGATCCCGGCGACGATGGCGACCGCGGAGCCACTGTATCCGCGGCCCGATCCCGACCCGTTCTATGCCGCCCCGGCGGATCTGGCGGCATATCTGCCAGGTGATGTGCTCGGTGAACGGGCGCTGCCGCCGCTGGCGATCTTCCCCGGCTCCAGCGTCACGCTGGTCAAATTCCGGTCCACCAATTCCCGTGGAGCACCGATCGCGGCGACGACCACGGTTCTCACGCCGTTCGGCCGCCGGCCGGGTGGGCCACTGCTGTCTTATCAGCACTTCATCAATGCGCTCGGCACCGACTGCGCCCTTTCGCACAAACTGTACGGCGACGACCTGAACCTGACGGTGACCACGCCGATCTTGAACGTGGCGCTGGCGCAGGGCTGGAGCGTCGCGCTGCCGGATCACCTCGGACCGCAATTCGCTCTCGGGGCCGCGCGTTTGGGTGGCCAGATCGTACTGGACGGCATCCGGGCGGTGAAGCGGCTGCCCGCACTCGCCGTGCCGTCCAGCCCAACGGTGATGGCCGGCTACTCGGGCGGCGGCCTTGCCACCGCATGGGCGGCCGCGTTGCAGCCGGCGTACGCACCGGAGCTGGAACTCGCGGGCGCGGCCATCGGCGGCGCACCGATGAATCTGCTGACTATGGCCGAGGCGCTGGGCTTGAACCCGCACCCTTCGTTCGGGTTGGCCATGGCAGCGGCGATCGGTCTGGAGCGAGAGTACCCGGATCGGCTGCCGATCAGCGCGCATCTCAACCCGCGTGGCCTCGAAGTCGGCAAGGCCATGGCAAACAGCTGCAGCAATGAAATCTTGATTTCGGGCCTGGACGGCAGCGCCCGGGACTACATCACAGACACCTCGATCTTCGACAGTCGCGAAGCCCGCTCGGTGGTGGAGGAGAACAGCCTCGAATTGTACGTCGGCGTGCCGGAAACACCGATCTTCGAATGGCATTCGCCGGAGGACCAGCAGATTCCGGTCGATGCCATCGAGAACACCCTCCGCCGTTGGTGCACGGCAGGGGTGCGGGTACAGACGCTGCGGGTGCCCTCGGTCGAACCGGGCCCCGCGCTCGAGCATTTGTCCCCCGCGGTACTGGGTGCGCCCGCGGTAATGCAATGGCTCGACGCTCGGGTTCGCGGAGAGCCTGCCCCCAGCAACTGCTGATACGCGGCTATGCGGGCATCAGCGGTGATCGCCGCAGACAAGTCGGACCACCCCGTCGTCATCCGGCAGGCCGGGTCGGGGCAACCAGTGGGCTGGACGGTATCCGCGATTCGGTTGGTGCCACGCTCGAGCACCGCCCATACCGCGGGGTCGTCTCCCCATAACCCGTGCATCGTGATCGGCTACCTGCTCCCGAGTGCGTTGCAGGCCTGCGTAGATGGCCCGTCACGATCGACGATCGAGATGAGCCGGCTCCCGCGAAAACGATTGCCGGGTAGCAATGAGAATACCGGCCGGCCGGGCTCACTCGACTGGCAGGCGGCGGCAACGGGCGCTACGATCGACGCGATGACAACTCATTCTGTTGAAAGATTGGGGGTTCCATTCGTGCAAGGTGAGTGCTGATGCTCACTGAACGCACGAATGGGGACGATTCCCGCTTTTCCTTCTGGCTGCGCGTGCGCGAATTCGCCGTGCCGCCCTCCATGATCGAAACTTCTACCGCCCGCCGGCGCGTGGGGGACTGGGCCGGCGCGAGTGCGGCGGCAGGCTTCGATGTCGATTTCACTTTGCGGTCGGTGGCACGCAGCCACGGGCACGAACTCGCCGCTCGAATCCGTGCCGATCTCCGCTATCTGGCTCCTGACCTGCTGCGCTGGCACCTACCGAGGGTTGCTCCGGACGGGTTGTTGCGACCAGGTCTGACAATCGCTTTGGCGCGGTACGACGCCGCGCCTGACCGGCGCGGTCGCGCGCGTGCCGTGCACCTTGTCGTTCGGACCGCGCCGGCTTGGGCGGATGCCGGTCAGCGGATCAGCCTCGCGCTGTGGGACGGAGCCGCCGGAGCCGGTACCAGCCTCCATCCGCATCCTCGTCCCGATCGTCGTTTCCGCTTGGATCTCCATCGCCACCTGTGGGACTCGCGCAGGGCCGATGAGCTGGGGATACGGTCCGGGGCAGAGCGCCCCGCAGGTAATCGCCCGTCGCTGGATCCCGAGCTGCTGGCGACGGTACCGCAGGTCCGCCGCTGCGCCGTCGACCGATGGGCGGACGAGGCGGAGATCCTGCGCCGCGCCGAGGGACGGCGTAGCGGTACTTTCGTCGTGCGGTTCGGGGGTCGGCAACGGCTGGTCCTGGAGTTGGACGCGGGTCCCCGCGGTGGTGCGGGGCCGCCCATGGTGCGGATCGCGTCGGGGTACCCGGTCGGCGGCGTCTCGGCGCTGCCGGTGCTGCCCGACGCGGCGACTTGGGTACTACCTGATCTGGAACTGATCCGCACCGGCGCGATAGCGGCCGATCGGCTGCATCCGCTGGTCGCCTCGGCACTGGTACCCGACTACTCTCCGACCGATGCGCCCCGCATCCCGAGCCGGCCGGGGGAGCCGCGCCTCGTGCAGTGCAGGGGAGAACAGCATCGGATCGGGCTGGTCGACGGGGTCCTGGCCGCCCGGGACCACGACCCTTCCGAGATCCGGCGGGAGGAATTACTGGCGGCGTTGACCGGTACCCCGCTTCCTTGCCTGCGGGCTATCGACGAAGCGCACCGTCATCCGGACTGTCTTGTCGGCGTTCGTGACCGTTTGGACCATGGTGACACCGCCGGCGCGCTGGGCGTCGTCGTGGGACTGCTCGGCCCCGATGTATCACTGCGCGACGGTGCCCTGCGCGTCGCACTCGAAGCGGCCGCACAACGGCGAATCACCTACGGGCTGTTCAAAGCAGGCCTGTCCGAACCCGGAATCGGCCGCGTTCCCCCGGTTCGCCGTCCTCGTGACCGGCGCGCGCATCCGCGCAACGCGACCTCGCACTGATCCGGCGATCTTCGCCGACACCCACTCGACTCCGCCGACCCCTCGAGGTGATCACACATGCTCGCTGCTGTCCACACGTCCACCGATCCAGCCCATCCCTCCCGACTCAGCGTCGCCGACGAGTTGCTGACTCTGTTGCGCGAGGTAACCACCGAACCACGTTCCGATACCCAACTGGAGGCCTTGGCGCTGGCTGTAGCCGCCGACCTGCCGGTTCTCCTGTGGGGCGAACCGGGTATCGGGAAGACCGCCGCCCTCACCCAGCTCGCCGACGACCTGGACCTTCCGCTGACCACGGTCATCGCGAGCGTGCATGAGCCGTCGGACTTCTCGGGTTTGCCCATCATCGGAGACGATCCCGCGGAACACGGAGTCCCGATGGCTCCGCCGGACTGGGCCGTGCGCCTCGTACGGGCCGGCCGCGGGCTGCTGTTCCTGGACGAGCTGTCCACCGCGCCGCCCGCTGTGCAAGCCGCCCTGCTCCGTCTGGTCCTCGAGCGGCGGATCGGCGCCGTCCAACTGCCCCCGGGTGTCCGGATCGTGGCCGCGGCCAACCCGCGATCCTCGGCGGCCGACGGTTGGGAGCTGAGCCCGCCGCTGGCCAACAGGTTCGTGCATCTGCAATGGATCCATGATCACGACGTCGTCGTCCGCGGCCTCGGCGGGACCTGGCCGCACGCGACACTGCCACGGCTGGCTCCGGAGAAGTTGGGTGAGGCAGTGGCTTTCGCCCGCCGCGCGGTGTGTACGCTCCTCGCGGCCCGTCCCGCTCTCGTGCATCAGATTCCCAGCACGGAAACCCGCCGGGGTGGTCCCTGGCCGTCGCCTCGAAGCTGGGAGATGACGCTGTGGCTGATAGCTTTCGCCACCGCGGCCGGTTCGTCCCGGGAGGTGCTTTCCCTGCTGGTCCGGGGCACGGTGGGGGATGGGCCGGGCTTCGAACTGCTGGCCGGCCTGGACCGGATGGACCTCCCTGACCCGGAGGCGCTGCTCGCCGATCCGGCAGGCGCCGCATTGCCCGAGCGAGGGGATCTGCGCCAGGCCGTTCTCGACGGAGTTGTGGCGGCGGTCCGTAAACGCCCGGAGAAATCCCGCTGGGATGCGGCATGGGCGCTGTTGGTGAAGGCTTCGGCAACCGGGGCCCCGGATCTGATCGTCGTTCCCGCAACCACTCTCGCAACGCTGCGCCGAGACGACTGGGAGGTGCCCGCGGCGATCGAGCAACTCGCCGGAGTGGTGTCGGTGTCCCGGGAAGCGGATCGGGCAGCCGGCCGCGTCACCGCGAGGGCAGGCCGATGATCGCGACCGCGCCTGGGACACTGGACCGCGACAAGCTCTTCGCCGCCCGATTGCACGCCGCCAGGGTTCGGCCCTATCTGGCGACCGCTCTGTTCGCCCTGTGCGTCGTCGAGTCGCGACGAGTACCGACGATGGGCGTCGACCGGCACTGGCGGTGCTACGTTTCGCCGGCTTTCGTGGATCTGACTCCGGTGGAGGATTTGGCCGCGGTGTGGGTGCACGAGGTGTCGCATCTGCTGCGCGACCATCACGGTCGCAGTGACCGATTCGCCCGGCAACACGAGCGGCCCGGCCCGGCAGAACGATTGCGGATGAACATCGCCGCGGACTGCGAAATCAACGACGACGCGTTCGGCGACGGGCTGGCCCGGCCCGGCGACGCTGTCACGCCCGCGTCGTTGGGGTTGCCCGAGGGGGAGCTCATGGAGGACTACCTGCGCAGGTTCCGGCTCGGGCCGGATACGCAGGGCTTAGCGTGGCTCGACTGCGGTAGCGGCGCCGACGGATTGGAACGCGAGTGGGAGCTGGGACCGGACGGTGCGGACGGCCTGAGTGAACAGGAACGAGACGCCGTCCGGTTCCAGGTGGCACAGGGCATCATCGGCCGTCCGGGGAACGCGTCCAAAGCATGGCAGCGCTGGGCGGCAGAGGCGTTCCACCCGCCACAGCCATGGCGCGATCTGCTGGGAGCGGCCGTCCGCTCGGCGGTCTGCGGCGCCGGTGTGGGCGAGGACTACACCTACGGCCGACCGGCGCGACGCTCGGCCGGGGTGCCCGGCGTGGTGCTGCCGAGTCTGCGGCGCACGCCACCTCGGGTCTCGGTGCTCATCGACACATCCGGGTCGGTCAGCGACACCGAACTGGGCAGCGCGCTGCTCGAAGTGGCGGCTATCTCCCGTGCCGTGGGCGGCCGCCGCGACCTGGTCACCGTGCTGCCGTGTGACGCGGCGGCCAGGATCGTGCACCCGCTGTGTCGTGCCGAGCGAATACCGCTTCTGGGCGGCGGAGGAACGGACCTGCGCACCGGCATCGCCAAAGCACTGCGAACCCAACCCCGCCCCGACGCCCTCGTGATCCTGACCGACGGCCAGACACCCTGGCCGGCCAGACGACCACCCTGCCGGACAGTGGTGGGCCTGTTCCGGCGGCAGAACAACACTTCGTGGCGCGAACAGGATCCCGATTACGTTCCGGACGCACCGCCCGCATGGGCCCGAGTAGTCGACATCGGATAGTTCCCGCTGCACGCTACCGAACTCCACCTCTGCCACGGTGTGCTGGATCGTGGTCGGATTCCCGGGGCCGGGCATTCCGATCCTCGCGGATCACCTGCCCTCGCCAGGTGGTTTACGACGATCTCTGGTATCGAAGGTGATGGGGCTGCTGGTCGGGACTGATTCCGGCGACAGCGGGCCTGCCGCCGACCGAGGTGACCCGCCGCATTTCGACGCCGGCGCGGCTGGTCTCAGGACAAGGGTCTGCTTTGTCGCGGATCAATGTGCCTTTCAAGAATTCGGTGGGGTCCGGTCCCACATCCGACGGGAACAACTCCCAATGAAAGGTCGCGTTGGTGTGCGGCTCGTTCGATCCCGCGAAGCACGGAAAGGGACTGCTGTAGCCGGTCCGCCAGGCCCCGTTCTCGAGCACGAACATCGGAGAAAAGACGGCGCGAGGATCTTTGCGTGGATCTGCGCGAGGATCCGCTTGTGTCGTTGCGGCGCAGCGGTCGCCGCGGCGCAGACAGATGGTGTCGTATCGTTGCCGGAATCTATCCGGTGGCGGGGAATTGGAACCATCGGGTGTCGAAGCGTAGGTGATGGTTACGTCGTAAGTACCGCTGATCAGCGCGGGGGGCCGGGTGTCGACACGGTCGGGAATGGTGTCGGGCGGGACGACGGCGACCTTCGGGTCGATCTCGCCGACGCGGACAAGCGTCATCCCCGCCTCTTGGATGTACGCGCAGGGCCCGCCGGCGGAGCCGACGTAGGTACCGGCCCAGGACGGGTCGCCGGATCGGAACTCGAGTCGCTGCCACGCCGAGACGATCTGGGGTGCGTGGGTAATCGGGCTCTCGCAATCGGTATCGGGCTGCGGCGGTACTTCTCTTGTGATCATCCATGCGCCGTCGCGATAGTCCGCGACGAACTGAGTCGGGGTCTTCTCCGGCTCGGACGGGTTCTGGCTGGTTATCGAGGCTACGCAGCGTTCACTGTGCGATGGGCAGTCCGAGCGGACCGACCACACCCGGGTAGCAGGAGGGCCGTCGTCCGGCTTCCCGTTTATGGTTCGGGGCGTGTAATTGATCTCGTACTTGCCCTCGAAGGCCATCTCAGGCTTCGAATTCTGGGCCAGCCACCAGATCCCGGCCGCCGTCGCACCAGCGATCAACACGGCGACCACAGCCACCGCTACCCGGATGACAGGCCGTTTACGTCCGGGCGGTGCGGTGCCGTCTGGTCTGATCCTCCCCGATTCGGAGCTGATGGGTCGCAGGCCACCAAAGTGCGCGAAAGGTCCGGCGCCGATCGTGGACTTCTGATCCGTGTCTGGTTCTGCGGAGGGGATCGGCGGCGGTGTGCCGGGCCGGGCGCTGTGACCGTCGAAGCCGGGTGCCGAAATTGATGCGGGGATCGTTCCGGCGGCGACCGCGGGGGCGGTGGTGAGGGCCCGGCCTGCGGCGGTTGCCAGCTCTCCGGCGGTCGAGTAGCGGTCGTCCGGGTTCTTCGACATGCCCCGGGCGACGACATCGTCGAACCCGACCGGCAGGCCGAGCCGCCGCACGCTCGGCGCAGGAGGGATGGCAGTCAGATGCGCCGCGATCTGTTGTTCCGCACTGTTGCTCGGGTAGGGCGGGAGTCCGGTCAGGCATTCGCACAACACGCAGGTGAGCGCGTACACGTCGGATCGAGCGTCGGCGACGCCGCTGGTGAATCGCTCCGGAGCCATGTAGGCCAACGTCCCGATCATCGTGCTGGTGCTGGTCAGCGGGGTATCGCTGGCCGAGCGTGCGATGCCGAAGTCGATCAGATACACGAAGCCGCTGTCGGTGACCAACAGGTTGGATGGTTTGACGTCGCGGTGCACCAAACTTTGCGCGTGCGCCGCATCCAGCGCCGCCGCAGCTTGGGCGATCACAGCGACCGCCATCTCCGGCGGCATCGCACCATCGCGGTTGAGCAGGGTTCTCGCGTCGGCGCCATCGATCAGGCGCATGTCGAGGTAGAGGTGACCATCGATTTCGCCGTAGCCGTGGATCGGGACCACATGTGGTTCGCGTAGTTGAGCGGTGTCGTGAGCCTCGCGTCGGAATCGCTCCCGGAAGCCGGGAATGACGGCGTACTGTTCGGGCAGCAATTTGATTGCCACGATTCGGTCGGTGACGGTGTCGTAGGCCCGCCATACCTGGCCCATGCCGCCCTCACCGATCAGCTCGTGCAACTGGTAGCGACCGAACGCTACGCCGTTCACCGATCACCTCCCACACGGATGGATCGCCTTCGCTATGAAGGATCAGCATCGTGAAAAGGTCGCATATCGATGATATCGGCCCCGACCTTGCGAGTGCACACTGTCGCGACGCCCGCCTTTCCGCGAAGCCACCGGCCACAGCGACGGGAAACCGTCCGTTGTAGCGATACGCGCTCACAGGCCGAGTAGCAGGGGGCGTTGCGGGAATACCTTCGGCGATCAGCGCCTGCAATAGTGTCGCGCGGGCGCGTGGTCGGACTCGTGGACTTCTTGATGCCAGATGTGGATCGGCCTCGGCCGCTCGCCCGGCGAGCCACCCCCCGCTCGGAGGTGGGGCTCGCCGGACGTGACGAACCACGGCGATCGGATCACCCGGCCAGGCGCGCCTCGATGGCCTCGATGATGCGCGGCCGCAGTTCGGAGGCGCGGATGACGGCGTCGACCGAACCGACCTCGACAGCGCGCCGGATATCGTGCACGCGGTCGAATTCCGCGGCCACATCGGCGAGCTTCTCGGTCCGGACCGACGACCGGATCTCGTCGAGTTCCGCGGTCAAGGACGCGCGCTCGGTGCCGGATGCGTTCGCGGCGCGCGCTTCCAGGTCCCGCACTCGCGGATCGGCCGCGGTGCGGGTGTCGACCTCACCGGCGAACACCACCGCGGCGGCCGGAGCGCCACCGAGCACCGAGGCGAAGGAGCCCTCCAGCGCGAGCACGGTCATGTTCGGGTTCAGCGCCTTCGAGAACACCACGAACGCGCCGCCGTGATACCGGGAGATCACGCAGAACACGATGGGGCCGCGGAAGTTCACGATCGCGCGTCCGATCTCGGCACCGTACTCGAGCTGCAGCTTCCGCATCGATTCGGGCGAGCCGTCGAAGCCGGACAGGTTTGCCAGGACGACCAGCGGTCGATTACCACTGGCCGCGTTGATCGCCCGCGCGGCCTTCTTCGACGACCGTGGGAACAGCGTGCCCGCGGTGTAGGTGTCCGGGCCGTCGGTGGACGGGAAGCCGCGGCGCGGCACACCCCGCGACTCGATGCCCAGCAGGCACACCGGGATGCCACCGACATGCGCATCCTGCACCACGGCGGTCTCGGCGTCGGCCATGCCCGCCCACCGCTCCAGCACCGGGTGGTCCTGGTCGGACAGCGCCCGCATCACGGTCCGGATATCGAACGGCTTCTTGCGGTCCCGGTTCTTCGCGGCGGAGAAGATCTCGCCGACGGTCGTGAAGTCGCTGTCCGCCGCGACGTGCGGGAAGTCGGAGACATCACGATCGATGGGGTCGCTGGTCTGCGCTCGCCGCGGCGCCTGCTCGCCGGGCGCGACGTAGGTGTGGTCGTAGTGCGACATGAGCACGTCCCGCGCGGCGGTCAGGTTCGGCGCCCAGTACTGCGCCTGCCCGTTGGGGCCCATCACCCGGTCGTAGCCACCGATGCCGAAGTTGTCCTCGGCCGACACACCGCCGGAGAAGTCGAGCGCCTGCTTGCCGGTGAGCACCATCGCGGAGTCCGGCGTCATCACCAGGATGCCCTTGGTGTGCATGAGCATCGTCGCCTCGGCGTTCCAGTACGGCTGCGCGCCGACGTTGATGCCCGCCACCACGATGTTGATCTCGCCGCCGTCCTGGGTGAACTCGACGATGCGCTTGAGCGCCGCCGCCACCCAGTCCATGTTCTCCGTGCCGGACCGCATCGAGATCCGCGCGCCGGAGGACAGCGCGTACCACTCCAACGGCACCTGCATCCGTTCGGCGAGGTCCAGCGCGGCGATCACGCGGCGGCACTCCGGCTCCGACAGCGCGCCCAGCGACTTCGTCGGATCACCGAGCAGCGCCACCCGCGTGACGCCCTGCGGATGCCGCTCGGTCGGCGTGGTGACCACGCCCGCGACGAGGGCCGCGGTGTTGCGTCCCTTGGGCCGGTCGACCGGTACCAGCCTGTGGTTCTCGTCGAGGTCGTACTCGGCGAAATCACCGAGCAGACCGGTCAGTTCGTAGGGGTACACGGTGTTGCGGCTGCTGGCCCGCAGCACCTTCTGGCGATACTCGTCCAGCGGCTCGACCGGCTCGTCGGTGGGCTCGCCGACGGTCACCTCGGTGCTGCCGGTGGCGCCGAACGAAATGCGGACGGCGATCTTGGTCAGCTCGCCGGTGCCCGGGTCCCGCTGCCGCGCGATGAGCAGGATCTCCTCCAGCCCGGCGCCCGCGGCGGTGGGCAGCACGTGTCCGCCGATGGTCTGCAGCTCGGCCCGGGTGACGTCGATCGGCGGCCAGATGTACATCACGATGCGGTTGGTGTTGAACCGTTTCGCCGACGGCCGCTGCGACTGTGCCCGGCGGATCGAGTCGACGCAGGTGGCGATGGTGCTCTCGGCGGTGGGCAGCGCGAGCAGCCTGCCGTCGTGCTCGCGCAACGCCGCCAGGTCACGCACCTGCGCGAACGCGATGAGCCGATCGTCGGCCGGGTTCTCCTTCGCGACGCACCGGAACAGGTAGATCTCGTCGTCGTCCGAGGACGGCAGCCTGGTGAGGTCGAACTTGCGCAGCCGCTCCAGCTGCATCCGCTGCGCGATGTAGGGATGCAGGCCGCGGATCAGCCGCTCCTCGGCCATGCCGGTGGCCGACGGGCGGAAGGTGAAGTGATGGTGCATCACCGCGCCGCCGCTGCCCGCGACCGTTGCGGTGATGCGATGCACCTGGCTCGGCCACTGGTGGGTGCCGATGACCTCGTGCAGCGCCGCCGCCATCGCGTCGAAGTCGCCGGGCTGCTTCTCCCAGCTGAGGTAGATGTCGGCGTCGATGGACGCGGCGCCAGCGGCCAGTTCGGTGAGCCCGCGCAGCGCGGTGTCGAGCGCGTCGAAGCTCACCGCGGTGGACACCAGGCTCGAGCCCGCTCGCTCGGCGATCACGAATGTGCAGCCGCCCACCTCGTGGGTGTGCACGCCGGTGAGTCCCTTGTTGCCGTAGTACCGGCGGGTCAGCACCTCCAGCATGACGGTGTGGTCCGGGTAGCCGCGCTCCAGTCGCTGGCCGAGCAGTCGCACCAGCGGTTCGGTGCTGCGCACCATGTCGGAGATGCGCTCGCCGCGATCGGGGGAGTTCGGGTGCGCGTCCAGGTGGCGCAGGTGCCTGCGGACGTTGGTGTACACGCGGGCGCGATTACGCCGCAGCAGGGGCTGGCCGTACCAGGCGAACACCAGGCCGCGGGTGAGATCGGCGATCACGGGGAAGCGCACCTGAGTCGTGGCCACGAGCCGCTCCAGCACGAGACCGACGGGCTCGCGCAGCGCCCGGTCCGGAACCGGCTCCTGCAGCCACTCGCGCAGCAGTGTGGTGATGACCGCGGCGGTGTCGGACGGGCGTTGCTGGGCGAGGAAGATCCGGAAGACCGCGGCTTCGAGGTCGGGGGTGCGCTCCAGATCGGTGATCCCGTAGTGCCCGAGCGCCAGGGCGAGCTTGGCCTGGTAGGACTCGGGCAACCCGGCCCGCTCGACGTCGAGGCTCTGCAGATAGGTGTGGAAGTACTCGCGGGCACTGTGGACATGGCCCTGGTCGCCGTCCTCGTCCCACGACCGGTTGTGGGTCAGTTCGGCGAGGTCGGCGAAGACCTGCACCAGCTCGAGTTCCTCCGCCAGCGGCCTGCGGTTGTCCGCGATGGCAGCCCGGCGCGCGGTGAGGTATTCGTCGAGCACCCGGCGGTCGTCGTGCGGGTCGACGTCGAAGCCGAGCAGCAGACTGCGCAGGTCCTGCTGACCGCGGGTGGTGCGCTCGTGCGGCTCGATCTGCCCGGGCTCGCCGGGCAGGTCCAGTTCCACGGACTCGGTCGCCGCGGGGGCCTCGGCCTCGTCGTCCTCGGCGATCGGCTCCAGTCGCAGCAACGGCGCACCGGTCTCCACCTGGGTGCCGACGGAGACGCCGCACTCCTTCAAGCGAGCGCGGAACGGCGCGCGCAGCACCGTTTCCATCTTCATGCTCTCCAGCACGAGCACCGGCGCGCCCGCCTCGACCTCGGCGCCGACCTCCAGCGGCGTGGCGACGACCAGGGCGGGTGCGGGGGAGCGGACGATACCGCCTTCGTCGCGGCTGATCCGATGCGTCACACCGTCGACGTCGATCAGGTGGATCGGCCCGTGGGTGCCGATGGTCAAGCGGTAGCGGGCGCCGTTGACCACGATCTGCCCGGTGTGCCGATCGAAGCGCTCGAGGTCGACGTCGGCCGTGCGGATTTCGCCGCAGGCCTCGATGCCGATGCGGAACCGATGGGCACCGATGCGCGCGACGCGCACGCGGTAAGTCGCGCCGCGCAGTTTCAGATCGAGCGGCCTACCGCTCTCGTGCTGTACCTGCGGACGCCCACCGGAGGCGGTGGACAGCAACCGGTGCCGCTGAACCCGCTCTTCC
This sequence comes from Nocardia exalbida NBRC 100660, assembly GCF_000308575.1. GTDB lineage: Bacteria > Actinomycetota > Actinomycetes > Mycobacteriales > Mycobacteriaceae > Nocardia > Nocardia exalbida. The sequence goes on along the minus strand of NZ_BAFZ01000161.1, from coordinate 22,001 downwards.
TCCTCGTAGGCCTCGATGGCGGCGGTCGCGAGCGCGACGGCCGAGTGGCGATGCGAGACGAGACGGCCCTCGCCGCGGACGCGGTCGATCCAGCCGGTGTCGGCGCTGGCGTCGATCACCTCGGGCTGGTTGAGCAGGTCGAGCACGAAGCTCTTGTTCGTCGCGCCGCCCTCGATGACCACCCGGGTCTGCGCCACCGCCCGGCGCAGCCTGCCCAGCGCTTCGTCACGGTCACGGCCGTAGGCGATGATCTTGGCGATCATCGAGTCGAAGTCGGCGGGAATCGTGTCGCCCTCGCTGACGCCGGTGTCGACGCGGATACCCGGACCGGCAGGCAGGTTCAGGCGCGCGATGCGGCCCGGGGCGGGGGCGAAATCGCGGTCGGGGTCCTCGGCGTTGAGCCGGGCCTCGATGGCGTGCCCGCGCTCGACCGGGGGTTCGCCCTCGAGCCTTCCTCCTGAGGCCACCAGCAGCTGCGCCCGGACGAGGTCGAAACCGGTGGTGTATTCCGTGATCGGATGCTCGACCTGCAGGCGGGTGTTGACCTCGAGGAACGCGAAGAGATCGTCACCGGGGTGGTAGAGGAATTCGACGGTCGCTGCTCCGCGGTAACCGACCGCGATCGCCAGCCGCTCGGCCGAGGCCTTGAGTTCGGCTGCCTGCTCGGGGCTCAGCACCGGTGACGCCGACTCCTCGATGATCTTCTGGTTGCGCCGCTGTACCGAGCAGTCGCGGACACCCAGCGCCCACGCGGTTCCCTGGCCGTCGGCGATCACCTGGACCTCGACATGCCGAGCGCCGGTGACGAGCCGCTCCAGGAAGACCACGCCGCTGCCGAACGCCCGAGCGGCCTCCTGGCGAGTGCGCTCATAGGCGTCGACGAGTTCGGCCTCATCGGTGATCACCCGGATACCGCGTCCGCCGCCGCCCGCGGTCGCCTTCAGCATCAGCGGGTAGCCGATCTCGGCCGCGGACGCCAAGGCGGCGTCGACGGTCTCGACCGGACCGCGGCTCCAAGGCGCGACCGGCACGCCGACCTCCTCGGCGATCAGCTTCGCGCCGATCTTGTCGCCGAGCTTGCGCATCGCCTCCGGGCTGGGGCCGATGAAGGTGACACCGATCTGTTCGCACAGCTCCGCGAACGCCGGATCCTCCGCGACGAAACCCCAGCCGACCCAGGCGGCGTCGGCGCCGGTCTCCACCAGCGCACGCTCGAGCGCCTTCAGGTCCAGGTACGGGCGCTCGGATGCCGGGCCGAGGTCGTAGGCGATGTCGGCTTCTCGCACGAACGTCGCGTGGCGGTCGACGTCGGTGTGCAGGGCGACGGTTTCGATCGGCAGCGCGGTCTCCGCAGCCAGATCTCGGACGGCGTGGATGAGGCGCATGGCGGCCTCGCCCCGGTTCACGATGGCAATGCGGCTGAACACTTGCCGGTTCCTTCCTCTCCTAAGCGTTGGCCCGGTCGGGCGAGGTGTGCGACACCCGGTCTCGCGTAGTGTGCACCTTTATCCCAGATATCTACACAGCGTGCGGGTGTTACCCGCACGTAGAGTTTCGAAGTGCCCGCTCGAGGCGCCGGTGGGCGGCCGTCATATCCGGATGATCACAGCAATCGGCATTCCGCACCCGGCCTGGCCGGCTCCGCGTAGCGTTCCTCCCGCAGTGTGCACGTTCTCTCCTGAGCAACCACGCAGTTTCTGCTCGATACCGCTCGGACGGCCCGTCCGGGACGGTTACCGATTCAGATCGCACGGAACCAGGACAAGGAGATCGTCATGAAAGCCACACGCCTCGTTCGTCTGGGTCTTCCCCCGTTCTTCGCCGCGGCGGCGGCCCTGTTGTTCTGTCCGCCCACCGTCTCCGCGCAGGAGATGTGGAGCTACAACTGTTCGTCCCATTCGCCGGTGTGGGAGGGCAGGGTGACCGCTCTGGACTGCACGGCGTCCGACGGTGCACCGATGAGCGGAGAGATCACGCAGCCGTTCCGGGTGAACGGCGGCGAGATCGTGAGCTGCTCGTCCGGATGGGCGCACCTGCCCGACGTGATGGGCAAGGAATGCGGACCCGCGCCGATGCAATAGCCGGTCGACTGCTCGGCCAATGGGCCTTGCCGCTTCCGGCAAGGCCCATTCGCTTTCTGCTACCCGGCTGGGCTGGCCCGTTGACCACTACCGAGAGCCGATCCGGCGCATGGTCGAGTGCGCTCGGAGTGTTCGTGCCCCGGCGAAAGAAGTGGTCGAGTTCACCGGTCGGGGTCGGCGCGTACATGTGATCGCACCCCTTGCAGACCGAACAGGATGAGAAGCTCGACCGCTCCGCCGTCGGCGCTGCCCAGCCAATGCGGCAAGGAAGTATCGAATTCGGCCGCCTCACCGGGTGGCAGCGTCAGGTCGCGCTCGCCGAGCACGAGCCGCAAGCGGCCGTTGAGCACATACAGCCATTCGAAGCCTTCGTGCGTCTGCGGTGTCGGTTCCAGCGGTTCCGGTCGCGCGGGGATGATCATCTTGAACGCGTGGACTCCGCCCGGCCGTCGCGACAGCGGCACGAAGACCATCCCGAAACGCCGGATCGGTTTCAGGTGTATCCGGGGATCGCCGGTGCGCGGGGCGCCGACGAGGTCGTCGAGCGGAACGTTGTAGGTACGAGCGAGCGGCAGCAGTAACTCGAGGGTTGCCCGGCGTTGCCCGCTCTCCAGTCGGGACAGCGTGCTCTCCGATACGCCGGTCGTCGTGGCGAGATCGGCGAGGGTGATTCCGCGGTCGCGCCGCAACGCGCGCAGCCGAGGCCCCACCGCGTCGAGCACGTCGTTTGTTTCGCGGTCCATCAGCTCATCTTGCCGAAACGGCAAGAGTGCGTGCCAATGCGTGGTGTGGCTACCGAGACTGAACGTGTTCCGACAGAAGGAGTCTCGAATGAGCACCACCGACGCCGTCACGTTCTGGAACGGCCTCTACGCCGACCTGCCCGCGGCCGCCGACCCCCGGCCGAACGATCTTCTCGCCGAGACGGTCTCGTGTCTGTCACCCGGCGACGCATTGGACCTCGGATGTGGTGAAGGCGGCGACGCACTGTGGCTGGCCCGTCGCGGATGGCACGTCACCGCCGTAGACATCTCGGCCGTCGCGGTCGAGCGACTCATCGGCCTCGCGTGCTCGCACGACCTGGGCGATCGCGTCGCCGCCGAGCGGCATGACCTGCGCGAGTCCTTCCCGCGGGGCGCGTTCGACCTGATCTGCGCCCACTACCTGCACACCCCGTTCGACCTGGATCGGGCAACCGTCCTGCGCGCAGGCGCGCACGCGCTGCGTCCGGGCGGCCGGCTGCTGGTGGTCGACCACGGCTCGACCGCGCCATGGTCATGGAACCAGGAGCCTGACCTCCGGTATCCGACCCCGCACGAGGTCGCCGCGGGAATCGGGCTGGACCGGGCGAGCTGGAGAGTCGAGCGGGCCGACGCACCGCGGCGAAGCGCGACCGGACCGGACGGGCGCACTGCGGAGGTCACCGATCACGTCCTGCTCATTCGCCGCACCGCCTGACCCGCATCCAACGAAGGAGACCAGCGTGCCAACCACCGCGCGACGCCACGACACCCCGCCGCCCCGGACCGGAGGCAGCGAAGCCGAGATCCTGCGCGGATTCCTCGACTACCTGCGGGCCGCGATCGCAGCGAAGGTCGACGGCGCCCCCGAACCACGGGTGCGAACAGCCGCCGTGCCGTCGGGCACGAACCTGCTCGGCCTGCTGAATCACCTGACCGTCGTCGAGCGCTCCATGTTCCTCGGGGACGAGGTCACCGATTGGCAGGCGACGTTCCAGGCCGCACCGGCCGACAGCGTGGCCGATGTCGTCGCCCGCTACCGGGACACGGTCGAGCGTGCGAACGAGATCCTCGACGAATGCACCGATCTCGGCGCACCCGTCCCACGGTCGCGACCGGACCGTCCCGCTCCTACCCTCCGCTGGGCACTCACCCACATGATCGAGGAGACCGGCCGCCACGCGGGCCACGCGGACATTCTCCGCGAACTGATCGACGGAACGACCGGCCGCTGACGTCTTCTCCAGGAAAAGGAACACATGATCACCGCGACCCCGTGGCCGAGGCACTGCCTCCTCCGATCCGCGCGCGCGATCGCTACCGTCGCGCTCACCCTCGGGATGACGATGGGCGCGGCAGCCTGCGTCACGACCGACCCCGACGTCGCCCCCTACGCTGCCGCCACCCACGGCGACCCCGCGTTCGAGGACACTTTCCGGCACGAATTCGCCGAGGCCGACGGAGTCGGCATGCACTATGTGACGGGCGGTAGCGGTACGCCGGTCATCCTCATCCACGGCTGGCCACAGACCTGGTACGGCTGGTGGCCCATCATGCCCGCACTCGCCGAACACCACACCGTCTACGCCGTCGACCTCCCCGGACTCGGCGACAGCACCGGCTCACCGACCGGCTACGACAAGGCCACCCTCGCGCGATATATCCACACCCTCATCGCCGACCGGCTCGGGGTGCGCGACGCCCGCGTCATCGGCCATGACTTCGGCGCCGCCGTCGCCTTCCAGTACGCCACGCAATTCCCCGCCGACACCGCACGCCTCGGCTACCTCGACCTGCCGCTGCCGGGACCCGCGATCGATGCGCCCACATACCGCTCACTGAGCTGGCATCTCGCCTTCCACGCCCAGCGGAGGGTCCCGGAAACGGTGGTCGGCGACGACGTCCGCGAGTATCTGGCCCTCTTCTACCCCCAAGTCTCCTTCGAGGGAACGGCATTCGGCGGCACATCCGAGCGAGCCCCCTTCACCGATGCCGAGATCGACGAATTCGCACGTACTTACAGCAGACCCGCGGCTCTGTCGGGTGGCTTCGAGCTGTATCGAGCCCTCGACGAAGACGTCCGCGACACCATGGCGGCAGCACCGACGCATGTCCCCACCCTTCTCATGACCGCCCAAGGGCAACTCGATGCGGTCCGAGCGACAGTGTCCCCGCGCCTGACCAATATCGTGCGAGCGGTGGATGTGCCGCGGGCGGGACATTGGCTCGTCGAGGAGAACCCGGAGTTCGTCACCGCGGAACTGCAGCGCTTCCTCGACTGACGACATCGCCACCGCCGGCTCGGGGTGCCGGACACAGCACCCCGTGCCTTCGATGGATGGCCGCCGGACAGCACGATCACCGGCGAACGAGGTCGAAGACGAATCCTTCGATCGTGATCCCCGGCGCGAACGAGAACGCGATGCCTGCCGAGATCGGCTTGTCGGCCCCGGTCTGAGCGGAGATCCGTTCGAGCACGAAAATCAGCGAGACGCTCGACATGTTTCCGTACTCACCGAGAACCTTCCAGCTCGCCGACGAGGCTTCCGGCGGGAGGCCGAGCGATCGCGCGGATTCGAGCAAGATCTTCGGCCCGCCCGGGTGGATTGCCCACACATCGATGTCCGACTGCCGCAATCCATTGCGGCGCAGAACGTCTCCGACGACGGGAGCAACGCCGTTGTAGATGTACCGGGGTACGTTCTTCGACAGCTCACACGTGATGCCGTCGTTGTTGACGGCGACCGCGATGCCGTCCTCGGTGGCCTCGAACAGATGAGTGAATTGGTCCCGGATGACGATCGTCCCGGCTTCGGTCCGCTCGTCGCCTCGGTGCGCCCCGATGACGACCGCGCCGCAGCCGTCCCCGAACAGGCTGCCGCTCACCGCGTCGTTGGCGTCTTCGGCGGGGACGGCATGCACCGAGTGGAGCTCGATGCACAAGACCATCGCCTTCTTGTGCGGGTTGGCCCGGACGAAGTCCGAGGCGGCGCGAATTCCGTTCATCGCTGCCGCGCAGCCCATGAAGTTGACCACCAGGCGAGCGACCGACCGAGGCAGTCCGAGGTCTTCGACGACCGCGACGTCAACGCCGGGCGCGATGAGGCCGGTGCTCGTGGCGAAGACGAGAAGTCCGACGTCGGCCGGGTCGACACCGTCGAGCGCGCGCCGCGCCACATCGACCGCCAGTGGAACGGCATGGCGGTAGAACAGGCGCATACGGTCCTGGATCGTCGCTGCTTCACCACTGGGTGCGTGGATGCGGGCATCCAGCGGGTCGACCGCGAATCTCCGGGTGTCGATCATGGTCTTGCGAAAGATGCGTCTGGTCCGGTCCTGCTGCTGCTGATCGGTGAACTGCCCAGCCATCGACTCCGCCGCGAGGGATTGGTCTAGGACCAGGCTGGGCGAACCGGTCGCAATCGCTTCGATGACGGGTACGGTCGTCGTCGGTGGCGCCGACATACGGATGTTCTCGCGCGCTTGCGCGGCAGTGCGGGTGAGAAGTGCCTGGTCGAGAGCAGATGTCATAGAGCCCGATCTTCCTCACTTGAACGCTTCGGCGATGTGCCCTCCAATCATCGGAGAGCAAATATGCGGCAACTACCCACCCAGGGGTGCGAATTTCCACCCCCGAGGAACTTCTCCTCGGTAGCTCGCCTGCTCAGCGTCTCGCGGTCCACGATCTACACGTACTTGCCCGAATTCGGGCAAACACCGCGACCGAGTCTCGAAACCCGGGTGTAGCCGCGCGCGACGGACCGTAGATTCTCGTCGTACCGACCACATTGCATCGACAGACAGGACCTGGATGCTCTTTCTGATTCAGCCGACCCGGACCGTGGAGTACATCGACCTCACAGCCGCCGAGGATCAGTCATGAACCGCGACGATGCCCCCGCCCTCCTGCGCGAACGCTTCGTCGTTGAAATCGGCATTCGGCAAGCGTGGCCGTACGTGACATTCGCCGATGGTCGTGACGGAGCATCTCCGCAGGAAGTCCGCCTCTACATCGATAGCAGTTTCACCGTGATACCGGACCCCGCTGTCCTGGGCTCAGGGGAAGAGGACGACGAAAAACTCAGGCTGCTACGCCTGGCCGATGTACTCAACCTGACCGTTCACGACGTCACCGTCGATGACGACGGGAGCTTGATGGTGAGTTTTCACGACAACGTCTGCTTGCGTGTGTCCGGGCACGGTTCACTCTGGACTACACACGACGTCTGGTGGCTCGACTCGTACCCTGTCGGATAACAGCCGAGACGGTCACCACCTGCACGGCTGACCCGAGCCGGTTGTAGTCGCGGCGCCGCCCGGATCAGGGCGGCATGGGTCCTCGGGGCGGCGATCGGGTCGACGCCGAGCAGGGGTTCGAGAGGCGTTGTGCCGTACCGGCTCACAGGAAGTTCGCTGTCGCGGCATTCCCAACAGTGGCGAACTTTTGGCTATCGATCGACCTATGCTGCTCGATGACCGACGGATCGGGGTCGCGCGCGGGAGCGGACGGCCGGCCCGTTTGTGAGGACTACGTGTTGGACAGGCGATGACGCGACTCGTGCACTTCGTGGGCAGCTTGCCCGCACCGTTGACGACCGATGACCGCGAGGTGCTGGAATGGTTCGTCGAGCGCAGCCGAGGCCACCGGCTTACCGGCGTTCCACGGGATCTGGATCCCACGTGGGTCGTGGAGTACCTGCGCGCGCGGGAGAAACACGACGACGTCTTCGAAGTCGTGCGCAGCGGTGACTTCGCCGACTACGCCGACATGCGCGTCTACGGCATTCGCCGGGGCGCCGTCCTCGAACCCCGGCACGTGGCGATGGACCGGGTCGATCGCATCGCCGCGGCCGTCACCGCCTTCCGCGCACTGCGTGATAGGCAACCCGAACTGGCCGACACCAGATTGCAGATCAGTCAACCTAATCCGCTCGACCTGGCCCTTTTCGTGTTCGGCGGCGCTGCGGTGGCCGACGGCCTCCCGCTCGGGCGCGCGCTGCGTCACCTTCGCACGGTGACTCCCGCGCTGCGCAACCTGCCGGTCTTCGTCGAGGCCGCGCTGGCCGAAATGGCCCAGCTCACAGCGGATCACGGTGATCTGATCACCTGGCAGGTGGAGTCGCCGATCGCTCAGCTCGCGCTGGTGAAAGCGGCGCGGTTCGGTATGCGGGCGCCGATCGGCCGTCTCGTCGCACGACAGTTGGCCGGCTTCCTCGCGCGGACGCACGCTATCGGCGCACAGACCATCGTGCACCTTTGCTACGGCGACTACCGGCACAAAGAGCTTCTCGCCCCGCGTGATCTCGCGCCTGCGGTCGAACTCTTGAACGCCCTCGCACGCGAGCTGCGCGCTCGCGCGGTGCCGTTGCCGCCCGCGCACATCCCCTGTGCCTACGGTGCTCATCCGGCCCCGGTGGACCCGGCGTTCTACCGGCCGCTGCGCCGGCTGGACAAGGACTGGCGCGTCATCGCAGGGGTCGTGTCGCCGGAGGGAGCGCAAGACAGTATCCGTAGCCTGTCCATGTTCGAAGCAGCCGCAGGCCGGACCGCATACGGTGTGGCGACGGCATGCGGTCTCGGCCGATGCACCGTCGAGGAGGCCGAGTTGGCCGCTGCCGCGACCGTTGCGACCGCTGACGCCGCCGAGGTGGCGGTAGGCTGACCCGCCCGAGCGGCTGCCATGTTCTCGGCGAACCTCGATCGGAGACTGCACCATGCGCGGTGCGTTCGTCGCTACGGGTTCCGGCCGATCGGTCGGTGATCGGCCAGGAGTCGCCCTCCGAGAAAGTCCAGGACCTGGTGCAGCGCAGCCTGGGTGGGCTGGCCGGGTTCATCGATGAGATGTTCGGTCAGGACCGAATGCGGGCTCAGCACGGCATCGGGATTGGCGTCGGCGTCATCGAGTTCGATGGCTGTGAACGCGTCGCCGAGTTGGTCGCGCAGGAATTCGAACCGTTCGGCGGGCGAACGACGATCGCCGCGGAATCGCAACCCCATGACCGGCAATCCGTCCGCGCAGCGCTCTTTGACGCGGGCCAGGTCGGCGGGGGACAGGTCGATGGAGTACTTCTGCCGGGAGGTGAGTCCGAGGGGCAGTCCGGGCTGGGACAGTACAGGTGCGAGCAATCGGTCGTCGACTGCCATCGCCAGTGCGAATCCGCCGGTGAAGCACATTCCGACCGAGCCGACGCCCGGTCCGCCGCAGCGGTGGTGCTCGTGCTCGACCAGCGCTCGCAGCCACTGCACGACCGGCGAGGTACGTCCGGTCGCGAGCACGACGAACTCTCGGCTGACGCAGATCGGGCCGAACTGTCCGGCAACGTTCGCCAGCGCCGAGGCGAGTCCGTGCGCGGCGGGACTCGGATCTCGGCCGGGAGTGCCGTACAGGTGCGGAACGACCGCCGTGCACCCGATGGCCGCGACTCGCCGCGCGAAGTCGAAGACGTGCGGCGAGATGCCGGGAAATTCCGCCATGACGATCACGGCGGGTCCGGCGCCCTTGCGGAACAGGGTGCGGGTCTTGCCTTCGTAGGTGAAGGCATCGCGCTGGAAGTCGTCGAGAGTGTCATCGGCCATGGTGGGGTCCTCCTCGAAAGTGGACCATCACTATCGACCGGCCGACGTCGCCGGTTATAGGACGAATGTTCCCGCGACGCTCCGCATCGACCGAGGCATCAGCGTGAGCAGTTCGTCATCGACAGCGCGGGCGGGAGTGTGCCGGTGCTGAGCCGATATCCACTGTCGTGGCATTGGACAGTGGCGATGGGCCGGCGTCCCCGAGGCTTGCGCCTGCTGTTGATCGTGCAGTCTCCGGTTCGAAGCGTCCGTCGCGGTCCTGGTTCGATGCCGCGTTACGTTCCAGGGCTTCGGTGAGCTGGTCTTCGAGGATGATGATCCGGCAGGCCGACTCGAGCGGTGTGCCCTGATCGACGAGTTCGCGGGCGCGCGCGGCGATGCGCAGCTGATAGCGGGAGTAGCGGCGGTGCCCACCGGCGGATCGCTGCGGGGTGATCAGTTTCGCCTCGTCCAGGCTGCGCAGGAACGCCTGGGTCGTGCCGAGCAGGTCCGCGGCGCGGCCCATCGTGTAGGCGGGGTAGTCCTCGTCGTCGAACTTCTCGTTCGCGGTCGTGGGTTCAGAAATCGTGGTGCCTCCATGCGACGAGTGCCCCGGTGCCTGATGGCACCGGGGCACTAAGGGGAATTACTAACCATCTTCCGACAAGTATCCGAGCTTCGGTCGCCGCCCGAGCTACACACGCCGGTGGGCGACGCGACGGTAGGCAACTCCTCCTTTCTGTTCACGGGTACTTCATTTCTTCGTGCATCTCACCTTGAATGCCCGGCGGGCGGCGGGACTGCCGAATGTCACAGTCCCGCAGCCGCGCCCGCCGTCTTCACCTTCACGGGCAGTTCGTCATCTCCCGTGCCACTCGAGACTTACTTCTTCGTTCGCCCCACAGAAATTACCCGCACCTACGGTGAATGTCTACTATCGCCACGATAGATTTTCTGGGAGTGTCGTACACCCGCCGCCGCTGACCGGCCGCTCACCCGGTGCCGTCGCCCGGTCCCACTTGAATGCCCACCACGCAGGTGTCGTCGTCGGTGTTGGCGTCACTGTGATCGAGCAGATGGTCCAGGCGGTCTTCCAGGCTTCCGGCGAACTGGGCAGACATGGCGAGCAACCGCTCCACACAGTCGTCCAAGAGCCGGTCGCGGCGCTCGATCAGCCCATCGGTGTAGAGCAGGAAGATGTCGTCCGGCTCCAGCTGGAGTTCGGCTTCCTCGTACGTCGTCTCCGCCACAGCGCCGAGCAGCATCCCGTCAGGGGGAGGCAGGGCGGACGCCCGTCCGGCGCGCACCAGCACCGGCGGCAGGTGACCCGCACGAGCCCATCGCAGTATCCGAGTCTGGGGGTCGTAGAGGCCGCAGATGGCGGTGGCGTAGATGTCGTCGGTCAGGTGATGTGCCACCAGGTTCAACCAGGTCAGCATCTGCCCCGGCTTGGCGCCGGTGGCCGCGAGGCCGCGCAGAGCGTTGCGCAGTACGACCATGCCGGTGGCCGCCTTGATGCCGTGGCCGGTGATGTCGCCGACCGACACCAGGATCTGCTTGGACGGCAGCGTCACCGCGTCGTACCAGTCGCCGCCCACCACATAGTCCTGGTCGGCGGGCTGGTAGCGCACCGCGATGCGCAGACCGAACGCCTCGATGGACGGCTGCGCAGCGGGCATGATCGCCTGCTGGAGTTGCAGCGCCAGCCTGCTCTGTTCGGCGGCCTGCTGTTCGCTGTGCGCGAGGCGGTCTTGGGTGGCCGACAGCGCGACCTCGGTCCAGTGCTGGGCGGAGATGTCCTGGTAGGCGCCACGGATGGCGAGCAGGTGTCCCGCCGTGTCGACCACCGGTTCGGCGATGATCCGAATATGACGGGCGTCGCCGTTCGGCCGGATCAGACGGAACGCCGTGGAGGCCGAGCGACGGTAGCGCAGCAGGGTTCGCAGGAATCCCCGTACCGCTTCCGAGTCGTCGTCGTGGACGTGACTCGGCAGCTGCGCGACCGGGATCGGGTCGGCGGCAGGCTCCAGGCCGTAGAGGGCGTACAGCTGGCTGCTCCAGGTGATTTCGCCGGTGGCCGCGTTCTCCTCGAACCCGCCGACACGTCCTAGGCGCTGAGCGTGTTGCAGCAGCGCCGCCAGCCGCGCCGTCTCGTCCTCCACGCGCCACACCACGAGCACGGCATCCCTGTGACGGCTGATGCTGAGCGCGACCGGGACGGTCAGCGGTACCTGGCCGACCAATTCGGTCAACATCACCCGCTCGGCGCGGTAGGTCTCACCGGTAGCGAAGACGTGCTCGATCCGCTCGAACAACTGGCCCCCGCCCGCGGCCATCGGGTACACCTCGAGCAGCAATGTGCCGTCGATCAGGCCGCGTGGGCGGCCGGCCGGGTCGATGAAGCACCTGTTGACGTGGTGGATACGGAAGTCGGCGAGCGCGCCGTCGCCGTCGAGGTGAGGTAGCAGCACCAGGGCCGGGTCGAACAGGCTGTCGGCCAATAGTACGAGATCGGCGACGTCGGGCAGGACCGGCGAACCCGCGGTGGACAGGTCCGACTCCAGAGTGTGCGCGCACAGCTCTGCCAGCGCCTCGAGTTGCCGGTGTACTCCAGGCGGCTGCGGTTCGAGGGGCTGCGGCCAGCACACCTCCAGCACGCCGATCAACTTGCCGCCGGTGCCGGCGGGGATCGCTGCCCGGCCGCCGTCGCGGTCACCTATCGACGGAATCCCCGATACACGAAGATCCTCGATCCACTGCGCCCGGCGTTCGACCAGCGCCAGCCGCGCCGGGGTCACCACCCCGGGTGGCACGTACCGCCACCGCTCGGCCTCTGGTAGGTCGATGCCGGCGAAACCGGCCAGGGACAGCGATGCGTCGAGGCCCGCCGACCAGATAGCCACTGCCGTGGCACCCAGCGGGGCCAAGGCGTGTTCGAGCACCGATTGCGCGACGTGTTGGGTGTCGCCCGCCGCGAGCAACCCGCTCTCCGCGGTACGCAATCGCACAGCCGCCGAGGACTTCTCCGCTGTCGCGGTACGCAGCAGGAACTCGTCCACCACCGCGCTGACTTTGTCTTGCGCGGCTTGGTTGACCAGATCGACGGCCACCTCCAACGAGGTGACACCCGCTTGCTCGGCCAGGGCGTCGAGCTGCCGCGCCGCCGCGGCGGGCCCACACCGTAGCCGCTCGACCAGCACGCCCTTCGCCATCTCGATCAGCGCTCGACCGTCGGCGGTGGCCTGAGCGCGCTGAATCTCCGTACGCAACCGCTCCACGGTGGCCGCGAGGCGGGTGACGGTGGGCTCCGCGGCCGAGTCTGCGTTCGGTGTCATCGCGGTTGCTGCGCCGGTGGCGTCCGAGTCGGTCATCAGGCGCCCAGCCATTGGTGGATGCATGCGAGCAAGGCGTCGGCGTCGACCGGCTTGGTGACGTAGTCGTTGGCGCCGGAGGCGAGGCTCTTCTCCCGGTCGCCCAGCATGGCCTTGGCCGTCACGGCGATGATCGGCAGGTCTCGATACTGCGGAATCTGACGGATCTTGGCCGTCGCGGCGTAGCCGTCCATCTCGGGCATCATCACGTCCATCAGGACCAGATTCGTCTCCGAGTGCGCGAGGAGCATGTCGATACCCTCGCGCCCGTTCTCGGCGTGCAGCACGGTGACGCCGTGCAGCTCGAGAATGCTGCTGAGCGCGAACAGATTACGGGCGTCGTCGTCGACGATCAGCACCGTGCGACCGGCGAGCTTGCCGTCCGGCCGCTGCGGCGCGGCGATCGGCGACTCCTCGCCACGGACGAGAGGCAGCACGTCGCCGGGCGCCTCGGCGGTGACGTGCAGAGCGATCCGTTCCCGCAGTTCGTCCAGACTGGACAGCAACTCCAACGGCCGGCGCACGGTGCGCTCCTGCAGTAGGCGCTCCTGCTCGGAGTCGAGTCGACGGTTGTTGTGAGCGAGCACCGGGACGTTGCTCATCGCCAGGTCCCCGTCCATCGTCTCCAGCAGCCGCAGCGCGGCGCTATCGGGCATGTCCAGCTCGAGCACCACGCAGTGGAACACCTCGGCGGCCATCGCCGACGCCGCTTCTTGCACACCGATGGCGGTGACGACCTGGACCGGGCCGCGTGGATCGTTGCTGTCGGCGAGGTCGGCCACCGCGCTCTGCGCGACCAGGGACAACAGTCCCTGCGGGCGTTCCTCCACGACCAGCAGTCTGCGGTGCTGCTGCGGTGCTTCGGGAGCGGGGGTGTCTTCGGGGTGGCTACCGGCCTGCTGCGTATCCTCCCTCTCCGGGTGTGACACCTCCTGGAAGTCCGGTCGGGCGACAGGCAGATACAGAGTGAACGTGCTGCCTTTACCGGGGGTGCTCTCGGCGGTGATCGCGCCACCGAGCAGGTAGGCGATCTCACGGCTGATCGACAGGCCGAGGCCGGTGCCACCGTACTTGCGGCTGGTGGTGCCGTCGGCCTGCTGGAACGCGCCGAAAATGGTTTCCAGCTGATTTTCGGTGATGCCGATGCCGGTATCGATCACCCGGAAGGCGAGGGCCGGACCGTGCCGCCGCGCGGCGACGGGCAGTTCAGCCGTCCCCGCCGGCTCGATCCTCAGCTCCACGGACCCGCTCTCGGTGAACTTCACCGCGTTGGACAGCAGGTTGCTCAACACCTGCCGCAACCGCGAGTCGTCGGTGAGCAGATCCGCGGGCAGGCCGGGTGCGGTGGTGACGTGGAAGCCGAGGCTTTTCTGGGTGGTCATCGGCCGGAAGGTGGCCTCCACGTAGTCCAGCAGCTTGCGCAACGGTACGGCTTCGGGTGTGACGTCCATCTTGCCCGCCTCGACCTTGGACAGGTCGAGGATGTCGTTGATGAGCTGAAGCAGGTCCGAGCCCGCCGAGTGGATGATGCCCGCGTATTCGACCTGCTTGGGCGTCAGATTGCGGGTCGGGTTCTGGGCCAGCAGCTGCGCGAGGATGAGCAAGCTGTTCAACGGCGTGCGCAACTCGTGGCTCATGTTGGCCAGGAACTCCGACTTGTACTTCGAAGCCAGCGCGAGCTGCTGGGCGCGGGTCTCCAGCTCTTGGCGCGCCTGTTCGATCTCGAGGTTCTTGGCCTCGATGTCGCGGTTCTGGGTCGCCAGCAGCGCCGCTTTCTCCTCCAATTCGGCGTTGGACCGCTGCAACTCCTCCTGCTGCACCTGCAGTTCCTCCGAGCGAGCTTGCAGTTCGGTGGCCAGGCGTTGCGATTCGACCAGCAGTTCGTCGGTGCGGGCGTTGGCGATGATGGTGTTGACATTGACGCCGACCGTCTCCATCAACTGGTCGAGGAAATCCTGGTGAATGCGGGTGAAGCGGTGCAGCGAGCCCAGCTCGATCACGCCGAGCACCTGGTCCTCCACCACGATCGGCAGCACGAGGAGGTTGACCGGCGCGGTCCGTCCCAGCCCGGAGGAGATGGTGAGGTAGTCGCCGGGCACGTTGTCCACGGCGATCGTGCGGCGGCTGCGCGCCGCCTGCCCGACCAGCGACTGACCGAAGGTGAACCGAGACCGGCTGCCCGGCTCCTCCGGGCTGCCGTAGGAGCCGATCAGCCTCAGCTCCGGCCGCTCGGCCGTGTCGTCGGCCAGATAGAACGCACCGAACTGCGCGGAGACCAACGGTGCCAGCTCCGCCATGATCAGCTCGGCCACCACGTGCAGGTCGCGCTGGCCCTGCATGAGTCCGGAGATGCGAGCGAGGTTGGTCTTCAACCAGTCCTGATCCTGGTTGGCCTTGGTGGTCTCTCGGAGCGACTCCACCATGGAGTTGATGTTGTCTTTCAGTTCCGCGACCTCGCCGGACGCCTCGACGGTGATGGAGCGGGTCAGGTCGCCTTCGGCGACGGCGCTGGTGACCGCGGCGATCGCGCGGACCTGACGGGTCAGGTTGCCGGCCAGCTCGTTGACGTTCTCGGTCAGCCGCTTCCAGGTCCCCGAGACGCCCTCCACCTCGGCCTGCCCGCCCAGCCGGCCCTCCGACCCCACCTCACGGGCCACGCGGGTGACCTCGGCCGCGAACGCGGAGAGCTGGTCGACCATCGTGTTGATCGTGGTTTTCAACGCGAGGATCTCGCCGCGCGCGTCCACGTCGATTTTGCGGGTCAGGTCTCCCTGCGCGACCGCGGTGGTGACCTGGGCGATGTTGCGCACCTGGTTGGTCAGGTTGTTCGCCATGGAGTTGACGTTGTCGGTGAGGTCTTTCCACGTTCCCGCCACGTTCGGAACGCGGGCCTGGCCGCCGAGCATGCCCTCGGTGCCGACCTCGCGCGCGACGCGGGTGACCTCGTCGGCGAACGCGGACAACGTATCGACCATCGTGTTGATCACGCCGGCCAGCGCCGCGACCTCGCCCTTCGCCTCCACGGTGATCTTCTGGCTCAGGTCACCACGGGCCACCGCCGTGGCGACCTGGGCGATCGAGCGCACCTGACCGGTCAGGTTCGAGGCCATCACATTGACGTTGTCGGTGAGGTCCTTCCAGGTACCCGACACGCCACGCACGGTGGCCTGGCCGCCGAGGTTGCCCTCGGTGCCGACCTCCCGGGCGACGCGGGTGACCTCGTCGGCGAACGCGGAGAGCTGGTCGACCATCGTGTTGATGGTTTCCTTGAGTTCCAGGATCTCCCCGCGCGCGTCGACCCGGATCTTCTGGGTCAGATCGCCGCGGGCGACCGCCGTGGTCACCTCGGCGATCGACCGCACCTGCGCCGTCAGGTTGTCGGCCATCACGTTGACCGACTCGGTGAGGTCCTTCCACGTGCCGGAGACGCCCTTGACGTCGGCCTGGCCACCCAACCGGCCCTCGGTGCCCACTTCGCGCGCAACGCGGGTGACCTCGTCGGCGAACGCGGAGAGCTGGTCGACCATCGTGTTGATGGTGTTCTTCAACTCGAGGATCTCGCCGCGCGCGTCCACCGTGATGTTCTGGCTCAGGTCGCCGCGCGCGACGGCGGTGGCGACCTGGGCGATCGACCGCACCTGTGCGGTCAGGTTGCCCGCCATGAAGTTGACCGAGTCGGTGAGGTCCCGCCACGTGCCCGAGACGCCCTTGACGTCCGCTTGACCGCCGAGGATGCCCTCGGTGCCCACCTCGCGGGACACACGGGTGACTTCGTCGGCGAACGAGGACAGCTGATCGACCATCGTGTTGATGGTGTTCTTCAACTCCAGAATCTCGCCGCGCGCGCTGACGGTGATCTTCTGGCTCAGATCGCCGCGCGCGACCGCGGTCGTCACCTGGGCGATGTTGCGGACCTGGTCTGTCAGGTTGCCCGCCATGAAGTTCACCGAGGCGGTGAGGTCGCGCCACACGCCGCCGACGCCTGGCACCTCGGCCTGGCCGCCCAGCCGGCCCTCCGAGCCCACCTCGCGGGCGACCCGCGTCACCTCGTCCGCGAAGGCGGACAGCTGGTCGACCATCGTGTTGACCGTGTTCTTCAGCTCGAGGATCTCCCCGCGCGCGTCCACGTCGATCTTCTGTGACAGGTCTCCGCGGGCCACGGCTGTCGCGACCTGAGCGATATCACGCACCTGGCTGGTCAGGTTGCCTGCCATCGCGTTCACCGAATCGGTCAGGTCCTTCCAGGTCCCGGACACGCCGGGCACCTCGGCTTGGCCGCCCAGCCGCCCGTCCGTGCCGACCTCGCGCGCGACGCGGGTGACCTCGGAGGTGAACAGTGACAGCTGGTCCACCATGCCGTTGAACACCGTCGCGATCTCACCGAGCAACCCGTCGGCGTCCGTCGGCAGCCTGGTCCGGAAATCGCCGTCGCGCACCGCGGTCAATCCGGCGAGCAGTTGATGCAGCTCGCCTTGGTCGGGGGCCGCAGCGTCCTGCTTCGGCGCAGTGTGGACGGTCGCCGCCGCTGTGTCCGTCATTGCCATCCTCGCTCTGGTCCACCGGTTCGAAACTGGAAATCCAGCCGGTCCGAGTGGGAACCCCGCTCGCCGATACCCGTGGCCGACGAGTCACCGACCCACGGCTGGGCCGGCGGTTCCCGGCGGTAACACTACGTTCCTCCAACACGAGTCCGCGACACTATCCATCCGTCTTCGGCGGCCTTCAACCGAGCCGCTCGTCCGGCCCGGCTCTCGTACTGCTCCACCGTGGAGATTGCGCTGCGCGCTTGCCGGACATCCTGTCCGATTCGGTGATGGGCGCGCCCACTCCGTTGAATCGACATATTTCGAATCGTTCTGGACGACGGTGGCGGTGATGCCCGAGACGGCATGCGGGCGCGAGCGGACTGTTGATTGGTGGCACTTCAACATTGCGGCCTGGTGAGAAGCGCCGCCGGTGTGGCTTGCTATCTGGACCAATCAGTCTCTGCTGGAATGGCTTTCGAGCATTCGCAGAGCATGGATAGACTCCCACTCGGTTCAGCGAGTCCCGGCTGATACCTGGGCCACGAATTACCGGGCGTGCATGAAACCCGGGGATGCGAAGGAGACATTCATGCCCGGACCGGAGTTTGCGACTCTGCGTGAACAGGTGGCCGCGCTACAGGCCAAGACCATCTCCGCCACCGAACTGCTCGAGCTGACCATCGGGCGGATCGAAAAATTCGACGACAAGGTCAACGCCGTTGTGGTGCGGGATTTCGACCGCGCCCGCGCCGCCGCGAAGCAGGCCGACGCAGCGCTGGCGCGCGGTGAGCAGGCACCGCTACTCGGCGTTCCGGTGGCGGTGAAGGAATCCTTCAACATTGCAGGCCTGCCGACCACGTGGGGATTCCCCGACGCGAAGGATTGGCAGCCCGACGAGGACGCGGCGCTGGTGTCACGGGTCAAGGCCGCAGGCGGGGTGGTCATCGGCAAGACCAATGTGCCGCGGGCTCTGCACGACTGGCAGTCCTACAACGACATCTACGGCACAACCAACAACCCGTGGGACTTGGCGCGCTCGCCCGGCGGGTCATCCGGCGGCTCCTCCGCCGCGCTCGCGGCAGGGTATGTCTCGCTCGCGCTCGGCTCCGACATCGGCGGATCGCTGCGAGTACCAGCGCATTTTTGCGGCATCTTCGCTCACAAGCCGTCACGGACACTGCTTCCCGGTCGCGGAAACACGCCACCTCGCACGCCCGCGCTGCCGGCTCCGCAAGACCTCGCCGTGGTCGGGCCGATGACGCGCAGCGCCGCCGACCTGACGATGGCGACCCTGCTACTCGCCGGCCCCGACGAGGTGGAGGCGGTCGCATACCAACTGGCGCTGCCACCGCCGCGCAGCGACGAGTTCGACAACTTCCGGGTGCTGGTCGTCGACACTCATCCGCTGTTGCCGACGTCGACCGTCGTCCGTGACGGTTTCGACCGCATCGCGCGAGGACTCGAGAAGGCCGGTGCCGCAGTCGCCCGGCACAGCGCGCTGCTGCCCGACCTCACCCTGACGGCGCACACCTACCTGACACTGCTGATGTCGCAGTTCGGCGCGGACGCGCCGGTCGAGACCTATCGCACGCTCCAGGCCGCCGTCGCCGATATTCCGCCGAACACCGACACCACGGAGGCGGTCATCGGCCGAGCGTTCGTGGCCAGCCACGGCGACTGGATCAGGGCGGACCGGGTTCGCATCGGCCTCGCCGACAAGTGGCGACGCCTGTTCGACGAATTCGACGTGGTGCTGTGCCCGATCACGCCGACACCGGCCTTCCCCCACGACCATTCGGACATGAACACCCGCACGACCGAGATCGACGGCACCACATACCCCTACAACTACCACCTCGTTTGGGCGAGTATCGCGACGCTGATCGGGCTACCGTCAACCGCGGCACCGATCGGGCGTTCACCCGAAGGGCTGCCCTACGGCATGCAGATCATCGGCCCCTATCTCGAAGACCGCACCACGTTGCGGTTCGCGGAGTTGATCGAGCAGGAGTTCGGCGGATTCAGCCCACCGCCGGGTTTCGCCTAGGAGAGACGGACACGGCCTGCGAGTTCGTCCCGATGACCGCCGATGAGTTTCGAGCGCCGAGGAGGTCTACCAGGTCATGAGGAGATTGATCTACGGGTTCGGCGTGTCCCTGGACGGCTACATCAACGACCGCGACGGCAGCATCGACTGGAGCAACCCGGACGAGGAGCTGCACCAGTTCCACAACGACCGCTACCGCCAGATCGAGATCTCGCTACACGGCCGTCGCCTGTACGAGCTGATGGCCGAGTACTGGCCGCAACTGCCCGAGGACGCGTCGCGCATCGAGCGTGAGTTCGGCAGGCTCTGGACGGAGAAGCCGAAGGTCGTCTTCTCCCGGACGCTGACCGAGGTGCACTGGAACAGCACGCTGGTCAGTGAGAACGCGGTCGAGGAGGTCCGCAGGCTCAAGGCCGGCGGCGATGGCGTGATGGAAGTCGGTGGCGCCTGCCTGGCGGCCTCGCTGATGCCGCACGGGCTCATCGACGAGTACCAGCTGTTTCTCTCGCCGGTGGCGCTCGGCGGCGGCACACCGATGTTCCCCGCGCTGGACAAGCGCATTCGGCTCCGATTGGCCGAGACGAGGCACTTCGACACCGTGGTGATGCTGCGCTATCTCGTCGAGTGAGGTCCGTCGAGCACTGCGAAAGGCTGTGGTCGCGATCACGCGGCGCGGATCGGTCCTGTCCGGTTGTCGGCGCGCCCGCTGCAACGAATCGCTCGCTTGGCGAACGCGCCTCGCGCGAGACAGGAGGCGCTCGTTCGGTCTCTCGGCCGCGCTGTCAGGTCGCGATGCGGGCTTGGATGCCGTCGAGGAGGAACTCGAGGCCGGTGCGGAAGGTTTGGTCGGCATCCAGGTGGGCGGCATCGCGTACGACGGTGGCGAGCGCGGGGAAGCGGCCTGTTGCGAAAGTCCGCTCCAGATAGGGTCCGAAGGCGGCCTGCCACTGCCGCTTGTCCATCCCGGTGGCCCGCTCGGCGCGCCGCTCGGTGATCTCCCGGCGCACAGCGCCGATCACGTATGCATTGACCGCGTCGACCACCGGCATGACGGTGTCCACGTCGACGCCGCCCATCGCGGCCACCACAGCCTCCCCCCTGGCCAGCGCGTGCGGGCCGAGCTGGGGCCGTCCACCGATCAGGTCGGCGAACCATTCATGCTGGTGAGCGGCTTGTCGGGTGGTTTCGGCGACGGAGCGCAGCACCTCTCGCCAACCGTCTCCGACCGGCCGGATCTCGGCGTAGACGGCATCGACCATCAGGTCGAGCAATTCGTCCTTGGTGGCGATGTAGCTGTAGAGCCGCATCGGCCCCACGTCCAGTGCGGCGGCGACCTTGCGTAGCGACACCGCCGCCAAGCCGTCGGCGTCGGCCAGTCGGATCGCTGCTCGTACGATCCGCTTCCGGCTCAGCGGAGCAGGCACCGGTCGATCCGGCGGCTCCGGCCTCTCCCAGACCAGCATGCCGCTGACAATACATCGCCCGTTTCGATACAGTGTATTGGGCAATGCAGTGTATCGAAGGAGCGACCATGACCATCACCATCGTCGGAGCCGGACTCGGCGGCCTGACCCTCGCCAGAATGCTGCACGTGAACGGCATCGACGCTGTCGTGTATGAACGTGAATCGTCACGCGGCGCGCGTGGTCAGGGCGGCATGCTCGACATCCACTCCGGCCAGCGGGCGCTGCGCGAGGCCGGTCTGATCGACCAGTTCCTGGCGATCGCCCGTGGTGAAGGCCAGGACATGCGTCTTCTCGACCCGGACGGCACCTTGCTGCTCCAGGAGGACACCCCCGACGATGCCCCGCTCGATCGACCCGAGGTCGACCGCGCCGATCTACGCAACCTGCTGCTGGACTCGCTTCCCGAAGGCATGGTGCGCTGGGGATACGCGTTCGAATCTGCCGACAACGGCCTGGTGCGCTTCGCCGACGGCAGCACTGCGACGTATGACCTGCTGGTCGGTGCGGACGGCGCGCAGTCCCGGGTTCGCGCGCTGCTCACCGACGCCCGCCCGGCGCACATCGGCCAGAACGTCGTCGAACTCGGCATTCCCGACATCGACCGCACGCACCCCGACCTCGCGGCGATGGTCGGGCGCGGCAACTACTGGGTGCTCGGCAACGGACTATCCCTGGCGGCGCAGCGCAACGGCGACGGACGCGTTCGCATCGGCCTGAGTTTCTACAACACCGCCGAGGACTGGTTCGCTACCAGCGGGATCCCGTTCGACGACCCGGCCGCCGCCAGAGCCCGGCTGATCGACCTGCTCCCCGGCTGGGACGCACGGTTCACCGCGCTGATCGCGGCCTGCGACGACACGGTCGTGCCGCGGTCGATCACCGCTCTTCCGGCCGGTCTGACCTGGCCGTCGAGGCCGGACGTCACGCTGCTCGGCGATGCCGCGCACCTGATGCCGCCGGTGGGAGAGGGCGCCAACATGGCGCTGCTCGACGGCGCCCTGCTCGGCCTCGCGCTGGCCGCGCACCCGGACGACTTTCCCGCCGCCATCGAAGAATACGAACGCGAGATGTTCGAACGCAGCAGCGCGGCCGCCCGGATGTCCGCGGACATGCAGGAATTGCTGATGTCACCGGACGCCGCACAGAAGGTGCTGGCGTTCTTCCAACCCGGCTGAAATGTCACACGGTTCGTGAAGTCGACTGCCACCGGGCAGC
>NZ_BAFZ01000162.1 GCF_000308575.1 Nocardia exalbida NBRC 100660 | reverse complement strand
GGAATCCCGAGCCGCTGTCTGCGCACCACCCCGACCTGCGTCGGCTTCTGTCTTCGCCATGTACTCGATCAACTCCTTGAGATCCGCGCAATACACCGAGGGATTGTCGAAACCGGCGCCCGGCCGGTATCGATCCGGGTAGAAGCCACCGCCACAGACCTGCACCAGCGTGCAGGACCGGCATGTTTCGCCGATGCCGTCGACGCCCTGCTGGCGCACGGTGATTCCCGGAATCGCGGCCGCCTCGTCGAGGCTGTTGCGCCAAACATCCAGGCCGGTGGCCGCCGCGCCGGGATACGCCGTCTTCAACGAATCGACCTGTTCCAATGTGCCGTCGGTCTCGATGACCAGGAGGTCGACCGGATCCAGCCCGAACGACTCCGCGCCACTGGGCCGTCCGTACATCGCTGCCAGCAGCGAATCGAAGGTGCGTAACGGCACCGGCCGTCCATCGGCGTTCCACGCCTCGAACATCGCGATCAGCCAGTCGGAATACTCACCGCCGCCGCGAGTCGGGTCGTCGGGGTCGCGTGGCGCGCGCAGACCGGGCGGCTGGTGTTCCCAATTGGAATGCGGAAGTAGAAGATCCAGCGCGGGAGGCTCTTGTTCGAGCAAGCCTCGATACACGGCCGCCGGGTCGTTTGCGATGTCCACGGTACACAGCAGGCCGGTGTACAGCTGCCGGTACTGTGGCTTTCGCAGCAACTCCAGACCGGCGAGCACCTTGTCGTAGCTACTGCGCCCGTTGCGGTAGAGACGGTGACGGTCGTTCGCGGCGCGGTCGCCGTCCAGCGAGACACCGACGCGGACATTGTATTCCACGAAGAGATCGAGAAACTCTTCATCCAGCCGTACCCCGTTGGTGTGGATGTAGAGGTCCGGCTCGGCGACCGGGGCGATCGCCGCCGTCAGCGTAGCCAGTGTTTCCCTGGTTCGGGCCGGACCGAGCAACAAGGGCTCGCCACCGTGCAGAACGAGCGAGACACGCCGCAGCGCATGGCCCGCGGCATGCTCGGCGATGCGGAACCCGACCTGGGCGGCAGTCTCCGGAGCGAACTCCATGGGGCGGCCGCGCCAGGACTGGTCGGCGTGCTCGTACATATAACAGTGGTCGCACGCCAGATCGCACCGACTGTGCACTTTTATCACGTACTGCCGGAAAGGAAGCGGTTCATAATTCGGGTGCATGGTTCAGTCGGCCTTTGCTCGCTCCGTCGGACTATCAGACCCTGGAGCTGAAGGAAAGGGTCGTAGCCGATGAGTTGCTGAGGTTCTTCATCAGGTCGGACAGGCTCTGGCCCGACAGCTGACCGAGCGGAGTCGTCCTGAGGTCCGATACCGCGGACGCGATTGTCCCCGTCGTTGCGTTCATGATCGTTCTCCAATCCGGCCGCGTCACTCTCGACAACCAGGCCGAATCGAACTGGCCGCGGCGGCCTTCCATGAGGTTATCGAGCTGAAAGCCGCGAACTTCACCAGCGATGGGAATCGTTGCGGTGCACCGTTTCCGCGTGCTAGCCATTGGATGGTCCGTGCAGTCGCAGCGAGCACCCACGTCGGCTCGGTCAGGTCGAAGTTCGTAGGCAGGAATGGATACCACTGTGCCACTGAGAAAGTCACGGGCCGCCCGGCGAGGCATCGAGAGAGCGCGAGCATGAACAACGGCACTGCGTCCGGTACGCGGCTACCGACAACCCAAGCGCAACACGAGATTTGGCTGACGCACCAGCTGCATCCGTCCTCGCTGATCCATCGGTTCGGTGGCTACTTCCTCATCGACGGACCGATCGATCCCACGCTCATGGACCGCGCATGCCGGCAGGTGATGTGTGAAGCCGAGTCGCTCCGGACCCGATTCGCCCAGCCCGATCACACGCTGTATCAGTACGTCGCGGATCGGCCGGCGAGAACTCTGCAGGTGTTCGACTTCAGCACCGATCCGGATCCGATCGGCCGCGCCGAAGACTGGATGCGATCGGAGCTTTCCGATCCACGGCGGCCGGAAGTTGGTGGCCTCGTGACATTTGCGCTGTTCAAGCTCGCGGCCGATCGCAATGCCTGGTATCAGGGGTACCATCACATCGTCATGGACGGTGTGGGCTATACCCTCATCGCTCAGCGCGTCGCCGACCTCTATTCCGCATATTCGGCCGGCCGGTTGCCGTCCCCGTCACGATTCGAGTCGCTTGCCGCGCTGGTCGATGCCGAGAACATGTATCGGAACTCGGATCGCTACCGTGCGGACCGCGACTATTGGCGGGGCCGCCTCGACGGCTCCCCGGAGCCTGCCACACTGGCGGATCGCAATACGCGTAGCCCGGTCTCCTCCGTAATCCGCCACACCGGCTACCTCGATACCGATACCGTCGCCGCACTGCAGCGTTCAGCCGCAGAATTCGGTATTCGACTGTCGACTGTATTCATCGCCGCCGCGGCACTCTACGTGCACAAGCTGACGGGCCGCTGTGAGTTGCTCCTTCAACTTCCCGTATCGGCGCGGGCATCCGGCGTGTTGCGTCGAATGCCCGCCACGGTCGCGAATATGGTTCCCCTGCGCATCGAAGTTCATCCCGATGGGCCGATATCGGAACTATTACTCGCCGTCGGCAGAGAAGTATCCGCTGTTGTTCGGCATCATCGGTATCGCGGCGAGAGCATTACCCGAGAGCTGCGGGCCACGACCGGGGTAGAAAACTCTGCCGGACTCCAGCTCAATTTCATGTCATCTTTGGAGAATTTCGACTTCGGTGGCTATCGCGCTGCGGCACACAGTGTTTCGGCGGGACTGGTTCAGGACGCGGCATTCGACATCTACGACCTGCCGAGAACTCCGAGCCGCACACGTATCGACCTTGTCGTCAACGCGGACCGCTACGAGGCCGAGACCGCGGCCGGACATCATCGACGGTTTCTGGGGCTGCTGAATACCCTCGCCGCAACGGATCCGGCCGAGGCAGTGCGACGGTTTTCGGTGCTCACCCCCGACGAGCGTGATCGGATTCTGCGTGTCCGGAGCGGGGCGGCAGCCGCTACGGACGCCGGGAACATCGGCCCGACCATGCCGGAGTTGTTTGCGACCCATGTCCGGAAGATTCCGGGCGCAACGGCATTGATATGCGGCGATCAACACCTCGACTACGCCGAACTCGACACTTGTAGCTCCCGGCTCGCCCGCCGCCTGATCGGCTCCACGACCACGGCCCTCGGTGCCGACTCGATCGTTGCCATCGCCTTGCCCCGAACCCCCGAGCTTGTCATCGCGATGCTCGCCGTGCTCAAAATCGGCGCCGCCTACCTCCCCCTCGACCCCACCCATCCACCGGCTCGGCTGATCCGCATCATCGCCGATGCCCGACCGGAGCTCATTGTCACCGACAGCACCATCACGCTGCCCCCCACCGCGATACCCCGAGTCCGCCTCGACTCCACCGCAGCAGACGCAGACGCAACAGAGCCCGACGGCGGGGTCCGCGTCCACCCCGACAACCTCGCGTATCTCATCTACACCTCCGGGACCACCGGCGCCGCGAAGGGCGTCGCCATCACTCACCGGAACCTCGCGACCCACATTGCCGCCGCCGCGGCACTTCGACCGCCGGGCCCGGGTCGAGTCGTCGCGGCCACCTCCGCCGGATTCGACGTTTCGGTGTTCGAGATCCTGACCACGATCGCCACCGGTGGCACCGTGGACCTGATCGGCAACATCCTCGAACTCACCCGGCGCCCCGGGACCGCCGGGGAACTGGTCAGCACCGTCCCCTCCGCGTTTGCCGCAATTCTCGATGCTCCAGCGACTCTCACGCCGCATACCGTCGTGTTCATCGGTGAGCCGCTGACCGGCGCGCTCGTCCGTCGGACCCTTTCCAGGCTCCCCGACGCTCACATCGTCAACGGATACGGCCCCACCGAGACAACCGTCTACGTCACCACCGCCGCACTCACCCCGGCCGACCCCGTGCCCGATCGGATACCCATCGGCACACCGGTCGCCGGCACCCACGCCTTCCTCCTCGATCCCTGGCTGCAACCTGTTCCTCCGGCGGCGCCCGGTGAACTCTATGTGGCCGGTGGTCAGCTCGCCCGCGGCTATCACAGGCAGCCGGGACCGACCGCGGCCCGATTCGTGGCCAACCCCTTCGCCCCGGGCGAACGCATGTACCGCACCGGCGATCTTGCCCGCTGGCGCCCGGATGGCATGCTCGAATACCTCGGCCGCGTCGACGACCAGATCAAAGTCCGCGGCTTCCGCATCGAGCCCGGCGAAATCGAAGCCACCCTCACCCGCCATCCCGGCATCACCCAGGCCGTCGTCCTCGCCCACACTCACAGCGACGACACCAGCGACACCCGACTCGTCGGCTACCTGGTAACCGACCCGGCGGCCGCCGTGGACATCCGGGAAGTCCGCGAATTCCTCGCGGCACAACTGCCGGACGTCATGGTGCCGACGGCGCTGATACCACTCGGCAACCTCCCGCTCACCGCCAACGGCAAACTCGACCGCGGCGCCCTACCGGCACCGCAGATCCGATCCACGGTCCCATACCGCAAACCCGGTACCGCCCAGGAAAAGACACTGGCCGATCTGTTCAGCGATGTCCTCGGCCTACCCGAGGTGAGCATCGACGACGACTTCTTCCAACTCGGCGGCCACTCCCTCTCCGCAACCCGCCTCTCCTCCCGCATCCGCGCCGCGCTCGGCGTCGAGATTCCCCTCCGCACCATCTTCGACAACCCCACCATCGCCCAACTCACCACCCACCTCGACAACACCACCACCCCACGCACCCCCCTCACACCACAGCGGCGGCCAGCGGTGGTGCCGTTGTCTTCCGCTCAACGACGTCTGTGGTTCCTTCACCGCTCGGAAGGCCCATCGGCCACCTACAACATGCCGATGGCCGTGCGGATGAACGGGCCACTCGACCTCGCCGCGCTCACCTCCGCCGTCGCCGATGTCGTCGCCCGGCACGAGACTCTGCGCACGGTATACGCCGACGCCGACGGAAGACCCCACCAGCGCATCCTGGATCCCGACGATCTGCACATTCCCATCGAAGTCCATCGCAGTACCTCCGAGGCCGACACCACGGCCGCACTGGCCGAACTGGCGAGCCATCGCTTCGAGCTGTCGTCCGATATTCCGTTGCGGGCCTCGATCTTTCGGCACGACGATCACGACCACACCGTCGCCCTGGTACTGCACCACATCGCGGGCGACGGCTGGTCGATGGTTCCGCTGATACAAGATCTGACCAGCGCGTACCGGGCCCGCCGCGAGGGCCGCGAACCCGTGTGGACGCCGCTTCCGGTCCACTATGCCGACTACGCCCTTTGGCATAACCGACTACTCGGCTCCATCGACGACCCCGACAGCCTACTTTCGCGACAACTTCGATACTGGACTGCCGAACTGACAGGGCTCCCGGATCTGCTCCCTCTCCCCACCGACCGACCGCGCCCAGGCGCGGCCGATCACCGGGGCACCACCGCGACGTTCCATATCGGACCCGACATTCGTCTCGCCGTCGAGCAACTCGCCCGGGAGGGCAACGCGACTCCGGCCATGGTGTTGCAGGCCGCGCTGGCCCTCCTGCTGAACAAGTACGGCGCGGGCCGCGACATCCCCATCGGTTCATCTATCGCCGGCCGCACCGACGAAGCGCTGAGCGACCTGGTCGGATTCTTCGTCAACACCTGGGTCCTGCGCACCATCATCGCCCCTGACGCGCCGTTCACCCAGCTACTGGCACAGGTCAAGCAGAAGGCGCTCGCGGCATACGCCAACCAGGACGCCCCCTTCGACCAGATCGTCGAACAGCTGAACCCCACCCGCACAGCCGCACACCATCCCCTCTTCCAAGTCCTGTTCACTTTCCTCAACGAACCGCCACCCACCCTCACACTGCCGGATCTTCGCGCCACTCCACGGCCCATGACCAGCGGTACCTCCCGTGTCGACATCTCGTTCACGATCGCCAATGCCTCGAACCCCACCGACGGCTACCCGATCACCATCGAATACGCCACCGCCCTGTTCGACGACGACACGATCAAGACCCTGATCGCGCGATACGAGCAGCTCCTCCACGCTGCGGCGAGCAATCCGACCGTCGCCGTCGGCCGCCTCGGCCTGCTCACCGCCGATGAGCTACGCCGACTCCGCCACACCCCCGAAACCCACACCGACCCCACCACCCTGGTCGACCTACTCCACGCCCGAATCCGAGACACCCCCGGCAACATCGCCATCCACACCGGCACCAGCACCCTCACCTACAGCGAACTCGACACCCGGGCCACCAACCTCGCCTACCACCTCACGACCCACAACGCACAGCCCGAAACCATCATCGCCATCGCTATACCCCGCACTCCCGACCTCATCATCGCGATGCTCGCCGTCCTGAAAACCGGCGCCGCATACCTACCCCTCGACCCCACTCACCCACCGGCCCGGCTCGCCGAAATCATCACCGACGCCCGACCCACCCTGATCCTCACGGACACCACCACCCCACTACCTCCGACCAGCACACCTCGCCTCCACCTCCACGCCCGGCATCTCCACACGCCCACCCCACCCACACCCCACAATCCACCCCTCCCGCACAACCCCGCCTACCTCATCTACACCTCCGGCACCACCGGAAGACCCAAAGCCGTCACCATCACCCACGCCAACACCACCAACCTCATCGCCGAACTTTCGTCCGCAGTGGGCATTACAGCCGATACCCGGATCGTGGCAAGTACATCCGCGGCGTTCGACGTCTCGATTTTCGAGATATTCGCCGCCCTGTGCTCCGGCGCATCCATAGAACTCGTCGAAAATATTCTCGAGCTGCGGAAGCACCACTCGCGCGGAAGCATCGTCAGCACGGTGCCTACGGCGTTCACCGCGGTGGTCGACGAATTGGACGGCGAAAGCATCACAGAAACAATCATTTTCGCCGGAGAGCCCCTCCGGCGCGGAATCGTCGAACAGAGCCGGGCCGCCCTACCCGGCGTTCGCATCTTCAACGGCTACGGCCCGACGGAGACAACGGTTCTCGCGACAATATTCCGACTCACCGCCGATGACGCGCCCGATCGCCCGATACCGATCGGGCATCCGCTGGCCAATACCCGGGTTTTCGTAATGGATTCGTGGCTACAGCCGGTACCGACCGGAGTCGCCGGCGAACTTTATGTGGCCGGCGCCCAGCTCGCTCGCGGCTATCACAATCGGCCCGGACCGACCGCGCTACGGTTCGTCGCCGATCCATTCATTCGAGGCGAACGCATGTACCGCACCGGAGACCTCGCCCGCCGGCGCCCCGACGGCGCACTCGAATACCTCGGCCGCACCGATGACCAGATCAAGATCCGCGGCTTCCGCATCGAACCCGGCGACATCGAGAACACACTCACCCGCCATCCCGATATCACTCACGCCGTAGTACTCGCCCACACCCGCGGTGACAACACCAGCGACACACAGTTGACCGCCTACATCGTCACCGACACCGCAGCCGATCCCGACCTGGACGAGATACGCCGATTCGCGGCATCGCTACTACCCCGTTACATGGTCCCCACGACAATCGTCACACTCGAGAATCTCCCGCTCACCCCCAACGGCAAACTCGACCGCAACGCCCTGCCCGAACCCACTCGCACCCCCACCACCGCATACCGCGCCCCCCGCACCGCCCGCGAACGCCTACTCACCGGCCTCTTCGCCGAAATACTCGACATCCCCGCAGTGGGCATCGATGACGATTTCTTCCATCTCGGCGGCCACTCGCTGCGCGCCACGCGCCTTGCCTCCCTGATCCGCACCACCCTCGGCACCGAAATCCCCCTCCGCACCATCTTCGACAACCCCACCATCGCCCAACTCACCACCCACCTCGACAACACCATCACCCCACGCCCGTCCCTCACCCCACAGGAGCGGCCGGCGCGACCCCCGCTGTCGGCCAACCAGGAACGCCTTCGGCTCATCCACCGCATCGAAGGCCCCTCGGCGAACTACAACATGCCACTCGCCGCGCGCTTGACCGGCCCCCTCGACACAACCGCGCTCACCGACGCGATACACGACCTCGTGGTGCGCCACGAGATTCTGCGCACCACTATCCGACAGGCCCCCACCGGGCAGCCCTACCAGCACATCCACGACCCCGTCGACTGCCCGATCACCATCACCTCCCATTCGCCGGTGGACGCGACCGACGCAGCACGAATCGTCGACGAACTCGCCCGGCACCCATTCGATCTCGCAACCGATATACCCTTTCGCGCGGCGATACTGCGCACTGGTACGGACGAACACGTGGTGCTGCTGGTTCTTCACCACATCGCCGCCGACGGATGGTCCCTGCATCCGCTCGGCCGTGACCTGGCGCACGCGTACACCGCACGTCGGAGCCACACCGAACCCCGATGGACCCCGCTGCCGGTCCAGTACGCCGATTACGCCCAATGGCACAACCAGCTTCTGGGCGACCCCAGCGATCCCGAGAGTGAGTTCTCCCGCCAATCCCGTTATTGGAAGCGAGAACTCGCCGGGCTCCCCACTGATCGCCTACTACCGACCGACCTGCCGCGTCGAGCGAGGCCCAGCCATCCCAGCAGCACGGCAGAGTTCACCATCGACAGCCGAACCCGCGCTGGAATACAGCGAATCGCACGTCTTCACGGGGCCACCGCCCCGATGGTGCTCCAGGCCGCCCTGGTGGTGCTGCTCGGCCAACTCGGCGGAGGTGACGATATCTCGATAGCCTCTCCGATCGCGGGCCGCGTCGACGACGCCCTCACCGACCTCATCGGATTCTTCCACGCTTCGTGGATTCTCCGCGTCTCCGTCGAGGGGCCGGCTTCATTCGCTGAACTACTCGCCGCAGTGAGAGAAAAGGCCCTGGCGGCATACGCCCATCAGGATCTTCCGCTGCAACATCTCGTCGAGCTACTCGATCCGGACGGATCCGGCGCATTCGATCGACTGCTGACCTCCGTGGTACCAGTAACACTGGTATTCCAGAGTCACGTCTTCCCGGCCGTCCGCTTCCCCGGTATACAGGTCACCGGCTATCCCGTATCGCTCGGGATTTCGCGGTCGGACCTCATTTTCTCCGTCACCGACAGCCCCGAACCGGCCGACGGGTATCCCGTGACCCTCGAATACGCGACGGACCTCTTCCATCGGTCGACGATCGATACGGTCATCGCCCGGTACCTGCGAATACTTTGTACGGTTACCCGCGATCCCGCCGTTACCATCGATGATCTCGATATATCGGGCACCCTCGATTCGATCGTGGGCACAACGCGGTCAGTGCCCGGCCCAGCGGACGGGCGGTAGCGTGCGCCGCACGGCATCAGGCGAGAGTGTCCATCAGATCTGTGACCGGTTCGTCACCGAGTACGCGGCTGCCGATCCGGTGGCGGCCGCGATGTTCGGGCTCACCGGAGATCAGGACTGTCTCACTGATTATTCGCCTGCCGGCCATGATCTTCGCGCGGACATCTATCGCGCGGCGTTGCGCGATGTGCTGGCCGCCGAGCCTGCCGACGACGGTGAGCGGGTCGCGAAAGCCGTGTTCTGCGACCGTATCGGACTCGAGATCGAGATACTGGAGGCCGGCCTGCCGGCAGCGGCGCTGAACGTGATCTCCAGCCCGGTACAGGACATTCGGATGGTGTTCGATCTGATGGACACCAGCACCGCCGAGGGCTGGTCGCTCATCGCCACACGACTGGCCAAGATTCCCGGCACGCTGCAGGGCCTGAATGCCTCGTTGTTGAGCGCCGCCCAGCGCGGACAGGTATCCGCACAACGGCAGATCACCAAGACCGCCGAGCAGGCGGAAACCTGGGCGGGACTGCGCGATGGGGCAGGGTTCTTTTCCACATTCGTCGCCGCCGCCGATCGTGTGCACGGCGCGCCGGCGCAGCAATTACGGCAAGCCGCACGCGCGGCCGAACACGCGTATGCCGACCTGGCCGGCTTCCTGCGCAACGAGCTGGGGCCGCTGGCACCGGCCGCTGACGCCGTTGGCGAGCAGGCGTATCGGCTCTGGTCCCGATACCATCTCGGCAGCACGGTCGATCTGCGGGAAGCCTACGAGTGGGGCTGGGACGAATTCGCACGACTCGAGGCCGACATGGCATCGGTCGCCGCCCGGATCATCCCGGGCGCGACGCTCGCCGAAACCGCCACGGCCCTCGACGCGGACCCCCGCTACCGGGTACACGGGCGCAGCGAGTTCGAAGCCTGGATGCAACACCTGTCGGACCGGGCATTGACATCGTTGCGCGGCACACACTTCGATATCCCCGATGCGTTGATGCGGTTGGAATGCACGATCGCGCCGCCCGGTGGGACTCTGGGCGCCTACTACACCGGGCCCAGCGCGGACTTCCGGCGACCCGGCCGGATGTGGTGGTCGGTAGCCCCGGAAAAGACCGAATTCGCCACCTGGCGCGAGGTCTCCACCGTGTACCACGAGGGAGTACCCGGACATCATCTGCAGGTCGCGACAGCGGTCGCCCAAGGCGCATCGCTCAACACCTACCAGCGCATGTTGTCGTTCACCGCCGGGCACGGTGAAGGCTGGGCACTCTATGCCGAGCGCCTCATGCGCGACCTCGGATACCTCAGCGACGACGGCGATCTGTTCGGCATGCTCGCACAACAACTGTTCCGCGCCGCACGGGTGATCGTCGATATCGGGATGCACCTGCAGCTGAAGATCCCCGCGGGTGCCGGCTTCCACCCCGGCAAGCGGTGGACACCGGACCTCGGCGCGGAATTCCTACTGACCCGCACCGTCCTCGACCCAGCCGAGGCCCGCGACGAGATCGACCGCTACCTCGGATGGCCGGGCCAAGCACCCGCCTACAAGCTCGGCGAACGACTCTGGCTCACCGCCCGCGACGAAGCCCGTCAGCGCGCCGGGCACGCGTTCGACCTGAAAGACTTTCACACCCGCGCGCTCGAACTCGGCGGCATGGGCCTGGACACACTCCGCGCCCAACTCGCTCATCAGGACTGACCTTTACAACTCCCACGACTCACAGTGGTGCCATCCAGTCACCGGCAAATGAACCCCAGGGCGCTTACCGCCCTGGCTGCGGCCACGTGTCGCCATCGACACCCTTGACGTTCCCCGTTATCCACCCCGGCTCGATCGCTCTCGGGGATCCAGAACGAACCCACAACGAGCAGACGTTCTCCGGTTCGCCCATGTTTTCGGTGCCCCTGCCGAGGGCTGCAACGTGGTCGTAGGTGAGCTTCAGGCCGAGTTGCCGGTAGACCCGCCGAGCCCAACGGCCGCTGGCACCACTCCAGTGACGACAGAGATCCCGTCCACACCCGCGCCAACGACCTCAACCCGATAGACCAGGCACTCAGGGCGACCTACCTGTTCAAAGCGTTGGTCGAAAAGCACAGTCCGGGCCGGCTCGAGGCCACACCCGTCACCTCCACCGCTCGCTCCCGGACCGGCACCTCACATGGCCCGGGTGAGTGCTTCCGGACCACCGAATTCCCGCAGCACCGCTGCACGCATGCGCATCTCCTCCTTCGAACGGTCAGCCCGCGACACCGGCGGATTCGGTCTTGCGGGGCAGGGAGCGAATCAGTTTGCGATTGGCGAACTCGAACATGCCGAGTTCGGACAGTTCGCGACCGAAACCGGACTTCTTGATCCCGCCGAAGGGCAGATCGGCCTCCAAGGACGTCGGATGGTTGATCCACACCATGCCGCTGGCGATCTGCTCGGCCACCGCTCGCGCGCGGTCCGGGTCACTGCTGTACACGGTGGCGCCGAGCCCGAACTTCGAGGTGTTCGCCAACTCGATCGCCTCGCGTTCGTCGCCGACGCGGTACACCACCGCGACCGGCCCGAACAGCTCCTCGGAATAGGCGCGCATATCGGGGGTGACATCGGTCAGCACCGTCGCGTCGACGAACGAGTCCCGGCGTCCGGGCGCCGGTACGTCGGGGCGGCCGCCACCGGTGACCACCGTGGCGCCCTTCTCACGGGCATCCTGGACCTGTTCCAGCAGGTCCTCGGCGGCCTTCGGAGAGGAGAGCGGTCCGAGTGTGGTCTCCGGATCCGACGGGTCGCCCGGACGCAATGCGCCGAACCGCTCGGCCAGACCGGCCACGAAGCGATCGTACAGTTCGTCCGGTACGATGAAACGTTTTGCGGCGACACAACTTTGACCGGTATTCGCCAGCCGCCCGGTGGTCGCCGCATCGATCGTGTCGTCCAGATCGTCGGCGTCGAGCACGATGAAGGGGTCGCTGCCGCCGAGTTCGAGTACGCATTTCTTCACGTGCCGCCCGGCGATCTCGGCCACCGACGCACCGGCGGCGTCGCTGCCGGTGAGGGATACGCCCTGGACAGCGGGCTGGGCGATGACGTGCTCGACGTCCGAGATCCGCAGGAAGACGTTGGTGTAGACACCGTCGGGCGCGCCGGCGTCGGTGAAGATCTTCTGCAGTTCGAGCGCGGTGAGCGCGCAGATCTTTGCGTGCTTGAGCAGAATCGTGTTGCCCAGCACCAGATTCGGCGCCACGAACCGCACCACCTGATAGAGCGGGAAGTTCCACGGCTCGATGCCGAGCAGCACCCCCAGCGGTGGGTTGACGAGCTGGGCTTCGCCCTCCTCGACCGGCAGTGCGGTGGGCTCCACAATGCGCGGTCCGTTCTCGCCGTAGTACTGCAGAATGCTCGCCGAGAGGTCGACTTCGAACTCGCTCTCGGAAATGCGTTTGCCCATTTCGCGGGTGATCAGCCGGGCGAGGTCGTCCTTGCGTTCGCGCATCAGATCCGCCGCGGCGGACACCACCCGCGCACGCTGCTCGATCGGTTTCGCGCGCCACGACCGATAGGCGTCGTCCGCGCGTTCGAGCAGGGCATCGAGTTGCTCGGTCGTCTGGTAGGACAGTTCGGCCAGGGTTTCGCCGGTATAGGCGTCGACCGTCTCGAACGGTTCGGCGTCGGGACCCGAGGCGCTCATAGGCTGGACGTTGGTCGATGTCATCGGTCACCACTCCTCGTACGACGGAATTCGACTCGGTCGGTGTCAAGGGGTGGCTACCCGCCCACGGCGCACGAAACATCTCATCGCATGCTGACCGTGCGGGATGCCTGGCCACACCGAGCACGTCCTCGAGACCGCGACATCTGCCCCGACACCGGCCTCGCCCGCCTGTCCTAAGCCAAGCCCGCGCCCTGCTCGACGCCGCCACCGCCACGAACGGCCCCGACACCGGGTGGGACCTGCACGAACTCCGACACTCCGCGCTCACCCACCTCGGCGAGCGCAGCGCCAGCCTGCTCGGCCCCGACCACCACCAGTAGTATCGCGCCGGTTACCGATACCCGCCATCACCGCAGGTCAAGGCAACTTTGTTGCTTTTCGCGCGATTGCTACCGGAACCCCCGGCGAGACGGGTGAGATCGACAGAAGTCGTCAATGAAAGCAAGGGAGCCGGAACCGGCGGGTGAGGTTGGTCATGCACCAGTGCAGGAATCCTCGGATGCCGGTGCGGGCACGGGCATTGTGTTCGACATGCCGGGCATCGATGTCGGTTTGGCCGCAGCCGGCCAGTGTGACGGGGGCGGCCAAGGTAAGCCGAAAAGGGGCAATGCCCTGGTCAGGGCGCCTACCGATCGAAGACGCGTTCGATGACGGCGGCGGTCTCGGCGGGTCCGGCTCGGAAGTATCGCGCTGAGGTCTCCAGGGAGGCGTGACCGAGCAAGGCTTGGACTTGGGCGGGGTCGGCGCCACCTTGCCGGAGACGAGTTGTGAAGGTGTGGCGTAGCCGGTGCGGACGCAGGCCAGCGATGCGTGCGTACTCGCCGACGGCCGAGACGACCTGGCCGCGCGGTAGCCCAACCGGCTACGAGTCGTGAGGTGAGGGGGATGGTGCGCAACGGCGAATTCAAACAACTCCTCGAGTACAAACCGCCCTTCGTCCTGGGGCACGACCTCGCTGGAGTCGTGACTGCCGTCGGGGAAGACGTGCACGAGTTCGAAGTCGGCGACGAGATCTATGCACGGCCGAGGGACATGCGGATCGGGACCTTCGCCGAGGCCATCGCCATCGACGCCGCCGACGTTGCCCGAAAGCCCGGCTCGCTGTCGTTCGAGCAGGCTGCCGCAGTGCCGCTGGTGGCACTCGCGGCCTGGCAGGCACTCGTCGAGACCGCCGACCTTCAGCCCGGACAGAAGGTGCTGGTCCACGCGGGCGCCGGCGGTCTCGGATCGACGGTCATCCAGGTCGCCAAACACCTCGGAGCCTTCGTCGCCACCACCGCGCACACCAAAGACCTCGACAAAGTCCGGGCATTGGGGGCCGACAAGGTCATCGACTACACCACACAGGACTTCACCCGGGAGCTCTCCGGCTACGACGTCGTCCTCGACTCTCTCGGTGAAGCCAGCCTGCGCAAGTCGCTGACCGTACGCGCCCGCGGTGGTATCGCGATCAGTGTCGTCGGACCACCCGACCCGGGCTTCGCCAAACAGCTCGGTCAGCCGCTGCTCGCACCCGTGATGTACTTGATGAGCCGCAAGATTCGTGCCGAGGCCAAGAAGCTGGGCGTGCGTTACTCGTTCTTCTTCATGCGAGCCGACGGCAACCAGCTCGCACATCTGGCCGCGCTCTACGACCAGCAGATCCTGCACCCCGTGCTCGACCGGACCTTCCCATTTGCCGACACCCTCGAGGCGATCGCCTATGTCGAGCACGGCAAAGCCAACGGCAAGATCGTGATCACACACTGACCCACCATCCATCGAGCCCACAGCGTCAGGTCCCGATGTCGCACGTGCCCGCCGTCGCGAGCCCGATCAATCATGGGTGTTCCACAATTCCGGTTCGGCGGCTTTGCCGAGCGACGTGATACCCCGGATAACGGCCTGTTATCCGGGGCATCGTGGGAACCTGCTGGGGACGGACCGGCTCCGGCGCGTACGCGAAGCGGCCCCGTTATCCGTCGCAACCCGGAAGGGCGGATCCGATGACCGCGAAGGTGACCCGCCTACGCACCGCCCCGGCGCGGACCCTGCCCACCGCCGCCGAGGCCTTCCTCGACACCGTCGGATCGGCGAACACCCGCCGCTCCTACGGCATCGCGATCGTCAAGACCGTCGACCAGCTCGACGGGCCGGGCCCCGACGGGCCAGTCCTCTCCGGCATCCGCCTGACGTATCCCGTTCGACGTGACGTGCCCAGAGACTGATTCGGCTGCGGCGTTCGGTCAGATCCGATCCCCAGGCGGCGGACTCACCTGCGTGACCGGTGCTTCCACGGTGACCCACTGCTGGGTTCCGGCGTCCCACCCCAGTACCTTTCCGTGCAGCGCAGGCTCGGTAGGATCGAGGTCGAGCAGGGCCAGGCGCGCCTCGTCCGGAAGATCAGCGGTGATCAGGATCGCTGCCGCGTTCACGTTCTCGATGTCGAGCACGGCAACCACCTCCCGTTCACCCTGCGATCGCCGTGCCCGCCGAAAGAACCAGCGTTGGCGTAGTTTGCCCGGAAGCGCTGCCGCACCGTCGGCGGCACGCTGACCGAGCGCTTCGAGAAATGCTTTACCGAACACTGTCGCAGCAGGCGCGACCGCACCGAACGCAGCCGCTGACCACTGCAGCAGATCGTGCGGCAGTGAACCGGGATCGACCGGCGGCCGGCCGACTGCGCGCGATGGCTGCACGACATCTCCCCTACCGGCGCGCCCCGGGCTCGGCTCTGTCTGATTCACGGTGACCCCACCCCCATTACTTCAGTGCGCACCGATAGTACGCCACCCCGCCTCTGCTGTTTCAGAACCTGCCGCTGCAATATCGATGGCGATGCCCGCATCCAATGGGCGCCCCATGTGCAGTGCTAGGCGAGCCCCGCGGTGGACAGGGCGGTCGCGAGGCCGGTGTTGTGGCAGCCGACCCAGTCCAAGTATCCGTCCGGTCGGACGAGCGCGGCTGTCGCTCCTGCCCACTCCGGCCGGTCCTGGATCGGGACTGCGCGCGCGAACGGCAGATTCGCGACCGGCTCCAGGGCGCCGGTCAGATCGAGCAGTACGTGGCGAGCGTCGGTGAGGGTTGTGAACAGCGTGCGACCGTCGGTGAGCGGCAGGTCGGGGGCATGGTGGCCAGTGAGGTGGTGCGTGCCGGGTGCGGATGGGTAGGTCACCGACAGTCCGGATAGTTGTTCGCCGAGCTCGCGCGCGAATTCGGGTCGGTCGGCGATCATCGCGGACAATAGGGCGCGCAACTGCCTGCCGTCCGGTGAGAATGCGGTCATCAGCGCTGCCTGGGCTTGTGTGCTGAGCAGCGCTCGGGAACCGACGGGATGCCGCTCGGTGTGATAGGTATCGAGCAAGCCTTCGGGCGCTCTCCCTGACGCGGTGGCGGCAAGCTTCCAGCCGAGGTTCATCGCGTCCGCGAGGCCGAGATTCATTCCGACTCCACCGGCCGGCATGTGCTGGTGTGCCGCGTCACCGGCGAGCGACACTCTGCCGGTTCGGTAGCGTTCGGCTTGCCGGGCGGCATTGCCGAAGCGCGACAACCACTTCGGCGAGTGCATCGCCCAGTCCGTCCCGACGAGTTCGATGGTCTTCGCCCGCAGTTCGTCGAGTGTGAGGGCGCCGGGCCAGTCGGTCCGCAGATCCTGGGGAGTGATACCGATCAGGCGGTAAGAGCCGCTGGGTAGTCGCACGCTCATCAGCAGGCCCGACTCGGTCCATTCGGTGCGGACAGGCTGGGGCGGTGGGTCGGCGAGTTCGACGTCGCCGAGCCAACCCAGCATGGTCGACTCGTCACCTGGATAAGCGATGCCCGCGGCCTGCCGGACCGTGCTGCGGACCCCGTCACATCCCACGACCCACTCGGCCTCGATGTCGGAGTTCTGATCGACATGCACGGTGATCGACTCGCCCCGCACGGTCAATCCGGTTACGCGCTGCCCGCGCCGGATTTCGGCTCCGGCCGCCCGCGCATGTGCTTCCAAGAGTTGTTCGGTCCGTACCTGCGGCAGTGACAGCGTGAATTGGTACGAAGTGTCCAGTAGCCGGAAGTCCAGCCGAGTGTCCAACGCGGCGAAGTGTCCGCTCGGGATCCGGCTCCCTTCAGCGAGGAATCGGTGCACGAGGGCTCGGGACGCCAGCATCTCGAGGGTGCGCGGATGGATGGCCAGCGCTTTGGAATTCGGGTCCGGCTCTGTACGCGCCTCCAACACCAGCACTTCGACGCCGCCCAAGCGCAGTTCCGCGGCCAACCACAGCCCGACCGGGCCCGCGCCGACTACAACGACCTGGCGATGCCTCACGCCGGCCTCCTTCCTCACAAGTCAGCACAAGGTGGTAGAGGTTCAGGCCTCGTGGTGAAATCGGCTGCCGAGTTCGGTGCCGAGGCGTTCGGAATCGATGAGGTGGTGTATCGGTGCGACGAGCGCCGGGGCGATGCATCCGATCGTCGCCAGTAGGCGTGTTTCGATTGGGGCGACGACGATTTCGTCGATGTTGCCGCGAATTGCTCGGATGACAGCGTGGGAAACTTGCTGTGGTGTGGCCGTGCGCATTCCCGGTGGGACTCGGCTGCCGCTGTCGGCGAACATTCCGGCGTCACGGACGAATCCGGGTTCGACGATGGACACGCCGATCCCGGCGTCGCGAAGATCGTGCCGCAGGGCCAGCGCGAAGCCGCGCAGGCCGAATTTGGTCGCGTTGTACAAGCTGACCCGCGGTGCGGGCAGCAGGCCGGCGACCGACCCCATGAAGACGATGTGGCCCGCTCCCCGCGCAGTCATCTGCTCCGCCAGCGCGCGGGCGAGCAACATCGGCGCCCGCAGATTGACATCGAGGACACGGTCGAGATCAGCGGCGGAGAAGTCGAGAATATGCCCGCCTGCCGGTAGACCCGCGTTGGCGATGAGAACATCCACCGGTCCAGCCTGGCCCAGCAATCGCGACAGGTCCTCGAGGTTCGAGAGATCGGCGGGGATTACAGCTGCGTCCAGTTCGGCGGCGAGCGCGGACAACGCATCGGCGCGACGGCCGGTCAGCACGAGATCAGCGCCGCGGGAGGCGAGTTCACGCGCCACCGCATGGCCGAGACCACCGGTGGCGCCGGTGAGCAGCACTCTGGCGGAGGCCAGTTCCACAGGGGACATGATCGGTTCCTTTCGCACCGTCGGCGACGTCGGCGATCGGCTCGATCGAGGTGGAGGGGACTTCGACGCCAACCGGTGAGGGCATCCCGTTCTCGGCGCCTTGTGGGTGGTTCAGCTCGCGGGACCGGCTCGATAGGCGCGGAGGAAGGCACGGACGCCGGAGGTCACGCTGGCATCGATGGCACCGGGCTCGGCGTCGATAGCGCCCCAGAAAGTCCGATGGTTGGCCTCACCGGCGGCGAGGAGGACGAAGTGAGCGGCTGCACGTTCGGCATCTTCGAGGTCGAGCAATCCCCGCACGGCGAGATCCGAAAACCTTCGGGCCAGAGCGGCATGAACCGTGCGTGGGCCGGCGTCGAGCCATGTATCGAGTATCGCGCCCGGGATGTGGTCCGCCTCGGCACGGATCTGGCGGACGAGGGCGAAGTGGTCCTCGTCGCCGCCGACGACGAAGGTGCGGCCCAAGGCAGTGAGAGCGACATCGATATCCACGACATCGCTCAAATGGTGTTCGATCGCAGCACATCGACTGGCCCGCGCACGCTCCGCGCTGTCGATGATCACCGCGGTGAACAGCTGCTTCTTATCTGCGAAGTGCTTGTAGATCGTGCGGGTCGACACCGCTGATTCGCGTGCGATGGCATCAATGGAGGCGCGGGTATAACCGTCGCGACAGAACACGGCGTGTGCGCCCCGCAAGATGGAAGTCCGCTTCTCCGGCCGCAACTGGCGAACTACGGCCACGTCCAGACTCGTCATGATCGGTTCGCCGAACTGCCCGAACATGCTGTCGCGCCGAGCGGCCATCGTTGTGCGAGCGGTTCTTCGGCGACGAACATCGGCATCCCCTGCTGTCTGCGCTGCCGCATCAGCAGCAGAGCCGCCACAAAAAGTACAACGATCACTTTACCCAACGGTCCGGTACACCGCCAGCCCGGCGAATACGACCTGGTCCTGGTTCGACCTCAACCGACCGCCGAACCAGGTCCACGACGAGGGGTCCATCACCTGAGGTCGCCGAGCCCTGACGGGCCGGACATCGTGCTCGAAACCCTGCGCACCGAACAATTTCTCGCTGTGCTCCCCACGAACCACCCCTTGGCTCACACGGATCCGATCGATCTCGCTGCCTTGGACGCCGAGAGCTTCATCACCCACCCTTCAGGCGCAAGATCCACGATGCACCACCTGGTGCTGGACGCGTGCGCACGCGCCGGTTTCCGGCCCCAGGTACTCGAAGTCAGCGAGACCGCAACCCTCGCGGTCTCCGTAGCCGCCGGCCTCGGAGTCGCCCTGGCTCCCGAACCCGTCCGCAGCCTCGGACTGGACGGCATCACCTACCGCCATCTCCGACACCCGCAAACCGTCGACCTGATGCTGGCCCAACGGAAACCCGAAGCCTCGCCCGGCGTTGTTGCCGTCGCCGCATTGGTCCGGGCTGCGGCTGGAGGCTCCGCGCAGAACGAACCAGGCTAGGTTCAAAGGGGTCAACGCAACACCCTTGTCGACGAGGGGT
Organism: Nocardia exalbida NBRC 100660; assembly: GCF_000308575.1. Classification (GTDB taxonomy): domain Bacteria; phylum Actinomycetota; class Actinomycetes; order Mycobacteriales; family Mycobacteriaceae; genus Nocardia; species Nocardia exalbida. Next base: position 52,915 of record NZ_BAFZ01000162.1, on the reverse strand, counting down.
TCGAGTTGGGGCGTCCTGCGATATCGGTTGAGGTTCAGCGTTCGTTCTGAGCGTGGATCCGTGAGGGCGAGATCATCGACACCCCGGCCGCGGCGGGCGAGGGTATCAGTGCGATCACCAGGTCGATCGGAAGGTCTGCCTCGACCGTCAGCCGCGAGATTGCGCGTGGCACTCGCCGACCGAAGACGGGATATCGGGTGACTGTTGCTCAGGCGCTCGCCGACAAGCGCGCCCTCCGTCCCCGAAATCGCGTTGCTCCGCCGCGATTCCCGACTGGGCGCCCATGTCGAGCGGCAGTTGCTGTTGAAGCACAGCCCCGAGCAGATCAGCCAGCGGCTGCTGGTCGATTTCCCGACGATCCGTGTATGTGTGTCTCCCACGAGACGATCTATCAGTCGCTCCACGTTCGAAGACGAGAAGCGCTCAAACGTGAACTGGCGCAGTGTCTGCGAACCGGACGTGCGCTACGCAAGCCGCACCGCAAGACCGACGAGCGCCGAAGTCGTCATGCCGGTGCGGTCTCGATCAGTCAACGGGCCGCCGAAGTCGAGGACCGGACAGTGCCGGGACACTGGGAAGGCGACCTCATCACCGGGGCCGGAACTGCTCCGCCATCGGCACGCTTGTCGAGCGCGCGACCGGATTCGTCATGTTGCGCTCCCTCGCACGATATCTACAAGGAATTTCAGGCGCGGAACACCAGCCGAGTAGCCGCGCGGACCCGAGCATCGGACCACATGGCCGGCGCTGCAGGTCATGTCCGAGGCTGAATGCGTTCGCTGGCCGCCAGGGCGGCGAGTTCCGCCCGTGAGGAAACGCCGAGCTTGGTATAAAGGCGGGTCAGATGGGCCTCGATAGTCTTCTCGCTCACGTAGAGTTCCTGTGAGATCTGGCGGTTCGTCCGGCCGAGTACGACGCGGTCGACGATCTCGGATTGCCGCTCGGTCAGATCGCCGAGCCGCACCGTGGTCGCGCGGGAACGGCTTCGTGGTCCTGACGTCTGCCGCTCGCCTACCCGGTGCAGAGCCAGGCGAGCACGCTCGGCGAGCCGTTCCGCGCCACAGAGTTCGAATGCCAGGAGCGCTGCGTCGAATTGGGCTTTCGCCGCGGTGAGGTCGTGCAGATCGGCGAGCGCGTGTCCGAACAACAGACGAGCCCGGGCCGCATCCAGAGCAGTGCCGCTGGTGGTGTACTCGGTGACGGCCCTCTCGGCGTTGTCGGCGGCCGCCCGTACCTCCTCGCGGGTCAGCTGTACGTGCGCGCGGCAGTATCGTGCGTCGCCGAGCCGCATATGCATCATCGGCATGCCGTCGACGATCGTTTCGACGCGTCGAGTCGTCTTCTCCGCGGCGTCGATCCGTCCGAGAGCGAGTTCGGCATCGACCAGATACCGATAGAAATGTGGCAATAGGGTCGGGTATATCTCCCCGGGTACCTCGCTGACGATCTTGATGAGTTCCTGGCGCCCGCGGCGATAGCGGCCGGCCTCGATCAACGCGGCGCCGTAGACCAGCGGTGCGTGCCAGGCGTATAGGGCATCGGGCCTCTGGGCGTTGAGGCGCTACCCGGAGGTGGTTGTCCGGTTCGGCGCTCGGGTCGAATCCGTGACCGACACGGGCCCGGCCATAGAGGCTCGGACCTCGAGCGGACGAGAGCGGGCTCAGTATCTCGTCGCGGCAGACGGCGCACGCAGCACCGTCAGGACCTCGCTCGGTCTGTCGTTACGGCGGTCGGTCTACCCCACGCACGCACTGCGAATCTTCACCCGCTCCCCACTCGATGAACTGCTTCCGGGGCTTGCGCCGGTGACCTACATCCGCGACCCGGTCCAGTCGTGCAGCCTGTTGCGATTGCCCGACCATTGGCGGATCGTTCTCAGACTGGTACGTGGCGAGCCTGTGCCGCAGCGTGTGGCCGGACTGCAACTCAGTGACCTGAACGTCATCGGCGTGCACCGCTACAACCTGGCAGTGGGGGTCCTCGGCGCGTTCCACCACGGCCGGGTGCTGTTCGCGGGTGACGCCGCGCACGTCACATCGACCGCAGGCGGTCTCAATATGAACGCCGGCCTCCACGACGTGGTCGATCTCGGCAGAACACTGGCCGGTGTGCTGGCGGGGTCCGCGTCATCGGCGGCCTTGGCGAGGTGGGCGCGGCGTCGTCACGCAGTTCTGATCGATCACGTCGTCCCGGCCAGCGAAGCGAGGGTCGTGGGCGTGCAAGACGGTGAGGCCGCCCGGTTGCCTGCCGCCGTCGCCGCTCTGCGGGCCATCGCAGCCGACGATGAAGCGACGAGGGCCTACCTGGCCAAAGCCTCCATGCTCGACACGAATCCCTGCGAATAAGGCAAACTGACATGCGAATACGGTTTCAAAAACACGCCGTCGAGGGGCGCGCGCCGCTGCTCGACAAACTCTACGCCAGCCACCTGACGAACGTCGCGGCTCCGGGCACCACGGTCGAAATCCGCACTCTGCCACCACTGACGTATGCGACCGAGCTGCCCGAGCACTTGGTCGGCTTCGGCTCACTCGGGCTGATATTCGGCGACTACTTCGCGCGCACGGCCGTTTCCGCCGAACGGGATGGCTGCACCGCGTGGATCAGCGGTGCCGGCCAGGACCCTGGGCTCGCCGCCGCGCGCATCCGGGCCACCATCCCCGTCGTCGGTTACGGAGACGCGACCTGGCATGCCGCCCGGCTAGAGCGGCACCGGCTCGGCGTGATCGGCTTCATTCCTCATCTGGCCGAGCCGATCACCGACAACATCGCCTCCGCCGGCGCGACTCTGGCCTCCTACCAGGTAGTCGATGACGGTGCTGCAGTCGTCTCTCGGGCGCTGGCCGAGGATTTCGATCCGTTCGTGCGTGCGTACACTGCCGCCGCCGAACGGGCAGCGAAGGCAGGCGCGCAGTGGCTGGTGCCCGCGGAGGGCATCCCCAACGAGCTCCTCGTCCACTTACAGATCCGGCAGCTGTGTGGGCTGCCGGTGATCGACCCTGGCGGGCTGGCGGTCAAGACCGCCGAGCACCTGGCCGGCTTACGCGATCTCGGCATAACCGCCAAGGCCACGTCCGGATATTGGTACCGGCAGCCATCTCGGGCCGTCGTGGAGCACGTCGAGCGGTCGCTGGAGGCTACGTCATGAACTTCCCCGTGGTCCGACCACGGCGGCTGCGCCGCACCGCCGCGCTTCGGAGGTTGGTGGCCGAGAACAGGCTGCACCCGTCCGATCTTGTCCAGCCCCTCTTCGTGCGTGAAGGCATCACGGAGTCCCGCCCCATCCCCGCGATGCCCGGCCAGATGCAGCACACACGCGAAAGCCTTCGCAAGGCGGCAGCGACCGCGGTACAGGCGGGCGTGGGCGGCGTCATGATCTTCGGCATACCCGAGGCGAAGCATCCGGACGGCCGCGGCGCCTGGGACGAACGCGGCATTGCCCAACTGGCGATTGCCGATGTCGTGGCTGAAGTCGGCGAGGCGGCCGTGGTGATAGGCGACATCAATCTCGACGAATACACCGACCATGGTCATGTCGGCCTCCTCGGGGCCGACGGCGACGTGGACAACGACGCCACGCTGCGGGCGTACACCCGAACAGCACTGGCACAGGCTGAAGCCGGAGCTCACATGGTGGCACCGAGCGGCATGATGGACGGTCAAGTCGCCGCCATTCGCGCCGGACTCGACGTTGCGGGACATGAGCGCGTACCCATTCTCGCCTATGCCGCCAAATACGACTCCGCCTTCTACGGGCCTTTCCGTACGGCCGTCGAATCCTCGTTGGTCGGTGGCAGGTCTACCCATCAACAGGACCCTGCCAACCTGCGCGAGGCGCTGCGTGAGGTGCGGCTGGACGTCGAGGAGGGCGCCGACCTGGTCATGGTCAAACCCGCCGGACTCTACCTCGACGTTGTCCGCCGGGTGGCCGACACGGTGGATGTGCCCGTTGCCGCCTACCAGGTTTCAGGCGAATACGCCGCGATCGAGGCCGCTGCCAGGCACGGGATGCTGCACCGTGAGCGGGCTATCGAAGAGAGCCTCACCGCGATCCGCCGTGCCGGGGCTCGGATCGTCATCACCTATTGGGCCACCGAAGTCGCGCAGCGACTACATGGATAGCTACCAAGGAGATGCCGCCCCCGAACGCGACCAAGCCGCACACCCGGAGTGACACTGCTACCGCAGATCACATGGACACGCAGACGCCGGGCGGCGGGTGCCGGGAGAAGATGCGGAAGTTGAGGCGACCAGGCCGAGGGCGTTGTCTTGCTGACGATATCCAACTTGATTGCACGGGCATATGCCCGGTTCGCCCAGCACTCGGGGTCGGAAGAAATCAATCGTCTCGCAGCAGGTCGGCTTCATCGCGTGGATCGCCATGGCGGCGAAGCCCGGAGCGACCGAAGCCACGACGGTCGATCCATACCCGCGCGCGATGGTAGTGAGCTTGCAACCCGGCCTGGCGATTTGGGATACGGCCGGGGTTCATACCTCCATCGTCCCCTGATTCCGCGGAGGCCACTGTAGCTCGGGCATGGGGACGGGCTCGGGCGGCAGCATCCCCTCGGGAACCACCGGGATCGCCGGCGTGAGTGGAGCCAGCACGTATTTATCGCCCAGATCCTCTTGTGCGCGCATGAGGACATCGATTGCTCGCTGGAGCGTTCGCTCGACGGTGAGGACGAGTTGATATTCCGCGTAAGAAGCCAGAACATCGGTGGAGGGGCGTTTGGTGTAAGCGGCGGGCACTGTTCGATCGAGGCTGGCCGCGTTCAACACGTCCTGCAACCGATGGACCAGGTCCTGAATTTGCTGTAGCGCCGCCGAACCTATCGTGGCGACCTCTCGGGCGGTGGCGATGGCGGTGCTGTCTGTGCCGTGCCACGCCGCTGAGCGACTTCGGAGAACATCCTGGAAGCTCGCGTACGACGCGGCGGCCGCCCCGGTCGGGCTGGTGGCTCCGGCCGGCAGTAAGGGCGGAGCAGCGGGTGGAACCACGGGTGGCGGTACCGCGTATCGCGGAGTGCCCAGCGTATCAACCAGCTCCTGGAAGAGTCGTCGGGCGGCGACGACATAGTCGGCGAGAGCCTTGGATGCCCGGGGTGGAGGGTCGAGCGGCACCTGCCAGCCCTTGGGCGGTGCGATAGGCGACGGTCCAGGGGATGGTGAGGGCGTGGGACCTGTTTTGCTCTCCGACAAGTTGATATCCATCGAGCCACCTTGTGCCGACGTCGCGTCCGGATAAACAGCATCTCATAAGAACCGCACAGGGGATTTCCCAGAAACGGGGGCTGCAGCACAACCGAAGTGGTCGAACTGCTGGAGCCTTACTGAAGTCGATGCCCTCCGCGGCGAGTGCCGATTTCGATACCCAGTTGAGTCAGTGGCCGTCGCTGGTGAATACCCGGCCTCGGCGCGCATTGGGATGCGCGCCAACCGACCGGGTAGCGCCGATCGCCAGGCGATACTCACGCTGCCGTTGGTCGCGCCGGAGACCGGGTGGTGGAGCTGACCTTCCTCACCCGAGCGTTGAAAGCGCCGTCGCTGCGCGAAGCCGTCGGGCGACTGCCCGAACGCGCCCGCGAATCCCACGGCGGTGAAGGACGCATCCGCTCGGCCCGCTTCCCCCACCGAAAATCCCTCGAAGACCGCGGTCGGCGCGGAGTCGGAGCGGGCCTGCGCCGCATAGTGTCGCCGCGCGCGCCCCGGAACTGCTGCCAGCAGCGAGACCGAGCATCGACGCCGGCGTGCGCGGCGGCGGTCCGTCACGCGTCGTGGATTATCGAGCCGGAGAACTGCATGGTGATCGAAGTCGCGTTCGACAAGTCGGTTGTCGACGGGTCGACCATGATGTTCCATCCGGCGAAGGGCGTCGGTTCGAAGTATGCGTAGCTCACCTCATGATCGAGGGCGCCGTCGACTTCGACGTAACCGTAAGTTCCGTCGTCGAAGCTCCAGTCGGGTGGTCCGTTCTTCTTGGCGGTGACCCGGTATTCGAAGTCGAGAGCTAAAGGCTTGGAAGTGAATTGATACGTTTTCCCTCGATAGCGATCGAGGTAGTTGCCTTGATTGCTGATGGTCAGGTTGATCGAGCTGCCGTTTCGCGGTGCAGCCTTGTCCACCCATATCCGGACGCGGGTGAGCCGGACTCGGCCGAAACCGGCGAACTCGTCGGTGTCCAGTGGTACCTCGAAGCGGGCGGTCCCTGATTTCTTGAATTGGGCGAGGACGTCGGGGGCGTTTGTGCTGTTGATGGTGTATCTCTTGTCGGCCAGGATCTGCGGCGGCGGGGAGAAGTGTTCCAGCGCAGTCGCGGAGTCCATGGTGATGCTTGTCAGGTTCGTCAGTCCGGCATCGAGTTCGCCGATGTTGTCGAGGATGCGTGGGCGCACTACCGAGGGTGCCAGTGCCCAGTAGAAGTACGATGCGCGGTAGCCCTGTAGGGCGGTGAACAGTGAGCTCTTGGTGTCGAGGTAGCGCTGGTACAACTGCTGCATCAGCGCTGCCAGGGGAGCCTTGCCGTGGACCAGGGAGTCCAGGTACTGCTGCAATTGCTGCTGTTCCTGTTCGGCCAACTGTTTTTGCAGGCTGACAGCGGCGTACTGCTGGCCGGCCGCGACCGCGGCCGCTTGGGCGGCGGCCAATTCCTGCCCGTGGATGGCGACGGCGTCGACGGCGAGCTCGAGCTCGCGTGCGTAGCGGATACCTTTCTGGACCGGGTCGGCGAGCATGGCGTCGGTGTTCTGCTGGTAGATCCGCCACTGGTAGGTAGCGGTGAGATCCGCTCCGCCGGTGTCGAGGTTCATGTCTTTCAGCTTGGCAGCGTATTCCTCGGCGTTGTGGAAGTCCTCGACGGCGTCGACGATCTCCTTTGACAGGTCATAGACCTTTTTCAGTGCCTCCGCGATCTTTTTGAGCTGGTCCATGCAGTCTTTGAGGCTCGCGGCCAGTTTCGCGATGTCACTGCCGGCCTGGGCCGCAGCTTCCACCGCCTCCGCTCCTTTGATCGCGCTGCCTGCGGCGGCGGCACCTGCGACGGGGTCACCGACGAACATGGCGCCGATCCCGACGCCGAAGGTGATGACCGCGGTGCTGAGGTCGATGATCGCCTTGAGGATCTGTTGATTCTTCCATTCGGGTACGCCGACGTCCTCGAAGTCGATCTGGGTCTCCTCGGCAGTGTCCTGGGCTGCCGTCAGCCGTTGCTGTGCGGCGGTGACCGCGGCGCTGGCGTTGTCGAAGTTGTTTTTCGCCTGGGCCAGTAGTTGAGTGGTGTATTGGGTCTCGTAGGTCTTGTTCGCCAGCAGCGCCTTGGCGAGCTGGATGAAGTTGTCGGTGACGACGGTCTGGGTGCTGAGGGCCTGGTAGTCGGCCTCGTACTGTTTGGCTTCGGCGACGAAGGACTGCGCGAGGTCGGTGTAGACCTGCCGACTCAGATACGGGACGAAGACTGTCCCATCGGATTCCGCGTTCAGCTGCGCGGTGAGCAGCGTCAGCAGCGACGAGCTGCGCAGGAGCACGCTCAGCAGCTCGACGTTGTAGCCCGACCAGTTCTTCAGCCATGTCAGCTGGCGTAGCGCCAGGTCCGGATGGGTGTCGTAGAGCAGCGAGGCGAACAGGAACTCGGTGCGCAGCGCCTGTTGGAAGTAGTCCGGGGCAGTCAGGGCCGCGACACCGTGGGCCCGGTCCAGAGGGCTTTGGACCGGGCCACTGCCCTCGACGTACTTGATCAGCACGCCGCCGGAGGGTGGTGGGGCATCGATGACGGGTAGGGCGATGGTCTGCTGGGAGGCGACCACAGCCTGGCCCTGCACGCTGCCTGCCAGCTCGTCGCAGAAGAGCACGAATCGGGCACCGTGATCGTTTTGGTAGTCGAGGGTCACGGTGAACAGCTCGTCGCTCTGCAGCCGTCGCGCCTGGATCCACAGAACAGTTTGCTTCAGCTGCCATGAGACCCCGGCGGGCACATTCACGACGTCGGCTACCAGCGTCACCAGCACAGGATCGAAACCCGAGTTGTGCAACGCGGTCTGTACCTCGCCCAGGTCGAGGTACATGGCCCGGAACACCGCATAGGTGGCGTCGATCACGGTGGCCGAACAGCAGGGCACGTTGCCCTGCTGTTCGATGTCACCGTAGAGCGTGCGCCAATCGTAGGATTGCGCCGCAACGATATTCATGGCGCGGTCCTACACGCCCGCGAGGACGCAGTTGGGGGTGAGGAGGGTATCCAGCCGCCATGCCTCCACCGTCCACTGGTCCAAACTGGTGCGCTGCTGCTGGGTGACGTAGGCATTCATGCGGAAGCTGTCGGCCTCCTCGGCCACCGCGGCCCACTTACGGATGGCCGCGTCGACGCCCAGGTCCATGATGATCGGGGGGACCTGCTCGATGTTTTTGTCGATCATCGTCCGGATCGTCTCGAGGTCGCTCGAGATGGCCCCCCAAACGCCCTCGATCTTCTGGATGACCGGGAGCACCGCGGTGAGGTCCTGCCCGATCGTCGTGGAGCTGTCCTCAGCGGATTCGACGGCGTGCATCAGGTTCGCGTAGGCGGCGTACTTCGCCTCCAGCGAATTGATGAGGTCCTTGGCGGCGTTGATCCTGTGTAGGGCCTCCACGGCGCGACTGCCGTAGACGCCGGCCACGACTGATGCGGCGATGAAGCCGGGCAGTCCCAGCCATGCGTAGGTCGGCGACGTCGCGGCCACCACGACATCGTGGTTGTACTCGTCGTTCGCGGCCTTCAGCACGGCCTTCGCGTCGGCGATCTGCTTCGTGACGTCGGCGACATCCTTGCTGGCTTTGCCGTACTTGTCGTCGTAGTACGCGACGAGGCCACCGTCACCGCCGGTCCCCACCATCGTCGTCTTGTCCGTCTCGGTGTCCTTCGCGAACTGATGAATTTGGGCGGTGACTGCGGTCGCTTTCTGCACCCGCGTGTCGGCGTCCTTCTTCAACACGTCCAGAATCGCCTCGAGCTTGTCTTTCGCCTGCTGGTCGTTCGGATTGTCCGTCAGTTTTTGCGCCAGATCCTTGATGGGCGGGTAATAGATGGGCGCTTTGTTCGAACCGTAATCGTTGATGTCGCCGGCCAGGCTGATCGTGGCAGGATAGATCGTCTCGCGCCACGTCGTTACATGCTTGTTGATCTCCTGGTAGGCGTCGATCAACTTGGTGAAGTCGGACAGGTCGCTGGGTGCGCCCGAGCCCAAGTTGTTGCGGAACTGGGTTTCGGTTGTCGGGAGGACAAGGGCCTCCTGAACGTAGGCCTGGATCCTGACCCACTCGGCCCGGCTCAGCGTAAACGCCGGCCCGCCCTGCTCGCCCGGTTCCGCCAGTTCCCGGGGCCCGATATTCAACTCGGTCATCGCAGAATCTCCCTTCCATGTGGATGCAGTGACAGTCACCGGAGCGCGCCCGCGAGGACGCGGTTCGGCGTGATGAGGGTCGCCAGCCGCCATCCCTCCACGGTCCACTGCTCGAAACCGTTGGGCTGCTCGCTGACATGGGCGTTCCTGAGGAAGTTGCCGGCCTCCTCGGCCACCGCGGCCCACTTGGCGATGGCCGCGTCGACGCCCAGGTCCATGATGATCGGTGGGACCTGCGCGATGTTGTTGTCGATCAAGTCCAGGATGTACCCGAGGTCGTCGAACAAAGCACCCCATACCCCCTCGACCTTCTGGACCACCGGGAGGACTGCGGTGATGTCCTGGGCGATCGTCGAGGAGCTCTGCTGGGCGGACCGAGCGGCGTTCATCAGATTCGCGTCGGCGGCCAACTCGGCTTCCAGCTTGTTGATCTGCGCCTTGGCGGCATTCACTCGTTTCAGTGCCTCGACAGCGCGAGCGCCGTATTCACCGGCCACGACCGCTCCGGCGATGAACCCGGGCAATCCCAGCCACGCGTAGGCCGGCGTTGTCGAAGCGACCACGACATCGTGGTTGTACTCGTCGTTCGCCGCCTTCAACACAGTCTTCTCGTCGGCGATCTCCTTCGTGACGTCGGCGACGGCCTGGCTGGCTCGACCGTATTTCTTGTCGTAGTACGCGACCAGGCCACCATTGCCGTCCGTCCCCGTCAACGTTGTTTTGTCGGTCTCGATGTCATACGCGAACTGGAAAGTCGTGCCCGAGACCAAGCGCGCCCACTGCACCTGCTTATCTGCCTCGCCCCGCAACGTCCTGAGAACCGCTTTCAAGTCGTTCTTCGCCTGCTGATCGTTCGGATTGTTCATCAGCCGTTGCGCCAGGTCTTTGATGGGCGGGTAGTAGACCGGGACCTTGTCCCTGCCGTACTGAAGGATATTGCCGGCCACGCTGATCATCTTGGGATAGATCGAGTCACGCCAATTCTTGCCGTCATCATTGATCAGCCGATAGACATTGATCAGCTTGGTGAAGTCGGACAGGTCACTGGGCGCACCCGGGCCCAAGGAGTTCCGGAACTCGGTCTGCGTTGTCGGAAGGACGAGCGCATCCTGAACGAAGACCTGGATTTTGATCCACTCGGGCCGGCTGAGAATGAAACCTGGCCCGCCCTGCACGCCGGGCTCGGACAACGCTCCTGGTCCGATATCCAAACTGGTCATCGATGACCTCCTTTTGTGGGAACCGGCCGGATAGCGCCAGCGAACGTCCTCTGCCGCGTTCGGGCGCCGGCTGCAGTCAGAGCATCGGTATCAAATGCCTGCGAGGCAATGCACGACCAGTCGTCCGACCGGCGGGTGCGATGGGGAAAAGATGGTTTCCGAACTCGAGCCTCACCAGGTTCATAGATTTCGTGGGCGACAGTGGCACCAGTTCTGCGGCGGTACGCGATCGTGCGCGCACGCGGATGTTGATTCGACTCGTGCCCTTACCCGAGAAGGTTCGTTCGATTTGCCTTCGCTTCGCCCCGGTTCAGTGTTACTGCCGGAGGCAGAGAATCGCTGATAGCCCTGTCCCGGCTCCACTCATTTTGCGCCGTAGGTACGCGTCGTGTCGACATGTTCGCCCCTAACGACTCCGCTACCATTCCACGGTCTGCGGCCGCACCCCTTTCAGACCTGAGGTCTGCAATAGGCAGAGTTCCGAATGGCGGGCTGCGTTCCTGCGCGCCGCCGAAGAAGAGCGTCACGTCCTGGCCCGACGACAGATCCTTCGGGGTGGTTTCTTCCCCGAAAACCCCGCCTGCAAGTGCAGATGCACAATCGGTCTGATACCCATGCTCAGGACATCGGAGTCGAGTTCGCGGATCGGTGGGCTCGACGTGGTCAGAACGGGGTTCGTTCGAGCCACCAGGTCAGAATGCCCGGATCACCGTGAATTTCGACTCCGGGATCATCGGATCGAATTCGTCCGAGTAGGACGAGCAGGAGGATGAAGGCGCGTGCCCGCACGGCGACGGTCGCCTTGGCGTGGGCGTGTTCCCAGGTGATCGAGCGACCGGAGGGGCGGATGATCCACTCGCCGTCGGGGCCGAGTTCCGGGTCGGTGGCGTGCAGGTGCAAGGTGGTGTCGGCGGCCAGGACGGTTTCGGCGCGGCGGGTGAGTCCGACGCTCAGCAGGTCGAGCCATTCACTGATGGCATCGGCGGCCACGGCGGGTTCGATCGAGACTGGTCGCCCGAGAGCCAGTAGTGCGTCGGCGTGGTGCGCGACGGCCTCGTGGGCGAGGCGGCGAATCCACCAGTGGACCGGGCGTGGCGTTCCGAGAGTGGTCCAGATCTCGGCATCTGGGCCGGTGCTGTCGACGGCGGCAAGGGCGAGCCGGGCGCCTTCCGACAGCCATCGTGCCGCTGCCTGCGGGTCGGCGGGTCGTGCTCCATCGGGTACTGCTCGGATGTCGAATTCCTCGGTGGATCGATCGGTGATCATCGCCGCCGCCCATCGCTGAGCCCGTCCGACGTGGGTGGCGAGGTCGGCCAGTGTCCAGCCGGGACAGGTGGGAATCGGGGTTGCGGGGTCAGCCTCGCGCAGAAGTTCTGCGAGCGCGTCGGTTTCGGTGATCAGTGCCGCCCGATGCAGATCCGTGGTCACGGTACGAGGTTAGTTGCGCGTAGGTCTCTTCAGCACTGCAAATTCGTGGTGCGCCTGGCCCCCGCTGGTCTGAAGGCTTGTCGAAGCGGGTGGAAGTTGAGGTGACGCCGGGCCGCGCAGGGCGGCGAAGGCCGCCAGGAACGGGGCACGTTTGAGTTTGTGGTTGCCTGATCGAGCTGGCAATTCTCCCCGGCCTTCCGAAATCCGCGGGTCCCCGCATCGAGGTGGTGCCACGATGGCGTGACTTCATTCGTCATGACGACCCGGGCTGAGAGGACGCCGCATCGGAACCAGCCTGGTCGCGGCTCTTATCAGCGACCTTCGCGAACTCGGCCTCGAGTGGCTGCACGTCGACTACGAACCACACCTCACCAGTTTCTATCGCGACACCTGCGGGTTCCGAACCACCGACGCCGGCCTACTACGACTGAACTGACACCACGACCGATCCAGCTTTACCAACACCACAGGGACACCCCCCGAGGTCATCGCGCGATACGCGGCCGACCTCATCCGGAAGTCCCACGACCGATCCGGCGATGATCAACCATGAAGCTCGACAAGTGTCGGGTAGGTGAAGATCCAGTACGGCGGGACGCGAACCCCTGCGCCGGTGAGATCGAGATCGCCCAGGCGGGCACGCCGCTCGCCATGAGGGCAGAGCCATGGCGCCGGCATCGTCGAATTCGAGCAGATCGAGCACGAACAGCTCGGCGCCGGCTCGTAGCGGCTAGATTCGGATGGTGAGTGAAATCGTCTATCCTCTCGCGCTTTTCATGGTGAAAGCCGGTCGGCGCGCACTGCGTCTGCGGATTCGGATAGTCGATGAATCACACCTGCCCCGTGTCGGGGGTGCGGTGGTGGCCGGCAATCACGTGTCGTATCTGGACCCTTTCGCTCTCGCGCTTGCTGCGGACAAGGTGGGCCGGGCGACCAGGTTCCTCTCGACGCAGGAGCATTTCGACCATCGGGTCTATGGCGCCGCGATGCGCGGTATGCGGCACATCGCAGTGGGTTCCGGCGGTGACGGCAAGGCCTACCGCGCCGCGACCACCGCGCTCGACGCAGGGGACCTCATCGGGGTGTTCCCGGAAGGGACGATCGCACGATCGTTCACCGTCCAGCGGTTGCGGACGGGAGCGGCACGGTTGGCGGCAGGGTGCGGGGTGCCGCTGGTGCCGGTGGCTGTATGGGGGACACAGCGACTGTGGACCACGCACCACCGCGAGCTCGATCAGCGGGGTCTACCACTCACGGTGCTCGTGGGTGAGCCGATGTTCCCCGCGGCTGACGACGACCCGGACTGCGTCACCGTCCAGCTGCGTGACCGTATGCAGGAACTCTTGGACCGGGCACAGCGAGAATACCCCGAGTCCGGGACGGGACAGTGGTGGCAACCGCGTCATCTCGGCGGGTCCGCAGCCACCCCTGCCGAGGCTGTGGCGCTGGACGCCGCGGAGAATGAGGCACGGGATCGGCGCGAAGCGTGACATCCCGAACCCCCGTCGAGTGGCTCGGCGCGCCGGATACGCCGTGGGTCTTCGTGCACGCGCATCCCGACGACGAATCACTGTTGACGGCGGGAACGATGCGCAGGGTCAGCGAGGCGGGGCGGCGCACGGTCGTCGTGTTCGCGACCGATGGCGCCGCGGGACTCGCGGATTCGCCACCGGGTCCGCAGCTCGCAGCGCGTCGCGAGGCGGAGGCGTTGGCATCAGCCGCGGTCCTGGGTTGCGACCGGGTGGAATTCCTCGGGTACGCGGATTCCGGACTCGACGGTCACGTGCCAGGCGGCTTCTGCGGCGTACCTGTCACCCGGGCAGCCGAGCGGCTTGCCGCACTCTTGGTCGAGGAGCGGGCCGGGGTGGTCACGTCCTATGACGAATCCGGAGGTTACGGACATCCCGATCACGTGCAGGTACATCGGGTGGTTGCGGCGGCGGCGCGGCAGGCCGCCACGCCGTTGTTGCTGGAGGCGACAGTCGATCGCGATCAGTTACTGAGAGTACTGCGCTTGGTGCACGCTGTCGGATTGTTGCCCGCCGGGGTAGCGATGGAGCGATTCAGCGCGAGCTTCGTCCCCGGCGCGGACATCACCCACCGGGTCGACGTGCGACGCTATGCGAGCGTCAAGCGCGCCAGCATGATGGCCCACGCCAGCCAGGCGGGTGGCGGTGACGGCGTGCGCACCCTGCGCTTGTTGCGGGGGCTGCCGATGCCGCTGTTTCGACGGATCTGCGGCACGGAATGGTTTGTCCAGCGTGATGTTTGACCTCCGGATAGAGAGAGACCTGTCCGTTCCGATGCCGGATGGTGAATGCCTGCTCGCCGACCGGTACCACCGTGCGTCGAGTACATCCGGACCGACCATCCTGGTGCGATCCCCTATGGGACGGCGACCGCTCGGCGTCATCTATGGATTGTATTTCGCGCGCGCGGGATTTCAGGTGGTGGTCCAGGACGGCCGCTCGGCCGAGGATGTGTTACCGCTGAGCACCGAGCGTGCTGATGGGTTGGCGACGATCGAGTGGCTTCGAGGTCAGGTGTGGTTCGACGGCCGGCTGGCGTTGCATGGCATGAGCGCGATGGGGTTCGCACACTGGGCCATTGCGGCCGACATCCCCGAATTGCGTGCTGTTTCGGTTCATGTCGCGTCCTCATCGGTGGCCGACACGATCTTCACCGGCGGTTCGACTGCGCTGGAGTCCGTGCTGATCTGGTGTTCGAATCACAGCTTCATCACCGCGCTGCGGGCGCCCCGTCGGGCACGCCGCGCGATCGCGTCGGGCCGCCCGGCCGCGGAGTTGGACGTGCTGACCGGTGGTCGAACGGTCTCCTTCTATCAAGCCGTGATCGCCGACATCGGCGCGGGCAGCCCGTTGCGGGAACTGCTCGACCACGGTCGTGCACCCGCGGAGTGCGCCGGAACCCCGGTGCATCTGGTCGGCGGTTGGTATGACATCTTCCTGCCCGGCCTCGTCCGCGACTATGCCGCATTGAGTGCGGCTGGTGGTGCGCCGCGACTCACCATCGGACCATGGGGGCATTACAACCCGCACCAGTTCGTCGTCGCGAATCGTGAGGCGCGGCAGTGGTTTCACGCCCACCTGCGTGGAGGTGAGGATCGTCCGTCTCGCAAGCCCGTTCGCCTGTTTGTCACCGGCGTTCGGCGCTGGCGCGAATACGCTTGCTGGCCTCCACCCGGAACCGGTGCCGTACGGTGGCACTTGCGTGAGTGCGGGCGGCTGTCGCGTGTGTCTGCTGAGCAAACGGGAAGCGATCATTTCCGATACGACCCTGCGGACCCCACGCCCGCTCCCCGTGGTCCCGTGATCGTCGGGTTCTCGCGGCCCCAGGACTGCCGGCAGATCGAAAGTCGGCCCGACCTGCTGACCTACACCAGCGACCCGCTCGGCGCACCGCTCGAGATCATCGGAACGGTGGTCGCCGAGCTTCGGTTGCGCATAGCCCCCGCATGCCCGCAGCGCGGGCGTGGCGTCTGCGATGTCGTCGTGCGCGTGTGCGACGTTCATCCCAATGGGCGATCTTTCAACATCTGCGAAGGCGTACGGCGGGTCGAGCCCCTCACCGATGAGGACGACATACGGGTCGAGTTGTGGCCGATCGCGCACCGGTTCGCCACCGGACATCAACTGCGCGTGCAGGTGTGCGGGGCAGCGGTTCCGCGCTACATGCGGCAGCCGGCCCCGACCGCCTACGAGCTCATTCGCGACCCCAGTGGTCCTTCGTCGGTGATTCTACCGACGGTTCCCACCGGTTTCGGAACATGCTGAGGGCGACGGCCTCGTTGCGGCCTGACCTGTTCACGGTGTGGTGCAGCGCGCCCACGAACGCGCCCGCAGCCTCGATCGGTACCCCGCGTACTGGTATCACCAACCGCGGCACACCCCGGCGCGCCAGGTGCCCAGAGATCCACACGTCGTCCTGCCATCGCATTTCCGGCGGCCAGCCGTCGAAATCGTGGACATCGTCGTCCAGCGCTCCGGGCGGGATCAGATATCCCCACATACCCATCAGCACATCGACCGGGGTGGCCTCGGACACCGCGGTGCCGTATACGTGTCCGCAATAGCGCGGGTCACGGTCGAAACGCACGCTCGATCCCCGCACTCCGACAGCGGCTTTCGGCTCCAAGCGATGCGCCACGAGCAGATCGGCGACGAACGTGTCCGGATAGATCGCGTCATCGTCGACCACCACGATGACGGCGTCCGGCTCGGCCAGCAGCGTGGGCAGCAGTTTTGTCGCTGGGCCCAGATCCGTACACCGCAGCACTTCCACACCCGATGGCAGTGCCGGCGGTTGCGGATATGGGTCGCCCGTGCGTAGCGAGTGCCGTGGCCAGGTGAGCACGACTTGATCGGCGGGTTCGGTCTGGTCGAGCAGGCTGCGCAGCACCGGACCCAGGTACCGCACACGGTGCGGCACGGTCGACAATGTGATGATCACGCGCTCGGCGCGGGCAGGCGCCGAGCGCGCAGGCGGATCCCGGTGCACCAGCCGTACGGCTCGCGAGAGGTCATGCGCGAAGCCGCTGATCGTCGTGTTGCCGAACCGTTTACGGAAATGTTCGACGTTGCTCCACCCGATGCGGGCGACATGTGTCGGCGAGATCATCCGAGCGTGTCGTCCCCGTGGGCCGCTGCCATGACGCGCCGTGCGGCATCGTCGTAGCAGGTACGCAGCCGATCCAATACGACAGGCCAACTGAATTCGGCGGGGGGTACGGCTCGATTGTGGGCGCTGATGCGTTCCCGCAACGTCCGCCGCCGGCCCAACGATACCAATGCGGTGACGAGGTCCTCGGTGGAGCGGCACAGCAAACCCTCGCGGCCGTCCTCGACGAAATCCGCGACGCCGGTGCCGGATCGAGCGATCACCGGAACCCCGGCAGTTCGGGCCTCCAAGGTCGCCAACCCGAAGGCCTCGCGACGGGTGACATTCAGGTACACGTCCGCCGCCGCCAAGATCTCGCGCACCGCCCGATGATCCTGCGCACCCACCAAATGCACCCACTCGGCCATGTCATGCCTGCGCAGATAGCGGAGCATCGCACCGCGGCGCGGGCCCGAGCCGACGATCGTCGCGCGCACCCGCACGTCACCGGCCAGCCGGCCCTGCGCCAGCCGCAGCACCTCGAGCAGTTTCATCGGTTGCCTGCGCGTGACCAGCCTGCCCACCGAAACGACATGCAGATCGCTGCCACTCGCGGACGACGCCCTCCACAGATCGGTTGCCACCGCGTTGGGCACGACGACGGGGGTACTGGACAACGCGCGCGCGACCTGGCCGGCGACGACTGTACTCACCGCCGTGAACACCATGCCGTCGTGCCAGCCGGCCAGCCGCCCGATCACGCTGTAGCAGACCTGGACCGGGGGATCCCACATGCTGTGCACCGTGATCACGAGCGGGATACACAACCGAAGCGCGTGGTGCGCGGAGTACAGCGCCAGCGGTGACGCCACACTCACGTGTATGTGCACGACACTGGGCCGCAGTCGCCGAAGGATGCCGCGCACGTCGGTCATTCGGCGTGGCCGGTGGACGCGGAACGGAAGGTCGGAGTCGCTGCCGCCGACGGTCGCGGTGATGACGTGCACTTCCTCGCCGACAGCGGCCTGTGCGCGAGCCAGGGACTCGACCAGCACCTCGATACCCCCCACGCGGGGCGCGAAGACATCGGTCAGATGCACGATCAACGCCGGCCCCTGCGCCACAGTAGGTCCCCCTGGATGTCAACGACCTTCGGAAGAATAGTTCTGGCGTACAAGCAATGTCGGTACTACACGCATAATCCTCGACATGGACGAGATGCGGATCATCACCGAGGACGGCGTCGGACTGCATGTCGAACTCGACGGAGACCCGGCCGGTCCGCACACCGTCCTCTTCGTCAACGGTATCAATACCGGCTTGATCTATTGGGGCCATCAGCGCGCGACTCTCGCCGACCTGGGCCGCATGGTGCTGTTCGACCACCGTGGGCACGGACGCTCCGACGAACCGGCGGCCGGCCGGGCCACGGTCGCGCAGCTAGGGCGGGACATCGGAACGGTCATCGACGCTATCGCATCCGAGCGTCCGGTAGTGATCGTCGCGCACTCACTCGGTGGGATGGCGGTGTCCGCCTTGGCCGAACAGCGTCCGGAGCTTTTCGGACGCCTGGTGGCCGGAGTCGCACTCCTGGACTGTGTTCCCCGCAGGTGGGGTGCGATTGCCCTGCGTCTCCCTGACTTCGTCGTCGGTTCGGTGGTGCGGATGCTGTGGTGGGCGATACCCCCGTTGCGTCGCCTGCTCACCGACACCAGCGAACGCCGACACCGTGAACTCACCGGACGTCGGACCGCGCCGAGCAGCTACGCGCCCTTCGTCTCGCTACGCCGGGCCCGCAGGCTGATCGCTTCCCTGCGAACGATGACGTTGCTGTCATTGCTGGCCGATGTGTCGACCTGTGACCACAGCGCCGGCCTGCCGGTTCTCGGTCGCGCACGGGTCCTGGTCATCGCGGGCGCCGAAGACCGCATGATCCCTTTACGACACAAGGTGCGCGCCGCCGCCTGGATACCCGGTGCTGAGCTGGTGATCGTAGCGGATGCCGGTCACCTCAGCTCGATCGTCAAACCAGCCTGCGTCGATGGGCATCTGCGCGCCTTCATCAGCGCACTACCGGTCTCGCACATTCAGCTCAACAGCCAGGAGGGCGAAGACGATCGCGATGATGCCGATTCGCGACCAATGCTCACCGAAGGCGGCGCTGGTCACGCGCGCGACCCACAATCCTGAAGGCACCCACCGACCAACGTGTCAACGGTCGGTCGAGCGATGAATCTCTGGACATCCAAGGGAAGCGCGGGTACAACTCCGATCCGGGCGGCGGTGGCGGGAACAGCGGTGACGACGACCGTGGCATCTCGGCGACGATGGGGGTGCAAAGGCCCCGGCGACATCTGAGACGGAAGCGATGTCCGACTCCCCGAGCATCCCGCACACCGGCTGAGTCCAGCCACCGGGATTCCCGGTGCCACGGTCCACGTGGCCGACACCGCGACCGCGGACGCCGAGGTGGTGCTCACGATCGGCGGCAACCTGGTTCGGTTCACTACCGGCGGCGGTGGTCGCGGGCCCCGAGTCTCGTTCCGGAGACGTAGTTCATCGACCGGACGTGTTCCGGACGACGATCGCGCCGTAGTCCCTGCTCGGCGGATCTGGATAGTATCCGGGGATGATGTGCCGTCGGTCCGGCACCAGATAGCCATGCCCCCGGTACATCTCCAGGAACGGATCGACGAGGCAGCCGCCGAGCTGACGAAACGCGTAGTCGCCTGCGTCGATCTCACCGAACCGGCGGCAATAGGCGTCGTAGCCGGGGATCTTGGCTCCGGTGAGAACATAGTCCAGCGCCAACCGCTCGGCCAGCTCGACCGGGGTCTCCATCATCACCGCGTATGCCATTCCGCCGCGCGCGCTCCGCTTCAATGAGCCGGAGGCGAGGTAGATGGCGTTCGCGGTGTCCAGACCTATCGTCGGGTAGTAGCCGTGACCGGTGACCGTATCCCAATCGCTGAGTTCGGCGATCTTGTCCGGCGTGTAGCGCATGGGGAAGCCCATCAAGGTTCCGACGACCTCATCGTCCTGCTCGAAAATCCAGAATCCCTCGGGGAAGGCGCGCAGGCGAGCTGTCATCTGGTCCCGGCTCGCCCGCTGGGATTCCTCCCAGTCCTGCTCGACGGCCATGATCTCATCCAGGTCGTCCAGCGCCGCCTGGCGCACTCTGATCGTCATCGCGCTTCCCAGGTCACAGGCAGGCATTCCAGGCCGTGGACGAATACGCCGATCTTCCATCGCAACGTGTCCGGATCGGCGGCGAACCCCAGGCCGGGAAAGCGCTGCACCAGGGTGCCGACAGCCACCTGCGCCTCGAGTTTTGCCAGCGACGATCCGAGACAGAAGTGCAGGCCATGGCCGAACCCCAGATGCTGGTTCGGTGTCCTGGTGATGTCGAACCGGTCCGGTTGGGGAAACCGTTCCTCGTCGTGATGTGCCGACAGCAACGAAGCGACGACCAGTTCCTCGGCCGGAATGACCGTGCCTTGGAACTCGACATCGGTCAGCGGAAAGGCCCCGGTGCTGTTGGCTACCGGCGGGCAGTATCGCAACACCTCCTCGATGGCTGGTTCGATGAGTTCAGGCGTGTCGCGCAGCCGCCGCATCTGCTCTGGGTGACGGAGCAGCGCCCACACCCCGTTGCCGATGAGGTTGCCCGTCGTCTCGAACCCTGCTGCGATGAGCAGGAAGACCATGCTCATCAGTTCTACCGATGAGAGCCGGTCGCCATGCGTCTGCGCCTCGATCAACGCGCTGGTGAGGTCGTCGCGAGGGTGCCTGCGGCGCAGCTCGAGGAATTCCTCGAGGTACTGCTGAAACTCGATCGCCATCCGGCGCAGGGCGTCGAAGTCTCCTTCCGACGGCGGAGCAATCAGAATTCTGGTCCACTCCCGGAAGCGCTCCTGGTCTTCGATCGGAACCCCGATCAGCTCGACCAGCACGGTGATCGGCAACCGGAATGCCAGTGTGTCGAGCAGGTCCACCGAGTCCTGCTGCTCGGCGAGGTCCAGCAGCCTCTGCGTCGCCTCGGCGATGAGTGGGCGCAGCTGCGAGATCCGGCGGGGAGTGAACGCTTTGGCCACCAGTGCGCGCATCCTGCTGTGCTCGGGCGGATCGGCGTAGAGCATGTGCTTGTCCAGCCGGTCGAATTCGGTGACCCGGAAGTACCGGGAACGTGCCTGATCGGACAGTTTCCGCTTGTCCTTGCTGAAACGGGGATCACGGAGCAGTTCCACCACGTCGGCGTAGCGGGTCACGCGCCACTCGGGCGCCCCCTGGTGCGGATTGAACAGCCGGACGATCGGTGCCTCGGCACGCATCCGCGCCAGCGTCGGCAACGGATCGACCCGCATCTGCTCACCCCACAGATCGAACTGGTTCATTCGGGTCGCTCCAGCACCTTGCCGACTCGAAGCCAAGTCGGCCTTCCACTGATCTCCCGCCACCACCGCGCCAGGTTCGGCCGCGCATCGATCAGGTCCGCGCCGTTGGAGGCGACCAGATATTGCAAGTAGGGCAGCCAGGTGACCTCGGCGAGTGAGAACTCGGGGCCGGCGAGGAATTCCTGCCTGGACAGCGTGGCGTCCGCGACGTCGAAAGGTGTCTCCAGCGCGGCGCGGGCAGCGGCGATAGCGTCCTGGTCCGGCGGCGGCGGCAACAGCGCGGCAGCGGGGCTGCTCCGGATGATCTCGTAGACCGGGCCGCCACGGACCAGCTCCCACACCGGGCCGCTGACATAGCTTTGCTCGATGCTGATCCACTGTTCCATCAGCCCGTGCAGCTGAAGGTTGTCCGGCGTCAGCGCGGGGCCCGGCAGCCGCTGATCGAGATAGCGGATGATCGCCCGCGATTCGTACAGCAGGAACCCGTCGTCTTCGAGTACCGGAATCTCACCGAAGGGCTGGCGTTGCCGGTGTTCCGGAGACTTGTCGTGTCCTTTGAGAACACTCACCTCGACCAGCTCGGCTTGCTGGTCCTTCTCGGCCAGCACCATCAACACTTTGTGCGTGCACGCGCTGGTGGCTGTCCCGTAAACCTTGATCATGATTCATCCTCTTCGCGCTCCGCGAGCATCTTCAGCAAGTACCGAGTGATCGCCCGTGGGGTCGGGTGATCGAAGGCGAGAGTGGATGGCAGCGCGAGTCCCGTTCGCGCGGCCAGTTCATGCCGCAGTTGCACGGTCATCAGCGAATCCATGCCCAGCTCCATGAACTTGCCGTCGACCGGGACATCGGATGGCGAAGACAACTGGAGCACGGTAGCCGCGTCCGCGCGTACCGCCGACTCGATCGCGGCCTCTCGCTCGCCATCCGGCAGCCCGATCAGCTCCGCGAGCCAATGCACCGGCTCGACGGCGACCTGTTCGCGTGGGGGTTCCGGGGTGTCGAGCCAGTGACGCTTGCGCTGCCACGGATAGTGTGGCAACAACACCACCGGGCGGCGATCCGGGTAAAGGCCGCCGAAGTTCACCGGATACCCCGCGGTGTAGAGGTCGGCGACCGCGTTCAGCAGGCTGAGCATTTCCGGACGCTCCCTGCGCAGCGTCGGTATGGCCGCCGGCGCGCCGAGACAGTTCGCGACATGGCCGGCCAGCACAGAGTGCGGTGCTATCTCGAGAAAGAGCCGCTGCCCGTCTCTGCCCGCAGCGTGCACGGCTTCGGCGAACCGCACCGGATGCCGGACATTGTCCGCCCAGTACTCCCCGGTCAATTCATTTCCGGCGATCCGGTCTCCGCGTGCCGTGCTGTACATGGGGCACGCGGTCCGGCCCGCCTCGACCGTGCCGAGCTCCTGCGCGAGCTCCACGGCCTGTGGAGCCATCGACGGGGAGTGGAACGCGTAGTCGACCGGCAGCCGATGGCAGCGAACGCCTTGTCGCTGCAGTGGGCCGAGCACGGTGTGCAGCTCGTCCACCGTGCCGGACAGCACGACGGAGTTGTCGTCGTTGATCGCGGCCACCGCGACCGAAGTGTCGGTCGCGGACAACAAGGCCGCGACCTCATCGTGGGCCAGCTCGACCGCGACCATCGTCCCCGAACCGGCTGCCCGCGCCATGATGCGGCCTCTGGACACCACGATCCTGATGGCTTCCGCGAGACTCAACGCACCTGCGACGTGCGCTGCGGCGATTTCACCGACGCTGTGCCCGATGACCGCGTCCGGTCGGATGCCCCATGAGGACAGCAGGGCGGCCAGCGCGACCTGGAAGGCGAACAGCGCGGGCTGGGCGATCTCGGTGCGCCGCAACCTCGACCGGTCCGGTGGTGCGGCCAGCTCCGCGAGCAGCGAAAAGGATGCGTTCTTCGCGATGAGCTCATCGCATTGACCGAGCACAGCGGCGAAAACCGGCTCGCTGGATCGCAATTGCTGTCCCATGCCGATCCACTGCGAGCCCTGTCCGGAGAAGACATAGGTGAGCGCAGGCGGCGCGGCGGCTCGTGCCACGGTGGCGCCGTCCCGTGCGAAGGCGCGCAGCTTCCCGGCCAATTCGGCTCCGGACTCCCCGACCACCGCGGTCCGCCACTCGTGATGATCACGCCGTGCCCCCGCGGTATAGGCGATATCGTGCGGATCGTTGCCCCGTTCGAGGACACTCGCGTGTGCCGAAGCAAGCTCGGTCAGCGCCGCGGGGCTGCGTGCCGACAGCGGGAGCACAACGGGCCCGGCGCGCGGTGGCACCTGCTCGGGCGTAGGCGCTTCGGCAACGACGACATGCGCGTTGGTGCCGCTCATGCCGAACGAACTGACACCTGCGATGCGTGGCCGATCGCTTTGAGGCCACGCCACGGCCGTCTTCGGGATCACGAATGGTGTTCCGGTCAGGGAAATCCTCGGATTCAGGGTGCTGAAGTGCAGGTTGCGGGGGATCTCCGCATTCCGCAATGCCAGTACCGCCTTGATCAATCCGGCGATCCCGGCGGCGGCTTCGAGATGCCCGACGTTGGTCTTGACGGCGCCGAGTACACAACCGCCGCTGTCGGGCTCCGGTTCGCCGAAGACTTCGGTCAAGGCCTCGATCTCGATCGGGTCCCCGAGCGCTGTTCCGGTGCCGTGAGTTTCCACGTATCCGATGTCGTCGGGTCGCACCCGCGCATCGGCGAAGGCCTGACGCAGCATGTCCTTTTGCGCCGATGGGTTCGGCGCGGTCAGTCCGGCCGAGCGACCGTCCGAGTTCATCGAGGAACCCCGCAGCACGGCAAGCACCCGATCACCGTCGGCCAGCGCGTCGGACAGTCTCTTCAGCACCACGATTCCGCAACCCTCGCCTCTGACGAACCCATTCGCACGCGCGTCGAATGCGCGACACCGGCCGTCCGGCGACAGCGCCTGCAGATCGGCCACTATCTGGGTCACCGACTCGTCGAGAACGAGATTCACTCCCCCGGCCAGCGCGAGCGAGCTCTCTCCTGTCCGCAGACTGCGAATCGCCAGGTGTACCGCAACCAGCGACGATGAGCACGCGGTGTCCACCGCGAGACTCGGCCCCCGCAGTCCGAGCAGGTAGGACAACCGGCCCGCACCGAAACAGTGGGCCGTTCCGGTGCCCGCGTACCCGCCCATCGCGCCGGATCTGGCGCTGAGCAGCAGATAGTCGTTGCTGCTCATGCCGACGAACACACCGGTTCTGCTACCGATCAGCCGCTCGGTCACCACGCCGGCGTCTTCCAGCGCTTCCCAGGCGACTTCGAGCAGCAGCCGATGTTGCGGATCCAGCGCCGCGGCCTCCCTCGGCGAGATTCCGAAGAACGCCGCGTCGAAACCGTCGACAGCGGAGAGGAAGGCACCTGTTCGCGCGGCATCGTCGGTGGCGCGAGCCGGCCGCTCGGACACCGCGTCGACGCCGTCGGAGAGCAACGTCCAGAATGATTCCGGGTCGTCGGCGCCGCCGGGGAAGCGGCAGCCCATGCCGATCACGGCGACAGGTTCGGATTGCTGCCGCGTCAGCCGCGCGACCTCGGCCTCCAGGCTCCGCAGCGCGGCAGCCGCTTTCACCAGGCGCGAGCGGTAGCCTTCCTCGTCGATGACGGTCACGGCAACTGCCTGCGCTCGAGCCGGTCGATCGAATCGTCGATCTGCGCCAGCAGGTCGCGGAGGTCATCGACCTCGTCGATGGCCTCCTGGGGCTCGGCCATACCGAGCACGTCGAGTAGCTGTTCGGTCAATGCCCGTACCGTCGGTGCGCTGTACAGCAGCGTCGCGGACAGCCGCACGCCGAGCGCCGCCTCCAGCCGGTTCCGCAGTTCCAGCGCCATCAGCGAGTCGACTCCCATGCTGGTCAGCGGTGCCTTCCGGTCGATCGCAGCCGCGTCGAGATGCAGGATCCGGCCGAGTTGCTCAGTAACGACGTCGTCGATCAAGCGTGGGCGTTCGGCAGGTGTCGCCGCGCGCAGCCGGTCGGCGAACCAGGGATCCGATGGCCTGCTCGCACTCTCCCTCCCATCGTCACCGAATTCGGTGAACAGCGACGCACCGGCCGAAGCCGGGTAGAACGCCAGCCACTGTCGCAGATCGAGATTGGCCGCAGCGATCTGGCTGGTGTTGCCACCCAACAGCAGACCGAGGATGTCCGTGCCTTGTTCGGGGGTCAGGGTGCCAACCCCCCGATGCGCGAGTCGCCGGCCTTCGGTGTTGCGTTCCGCCATGATTCCTTCCTGCGAGTACAACCCCCAGTCCACGCACAGAGCCTTTCGGCCACCGTGTTCCCGATGCCGGGCGAGCGCGCCGAGAAATGCGTTGGCAGCCGCGTAGTTTGCCTGCCCCGGCGAGCCGAGCAGGGCAGAGGCCGACGAGTACATCACGAAGAACTCCAGCTCCCGGTCCTCGGTGAGCTCATGCAGATTCCAAGCCCCCCGCATCTTGGGTGCCAGCACGCGGTCGTATCGCTCGGCATCCAGTTCCAGAATGGTCCGATCGTCGAGCACCATGGCCGCGTGCAGCACTCCGCGCAGTGGCGGCATCCGGGCGTCGATGTCCGCGAGCAGCGCGGCGACGTCCTGGCGCCGGGCCACGTCCGCCCGCGCGACCACGACCTCGACGCCTTCGCTCCTGAGCTCGTCGATTCTGGCCCGCACGTCCGGAACCGGATCATGCCGTCCGGCCAGCACGAGGTGCCGCGCACCGTGTGCGGCCAGCCAGCGCGCCAAACCGATGCCGAGCCCGCCGAGCCCGCCACTGATCAGGTACGTGCCCCGGGCGAAGGACAGTTCGACGTCCCGTGGCTCGAACGAGGCCCGTACCAGCCTCGCCACATTCCGCCCTTCCTCCCGTAAGGCGATCTCGTCCTCGCCGTCCGCACCGACCAACTCGGGAAGGAGTTCGTCGGCGCAACGGGGTGGCGCCCAACCCGATCCGAGGTCGACCCGCACGCACGCCAGTTCGGGGTGCTCCACGCTCAATGTCCTTGCCAATCCCCACAACGGCGCCTGGGACACCTCGACCGGTTCGTGGCCCACCTGCTGCGCGCCTCTGGTGACCAACCACAGCCGGGGATGGTCTCGCGGACGGAGGCGAGCGAGTGCGCGGACGAGCCGCACTGTGCTGAGTCCGGTGATGTGCTGATCGGCGGTCAGCGTGTCGGCGGTGACATTTTCGGTACCGGTGGTGTCCAGGCTCCACAGATGCACTACCCCGATGCAGGCGCTTTCGCCATCGGCGGCGACGTCGTCGAGCAGCGCGCTCCACGCATCGTCATCGGCGACGTCGATGTCCCGATTGCCGACCAGTACGCAGGTTTGACCACGCTGTTCGAGCAGCGTGGCCAGACGTGTACCGACACCGGCGGAGTCGGTGAGCACCAGCCACGTCCCCGAAGGCCCATCGCCAGGGTCCGGGGCAACGAGCCGCTCTGCGGCGCGCCATGCCACCCGGTAGAGCCAGTCCCGGTACGGTCCCGGTCCGGCTGGCCTTGCCACTGTCAATCCCTCGACCTCGATCAGCACGGTGCCGTCTTCGTCGAGCACCAGCAGATCCCCACTGTCCTCGGTGGGCCGGGCAAGGGCGTGCACCCACACACGGCCACCTGGTGTCCGGTGCATTCGGAGCCGGTCGATCCGAACCGGAATGACCCCGCCGCCGGCCCGCTGGTCGAGTAGCACGCTGCCGAGCACTTGGAAACAAGCGTCCAGCAGCGCAGGGTGACAGACATACCCCGGAGACGAGCCGGTCAGCTCGACCAAGGCCACGCCCTCCCCGTCACCGGTCCACATTCGTTGCACACCACGGAAAGCCGGGCCGTAGTCGACAGCTCGCCCGGCATACCGCGCGTAGTGCTCCGCTACGGATACCTCGGTGCCGCACCGGTTCCGCACCGACGATGGCGGCTCGGCCCTCGGCGGTCCCTCGCCACCGTGACGGGCGGTCCCGTGCGCGCACAGAACCCACGGTTCGCCCCTCGTCGCTCGGCAATACACCTGGAAATGGTCGGAGTCCTCGATGAACTGGACGTGTCCCGAGCCGTCCTTCGCGAGAATCGCCATTCGGTCGAATGCGATGTCCTCCAGCACCATCGATCGTCCGCATGCGCCGAGCGCCATTTCGACATATCCCGACGCCGGGAACACCACCGCGCCGTCGACCATGTGGTCGGCCAGGTACGGCAGATTCAGCTCGCGCTCCCAGATCCGGGTACCCGGTGAGGTTGCCGGGCTGACCGGCCCACCGAGCAATGGATGCCCGTGCTCGGCGCGCGCAGCCGGAGTTCGATCCACCCAGTACCGCTGGCGCCGCCACGGGTAGGCGGGCAGTGGCACGCAGCGTCCGCCACTCCGGTGGAGGGCGGGCCAGTCCACCTGGCAGCCGCGGACATACAGTGCGGCGAGCGATTCCAGGAAAACCGCGCGCTCATCGTGTTCGCGCCGCCCGGACGCAACGACCAGGCCTCCGTCCTCTTCGATCGAGGGCAGCAGGATGGGGTGCGGGGTCAGCTCGACGAAGATCGTGCGCCCCAGCGCCATGCAGTCACGGACCGCCTGCGCGAACAACACGGGTTCACGAAGGTTGCGTATCCAGTAGGCGGTATCCAGCTCGGCCCCGTCGCAGACCTTACCGAGCACGGTGGACCACATCGGCACCGTGGTGGCCTTCGGCGTCAGCGCGCCGAGTTGGCGACTCAATTCATCGGTGATGGCATCGACCTGTGGGCTGTGCGCGGCGACCTCGACCTTGATCCGACGACAGAACACCCCCGCACCGGTCAGCTCGGCCACGAGCTCGTTCAGTGTGTCCGGATCACCGGAGAGCACCGTCGAGCGCGCGCTGTTGCTCGCCGCGATCGACACCCGATCGGCGACTCCGGACAGCGCCGCGCTCGCTCGCTCGATCGGCAGTTCCACCAGCGCCATCGCGCCGCGCCCGGCCAGTGCGCGCAGCAATCGGCTGCGGCGGCAGATGACGCGCGCCGCGTCGGTCAGCGTGAGCGCGCCGGCCACATGCGCGGCGGCCACCTCACCCATGCTGTGCCCGATGACGGCGTCCGGCTCGATGCCCTTCGATCGCCACAGTGCCGCCAACGCGACCTCCATCGCGAACAGGACCGGCTGCACGACGTCCACCCGGTCGAGCCGCGACGTGGTCGGCCCGGCGGTCAATTCATCGATGACAGACCATCCGGTCTCGTTTCTGATCGCGTCGTCGCATGTCTCGACAGCCGCTCGGAACGCGGGCTCGCCGGCGAGCAGTGCACGCCCCATGCCGAGCCACTGCGAGCCCTGGCCAGGGAACACGAAAACCACTCTCGGCCGTTCGGCCGGCTCAGTGCCGGGCACCAGGCGCGGCGGCCCGTCGCCGGGCAGCACCCAGGCGGCCCGGAGCCGATGATGATGCCTGCGGACAGCCGCGGTGTAGGCGATATCCGGGATCTCGGCCTGCCGCTCGTCGAGCATGGCGCGGAACGCGGCGACCAAATCGGTGAGTGCGCCCGCATCGCGCGCGGAGATCGGCACCAGTGCCGGTCCGGGTTCGGTCACGGGAGGCTCGGCCTGCTCCGGCGGATCGGCGACGATGACGTGCGCATTGGTGCCGCTGATGCCGAACGAGCTGACACCCGCCAACCGCGTCGCACCGTCGCGTTTGGGCCACGAAACCGGGTCACTCGGCAGAACCAGGGCGGTTCCGGTGAGGTCGATCCTGGGATTGACGGTGCGCAAGTGCAGGTTCGCCGGGATGCGCTCCCGCTGCAGCGCGAGCACGACCTTGATGAGCCCTATCACCCCGGCAGCCGCTTCGAGATGCCCGATATTGGTCTTCACCGCGCCGAGCACGCAACGCGAACCATCGTCGCGCAACCCGCCGAGCACGTCGGCGAGCGCGTCCACTTCGATCGGATCACCGAGCGGGGTTCCGGTGCCGTGCGTCTCGACGTAACTGATGTCCGCCGCCTCGGCGCGGGCGCTGCGCAACGCCTGA
Organism: Nocardia exalbida NBRC 100660; assembly: GCF_000308575.1. Classification (GTDB taxonomy): domain Bacteria; phylum Actinomycetota; class Actinomycetes; order Mycobacteriales; family Mycobacteriaceae; genus Nocardia; species Nocardia exalbida. The sequence goes on along the minus strand of NZ_BAFZ01000162.1, from coordinate 23,862 downwards.
CGGAGCAAAGCCTTCTGCGCCGAGACGTTCGGCGCGGTCAGCCCGGAGGAACGGCCATCGGAGTTCACCGCGGAACCACGGATCACCGCGAGCACCGGATCGCCGTCGGCCACCGCGTCGGAAAGCCGTCGCAGGACCAGCATCCCGCAGCCCTCGCCCCGGACATAGCCGTTGGCCAGCGCATCGAAGGTTTTGCATCGCCCGTCCTCGGACAGCGCGCGCGAGCTGGCCAGCATGTCGGTCATGTCTCTGGCCAGCATCAGGTTGACCCCACCGGCCAGCGCCATCGCGCTCTCTCCGGAACGGAGGCTCTGGACCGCGAGATGCACGGCGACCAGCGACGACGAGCACGCCGTGTCCACGACCATGCTGGGTCCCTGCAGCCCGAGCACGTAGGACAGCCGTCCTGCGGGGAACGAGTGCCCGTTGCCGGTCACCGTGTAGATGTCCCGGTTTCCGAGGCTCAGCCGGTCGTAGTCGGTGACGACAACACCGGTGAAGACACCGGTTCTCGAGCCCGCCAGCCGGTCGGGCCGAGCGTGCCCGGCCTGTTCCAGCGCCTCCCAGGCGACTTCCAGCAGCAGGCGCTGCTGGGGGTCCATCGCCTCGGCCTCCCGGGGCGCGATGCCGAAGAAGGCGGCGTCGAAGGCGTCCACATCGGACAGAAAGCCACCCCAGCGCGTCGGACTGCCGACCTCACCCACCCACCGGTCCGGAGGCACTTCGGTGATCGCATCGACGCCGTCGTCGAGCAATTGCCAGAATTCGTCGGGGCCGCGGCCGCCGCCCGGCACACGGCAGCCCATGCCGATAATGGCGATCGGCTCGGTCTTCGCCATCAGCTCCCCGTCCAGCCGGGCTTGCAGTGTCCGCATAGCCGCCAAGGCCTTCTTCACGGGCGATGTCTGCTCAGTCATCTTGCTGTTCCTGTTCGACGAGCTGGATGCTCTCCAGCAGCATGGCCTCGGCTTCCTCGTCGGAGAGCAGATCGATGTCCGCTGCCATGCAAGACCGATCGTCCGGTTCCGGATCTCCGGCCGGAGTCTCCCTCCCCGCGAGTTGGTCCGCGACGAACTCGGTGAGCGCGGCGACGGTCGAGTAGGTGAAGACCAGCGCGACGGACAACCGGACGCCGAGCGACGATTCCAGCCGGTTGCGTAGCTCCACCGCCATCAGCGAGTCCATGCCCATGTCCTGGAACGTCGACTGCCGGCTCAGGCTCGGGGGATCTCGTTGCAGCGTCAGGGAAACCTGCTCGATCAGGTGCTGCTCGATCAAGCCGGCCCGTTCCGGGGCGCCGGCCGCGGCCAGCCTGTCGGCGAGCGCGGTGGCGCTCCCCGCGGCACGGATTTCTATCTCATCGAACAGCGGTGTCCCCGCCACGCTGGGGAAGGATTCGTACCAGTGCCGGAGGTTCAGCTTCATCACCGCGAGTTGACCGAGATCCGCAGATACCCCGTGGTCCAATGCGCGCGCGAGGTCTGCCGAGGACGCATCGGCGATGCCGTGTGTCGCCATGCCTGCCTGCGCGAGGTGCAGGCTCAGTGCGCGCAGGCCGCGGGCACGGCGATGGTGTGCGATCGCGTTCATCCGTGCGCTTGCCATCGAGTCGCCCGGAGACCCGAACAACGAGGCGACCGATGAGCAGAGCACGAACAGATCCAGCTCGCGATCGAGCGTGTGTCTATGCCACCGCCAGGCGCTGTCCTCACCATCGGCGTGGATGAGCCCGCGCAATGGGCCCGACACAGCCTCGATCTCGGTGATCAGCCTGGTCATCTCGCGGTCGTCGGTCCCGCACGTGTCGATGGTCGACACCTGCGCTCCCGGAATGCTGATCGGCCCGATGGCGCCGTCTCGGTCCAGTATCACGATGTTGCGCGCACCGCAGTCGGTCATCCACCTGGCGAACGACTCGGCGAGTGCGGCACCCGCGCCGACGATCAGGTATGCGCCGTCCGCCCGTAATGCCGTCGCTCGCTCACGGACGTCCGGCGCGCGAACCAGCCTGGCCACGAACCGGCCACCGGGACGCAGGGCGACATCGGTCTCACGATCATCGCTGAGCAGGACCGTCACCAGCGTGGCCGCCTCATCGAGTGTCGTCTGCTCGGCAAGGTCCACCCGCGTGACCGACAGCTCGGGATGGTCGAGCCCGATCGCCCTGCCGAGTCCCCACAACGCCGCCTGGTCGACATCCACCGCCGATACGTGCTCGCCGACCGCCTGGGCGGCACGGGTCACCAGCCACAGCCGTGGCTGATCGCGCCAGCCCATCCCGGCCAGCGCGTCGGCCAACCCACGCAGGCTCGCGCTGCCGAGACTTCCGATGTGCACAACCCCCGCCGGGGCCGGTCCGGTCAGAACCGCACGCAGAGAGTCTGTTCGGATCGGGTCCGCCGTCTGCGCGGTCACCAGCTCACACTGCTTGCCTCGAGCTCGCAGCTCTTCCGCGAGCTCAGCGCCGAGGCGATCCTCGCCCGCCACCACGATCCACGCCCCGGCTCGATCTGGCACGGGTTGCCGGACCGCTCTTTCGCGCCATTCCACCGTGTACAGGCAATCCGCGACCGTATCGGGATCTGTGAGCCGGCGCAGGCGCACGCCCTCGGCCTGCACCAATACCCGGCCGTCGTCATCGAGCAGGTAGAGGTCGCCGCCCGACCCCGCTGATCGGCCGTGCGCCCATACCGGGCCCGCCGGGGTCCGATGCACTCGCAACCGACCGATCCCGGTCACCACATTGCTTCCGGACGAACCGTTGCACAGGGCGATCAGCGCCTGCAGACCAGCGTCGAGTATCGAGGGAGCGATTCGGTAATCGGTCTCTCGACCATGTGGCAGCTCCGGCGGCACGAGCCGGGCAAGCACTTCCTCGTGGCCGAACCACAGCTCCGATACCCCACGAAGGTGCTCTCCGATTCCCAGCCCCGCCCCGGCCAGCGCGCGGTAGTGCGCTGACCGGTCCCGATGCCCGGTGCAGCGGTGCCGTATCAGGGCGGGGGCCTCGCGCACATCCGGCTTTTCGGTGTCCGGCCCGACGGTGGCCAGTGCGTGCCGCACCCAATCCGGACCACGCTGGCCGAATACCTGGAAGAGCCCCTCCCGTGTGCTGATCACTGTCTGGGTCGTGGGCGCCGCGGCCGCGGTCACTTCCAGCATGCGCTCGAACACCAAGTCGGTGACGACGATGTCCTTGGTCGCGTACGCCTCGGCGCCCGACGCCAATGCCATTTCGGCGAACGCGGCCGCCGAGATCACAGTGGTCCCGCGCACCGTGAGGTCCGCGAGATACGGCAGCCTGACCGGGTCCAGCGCGCGTTGCCAGTAACGGGTTCCCTGCTCTACCGCCGAGATCAGGCCTGTGCCGAGCAACGGATGGCCCCCGCCGTCGCCGGCGAGCGCGGTACGCCGGTCGGCCGCGAGCCAGTATCGCTTCCGTCGCCATTGGTAAGCGGGTAGCGACACGACCCTGCCGGTTTCGAGTAGCCGATCGAAATCCGGCGAGCAGCCACCGGCGTACAGTGCGCCGGCCGCGCGGCGCAGCGCGGATCGTTCGTCCTCGCCCTTGCGTAGCGAACCAACGGCGTGACCTTCGATCCGACGGGCAGCCAGGCATCGCTGGACGTTCTCCAGCAGAACCGGATGCGCGCCGATCTCCAGGAAAACCCGGTATCCGTCGGAGATCGCGGCGTTCATGGCGTCCGCGAACCGCACGGTCTCCCGCACGTTTCGCACCCAGTAGTCCGCGTCGAAACGCTGGTCGCCGACGAGATTCCCGGAGACCGTGCTGTAGATGGGCAACCGACTCGGCCCCGGAGTGAGCGTGCCGAGCGCCTGAGACAATTCGCGCCCGGCCGGGTTCATCCGCGCACTGTGGAACGCGTAACCGACCCGGAGCTCGCGACATGCGATCCCCTCGCCGCGCAGCCGTACGAGCAAGTCGGCCAGTGCGGCGGCGTCACCGGAAACGACGGTCGAATCGGGATCGTTGATCGCGCCGATCGTGAGTTCACCCTGGTACGCGCTGAGCAGATCGCTCATCCGCTCGGCGGGCAGTTCCACCGAAGCCATACCACCTTCTCCGGCCGCGGCCTGCATCAACCGGCCCCGGTGATACACCACCTCGACCGCTTCGGCGAGGGACAGCGACCCGGCCAGGTACGCGGCGGTGACTTCGCCGACGCTGTGGCCGATCAACGCGTCCGGCGCAAGCCCCCATGCCTGCCACAGCCGCGCGATCCCCACCTGGACAGCGAACAGAGCCGGCTGCGCGACCGCGGTCTCATCGAGGCGGCTTCGTTCCACCGGCGCGGTCAGCTCGGCCGTGAGCGACCAGGTGGTCAGCGGACGCAACCACTTCTCGCATTCTTCGACAGCCGCGCGAAAAACGGGCTCGGCACGCAACAGGTTTCGGCCCATACCGGCCCATTGCGAACCCTGGCCGGAGCACACGAACACGATCGCTCGCCGCTCGCCACGTGCCACGCTGCCCATCCACGCGTTGCCGGGCATGGTCCCCACAGCCGCGGCCCGCAGTGAATCGGCCAGCTCCTTCGCAGACGAACCCGTCACCGCCAGCCGGTGTTCGTGGTGGTCGCGCCGCACCGCGGCCGTGTAACACAGATCGCGCAGGGCGATGTCGTTGTCACCACTGAGCTCGCGTGCCATCGTGGTCGCCGATGCCAGCAGGGAATCGCGAGAGCGGGCGGAGAGCACCAGCAACTCCGTCCGGCCCTGATCCGGCGGCGGCTGGGCGGCTCCCAGGGTGTACAGCGCGCCCAATGAGTCGATCAAGGTCGAGTGGTCGCGGTCCGCACGGCGCAATGTCGGCAGCGCCGTGCCGCCGTGCTGCTCGACTACCGACGTGAGAATCGGATGCGGGTCGACGTCGACGAAGACCTGGCGCCCCCCGGCGAGCAGGTGTTCCATCACGGTATCGAACCGCCATGGTTCGCGTTCGGTGCGCACCCAGTGCTCGGCATCGAGCAGCGCGCCCTGCATCTGTGCCCCGGTGGCCGAGGAATAGAACGGGATCCGGGTCTCGCCGGGCCGCAGATCAGCGAGCGCGTCCCGCAGGTCAGGCAGGACGGAGTCGACATAGGGACTGTGCGAGGCGTAGTCGACCCTGATCCATGCCGACGCGACCGAGCGCGCGGCGAGTTGGTCCCGTATCACCTTGATTGCTGCTCGATCACCGGAGATGACCGTGGATCCGGGGCTCGCACTGCCCGCGACCCACACCTCACCGCCGTGCCTGGACAGCAGGTCGTTGGTGTCCTCAGCGGAGAGGTCGAGCACGGCCATTCCGCCGTGGCCGGGCAGTCTGCCGGCGATCGCGCTGCGCCTGCACATGATCAGCGCGGCATCATCGAGAGTGATCGCTCCGGCGACGTGCGCGGCGGCGACTTCACCCATGCTCATCCCGGCGACTGCATCCGGCTCGACTCCCTGTGATCGCCACAGGTCGGTCAACGCGAGTTGCATCGCGAAGATCGCCGGCTGGACCAGCTCAGTGCGCTCGATCCAGCTCTCGTCGGCCGAGGTCAGCAGCCGGGTGAGGGACCAGTCGACGTGTGGGCGCAGCGCGGTCTCGCACCGCATGATCGCCGCCCGGAACGCGGGCTCACGCAACAACCGCGCACCCATCCCGGTCCACTGCGCACCCTGGCCACCGAACAGAAACGTGATCCTCGGCCGGTCGCTGCCGGTAATCCCGGTGCTGATTCCGGCTCCGGCACGGCCGCTGAGGAATTTCTCCGCGCCCGCGGCGATATCGTCGCGGTTGCGAACGGACAGTGCGAGCCGGTGTGAGCCGTCCGCCTCGACAGACGCGGCGGCGCACAGTCGGGCGATCGGCGGCAGGTCCCGAGTGGACGCCAGCTCCCGCGCCGCGGCACGGAGGCCGTCTTCGGTGCCCGCGGCAAGGGGCAGCAGGTGGACCGGAGAGTCATCGCCGCTCTCGAGGACCACATGGCAGTTCGTACCGCCGAAGCCGAACGCGCTCACCCCGGCGACGAGGCGACCTTCCGCGTCGCCGTGCCACCGCTCCGCCCGCGTGGGGACCCGTAAACCCCATTGACGGAAGGGGATATTCGGGTTGGGTTCTTCGAACTGGCCGCATGGCGGCACGGTGCGATGCCGCATCGCCAGCAGCACCTTGATCAGGCCGGCGATCCCGGCCGCAGGTTCGAGATGGCCGATCGCGCTCTTGACCGAACCGATCGGCAACAGCTGGTCGCGAGACCGGCCCACGCCGAGTACCGCGCCCAGCGCGCTTGCCTCGATCGGGTCACCGAGCGCCGTTCCCGTCCCGTGCGCCTCGACGTACCCGACCTCGGCAGGCACAACCCCCGCTCGGCGATAAGCGCTACGCAGCAAGGATTCCTGGGCCTGCGGGCTCGGCGCCGTCAGGCCGTTACTGAATCCGTCGTGGTTCACCGCGCTGCCCTTCAGCACGCCGTGAATCGGATCACCGTCGGCGAGTGCCCGATCGAGCGGCTTGAGCACGATCATCCCGCCACCTTCGCCGCGGCCGTATCCATCCGCACGCGCGTCGAACGCCTTGGACCGCCCGTCTGGTGCCAGCGCGCCGAGCCGGGACAGTGCGTGCACCGTGTCCTGCGCCAGCATCAGGCTCACGCCACCGGCCAACGCGAGATCACACTCGCCTTCACGCATGCTCTGAGCCGCGAGGTGGACCGCGACCAGTGACGACGAGCATGCGGTATTCACCTGAAGGCTCGGCCCGCGCGCACCGAGCGTGTAGGACAATCGGGCGGGAATAATGCTCGGATCGCCTCCGGCCAAGGTGTGCTGGGTGACCAGGTCGGGGTCCGCGCGGATTCCCGCCCCGTATTCACTCCACATCGCACCGACGAAAACTCCGGTCCGGCTGCCTTCGAGACCGCTAGGCGGAATGCCCGCGTCATCGAGAGCTTCCTGCATCAGTTCGAGCATGAGCCGTTGCTGCGGATCGACGTGCGGAGCCTCCCGGGGAGAGATACCGAAGAATTCCGGGTCGAACTCGTCGATCCGGTCGAGGAACCCGCCGCGCGGCGGACTGTCGCGAGCCCATCGACCGTCCGGCGGTTGGGTGAGCGCGTCCGCACCTGAGCTGAGTAATCGCCAGAATGCCGTCGCGTCGGGAGCGCCGGGGAACCGGCAAGAAAGACCGACGATCGCTATCGGCTGACCTTGAGCTGGCGTTTCACGCTGCACCGGCGGCGTCGACCCGGCGCCGGTCAGCCTGCGCGCCAGCGTGATCGGCGACCGATGCGCCCAGAACAGGACTGGCGACACGGGGTGCCCCCCTGCCTCACTCAACTCGTCGGCGAGCGTCGTCAACATCAACGAATCGAGCCCGTAGCTGGTAAACGGCTCACGTCCATCGATTGCACCGGGATCCAGCCCGCTCAGGGCGGCGGTTCTAGCTATGAGCCAGTCCCGGACAGATTCCATTGACCAGGACAACACGGGTGAAACCACCTCCAGCAACGATCCAGTTCGTGGCTTGTCCCGATGACCCACCGGCAGCTCATCCGAATCAGACCAGATGGTATCCCTGCTGAATTACCTATGTAAAGCGCGGGATTCGTAGGTCGGCTTCAGGTGTTTCGAAGCGGATTGCAGGATCCCGGTTTCCACGATCTGGTCGGCGACAGCGAGCGTCGGGCGATTCGGCCGGTGTTCTGGTCCGACACCAACCAAGGCCGGTTCCGGCTCGACATGAGCACCCGCCTGGACCTGACTCGCGAGCGAGCTGCGGGATAGCTGACCGGGTGCACAGCCCATGGTGTTGTCCTATGCCTGGCTGGAATCGGCGGCCGCCGACCATCCCGACGCTTTCGCCGATGTCGTCGGTACCGAGGCCGCGGCCACCCTGCTTTACAAGCACGGCCCGCAACTGCGGCTCTCCGGCAAACGCGCCCGGATGCCCCGCCCCGGCGAACCAGACGCGCTCGGCCCTCTACGCGTGATCTTCGGCCGAAGGTCATCGACGACGACATGCTGATCCTGGGCCGCGCGCTCGAGGACAAAGGCGTGCCGATGAACGCGCTCACCGGGCGTCTGCGGATCAAGACCGGCAAGAACGCCGGCGAGCATCCCCCGGTCGCATCGCTCTACCGTGCCTGGCCGACGCTGCGCGCTGACCGTGTCCGAGCCTGGGGTTGCCCTGCATGTCGAGCATTCGCAACGCCAGTGCTACCGGGACCCCCCACTCATGTCGCTGGGCCAGCCGGCAAACTCCCAGAGGCCGTCGACGCCGAGACGGAGCGCAGGGAGCGGGTTGCCGTCATCGTCGTGCGTCGAGTTGGGGTAGCGGATGATGTCGTCGGCGAGGGGGAGCGTCCATGCACGATCGAGAAGGGCTGGCGGGAGGTAGTCCGAGGCAACGGTGAGCGGTAGACCGCGATCGGTAGCGAAGCAGGCCAGTGCGAGCAGATGCCAGGCGACGAAACCGGCTGATATCAGGCTTCTTTCGTTCGTTCCCGAGAAGCCTCTGTACTGCCACAGGGCGTCGAGAAACGCGGTGTTGAACTCGGTTGCCGTACCACTGACGGCAGCCTGTAGCGCCTGGATCGCTGGAGCCGCGCAGCGGGTAGCGTACTCGTCGCCCGCCGCCTTGGCGGCACTCTGGGCTGCGTGCAAGGTGTCGTGGACTGCCGGGGCGCCGCAGTGGATTTGTTGCCACGCCAGCCCCCACAGACTCGCGTAGTCATTCGTCTCAGCGAGCGGGTAGCCGGGGCGGTCTGCACTGCCCAGCAGAAACATCAGCAGCCGCGGGTTGCGTGTGACAACGCTGATCCACAGGGCGGACAGAAAATCCGAGGCCGGCAACGGTGGTGACGTGCCGCCCGTAGCCGGGATCTGGTATGTGTCGTCGCCGATGATCATCGAGACAAAGCCATCACCTACTGGCCGGCGCGCCGACTGTAACCGGGCCACCAACGCGTTGGCGGCCGAGTCAGCATGAGAACGGACAATTCCCGAGCTTTCACCGAAATCGCCACGGCTGAAATACCCTGCGAGACCTAGGAAATGGGGAGCGACGTCCTGCAAGGCGGTGAGCGGGCTGTCGGTCAAGCGCTCAGCCAGAATGGTTCGGGCGGTCCGCTCAGAATCGACCACTTGGCGGTACACAATATCGGTGACAATATCGCTGGTACCGACGAAACCGTCGTAGTCGGAGGTCATGTGGTTCCCCGATGTCGCAACGCTCCGCGGGTCCCGGTCCATCGATTCGGTCGTCACAGCCGCCTCGGAAAGGCGGGACCATGTAACGTGGTCGGGCCAGTCGACCGCACGGTATCGAGTCGGGCGAAACCCAGGGATCGGCGTGATGCCGGTGATCTCCACCGCAGCCTGGAACGGAACGATGATCGTCTGTTCCATGTCCTCGCATGCGAAAGCGATGTAATCCGCCTCGGGCAGCGACGAGTGTACCCCTTCGCCCCACACCGTCACCATCTGTGGCGAACTATCCTCCTTCTCTTGCCGGATCATGATGTCGGCGACAAAGAGAGACGCAGACTCGTCGTCGTCGAAGTCCCCGTCCACCACCGCGTCGAAGTTGTATTTCTGCTGCAGCCAGTCGCGCTGCGCTTCGTATCCGTTGTAGGCCAGCAGCGTCCGGGCTCGGTCGACGGCGGGCGGCAACGGTCCGGTGATCGCCCGATCCAGTGGGACCACCATCCCGTTGTCGTCGACTGTGTAGGCCTGCGGTGACAGGGGACGGGCGGCGTCACGGACTTCCTGCTCCACGGTCTGATACAGATGCTCGAGCAGTTCCGGATCACCTGGAGCGACGATCAACGACGTGTAATCCGGAATGAACGCCACCGGCCGATGTCGGTAGCTGCGGGTACACGCCGCCAGCCAGCCCGGGACGAGCAGCCACGACGGGAGATAGCTCGGGTCGTCGACGACGATACGGACTATGGCACCCTCGTCGAACTCGGTGGTGATGACCGTTTCAGCGAGATTCTGCCGCGCGGCCTCGAACACCTCCTCCGCGCCCACGCCCCATTCGACCAGCTGCTGTTGTGCCGGGAGTCGGATCCGGCCCGGCTCATCGATTGCCACCATCTCATCGATGAACGGAAACGCCGGCCGCTGCAACCGGGAATCGGAATCTTCGAGCATGTACGTGCAGGGCCGCAGAACAGGTCGCAACAGCGGACGGACCTGGTCCCAGCTCGACAGTGCCAGAGCTGGAGCGAGCATCGCGGCGACGAACCGCTCCACCTCAGCTCGTCGTTCCTCGGCAGAGAAATCCCGCACCTGCTGGAAGATGTTGCTCAGATTGAGCACCATGCCGTCGTTGTATCGGATGACGAACTCATCCGGGTCGTAGGATACGCGGGTGGCGCCGACCCTCATCATCTCCTGATAGACCTGCAACGCGAACTGCCGTTGCGCAGTCCGCTCCTCGGGTATCGACATCCACACCTGCCTTCACGCCACATCCACTGACCCACCCCAGAAACGGATCCCCACCCCGCCGGGGCGAACATTCCGCGCTAGCATCCCAGCACAACCTCAGGCATTCACCTTTCCACCTCTGGAAACCAACTGGCGGGGCGGGGCTCAAAGAAGTCGACAGTTGGACACGCGACCTCGCCAGTCCGGAACGGCGACCTCGCCGAGCCCATCGCGTCGGTCGGGCGTCGTTGCTGCGCACGGGCACCACGAACCGGGTGCCGTCCACCGCGGCGACCAGCCCGCCGCCCCACAGTTGCGCGGTGGCGATCCCGGCTTGCCCGGCGATGAGATGGGCGTTGGCGGCGGCGTGGGTTTCGGCGCGAACATAGTTTTGGTAGACGTGGGGCTGGCATCCCGGCTTCGTGGCCTCCTACACGCACCTGTCCGGCGGTGAACCCCGCCTCGGTGACCTATCTATCACGGTGGCGGCGGTACTGACGGCACAAGCCTCAACGTCGGTTGGGGCCCGGTGGTCACCCCGGGCGTGGCCGCGGTGAGCAAGGCCCGGATCAGCCACTGCAACGCAAAACCTAAGCGAGAGCTGTCATCTCGCCTCTTCGCGATCAGCTTCCGGTCCGCGTCGTCAAGGACGAAGAACCGCTCCAGCTCCTCCTCCGACGGAGGACCACCGAACCTGCCGTACAGCGCGACCTGCCGAGCGGTCAGGAAGCCTCCCTCATCCAATGAAACGAATCAGCAACCGAACAGGGTCCGCCACCGCTGTTTTTACAAGATCACGCGTCGAGGGCAGAAAACCGCTCTGTACCAACGAGCTACGCGGTATCCGCCCGATTTTCGGCGGATACCACGGCGACCTCCACACGAACTGCGGCACTCCGTCCTCACACCCCCTGGGGAAGCCGACGCCAGCCTGCTCGAACTCATGGCCAGGTCCCGGCACCGCGAACCCGACAACCTGCGCCCGCTACTTCAAACCGCACCCCAGGCCATGCGAGACCTCACCAGCCTCCTCGGCCCCAACCGGGGCTACTCACCAAAGGCTCACGTCCCGCGCCGCTACGACGACGCCTGCGCGCTCTGTGAAACAGCCGAAGCCATCGGCTCGGCACGGACCACCTGCTCACGGAGCCCGATCGGCTCGTCGTGCTGGCGGGCGGCCGCATAGACCTGCAAGTAGCGAGTGATGGCGATCCGACCCTCGTCGGTCAGCGCGTCACTCTCGTCGCCGCGCTGGTGGGCCAGCTCGAAGACGTGGTCACCCAGCTCCACGGCCACTTCGACGACGCGTCGGCTGGTGGAGGGCGCGAGCAGGCCGGTGGCAAGCAGGTGGCGGTGGAGCAGGTCGGTGAGCCTGCCGAGGTGTTTTCTGATGTCGTCGCGGAGAGCCTCGTTGTGCCGGGAGGCGTAGTACAGGGCGACGAAGTCCGGGTGGGACATGTAGTGGCGGCCGTGAAAGGCGATGAACGCCTCGACGGCGGCCGCGATGTCCGGGTGTGGCCGGGCGGTGGCGAGGGACTGCTCCAGTTCGCTATCGAGGCGCTTGAGTTCGCGGGCGAGCAGCTGCTCGAAGATGGCGTCGCGGTTGGTGAAGAACTGGTACACCGTCGCGGACGGGACACCAGCACGTTCCGCCACGGAACGGACCGTCGCCGCGTCGGTTCCCTGGGCCGTGATGATCTCCACGGCGGCGTCCAAGATCCGCTGGACGCGCTCGCGGCTGCGCTGCTGGACCGGTTCGCGGCGGAGGGGGCTGGCGTCGGGCACAGCATCCATGGTAGACACGAAAAAAATAACATGACGTCATGTTCATGTTCGAGCGGATCTCTTGCGGAGGCGACTACACCATGAGCGCGACCGGGGCAGCCGTCGATGCGTTGACCAAGGCGGGGCGGGCGATACGCGGCTCCGGGGGCGGCGGCACCGCGAAGGCCGCTTGCAACTTGTGCGAGGCGATTTGCGGGATCGAAATCACCATCGAGGGCGGGAGGGCCGTCGGTGTGCGCGGCGACCGCGACGACCCCCTGTCCCGCGGCCACGTGTGCCCCAAGTCCGTAGCGATGACCGACGTGCACAGCGACCCGGACCGGCTACGGCGGCCGCTGCGCAAGATCGACGGAGAATGGGTGGAGGTGGACTGGTCCGAGGCGATCAGTGCGGCGGCCCGCGGACTCGCTCAGGCCCGTCGGCGCCACGGCGCGGATGCGGTGGCGGTCTACCTGGGTAACCCCTCGGTCCACAGCCTCGGCGCGATGACCCACGGGTCAGCGTTCGCCTCATTGCTGCGAACCCACAACCACTTCTCGGCATCCTCGGTCGACCAGTTGCCGCACCAGGTCGTTTCGGCACTGCTGTACGGGCACCAGTTCCTGCTGCCGGAGCCGGATCTGGACCGGACACAGCACCTGCTCATGTTCGGTGCCAACCCGCGTGCGTCGAACGGAAGCCTGATGACCGCGCCGGATATGGCGCGGCGGCTGCGGGAGATCCGCGAGCGCGGCGGGCGGGTCACCGTCATCGACCCGCGCCGCACGGAGACGGCCGCGGACGCCGATGAGCACGTGTTCATCCGGCCCGGCACGGACGCCGCGGTGCTGTTGGCCATGGTGCACGTCGTCTTGCGAGACCGGGCACCGCGCCTGCCCGAATACATCACGGGTGCGGACGCGCTGCGAGACGCGGTCGCCGAGTTCACGCCGGAAGCCGCTGGCCGTTTCAGCGGCGTGCCCGCCGCCACGATCACCCGCCTCGCCCACTCCTTCGCCGACGCGGGCCCCGCCGCCTGCTACGGCAGGTTCGGCGTGTCGACCCAGCGTCACGGCACTGTGTGCCAGTGGGCCATCCAGGTGCTCAACATCATCACCGGAAACCTGGGCCGCGAGGGCGGGACGCTGTTCACCGACCCGGCCATCGACATGACACGGCTGCTGAGCCCGGGCCATTTCGGCCGACGCCGCAGCCGTGTGCGCGGGCTTCCTTCCTTCGCCGGGGAGTTTCCGGTCGCCGCCCTTGCCGAGGAGATCACGACGCCAGGCCAGGGGCAGGTCCGGGCGCTGCTGACGATCGCGGGAAACCCGGTGCTGTCCACTCCTGCCGGAGCCGCACTCGGCACCGCGCTCGGCGGCCTCGACTTCATGGTGGCCGTGGACTTCTACCTCAACGAGACCACTCGCCACGCCGACGTCATCCTGCCGCCGACCAGCGCGCTGGAACGAGACCACTACGACTTGGTTTTCCGGTCCTTCGCCGTCCGCAATACCGCGAAATACTCGCCCGCGGTGCTGCCCAAGCCGCGCGGCGCGCGGCACGACTGGGAGATCTTCCGCGACCTCGGCTCGGCCTACCAACGCCACCTCGGAGGCGGCCGGATGCGGGTATTGCGCCGTCGCCTCAGTAGGCCCGCCCTGGCCACCGAGATTCGGCTGCGGACACCGCCGCGCCGGCTGGTGGACCTGCTCCTGCGCACAGGTCGCTACAAACTGAGCGTGCGGCGACTGCTCGCTCACCCGGCCGGGCTGGACCTGGGCCCGCTGCGGCCAGGCGTCGAGCATCGCCTGCGCACTCCGGACCGCCGACTACACCTCGTGCCACCGGAGATCGCGGACGCCCTCGACACCCTGCGCTCCGACCTGTGTACGGCTCCGGCGGATCCAGGGTCGCTGCTGTTGATCGGCCGACGGCACCTGCGCTCCAACAATTCCTGGATGCACAACTACGCCCGCCTCGTCGCCGGTCCGCAGCGACACCATCTGCTCATGCATCCTGCCGACGCGGCCCGCCTCGGACTGGCCGACGGGCCCGCCGTGCTGCGCTCGCGCACCGGCGCCGTGCGGGTGGACATCAGGCAGACCACCGACATCATGGCGGGCACGGTCAGCCTGCCGCACGGGTACGGGCACGCGGCGGCGGAAAGTCGGCTGTCCGTGGCCTCCCGCGTCGCTGGCGCGAGCGCCAACGATGTCACCGACCCGCTGTTCCTGGACACCGTCAGCGGAAACGCCGCCCTCAACGGAATCCCGGTCACCGTGGAACCGCTCCCCGACTCCCGCTAGCAAGGAACGCCATGCCCCACGTCATCACCCAGCCGTGCTGCAACGACGCCTCCTGTGTGCCGGTGTGCCCGGTCGGCTGCATCCATCCCACCCCCGACGAACCGGGCTTCGCCTCCGCCGAAGCCCTCTACATCGACCCCGCCGGCTGCATCGACTGTGGCGCGTGCGTCGCCGAGTGCCCGGTCGGGGCGATCACCCGCGACACCGCGCCCGCGGCAGGCCGGTTCTTGGACCTGGCGGAGGCTTATTACCAGCGAAACCCGCTGCCGCCCGGCATCCCCGACGTCTCGCCGCCCGCTGCGCGGGCCGAGATCGAGGAGCTTCGAGTCGCGGTGGTGGGCTCCGGGCCCGCGGGCGCGTATGCCGCACTCGAGCTGCTCGAGCATCCGGGCGCGACAGTCACGATGTTCGACCGGCTGCCCACACCGTGGGGTCTGGTGCGAGGCGGGGTGGCCCCCGACCACCCGTCCACCAAATCCGTCACCGAGGTATTCGAGCGCGCCGCCGCCGATGGCCGCTTCCGCTTCCACCTCAACGTCGAGGTCGGTATCCACATCACCCACGACGAGCTGGCCGCAGCGCACCACGCAGTCGTCTATGCCTATGGGGCCTCCGGTGACCGCCGCCTGGGGATTCCCGGCGAGGACCTGCCGGGCAGCGCGTCGGCAACCGAGTTCGTGAACTGGTACAACGGCCACCCCGACTTCATCGACCGCACGTTCGACCTCTCCTGTCGCCGTGCGGTCGTCGTCGGCAACGGCAACGTCGCCCTCGACGTCGCCCGCCTCCTGGTCGCCGATCCCGCGGAGCTCGCCGCCACCGATATGGCCGACCACGCGCTGGCCGCCCTGGCCGCCGGCACGATCGAGGAAGTCGTGGTACTCGGCCGGCGCGGCCCCGCGCAGGCCGCGTACACCACTCCCGAGCTGCTCGCCCTGACGGATCTCGACGGCGCCGATGTCCTCGCCTTGTCCGACGAGGCCAGGTTGGATCCCGACCAGCTCGCCGCACTTCGATCGGACCCGATCGGGCTGGCCAAAGCGCAGGCTGCCGCGGTACTCACCACACGCCACCGCGTCGCGTCGCGCCGTATTGTCCTGCGCTACTTGTGTTCTCCGCTGGAGATCTTGGGCGATCAACGAGTCACCGGAGTGCGTGTGGCTCGCAATCGGCTCGAACACGGCCCCGGCGGTGACGTCCGCGCTGTCCCGACCGGAATCGAAGAGACCATCGAGGCGGGCCTGGTACTCCGGGCGGTGGGCTACCGCGGCGCTGCGCTGTCCGGCCTGCCCTTCGACCATGACGGCGGTGTGCTGCCCAACGACTTCGGCCGAGTCCTCGCCGGGACCGGCGAACCCATCCCCGGCGTTTACACGGCGGGATGGATCAAGCGGGGCCCGTCCGGAGGCATCGGCGCCAACAAGAAATGCGCACTCGAGACTGTCGCCGCGCTCCTCGCCGACCATTCCGAAGGATTGCTTCCCACCCCGGCAACCACCCCGCAGGAACTCGACGCACTAGTCCGGCAACGTCAGCCCACCGCCGTCGGCGTGCACCAGTGGAGGGCGATCGATCGGACCGAGCGCGACCTCGGCGCGGTTCAGGGACGGCCGAGGCGCAAACTTGCCTCGTTCCCCGCCCTGCTCGCCGTTGCGCATGGGGAGGACTCGATGCCGACGATTCCACTGCCGATCGACGCAGACGGGTTCCGCCTCTGACCAATTCCTGCTGATGCTGCGTTGCTCAAACACCTCCAGATGCGACACAGCCGCTCAATCACCACCGGACTCGAATCAACCTGGCTCCTCCCCCTGGTCAGTGGTGGCACGCCCTTCCTCATGACCGCGCTGCTGGCGGCAACCGGTTCGACAGTGTCGGTCTCCGCCTTCCTCTTGGTCATGGCGCTGTGCACGCTCGGCTGCGCATGGGCACTGCCGAGTAGAACGAAGCTCCCAGCCGGGAACGCAGAATCCCCAGCGGTGGAACCGGCGAGCGCGGCGTCGGTGGAACGCTCAGTCCAGCGACTGCCCGCACTCGGCCGGGATAGGCCAGTGCCATCTGCCAGACCACCGCGGCACCCCAGTCGTGTCCGATGAACACGGCATCCTCCACGCCGAGGGCATTCAACAGTCCCACCAGGTCGGCGCAGATCGTCAATACGTCGTAGTCCTCGATCTCGGACGGCCGCGAGCTACCGCCGTAACCGCGCATATCCGGCGCGATCACGCGATACCCGGCCTCGGCGAGCGTGAAAACCTGATGACGCCACGAGAACGCGAGTTCGGGACATGTCTTCGTCGTAGGACGCGATGACCGCGGCGAGGGTTTGGGCCCACGTCGCGTCGTCGGTGAAGTCCGTACGCACCAGAAGCGATTCGCCCTCGGGCAAAGACCGTGCCATATGTCCGATTGTGCCCTACGGCAGCCGAACACCATGCGCCATCCGCATCACGAGGGATTCCGTTAGTAGTAATCGCGCGGAAAACACGACAATGGCCTGACCAGCAGCGTGACATGTTGCCAGAAGCCGAAGCTCGGCCCCTGCAGGTGCAGCCTATACGGGCGACATACGACGAACTCGATGAGCGTGACAAGCGCCGCTACACCGTCGCGCCAGTCACCGATAAGTCCACCGTCACCGCTGGTCCAAGCAACTTCGTTGTTTACCGCGCGATTACTACCAGGCCCTTGCCACCAGGACCCCACAATGAGCCGCCGAGCGGCCAATTGACCTATCTCGTATGAAGCGTGTCCGCACGACAGCCCGGTCACTCGTCGGCGGGGGCGTCGGGATCACGCAGTGGCCGGTGTGCTCCGCCGACGTCGGGCAGGTAGAAGCTGTAGTGCCCGTCGATGGACGACCACCCCGCCTAGCTAGACGTCGACCGAAGAGAACGACGACGAATCGAGACGGCGATCAACGTCGCCCGCAGATGTTGGGACCGATCGACCCGGCTACCCGGCGCTTGCGGTCGCCGACTGAATTTGCCGATGAAGGCTGTCGCCGAACGTTCGAGTCACATTATGCCGCAGCATATCCGGTGAATTCATGCGCGGTCACGGTGACCATGCGACCGCCCATCGCCCGCACCTGCGAGTGGACTCTGGGATCACCACTTGGCGGCAACGGCATCGACCACACCGGAGTTCCGTCGACGCCATCGATCGCCTGCACGGTGACACCGTCGGTCAGGATGAGATGGGTTGCGTCGGTGATGCCGTCATAGCTTGTGAATTTCGTGGCGTGTTCGAACGGCGAGGGCCGCTGCCAAATGCGATGCCCGTCGGTGAGATCGAGCCCGGAAAGCGTTGTGCCCTCGAGTGATCGGATGATCACGGTATCTCGCACCACACCCTCGATCGCGTCCTTGCGCCCGGCCGTGTCGTCGATGCCGATCTCGGGATTGGTCCACAGGACTCGGCCTGTCGTGCGCTCGTAGGCACTCTCGCCGGTCAGGATCGGCAGTGGCGACGCGGTGGCGACCGGGTACCACTCGAGCATGAAGCTGGCATTGGCGACCTCGGTGATGCTGTGTCCGTCGCGGCCGAGCAACGCGACCTTTCCCGCAGTGCCGCTGCGATCGATCACCTGCGAGGCGATCATGCCGCCGTCGAAGACATAGCCGACCGGTCCGGTGAAAAGCGGCTCGCCAGTACGCAAATCGTGGACACGAATGTTGCCGTAGCGCCCATACCGGAAGTAGTCCGGTGCGCTGATGACGGGTCTGACCGGCTCTCCGGGAACCACTGTCGGAAACGTCTTACGCCAGCTCGCGGCGATATCCGAGACGGTTCCTCGCGTGAAGACAGCGGTCTGCCAATCCGCGGTTCGCCCCGCCACCGTGACGACACCGTCGCGAGCATCGACCTGCTCCACCTCGAAATCGGTGATGTGATCGGTGAGCACCGTGCCCGTCGCGCTGTCGACGATCAGGACCCGATGGGTGTCCCAACAGCTCAGCAGGCCCTGAAACACCTGTTCGGCGCAGCTGGCGATCGCGCCCACATCGATTGTCCAGTGTGGCTTTCCGGTCTCGGGGTCGATACCGTGCAGTCGCACCGCGCTGACCGGCTGCCCGACCCCGCCACCCGGGCTGTCCGGCACCGCGGTGGCCGCCACGATCGTGGTCCCGGCATCCATCGGCGTGCCGTTTCCGTAGTAGACGTTCAGACTGTGCGGAGCGGACAGTAGAACAGCGCCGGGGTCAGTGGACAGATCGGCGGCGCGCACCGTCCAGCGAGGAGTGGGTGCGGAGCCTAGAGTGGGCTCGATACGAAACTTGCCGCCCACCACCGGCGTTGCCTGCTGGGACTGCCGTGGTGATCGGTCCGCCCATACGACCGCAGCGACACCCACCACGACGGCCACGACCAGCACCGCGATCCGACTTCGACGCCTGTTCGGACCGGTGAACCACTGTGCAGCCGTGTTCATGCGGAGAGGTCTCCTTCATACATCTATCTGGACCAGGCACTGGCCGAACTGTGCGAATTCTGCAAGGTATCAGCCATCGTTGAAGGGTGCCGATCGCGAGGACGACCCATCGCTGGTGATTTCCCAGCGGGTGGTGGCCATCAAGAACCCAGTCGCCGAACCGGCGGATGGTGTGGGTGATGTACGGGGAGATCGTGGCCAGATCATCGGTGTCGATCGGGTGCTCGTCACCGGCGAGGGCGTTCGCTGCGGCGGTGATATCGCAGGCGTTGGAGTAGATCACGCAGTTCGCGAGCAGCTCGTTGAACTTGATGATCTTCTTCTGGCAGTCCGGGTCGTTGCGCCCGATCGCCTCGCCGCCGAAACGCAGCCACGCGGAGAAGTCGTGGAACGCCCGCCCACGAATCCTATTGACTCCCGATCAGCGTTCGGCTGTGAAACCGATATCGGGGCAGACGACACGTTTCTGCCGGTGCTTCCATTCTTCGGCGCGGTCGACCGCCCCGCGGGCAATCGAGCGCTTCTGAGTGCGCCCCGGCCTTCCTCTGGGCAATGTGGGGCGGTGTCACCAAGTACGGACATCTGTCGCTGCCTGCACCCATCCGTCGCGGCGCCGGCATCCGTATCCACGACCGCGTCCTGCGGGTCGCCGACCCTCAGCACGCTCTGCTGGTGGTGTACCCCGCGCATGTCTCGATGAGATCCTCGCGCGCCGCTGCGCCTTGGGAGCGGGCGCATGAGCACGCGCGCCGCCGCCGACATCACCGTTGCGCAGTACGCCACCCCGGTGCAGTCGGCCGATGTGCGCACACGCGCTCGCGGACGACAGCCGCCTTCACTCACGGCGGTGACGAGCGGCTGGGTGCTGCCCGCCACCGCCGCAGCGGTTCCCGTCTGTCCCGTGTGGGTCCCACCCGAGCGAGGTAGCGAACGTGTGCGCTCAGGTGGGCGGTGGGTCCGGTGGCTGATGTGACCTCCTGCCGGTGAGCAGGTCACGCGCTTTGTCGGTCAGTGCTGCTACCAAGCCGCCGGTCTTTTGCGCACCTGGAGTCGACGGTGTATCCGGATGCGGTCGGGTCGGGGCCACCTTCTTCGCCGTGGCCATCTTCTGCCCGAGTTCCTCCATCGTGTCCCGGTCGGCCGCCTGCCGGAACAGGGGCCACACCTGATCCTGCTCGAACTCGATGTGCTCGCGGACCACGACGATGAACTCGCTGAGTGCCTGCTCGAACTCGCTTGATCCGGCTTCGGAATCCTCGATCTGCTGCAGCAGACGCTTGGCGAGGTTTTCCTGCTGGAGAGCCCGATCGGCCAGCTCGTCACCGTCGGGAAGCGCCTGCCGCACCGCCGGCCAGAAGAATTGCTCTTCCACCGCTTCGTGCTGCGATGCGGCGATCACCAGACTCGTCGCGAGATCCGAACGCGCCCGAGTCTCGGCCGCACCATCACCGCGCCCGCGTTCGAACTGTTCGATCATTCCCAGCACGCTCTCGTGATCGTTGCGCAGGAAGGTCAAGGCATCCATCGGTACACCTCCGGTGTGAGTTGCCTGGAAGACACCGGCGATGGTCAGCCGGGCATGTGCTGTTCGTGGGTGAACGGCTTGGTGCCCTGCACCGCGGGTTCGCCCTGCGGATTCTCCTCGGCGCCGTGGTTGGCTCGCTCGTCGGAGCCGAGCCACTCGGTAACCGGATTGTCGACGTAACGCCACTGCATGCCCTCCGGCCAAGGCCCTTGCCCTTCGTTCCACGGGCCGCGGGCGCTTGCCGCACCATTGGACATGTTGAACGCGACGTTCTGGAACCGATCGTCACCGGGCAGCGTTCCGGGCGGGAAGTTGACCGGCAGCTCGTTGAGCGCCGCGGTGAACTGCTGGAAATGCGCGACTTCGCGCGTCATGAGGAACGACAACGTGTCCTGCACGCCCGGGTCGTCGGTGAACTGCTTGAGGTATTCGTAGACGATTTTCGCTCGCGACTCCGCCGCGAGATTACTGCGCAGATCCACCGAGGGCTCACCGTTGGCATTGACGAATGAACCCTGCCACGGCACCCCCGCCGAATCCTTGACGTCCGGGCCGCCGCCGGTCAGGGCGAAATACAACGGGTTCACCGCGACTTGGTGGATGACCTGCTCACGGCCGGCCGAGTCGCCGACCAGCGGCATCCAGTCACACCGCTGGTTCGCCTGCTTCAGATCGTCGTTGAGCCCGTCCAGCAGCATCGTGATCATGGAGCCGACGATCTCGAGGTGACTGAGCTCCTCGGTGGCGATGTCCATGAACAAGTCGTACATCTTCGGATTCTTGCGGCGCAGCACGAACGCCTGAGTGAAGTACTGCATCGCGGCCTTGAGCTCGCCGTTGGCTCCACCGAACTGCTCTTGCAGCAGGGTCGCGAACCGCGGATCCGGCCGGTCCACCCGCACCTCGAACTGCAGGTCCTTGTTGTGAATGAACATCCCACTCCTCGATGGTCGTCGTCACACTCCAACGAGGGGGCCCTACCCGTGGCCG
This sequence comes from Nocardia exalbida NBRC 100660, assembly GCF_000308575.1. Classification (GTDB taxonomy): domain Bacteria; phylum Actinomycetota; class Actinomycetes; order Mycobacteriales; family Mycobacteriaceae; genus Nocardia; species Nocardia exalbida. The sequence continues at coordinate 2,417 of NZ_BAFZ01000162.1, read as the reverse complement.
ACGTCCGGAAACATCACCGAGGAGAACTCGGGCGGTCAGCGCGGCACCCGGCATATGTATTTCCCCGCCGAGCCAGCGGGAATATGCAGCCAGTGCACTACGATTGAAACGCCCGATATGCGACCAATCGAGATGGTGGCGAGCGCCGGTTCGGATCGCAGCGTTGTCGACCGGAGCTTACTGTGCTGTCGACAGAATCGGACGGCCGCCGCCGGTCGCGGCAGTGACCGCGCCCGCGAGCAGCAACGCAGCCTGGTGCTCGCGTTGAAAGGCGCCGAACTGAGCCTCGAAGAACTGTGGATGAGCTATTTCACCTCGGGTGGCGACGCGGGCTGTCTGGAGATCGACGCCTACGTGCACGGGGGCCGCGGACTTCCCACGCTCGATCGCGACATCCTCGCCCATGCTGTCAACGAACGCCTCGACCAACTCGCCTGGGCCAAACGCGCCGCCTACAGCCGCATCATCCGGGACACCGAGCCCGAAAGCGCCCCCCTCGCGGCGCTGGTGGCTCTGCTCGACGGCGCCCACCAAGCGGCGCCCGAGCGGTTACCCGCCGTCGCCGCAGCCGCCGGCCACGCCCTCGGCGTGCACGTCGACATGTATTTGGTGGATTACGACGAGCGCTCCCTGCATCGTGTCCGAGCACCGTCCAGCACGTGCGAGCACGCCGCTGCGGTGGATGTTCTCGATGTCGACACGACTCTGCCGGGCCGCGCGTTCCGGCTCGTGCAGACCCTGCCTTCCCACGGAGCCGACCGGCCCCGGTTGTGGGTTCCGTTGCTCGATGGAAGCGAACGCCTCGGCGTCCTCGACATCCAGGTCGAGGACCACGCCGACCTCTACGACCCGGGACTTCGGGTGCAATGCCGATGGATGTCACGGCTGCTCGGTCACCTGGTCACGGCGACGACCCGGCTCGGGGACGCTCTGGAGGGCGCCCGGCTGACCACGCCCCGCACTCCCAATGCGGAGTTGATCTGGTCGATGTTGCCTCCGTTGACCGCCGGCGTGGACAACTTCGTGATCAGCGGCGTCGTGGAACCACGCCACGACCTCAACGGCGACGCCTTCGACTACGCGCTGTCCGACACCACCGCACAACTCATCGTCATCGACGCGGTCGGCCACGACCCGGCCAGCGGCCTCATCGCGGCGACGGCGCTGGCCGCCTACCGCAGTGCACGCCACGCCGGCCACGGGCTGTTCGAACAAGCCCGCGTCATCGACCAGGCCATCGCCGACCAGTTCGGACGCGGACAGTTCGCCACGGCGGTCCTTGCCGAGCTGTACATGTCCACCGGTCGGCTGCGCTACATCAACGCGGGCCACCCGGAACCGATGATCATGCGCGGCGGCAGAATCGTCAAACCCCTCCGCGGCGGGCACCGACTGCCGCTGGGGCTCGGCGATGCCGAGCTCACCGTCGCCGAGGAAGTTCTGCAACCGGACGATTGGCTCGTCCTCTACACCGACGGCATCACCGAGGCCCGTGACGGCGAGGGCGCGTTCTTCGGCGAAGAGCGCCTCACCGACTTCCTGCGCCGCGAGGCCGCGGCAGGCCACCCCCCACCGGAGACGGCCCGCCGACTGATCAACGCCGTGCTCGCCCATCAGCACGGAACACTGCAGGACGACGCCACCGTCCTACTCGCCCGCTGGACCAACCCCGGCAAGCTCACCCCGTGACCCAGCGTGGGCTTTTCGAATCCGCACGCCGCGCCTCGGGTAGGGCTGAGGTGTGGACATTGAACAGCCCCGACCGCCCGGTGATGCCGATCGGTTCGTGTTCGAGGTCGGCCGTGCGGTGATCGAGCAGGCCAAGGGATACTGATGCTGGTGTACGGGATCGCGAGCAGCAAGCGTTCGCGCTGCTGTGGTCCTGCTCGCAGTACACCAACGTGCGTCGGGTGGATCCTCTCCGAACTACCCGCCGCGGGCGGGCAAGCCGCGACAGCCCCGATGCGCGTCGAGCTGAACCGGATCCTGGCCGGACATCCCCCGCCCGCCGACGGATACCCTCGCGATGGGACTCATCGTCAGCGCACCGGGTTCGGGCAAGGCCGCATGATCTCGGTGACGATCGCCAGCCCGAGACCGGAACCGCAGGTGGCGCGGGCACGGTCGGGCTGGTCGCACGAAGCGCTCGAAGGGCTACGTATTCGACTGTATCGAGACTGGGCCGCCGGCAATAATTTGTCGGCGGCCCAGCGGCGTCTGTTGTCAGACGTAGGTGTAACTGACGCCGTTACTGGTTCCTCCTGTGGTGGTGACGGTGACCTGCACGGTGCCCGTTCCGGCGGGGGTGACCGCGGTGATCTGGGTGTCGGAGTCGACCGTGAACGAGGCCGCCGGTGTCGCACCGAAATTTACCGCGGTGGCTGCCGTCAGGCCTGTCCCGGTGAGGGTGACGGTGT
>NZ_BAFZ01000163.1 GCF_000308575.1 Nocardia exalbida NBRC 100660 | reverse complement strand
CCGCGTCTCGGGCGGATGCATCCGCACGCGGACAACGGAGTCCTTCCGCCGGGGCCCCATCGACCCCGGCACACTCCGCAGAAGCGGAGTGAACCTGCGATAACATACGGTACACAACTGCGAGTACATCACGGGTACGATCGGGGAAATTGGCAATAACTTAACGCTCTTCGCAGCTGCTCTGAATCCAGAGTACCGGCCCGCGCCGCCCCCCGCCCGTGCCCGTTTCGTCCGCTGCTGTCGCAGTTGAGGTTTCGCGAAGGCCTTGTCGCACTCGACATGTCGGTCGAAGGGGCCCGGATCCAGCTACTTCTCCGCGAAATGGAGCAGCACGAAGGACACCGACGGCAACCGCACCCGGCCACGCGGTGGTGTGCGATCCGTACCGGCCCAGGATGTTCGGTACGAGTCCTGGACGTCGACCACGCGAGTAGCCCACCGGCCACGAACCGTCCAGTGCCTGGTTCCCCGAGCGCTCACCGAGGGCGGTGACCGCCTTGGCATCTCGACTGGATCATCGCGAGCAGCCGGCCGATATCGGATCTGTGGGCAGAAATCACAAGCCTTCCGGGATGGGGTCGTCGCTGTGGGTAACCCACCCGACGTTGCCGGGCGCAGCTACTGCACGACGAGGTCACCTTTCCTGGGCTGGAGAGGTTGCCGTCGAGAAACCGGAGATTTCGGATGGACGCTCATCTCGTATGGGGTTTTGCGGCGGCGGTGCTGCTGGCCTATGTGATTCCCGGACCGGATTGGTTCGTGGTTCTGCGTCACGCTTCTCGCTCACGGGTCGCGGGCATGCACGCGGCGGCAGGAGTTCAATGCGGCTTGATCGTGCACATGGCGGCTGCCGCGGTCGGTGTGTCGGCCATCTTGTCGACCAGCGCCGAGGCGTTCACCGTGGTGAAACTCGCTGGGGCGGCTTATCTCATCGTTCTGGGTGGGCGCGCGTTGCGGGATGGCTATCGCGGATGGCGCGGTCGCGCTACCGAGCGGGCGGGGGTGTCGTCACCGGCCGCAGTGCCGGGTGCACAGGTGTTGGCTGGAGCGTTCACTGCCAATGTGTTGAATCCCAAAGCGGCGCTCTTCTTCGTCGCGGTGTTGCCACAGTTCCTGGCCCCCGCGCGTCCGGTAATGCCCCAAGTGCTGCTGCTCGGTGCACTCGACATCGCCATCGGTGGCGCTTGGTGGCTGCTGTTCGTCGTCACGACGACGCGCTTGCACGCTCTGCTCCAGCGCCGCCGGGCGCAGATCGCCGTCGATTCCCTCGCCGGGGTCGCGTTGACCGGTCTCGGCGGAGCGCTGGCCTTCACCGACCGCGCGCGGGTATAGCCAGGTTCCTCGCTCCGAGGTTCGATGCCGTCGTAGCTGTCGCAGCGCCCGCCGCATCCACCGATCGATACGGCGCGGCGCCCACTCCCGGCGCACGCACGTCGGGTTGATGCCGTTGTTGCTACCACGCCACGGGCTCGCGCGTAGGGTGGTGTGCACTGTCCTTCGGAACCAGGGCGAGGCCGACGCTCCCGCACGGCACCTGCCATCTCGGGAGCTTTCTCGGAAAGACGGGCAGAAGATGACGGATGCGCGCCTCAGCGACGACGACAACACACCGACCGGTCCCTCCGCAGCGGAGGGTGATCTGGCTGCGCGACTGGGCGATCTGGCACGTTACCTGCAGGAACAAGATGATCTCGACGACACGTTGCGCGGCATCGTCGATACCGCCGTGCAGACGGTGCCCGGCGCCACCTACGCCGGAGTCCTGGTCAGCGACAACCGCGAGACGATGTATACACCTGCCGCCACCGCCGACCTGATCCATCGAGTCGACCGAGCGCAGATCGACCTGCGGCAAGGACCGTGCCTGGACGCGCTCTACCACGAGCGCATCGTGGTGCTGCCCGATACGACCGACGAGCCGCGGTGGCCACGTTTCGCGGCCCGCGCCGCCGAACTCGGTATCGGCAGCATTCTGTCTTTCCAGCTCTATGTCACCGGCAACGGCCTCGGTGCCCTCAATCTCTACTCGCCCGCCCCCGCGGCCTTCGACGCCGAATCCACGCACGTCGGGTCCCTGTTCGCCGCCCATGCCGCCGTGGCACTGGCCTCCGCTCAGCGGGTGACCCAGCTCGCGCGGGCGATCGACACGCGCGATCTGATCGGACAAGCCAAGGGCATCCTGATGGAGCGCCACAAACTGACCGCCGATCAAGCCTTCGCCCTTCTCGTGCGCGCCAGCCAGCACACCAATACCAAACTGGCCGATATTGCCGAGTACCTCACGCATCGCGGCGAACTACCCCCGCGTCCATGATCAGCGCTCGAAGAACGACGTCACTGGAAGCCGACGTCGGTCACCGCGCACCGACACGCCATCGCCAGCTGTTCAGCCGTGGAGCCGTCGCCGAGTCGATCGGTGGACTGGAATCCGGCGCATGGCGCTCGGCGGCCGCGGCAACCCGTGACGGGGCCCTGTCGGCGGACAGGTGCCCCTGAGTCCAGCGCTACCGCGTCGGGGCCGACGAGGATGAGTCCCGGCGGTAGGGGACCGTGCGAGTGTCCTTGCGGCGCGCCGATCCCGCCAGGCCGCCGAGGCCGAGCAAGCCGGGTCTCGTCGCTGTCGTGTCGCCGACGTGGGTGTCCTGGGTCGGCAGCGCAGGTGCCGGGGTCAGGGCGCCTCCGGATGTCACCTGTTTTCGGTGACGGTTGTGTCCGGGTGACGACGGCTGGTGTCCGGCTTGACGAAGTGCCCGGTGATCGCCGAGCGGTCGCGACGGTTGTCACCCTGGTGTGGCTCGTCCTCGCCGAGTGTGGTCTTCGGGTTCTCCGCTGCGGTCTCCTCGCTCACATATTCGCCGGTCTCGGCGGAACGATGGCTTTTCTCGGTCATAAGATCCTCCTCGAGATGTCTGGTCGCACCCCTCGTCAGGGTGCCGATCCAGTCCTTGACCGAATAGCACCCAGACGGCGCGGGAAACGTCCGCCGACAGCTGATTTCGAACCGGGTGGCCGCGGTGTGCGAGCCGGAAGCCGAAAGCGCCCGGCAAGCAGCATCATTCGGGCTCCTTCCCGTCACAGCACGCCGATGGGCCGCTCCTCGGTCGCAGTGACATCGCGCACCGAGGCCGAGCGGGAGGCCCCGATGTCTCAGAAGCCCCGACGAGCCACGACGGACGTCGCATTGGCCGTGATCACACAGGATCGCGAATACGTCGCCGGACCACGGCACCAGCGGGCTGTGTGGAAGTGCTCGATCGGCGGAGGCGTAAGATCCCCCGCGTCGTCTCGTGTTGGCCAGTGGAAGGTCGGTGAGCAGTGGAGCCCGCACCGTCGGCCACGCCTCCGCGTAGTGCGGCGATCTCCGATCCTTCGACTCTCCGCACGTCTCGGACCAGCAGTCCTTCCGGTCTACGGTGCGCAGGAGCGGTAGATTTCACCACCCGGGATGCTTGGCGCTCGGCACTGACGGAACTGACCGCCGCGCAGCGCGACGTACACTTGGACCTGTCCGAGCTGACGTTCATCGATGTCCACGGGACGTCCATTCTGGTGGAAGCCGCCTCCCACTCACCGCAGGCGCCACGAATCGTGTTGCATCGGCCTCCGCCGATGATGCTTCGGATCCTCGGAGTGTTCTGGCCCTCCCTACACACGATCGAGGTAGTGCACACATGAGCTCTGTCGGCGCTGTGTCGGCCACTTCGGAGCCGACCGATCCGTTCGTGCATCCCGCGCTGTTCTATCGCGACACCGAGGAATACCTGGCAGGGACCCTCGGATTCATTCGCGAGGGGCTCGCGAACGATGAACCGGTCGCTGTCGCGGTACCCGGCCCGAACCTGGCCCTCCTGCGTGCCGAGCTGGGCTCCGACGCGAGTTCGGTACACCTGATGGACATGACCGTCGAGGGCCGCAACCCCGGCCGCATCATCCCGGGTGTGCTCCGTGCCTTCGCCGACCGGCATCCGTCCGGGCGAGTGCGAATCATCGGCGAACCCATCTGGGCCGGCCGCTCGTCGCTGGAGTATCCGGCGTGCGCTCAGCACGAGGCGCTGATCAACGCGGCGTTCACCGGGCGCGAAGTCAGCATCCTGTGCCCCTATGACACCGCACGTCTGTCGCCGGAGGTCCTGGCCGACGCGCACGCCACCCATCCCGTCCTCATCGACCACACGGGCCGGCGAACCAGCGACGCCTACGATCCCGACCACATCGTCGACCTCTACAACGAACCGCTGCCCTCCGCGCCCCCCACCGCCACCACCATCGTCTTCGATGCGACATCTTTGGCGCACCTCCGGCACGCCGCCACGGAGCACGCCCGCAAAGCGGGCATACCCGAGCACCGTCTGATCGATCTGGAGCTGGTCGTCGCGGAGACCACCACCAACTCCGTCGTCCACGGCGGCGGGAGCGGCACGCTGCGGATGTGGGCCGACGACAAGCAGCTGTGCTTCCAGATCAGCGACAAGGGACACATCACCAATCCACTCGCGGGCCGCCTGCCCGCACAAACCTATCGACCGGGCGGCCGCGGTCTGCTGCTGGTCAACCAGCTCACCGACCTCGTGCGCATACACACCGGCCGGCACGGCACCACCATCCAGCTCCACTTCGACTTCGATCACGAGCTGCCGTAACCCACTGCGGAGCGGTCGGCGGCCGATTCATGCGCTACTTCGCCGGATGCGCAGCCCGGTAGCGGCCGGGTGTGGTGCCGATGATGCCGGTGAAGGCCGCGATGAAGCTGCTGGGATTCGCCCATCCGCAGGCGTGTGCGACGTAGGTGGTGTCGTGGCCGTCGGCGAGCAGGACGAGTGCGTGATAGACGCGTAGCTGGGTGCGCCACTCGTAGAAGGTCATGCCGAGTTCGTTGTGGAACAGACGGCTGAGCGTGCGAGCGCCGGCTCCGATCGTCCGCCCGAGTTCGGCCAGCGTCGTGTTGTCCGCGGGGTTTCGGTGCAGTATCCGCGCGACGGCCCGCAACCGGTCGTCGTGCGGTTGCGGCAGAATCAGTGGCTGCTCGTGCGCTTCGCGGAGTTCGTCGACGAGGACCCGGCGAAGGCGAGCGCGCGCGGCGCGCTCGTGGTCGCCTGCGACTCGGTCGCCGGCGCGCGAACCCGTGAGGGTGAGGAGGATTTCGCGGACGAGGCCGGAGGCCGTGAACACGGCTGGGTGGGCTGGTACGAGGCGGGCCAGGGATGCCGGGAGAAAGACGATCCGCATATCGGTGTGCCCGTGCGCGCGGTGGTAGTGCGTGAATCCCGCAGGGGTCCATGCGACTCGATTGGCCGGAACGATCGATGTGCCACGTTCGGTGTGCACCGACAAGACACCACGCGCCGCGTAGACGAGATGCCCTCGGGGATGGGAATGCACCGCACTCGTTCCTCCCGACGGCCAGGTGTGAACGCCTCCGTGCGGCCATATCCGCGATGCCGCGCCGATCCGGGGAGATTGGCGGGCAACGGGCATAACTCGGCATTCTATCGGTGGCAGGCCGGTCCGCCTCCCGGCGACAGTGGACACATGTCTACGACGATGCGAGCGGCGGTCTGTGTCGGAGCGGGTGGCCCGGAGGCGCTGGAGATCAGAGAGTTGCCGGTACCGGAGGTCCGGGAGGGCTGGAGCCTGGTGCAGGTGAAGGGCGCCGGCTTGAACCGGTCGGAACTGAGAACCCGGCAGGGTCATTCTCCGAACGTGAGGTTCCCCCGCGTGCTCGGGATCGAATGCGTCGGAATCGTGGCGGCCTCGACCGATCCCGGGCTCCCGGAGGGCACAACCGTCGCGGCGGTGATGGGTGAGATGGGCAGGGAATTCGACGGCGGCTACGCGGAATACGCGCTGTTGCCGAACGCACTGCTGATGCCGGTCACCACCACGCTGCCCTGGGAGGTCTTGGCCGCGCTGCCCGAGACATATCTGACCGCACAGGGATCGCTCGACGCGTTGGGGGTCGTGCCGGGTGCCCGAGGGCGGTTGCTGATTCGTGGCGGGACCTCGTCGGTGGGGATGGCCGCCGCGTCGATCGCGTCCGCCCACGGTATCGAGATCGCCGCTACGACACGGCAGCCGGGCAAGATCGCCGCCTTGGCCGCGGCCGGCGTCCAGCACGCACTCCTCGACGAGGGTGGCGCGCCGGCGGCGAGCGTGCACGCGATCTGGCCCGAGGGTCCGGACCATGTCCTGGATCTCGTCGGGGGGAGCACGGTGGTGGACTCGCTGCGCCTGGTGCGCCGCGGCGGGACCGTGTGTGTGGCGGGCTCGCTCAGCGGGTGGTCGATTCAGGACTTCGAACCGATAGCGATGATCCCGTCCGGAACCAAACTCACGGCCTTCCACAGCAAGACGGTGCAGGGCGGCGCGGGTACGCCGGTGCTGCGGCGGATCGTCCGCGCGGTCGAGGCCGGCGCCTATCGGCCCAACCTCGACCGTGTCTTCGGCCTGGCCGACATCGTCTCGGCCCACCGGTACTTGGAGAGCGATCACGCCATCGGAAAGATCGTCGTGGTGCCCTGACCACGTTCCCGTCGAAGGCCGACACCGAGACGGCGGCGACCGTCGGGAGCCACAACCGGCATGGCGCAATCTTAACGAGAGGGGGCGGTTCTGCCACTGTCGCCGAGCATGCACGGCAGCCATGATCGGGCCGCGCTGCAGCTGGCCTCCAAGATGCGGTACGTGTCGGCGCAGTTCGTCGCGCTGCTGGAGGGCGACCTGTGGCTGCGCAACGCCGGGCACGCCAACGCGATGGCGACCCGGCTGGCCACGGCCGTCGCCCGGGTGCCCGGCGTCGAGATCGTACGGCCGGTCCAGGCCAACGCCGTCTTCGCCGTACTGCCCCGCGAGGTCACCGAGCGGCTGCGGGAACGGTTCCGCTTCCACGTCTGGGACGAGCGCACCGGCGAGGTCCGCTGGATGTGCTCGTTCGACACCACCGAGGCCGAAGTGGACGCCTTCGCGGCCGCCATCGCCCGGGAGATGGCCGCCGCGTAGCCGCAACCACAGCAACGTGTCGGCTACGGCAGCTACCAGCACCTGCGAGACACGAAAGATCTTCTTTCCGAAGCACTTTTGTGCCGGGCAGCTCAGGTCGCATCGCCCTCGGGCGGTTCCCCGGCAAGTGATCCGGTGCGATTGGCGGTCAGCATCCGCACGGCCGCGATCCGCAGATCCGGACGGGCACGCCGGGAGGTCAGCTCGGCGAGGCAGATCTCACCGACCATGGCGACCTTCATCCGGGAGGCGGCGTCGGGGTCGGGCCACCCGGCGGCGACCATGTCCGGCCGCCCGACCGCGATGAACAGTTCGTGGCGGCGGCGGATCTCCTCACGCAGATCCGGATCCGTGCGCGCTTGGACCATGAACGCCTCGGTTCCGCGGGCGTCGAGGCAGGCATCGAGGAACGCGTCCAGGCTGGGGCCGATCCGTTCGATCCCCGGCGGAATCCCGGCCAGCGCCGCGGCCACCGACTGCGACAGCGCGTCGAAGAAACGGCGGTGCAACGCGATGACGTAACTGCGGCGATTGACGAAGTGATGGTAGAAGGTGCCCTTGGCCATCCCGGCTTCCTCGACCACCGCGTTGATCGAAAGCCGGTGCAGCCCCTCGCGTTCCGCCACCACGGTGCCCGCGATGAGCAGAGCCGTGCGACCGGGGTCGGCAATGACTGTCATGCTTTCGAATTCTCCCGACTGTTTCCGGAAAGCCTAGTGTCGCGCACCGGGCGCACCTACGCTGTGACCGATCGGTCGGTCGAAGCCTAGCCGGGTTCCGGATGGACCATCGGGTCATCGAGGACCGATCTGAATCCGGGCGACCCTGGGGGTTTCGAAATGTCCGCTGAGTTTAAATTGGTGAGCGGCGATGTGGTGCCGCTGGCGTCGAACGCGCGCTATCTCGTATCCATCGATGAACTGTTGCCCGCGGACTCGCCGCGGTCCAACGGCGAGGACCGCAGGCATATCGCACGACTGGCCGAGAGCGACACCGAATTGCCGCCGATTCTGGTGCATCGCAGCACGATGCGCGTCATCGACGGAATGCACCGGCTACGGGCCGCGCAATGGCTCGGCCGCGAAGACATCGAAGTCGTGTTCTTCGACGGAACGGCGGCCGAGGCTTTTCTGCGCGGCGTCGAACTGAATACGACGCACGGGCTGCCCTTGACGCTCTCGGACCGCAAAGCGGCGGCCGAGCGGATCATCGAGACGATGCCGGAATTGTCCGACCGGGCCATCGCGTCCACCACGGGGCTGTCCGCGCGCACGGTGGCCACGCTCCGGCAGCGTTCGACTGCGGAAATTCCGCAGTCGAACATCCGCGTCGGCGCCGACGGCAGGCGCAGGCCGATGGACCGGGCGCAGCGCAGGCGCCGCGTCGCCGAGCTGCTGGCGGCCTCCCCGGACATGCCGTTGCGCGCGCTGGCCGCCGCGGCGGAAGTGTCCATCAGCACAGCGCACGCGATCCGCAAACGCTTGCGCGAGACCGGGTCACCCGAGCACGACAGCGCCGCCGACCAGCCCGAGGGCAGCGCGCTGCTGCTGCAGCAACTCACCCGCGACCCGGCCATGCGGCACAGCCAGCAGGGCCGTGACCTGCTGCGCTGGTTGCACACACACTCGATGCAGCGCGAGGTGTGGACCGCCCTGGTGGCCACGGTCCCGCCGCATTGCATTCCGGCCGTCGCCGAGCTCGCCCACCGCAATGCCAAGGAGTGGCGTGCGCTGGCCGGCTACATCGATCCCGGCGCCACCGAATAGCCCCGATCGCATACGCATTCGCCACGGCCGGAGTTCGAGAAGAGGTCTTTCATCATGCTTGTTGGTCTGGCACGCCTGGCGATCCGCCGGCCGCGATCCATCCTCTACGGCGCGCTGCTCATCGGGATCGTGTGCGTCGGGCTGGGCTGGTCGGCGCCTGCCCACCTGAAGTCCGGTGGTTACGTTCCGTCCGACACCGAGTCCGCCGAGGTCGCGGCGTTCCTCGGCCGCGAATTTCCCGGCGCCGCGCCGAATCTCGTGCTGCTGGTCACCGCGCCGGGCGGGCTCGACAGCCCCGCGGCGCGCGCGGTCGGTGAGCGCCTGACCGCGGAGCTGCGTGGCCGCGAAGAGATCGACGCGGTCCAGTCCTATTGGGAACTTCCCCTGGATCTGCGGCAGGGCCTGCGCGGCAGCGACGGCCGCGACGGTCTGGTCCTGGCCCATGTCATCGGCGACGACACCGACGCGCCGAAACGGGCGGGCGCGATCGCGGGCCGGGTGAGCGGCGACTTCGACGGCGTCACCGTGCGGGCGGGCGGCCAAGCGGTGGCCTTCGACGAGATGAGCCATCGGATCGTCACCGACCTGCTGATCACCGAGGCGATCGCGATCCCGCTGACCGGGCTCGCCTTGATCCTGGTCTTCGGCAGCGTGACGGCCGCGCTGATCCCGCTGACGGTCGGCGTGTTCAACATCTTCGCGACGCTGCCGATCCTGCGGTTGCTCACCGAGGTCGGCGACGTGTCGATCTTCGCGCTGAACATGATGAGCGCATTGGGTTTCGCGGTCGCGATCGACTCGAGCCTGTTCATGGTCAGCAGGTTCCGGGAGGAGCTCGCCGCTGGACGCGACACCGCCTCCGCGGTGTCGCGCACAGCACGTACGGCGGGGCGCACCGTCTTGTTCTCCGGTGTGGTGATCGCGCTGTCGCTGTCGACACTGCTGGTCTTCCCGCTGTATTTCCTCAGGTCACTGGCGTACGCGGGGCTGGCCGTGCTCGGGGCGGCCGTGTTCACCACGCTGCTGTTGGTGCCCGCGGCGCTCGCGCTGCTCGGTCCCCGTGTCGACGCGTTCGACCTGCGAGCCCTCTTGCGCCGCCGATTCCACCGGCCGCGGCCCGCATCCGTCGAGCTCACCGAGACCCGGTGGTACCGCGCGGTGCGGCTGGTCATGCGCCATCCCGTCGTGGCCGCACTCGCCGTGATCGCGCTGCTGCTGGTGCTCGGGTCGCCGTTCCTGTCCATCCGGTTCGGCGCCGCCGACGACCGGGTCATCGCCGGGGCGTCCAGCCATGCGGTCGGCGACGCCTTGCGCACCGGCTTCCGGGAGAACGCGATGGCCGGCGTGCTCGTGACCATGCCCGGATACCGGGGCGGCGACAGCGAAATCGCCTCCTACGCCGAACGTTTGTCACGGGTGGAGAACGTCTCGACCGTGCTGTCCGCGGCGGGCGTCTATGCCGGCGGGCTGAAAGTCGCCTCCGCGCCACCCGGCATGCGCGACGACGCGGGCACCTATGTGCGCGTGGGCACTCGGCTCGACCCGTACTCCCCCGCCGCGATCGATCAGCTCGACCAGGTGCGCGCAGTCCCCCCACCGAGCCACGCGATGGTCGGGGGCGCGGCGGCCGAAAACGTCGACACGCTCGACGCGCTCGGAGCGAAAGTCCCCTTGGCCGTCTTCGTGATCGCGCTGTCGACCGTAGTGGTGCTGTTCTTCTTCACCGGTAGTGTGCTGCTGCCGATCAAAGCGCTGCTGCTCAACACGCTTTCGCTGGCGGCGACCTTCGGCGCCATGGTCTGGATATTCCAGGAAGGGCACCTCTCGGACCTGCTCGGTTTCACCTCGACCGGCTATCTGGTGCCCACGATGCCGATCCTGATGTTCTGCATCGCCTTCGGCGTCTCGATGGACTACGAGGTGTTCCTGTTGTCCCGGATCCGCGAGGAATGGCTGTCTTCCGGTGACAACACCGGCGCCGTGGCGACCGGCGTCGCCCGCACCGCACGCATCTTCACCGCCGCCGCCTGCCTGATGGCGATCGCCTTCGCGGGCATGGTGACCTCGCACGTGTCGTTCATCCAGCTGTTCGGCCTCGGCCTGACCCTGGCCGTGCTCAGCGACGCGACGTTGATCCGCGGCGTGCTCGCCCCCGCCTTGATGCGCCTGCTCGGCGCGGCCAACTGGTGGGCGCCGTCCCGGCTCGCCCATTGGCACCGAAGGATCGAAATCCCCGAGACCAGTGCCGCTCTCGAACCAGTACTCGAATAGTGCGATAGGAACAACATGGCGAAATTCCGCACAGGCGTGATGGATTCCGGCGTCTACACCCGGTTCGCGCCCGACCTGCAATTTCGCGGCAGCCGCTCGGTGGCGATGGCGGGCGGAGCGGACTCGCTCTGGGTGACCGACCACCTGCCCTCGATCCTGCCCGCCTCGATCTGGAAACCGCGGCACGTCGGCATCACCCGGCTCGCACCGCGCGCCGACGGGATCTACGAACCGTGGACGGCGCTGGGCTATCTCGCCGCGCAGAACCGCTTGGCCCGCCTGCGGCTCGGCGTGGGGGTCACCGACGCGGGCCGGCGCAATCCCGCGGTGACCGCGCAGGCCGCGGCCACCCTGCACCAGTTGAGCCGCGGCCGGGCCATTCTCGGCATCGGCACCGGCATCCGGGACAACAACGAGCCCTACGGCGTCGACTGGACCGCTCCGGTCGGACGCTTCGAGGAGGCGCTGGCCACCATCAGGGCGCTGTGGGATTCCGACGGCAGCCTGGTGACCAGGGACTCGCCGCACTTCCCGTTGCGGAACGCGGTCTTCGATGTCCCGCCCTACCGGGGCACCCGTCCGGAGATCTGGGTGGCCGCGGGCGGCCCGCGCATGCTGCGGGCCGCCGGTCGCTACGCCGACGTGTGGTTCCCGGGCTTCGCGCAGCGCCCGCACGAGTACCGGCACCGTCTCGAGCAGGTCCGCGCCGCGGCCTCCGACGCGGGCCGCGACCCGTTGACGGTCGCGCCCGCCGCCGTGTTCAGCGTGCTCACCGCGGCCCGTCCCGGGGAGGTGGACGCTCTGGTCGAGAGTGTCGGCGCGCGGGCGCTGACCCTGTGCGCCCCCGGCGAGATGTGGACCAGGCACGGCGCCACCCACCCGCTGGGCGAGGACTTCACCGGCCTGCAGGACTACCTGCCGCAGACGCTCGACGAGCGCACCGTGCTGGACTACATCGAGAAGGTCCCGGCCTCGCTGGTGCGGGAATTCTGCCTGGCCGGTACGCCGGACGAGATCGTCGAGCAGCTCGCGGACTGGCGCGACCATGGTCTGCGCTACGCCGTGCTGATGAATCTCAGCGCAATTCATCCGCGCCTCACGCACGGGATGCTTTCCAACGTGCCACTGGTGGCGACGTTACGTAAATTGAAAAAGCTGTAACGCAGAACAATTGACGCTCGAGCGGGCTGCGCAATAGCATGACCATTCGAGCGAAGAAGCTCATCAGATATTTGTGCTGCTGCGGTCGGGGGGCTCAGCATGGACCCGCATTTCAGGCCAGGAGAAATAATGGTCGACATTGCAATAGTGGGTATCGGCTGCCGGTTTCCAGGCGGTGTATTCGACCCGGAGAGTTATTGGAATTTCCTGCTCGACAAAGGTGACGGGATCGTCGATATCCCGCCGGATCGCTGGAGTATCGAAAAGTACTACGACCCGGATCCGGACGCGCCGGGGCGTATGTACACCCGGCGCGGCGGATTTCTCACCCAGCCGCTGTGGGATTTCGACGCCGACTTCTTCGGCATCGCCCAGAAGGAAGCCGCCATCCTCGACCCGCAGCAGCGGCTGCTGCTCGAGGTGACCTGGGAGGCGCTCGACGACGCGGGCATGGCGGGACGGGTCTCCGGCCACCGCGTCGGCGTCTACGTCGGCGGCTTCATCCTCGACAACGTGCTCGGACGCAGCGGTCCGCTGGTCCGCTCGGCGATCACCAGCCACACCGCGATGAGCGCCTCGCATACCTTGCTGTCCAACCGCATCTCCTATCTGCTCGACCTGCATGGCCCGAGCCTGACCGTCGACACCGCATGCTCGTCGTCGCTGGTCGCCACGCATCTCGCGGTGCAGGCGATCGCCAACGGCGAATGCGAGATCGCGCTGGCGGGCGGTGCGAACGCGATGCTGCAGCCGGAGACGTTCATCTCGATGTGCAAGGGCCGGTTCCTCTCGGTCGACGGGCGCTGCAAGACATTCGACGCCGCCGCCGACGGATACGGCCGCGCCGAGGGCGCGGGCGCGGTGCTGCTCAAGCCGCTCGACGTGGCGCAGCGCGACAACGACCGCGTCTACGCCGTCATCCGCGCGACGGGTGTGAACCAGGACGGCCGCACCATGGCCATCCCGGTCCCGAATCCCGTTGCGCAGGAACAACTGGCCCGCCAGGTGCGCGACGACGCCGGGGTCGCCGCGCACGAGGTGAGCTACCTCGAGGCGCACGGCACCGGCACCGCGGTCGGCGATCCGCTCGAGATGTCGGCGCTGGGCGCGGTGTACGGCGCGGTGGACGGCCGCGCCGAGCCGGTGCCGGTCGGTTCGGTGAAGAACAACTTCGGGCACACCGAGGCCGCCGCCGGGGTCGCGAGCCTGATCAAGGCCGCGCTCACCCTGCACCACCGCACGATCGCGCCCCAATTCGACCTGACCACACCGAATCCGGAGATCGAGTTCGACGAGCTCCGACTACGGGTCCCGCTGCTCCCCGAACCGCTGCCCGCGCAGCCGGGCAAGGGCGTGGTCGCGGTCAACGGCTTCGGCTACGGCGGCACCAACGCCCACGTCATCCTTTCCGAAGCGCCGCCGCGGGCCGCGCGGGCCGACGACGAACGCCCGGTGCCGAAGGTGCTGCCGATCTCCGGCCGCCACGAGACCGCGGTGCGCACGCTGGCGGGCGACCTTGCGCAGGCGCTCGACCACCATCCCGCCGACGCGGTCACCGCGGCCGCCTGGACCCGGCGCGCCCACCACCCCCTGCGCGTGGGTTTCGCCTACGACGACGCCGACGATCTGCGCACCCAGTTGCGTGCTTTCGCCGCGGGCGAGGGCAGGGCGCCGTCGCGGGTCATCGGTGACGGCGAGGTGGAGCCCGTCTTCGTCTTCAGCGGGATGGGGCCGCAGTGGTGGGGCATGGGGCGTGAGCTGCTCACCACCGACAGCACGTTCGCGAAGGTGGCCAGGGAGATCGACCGCGAGTTCGTCTCGATCGCGGGCTGGTCGATCCTGGAGGAGATGCTCGCCGACGAGGCCGACTCGCGGATCGTGCGCACCGCGTTCGCGCAGCCCGCCAACTTCGTGCTGCAGGCCGCGCTGACCGCCGAACTGGCCGAGTACGGCGTGTATCCCGCGGTGGTGGTCGGGCACAGCGTCGGTGAGGTCACCGCCGCGTACGTCTCCGGCGCGCTCTCGCTGCGCGACGCGCTCACCGTCAGCTACCACCGCGCCCGGCTGCAAGCGACCACTGCGGGCACCGGCGGCATGCTGGCTCTCGGCATGTCCGAACGCGAGGCACGGGAGTTGCTCGCCCGCACCGACAGCATCTCGATCGCCGCGGTCAACAGCCCCGGCGCGGTCACCCTCGCAGGCGACAGCCAGGACCTGGAACTGCTGCGCGACACCCTGTCGGCCACCGGCACGTTCGCGCGCAGCCTGCGGGTCGAGGTGCCCTACCACAGCCATCTGATGGACCCGATCCTCGACGATCTGCGCGGCGCGCTCGGCCGACTAGCCCCGCGGGACGCGAAACTCACCACGTACTCCACCGTGACCGCCGCCGAGATCGCGGGCACGGGATGGGACGCGGACTACTGGTGCCGCAACGTCCGGGAACCGGTCCGGTTCGCCGACGCCATCGGCGCACTGGTCGACGCGGGCCACCGGGTCTTCCTCGAGGTGGGCCCGCACCCCGTGCTCAGCGGCAACATCCGCGAGATGCTGATCCATCGCGGAGTGATCGGCGCCGCGGTTTCCACGCTCTCGCGCGACCTGCGCGACCGCAACAACGTGCTGCGCGCTGTCGCGGATCTGTATGTCGCGGGCTCGCTGGACGGTTCGGCTGTACCCGGCCGGCCGGACTCGATCGTCGAGCACCTGGATCTGCCCGCCTACCCGTGGCAGCGCAAACGGGTGTGGCACGACGAGCCGGTCACCCTGCTGGATCGTCTCGGCACGCCGGAGGGCTACGCGCTGCTCGGTGATCCCACGACGGCGGCGAACTCGGAATGGGAGGTGCAGTTGTCGGTCTCGCGGCTGCCCTGGCTACGCGACCACGTCGTGGACGGGTATGTCGTGTTGCCGGGCGCGGCCTACCTCGATGCCGCGCTCAGCGCCGCCGTCGAGCGCACCGGCCGCACGAGCGCCGGTCTCGAATCGGTGGAATTCGTCGCGCCACTGGTGATCGACGAGCACGACGTCCCGGTACTGCGGGTGAGCGTCGAGGAATCGACCAAACGCTTCCGGATCCACTCGCGCTCGGCCACCGCCACCACCTGGACGCTCAACGCCCACGGCAGGCTCATCGAAGCCGACTTCGCCGCCGCCGCCGTGGACGTCGACGCCCCTGAGCACGCCGCCGCGGTGGCGGGGGCGGATCTCTATCGCGGGTTGGCGGCTCGCGGGCTGGACTACGGGCCCGCTTTCCAGCGCATCGTCTCGGCCGTCGTCGGTGCGGACGCGGTGGTCGCCTCGCTCGCGCCGGTCGAGCAGGCCACGTCGATCCGGCACCTGGCTCACCCGGCGTTGGTCGACGCCGCGCTGCAATGCGTCGCCACGCTGGCCGCGGATTCGGATGCCGACGTGGCGATCGTGCCCGCCGCCATCGCCGGGGTGCGCCTGCTCGGCGCGCTGCCGGAGCGGCCGCGGGTCGTGGTGACCCGCCGCGGCGCGGACCCGCTGCGCGCCGACATCGCCATCGTCGGCGAGCAAGGCGAGGTGGCGATGCGGCTGCTGGGCGTCGAATTCCGCCCGGTCAGCGCGCCGGTCGACGTCACCCATCAGCTGGAACGGGTGTTCTACCAGCCGATCTGGGAGATCGTCGAGGCACCGGCAGGCGAGCGCCCTGCCCAGGAGGAAGCCGTGGTCGCCGTCTGTGTCGGCGCCGACGCGGCCGGCCGCGCGGCCGCTCTGCTGGGCGACCGGACCGATGTCACCGTCGTGCTCGCCGACGCGGACGCCGACGACAACGACGAGCGCCTGCGCCTGGCGTTGCGCTCACCCGACGGTGTCCCGATCGCCGAACGGATCCGGGTGGTCAATGTGTTCGGCGCGACGTTCGACGGGGCGCGCAACGTCTACTGGCTCGCGCGCGTGGCGAATGCCATCGAGCATCTGCTCGCCGACGCGCCCCAGGTCCGTCTCCACAGCGTCGTGGTCACCGAGAACGCGCTGTGCACCCCCGCCGACACCGCCGTCCAGGTGTCACACGGCGCGCTGGTGGGCGCGCGGCGCGCCCTGCTCAACGAGCAGCCCGCCGCGGCGTGGCGACTGGTCGACATGGGAGCACACGCCACGACACCGCCGGTCGATCTCGTTCTCGCCGAGGACGCGCTCGACGAGATCGGCGTGCGGGGAGACGACCACTGGGCGGTGCGGCTGGACCGGAATTTCGGCACCCACCTCGACGAGCGCAACCGCGCCGTCCCGCTGTCGGACCCGGAAGCCTCTTTCGTGGTGGAGATTCCGAAGTCCCGGTTGTTGTCCGACCTGGCGTTGCGCCGAGTCGACCGGGTCGCGCCCGGTCCGGGCGAGATCGAGGTCCGGATGGAGACGGCCGGGCTCAACTACAAGGACGCGATGAAGGTCATCGGCGTGCTCACCGAAAAGGAACTCGCGGGAACCTATTTCGGCACGACGGTCGGGATGGAGGGCTCCGGCGTGGTCGAGCGCGTCGGGCCCGGCGTCACCGGCGTCGCGGTCGGCGACCGGATGATGGTGTGCGCCAGGGACATCTTCCGCAAGTACGTGACCATGCCCGTCGACGCGGGCGCCACGCTACCGCACCAGCTGCTGTCCGGAGAGGACTACGACCCGCTCACCTGCGGATCCGGATTGCCGTTCCTGACCGCCGAATTCGGGCTGCGGACACTGGCGCGCCTGCGGCCGGGTGAGACGGTGCTCGTGCACGGCGCGGCGGGCGGCATGGGTATGGCCGCGGTGCAGGTCGCGCTGGACATCGGAGCGACGGTGATCGCGACGGCGGGCACGCCCGAGCGGCGTGCGCAGGTGCGCCTGCTCGGCGCGCAGCACGTGCTGAACTCGCGATCGGCCGACTTCGTCGACGAGATCGCCGATCTGACCGCCGGACGCGGCGTCGACGTCGTCTACAGTTCGGCGCCCGGCGAGATCCTGCGCCAGAACTTCCGGGTCGCTGCCGAATTCGGTCGTGTGGTCGATATCGGCAAGGCCGACATCTACACCGGCGGCGTCATCGATCTCGGCCCCTTCGACCGCAACCTCACCTTCTTCTCCGTCGACATGGATCGCGCGCTCGCCCACGACCCGGAACTGCTGCGCACGCCGATGCGGGCGAGCCACGCGGCATTGCGCTCGGGCACATACCAGTACCTGCCCTATACGGCTTATCCGGTGTCGGAGCTGGCGGCGGCGTTCGAGTCCGTGGCACGCTCCGACCAGATCGGCCGGGTTGTGCTGGACCTGCGCGAAGCACAGCCGATGGTGCGCCCCGCACTCGCCCACCCGCGCATCGACCCGGACGGCTGCTATCTGGTGACCGGCGGCTTCGGTGGCTTCGGCCTGGCCACCGCCCGCTGGCTGGTCGCCGAGGGCGCACGGAAACTCGTGCTGGTCGGCCGCAGCGGCGCGTCCACGCCCCAGGCCAGGGACCAGGTCGCGGCGTTCACCGCGGCGGGCGTGGCGGTGATCGAGGAACGAGTGGACATCGCCGACTACGCCGCCACGGCAGCGCTGGTGGACCGTATCCGGTCGGTCGCACCGCTGCGCGGGATCTTCCACGCCGCGGGGGTGGTGAACAACTTGCCGATCCCGCAGATCACGCGCGAGTCGCTCGACGAGCTGTTCGCCAAAGTGCGTGGCGCCCAGCATCTGGACCGGGCGGTCGAGGCCGCGGGGATCGAACTGGACATGTTCGTGCTCTACTCCTCGATCAGCGCGCTGGGCTGCATCACCCCGCAGGTCGGTTACGCCGCCGCCAACGCCGCCTTGGACGCGCTCGCGGCCGACCGGCGTGCCCGCGGCGCCGCGGCGCTGGCGGTGAACTGGGGCTTCATGAGCGGCGGCGGCATGGCCGACAAGACCGAGGCACTGGCGGACTACGTGAAGTCGATCGGCTTCCTGCCCATCGACATGGACCGCGCCACCGCCCTGCTGCGCGAATGCCTGGCACTCGACAGCGCTCAGGTCGCGGTGGCCGATATCGACTGGACGGTGTGGTCGCGGGTGGCGCGGCCGTCCACCGACACCCGCCGCTTCGGCCAGTTGCTCGCCGACATCGGAGTCGGCGGCGAGGCAGGCGGCACCCTGCGTGCCGAGATCCTCACGCTGCCCAGCGAACAGCGCGCCGACTTCGTCGCCCAGCGCCTCGCCCATCAACTCGCGGTGGTGCTCGGCGTGGACACCGACGCCATCAACATCGATGAGCCGGTCACCGACCTCGGCATGGACTCGCTCATGGCGATGGAATTCGGGGCCCGCACCGAGAAAGAGCTCGACGTCAAGATCTCCGCACTCGAACTCAGCCGGGGCCTGTCCTTGCGCGGCATCGGCGCCAAGATGGTCAGCCAGTTCGCCGAGCCCGCCGACGCGCAGGCCGCGGCATGAAAGGAACCCACATGTCCACCGAGCTGATCGCCTACGCCGATATCGACACCGTGCTGGGCCACCGGGACGGGCGGTTCTTCGGCGAGGGGTACAAGCGGATCACGCACCGCATCTTCGACATCGTCCTCGACCGCGACGCGCAGGACCGTCCGCGGCTGACAGCCACGGCCGGCGTGCACTATCCGCTGGACTGGTCGCGTAAGAGCACCCGGGTGCTGGTGCCGCACGTCAGCAGCATCGACTGCTCGATCTTCGGCTACCGGCTGCTCGAGGTGATCCTGCGCGAGTGCTACGGGCTCACCGACAGCGACATCCGGTCGTGCTGGGTGCCGTACGTCCAATTCAGCAGCGGAACCATCGCGACGGAATCGCTGGAGGAGTTCCCGATCAGCGCGACGGTCGTCGCGGTGGAAGGAAACACGATCAGCATCACCGGAGCGCTGGGCGGCGGCATGAGCCTCGAGGCCACCGTGGAGCTGCCCGCGCCGCCGCGACCGCCGCAGGCCACACGGCGCACCGTGCACGAGACCGGGCGGGGATACTTCCACGGCGGGGTCTACACCCGCGGGCAGTATCTGCGCAACGTCGTCGTCTCCGACGGCGGCAGCCGCGCGCACGCCGATTTCGCTCTGGCGGAACCGGATTCGGCGGGCCCCTGGCAGGGCGTGGCCGACGCCTACCAGCCTTCGGTGACGCTGGTCGACGCGACGGTGATCCTGGCGCAACTGTCCCAGGTCGTGCTCTACGAGCTGGACAACATCGCCCGCAAAGACAGCGAAACGCTGTGGATGCGCCGGATGACCGCGCGCGCGTCCGCTCCCCCGGCGCCACTCACCTCCGGCACCGCGACCACGCACATGGTGCGCTCGATGGTCCTCGCCTTCGGCGGCGGCGACTGGCGCATCTCCAGCTGGGCATCGGATTTCGCGGGCTGCGAGATCCGCTACGACCTCGCGCACCGGCTGCCCGCCTGACCCGCGCATCCCCGAACGATCGGAAAGGCACTCTCATGTCGGGAAACAACTATCGACGCATCGTCATCTCCGGAACCTATTCGACCGGAAAGACCACGACCTCCACGGCGCTGTCCCTGCTGACCGGCATCCCCCGGGTGGACGCCTCCTCCGCCCGCGAGGTGGTCACCGAGCTCTACCCGGGCATGCGGTTCCAGGATTTGAGCACCACCGAACTGATGGCGCTCGGCTTCCGCAGGCTGGAACTTCGCATCCAGGCCGAGGCGATCCTCGACGCCCAAGGCGGATTCATCGCCGACGGCTCGGTGCTCAACGAGTGGGTCTACGGCACCACGCGACTGGTCACCGGTCCCAACCCCGGATCGAGCCGATGGCACAAGGCCGTCAAGAACACCATCACGCTGCCCGGCCGGCCGTTCTACCGCCGCTACCTCAACGCCTACGGCGATATGGCCCGGCAGCGGGCACGGCAGAACTACGACATCTTCTTCCACCTCCCGGTGGAGGTGCCGATGGACCCCGACGGCCACCGGCCGGTCGACGAGCGCTACCGCGCCATCTCCGATCGGCAACTGCTGCACGCGATCAGCGAGCTCGGGCAGCCGGTCGTGACGGTACGCGGCACCCCGGAACAGCGCCTGGAATCCATCGTCTCGATGCTCGACATCCCCACCGTGATGGACATCGACGTCGCGGTGAAGGAGGCGATGGAGATCGTGCGCAGCAGCCGCGAGCGCGTCCAGGAAACGATCGTCGCCCAGCAACAACCGCACACTCTCGGCCGCAAGATCAAGTTCGCCACCCGCGTTTAGGAGCACGCCATGACCGTCCTGCTGGACAAGACCAAGCGCTACAACCCGATCGACTCGTGGTTCTACGACAACTTCATCTCCGACGCCGTGCGGGAGATGACCCCGACCCTGTTCGACGATATCGTCGCCCAGCTCGACGAGGGCGCGCAGGTTCTCGACGTGGGATGCGGCGGTGGGCAACTCGCGGTCGGGCTGGCCACCGCCGGGACCACGCTGCGGCTGACCGGTATCGACCTGTCCCCGCAGCAGGTGCGCAGGGCTCGCAAGCGCGGCGCGGCGCTGGGCAGCCGCATCCAGTTCCGAGAGGGATCGGCGACGGACCTGCCGTTCCCCGACGCCGCCTACGACGCGGTGATCAGCTCCGGTTCGATCAAGCACTGGCCCGATCAGCGCAAGGGGCTCGCGGAGATGATCCGGGTGCTGCGGCCCGGCGGGCTGCTGCTGGTGATCGAGGCCGATCGGGGCTGCACCTTCGAGGACGCGCGGACTTTCGTCGACCGCTGGAAGCTGCCGCAGCCGATGGCGCGGGCCTGCCTTCCGTTCTTCCGCACCTACATCGCCGGCTACGGCCTCGATCTGGAGGACGGCCGCGACCTGGTGGCCGATCTCCCGGTCACCGACGCCCAGGTGCGCCGCATCCCGGGCGAGCCCGGCATCCAGATCACCGCGCGCAAACGGGCGGAGTGAGCACCGGTCGCCTCGGCGAATCCGGCCGGTAGCGGGCCGGGCGGCGTCCCCGCAGAGACGTCGCCCGGCCTGTCGCCTGTCCTCGGGGCCGACGCCGCCACCGGACAACTCGACGGAGTGCCGACGGTGCTCGCCTCAGCGCCGGGCGCGCTGCGGTTTGCGCGCGGCCTCCTCGGTCACCTGGGCCTGCCGGTCGTCGGGCACGAGGGCGCGGATGTCCTCCCGCGAGCCGATCATCAGTTTTTGCAGGATCGCCGCCATCTGGGCGTCGACCGTCTTGAACGAACTGCCGCGCCGGGCGGCGATGGCGGTGTTCGTCCAGCCCGCCGCCGCCAGCACGGCCACCTCCTGTTCGGCGCCGGACAAGTCCTCCCAGTGCGAAGGACGGTGCCGCCGGACCGGATGCTCGACGGGTAACCGGTCCAGCGACAGCTTCCCCAGCGCCAGCTGTGCTACCTCGCCCAGTTCCGGCCGCAGCAACGCACCCTCGTGTTCCGCCTCCGCGAACGCGGTCTCGCCCAGGACCGCCCGAGCGGTGTCGGCGGCGATGTCGGTTTCGGTGGCGAACGGGCCGAGATTGGCGATGTCCACACCGATCCTGTCCCGCAGTGTGGCACCGCCACCGGTCAGGCGCGCGACTTCGCGCGCCCAACCCGTCACCGTGCCGGAGCGTTCGCCGTCGGTGTCGCGGATCAAGCGCGCCAGTGCCCAGCCGCGGATGTGGACGGCCCACACCGCGCCCCATTGGTCACGCATCGCCAGCTGAGTGGTCAGCGACGCGTGCGTCACGGCGAGCGCTTGCTCCGGGTCACCGTGTTTGGTCAGTGCGATAGCCCGGGCCAGGCCGACCCAGGACGTCGCCCACCGCGCCCCGGAGCGCTCGGCGTGCTCCAGGTGCCGCCGGGAGATCTCCAAGGCCTGCGCGGGCGTACCGAGCAACGCCGCGGCCAGCGCTTCGAACAGTTCGCTCATCGCGGCCCCACCACGGTCGCCGTCGACGGAGAACTTCTCTCGCGCGCGGGCCAGCACCGCTATCGCGCGCACGTCGCGGTCCACCAGCATCATCTCGGCACCTCGGGCGAACTCGACCGGGGCGGGCAGACCGCGATCGAGGTCGGGCTGCTCGCGCCAGCCCGCCCGGGCGGCGCCGTCGGGCGCGCACAGCGCCACGCACTCGTCGAGCGTGCGTTCGGCGTCGTGGTGCAGGCCTTGGCACAGGCTGATCCACGCGATCAGCGACATCGTCGTGACCTGCAGCGGCAGCGGCGGCGGGTCGAGTTCCCGGCTGGCGGCCAGCGTGCGCTCGGCCCAGCGGCGTGGTTCCCGCAGCGAGCCGGTGAGGAACGGGCAGCGCAGCGCGATCAGCCCGGCGGCGATCTCCAGCCCGACGGCGGCCTCCTCCGCGGTGGCGAGGCTGCCCGCCATCGCGCACAGCAGGTTGTCCCAGGCTGCCCGCGCCCAATCCAGCAGCCGCTGTTCGTCCGGGCCGAACCATCCGGTTCGGGCGGCGACGACCTTGTCGCGGTAGTAGCGGCGGTGCGCGCGCGCCAACCGGGCCGGTTCACCACCGCGTTCGCTCGCGCGCTGCTGGGCGAACAGGCGAACGCTCTCCAGCAGCGAATACCGCACCGTGGTCGCGGTCAGATGCACCGAGACCAGCGATTGGTCCGCCAATCGCTCGAGCAGGCCTTCGATCTCGGCGCGGGCCAAGCCGTCCGGCTCGTCATCGGCGCAGACCGCCTCGATCGCCTCCAATTCGGCGCCGACGTCCGATTCCGCCGCGTCCGCGTTGTCGGGGTCCACGTCGTACCCGGCCGCGAACACCGACAGGCGGTCGAACAGCAGCCGCTCTTTGTCCCCGCACAGGTCGTAGGACCAGGCGATGACGTCGCGAATGCCTTGGTGACGCGCCTCCGCACCGACCCGGGGACCGTGCGACCAGCGCAGCCGCCGGTCGGTGGCCTCACCGCTGAGGTCACGCAGGATCATCGGCAGCGGCTGCCGCAACAGCCGCGCGGCGGCCAGCCGGATGTAGAGCGGATGGTTGTGCACGTGACGGCAGATCGCCACCGCCAATTCGGTCTCGTCGTCGGCGACGGCGTGCCCGGTCAGGCCGGCGCGGGCCCGGAACAGAGCCAGCGCCTGTTCCCGCGACAACGCGGGCACCGGCACCAACTGCTCGTCGACCCAGCCGATCGCCTCGCGGCTGGTGGCCAGCACCGTGAGGCCCGGCGCCGCCTCCAGCAGGTCGGCGATCACCCGGCCCGCGCCGTCCAGGACGTGTTCGCAATTGTCCATCACCAGGATCGTCTGCAGGGTGCGCCCGACCGCGTCGCGGCGGCGCAGCGTGTCCAGCACCGCCTCCCACGCCGATCGTCCGGAGAAGTCGGCGTCCATCAGCGAGCGCGCGACCTGTTCCTCGACCGCCGCCGCGTCGGCGTTACGCGAGAGCAGCGCCAGGCGCACCCAGTGCACCGGCACGCGGCGCGCCTTGTGGAACCGGTGCACCGCTTCGGTCGCCAGCCGTGTTTTGCCGATGCCGCCCGCGCCGATCAGCGTGACCAGGCGGGTCCCGCCCAGCAGCGCCATCCCGATCCTCTCCAGCTCCCGTTCGCGCCCGACGAAATCACTGGCGGCCACGGGTGGGAAACCCGGACTCGACGCACGTCCTACCGACACAACAGTGCAGCGTAGTCCGGCCGCATCCGGAGATTCGCGGGTCTCTACCGATGTGCCGCGCCCACCTATACGCGGACTATTGCGCTGTCGCGGTAGTTCACGACCGGAAGGACACGAGGGTGGGACAGATACTGGTACTCGGGGCGGGCGAATGCGGATTACCCCTCGCCCATCGTCTGCTGCGCGGTGGCCGGGCCGTCACGCTGGTGACCGATCGGGACGCCGAGGCGGTGCTCACCGGCACGGTGACCAGCACCCAGGTCAAGTTCCCGCCGACGCTCGACCTCGAATCGGACCTCGGCCTCGGCTTCTGGCGCTCGACCGCCCCGAACATCGAAGGCATCCGGTTCACCATGGCCGTCGCGCGGGCGACGGTGGTGACCTGGGCGGGACGATTCACCCGCCCCGCGCAGAGCGTGGATCAGCGGACGGTGTTCGCGCGCTGGCTCGGCGAGTTCCTGGCCGCGGGCGGCGACCTGCGCATCGCCGAGCCCTCGGTGGCCGAACTCGACCGGGCCGCCGCCGACTACGCCCTGACCGTGGTGACCCGCGCCGGTCGCGAACTCGCCGACTGTTTCCAGGCCGATCCGGCGTGGCCCGCGCCCGCCGCCGCGCAGCGGCGGCTCGCCGTGCTGTACCTGGACGGTGTCGAGCCGGACCCGGAGGGCCTCGGCTCCTACATCGCGCTACCCGAGCACGGTGAGGTGATCTCCTATCCCGCCCTCACCGGACGGCCTGGGCAGGAACGCCGCTGCGAGATCTTGCTTTTCGAGGCGCGGCCGGGCGGCGCGCTGGACGTATTCGACCAGCACGGCACGCCGGCACAGCGCTGGGCACAGGCCAGGCGACTGCTGGAGGCGCACCTGCCCGCCGAACTCGCCGAGCGCTACCGGCATGCCGAACCGACCGACGCGGGGGCCACGCTGGTAGGGGCGGTGACCCCGGTCATGCGCCGTCCGGTGGGCACCCTGCCCTCGGGACGGCCGGTGCTGGGCGGAGGCGACGTCGTCTGCCGGATGGATCCCGGTGGCGCGCAGGGCGCCAACAACGCCGTGCACTGCGCGATCCGCTACGGCGAGGCGATCCTGCACGACCCGGACGGTCCCTATGACCGCACGTGGATGGAATGGGCGGCCGCGCCATGGCTGACGGCTGTGGCGCACCCCGCCGCGCGGTGGACGGCGACGGTGCTCGATCCGCCCCCTGCCATGCAGGAGATGATGCTCGCCGCCCGGCACGAACCGGCGCTGGCCGACGCTTTCGCCGACACCTTCGCGCGACCGGCGAACCTCGCCCGGCTCGCACCGAGAGTGCCGTCCTGACCGATTACCGGATCTCAGGATCGCGGGGGCGGCGTTGCCGGGAAGACGACCGGCAGTGCGGCCAGGGCACGGTGGAAAGGCCCTGGCCGCCACGTCAATTCGCGCACCGGCACGGCGGGCCGCAATTCCGGCAGTGCGTCCAGCAGCTGGTCGACCGCATCCTGGGCGATGAGATAGGCCGGGCTGCGGGCGGGGCAGGCGTGCGGTCCGGCGCCCCACGCCAGATGCGACCGGTTGCCGCTGTGGTTGTGCCCGCCGATCGCCGGGTCGTTGTTGCAGGCGGCGAAACTGATGACGACCGGTTGGTGGGCGGGCAGCCAGACATCATCGATCAGGATCGGCTGGCGCGGATAGGTGACCGAGAAATTGGCCATCGGCGGGTCGGTGAACAACACCTCGTCCAGCGCGTCGCGAGTGGACAGGCTGCCGCCGAGGACGTCGCCACCGAACCGGTCGTCGGTGAGAATCAGCAGCAGGGTGTTGACGATCAAATTCTGCAGCGGTTCGATACCCGCGCCGTAGAGCACGACGAGCTGGTGGATCACCTCCGCGTCGTCCAGGCCGGCCGGATGCCGCAGCAGTCGTGTGGTGATGTCCGGGCCCGGCTCGGCGCGCTTGAGTTCGATCAGCCGCAGCAGGGCGGTGCCGAGCATGCGGTTGCCCTCCTCGGCGTCCACCCCGTCGAACACGGCGGCGGTAGCGGCGGCGACCTCTCGCCCGATCTCCGGTGGGCAGCCCAGCAGGGCGTTGATCACCTCGAAGGCCAGCGGAAGAGCGTACTGGGACACCAGATCGGCGCTGCCCGCCGTACCGAAGGCGTCGATCAGCCCGGCCGCGATCCGCTCCACCGTTTCGTGCAAGGCGTGCAGGTCGACGGCGTTGATGCTCACGGTGTTGACCTGCCGGTAGCGCGCGTGCGCCTCGCCCACGCTGCGCATGGCGTTGGGGCGCCACTCCAGGACCGGCAGCACCGGGCAGTCGGCGGGGACGTTCGCCTGCCAGGCGCGCGGGTCGGCGGGAAAGTGCTGCGGGTCGTGCATGATTCGCACGGCGGTGTGGTAACTGAGCACCAACGTCGCGGGCACGCCAGGGGCCAGCTCGACCGGCGCCATCGACCCGTAGCGGGCCCGCATGTCTCGGTAGGCGCGATGTGGATCGGTCGCGAAATCCGGCGAATACAGCGGTATCCGCTCGATCCGGTGGTCGATGGGCGAACCGTGGTGGGCGCCGGATTCGTTGGTGGTCGGGTCGAGATCTCGGGGCGTGGTCAAACGCGTGACTCCCACAGTAGAAGCGTTTTCGGCGAGCGCGGGGTGAGCGAACTCGGCGCGGATCGTCGCGACGCCGTCGTTCGGTCCATGCGGTGCACCGCTGGGCCGCGTCTTCTCGACGGCGCAGCGGCTCGACACACAGGATGGTCGCGTAGGTAGGGTCCGGGCATCGGTAGTGGCGGCCTGCCTGCGGCGATGCGATCACTCGTCCGCGCGGTGACCGCCCCTTACCGGCCACGGTCACCGGCAGCTGCGCGCGGCTTCGTCCGCGCTCCCGAACCCGTTGGTGATGCTGAACATTCGCTGAAGGCGGTCGGGCCGATGGAGCGGTCGGGTGCGCTGCGAGGTGCGGGCCGCGTGCTCGCATCGCCGGGAGCACAAGCACTTCCACGCGCGGACGGCTGGTGTATAACTTCCATCGGCCCGGTCGACTCCACCGACAAGCGATAGCGAGACACGATGCACGGTTACCTGAATCAGGTGTCCCAAGGCACGACCCCCTCCGGCTATCCGACGCGCGCGCCCGAGACCCACGCGGTCGCACCGCCCCGCCCTGCGGATCTCGTCGTCAGCGCACTGTTGTGGTTCCTGCCCGCGACGCTGGCCGCGATGTCGACCATCCTCGCCCCGTGGTTCCTGATGGCGGGGGGCATCTGCGCGTCCAAGCCCGAGTGCCGGGTCGACACCAGCGCGGGCGTGTGGATCATGGTCGGGGGCGGGATCGTGGGATTCGCCGTGGGGGTGCTGCTCTCGGGTATGGCGGCTCGGCAGGGGCGGGCGTTGTTCCCCGGCGCGCTCGTCGGTGCGGTGCTGGTCGTGCTGGCCTGGTTCGCCGCCTCGTTCCTGATGGGCTGACACGCCGGGCGGCCGGATGAACGTCCGCCCCGGCTCTTCTCCCCCGGGACGGAAAATTGGCGCGGGTGTACTATTCGCCGGAATCACCCCACCGCGGGAGCTCGGGTACGGCCGGGCTGAGAGGGCGAACCGCACGCGTCGCCGACCGCATGAACCTGTCCGGGTAATGCCGGCGTAGGGAGAGCGTTTCCGTCATGTCGTCATCGACCCGCGCGAGCGCGCACGAAGCCCCCCTGACCCTCGACCAGCCCGCACCGAAAGTGCTCTCGTTCTGGGACCAGAGTGCGTTCTGGGCCAATCTCGGCGTCAGCCTCTTCGCTTTCTCCGGGGCGTACACGGTGCTCGCGCCGAACGCCGAGGGGGCCGCGCAGCTCTCGATCGCGGCCGGAATCCTGGCGACCGTCCTGGGCACCCTGGTCGGTGCGGCGATGCTCGGCGCCGCGGCGCTGACGGGTGCGCGCACGGGACAACCCGCGATGGTGCTGCTGCGCGGGCTGTTCGGCGCGAAGCTCAGCTATCTGCCCACCGCGCTCAACATCGCTCAGTTGATCGGCTGGGGAACGTTCGAGCTGATCGTCATCGGTGACGCGGCCGAGGAACTGTTCGGCGGCGGCCCGCACTGGCTCTACGTGGTGGCCGCGGGCGTACTGACGACGGTACTCACGATCTGGCCGCTCGGCTCGGTACGGTTGCTGCGCAGATTCGTCACCGCCGGCGTCGTGATCGCCCTTGTCTGGTTCTACGCGCAGTTCGTGCGCGCCGGTCTGCCCGATCTGCGGGCGAACCCGGGCCCGAGCGGGGGCGGCCCGTTCGGCGTCGACTGGAACCTCTTCTGGGTTGCCACCGATGCCGCCTTGGCCGTCTCCATCTCGTGGGTGCCGGTCGCCGCCGACTACACCCGGCACGCCCGCTCCGGTCGCTCGGCGTTCGGCGCGGCGGGCGGGGCGTACG
Organism: Nocardia exalbida NBRC 100660; assembly: GCF_000308575.1. Classification (GTDB taxonomy): domain Bacteria; phylum Actinomycetota; class Actinomycetes; order Mycobacteriales; family Mycobacteriaceae; genus Nocardia; species Nocardia exalbida. The sequence goes on along the minus strand of NZ_BAFZ01000163.1, from coordinate 52,253 downwards.
CGCTCACCCAGATCATCGCCTACGTCCTCGGCCTGTTCGCGCTGGCGCTCGCGACCGGCGAAGGCGGACCGTACGCGCCTTTCCTGCAGGTGAGCCTCGGTGCCCTGTTCTTCTTCGTTTTCGTGCTGCGAGAGGCGGATCAGTCCTTCGCCAATGTCTATTCCACCGCCGTCTCGATCCAGAATCTCGCACCGCGCGTCGATCGCCGGGTGCTCTCGATCGGCCTCGGTGCCCTGATCACGATTCTGGCTCTGCGGTTGAACATGGCGAACTACTTCGGCTTCCTCGGGCTGATCGGCTCGGTGTTCGTGCCGCTGCTCGGCGTGCTCGTCGCCGACTTCTTCTTGCGTGCCCGCCGCGAGTGGAACACCGCACCGGACGCGCCCGCACGCTGGGGCATGGTGGCCGCCTGGCTGACCGGGTTCGCCGTATATCAACTGATCAATCCGGGTGACGCCGGTGCGTGGACGCGATTCTGGGACGGCGTTCGGCAGGCTGTGCACTTCACCGGGCAGGCGTGGATGAGCGCATCGCTGCTGTCGTTCCTGGCGGCGCTGGCGGTGGCCTGGCTGGCCGGCAAAGTGACGGCGAAGACCCCATCGGCGTAGTGAATTTGCCACCATGGAGAGATGGGCCGGATCAGGATCGGTACGTCGGGCTGGGTCTACCCGCCGTGGCGCGGAAGGTTCTACCCTCGGGGCCTCGCGCACAAGCGCGAATTGGCCTATCTGTCGGAGCGACTCGACAGCGTCGAGATCAACGGTTCGTTCTATTCGTTGCAGCGCCCGTCCAGTTACCAGAGGTGGGCGGAGCAGACGCCGGACGACTTCCTGTTCGCGGTGAAGGGCAGCCGCTTCATCACACACATGAAGCGGCTGCGCGACGGTGACGAACTGCTGGCGAACTTCCTCGCGTCCGGCCCGCTGGCGCTCGGGCCCAAACTGGGCCCGATTCTCTGGCAGCTGCCCCCCACCTTCCGCTTCGACGCCGACGTGCTGGACGGCTTCCTGTCCCGGCTCCCCCGCAGCACCGAGCAGGCCGCCGAGATCGCGCGGCGCCACGATCACCGCGTCGACCCCGCGCACACCAGCACCGATGCCGACCGGCCGGTGCGGCATGCCCTGGAGATCCGGCACGACAGCTTCATGACCCCGGCGTTCACCGATCTGCTGACCCGTCACAACGTGGCCCTCGTCGTCGCCGACGCCGCGGGCAAGTATCCGCTGCTAGAAGAGGTCACCGCCGACTTCGTCTACATCCGGTTGCACGGGCACGACGAGCTGTACGTCAGCGGATACACCGACGAGGGCTTGGACATGTGGGCGGAGAAGATCCGCTCGTGGGCGGGATCGTGCGACGTCTACACCTATTTCGACAACGACGCGAAGGTGCGGGCGCCCCGCGACGCGATGGCGTTGCGCGAACGCCTGGAACCGGTCGCCCGGCCCGCGGGGTGAGGCCGGTGCGGCAGGTCGCGGTCTGCGGACCGAGAGAGTGCACGCAGCAGGAAGCGGAGTGGGCGCGCGCGGCCGGCGGGCTCTTGGCGCGGGCGGGGGTGACCGTGCTGTGCGGTGGCGGTACCGGCGTGATGGCCGCGGTCGCCGCAGGCACCGCCGAGGCCGGCGGGCTCGTGATCGGCGTGCGCCCGGATACCGATCGCGGCGCGGTGTGTCCCGGATTGTCGGCGGTGCTGTTCACGAACATGGGTGAGGCGCGCAACGCGATCCTCGTCGAGTCGGCGGACGCGGTGATCGTCATCGGCGGCTCGTGGGGCACGCTGTCGGAGGTCGCGCTCGCGCGGCGGCGCGGCGGGATTCCGGTGGTCTCCCTGGGCGGTTGGGAGATTCGCGACGCGAAGGGGCGACCGGTGGCTGCCACGGTGGTCGCGGCCGATCCGGCCGATGCGGTGCGCCGGGCGCTGGACGGGATCGCGCAGGCCGAGCCGACCTGATATCGCCGGGCCGCCGCAGTCGGACGGACGAAGGCCCAATGCCCCTACGCCATCCGATTACCCGCCGCCACAGTTATTTCGGCATGCCGAGGCCCCTGATCTGGTCTGACACAAACCTTTCCGATCACGTAATCTTGCGTGCCGTGCAAGTTTCGTTACGGTGGAGACGCCGGTCATCCGGGAGGCACTGCGGCAACTGTCCCTTCTTCCAGGAGCATTTCCGATGGACGTACCGTCCCAGCACACCCTCGCCGTCCCCGGCGCCACCCTCTACTACGAGGTCCGCGGCGCCGGACCGCTGTTGTTGCTGATCCCTGGCGGCAACGGCGACGCCGGAACTTTCGACGGCATCGCCGAACATCTCGCCGACCGCTACCGAGTGGTCTCCTACGACCGGCGCGGTTTCACCCGCAGCCCCCTCGACGGACCGCCGGACGATCGCGTGGTCACCGACGGCCTGGACGCCGCGGCGCTGCTCACCCACCTGACCGACCAGCCTGCCCACGTGCTCGGCAGCAGCTCGGGCGCGATCGTGGCACTCGAATTGCTGCGTGCCCGGCCGGAACTGGTGCGCACGCTCGTCGCGCACGAACCACCGCTGGCCACGCTGCTGCCCGATGCCGAGAAGTGGCTGACCTTCCTGGACGGCATCCACGAGCAGAGCAGGATCGAGGGCACGGCCGCGGCCATGGCGGCGTTCGCGAAGGGCGTCGGTCTGCGGATCGCGCCACCTCCGCCGGGCGAGCAACTGCCGCCGCAAGCCGTCGAGATGGTGCGGCGGATCCAGCGCAACCTGGTGTTCTGGATGGAGCACGAGCTGAGGCAGTATCCCCGCTACACCCCGGATCTCGCGGCGTTGCGCGCATCGGCGGACCGCCTGGTGCTCGGGGTCGGGCGCGAATCGCGAGGCACCTTCCCGGCGCTCCCGAATGCCGCGCTGGCGAAGAAACTCGGGCTGGTCCTCGTCGAGTTCGCGGGCGATCACGTCGGCTACCGCAGCGCACCCGACGAGTTCGCCGCCCGGCTCGACTCGGTTCTCACCCGCGGCGACCGGTGACGCCGTCGCGGCGGCAGGTCAAGCCGACTGCCGCAGCGGATGCAGAGCGGCCAGTGCCCGCAGGGCGTCGGCGCGCGAAATGGGCTGGTCGTTCTCCAACGCGGCCAGCTCCAGTTCGATCCAGTCGCGAATGAGTGCGGACATGGTCACGTTGCGCTGCTCGGCGGCCTTCTTGACGCGCTGGTGCAGATCCAGCGGGATGCGCAGCGACGTGGTGACGGTGACCGTGTCCTCGGCGCGCAGCGGCGGGGGCAGCTCGGCCGGGTCGACGGGCGCGTCGCTGTATTCCAGACCGGACAGGAAGTCCCGGACGTCCTCGGGGTTCGTCGGATAGTCAGTCATCGGCGTGCTCCCAACGCTCGAGTTCGGCCACCTGGGCTTCGGTCATCTCGACCGCGCCCAGGATGTCCCACTGCCAGCCTTCGGTGCGGCGGACAGCGACGATGAGCGGCCGGCCCGTTTCGGTTCGGCCCCACACCGTCAGGACCGCGAGTTCGTTCCGGCCACGCGCCCGCCGAGGCCATCGGCGGGCGCCCATGAGCACCTGCAGCACTTCGCGAGGGTCGATCCCCACCAGCGACAACAGTGCCCACTCAGGCCAGTTATAACCCACGATCAGCGATAATACAAGTGTATTGCACGGGAGCTCACCGCGCTCTCGCCCGGGACAGATTCCAGCTCTGCCAGCCATCCCCGTCGAGGTCCGCGCGCAGGCCGGTTCGCACCTGCGTGCGCAGCGGCTCGGGCAGCCGATCGGTCGCGGGCAGGATGTCCGGCGAGAGGGTCACCAGGTATTCGGTGTCCAGCGTTTTGCCCCGCTGCCAGCGATCGATGTTCTTCTCGGCGATCAACCGCTCCGGGTCCAGGACGGCCAGCGCCAGCAGCGTCGCCATCGCGGTGCCCACCACGGCACGCGGCAACCACGCCCGGCGCAGCCGCAGGACCGCGGCCGACACCAAGACGTAGACCAGGCCGAGCCACAGTTCGCAGACTTCCACCAGCAGGCGCAGCACCGTGAACCCGTAGGCCTGCTGATAGGTCCACATCCGGCCGAGCGCCGAGGCGACGATCACCAGCGCAAGCACACTCACCGCCACCAGCAGCCCCCGCAGCCACCACCGGTCGGCGGCAGTGTCCTGGGCCGCCCAGCGCAGCACGACCATCAGCACCGCGAGGGTCAGCACGGTGACGGCCGACAGTTGCCAGAAACCGGTGCGCGCGTACTCGGCGTAGGTCAGGCCCGACGTCTCCTGGACGTAGTCGTCGCCACCGAAGAGCACCACGAACTGGGTCGCGACGAACGCCGCGAACAGGACCGCGAGCGCACCGACCGGCAGCGCCCATTCCGATCGGCGCAACGTTCGCCCCGCTACCGCCGCTGTGGCGGGCGGCGGCGGGCCCGCCAGCAGGAACAGTGCGCCGAGCGTGCCGAGACCGGCCACCGCGAACAGTGCGATCCAGCGCGCCGCCGACGGCATGTCCACGTCCGGCGTCACGGTCTCGAGCAACGCCGCGAACATGGCGTCGGCGCTGCCGAGCAGCGCAACGAACACCGTGAGCAGCGCGACGGTCACCGCTACCGACAGCCCGAGCCGCCGCGCACGCGGCGCGTTCCCGCTACGCACGCGGGCGGTACCGGCGTATGCCCACGGCACCGCGGGCGCCGCCGCGAGCCAGACGGCGAACGTGTCGTAGAGGATGCCGTTCGCCGAGCGGCGTGCGACGACCGCCAGCGAACCGGCGACACCAGCCGCGACCACGCACAACGCAAACAACCAGCCCGCGGCGCGGACAGCACCTACCGCGAGCAGGGCGAGGGCGAGCGCTGCCCACCACAGCCGCCCCGCGTTGAACCGAGGAGAACCGGTGCGGGCCGTCTGTCGTCCGGACGTCGCCTCGACCGCACCATCGCTCGTCGTGCTCGCCGCTCGGCTGCGGGCATTGCGGTCGACGAGGAACACCGCCGTCGCGGCGACACCGGCCGCGAGGAGCCACCCGATGCCGGGCCGGTCCCAGTGGATCAGAACCGCGGCGGCCGATCCGGAGACGAGCGCGGCGAGCGCCACCCCGGGAGGGCAAGAGACCCCTCGCCATTTGGACGGACGCGGGGGAAGTATCGGCCCGGCCACCGGCGGACCGGCGTTCTCCGGACGCGCCTCGGCCACCGCGACCCCTGAGTGCCCCGGCGGCGCCCACACCGATGCCGGCGTGGCGGGGGCTGCGCTGGAATCGGTTGCGGATGGCGCGGATGCGGTTGACACCGGGTCGGGCGCCGACGCTGGTTCGGGTTCTGGCGGCACGGTTCGTTCCTTCGATAGGCGTGCGGAATCACCCCGGGTCCGCGCCTGCGGTCCGGGTCGGGTGGTGTGGCAGATCAGCGTCCGGGCAGAACCACCCGGATGCGGGAGCCGGGATCGGCGACCGCGATGGTGCCGCCGTGCAGGTCGACCACCCACCGGGAGATGGCCAGGCCAAGTCCGGTGCCTCCGCCCGCGGTGCGGCCGCCTCTGGTGAACCGGTCGAACACCTGGGCGCGTTCGGCGAGCGGAATGCCGGGGCCGTCGTCCTCGACGTCGATCACGATCTCGCCTTGCGATGCGCGCACGGCCAGGCGCACTTCCCCACCCGCGGGCCCATGCCTGGCGGCGTTGTCGAGCAGGTTGAGCAGCACCTGATGCAGGCGGGCACGGTCGGCGTACACGCGGGCGGCGCCGGGCAGCACGTCGGTGCGGAAGCGCACGCCGCGTCCGAGCGCGGCGGTCATGACCTCCGCTTCGGCGATGACGTCGGCCAGCAGCGGCGCGATCGGCAGATCCTCACGATCGAGCGGGAAGGCGCCCGCTTCGATGCTGGAGAGGTCGAGCAATTCCGAGACGAGCAGCGTCAGCCGTTCGGTCTGGGCCAGCGCGGTGCGCAGGGTCGCCGGGTCGGGTTGGGAGACGCCGTCCACCAGGTTCTCCAGCACCGCGTGCAACGCCGTGATCGGAGTGCGCAATTCGTGCGACACGTTCGCGATCAGATCGCGGCGTTGCCGGTCGGCCGCCGCCAGGTCGGCGGCCATCTGGTTGAACGCCTCGGCGAGTTGCCCGACTTCGTCGCGCGAACTCGCCCGTACCCGCAAGGTGTAGTCGCCGTGGGCCATCCGCTTCGCCGCCGCGGTCATCTCCCGCAGCGGCCTGGTGATGCCGTGGGCGAGAAACTGCGAGGTGATCAACGCGATCACCACCGCGGTGAGCGTGGTGCGCGGCGGCAGCCACCCGATCTTGAATCGGAAGAACCCGAACGCGACACCGCCGGAGCACAGCATGAGGATCGCGAGCTTCAGCTTGATCGACTTCACCGGGTCCAGCGGCCGCGGCAGCAGCTCGGCCACCCCGTCGCCGAGCCTGCGCCACTCGCCGGAAACGGTGCCGGACATCGTCTTCCGTGCCCGCGGCGCGTTCTCGGGACCGGCGCTCATCGGGCTTCCAGGGCGTATCCGACGCCGCGCACAGTGCGGATCAGGTCGGCGCCGAGTTTGCGGCGCAACGCCTTGATATGGCTGTCGACCGCGCGGGTGCCCGCCGCGTCGGACCAGTCCCAGACGTCTTCGAGCAGTCGCTCCCGCGCGAGCACCATGCGCGGGCGCCGGGCCAGCCGGGCGAGCAGATCGAATTCCAGCGGCGTGAGCAACGCCTCCACCTCCGCACGCCAGACCCGGCGCTGGTCGACATCGATGCGGAGGTCACCGACCAGGATCGTCGCACCGTCGCGGTCGGCCGCCCGGTCCATCCGGCGCAACAGCGCGTGCACCCGGGCGGCGAGCACGCGCAGCGAAAACGGCTTCGTCAGATAGTCGTCCGCGCCGACACCCAAGCCGACTAGCTGGTCGGTTTCATCGGCGCGCGCGGTCAGCATGAGCACGGGCACCGCGCGACGCGCCTGAATGCGACGGCACACCTCCAGCCCGTCGAATCCCGGCAGCATGACGTCGAGCACCACCAGGTCCGGGTCGACGGCCTCGGCGGCGGCGACGGCAGAAGGGCCGTCGTGGGCCAGCTCGACGGTGAACCCCTCCGCCCGCAGGCGTGCCGCGACGGATGCGGCGATGGTCATCTCGTCGTCCACGACCAGGATCCGCCGTGCGGGGTGCGCCGGTGCGCTGTGTTCCATGCACCGAACCCTAACCACCGGTTGTGGAGAGAACCGGCGTCATTTGTGGAGATTTCGTGTGCGTGGGCGGGCGGTGCGGCACGCGTTCACGGCCGGGGCCATGGACGCTTGTCGATGCGTTCGATGTCGGTGTTGAACCGCTTCAGGAATCCGGCGAACGCTGCGACGTCCTCGGCGGTCCAGTCCGACAGCACGCTTTCGAGAGCGCGGACGTTGTAGGCGCGTTCGGCATCGAGCCGGCGCCCGCCCTCGGCGGTGAGGCGGAACTTGCGCGCCATGCCGCCGCCCGGATCCGGAATGCGTTCGACGAGACCGGCTTCGCGCATGGCGGTCGTCTGGCGGTGCAGCGTGGAGGTGTCCAGACCGAAGGCGTCGCTGAGTTCGCCCACGGACATCGGGCCCTGCACTCGCAGCCTGCTCAGCACCGTGTAGGCGCTGCGGTCGAGGTGGCCGCTGCCCCGGCGGGCCTTGGCGCTGAGGCTGTGCCGCCCCAGCAGCATGGTTTCGAACTCCACCGAAGATACAGGCTTGTCCACACAACGCTCCTGCCGATATCCGCCGCTACGGGCTCATCTCCGCACGTATACCACACCCGCCTACCCGGACCAGCGTATTTGCATAATGCAATCCTTGTGCATAATGCAATGAATATGTACTGTACACACGAGTCCAAGAGAGAGTGGAGATCCGCGTGGCAGCACCATCGGAAGTTCGGTCCGAGGGCATAGTCGGTGTACTCGCGGCGGCGGGCATCGTCGCCGCCCTGATGCAGACCTTGGTGGTGCCCCTCATCGGGGACCTCCCCCGGCTCCTGGACGCCACGCCGTCCAACGCCTCCTGGGTCATCACGGCGACACTGCTCGCCGGTGCGGTGGCCACGCCGATCACCGGCCGCCTCGGCGATCTCTACGGCAAGCGGCGCATGCTGCTCGCGTGCACGGTGCCGCTCATCGGCGGATCGCTGGTCTGCGCGCTGGCGAGTTCGGTCGTACCGATGATCGCCGGACGCGGCCTGCAGGGCATCGGCATGGGCGTCGTGCCACTGGGCATCAGCGCGCTGCGGGACCTCCTGCCCACCGAGCGGCTCGGCACGTCCATCGCGGTGATGAGCGCCTCGATGGGGATCGGTGGCGCGCTGGGGCTTCCGATCGCCGCCGCGGTCGCCGAGAACGCCAGCTGGCGCGTGCTGTTCTGGGGCTCGGCCGTGCTCAGCGCCGGCGTGGCCACGCTGATCTGGCTGCTGGTGCCCCCCATCCCGGCGCGCGGAGGCGGCGGGTTCGACGTACTCGGCGCGCTCGGCTTGGGCACCGCGCTGGTGTGCCTGTTGCTCGCGGTGTCCAAGGGCGCCGACTGGGGCTGGACGAGCGGAACCACCCTCGGCCTGTTCGCGACCGCGATCCTGGTCCTGGCGGTCTGGGGCTGGTGGGAACTGCGAACCGCCGACCCGCTGGTGGATCTGCGAGTGACCGCGCGCAAGCAGGTGCTGCTGACCAACGCCGCCTCGATCGTGGTCGGGTTCGCCATGTACGCGCAGTCGCTGATCATCCCGCAGCTGCTGCAACTGCCGGTGGTCACCGGTTACGGCCTCGGGCAGTCCATGCTGGCGATGGGATTGTGGATGGCCCCCGCCGGTCTGGTGATGATGGCGGTTTCCCCGCTGGGCGCCCGGCTTTCGGCCGCGCGCGGCCCGAAGGTGACGCTCATCGTGGGCAGCATCGTCATCGCCCTCGGGTACGGCTCATCGGTCCTACTGCTGGGATCGACCTGGGGTCTGCTCGTCGTGACGTGCGTGTGCAGCGGTGGCGTCGGCCTCGCCTACGGCTCCATGCCCGCGCTCATCATGGGCGCGGTCCCGCTGTCGGAAACCGCGTCGGCCAACAGCTTCAACACTTTGATGCGCTCGATCGGGACCACGGTGTCCGCGGCGGTCGTCGGAGTCGTCCTCGCGCAGATGAGCACCCGTCTCGGTGGACACACCATCCCCACCGAGGCCGGTTTCCGCACCGGGCTGCTGATCGGGTGCGGAGTCTCCGTGCTCGCCGCACTGGTCGCGCTGGCCATTCCGGTCCGCAAGCCCACCGAGCCGCCGCTGGACACCGCCGAACTCGAGCCCGCGGCCGCGCACGCCTGAGCGCCCCGGCTCAGGCGAACAGGCGCGCGACGAACGGAATGCTGTGCGGCAACGAAGCGGCCATCGTGGCGCTGTGATCCTTCCCCGCGTACACGTGGACGTCGGGCCGGACACCGTGCGATTCCAGATCGATGACCAGCTTCGCGGTCAACGGGGCGGGGACGTCGGTGTCGTTGGTGCCCTGCCCGATGAACAGCGGCCGGTCGTATCCCGTCAGCGGGACGTCCATGACCGGCCGCGCCGTGGCGACGAAATCGCCGTCGGCGAGCGGGCGGGAGAACAACTGGTCGACCGAGATTCCCTGCGCGCGATCGGCGAGCGGCTGGAAGCACAGCGACTCCGCGGCGGTCGCCAATTGCCTGCCGACCGGGCTGAGATAGCTGTCCAGATCGAAGCCTGGTCGCGCCGCCTTCAATCCGTTCATCACGTACGCGATGTAGGCGGTGAGGTGCGCGTTGCCGATCGCGGGCACACCTGGTCCGAGGAAGGAAGCGGCCTCGACGATATTGGAGGCCGGGCCGGTGGCGACGGCGCCGCGATAGTCGAGGTCGGGTGCGTATTCCGTGGCCAGTGACGCGGTGAACACCGCGGCGCCGCCGCCTTGCGACTGCCCGATCGCCACCCATTTCGACGACAGCGAATCGTCGGCCGCGCGAGCCGCACGCACCATGTCGATCGCCGCGTGCGCCTCGGCACGTCCGTCCAGGTACGCGTGCGGTCCCGGGGTGCCCAGACCGATGTAGTCGGTCGCGACGACGGCGTAACCCTGGCGCATCCAGGTCGCCAGGTAGTCGAGGTCACGTTTGCTGCGACCCGCGGTGGAAGGCGCGCATTCGTCGGCGAGGCCGACGGTTCCGTGTTCCCAGGACAGCACCGGCCAGCCACCGCTCGGCGGCGTGCCCGCGGGCACGAAGACGGCACCGCTGGACAGCGCGGGCCGGTCGTCGGAGGTCCGGGTCCAGTACGTCAGGCGATGGGCCGCGCCCGCGCCCTCGATCCAGAGCGGTTCGGGCATCGCCGCATCGGTGGCGACCGTGCCCGGCGCCGACCCCGGCCCCGCAGGATCGGCCACCGCCGGACCCATCTGGGCCCCCGCGCACAGCAGCGCCGCCATGGCCACGGTAATTCCCGCACGTCGCACCGACATGGGCGTCACCTCTCGATCGTCGGCGTGGTGTCTCGATGAGACACTCTAACCCGACAATCGGCTAAAGTGTCACTCTGAGACATCAACGTCGGGACATCGCGAAGAGAGCTGCGGACATGACGGGCGTGAACGGTCCACGCGAACGCGAGAAGACGCGAGTGCGCCGGGAGTTGGTCGAGGCGGCGCTGCGGCTGTTCGAACTGCACGGGTTCGAGCAGACCACCGTGCAGCAGATCGCCGACGCCGCGCAGGTCTCGCGGCGCACCTTCCATCGCCATTTCCCCTCGAAGCTCGCGGTGGTCTTCAGCCACGAGGAAGACCTGATGGCGCAACTGCTCGCCGCCGTCGACCGGCGCCCGGTGAGCGAATCGGTGCTGACCGCGCTGCGCGCGGCATTGCGCGACTTCTTGCTCGATGAGCAGGACGCCCCGGCACGCCACCGCCAAGCGGACACGGCGCGCCGGGCCAGGCAGCTGCTGGTCGGCAACCCCGAATTGCGCCGGGAGAACTTCATCGGCGCCCTCGGACGCCAGCGCGCGATGGCGCTGAACTTCGCCGCCCGAGCCGGGCTCCCCGCCGGCGATCTGCGGCCGCAGCTCACGGCCGCGGCCTGTTTCGCGGCCTTCGGCGTCGGCCTCGACCACTGGATGATGGGCGCGGACCATTCGATTCCGGCCCTGCACCGCATCCTCGATCGCGCGGTGGCCTCGCTCCAGCAGGGCATCGACATCCGGGGCGCGGGCTGAGCGCGCCGAGGGCGGCGCAGCCCGCGCCGTAACCCGTTCCACCCGGGTCGCATACCATCGCGAAGGTGATCACGGTGGCCACTTGGAATGTTCTGCATCGCGTGCACGCCGAGAACTGGTACGAGGACGTCGCTACCCGATGGCCGGACGAGGGGGCGCGGATCGCCGCGGTGACCGCGCGGGTGGCCGAACGCACCGAACGGATTATCGCGTTACAGGAGGTCAGCGGCGATCAGTTGGCCGGCCTGCGAATGGCGCTGCCGGGCCGGACGATCCACGCGATGCGGTATCAGCGGTTGCCGACCCCGCGGCGCGTCCCCAGCTCCCTGCTCGACGGCGGCGAATATCTGGTCGTGCTCACCGCCGAGCCGAGCCGTGAGGTCACCGCCGAATCCTTTGCCCAGGACCGCGGTAAAGGCGCTCTCGTCGTCGACGCGGGCGGCCTGACCGTGATCGCCACCCACGTGACCGGTGACCGGCGGCGCACCGACCAGCTCACCCGTCTGGCCGAACTCGCCACCGACGCATCGCCGAACGCCGCGGTGGTGCTGGGTGACTTCAACATCGACCGCGCCTCCGTCGCCGCCGGGTTGGGTGACGCCTTCGTCGTCGCCGAATACGCCGCGGACGCCATCCCCACCCGCCCGCGCGATTCGGGCCCGAAGTCGCAGTACATCGACCACGTGGTGGTGCACGGCGCGACCGTCACGGCGGCGGCGGTCGACGACGTCGGCGGGGTATCCGACCACAACCTCGTCTACGCGGCCCTCACGATCTGAGCGGGCCGCCGTCGCTGTTGCGCAGAGACATTGCCCAGCAAACCGATTCGGTCCGAACAGCCCGGGCTCGCGCCAGACCCGACGGCCCGGGCATGAACTCGATCCGGCGCCGGTCACCGCTACGACAGGAAGTAGTATGAGCCGGTGGACAATCCGGCGGTAGTAGCGGCGCGGATGCGCGGCGCGTTCGTCGGATCCGCGGCCGGGGCGGTGAGCATCGCGGCGCACGCGCTCGGCGGCGGCGCGCTGTCTCCCGGCGCCGCGCCGATCGCCCTGCTGATCGCCGCGTGCGCGGCGGTGGGCGTGCTGGCCGGTACGCGGCCGCAGCGGCGTGGACCGGGCGAGATCATGGCGACGCTGGCGGTGGGGCAAGCCGTCGCGCACGTCGCATCCACCCTGTCGGCCGGCCATCACCACCACGCGGGCACCACGTCGGCGATGCTCTCGACGCATCTGGCGGCCGTTCCGCTCGGCGCGCTGCTCATCCGCGCCGCCGAACAAGGTGTGCTGCGGGCGGTTTCCGAGGTGCGGCACGCGGTGCGCGTGCTCGCCGCCGGGCCCAGCGCACCGGTCCGGCTCGGCTCGTTCGCCGTCGGCCGGGCGCTACCGCATCCACGGCGCCTGCTGCTCGGTTCGGGCTCCGGACTGCGCGGTCCACCACTCCGGGCCTGACCTCTTCCTCGCGCCGACGAGCATCGCGGGCTCACCGCCCCGCGACGCGAATCGGATCGACATCGTCCACGCGGCTCGGAACCTCTCCGAATCAGCGAATGCCACCGCAGTTCGTAGCACGGCACAGCGGTTCGCCACGAGATTCAGTGAGCCGCGGTCTATTTCGGCGAGTCCCCCAGTGGTTGTGGCGTTCGGGAGAACGCCCGCCTCCGCCGGTCCGGTGACGTCCCTCCACGAGTGGGCTGCGCCGGCCGACAGCACCCGGTGACGGACCGGCAGGCCCACCGGCGGGTCGGTCGACGCCTCACGTCTCGTCGGCGCACCACACCACATCGCACGAAACTTCCGGAGTTCTCATGTTTGTCGATACCTTCACTTCACCACGCATCGCTCGCCTCCTGCGGGGCGCGATCGCCGCCGCGGCGGTGCCCCTTCTGCTGACCGCGTGCTCGTCGGCCGACAAGACCGACACCGTCGCATCAGCCGATGCCGTGACGATTGCCGACCAGTGGGTCAAGGCGGCCGACAGCGGGATGTCGGCCGCGTTCGGCGACCTGATCAACAGCGGCGACACCCCCCGCACCATCGTCTCGGCCACCAGTCCCGCCTCCGGCCGGATCGAGCTGCACGAAGTGGTCACCGACGCGAACGGGACGAAGGCGATGCGGCCCAAACGCGGCGGATTCGTCGTCCCCGCGCACGGCCGCACCCGACTGCGGCCCGGCGGCGACCACATCATGTTCATGGACCTGCACGGACCACTGCGCACCGGATCGGAGACGTCGCTCACGCTGACCTTCGACGACGGCTCGAGCACGACATTCACCGCCCAGGTGCGCGACTTCGCGGGCAACCAGGAGAATTACGTGCCCGATCACGCGGGCGGCGAGTCACACGCCGGCGCGCAGACCCCCGCGCACGGTGGCTGAGCGGAACGGACCGCGACCCGCACGGATCAACCGGCGGCGCCTGCTGGGCGGCGGTGCCGCCGCGGCAGGCGTCGCCGGTGCCGGGCTCGCCGCCGCCCGCATCGGACAGCGGGGGCCCGATCCGGCGCCGTGGGACGCGGCGGTGCCGTTCTACGGACCGCACCAAGCCGGGATCGACACCGTGGCGCAAGCGCACGCGGCGTTCGTCGCATTCGATCTGAGGGCGGGAGTCCGGCGCGAGGACCTCGTCGGACTGCTGAAGATATGGACCGGCGACGCCGCCCGGCTCACCCAGGGGCGGCCCGCCCTCGCGGACACCGAGCCCGAACTGGCGCAGCGTCCGGCGCGGCTCACCATCACCGTGGGTTTCGGGCCCGCGGTGTTCCCGGCGGCCGGCGTCGAGCACCGCAGGCCGTCCTGGCTGCGGCCGTTGCCCCCGTTCCCCATCGACCGGCTCGAAGCCGCCTGGAGCGGAGGCGACCTGCTCCTGCAGGTGTGCGCCGATGAGGCGACCACGGTGTCACACGCGGTGCGTGTGCTGTGCCGGAGCGTGTCGTCGCTGGTCACCGTGCGCTGGGTGCAGCGTGGATTTCGCGATGCCGCGCCGGGCGGGACGCCGCGCAACCTGATGGGCCAGGTGGACGGCACGGTGAACCTCGCTCCCGGCACACCGGAGTTCGCCCGCCTGGTGTGGGACGACGGCGCGATCCAGCCCTGGCTCAGCGGCGGCACCTCGTGCGTGCTGCGGCGGATCGCGATGACATTGGACACCTGGGACCGAATCGACCGAGAGGAAAGGGAACTCACCATCGGCCGCACCGTTGCCAACGGTGCTCCGCTGACCGGAACCGACGAGCTCGACGAACCGGACTTCACGGCCGTCGACGCGAACGGGATACCCGTCATCCCCCCGTCGTCGCACATCGCCCGGGCTCATCACACACACGACGGCGAGCGTTTCCTGCGTCGCGGTTACAACTACGACGACGCGCCCGCGCCGGGCGGGATCTCCAACTCGGGTCTGCTGTTCGCCGCCTATCAGCGCGACGTGGACACGCAGTTCGTTCCGGTACAGCGCAGGCTCGCGGAATTCGACGCGCTCAATGTGTGGACGACGCCGGTCGGTTCCGCGGTGTTCGTGATCCCGCCCGGGGTCGCGGCACCGGGCGGCTATCTCGGGCAATCACTGTTCGAGGCGTGAGACGTGTTCGGCGCCCGGCGGGCGCCGAACACATCAGGTCGGCAGAACACCTGCGAGGCATCTCGTCGAACAGCGCATCGTCTCAGCCCGCGTTGCGGATCTGGGTCAGGAATTCCGGATTGGTCTCGGTTTGCCTCATGCCGGTCAGCAGCAGTTCGAGCGCTTGCTGCGGGTCGCGGCCCGACAGGGTCTTGCGGAGGGATCGAGTGGCGGCGAGCTCATCGGCGGTGAGCAGCAGTTCCTCTTTGCGGGTACTCGACCGGTCGATGTCGATCGCGGGGAACAGGCGGCGGTCGGCGAGGTGCCGATCGAGCTTCAGTTCGGCGTTTCCGGTGCCCTTGTACTCCTCGAAGATCACGGTGTCGGCCAGCGAGCCGGTCTCGACCAGCGCGGTGGCGATGATGGTGAGCGAGCCGCCGTTCTCGATATTGCGGGCGGCGCCGAGGAATCTCTTCGGTGGCGCGAGCGCCCCGGCGTCGACGCCACCGGAGAGGATCCGGCCGGACCCGGCGGCCGCCAGGTTGTAGGCACGGGCCAGCCGGGTCAGCGAGTCCAGCAGCACGACCACGTCGCGGCCCATTTCGACGAGACGTTTGGCGCGTTCGATGGCCAATTCGGCGAGCGCGATGTGTTCGCGGGCAGGCTGGTCGAAGGTCGCGGCGGCGACCTCGGCCGGCACCGCGCGGGACAGGTCGGTCACCTCTTCCGGGCGTTCCCCGACCAGCACCAGCATCATGTGGCACTCGGGATGATTCTTGGCGATGCCGTGCGCGATGGATTGCAACGCGGACGTCTTGCCCGCCTTGGGCGGTGCGACGACCATCGCGCGCTGGCCCTTGCCGATCGGCATCACCAGATCGGTGACGCGAGTGGTCAGCTCGTGCGGCTCGGTCTCCAGCCGTATGCGGTCCTGCGGATAGATGGGGACCAAGTCGGCGAAGTGCGGTCGCGACCCGGCATTGCCCGGAGGCAGGCCGTTGACGCTGCCGACTGCGACCAGCGGTGCGAGTTTCGTGCCTTCCCGCTTGGATCCGACTGTGCCGGTGACGATATCGCCGCGGCGAAGGCCGTACTCGCGGATCGAGCGCGCGGGCACATGAGCATCGTGCGGTCCGGGCAGGTAGCCCTCGACGTGCAGCGAGGCATGGTTGTCGGTGACATCGAGGATGCCCGTGACCGATGTCGTGCGGTTCTCTCCGGTTGCGTTGTCTTGTCTGCGAATATCGTTGTGCTGCATGGATTTACTCCTGGTGAGTTGTGGACGCGGCGGATCGCCATGAATGCCGCCTGCTGGGAATGACGCTCGCTGCGGCGCCGGTGTGCTGTGGCCGGAGCCATCCGGTCCGAGCGCGGTGCCGTGGGCACGGCATGCGAGACCGCCGTGGCGAATGTGGACTCTTGTGGGAGGGAACTGTCACCTACATCCACAAGATGGAGACTGCATCAACAGTAGCGGCACCAGTGGCAACACGCAATGGCGCCCGATTGTTCCAATGGTCGATCGGATGACCGTCACCATGATCGAACCGGTCCGACGCATGTCGCTCGGCAGGCGATATCGGGCATACGTCGGATTGCGGTTCGGCGTCCCCACCAGGAGGTTTGCGCTTTGTCCGGTTGAGATTCGGTCCTGCGGTGGTGTGCGGCGTTCTTCGGACGCTCGGCGGACGAGGAGCATCTGTGGCAGGTCGAATACCTGTGCGGCGATACGAAATACGCGAGACGAGGCTCGGCTCCGCATCGAAAAATCCGACAGGTCGGGCTCTCGCGGCACAGCGGGAGCCCGACCTGTCTCGCGCACTACTTCGGCGCGTACGGGTTGTATTGGTTGGTGTAGAACTTCGAAGGATCGAACGAACCGTTGATCGCGCCGGTATCTCGCAGCCAAGCCTCCCAGCGCACAAAGTCGGCGTCGGTGATGACGCCGCTGGCGGCGGGCACCCCGACCGACAACCAGTACTTCACCGACGAGGCGTCCTCCCCCGATCGCTTCCGCTTCTCGATGATCTCGGTGAACTCCGCGATCACCTGCTCGCGCGGGGTCGTCTTCTGCCATTCGATGGCTTTGGCGACACCGTCGACGAATGCCCGGACACTGTCGGGATTCTTGGCGATGAAGTCGTTGCGGAAAACGTACTGACCGCCGTTGAACGGACCGAATTCCTCGTAGTCGGTGAACACCGGACGGAGTCCGCCGTTGGCGATCGCCCGCTGCTGGAACTGCCCGCTCAACGCGGCGACGTCGACCTGCCCGCGCCGAACGGCGTCCTCGGTGTTCGGCGGGGGCAACACCACCAGTTGAACCGACTTGATCTGTTGGTCGTCGAAACCGACCTTCTTCAACGCGGTGTGGATATCCGCCTCGGACTGGCCGCCCAGCGTATTCACTCCGATCTTCTTGTCCAGCAGATCTTTCGGAGTCTTGATCGGGCTGTTCTCGGGAACATAGAATCCGGTGAACGTCTTCTCGTCGGAACCGTAGTAGTTCACCACGGCCGTAATCGGCGCGCCGCCCTGCGCCAGCTTGGCCACCGCGCCCCCGAACGCACCGCCGAAGTCGACCTGACCGGTCGCCGCCGATTGGATGTCCTGCGGACCGCTGATGGTATTGCCTTGCCACTCGAGCTTCACTTTGCCGTCGAAGAAGCCGAGATCTTCCGCGAGTTCCGGAATGACGACTTGAGACGCCCAGCCTTGATAACGCAGGACCGGCACACCGCCGGACGTACGGACCTCCCCGCCGCCGCACGCGGTCAGCAGCATCGCCACCGTCGCGGCGACTATCGCGCCGATCAGAAACCTGCTGTGCGCTCTCACGCTCATACTCTCCTCGCTAGCAGCAACGCACTGACGCGTCGCAGTCCAGCGATCGTTGAGCACGGGCGATCTCGCGTCCATGATTGTCTTCGGAGCGATTCGAAAGCGGCGATCATCACGTGCGTGTCCACCGGCCGCGCCCGGGCGCCTACGATCCGGTCATGGCGGAGATCAGCACACAGCGGCGGGACAAGGTAGCGGTCATCACCGTGCACGACCCGGATCGGCGGAACGCGTTGACACCGGAACTGTCCGGACAACTGGCCGCCGCGGTGGCCGAGGCCGAGCGCGATACCGGCGTGCACGCGGTGGTCGTCACCGGAACCCCGCCTGCGTTCTGCGCGGGCGCCGATCTCAGCGCGCTCGGCGAGGCCCGCGAGCAGGGACTGCGGGTGATCTACGACGGATTCCTCGCGGTCGCGCGGTGCGCACTGCCGACCATCGCGGCGGTCGGCGGCGCGGCCGTCGGCGCGGGACTCAACTTGGCGCTGGCCGCCGACCTGCGGATCGCCGGCCCCCGCGCCCGGTTCGACGCCCGGTTCCTGCGGCTCGGCATTCATCCGGGTGGCGGGATGACCTGGATGCTGCAACGCGCCGTCGGGCCGCAGCGGGCTGCCGCGATGACGCTGTTCGGGGAGATTCTCGACGCCGAGGCCGCCCGCGACGCCGGTTTGGCGCACCGGGTGATCGACGGTGACCACGACGCGCTGCTGGCCGGCGCCGTCGAGTTCGCCGCGGCCGCGGCCGACGCGCCACGCGACCTGCTCATCACCACCAAGCGCACCATGCGCCACACCGCGAATCTCGCCGCTCACGCCGACGCGGTCGACGCCGAGATCGTGCCGCAGGTGGCCTCGCTCGAATCCCCCGAATTCGCCGCGCGGCTGGCGGCGAAGAAGGCCGAGATCGGCCGATCGAGATGATCCGAGGGCGCTCGTGCGGCAGGGGCCGGCCGCCGGGCGCAACCCTGGTCGGCGGCCGGACAGCCGAGGAAGGTGACCTCCGGTCCCGCTGACCTTGTCGGACTCGCTGACCTTGTCGGATTCGAGCGACAACGGCGAATCCGGTTTGGGGTATCCGGCGGCGGGTAGCCGCTTCGAGACCGCATAGGACATGCGCGGCAGTTCTTGCTCCGCGTCCTCTGCGACCGGCGATTCGTGCCGCTGACCCATAGGGCACGGTGCTTCTCGTGCGCGTCGAAGTGTCGGGCGACTACGGAGAGCAACAGGAGGCCCCATGCACTACATCGATGACACCAAACATTTGCTGAGCGACCTGGTGGGTTGGCTGATCGAGTCGGCGAGCAGCTATTCGAGCAGCCAAACCGTGACCATCGCGCGCCCGCGAGCCGAAGTCGAGCGGTTCTGGCGCGACCCGGCGAACCTGTCGGAGGTGCTGGGCGATATCGCCGAGGCCAGCTCGCCCGAACCGTCGACCTACGAGTGGACGTTGCACTCCGGCGCCGACGGGCGCACGACCTGGAAGACCACCCTGCGCGAGGAGGACGGGCACCTGCGGTTCGTCGGCTCCGACGACGAGGACAGCGCCTCGGCCCGTGGCCTCGAGGTCGACCTCGGCTTCCGGGACGCACCGCGCAACCTTGGCACCGAAGTGACCATGCGGGCGCGGACCCCACTGCCCGACCTGCTCACCGGCGCGGCCATGTTCACCGCCCTCTATCGAGCCCGAGCCCGGCTGCAAACCGGCGAAATGCCCACCCTCGCCCACAATCCGAGCGCTCGCTCGTCAGCTCGGTGAACAGGAGGAGACATGCGTGCGCTCTGCTGGAACGGCGTCGACGATCTCGCCGTGGAAACCGTGCCCGACCCGACGCTGGTCAATCCGCATGACGTCATCGTGCAGGTGCGGCTGACCACCACCTGCGGCTCCGACCTGCATTTCATCGACGGATATCTGCCCGGCATGCGGGAAGGTGACGTTTTCGGGCACGAATTCATGGGCGAAGTCGTCGAAATCGGGGCCGAGGTCGGCTCGACAAAGGTGGGCGACCGCGTCGTCGTCCCGTCCTTCATCGGGTGCGCATCGTGCTGGTATTGCGACCACGAACTGTATTCGATGTGCGACACCACCAATCCGAACGCCGCGCTGCAACAACCACTGCTCGGCTATCCGACCGGTGGAATCTACGGCTACACCCACCCCTTCGGCGGCTATCAGGGGTCCCACGCGGAATATGTCCGCGTCCCCTTCGGCGACGTCAACTGCTTCCGGATACCGGAGGGCATCACCGACGAACAGGCATTGTTCCTCTCCGATGCCGTACCGACGGGCCTGATGGGCGCCGAATTCTGCAATATCCACCCTGGTGACACCGTGGCGGTGTGGGGCAGCGGCGGGGTCGGATTGATGGCCGGGCACACCGCCCGCCTGCTCGACGCCGACCGGATTTTCGTCATCGACCGCTTTCCCGAGCGGCTGCGCGTGGCGAGGGAGCAGTTCGGCGCGGAGACCATCGACTACACCGCCGTCGACAGCGTCCAGGAGACGCTGCGCGAGAGCACCGGTGGCCGCGGCCCGGATGCCTGCATCGACGCCGTCGGAATGGAAGGACACGGCACCGGATTCCAGCAGATCTACGACAAGGCCAAACAACTCCTGCGGCTGGAATCCGATCGCGCGACACCGCTGCGAGAAGCGATTCTCGCGTGCCGGAAAGGCGGCGTGGTCGCGGTGCTCGGCGTCTACGGCCTCACCGACAAGTTCCCCATGGGCGTGGTGACGAACAAAGGCCTCACCATTCGCACCGCACAGCAGTTCGGGCAGCGGTATGTGCCCCGGATGTTCGATTACATCCAGCAGGGTGACATGGACCCGTCCTATTTGATCACCCACGACATGCCACTCGACGACGCGGTGTACGGCTACGACATCTTCAAGCACAAGAAGGAAGGGTGCATCCGATCCGTCTTCCGGCCTTGATGCCGGATTTCCGAAGGACTGGGTGACCCTGCGGGGCGGCCGGGAACGTCGAGGGTTGCACCGCCCCACCCGCGCCACTGAGTCGGCTACCAGGCCGGAAGCGCCGATCTCGATTGGGAGAGCGCGACTTTCGGACAAACTCTTGACTCGTTCCAGAAAGCGGACGAGACTTCCGTGCATGCCAACGGCCTCGGAATTCCAGCAGCTGCTGCGAGGAGTTTCGCTGCGTGTGACCCGCCCCCGGGTCGCGGTGCTCAGCGCGGTGCACGACCATCCGCACGCCGACACGGAGTCGATCATCCGTGCCGTTCGATCCGCGCTGCCCGAGGTATCCCATCAAACGGTGTACGACTCGTTGAACGCGCTCACCGCCACCGGCTTGGTGCGGCGTATTCAGCCCTCCGGGTCCGTCGCGCGCTACGAGTCGCGGGTCGGCGACAATCACCACCACGTCGTATGCCGGGCGTGCGGGGTGATCGCCGATGTCGACTGCGCCATCGGTGATGCGCCGTGTCTGACCGCGTCCGATGACAGCGGGTTCTCGATCGATGAGGCCGAAGTCATCTACTGGGGCCTGTGTCCCGATTGTGTGGAAACACAGGCTTCCCGATCACATCCGTGATCGCAGCCCACATCACTCATTCAGGAAGGAATGCTGTGTCATCCGATAGCCGCCCGCCCAATCCTGACACCGAAACTCACAGCGCGAGCGAAAGTGAGAACCCGGCGATCCCGTCGCCCACCGCGAAGACGGATCATCGCCCCCGCAGCAACAAGGACTGGTGGCCGGAGCAGATCGATGTCTCGGTGCTGCACGCCCATTCGTCCAAATCCAACCCCCTCGGTGAGAACTTCGACTACGCCGCGGAGTTCGCGAAACTCGACGTCGATGCCCTCAAGGCCGACGTCGCCGCGGTCCTGACCGATTCGAAGGACTGGTGGCCTGCCGATTACGGCAACTACGGCGGCCTGTTCATCCGGATGAGCTGGCACGCCGCGGGTACCTACCGCATCGCCGACGGTCGCGGCGGCGGCGGTCAGGGCGCGCAGCGCTTCGCCCCGCTCAACAGCTGGCCGGACAACGCCAATCTGGACAAGGCCCGCCGGCTGCTGTGGCCGGTCAAGCAGAAGTACGGCAACAAGATCTCCTGGGCCGACCTGCTCGTCTTCGCAGGAAACGTGGCCTTGGAGTCGATGGGCTTCCAGACCTTCGGTTTCGGCTTCGGCCGCCCGGACATCTGGGAACCGGAAGAGGTCTTCTGGGGCCCGGAGGACACCTGGCTCGGCGACGAGCGCTACAGCGGCGACCGTGAACTGGCCGGCCCGCTCGGCGCCGTCCAGATGGGCCTGATCTACGTGAACCCGGAAGGCCCCAACGGTCAGCCGGATCCGGTGGCCGCCGCGCGGGACATCCGGGAGACGTTCGGCCGCATGGCGATGAACGACGAGGAGACCGCCGCACTGATCGTCGGCGGCCACAGCTTCGGCAAGACCCACGGCGCCGGGGACGCCGGCCTGGTCGGCGCCGAGCCCGAAGGCGCCCCGATCGAGCAGCAGGGCCTGGGCTGGAAGAGCGCCTACGGCACGGGCAAGGGCAAGGACGCCATCACCAGCGGCCTGGAGGTCGTCTGGACGTCCACCCCGACCCGGTGGGGCAACGGCTTCCTGCAGAACCTGTACGGCTACGAGTGGGAGCTGACCAAGAGCCCCGCCGGAGCCTGGCAGTGGAAGCCGAAGGACGGCGCGGGCGAGGGCGCCATTCCGGATCCGTTCGACGGCCCCGCGCGTACCCCGACGATGCTGACCACCGACCTCGCGCTGCGGGAAGACCCGATCTACGGCGAGATCACCCGTCGCTGGCTGGAGCACCCCGAAGAGCTGGCCGAGGCGTTCGCCAAGGCGTGGTACAAGCTGCTGCACCGCGATATGGGACCGATCAGCCGCTACCTCGGGCCGTGGGTTCCGGAGCCGCAGCTGTGGCAGGACCCGGTTCCCGCCGTCGATCACGAACTGATCGACGAGCAGGACATCGCGGCCCTCAAGAGCAAGGTCCTCGAGTCCGGCCTGTCGGTAGCGCAACTGGTCAAGACGGCCTGGGCGTCGGCGGCCAGCTACCGCAGCACCGACAAGCGCGGCGGCGCCAACGGTGCCCGGATTCGTCTCGAGCCGCAGAAGAACTGGGCGGTCAACGAGCCGGACGAGCTGGCCAAGGTTCTCCCGGTGCTCGAGCAGATCCAGCAGGACTTCAACGGTTCCGCCTCCGGCGGCAAGAAGGTCTCGCTGGCCGACCTGATCATCCTGGCCGGGTCCGCGGCGATCGAGAAGGCCGCGAAGGACGCCGGGCACGACGTCACCGTGCCGTTCACCCCCGGGCGGACGGACGCGACCCAGGAGAACACCGATGTCGAGTCGTTCGCGGTGCTGGAACCGCGGGCCGACGGATTCCGCAATTACGTGCGCAGCGGCGAGAAGGCTCCGCTGGAGCGCCTGCTGCTCGACCGGGCCTACATGCTGGACGTCACCGCTCCTGAGCTCACGGTGCTCATCGGCGGCCTGCGGGCCTTGGGCGCCAACTACGGCGGCACCGACCACGGTGTGTTCACCGACCGGCCGGGCGTGCTGACGAACGACTTCTTCGTCAACCTGCTCGACCAGGACACCGAGTGGAAGGCGTCCGAGTCGGCGGAGAACGTCTACGAAGGCTTCGACCGGTCCTCCGGTGCGGCCAAGTGGACGGCCACCGCCAACGACCTCGTCTTCGGGTCGCACTCGGTGCTGCGCGCACTGGCCGAGGTGTACGCGCAGGACGACGCCGGGCCGAAGTTCGTGAACGACTTCGTCGCCGCGTGGGTCAAGGTGGTCGAGAACGATCGGTTCGACCTCGCCTGATCCGTCCGGGCGGATTCCAGGCCGGCCCTTCGGGGCCGGCCTGGATTCTCAAGTCATGATGTCGCGTGCCGCCCGGATCTAGCCGGGCTGCAGAGCCGTGTCGTCGGGCCGGCGCCCGGTGGTCATGTACAGGGTGCGGCGACCGACCTCGACGGCATGGTCGGCGAAGCGTTCGTAGTAGCGGCCCAGCAGGGTGACATCGACCGCGGCGGCGGTGCCGTTGTCCCAGCCCTCGGCGAGGATCGCGGCGAGCAGATCGCGGTGCAGGTCGTCCATGGTGTCGTCGCGGGCGTCGAGATCAGCGGCGTCGCCGGGGTCGGCGGTGGTCAGTACGGCGACCGCGGCGTCAGCGAGGTCGACCGCCGTCTCACCCATGTGACTCACCAGGTTGCGCACCGGTGCGGGGACGGCGTCGGCGGGATGCCTGCGCCTCGCGGTCCGGGCGATGTGCTCGGTCAGGGCGCTCATCCGGGTGAGGTCGTCGACCAACTGCAGCGCGGTCACCACTCGCCGCAGTTCTCCCGCCACCGGCGCCTCGAGCGCCAGAAGCGTAACCGCGGCGTGTTCGGTGTCCTCGCGCATCGCCACGGTTTCGGCGCAGTAGTCGATGGTGCGCTCGGCCAGCTCCAGATCCGCGCCGAGCAGCGCGTCGGTCGCCATCGCGATCGCTTCCCGATTGCGCGCGCACATCACTCGTAATTGACCGGCGAGTTGCTCGAGGTGATCGTGATAGCGGGTGCGCACTACTCCATCATCGCGCGTATCCCACTCGTGCGCTGCAGGCTCGCGGCGTCAGCCCGGTACAGGTCGCTTCCCTGCTCTGGCGCACGGGTCACCAGATCGTCCGGGCAAATGCTCCACGGACAAGCCCGCGCGGTGCCGCGCGGTCGGCACACCGCCGTGAGTCGGCCGCTCCCGCCACGGCGGACAGGGTCTGCCGCGAGACCCGGTCAGCGCTGCGCGTGGCCTGCTCGTCGCACCTTCCTGGCGGCGAGCACCAGCGGGATTTGCAGCGGAAGCCGCACCAGGGCAACCGCTTTCACGGGCGCCGGGATCCGATCGTTGCGCAGCCAGTCGATCGCCATCTGAATGTTGGCCGGGTACACCGCCAGGAACAACCAGGCGGCCCATCGCCCACCCCACCGCCGCGTCCGCGGCGTGACGAGCGCGGCGGCCACGACGAGTTCGACGACGCCGGAGCCGTGGGTGTACAGGCGGGCCCGGCCGGGCAGCTGTGCGGGGATCACCGAATCGAACGGCTGTGGCGCGAGGAAGTGCAGTATCCCCACGCCGAACAGGAGCGCGGCCAGTCGCCGCGCCGTCGATGCCGCCGCGCGTTCGCTCGCGTCGGCATGTTCCACTGATGCCATCACCTCTCGCCTTCCGGCAACCAAACGGCATGCCCACCTAGACAGATGGAAACTCTAGTAACTTAATTACCTGCCGACTCTAGCGGCCCAGGTGTAAGTGTTCGACAAAACCTCGGATTTCAAAACTAATCTGCCACTCTATCCCGCCATGCGGACGATCGCGATCCGCTCGAGCAGACGAGAACAACAGTTCACATAGTGCGGTGCGCGAGTAGGCTGTCGTCGGACATGTCGCTGCCGGTCGGGCGGGAAGGGGCGGGTGTGGGATTGCCATCAGCCGGACCGTTGACGGCGCGCACCGGCGCTGCTCGAACGTGGTGGTCGTGTTGTGCCGCCGGGATGTCGATGCCGTGGCGCACGGTGTTCCCCCGCCGCCCCGACGCGGAGTTGCTGGGCTCGATCACGAACGCGGGACTGCCCCCGGCACGGGCCACAGTTCGTTTGACCGCGCTCGTCCATGGTGTGCGCCCCGCCCCGGCCTACGGGGTGATCGAAGGAGCGCTGCGGCCGCCCACGGTAGCGATCGCGATGACCAGTTTCCTCGTCGAACACCCGGAAGCTCGTTTCGTGGTCGATCCGGCGATGTGCGCCGACGTGCACACCCGGGTCCTGCCGCTGCTGCGCCGCCCCTATCGCGGGCTCGTCGCGCCGAGGAAACCGCTTGTCGGATTGGGCGATTCGCTGGCGATGTCGGCGGTCCCCGTCGACGCGGTCGACTTCGCGATCGCGACGCATATTCACTGGGACCACGTGGCCGGGCTGCTCGATCTACCGGCGTCACTCGCCCTGTGGGCATCCTCGGCTGAACTGTCGTGGGCGACGAACCCTACGACGGCCCCGATGGGAGTCACCGAGCCGCTCGGCTCACGACCCACCCCGCCCTTCGACCTCGACGGACCCCCGATTCTGACCTTTTCTCGCAGCCACGATTTCTTCGGCGACGGCTCGGTCCTGGCGGTGGATCTCTCCGGCCACACCCCGGGCAGCATCGGGCTCGTTCTCGCCGTACCGGACGGCGGCACCGTGCTGCTGGCCGGTGACGCCGTCTGGCGCCGCGAGCAGATCGCCCTGCTCCGCGAAAGGCCCCCGCTGCCGGGCCTTCTCGTCGACCATGATCGATCCGCCGCCTTCGCCGCCATCCACCGCCTGCACCGGATGCCCGCCGGCATCGAGGTCATTCCCGCCCACGACCACGCGGCGGCGAAAAGATGGGCGCCGTGAGAGACCCTGGCACGGGGCCACATTCCCCACGCCCGGTCGGCTGGTGAACGACTCGGAGCCGAGCCGACCCCAGGCCGCATACGCGGCCGAGACCGGATAGACCAGGTTCAGCACGCCCGATGCCGGACAGCGCCGGCCGCCCAGGGACCTCGGTCATCTTCTGAAGCGGATGGCGAGGGCGGGAAGTTTGGACGCGGCCAGCAGGGCACGGAACTGCCACCCACTCACCAGCCACTACGCCATATTCGCCCGAAATCAGGCAATACTACGGCGACCCCCTGTTATCGCAGGTGGGGGTGCGAACGCTCGGCTCGACCGACAGGGCTGGACTTCCGGAAGCTCCTGGAACGCCCCCAGTTCGCGGACACGCGACCCATTCGACGACGTACCCACCCGGTAGCGCGACCGAGACGATTTCTGGCTGCAGCTAGCGGCTGTGGACCGGCTCGCCGGGCTGCCCGGCCGCGGCGTTGTCCAATAGGAATGTCCGGGTGTCGGCAGCCGAGATCGGCACACCTTTGCGGCGCCTACGACGCCCCACGCCCCGTGTGCCACCGCGGCGTCGACGGCCACGCCCGCGCGGCGGACTCGGTGGTTTCGAGACGATCGCCGGCGAGGTGTAGCCCGAGGCAGCGCAGCGAGCCGCATCGACGAAACGATAAGCACGAGCGCCGCAAGAGGTTTCGCTTCCCTTGACCGTGACGGTCCACCTCGCTATTTTTATATCACATATTCGGCAAAGAATATCGACTATGCGATAAATGCTTGTGTACGTGATTCGCTGCGGTGTGGTGAGGAGGGTGATGGACGCGTTCTGCGGCGGTGTACAGTCCGCCGCCCCCGATTGCGGACACGGCGCGAGCGCGCACCGGCAATCGTGGGCCGCGCGGGTACCCCGGCGCGGTTAACAAGAGCACGACCAACTCCCGACACCGATCGACGGATCGGGGTCGCCCAAGGCGCTTGGGCGAATGAAGTCGTGCGGACTACCGCCGATTCGGGCCGGCCATCGCTCATACGTGGTTCGAGATATCCAATCGTGGAGGAGAACAGATATGTCGTCAGAAGAACATCGCCGGTTCCCGGCCGTGTCAGGCCCACCGCGGGTGGTATGCGCCACGGTGGCGGTGGGCGCCGCGGCGCTGCTCGCCGTGGGCGGCATCGGGGCGGCCGCCGCCGAGCCCGCGCCGCCGACGAGAGTACCGGGGGCCTTCTCTGTGACCAATGCGGCCGCCGACACCCAGGCGGTCGAACAGCTCAAGGCGGACTACTGCCAGAACATCGACGCCAAGAACTGGGACGGGCTGCGTGCGTTGCTGGCCGAGGACGTCGTGGTCGACACCACCGGTAGTGCTGGCCCGATCATCGTCGGCAGGGACAACTTCGTCGGATTCCTGAAACTGACCCTCGGGTCCGCCCAGACTCACCACCAGGTATTCGATCCGCAGATCACGCTGACCTCAGCGACCACGGCCGAGGTCGGGTGGCGCATGGAGGATGTGCTGATCTTCGGCGACGCCGTCGGAGTCCATGGCTACGGCCATTACACCGACCGCTACACCAAGGTCGGGGGCAAGTGGGTGATCTCCTACTCCAAGCTCACGCGCACGCGGCTGGACCTGATCAACCCCGACGGCACGGTGATTGAGGTCGATGCCCCGATCGAGAAAGTCGTGGAGAAGGTCCGCGAAGCTCTCGGGATCTGAGAACCCGCTTCTACCTATGCCCGCCATCAGCGCCTGGCTGCGGTGGCGATGTGCATCTCCACCACCTACGGCCCCGGTGACTGGGCACGGTATAAGTACAGGTCGGCACCGGCCGAGGGAAGGAGTCGAGATGGCACGGACGGGTTCGGCGCCCACAGACCGGGTGATCGATGTCGTGGAACTGCTCTCACGCCCGGGCGGGCAGCGGTGGCGCTACAGCGAGATCGCCCGGGAACTGGAGCTCACTCAAGCCACCACCCACGCCATCCTGACGACACTGTGCGAGCGCGGATGGGTGATCAGGGATCCGGCGAGCAAAACATTCGCACTCGGCCCGGGCCTGGCTCCGGTGGCCACGGCGGTGAAGGATCGCCCCTTCTTCGAAGCGGCTCGCATCGCGGTGACCGAGCTGGCGGCGGAGTTCGGCTACGCCGCCTCGGTCGTGGAAAAACTCACCGACGATGCGCTGGTGATCACCGCCTTCGAAGGCGGTGATCGGCTGTGGCCGGGCGGCCGCATCCCGTACGCGCCGCCGTTCGGCGCCTCATTCGCCGCCTGGGACAGCGACGACGGCCGCCGCGCCTGGCTGGCCCGCAGCACCGCCGACAACGCCACCATCGCGCGCATCAGCGACATGCTGACCCGCACCCGCGAGCGCGGTTTTGACGTCGACTGCACCTCTCCGCAGCTAGGCCAGGCCGCCTGGCTCCTGCATACCCTCGACGGCGGCGCGATAGCTCTACCCCTCAACATCCGCGAGACCCTCGATCAGTTGCGTGCGGAGTTCACCACAATCGGGTTCCCCGAGCCGGCCGCAACCGCTGTCGTACAACAGGTCGCCGCGATCGCCGCCCCCGTCCTGGGACCACACCGTCACGCGGCACTGCTGATCGCCGTCCACCCCCTCGTCCCGCTCACCAGCGACCGGATCGAGGCGATCGGGCGCCACGTGGCCCGCAAGGCCGCTGCCATCACCGACCTCGCACGCTGAGCATGCGGGCCGGCAGGCGGCCCTTACGCCGACCCGAGGGGCGGGCGGTGAAGGACGAGTTCGGTGGTTCGGGCGCGGTAGGCGTCGGGGGCGTCGTCCCATGCGGCGAGGGTCGTGGTGACCACTGCTCGTCAACGCCGTCCCGCATACGGTCAACGGCCTGAGTGGAGAACGGTTCCCCACTCCCTTCGCGAACCCGCCCGGCGTCGGTCTCGCCGCGCCGACCGAGAACGTGGCGTGGGGGGCCGTCGGTCTCGTGGTAGGCAGCGCACTGCTGCGCGGAGGGCCCTCGAACGACCGGCGAGAAGGTAGCGGCGGCCGGTGGCGCTGCCGAATCGCCCCGCCACCGCTCGCTGAGGTCGGCCGAGGTCACACCCACATCGGGACGTTCGCCCCACGCTTACGGGCAGCAGTACCCTCCCGCCGGAACCACCGCGGGAACAGACTGTGTGCTATGTCACCCCGGTTCATCCCCCGACCCTCGTCCGGCGGAACCCCGGACCCGGACGCCGCTCCGCTGGCGGTTCCCGCGGTGGTGGTCGCAACGATCATGCTGCTCGCGATGCCGGCCGCGGTCGTGGTGTTGCTGCCCGCATGGGCCCGCGACTACGGCGCGGGCTTGGTGTACCTCGCTGTCCTGATCTACGCCGGTCTCGCGGTCCGCCTGTTGTGGTGGGGCGTGGCGATCCTGCGTACCCGTGTGGCGGAGACCGAGGAGTAGGACGTGAAGGTCACGGCGGTGGGGCCCCGGTCCGCTCCGGTGCCGGACGCGCGGGGACCAAGGACCCTGCGTCCCGGGCGGAACGCCCGTAGTCCGCCGCGGCGATCGCGCGAAGACTCGAAGCATGACCGCGAACGACGAAGCACCCGGCCTCCCGGTACCCGATCATCGGGTGATGCTGGCCGCGCTGCGGCTCGCGACGCGCGCGCCGTCGGTGCACAACACCCAACCATGGCGCTGGATCTTCGACGGCACGCGCCTGCACCTCTACACCGACGCCGACCGGCTACTGCCCTCGACCGATCCGCACGGACGCCAGCTGGTGATCAGCTGCGGAGCCGTGCTGCATCACGCGCGAACCACCTTCGCCGACCGGGGCTGGCACACCGACACGACGCGTGTACCCGACCGGCAGCGACCCGACCACCTGGCGGTGATCGAATTCCAGCCGTGGGCCGACCCGCCCGAGGGAATCCACGGCCGAGCACTCGCCATCGACCGGCGACGCACCGACCGGCTGCCGATGACCGAACCCGACGGCTTCGCCGACGTGCTCCCCCGGCTGCGGATGCTCACCTCCCCGCACGAGGTGGAACTCAGCGTCTTGGACGACAGCGTCCGGCCCCGGCTGGCCGCCGCCTCCGAGCAGGTCGGTGCGCTACGCAGGCACGACTTGCTGTACCAGACCGAATTGGAATGGTGGACAGGGCATTCCGAGAACCCCGAGGGCGTGCCCGCCGCCGCCCTGGTGTCGGACGCGGAATTCGCTCGGGTCGGAGTCGGCCGCGCGTTCCCTCCGGCTACGCAATCGATGCGACGCGCCCGGCAGGAGGATCGCGCGCGGCTGGTGGTGCTCGGCACCGAAGGCGATTCGGTGACGCAGTGGCTGCGCACCGGTGAAGCGTTGTCGGCCGTGCTGCTGGAATGCACCGCCGCGGGGCTGGGGACCTGCGCGCTGACCCACATCACCGAACTGCCGACAACGCGCGGACTGCTCGGCGGTCTGGTCCCGCGCCCGGCCACCCCGCAGGTGCTGATCCGCATCGGAACCGCGCCCGACGACACGGACATGATCCCGCCGACCCCGCGACGACCGGTGACCGACATCTTCACCGTCACCGGTTCGCGCTGGACCCCTGAGACCTAGGTGGCGACATCCGATAACCACGATTCACCCGTGAAAGGCACCCCCATGAGCTACCACCGCGACCCCCTCGCACCCGCGATACACACCGCGCACGAATGGCTGCGCACTCTCGCCGACGGGCTCGCCACCGAAGACCGGCCCTTCGCGCACCGCGCCTTGCGCGCCTGGCTGCACACCGTTCGTGACCGCATCGGCGTCAACGCCTCCGCGCACCTGAGCGCCCAGCTGCCCGAACTCCTGCGCGGGATCTACTACGAGGGCTGGGTTCCCGCGCACGTCCCCGTTTCGCACGACGTACCCTCGTTCGTCGATCAGTTCGCGCGGGAAGCGGGCGTCTCCAGGGACGAGGCCTACGCGCTCGCGGGCGCGGTGACCGACGCGCTGGCCGACTTGTTCTCTCCCGGACAGCTCGATCACGTGTTCGCCTGGCTGCCGGAAGATCTGCGGGCGGTACTGCGCGGAACCGACCTGGCGGGCACCTTGCCGGAGAAGACCGCGATCCGGCCATCGGAATCGCCCCGTCTCGACGAACTGGACAGCCGCCTGCGGGCACTCACCGACGCGGTGACGGTGCTCGCCCGCAGCCTCGAAGCGACTTCTGGTGGCGACGCGGGCGATACCGAGCAGCTTTCCGCCGCCCGGCAAGCCCACCGGATCCTGATCGCCGAAGGACTCGCCCGCTCCGAGGCACCCACGCGCTGACCCGATCCCCTGCGGCGGGCCGGCTTCCGGCGCGTCGTCCCCAGCCGCGCCGCGCATGCCGGCTTCCGGCGCGTCGTCCCCAGCCGCGCCGCGCATTTCGCAGCGCGCCGCGCGCAGCACGACGCGGCTGCGCGAATTCACGATGGGCCCGCCCCTTCTGCGATGCCTATTCGGCCGGGAAAAGGACTTTGGTCCGTACCGAGCCTTCCGCCCCCTGCGTAGTGTCGACCACACACCCGCTCCCGGATTGGACACCATCATGATCACGGTGTTTCTG
The DNA here is from genome assembly GCF_000308575.1 of Nocardia exalbida NBRC 100660. GTDB lineage: Bacteria > Actinomycetota > Actinomycetes > Mycobacteriales > Mycobacteriaceae > Nocardia > Nocardia exalbida. The sequence continues at coordinate 20,707 of NZ_BAFZ01000163.1, read as the reverse complement.
GTCGACGATCACGAGATCGTCCGTCGCGGCCTCGCCGACCTGCTCTCCGACGACCCGGAACTGTCGGTGATCGGCGAAGCGGGCGACGTCGCCCAGGCACTCGCCCGCATCCCCGCACTCCGCCCCGACGTCGCCGTGCTCGACGTGCGCCTGCCCGACGGCAACGGCATCGAGCTGTGCCGCGACCTGCTGTCCAAACTCGACGACCTGCGCTGCCTGATCCTCACCTCGTTCACCGACGAACAAGCCATGCTCGACGCGATCCTGGCCGGGGCCAGCGGTTATGTGGTCAAGGACATCAAGGGCATGGAGCTGGCCAAGGCCATCAAGGAAGTCGGCGCAGGCCGCTCCCTGCTGGACAACCGCGCCGCCGCCGCCCTCATGCAACGACTGCGCGCCAACACCGACCAGGACGGTCCCCTGGCCGGCCTCACCGAGCAGGAACGCAAACTCCTCGATCTCCTCGGCGAAGGACTGACCAACCGGCAAATCGCGCAGCGCATGTTCCTCGCCGAGAAAACCGTGAAGAACTACGTCTCCCGGCTGCTCGCCAAACTCGGGCTGGAACGGCGCACTCAGGCCGCGGTCTACGCCTCCAAACTCCGCTCCCGTTCACCCGGCTCCACCATCGACTTCTGATCGTTCATTTCCGCCACGGGGTGAAATATCCTGGAGCAATGGCGAGCAGCCGCGCTGACGGCGTTCCAGGGGCAGCGCAGCCGACCGATTACGCGTCGGCCGACGCCTATTCGGTGCGTGACACGCTCTCGCAACTGCGGTTGCGCGAACTGCTCGGCGAGGTCAAAGACCGCATCGAGCAGATCATCGACGCCCGCGACCGGATGGACGGCCTGGTCGAGGCCATGCTCACCGTCACCTCCGGCCTGGATCTGGACCGCACGTTGCGCACCATCGTGCACACCGCGATCTCCCTGGTCGACGCGCGCTACGGCGCACTCGGTGTCCGCGGCCACGACCAGCAACTCACCCAGTTCATCTACGAAGGCATCGACGAACCCACCCGCGAACGAATCGGTGACCTCCCCCAAGGCCACGGCGTACTCGGACTACTGTTCAGCCAACCCAAACCCATCCGGCTGGACAACCTCGCCGACCACCCCTCCTCGGTCGGCTTCCCCGCCCACCACCCACCGATGCGCACCTTTCTCGGCGTACCCGTCCGCATCCGCGACGAAGTGTTCGGCAACCTCTACCTCACCGAGAAAACCGGCGGCCAGCCCTTCACCGAAGACGACGAAGTCATCGTGCGAGCCCTCGCCGCCGCCGCCGGCATCGCGATCGACAACGCACACCTCTACGAATCCGCCCGCACCCGGCAAGCCTGGATCGAAGCCACCCGCGACATCACCACCGAATTCCTCGCAGGCACCGCACCCGACCGAGTCCTCACCGACCTCGTGCAGGCCACCTGCCGACTCACCGGCTCGCAACAGACCTTCCTGGCGGTCGTCCCGGACCCCGAGAGCCCGCCCGGGGAGATCACCGAACTCCTGATCACCCACACCGCGGGCAGCGCGGACGATCAGCGGCTGATCAAACTCCCCCTCGGCGACACCACGATCGGCCAGGCGTTCGGCTTGCGTTCTCCGCAACGAGTCGACGACGCGCGCCGCGCCGATCTCGGCAAGATCTTCCCCGCCGCCGGACCCGCCCTGGTGTTGCCCATGCAAACCTCCGACTCCACCGTCGGCGTGTTGGTGGCGCTGCGCGCGGTGGAGTCGGCGCCCTATGACGACGAGATCCTCGCATTGACCGCCGCCTTCACCGACCAAGCCGCTCTGGCGATGCGGCTGGCCGACGCCCAACAGCGCATGCGGGAGCTGGACATCCTCTCCGACCGCGACCGCATCGCCCGCGACCTGCACGACCACGTCATCCAGCGCCTGTTCGCCGTCGGATTGAGCCTGCAAGGCACCGTGCCCCGCACCCGCGTCCCCGAGGTGCGCGAACGCCTCACCGACGCCATCAACGACCTGCAAGACGTGGTCCAGGAGATCCGCACCTCCATCTTCGACCTGCACGGCGGCGACAGCCACGGCGCGCAAGTCCGCCAACGCATCGAGGAAGCCATCCGGCAGCAGACCGACGCCGGTGGACTGCGCACCTCCGTGCGCATCACCGGTCCCCTCTCGGTGATCGACCCGGAACTGGCCGACCACGCCGAAGCCGTTGTCCGCGAAGCAGTCAGCAACGCCGTGCGGCACTCCGGCGCCGACACCATCGCGATCGAGATCACCGTGGCCGACGACCTGACCGTCGTCATCGAGGACGACGGACGCGGTATGCCCGCCGATGTGACGCCGAGCGGACTGACCAATCTGGCCCGGCGCGCCGAGCAGGCCGCCGGAACTTTCACCGTCACGGCGGGTACCAGCCCGGACGGCAACCCAGCGGGCACCCGATTGTGCTGGACAGTGCCGCTGCGCTGATCATCGAGAGTCCGGTAAGGGCGCATTGCCGAACGAGGAGGGTCATGGCCGAGGAGCCGACGGAGTGGGGTGGAGCGCTGTGGGCTGCTGCCGATTTGGTGACCCCCATGGCCATCCGGGTGGCGGCGACGCTGCGGCTGGCCGACCACATCGCCGCGGGCACACGGACGGCCCAGGCGCTGACCACGGTGGTGGACGCGGACCGGGACGCGCTGGGACGCCTCTTGGACCACCTCGTGACCGCCGGGGTGTTGTCTCGTGTGGATCCCGGTATTTACGGCCTGACGGCGTTGGGTGAGCGCCTGCGCGACGATCATCCGGAAGGAGTGCGACGCTGGATCGATCTGGAAGGCGCCGTCGGACGCGCCGATCTGTGCTTCGTGCAGCTGTTGCACACCGTTCGCACCGGTGAACCCGCGTTCCCACGTCAGTTCGGCCGCCCGTTCTGGGACGATCTGTCCGCAGACCCGGGGCTGGGAGCGTCTTTCGACGCGCTGATGGGAGCCCGGCTGGTGCATGACGCGCCCGCGGTGGCCGACGCCTACCCATGGGGCGCACTGGGGCACGTCATCGACGTGGGCGGCGGCGACGCCAGCCTGCTCATCGCCCTCCTTCGCACCCACGGCGCACTGCGCGGGACAGTCATCGACCTGCCCGGCCCGGTGGCCCGCGCGGACCGGGCCATCGCCTCCGCCGGACTGGCCCATCGAGCCGACGCACAGGTCGGCAGCTTCTTCGATCCCCTTCCCGCCGGAGCGGGCGGCTATCTGCTCTCCGGTGTCCTGCACGACTGGGACGACGAGGCCGCGGTCCGCATCTTGCAGCGCTGCGCCGAGGCGGCCTCGGAGACGGGAAGGGTGCTCGTCGTCGACCACATCGGCGATACCGCCGGCGGGCCGCCGGACACCGAGGGAGATCTCCGGATGCTCTGCTACGTCCGCGGCCGGGAACGCACCCTCGACCAAGTGAGCGCGCTGGCCGAGTCGGCCCGCCTCCAGGTCGGCTCGGTCGTCCCGGCGGGTTCGCGGTCGATCATCGCGTTGCGTCCTACTAGCTGAGCCACCACCGAGCGGGCGCACCGGGCCTCAGCTCGCCACTTCAATTCGTGTTCGCACCGGATGGGATCCAGGCGGCTCAGCACGGATCCCTTCCGAGGTGGATTGCGCCGCTCGTCGAGGTGGGGGCCCGCTGACCGGATTCAGGGAGGCGGGTTCGAACGCCTCGGTCACGACTCGAAGAGAAGGTACAGACCGGTGAAGGTGAAACCCACCATGACCAGCATCAGCGCCAGTTGACCGGTGACCCGGTGGGCCCGCGGCAGCAGCCGCAGGCAGCGGTCGTGCGCGGCGGCTACGCCGAGGATGTGGCCGATCACCACGGCCAGCACCTTGATCGTCCCGAGCACCGCGGGGTGGGCGGACAGGAGGTAGGCGACGTCGCGGTCGGCGAGGCCGGCGAGGTTCCATCCTCGTCCGAACGGATCCGCGAACAAAAGCACCGTCGCCTGGCCCTTCTCGACCAGGAACGTGAGGTAGTGGGCCACCAGATAGCCCGCGACGATCGGGGTCAGGCTGGCGGCGAGGCGAACCGGAAGCAATGTCCGGTCGGCCGCGGAGAGGCCGCCGGTGGCGCGGGAGGCGGTCCGGAACGCGACGGCGACGACGAGGATGAAGCCCAGCAGCCCCGCTGTCTTCAGGAGGGTCGGCAGGACATCGGATCCGCTGCCACCGGCGTGGGCCAGCAGCCCGCGCCAGGAAGGGAATGTGGTGAAGCTGTCGAACGCCGTCGAGCCGAGCAAAGTGGCGGCCACGGCCACCCCGCCGATCCGCACCGGGGTGCCCGTCAGGTTGTCCAACGGCGATCGCAGGACGAGGGCACCGGTCTCGCGCCGGCCGACCGGGCTCAGCCTGCCCAGCAGACTGCTGTACACCTCCAGCGGATCGGCGTGCTCGGCCCATGCGGTGCCGCACACGATCAGTCCCGTCGTGCTCACGACGAGGTAGGCCACGAACCACGTGGTCACGGCGCTCACCGAGCCGGGTTCCGGGTAGGCCAGTTCGAGCCACACGAAAGAGAACAAACCCAGCACCGCGGGCCACTGTCCCCAACAATCGGGATAACGCACCAAACCGTCGGCGGGCCGACGCCCCCACATCAGGCAGATGGCGCGATGCACCGCACGCACCGGTGACAAGACCTTCCACACGGGTCCGGCGATCAGCGAGGCGACCATGACACCGACCCACAGGAAGACGTAGACGACACCGGGGACGGGGCTGCGCGCCGGGTCGGAAGGCCCGAACAGGCCGATCGCGACGACGACGAAGGTGAGAGCCACGCTCAGCGTCGAGATCGCGACCCGGACCGCCCGCGAGTCCACGACAGCTCGCACTACCGGCGGCAGCGCGACCCCCGGCGACCGGGAATCGAGCCGGGGTTCGCGCCAGGCGAGCACCAGCACCGCGAACGAGAAGGTCAAGGCCCAGGCGGCTCCGATGAGCGCGTACGACAACGGGATCGGCAGGTCGGTTGCGCCGCCGATGCCGTGGGCGAGAACTGTCATCCGCGCACGAGCAGCGTCGCCACCGTGCGCCGGGCGTGGTGCAGTTCGATCTCCACCCGCCCTGGCACGTCCACCGTGAAGCGGAACCGCTGACCGGCACCAGGGGCGATCGCGAAGGTGTGCTGGGGCGTGGCGTGGACGTGCAGTTCGTCGTCGGTGTCGCTGTCGACCACGATCTCGATCGGCCGTCCGACCCTGGTTTCCAGGCGCACGTCGGCCGGGCTCACCGAGCCGGCGGCGATCCGCACGGCGACGACGAGACTGTCCGACTCCCCGGCTACGGTGGCCGTCGGCGCGGTGGCGGCGGGATCCGATGCGGCGCAGCCTGCCACGAGCAGACCACCCACGAGGACGAGTGCGCCCCGATGCCGCGCGAATGCCATCACTCCTCCTTCTCCCCACCGTGCTCGGACGGCGAACCGGACGCTCGATCGCGCTCTTCGGCGCGACGATCCCGCACAGCGACGAGAACTACGACGGCGACGACGAGCAGGGCGGGCAGGAAGGCGGGTATCGCGAGCAGGATCGAATGATCGGCCAGCACGTCCACGCTGCCGGAGCCACGAGTCATCGCGAGACCGCCGGTTCCGGCACGGCCGTTCGGCTCGTGCGCGGATACCGGTCGTTGATGCGCGCGGCGCCCCAGGACAGCGCCCCGACGAGGATGAGGCTGCACGCCAGCACAACGAGCGACGCCGCGGCGAACAGCCAGGAGGGGTAGTCGAACGACCGCTCCCGCTGAAGCACGGAGATCTCGCCGATGAACGGCCGGGTGAACGAGGCGAGCGCGGGCACCTCCTCGACGCCGATGCCGGGGTCGGCGGCCATGAAGATCGGCGCCGCGGTCAACACGCGCCCGTCCTGCATCCGCAGGACGGTCTTCCACGATCCGTGCGCCGGAACGGGTTCGGTGGAGACGTAGTGCCCGGCTTCCACTCGCTGGAGGTGGTCGACGACCAGCCCACGGCCGGGACTGTCCGAGCCGATCCCGCCCTGCCAGGCGAGGATCTGCATCCATTCGGGATCGGAGCCGACGAGATCACCGGGCGTGACGCGGACGTCCGCGAGCACCATCCTTCCGTCCGTGTCCGATCCGGCGTCGCGCAGTGTGACCGTGGCGGTGGCCTGTTCCGGTACGTCGATCAGCAGCCCGTTGGCGGTCGCGGCCGCCACGATCAGCACCGCGGCGACCATCAACCCGCGGCGCACCGGCGGGCGTGGCAGCGGCTCGCCCCGCAACGTCATCGCCAGCAGCGCGCCGACGACACCGCCCGCGATGCCGGTGGGCACTGCCATCGCCAGCAGTTCCGGCCACATGGCGGTCGGCCAGGGGTTGACGAACATCGCACCGACCCAGAGCGATTCGAGCCACAGCCCAACGGTCGCGATCCCCAGACCGCAGATCGCGCCCCACCAGATCGGCCGCCGGGTGAGCGGCAGCAGCGCGAGCAGTTCCACCACGACCGCGCAGCCCAGATAGAGCGGGAAGACATTGCGTGGCGCGTCGATGATCGGACCGCCGACCAGCACGGCCACCACGGTCCGCACCAGAGCGGCGAAGCCGACCACCACCAGCGTGCTGAACGGCCCCAGGCTCGCGCGCGCGGCGACCAGGGAGATGGCCGCCGCGGCGGCGATGAGCATCGGTTGCAGCACGAGCCGGAATTGCTGCACGCCGAAGTCGAATTCCACCTGGAACACCGAGAGCCCGATGAGCAGGCCACCGAAGGCGAACGTCCGCAGCAGCCACATCAACCGGCCGTCGGCTCGGTCGGGTTCGGGCCTGCTGTGCCTGCCCTCGAATTCGAGCAGCAACACACCGACCAGCGACAAACCCGCGCCGCCGATGAGCATCAGATGCGTCGGCCCCCACAGCGTGACGTCCTGCCCGAAGATCCGATGCCAGATGTCGTCGAGGGGGAACCCGATCAAGGCGTAGAGACCGGCGCCCGCGATCAGGATGCCGCCGACAGGCGCGTACCAGGTACGGGTGATGCGGACCGCCGCGGCGCCCGGCTTCTCGTCCAGGGGCAGCACGATCGCCGACATTCCCGCGGTGAACAGGAAGAACAATCCCGCCAGGATGAAGTAGTGCGCCGGATTCGCCAGCGGGCCGTTGTCGCGGCCGTTGCCCACGTGCAGGCTGACATCCCAGATGAAGCCCAGCAAAGCCGTCAGAATCGTCGCGAGGAACATCGCCAGCGGAAGGGCGACCCAGCCGGGGCGATTGAACAGGCGGCCGAGACGATCGGCGACTCGCTGCAGCCAGCTGATCCGGCGGGTGCGGTGCAGATACCCGACCCACAACAAAACGAGGGCCACCACTCCGGCGGCGCCGGTCATGATCGCTACCTGGTCCAGCGCCGCTCCGCCGCCCTCGGCGCCGGGTGCGGCGAACCATCCGACCTGATCATGCGCGATGTCGCGCACGGAGACCTCCATCACACGCAGGAATATATGTTACGAACGGTACCACGAAAGGCGTCGCCAGGGGCCGCGAATGGCGCGAACGGTTCCGTTCAGCCGACGATCGGCAGGTTGCGTTCCTCGTCCAGCCTGGTCAGCGCCTCTTGCATGATCCCGGTGACGTGCTGGTAGGCCGCCTTCGGATCGAGCTCGGGACCCGACACCGCCCGCAGATCGATCGGGTCCAGGAACTCGACGGTGATCTTGCTGGGCAACGGCAGATGCCCGGCGAGGTCACCGACGTCGAGCCCCCACGGAAGAGCGATCGAAATGGGGAACACCTTCAGCCGCAGCATGCGGTCCAGCCGCAACAGGCGCGCGATCCGGTCCCCGCGGGTGAGCACCAGCTGGGTCTGCTGCGCACCGATGTTCACCACCGGCACGATCGGCACCCGCTCGTTCCAAGCCAGACGGAGAAAACCGGTGCGACCGGCGAAGTCGACGCGGTCCTCCTCCCAGGTCGGGCGGTGCACCTCCCAGTCGCCGCCGGGGTAGACCAGCACCGCGGCGCCGTCGCGCAGCGCCTGCTCGGCGTTGCCCGGGTCCGCGTTCACCGTGCCGAAGCGGCGCAGCAACGAGCCGATCACCGGGTAGGCCATCACCATGTCGTGGGCGAGCTGGAAGAAGGGCCGGTGCGGGCCGAAACGGCGGACGAAGGCCAGGGTCGTCACCAGCACCTCCGGCGAAACGTTCCCGCCCGAGTGGTTGCTCACCAGCAACACCGGCCCCTGCTCGGGAATCCGCTCCAGGCCGCGCACCTCCGCCCGGAAGTAGAGGCGCACCAGCAGCCAGCCGAGGCCCATGGTGTCCGCGATGAACTTCGGGTCACGGTCGGAGGGGTCCGCGGTGGGAACCCGCGCTTTCACTTGCCGGGCGACCCAGTTCGTCGCGTGATCGACCGTTCCGCCGGCCAGTCGCAAGACACTCATGGGCAACGACTTCCGTGACTAGCCGCCGATCGAGAGCAGCTGGTCGAAGAACGCCCGGTACCCGCGCAGCGCCTGCCGCAGCCCCTCGGTGTCGGACGTGTCGCCGCGCCGCTCGTCCAGTTCGCGTTTGCGCTGCTGGTAGGTGGCGGTGATCTGGTCGATGATGTCGCTGAGCAGTGTGTCCGCACGGGCGACGGCGTCGCTCGGATCGTCGACGAAGGTCACCTGGGCCTCCCGCCACTGGGTGCGCAGGCGATCCAGGTCGGTGTCGGCGAACAGCGGCGCGGGCTGGTCTTGGGCCGAGGGGGCAGCGGTCGGCGTGACGCCCGAGCCGGTACCCGAGTCGCGTGAAGCGGCTTGCTCGGCCGTCCCGATGCTGCCGCGCTCGGCATCGTCGCCGAGTTCGGCGTGGGTGGCGTGCTGTCCTGCCGGAGCGTTCCCGCGGACCGACTCCGCTTCCTGGCCCACGGGACCGGGCCGATTCGGCTCGGACGCGACATCGGTGGTCCGTGCGCGTCCGTCCTCGTCGATCAGATCAGGGTTCGCCGTCCGCTCCGCATCCTGGCGCGTTGCGGCGGATTCGCCCACGGTGCCTGCTTCGTGACGACGCTCGGCCTCACCGGACATGTCGTACTGCGACTCGGCGCGGGTTTCCCCCGCTGCCGCCGACTCCCCTTCCGCCTCGACGCTGTACGGCCGCCGTTCGGACTCGGTACTCATTATTTCACGTCCCTCTTCCCCTGATCGGTCACTCCGACCAGGTCTTCGAACAGTTCCCGGTAGTGCACGATGGCCGTGCGACGATCCTCGGTGGACACCGCGGCGCCCGCGGGCCGAGTCGCGATATCGTGCGCGGCGCGATAATGGCCCAGCGGCTCGGCGTGCTCCACGGAGAGATCCGCCAGCTGCTGCTCGTAGTTCTCCGTGGGGTAGCCGCGCTCCGACATGATCGTGGTGACGAGGCGGTCGGCTTCGGTCAGCGCCCCGGCGGGGTCGTCGATGAATCGTTCCTGCACCTCTACCCAGCGGGTGGAATAGACCCGTTTCTCGTCGTCCGAGAGATCGCGCAACCGCAACTGCGAGTGCCTGCGTTCGCGCTCGGCGAGTTCCCGCTCGGCGGTCTTGCGGTCCTCGAGTTCCTGGACCGTCCGGTCGTATTCCGGGCCGAACCGGCGCCGTAGTCGCTGCCTGCGCAGCGCGGGCCACACCAGCAAGGCGATGATGGCCACGACGACGACAATGGCGATGACGACAATGATTGCCCATACTCCAGCCGACATCCGAACCTCCTTGTCGAGCTTGTCCGCTGGGGTAATGCCTCCTCGCCGTGGTTCCAAACACATGTTCGTCAAGGGGATTCGACGGACGCGGCAGGGCCGCTCGGACACCCCCTCACATCCGGTGTCCGAGCGGCCCTGCGCCGAGTTCAGCGCACCAGCGCCGGTCGCTTGCTGTCGAAGCGCCAGCCCGGCACGAGGTACTGCATGGTCGCGGCGTCGTCGCGATCGCCGAGGCCGGCCCGGTGGTAGAGCTCGTTGGCGGCCGCGATCCGCTCGTCATCGAGCTCGACGCCGAGTCCCGGGCGCGCGGGCAAGGTGAGCATGCCGTCGGCGATGCGGTAGGGGTCGCGGGTGATGCGCTGGCCGTCCTGCCAGATCCAATGAGTGTCGATGGCGGTGATGGTGCCGGGGGCGGCCGCGGCGACGTGAGTGAACATCGCCAGGGAGACATCGAAGTGGTTGTTGGAGTGCGAGCCCCAGGTCAGCCCCCACGCGTCGCACAACTGGGCGACGCGGACCGAGCCCGCCATGGTCCAGAAATGCGGGTCGGCGAGCGGGATGTCGACCGCGCCCGCGCGCACGGTGTGGCCGAGTTCGCGCCAGTCGGTGGCGATCATGTTGGTGGCGGTGGGCAGACCGGTCGCCCGCTTGAATTCCGCCATGACCTCGCGACCGGAGTAGGAACCCTCCGGACCCACCGGGTCTTCGGCGTAGGCGAGAACATCGGTGAGTCCGCGGCACAGTTCCACGGCCTCGCTCAGCAGCCACCCGCCGTTGGGGTCCAGGGTGATCCGCGCGTCCGGGAACTCCTCGGCGAGCGCGCGGACGGCGGCGGCTTCCTCCCGCCCGGCCAGTACCCCGCCCTTGAGTTTGAAGTCCCGGAAGCCGTAGCGCTCGCGGGCGGCGCGGGCGAGCGCGACCACGGCGTCCGGAGTGAGTGCCGCCTCGTGCCGCAGCCGCTGCCAGGTGTCGGCGGCGGCGGGCTCGTCGGCGGCGGATCGATAGGGCAGGTCGGTGCGGGTGCGGTCGCCAACGAAGAATAGGTAACCGAGCACCGGCACCGCGGTGCGCTGCACGCCGTCGCCGAGTAGTGCGGCCACCGGCACCTCCAAGTGCTGTCCGAGCAGGTCCAGCAGCGCGGATTCCACTGCGGTGACCGCGTGCACGGTGACCCGCAGGTCGAACGTCTGACTGCCGCGCCCGCCGGCGTCGCGACCGGCGAAGGTGCGGCGGATGTCGCCGAGCACGGCGTGGTAGTCGCCGATGGAGCGGCCGAGCACCATTTCCCCGGCGTCGGTGAGTGTGGCGCGGATGCGTTCACCGCCGGGCACCTCGCCCACTCCGGTGCGTCCCTCGGAATCGGTGAGGATCACCAGGTTGCGGGTGAAGTAGGGCGCGTGCGCGCCGCTGAGATTGAGCAGCATGCTGTCGTGGCCCGCGATCGGCACGACGCGCATGCCGGTGACGCGCGGAGTGCGCGGCGAGGATGTCATGACCGATTCTCCGAGGTGGTAGCGGCAAGGGCGTTCGGGAAGGCGACCGGTTCACGATCGGCGGCGGCGCCGGTGGGATCGGCGGGGGAACCGGAGTCGGCGGCGGTGGGGCGCGCACCACGCAGCAGCAGCACCGAGGCCGCGGCGAGCACCGAGGCGGCGGCCAGCGCGTACAGACCCCAGGTGACCTCGCCGGTGGCCGACTTCACCAGACCGAAGCCGTAGGGCGCGACGAAGCCGCCGAGGTTTCCGAGGGAGTTGATGATGGCGATGGCCGGCGCCAGGACCAGCGGGTGCAGTCCCGACTGCGGGATGGACCAGAACAGCGGGCTCGCGCTCTTGAAGCCCATCGCCGCCACGCACAGGAACACCAGGGCGAGCCACGGCGAGGTGATCGCGGCCAGATAGGTGCCGACAGCCGCGGTGAGCAGCGCGATGATCAGCAGCGGCCGCCGGTTGCCGGTGCGGTCACCGATCCGGGCCGAGACGTACATGGCGACCACGGCGCAGATCCACGGCAGGGAGGCGAGCAGGCCGACGGTGATGTCGTTCACGCCGTCGATGCGGCGGACGATCGAGGGCAGCCAGAACGTGTTGGCGTAGATGGAGAGCTGGATGGCGAAGTAGATCCAGCAGAAGAGCAGCAGCTTCGGATCGGCGAGCATGCGCCAGCGCGACGCTTTGTGCGCGACACCCGAATTGACGGCCTTGTCGATCTCCTCGTCGGCGATGGTTTCGCTCAGCGCTTTCCGCTCCCCCGCGGTCAGCCATTTCGCGTCTTCGATCCGGGAATCCAGAAAGAAGAAGGCGATACAGCCGACGATCACCGAGACCATTCCCTCGAGGCCGAACATCCATTGCCAGCCGTGCAGACCCGCGCCGCCGTCTAGCGAGAGCAACGGACCGGACAGTGGCCCGGAGATCGCGGCCGCGATCGACGACCCGGCGACGAACAGTGCGGTGGCGCGGCCGCGGTGGCTATTGGGCAGCCATTTGGCCAGGTAGAAGATCACCGCGGGGAAGAATCCCGCCTCCGCGGCACCGAGCAGGAAGCGCAGGACGTAGAACATCGTTGCGTTCTGTACGACCATCATCGCCGCCGAGATCAGCCCCCAGCTGACCATGATCCGAGTGAGCCAGAGCCGCGCCCCGAACTTTTCCATCATCACGTTGCTCGGCAATTCGAACAGCGCGTAGGCGATGAAGAACACGCCCGCGCCGAACCCGTACGCGGCGGCGCCGATGCCGACGTCCGCTTCGAGATACTCGCGGGCGTAGCCGATATTGGATCGGTTTATCTGGTTGCAGATCAACATGACGATGAACAGCGGGACGACGCGTCGAAAGAATTTCGATACGGCCGCATCCAGTTCCGCAGTCGGCTGCCGAGTGAACGACATCGTCCACTCCTTTCGGTCGAACCACCACCGCGCTCCACGGTGCTGTGGGAAAGAGATCTTCGGGGCGAGTGACTCGCCTCACAGCACCGAACTTAGAGAGCAGGCACGATTCCCGTCCAACACCATTTACGGATGAATCGATACAGGAAAGGTATCGGATGGCGTTCCGGCCTGTTGCGCCAGCCCCGAGAGCAGGCGGGCCAGCGCCGGGTTCTCGTGGTCCTGCGGCCAGACGAGATCGAGTTCAACCACCCTGGCGACGCCGGCCAGTGGTCGATACCGGACGTTGTCGAACCGCATGCCCGCCGCCGACTCGGGCACCAGCGCCACGCCCCAATCCAGGTCGACCAGGGCGAGGATGCTGTGCACCTGGGTCATGTACTGGGTCACCACCGGCACCACCGCCGCGGCGTGCAGCACGCTGGTCACCAGTTGGTGGAAGTAGCGTGCTTCGACCGGGGCGTGCATGACCATGTCCGCGCCGTGCAATGCCGTGACCGGCAAGGGGTCGGCCGAGCCGGCGAGCGGATGACCACCGGGCAACGCGGCGATCAGGCCCTCGCGCACGAAGGTGCGGGTGGCCAGATCGGGCCGGGTGATCGGCGGGCGCACCATGCCCAGATCCAGCGATCCCTCCGAGAGCGCCTCCACCTGGTCCATCGTCACCAGCTCGCGCAGTTCCACATCGACATCCGGCAGCAGCGAACGCGCGGTCGACAGCACCAGGGGCAGGCCGGAATGCACGCTGGCGCCGGTGAAACCCACCCGCAGCACACCGCCGGTGCCCGCGGACACCCGGCGCACCGCCAGCGCCGCGCGCTCGGCCTGCTGCAACAGCCGGCGCGCGTCCACCAGGAAGGCCTGACCGGCGCGGGTGAGGCGGACCGTGCGATTGGCACGATCGAAGAGTTCCGCACCCACCTCCTTCTCCAGCAGCTGGATCTGCCTGCTCAGCGGCGGCTGCGTCATCCGGAGCCGCTCTGCCGCGCGCCCGAAGTGCAGTTCCTCGGCGACGGCAACGAAGTGGGTGAGCTGCACGAAGGTGAACATTCGATACCGACCTTGTATTGAAAGATATGCAAACAGTGTTGGACGTGAATCATAAATCGTTCCTAGGGTGGGCTCAGCCGGCCCATCGAACAGGAGAGCCACCATGACCACTGCCGCACCGCAGGACATCGCCCGGAAGCTCGGCTCCGGACTGTTGTCCTTTCCGGTCACCCATCTGCGCGCCGACGGCTCGTTCGACGAGGCCGCCTATCGGGAGAACATCGCCTGGCTCGGCGGCTACGACGCGTCCGGACTCTTCGCCGCGGGCGGCACCGGCGAGTTCTTCTCCCTCACCCTCGCCGAGGTGGAGCAGGTGGTCTCCGCCGCGGTAGCCGAAGCGCCGGAGGGACTGCCGGTCATCGCACCCGCCGGGTACGGCACGGCCACCGCGGTGGAGATGGCGCGGGCGGCGCAACGGGCGGGTGCGCACGGAATCCTGCTGCTGCCGCCGTATCTCACCGAGGCGAGCCAGGAAGGACTGGTCGCCCATGTCCGGCAGGTGTGCGCGGCCACCGACCTCGGCGTGATCATCTACTCGCGGGCCAATGCCGCCTACACCGAGACCGCCGTCGCCGAACTCGCCGACCGTTGCCCGAATCTGATCGGATTCAAGGACGGCATCGGCAACATCGAGCAGATGACCCGCATCTACGCCGCCCTGGGCGACCGACTCACCTACGTGGGCGGCCTGCCGACCGCGGAGATGTTCGCCCTGCCGTACCTGGCCCTCGGCGTGACGACCTACTCCTCGGCGATCTACAACTTCGTTCCGGAATTCGCGCTCGCCTTCTACCGGGCGCTGCGCGGCGGCGACACCGAGTTCGTGCGCACCGCGCTGAACGACTTCGTGATCCCCTATTGCGACCTGCGCAACCGTAAGCCGGGCTATGCGGTCAGCATCATCAAAGCGGGCATGACGGTGATCGGGCGTCCGGCAGGCCCGGTGCGCAGCCCGTTGACCGACCTCGACGACGTCGAACTCGCCGAGCTGGCCGACCTCGTGAAGAAGGTGAGCTGATGACCGCCGCACGCACCGATGCCGCGACTCCGACCGGCGCCAACCTGGTGGGCGCCACGGACGTCCCGGGCGCCGCCGGGCCGTTCCAGGCGACCGACCCGGCGACCGGCGCCGACCTCGGCCCGGTGTACCACGAAGCCGACGACGCGACGGTCGCCCGTGCCGCCGAACTGGCCGCGGCTGCCTTCGAGTCCTACCGGCACACCGGCTTCGGCCTCCGCGCGGCGTTCCTGGAGAGCATCGCGCGGGAGATCGAGGCGCTGGGCGATGTCCTCGTCGACCGGGTGATCGCCGAGACCGGGCTGCCCGAGGCCCGGGTGCGCTCAGAGATCGGCCGCACCACCGGCCAGTTGCGGCTCTTCGCCGAAGTGGTGCGCGAGGGCAGCTGGACCGGCGCCCGCTGGGACCGGCCCGACCCGCAGCGCAGTCCGCTGCCGAAACCCGATCTGCGGCAACGCCGGATCCCGCTCGGGCCGGTCGCGGTGTTCGCGGCGAGCAACTTTCCCCTCGCCTTCTCGGTGGCCGGTGGCGACACCGCCTCCGCCCTGGCGGCGGGCGCGCCCGTGGTGGTCAAGGCGCACCCCGCGCATCCGGGCACCTCCGAACTGGTGGGCCGGGCGGTGCGCGCGGCTGTACGCGGACACGACTTGCCCGAGGGCACCTTCTCGCTGATCCACGGCGGCGTGGACACCGGCTCGGCGCTGGTGCGCGACCCAAGGATCCGGGCGGTCGGCTTCACCGGCTCGCGGCGGGCCGGGCTCGCGCTCGTCGCGGCCGCCGCGGCGCGGCCTGTGCCCATCCCGGTCTTCGCCGAGATGTCGAGCGTCAATCCGGTGTTTGTGCTGCCGGGGGCCCTGGCCGAGCGCGGCGCGCGGCTCGGCGCCGAATTCGTCGCCTCGCTCACCACCGGCGTCGGGCAACTGTGCACCAGCCCCGGCCTGGTCTTCCTGGCCGACGGCCCGGGCGCCGACGACTTCGTGGATGCGGCGAGCGCGGCGGTCACCGCCGCCTCCGGTGCACCGATGCTGAACCCGGGCATCGCGTCCGCGTTCGCCACCGGTGTACGCCGCCTGGCCGCCACCGAAGCGGTGCGCACGGTCGCGACGGGCACCGACACCGGGGCCGTGTGCACCGGCGTGCCCCAGCTGTTCGTCACCACCGGTGAGCGGTTTCTGGCCGACCGGGACCTTCAAGAGGAAGTGTTCGGGCCCGCCTCGATCGTCGTCCGGGTGACCGGCGAGGAGCAGTTCGCCGCCCTGGTCGACGAGCTCGAGGGCCAGCTCACCGCGACGGTGCAGGCCGCGCCGTCCGATCACGAACTCGCCGGAGCCCTGCTCGGCAAGCTCGAACTGATCGCGGGCCGGGTGCTCTTCGACGGCTGGCCCACCGGAGTGGAGGTCGGCCACGCGGTGGTCCACGGCGGCCCGTTCCCCGCGACCAGCGCGCCCGCGACCACCTCCGTCGGCAGCCGCGCCATCGAGCGCTTCCTGCGCCCGGTCGCCTACCAGAACGTCCCCGATGACCTTCTCGCCGACGAGATCCGCGCGGACAACCCGCTCGGCATCTGGCGGCGCGTGGACGGGGCCATCACGCGGGACTGAGATCCGGTCCGTGTGGGTAGTACCGAGCGGCACGCCCGGCGATATCGCCGGGCGTGCCGCCGCCTCGAGTCATTGCCGCTCGGCGGGCGTCATGCCCACGCCTGCTGCCCGGTCGCCATGGGCAGCGGCGGGATGAGTTTCGCCCAGAACTCCCGGCGCACCGCGTCCCACAGCCTCGCCAACTCCGGGAAAAGTTCTCGGGCCCCCGCTAGGTCGGGGTAGTTCTCGGGACTGAAGGACACGACGGGCGACGCATCGCAGGTGTTGTCCACGGCGACGATCGCGATCAGATGGTGCCGCACGAAACGCCAGGTCACCCGTACACCGTCGACTTCCGTATGGCGCACGTCATCCATCGCCGACACCTTGGCGCCGCGCGCCGCGTGCGCGCTCGCCCTCTTGGTCTACCAGCCGTAACACCGTCGTCTCGGCGGCCGCCGACCCACCACGGCGGGCCCGCCACCGTGGTCGCTCGCTATGACTGCTCCGGCTCTCCGACATGAAGAAATCCCGCTCCGATCGCGACACCCGTGGGTCCGGGTGCCTCTGAGGCCAGTTCCACGACAATTAACATAAGACATTAGAGGTCATAGTTCAATGCCGGGGCGCAACTATCGCTGCTCGAGTGCGTTCGCCCCCGTGTCGCGCCGGGCATTCGCCGGCCGGTACCTCTAATCTCAGACTTCATATTTCAAGTGTTCGTTGACTAGGATCGATCTACATCCCATCGAGGAGTCGCGTTGTCCAAGCGGGAGAGCGCCGGATTGTCCGCTCTCGGCGCCGTGCTGTCACCGCTCGAGGGTGGCGGTCCGAAAACCGAGGCCGTGGTGCAGCGACTGTGTGCCGCCATCGGCCTCGGCCTGATGGTCGACGGCCAGCAGTTGCCGAGTGAGACCGAACTGGCCAACCAATTGGGCGTGTCGACGATGACCCTGCGGGAAGCGCTGGCCGTCCTCCGGCAACGCGGCATCGTGCACACCAAGCGCGGACGCGGCGGTGGCAGTTTCATCCAGGGCGCCGCGGAGGCCTTGGAGAGCACGTCCTTGGTGAAGTTGCAGCAGATGAGCATCCAGGAATTGCGCGATCTGGGAGACGAACACTTCGCCGTCACCGGCGCGACCGCCGTATTCGCCGCACGCCGCGGACTGCGGGCCGATATCGCCCGGCTCCGGTCCTTGGCCGACCGGCTGGAGAGCAGCAGCGAACCCATTTCGGCGCGCCGGGCCGACAGCCGCTTTCATATCGAAATGGCGGTGTGCGCACAATCCACCCGGCTGACCCGTGCCCAGGTCGCTCTGCAAGCCGAACTCTCCGCACTGCTCTGGTTGCCCGGGCTGGAACTTGATCCGGCAGCCGAAGCGACCGCTCACCGTGACTTGGTGGACGCGATCGAAAGAGAAGACGATACCCGGGCGAGAGAACTGGCAGAATCACAAACCGAATCACGTATCCGCCGCCTCGTAGCCCTTCGCTTGGAGCTCACTTGATCGATGAGGGACACCGATGAAGATGCCGCCCCGGTGACCGTCGAGTCGCTCGCTTCGGCCGTCACAGAACTGGCCGAGGAGATCTACCAGTCGCTGGGAATCATCGGGTCCGAGCTGGCCACACTGTGGGAAGACTTGGCCGGAGAGCGACAGCTCGCCCCCCGATCGGCCGACTTGGCACCTCTGCGCGAGACCATCGTCGGCGAACTCGAACGGCGCGGGAAGCTGCTCGAGAGCGCGGGCGTAGTGATGGCCGACGGCATTCTCGCCGATCGCCCCCGGTACTTGGAGTGGTGGTTGCTGGACGCACAGCGCAGGCCGCAGCGCCTGGTGCTGGAATTGAATCCCGACAGCGAATACTTCTACGACTACACCGGAATGGAATGGTTCGCGATACCGCGAGCGCAGGGCCGCCGCTGGGCGCATGGGCCGTGTCTCGATTACGCGTGCACCGATCAGTACGTCTGCACCTTCGCGGTACCGGTCACGACCACCTCGGGAACTTTCCTCGGAATCGCCGGTGCGGACGTCCCGGTCGCCTCGATCGAGGAGATTCTGCTGCCACGCTTCCGGGCATATGAGCGGCGAGTGGTGCTGGTGAACAACGAAGGGCGCGTCATCATGGGGACCGATCCCGAATTCACCACAGGATCCAAGACGAGCCGGATGGACCGGCCCGCCGCGGCGGTGCCGATCGAGGCGACGGCCTGGTCGTTGTATCCGCTGGGACAGCGGTAGCGGCGCCACCCACGCAGCGGGATCGCGCGGACGGCATGTGGTGCGCCCCGATGAATGGGGTCGTGCGACGCGCAGGAGTTCGCCGAATACTCGTGCCCATGAAGGCGATCACCACGAGCCTCCTCGTGACGGCCACACTCCTCGCTCCGCTGCCGACCGCGTCCGCCGCGCCGCTCGAACAGCAGGCGCCCATCGCGGAGACCGGGTCGGCGTCGACCGGATCCGCCACCCAGGCGCTGTGCCGATTGCTGCGCATGCTGCGCGCCGGGTACGTCGACAGTTCCGGCGGCGGTCCCGCTTGCACATTCCCCTGATGCCGCGGACGGCAACCGCTCGCGGCACAGCCGAGGAATCATCCGTCCCGGACACGACCGCCGACCCGCCTATGCGCCATCATTGTCACCGAGATCGCTTGCCGCGCTTGCATTCTCGGAATAGCAAGCGGAGCGGACCCGCGCCGCCGAGACCGGGACTCGTGCGCCGGAGAGCGAGCGGGCCGAGGGCCGCGGGGGTGCGGCGGCACTGGACTGGAGCGCCTGGTCGGCGAAAGATGTGAGACGCAGCATAATTCGCCCGGCGCTGCCGTATGCCGTGCCGTAGGCAGGTCACCGGCTGTGTACTGTCCGGGCGGGGGCAGGCACTCTGGACTTCTCGCGAGAGGACTACCGGCGTGTCTGCGACACCATTGCGAGCAAGTAGCGAGGTCGTGGGTCGGATCGAGGGTGTTCGGTGTGAGAACCGGCGCCGCCTGAAGGAGAGAGTACGGGAATGAAGATGGATCGCCGTTCTGCGCGTGGAAATCGCCGTCGCCGCTCCGGCGCTCCCCTCTTCGGGCAACTGCTCACCGCCGCGGTCGAATCCGCCGCCGACACGGTGGCGATCCGGTTCTCTCCGACCGGTGACCCCGCCGACACCGTGCAGCTGACCTACCGGCAACTCGACGAATCGTCGTCTCGGCTGGCGCGGGAGTTGATCGACCGAGGACTTGGCCCCGGTGACGTGGTGGCCATCGGCATACGGCGCTCGCTCGAGTCGGTGCTGTCGGTGTGGGCGATCGCCAAGACGGGCGCCGCCTATGTGCCGATCGATCCCACCTATCCGCCCGACCGGATCGCCTACATGGTGTCCGATTCCGGAGCAGCGCTCGGTCTGACCACTTCCGCCTACCGCGAGGCGCTCGGCACCTCCCTCCCCTGGATCGAACTCGACGATCCGCGAGACCAGGAGCGAATCGAGCGGTGGCCCGCGCACCCCGTCTCGTACACCGATCGGGTGCGGCTGCTCACCGAGCAGCACCCCGCCTATGTCATCTTCACCTCCGGTTCGACCGGCCGGCCCAAGGGTGTCGTGGTCACCCACTCCGGATTGGGCGCGATGGTGGCGTCCGAACGCGAGCGCTACGACGTCACGGAAGGCTCGCGGGTGATGCACATCTGCTCGCCGAACTTCGACGTGTCGGTGCTGGAACTGCTGCTCGCCTTCGGCACCGGATCCACCCTGGTCATCGCGCCGCCGACGGTGTTCGGCGGGTTCGAACTCGCCGATCTGCTTCGGCGCGAACGCGTTACGCACATGCTCATCACTCCCGGTGCGCTGGAATCGGTGGACCCCGCGGGCCTGACGGACCTGCGCGTCGTCATGGTCATCGGCGACAGGTTCGGCCCCCACCTGGTGCACCGGTGGGCCGGTGACGGCCGCGCGATGATCAACGGTTACGGCCCCACCGAGGCCACCGTCATCGCGACCAGCAGCGCGCCGCTCGTGCCGGGTGAGACGGTCACCATCGGCAGCGCGATACCCGGATTCGGCTTGTTCGTGCTGGATTCCCGCTTGCGCCCGGCTCCGGCCGGCGTGATCGGCGAGCTGTATCTGTCGGGTCCCGCGCTGGCGCAGGGTTATCTGGACCGGCGAGGTCTCACCGCGGCACGCTTCGTGACCAACCCGTTCGGCGGTGACGCCGGTAGTCCTGGGTCGCGCATGTACCGAACCGGCGATCTGGCCCGCCGTCTGAGTTCGGGTGGCATCGAGGTACTCGGACGTTCCGACTTCCAGGTGAAGGTTCGTGGCTTCCGCGTCGAACTGGGCGAGATCGATGACGCGCTGAGCCGCCATCCGGATGTCGAGTTCGCGGTGACCTTGGGCAAACGGCAACCGAACGGGACGACCATGCTGGTGTCCTACGTGCTGCCCGAAGCGGCCACGGTCGACGCGGCGGGCACCGCGATCGACTTC
>NZ_BAFZ01000164.1 GCF_000308575.1 Nocardia exalbida NBRC 100660 | reverse complement strand
ATGATGCGCCCACCGCGCCAGCGCACGTCGGTGTGCGGGCCGGCGGACAGCGTGGCGTTGCGAATCAGCATGGGCCGCTCAGGCCAGGTACCGGACCACGTGCTCGGCGACGCAGGCCGGCTTGTCCGCGCCCTCGGCGATGATCGTCACGGTGCGTTCGGCCTGCACCCCGCCGGGCACATCGGTGACGGCGGTGAGCGTGACGGTGCCGCGCACCCGGCTGCCGACCCGGACCGGGCTGATGAAGCGCACCTTGTTCAGCCCGTAGTTGATCGCCATCCGGGCCGAGCGCACCGACATCAGCTGCTGGCTGATCGGCGCGAGCAGCGCGAGGGTGAGGAACCCGTGGGCGATGGTGGCCCCGTACGGGCCGTCCGCGGCACGGCCGGGATCGACGTGGATCCACTGGTGGTCGCCGGTGGCCTCGGCGAACAGATCGATGCGCCGCTGGTCGATCTCGAGCCACTCGCCGGGCCCGAGCACGGAGCCCACCGCGGCGCGCAGGGCGTCGAAATCATGGAACTCGGTCATGCGGGATCCTCTCTGCGGTCGGCGCCTGCACGATATCCGGCGCGCGGGCCGCCGGGTCAGCTGTTACCGCAGTTGGTCCTTCATCACCTTGCCGGTCGCGTTCAGCGGCAGGGCGCGCAGGAAACGCACCGAGCGCGGAACCTTGTAGCCCGCCATCCGGTCCCGGCTCCAGGCGATCAGCTCGTCCTCGGTGACGGGGTTTCTCGTCACCACGAAGGCTCGGCCGACCTGCCCGAGCCGTTCGTCCGGCACGCCGACGACGGCGGCCTGCGCGACCGCGGGATGTTCCAGCAGGAATCCCTCGATCTCGGCGGGATAGGCGTTGAACCCACCGACGATGAACATGTCTTTCTTGCGGCCGACGATGCGCAACCTGCCGTCGGTGTCGAGGCTGCCCAGATCGCCGGTGTGCAACCAGCCCTCGGCGTCGATCGCCTCGGCCGTCGCCTCCGGGTCGTCCAGGTAGCCCTGCATCACGCTGTAACCGCGAACGAGGATCTCGCCGTCTTCGGCGATGCGGATCCGCACGCCGTCGCAGGGCTTCCCGACCGTCGTCGCGATCTGCTCGAAGGTGTCCCCGGGCCGGGAGGCGGTCGCGGTGCCCGCCTCGGTCAGCCCGTATCCGGTCATGATCGACTGGAACGGGAGTTCCTCGCGCACCCGGCGGATGAGTTCGACCGGAATGTCGGCCGCCCCGGTGACGGCCGCGCGCAGCGAGGACAGATCATGCTCGCCCGCGGCCTCCAGCAGGGAGTGGTAGAGGGTCGGCGGTCCGGGCAGCATCGTGATCCGCTCCCGGGCAACCAATTCCAGCACCCGATCGACGTCGAACACCGGCACCGGAAGGATCGTCGCGCCGCGGATGAGCGACGCGACCAGACCCGCTTTGTATCCGAAGGTGTGGAAGAACGGGTTGACGATGAGATAACGGTCGCCTTCCCGCAGGTCGGCGAGATCGCACCACTCCGCGTACAGGCGCAACGTCTGGGCGTGATTCATCATCACTCCCTTGGGACGCCCGGTGGTGCCGGAGGTGTAGACGACGTCGGCGATGTCGGTGCCGGCGACGTTCCGCTCGAACGGTGCGCCCCCCTCCAGGAAATCCGACTTCACATCGATCACGGGCACATCGGTGGCGCCGCGGTAGTCGACGCCGAGGAACCCCTGCTGGACCAGCACCGCCTTGGCGCCGCTGCGGCGGATGATGTCGCCCGCCTCCGCGGCCTTGAGACGCGTGCTCACCGGCACCACGACGCCGCCCGCGGTGAGCAGGCCGAACGCGGCGACGATCCATTCCGCCGAGTTCGGCGCCCAGATCGCCGCGCGGTCGCCCTTCTCGATCCCGGCCGCGGCGAAGGCGCCCGCGGCCCGGCGCACCCGCTCGGCGAGTTCGGTGAAACTCCACCGCAGGTCCCCGTCCACGACCGCTTCGGCGTCGCCGAAGCGGTCGGCCGCGTCGAGGACCAGCTCGGGGAGGGTCTGCCAGGTCATACCTTCAGCAGCCGCGCCAGGTTGCCGCCCATGATCTTCGCCTGATCCTCCAGCGGCATGTCCTTGATCTCGTTGATGTAGCGCGCAGGCTCGGCAAGGCCCTCCGGGTGCGGCCAGTCGGAGCCGAACAGCACGTGATCGGCGCCGATGACGCTGGAGAGCCGCTCCAGATCCTCCTCCCAGAACGGGCTGACGTAGAGGCTCTGTCTGATGGCCTCGATCGGGTCACGGAAGCCGAAGCCCTCCGGCGCCTTCTTGTAGACGTCGGACAGCTGCTGCAACAGCGGCTCGAGCCAGGCGGAGCCGTTCTCGATGACGGCGACCTTGAGGTCCGGGAAGCGGTTCAGCGCGCCGTGGCAGACCCAGGACGCCACCGCGTCGGTGACCGGCCGCCACTGGTTCGTCATCGCGAAGGTGTTCGTCTTGAACGGCAGCATCTCCAGGCTGTTGCCGTCCCACTCGGCGTCGAAACGCGAGTAGCCGCTGTCCGAGGAGTGCATGGTGACCAGCACGTCGAGTTCGACGACCCGCTTCCAGAACGGATCGAACTCCGGCAGTGCGAACGATCGCATGCCCTTGAAACCGGGCACCGGGGCCGGGCGCACCAGGATCGCCTTGGCGCCGTGCTCGACGACGCACCAGTTCAACTCCTCGATCGCCTTCTCGACGATCGGCAGGGTGACCACCGGGACGGTGAAGATCCGGTCGGAGTGCACGAAATTGCCGTCCTGGCCCCAGGTCTCGAGCATCCACTGGTTCAGCGAGTGGATCACCGCGTGGATCAGGTCCGGATGGTGGCGCATCCGCTCCTCGACCAGGCTGGCCAGGGTCGGGAACATCAGCGCGCGCTGCAATTGCAGGTTGTCCATGACCTTCAGGCGCTCCACCGGATCGCGGAAGGCCTCGATCGCGCGCATCGGCTCACCGAAGATCTCGCGCCTGCTCTTGCCCTCGGGGTTGCCGTGCTTGAAGTACTCCTCCATGGCGCCGGGCCGGGCCACCACGTCGAAGGTGGGATTGGGGATGTACTCGCTGATCTGGCCGAGCACCGCGATCTTGGTGCGGCCCTTGATCTCGACGTACTGGATGGTGCCCTCGTACTCCTTGGGCAGGTACCTGGTGAGGGCGTCTTTGGTCTCGTACAGGTGGTTGTCGGCGTCGAAGAGCTGGTAGGGCAACTCGACTTCAGTCATGGAAGCCTCCTTTTCAATTAGTGAGAATGTTATTCTCTTCAGGGTTGTACCGCAACGCCCTCGACGCGTGCGGCGGCCAGGTTCGCGCGGACCACGAACTTCTGGATCTTTCCGCTCGCGGTACGGGGGAAGTCGTCGACGACGTGCACTTCCTCCGGCCACTTCTGCTTGGCCAGCCCGGCGCCGCCGAAGTGCGCGCGCAATTCCTCCAGGTGCGGCGCGGCCCGCCCCGGCTGCAGGCGCAGCACCGCGGCGGTGCGCTCGCCGAGCCGGGCGTCGGGCACGGCGACCGCCACCGCCTCGGTCACGCCGGGCAGGGTCAGCAGCACCTCTTCGACCTCGAGCGCGCTGATGTTCTCGCCGCCGCGGATGATCATGTCGGACTTGCGGTCGGTGATCGTCAGGTAACCGTCCGCGTCCAGCACGCCGATGTCACCGGTGTGGTACCAACCGTCGTCGTCGAAGGCCGCCGCGGTGAGCTCCGGATCGGTGTAGCCGAGGCACAAATCCGGTCCGCGGCTGAGGATTTCGCCGTCCTCGGCCAGTCGCACCTCCGCGCCCGCCAGCGGGGCGCCGTCGGTGAGCAGCCGTTTTGCCTCGGGGGCGGTCGGGTGCGATCCGGTGATCGAGGGATGTTCGGTGCTGCCGTAGGAGCGGTACACGGTGATACCGGTCCGCGCCAGACGGGTGGTGATCGCGGCGGGCACCGCCGCGCCGCCCAGCCCCGCGTAGCGCAGCTGGGGCAGATGCTCGGGCGTGTAGTCCGGATGATCGAGCAGGCTGGTGACGTAGTAGGGCACGCCGCCGCCCACCGTGAGGTGTTCGGTGCGCATCAACTCGAGCACTCTGCCCGGATCCCAGACATCGATCAGGTTGATCGGCACCCGGTCGAGCACCGGGATGAGGAAGGCGTTCACCATGCCGATGAAGTGGCCGACCGGCGCCCCGGTGAGCTGGTCGCCTCGGTCGGCCGGGTACATCCCGGCCAGTTGCCTGGTCTCGTGGCCCAGCGTCCGATGGCTGTGCACCACGCCTTTCGGGGCGCGGGTGGTGCCGGAGGTGAACGCGATCAGCGCGGGCCCCGAGGGGTCGGCCGGAAGGGTCCCCGGCATGGGCGCCGGGTCGAGCAGCTCCTCGAAATTTTCGCCCACCACGCCGACGATCGGTACCGCGTCGCGCAGGCCGGGGGCGAACTCGGTGTTGCCGAACCGATCGGTGGTCACGAAGACCTTCGGCCGGACCGTCGCCAGGATGTAGCCGACTTCCTTGCGCCCGTAGAAGTGGACGATCGGCACCACCGTCGTGCCGAGGAAGGCCGACGCCCAGAACACCGCCGCCGCCTCCATCCAGTTCGGCAGCTGGAAGGCGACCACGTCCCCGGGACCTACGCCGCGGCGCCTCAACCCGGCGGCCAGCCTGCGGGCGATCTGCTCGACATCGCCGAACGTCCCCGACCACGGCCGCACTGCGGAGTGGATGCGAAACGCGGTGCCGGGCGCGGCGGCCAGTCCGCCTGCCAAGAGGTCACCGATCGTCTCGGGGGTCCACCAACCCTCCTCCTGGTAGCGATGGACCAGGTCGAGGGGGATCTTGCGCATCGTCGAACTCCTGTCTCGTGGCGGAGCGCCGCGCGAGATACGTCTATAGTTCTCTCGATAAGAGAATCACATTTCCCTATAGGAGAACAAGCAATGGTCGAGTTCGAGCTGGACGCGGGATTGGCGGTCGTCACCATCAATCGCCCGCACGCCCGCAACGCCATCGCCCCCGCCACGATGGACGAACTGGAGAAGGCGATCGACGCCGCCGCCGATGCCCGCGCACTGGTCATCACCGGGGCGGGGGATCGCGCTTTCGTCTCCGGCGGGGATCTGAAGGAACTCGCCGCGCTGCGCACCGAAGAGCAGGCGGCGGCCATGGCCCGGCGGATGCGCGGCATCTGCGACCGGCTGGCCGCGTTCCCCGGCCCGGTGATCGCCGCACTCAACGGGCACGCGCTCGGGGGCGGCGCCGAGGTGGCGGTGGCCGCGGACATCCGGATCGCGGCCGACGACATCAAGATCGGGTTCAACCAGGTGTCGCTGGCGATCATGCCGGCGTGGGGTGGCGCCGAGCGGCTGACCCGGCTGGTCGGGCCGGGGCGAGCGCTGCTGCTCGCCGGTTCGGGCACCATCCTCGACGCGGCGTCCGCCGAACGAGTCGGCTTGGTGGACAAGGTGCTGCCGCGTGCCGAATTCGACAAGGGCTGGCGGGCTGTAGCCCGGTCCCTGGCGAGCGAGCCTGCCGCTGTGATCAAACGGGTGATCGGCGGTGTCCCCGCGGAGGAGGCTGTCATGGAGTTCGCCCGGCTCTGGGTAGCCGACGAGCACTGGCGCGCTGCCGATCGAGTGATGAATCGCGCCAAGTGATTTCAGGTCGTGCGCCGGTGGGTGACGCGCAGGCGCGGGCTCGCTTCGGCGTGTAAGTGATGTAAATCACATAATGCAAATCTGGAAGGTCATTATCGCAGTGGGAAGAACCGATTTACGGTGTGTTCGGTAGGTTTCCGGTGGAGCGGCACAGGCTCCGTCATCAGCCCTGGCGTGCCGTCCGCTCCGGCTTCGACCGTTCGGCTCGACGTGCGGTCGCCGCCGAGCACGGCTTCGCCGATTCCGGTGTCGGCGAGACCGGGTGCGCTCACCCGAGTTTCGCGGTCGGACCTGCCCTGCACTGCACGTTCGATTACGGGATGGGTAACCATGGTCAGACGACCCGTCGATTCCATCGACCGAGGTGTTGGGGAACTCCACTCCGTCGCACGCTGGCGAGCCCATGCGCGGCGGCATCCGCTGCGCTACCGCTTGGCGGTCGTCGCGCCGAGCGCGACCGAGGTGATCCGTCACGCGGGCGGCTGGCTGTTCGACCGCACCACCGCCGGGTGGGAGGTGACGGTTCTGGTCGCCGACCACGCGAACGTGCGTCCGCTGCGGATTCTCGGCGCCACGGTGCTCGACCTGGAACAGTCGCTGACCACGCCGGTGCACGACACCTGGCCGACGGCCGTCGCCGTGGCCGCGCAGACCTACCGGTCCGACGACCGGGTGCGCGCCGGGGTGCTCGACTGCCTCGATCGCGGCCTCACCGAAGTCGCGTTGTGGGGCGTGGACCTGCCCGCCGAACTGGAGCACCGGGTCGATCACGCGCAGCATCGGATGAGTGTGGCGGCCTGGGCTTTCAAGTCGTGCGCCCTCAGCGCGGCGGGACTGCCCGCCGAGGCCGTCGGCGCGAGCGAGGCGTTCCGGACCGGTGAACTCCGGCCGCCGGCCTACCGCTGCGAGGTGGATCTGGTTCCGGCGCGCTGAACCCGGCCGGTCGCCGCCGGTCAGGCGATGCCCGGCCCGGCGTCGCCGCGCTCGCCCTCGAGCCTGTCGATCTCACGCTCGACCAGCTCGAAGGCTTCGGCGTGGCCGCCGGACATGCCGAGCGCCCGCTCCAGCACGACCACGCGGGAGACGCTCGTCATCAGCACGGCCATGGCCGCGGGCGGAAAGCGCGAGGTATCGAATTCGTATTCGTTCAGAATTCGCTGCAAAACCTCGGTCTGGATGCTCCGGAATCGCTCCGCGTAGCCGGCCACCGCCTCTCGTATCGCGGGCCGATGGTTGGACAGTCCGACGAATTCCATGGTGAAGCGCACCGCCGTCGCGTCGGTGCTGAAATGCCACAGCGCGCGCAGTGGTTTTTCCGTTTTCATCATCTCCGCCTGGAGTTCGAGTCCTTGCTCCGCGCGGCGCCGGAAGATTTCGAGCAGCAGTTCGTCCATGGATCGGAAGTAGTAGTGCACCAGTTGCGGTTTGAGTCCGGCGCGCTCGGCCACCCGGCGGGAGGTCACCGCCGCCCATCCCTCTTCCAGCAGCAGCTGTTCGGCGGCGTCGATCAGGACGCCGCGATTCTTGGCGTCGGGTGCTCCGATCCTGCGGGACGATGGCATCCACCGGCCTCCTTCGGGAATATTCGGTCATCGGATCAATTCGTATCGTAGTACCGCGAGCCGGTTCTATTGACGCATTGTCCACTCTCGTGCTATGCATGTGCACAGCAGGGTGCTGAGCACCCGCTCGGCACTTGGCATCCGCGCCGGTCGATCCGCTGCGGTCTCCTGATGCCGGGTGGTGCCAGACAGCGGACGCGGGTAGTCAGGAGGCTCGTAACGGGGTCACGGTGAGCGGCGGTCGATCGGGGCGCCGATTCCGTGACATGCGCATATCGTCGCGCGTCGGCTCGAGTAAAACAATACGTTTTCGGAAACGAATTGCCGTTTCCGCGAAACTTCGACGATCAGAGTGGTGGGGACGCTCCGCCACTCTATTTGTACTTTCGTCATCCTGCCGTTCATCAGTTTTTTCGTGCTCGATCGAGTCGCCACAGTCCGTTCGTCCCGCTATTGACTCGTGATGTAACGGCACGCACAATAGCGATGTGACGCTTCGTCGCCGGAGTGAGCTCGGGGCGAAATTCGACTCGGACAGCCGAGCCGACATCCCGGGAACATATTCTCGACGCTCCGGAAGCGTGGCAGTCACTGGACCGTTCGAATGTCCGGCCATTCCTCGTACCGCAGTGCGGGGAGCTCGCGTGGAATAAACCTGTTTCGGATCATTCTCGCGCGCTCGTCCACGGATGCCGGCCCGAAGAGTTTCGAGATCGATGATGATTCCCCGCGAGACCGACGCGCGCGAGAACACGCGTGCGGCCGCCGACAGCGGCGTCTCGTCGGCGACCCGGGAGATCACCGCGTGGTTCCGGGGCTATCTGCGCCGTCATCCCGTCACCGCCCTGGAAACCGTCGGCGGCCAGTTCGTGCTGGGCGTGCGCGCACTGCAATACCTGTGCGTGGACGTCGTGACCGGACGGTTCGCGTTCGCCGAGTTCGTCCGCCAAGCCGCGTTCATGGCCTCGGCGGCCGTACTGCCGACGATCTTCGTGTCGTTGCCGATCGGGGTGACGCTGTCGATCCAGTTCGGCCTGCTGGCCGGGCAGGTCGGCGCCACTTCGCTCGCGGGGGCGGCGAGCGGCCTGGCGGTCATCCGGCAAGGGGCGCCGATGGTGGCCGCGCTGCTCATGGCCGCCGCCGTCGGGTCGGCGATCTGCGCTGATCTCGGCTCCCGGAAGATCCGGGAGGAACTGGACGCCATGGAGGTGATGGGGGTGTCGGTGGTGCGGCGGCTGGTCGTACCGCGCTTGGCCGCCGCGGTGGTCGTCGGCGTGTCGCTGACCGGTGTCGTCTGCTTCGTCGGCTTCCTGGCCGGATACCTGTTCAACGTCTTCGTCCAGAGCGGGGCGCCCGGTAGTTTCGTGACCACCTTCGCGTCGTTCGCGACGGTGAGCGACCTGGTGCTGACACTGTTCAAAGCCGTCGTCTACGGCGCCATCGTGGCGGTCGTCGCGTGCGAGAAGGGACTGTCCACCAAGGGCGGCCCCGCGGGCGTGGCCAACTCGGTCAACTCGACCGTGGTGGCCTCGATCCTGCTGTTGATGACCGTGAACGTCGGCGTCACCCAGCTGTCGATGATCCTGCTGCCCCGGCAGGGGTTGTGATGGCCGCGCCGTATCGCCCGCCGGGGACCCGCGTCGCGCTGCGCGGGCTCGCTCGGCTGGGTACCGCTGTCATGCGCCTCGGGCACATGATGACGTTCTTCCTGCGTGCCTCGCTGTCGATCCCGGTGATGCTGCGCCACTACCGAACCGAGTTCGTGCGCATCCTCTCCGATGTCACGTGGGGCAACGGTTCGATCGTCGTCGGTGGCGGCACGGCGGGCGTCATCATCGTGCTGGGCGCCGCCGGTGGGGCCATCGTGGGCCTGGAAGGCTACAACGCCTTGCATCTGCTCGGAATGGAGCCGACGGTCGGGTTGATCGCCTCGACCGCCTCCACGCGGGAACTGGCTCCGATCATGGCCTCGCTGGCGTTCGCGGCCCAGGCCGGTTGCCGGTTCACCGCGCAGTTGGGCGCCATGGGCATCGCCGAGGAGATCGAGGCGATGGAGTCGATGGGGATTCGCTCGATCCCGTATCTGGTCAGCACCCGGATCCTGGCCTCGGTACTCGCGATGATCCCGCTGTATGTGGTGTGC
The DNA here is from genome assembly GCF_000308575.1 of Nocardia exalbida NBRC 100660. Classification (GTDB taxonomy): domain Bacteria; phylum Actinomycetota; class Actinomycetes; order Mycobacteriales; family Mycobacteriaceae; genus Nocardia; species Nocardia exalbida. The sequence continues at coordinate 84,302 of NZ_BAFZ01000164.1, read as the reverse complement.
CTCGCGGTGAATTATCTCGCGGTGCGCGTGGTGGTCGGGCTGTCCGGAGGGCTGTCCGCGGGGACCTACGAGCACTACTTCCAACTGGTGCTCAACGGACCGGACATCGTCTACTCCTTGCTCAAGGCGGTCGTCTTCGTGGTCCTCACCTCGACCGTCCAGTGCTACTACGGCTTCTACGCCGCCGGTGGCCCGCAAGGGGTCGGCATCGCCGCCGGGCGGGCGATGCGCGCGGCGATCTCGCTGATGATCGTCGTCAATCTGCTGCTCACGATTGCGCTCTGGGGCATCGGCGCCAGCGCGAGGCTCGGAGGATGACCATGTCGATCCTGTTCGAGAAAGACGGGCGCGGCCCCTCGGCGCTCGCGCTGCTCTTGCGCGGACTGGTTCTCGTCGTGGTCACCGTGGCGGTCGTGACGGTGCTGCTGGCGAAGTCCACCGGCCGTTTCGACGACAAGATCGAGGTGACCGCCCTGCTGGAACAACTCGGCGACGGGCTGCCCGCCCGGTCGGACGTGAAATTCCGCGGCATGCTGGTCGGCACCGTGGCCGAGGTCGCGCCTGCCGCCGGCGGTCCCAACCGGGTGCGGCTGCTCCTGGATCCCGTTGCCGCGGCAGGGATCCCGCGAACGGTGACCGCGCGGGTGGTCCCGAGCAATGTCTTCGCCGTGTCGTCGGTCCAGTTGGTGGACAACGGTCCCGGCTCCGCGCTGCCCCCGCATGCCGAAATCCGCCAGGATCGCGGTCTGTCGACTGTGCAGTTGCAGACCGCCCTCACCAAACTGCGCGAGATCATCGCGAGCGCGGCGCGGATCGGCGCGAGCAACACCGTGGGCGTGCTGGCCGCGGTGGCGACGGCGACCGACCGCCGTGGCACCGACATCGTCGCGGCCGGCGCGCAACTCGAGCGCATCACCAGGGAATTCGACGCGCTGCTCACCGCGGACGGCGGGCCGCCGACGCTGACCGTGTTGGCCGGCGCCGTGCGCGCCCTGAACGCCTCCGCGCCCGATCTGCTGGACGCGCTGCACCACGCCGTCCTGCCCATGCGAACCTTCGCCGAGCAGAACCAGCAACTCGTCGGGCTGCTGTCGGCCGGTGGCACGACCCTGTCCTCGGTCGGTGACACGCTGGACCGGCGCACCGATCAGATCAGCACCGTGGTGAATCAGATGGGTCCGGTGCTCGACGTCTTCGCCGACGGCTCACCGGCTTTCGGGCCGATCGTGGTCCGGATCAAGAAACTGTCCGACCTGTGGTTCACCGAGTTCTGGAACCAGGACAGCCCGCGCGGGCGCGGCAAGTTCCAGTTCCGGTTCACCCCGCACACGCCCTACACCAGGGCCGACTGCCCCCGCTACGGCGAACTGGCCGGAGCCAGTTGCAGCACCGCCCCCGACGCCGCGCCCACCCAGGAACTGCCACCGGCCATGGATCCGCGCACCTACCCGTCCCCACCGGATCTGCCGCCGGACCTCCAGGAGCTGATCCGCCGCGTCCTGAGCGGAGAAGCCGACGGCGCGGAATCACTGCTCGCGCCGTTGCTGGGTGACGGTCCCTTCCCCGGCGGAGGTGCCCGATGAGCTATCGCCGCTCCCTGATCGGGGTCAGCCTTTTCGTGGCGGCCGCCGTCGCCCTGCTGTGGGTCACCTTCGTGACGTTGGACCGCGGAATCGATGGCGGGACCGATCCGTACTCGGCGGTGTTCAGCGACGTCAGCGGCTTACGGGTGGGCGACGACGTCCGCATGGCCGGGGTCAGGGTCGGTCGCGTCGACAAGATCGAGCTGGACGGCACGCGAGCCCGGGTGCGGTTCCGGGTCGACGACGCCCAGAGGCTGTCCGGCAACACCAAGGCGTCGATCACTTACCAGAACGTTATCGGCCAGCGGTACCTCGGCCTCTCGCCTGCCGATTTCGGTGACCCGTCCCCGCTGCGGCCGGGCGGGGAGATCCGGCTCGAGCACACCGAACCCTCCTTCGACATCTCCGCGTTGCTCAACGGATTCGAGCCGCTGTTCGGCGGACTCGACCCCGCCCAGGTCGACAATGTGACCGGTGCACTGATCAGGGCGTTGCAGGGGGACAACACGTCGGTGGTGCTGCTGATCGAGCAGGTCTCGACACTGGCCCGGTCGCTCGCCGGACCGGATCAGGTACTGGGCGCGGTCATCACCAACCTGAACCAGGTGGTGGGTGATCTCGCGGTGCACAGCGGAGAGGTGAGTGCGCTCATCACGCGATCGCGCGCGGTCATCGACGGCCTGGCACTGCACCGCGACGAACTGCTCGGCACGCTGAGCACCGCGGCGACCCTGACCGACCGGATGGCGGGCGTGGTCGCGGGCGTGCAACCGGAACTCGACGAAATGCTCTATCGCGAACCGGGTTTCACCCGGCACTTCATGGACAACAAGGAGAACTTCGCCTACCTGGGCTTCAACCTGCCCGCCCTGATGAAGGGCCTCGCCAGGGTGAGCCAAGAAGGCGCCTATCTCGACACCTATCTGTGCAATTTCGGCGTCGACCTGATCCCGAGCCTCGCCACGCTCGTGCCCACGATCGTGGGGCTCGCGTCCGCGACCGGGCAACCCCAGCAATCACCGATCTGCAGGTGACAGTATGAAATCGAAAGAGTTCGCCGCACATACCATTCGGACGTTACGGCAGCCGATCGAGTCGCACCGGCGCAGTGTGCTCGGCGTGCTGGCGCTCGCGGCGCTGCTGGCCGTCCTGGCCGCCGCGCTGGGGTTCAACGCGCTGGGCGTCGGCCGGGTCTCCTACGAGGTGGAATTCGCCCAGGCGGCGGGCCTGCGCCCAGGCGACTCGGTCACCATCGCCGGTGTACCGGTCGGGACCGTCGAGGCGCAACGACTGGCCGGCGACCACGTGGTGGTCACGGTGGCGGTCGACGAGAACGTGGCGCTCGGGGCGGAGACCGGCGCCGCGATCAAGCTGACCACCTTGCTCGGCGCCCGTTACGTGGAACTGCGGCCCGCCGGGCAGGGCGTACTGCCCGGACGACGGATAGCGCTGCGCCACACCGCCGTCCCCTATGACCTGCAGCAGGCCCTGGAGAACGCCACGGTCACCTTCGAGCAGATCGACGCGCAGCAGATCAGCAAGTCGCTCGACAGCCTCGCCACCCAGTTGGACGGGGTGCCCGCGGTGCTGCCAGGACTGCTGGAGAATATGCGCGCGCTTGCCACGATCATCGGCGATCGCCGCGGCGAGCTGGGCGCGCTGCTGGCGGGGACGCAGCGGTTGACCACCGTGGTCACCGAGCAGCGCGGCGACCTGGCCGCGATCACGGCGCAGGGCCGCGACCTGCTCGGCGAGATCGTCGCCCGCCGCGACGCGATCGAGCGGCTGATGGACGGCACCCGCCGCCTCGCCGACCAGCTGCGCGTGCTGGTCGTCGACGACCGGCCGAAGCTCGAGGAACTGATCACCGGCTTGAACGGACTGCTCGGCAGCTTGGCCCGCAACGACCAACTGCTGCGGAGCACCTTGGAAATCCTGCCCGTCCCGGTGCGAAACTTCGCCAACGCCTCCGGCACCGCGAACGAAGTCGACTTCACCGCACCGGCAGGCCCGCTGATCGACTCCTGGATGTGCGCCATCAGCAGCCGTGCCCCCGGAATCGACCTCCCGCCCTATTTCGAGGACTGCCGATGAGAGCGCTATCAGTCTTGGTCCGGTTCGGCGCGGTGCTGCTGGTCGGCGCGTCGGCCGGATGTGCCGGTGACGCGGTGGACGACACCGGCACGACCGTGACCGCAGCGTTCGACAACGGGGCCGGCCTGTACGTCGGCAACGCGGTGGCCGTACTCGGCATGCCGGTCGGTGAGGTCACCGCGGTGCGGCCGCACGGCTCGCACGTCGAGGTGACCATGCGGATCGACGCCGAGGTCGACATCCCGGCCGACGCGAAGGCCGTCACGTTGTCGACCTCGGTCCTCACCGACCGCCACGTCGAGTTCACGCCGGCCTACCAGGGCGGTCCCACCCTGGCCGACGGCGCTCGGATCGGACTCGATCGCACCAGGACGCCGGTCGAGTTCGACCGCCTGCTCGGGGCCGCCGACCGAATGGGCGGCCGATTGCAGGGCGCACGGCCGGGCGACGGTCCGATCGCCGAGCTGCTGGGCGTCTCCGCGGCGATCACCACCGGCAGCGGCCCGCAACTGCGCCGGACCATGGACGAACTGGCCGACGCGATGCGCCTGGGCGACGACGGCGGCGCGCAGGTCCGCGACGCGATCACCGGGATCGTGGACCAACTGGCCGTCCTGGCGCGCGCCGCCGCCGACAACGAAGGTGTGATCCGTGAATTCGGCGGCGCCACCGCGCAATTGGGCGATGCGCTGGCCGATCTGAACATCGGCGCGGGGGAGACGGGCGCGCAGATCAACCAGATCCTGCTGCAAGCGAACGATCTGCTCACGCACAACGCGGAGAGCATCCGGTCCACGGTGGCCGACGCGAACACCGTGACGCGCGCGCTCGCCGACTACCGGCGTGAACTGGCCGAGTTCATCGATGTGACGCCGCTGCTGCTGAACAACGCGTACAACGCGGTCGATTTCCCGTATCGCGGAGTGCGGGTGCACGCGCTGCTGGACAAGGTGTTCTTCGACGGTCAGCTCGTCAAAGAGGTGTGCAACATCTTGGGCTTGCGCCAACTCGGCTGTGCGACCGGAACTTTGCAGGACTTCGGTCCGGACTTCGGGATCACCGACATGCTCGACGCGATGTCGAGGTTGCCGCGATGACGAACTGGAGACTCGGGATGCGCGCCGCGGCACTCGGCGCGGTGCTGGCGACGACGACGGCGTGCTCGGTGGGGCTGGAGGACCTCCCGTTGCCCGCGCCCGGCGTCGGCGGCGCGAAGTACACCGTCCACGCCGACTTCGCCAACGCGCTGAACCTGCCCGCCAAGGCGAAAGTCCGGCTCTCCGGGGCAGACGTCGGCGAGGTGACCGGCATGGCGGTGCGCGACTTCACCGCCGTCGTCACGATGGGCATCGACCGAGGCGTGGTCCTGCCGCTCGGGACGCGCGCGGAGCTGCGCACCGCCACCCCGCTGGGCGATGTCTTCGTCTCGCTGACGCCGCCGCCGGACGCCACACCCGCGACCCCCGCCCTGCGTGACGGCGACAGCATCGCCCGGGATGCCACGGCTGCCGCCGCGACCATCGAGGAGTTGCTGACCACCGCCGCGCTGCTGGTGAACGGTGGCGCGATCCGCAATCTCACCACTCTCGTCAACGGACTCGGGCAAGCGGTCGGCGACCGTGGTGAGCGGGTCGGCGCCTTGATCGAGCAGTCCACCCGAGTGGTGCGGGCACTGGCCGCCCGCTCGGAGGACATCCGCACCACCCTCGCCCAGATCGACGAGCTGACCCGGCAGGTGCACGCCCAGCGTCGCACCATCGACGATGTGGTCTTCGCGGCGGGCCCCGCGCTGACCACGCTGCAGGACAACGCGCGGCAAGCGCTGGCACTGGTCCGGCGGGTGGATCAGATCAGCGGCCGGCTGGAGAAGTTGCCGGGGCTGAACGGCGCCGCCACCACCGGTATGGTCGCCGACATCAACCGGATCGCCGCGGAACTCAACGCCGCCGCGACCGACCCGAACGCGAGCGTGGCGGCGATGAACGCGATGCTCGGACCGGTCATCGCCGTGACGAGCAGCACCTCGGCGAGCGTCGACGCCGACATGCGGGATCTGGCGCTCGGCGTCCTGCCGGACCCGAACCATCCCGGTGATCCGGCCAGCCGCCTGCCGGACGCGCGGGATTGGGAAGCGTTCGTGGGCAGCCTCACCTACACACTGCTGAAGCTCCAGCAACGGGTGACAGGAACCGGCCGATGAGCACGCGCGCGGCGGCGCTGGAACTGCCGGCGCGCGTGCTGGTGACGGTCGTGCGCGCGGGACGAGCCAGGCGCTCGGGCCTTTCGGCGGGCGCGCTGGTGCTCACCCTGGTGGTGGGCGTCGGCTATCTGATGTTCGGCGCGCTCGGCGTGGATCCGGCGGCAGCGACGATCACGGTGCGGGTGCACCTCGCCGATTCCGGCGGCCTGCTGGCCGGTCGGCAGGTGACCTTGCGCGGAGTACCGATCGGCCGGGTCGAATCGGTGGAGTTGACCGGCACCGGGCTGGTCGCGGTCGCCGCCGTCGACGCGGCCATCCGGGTGCCCGCCGACGGGGAGGTGCGCGTGGCGAGCCTGTCCCTGGCCGGCGAGCAATACCTGGACTTCCGCCCCACCCGCGACGACGGGCCGTACCTCACCGACGGCGCGGAGATCGCCGTCGAGACCACCACGACGCCGACGCCGCTGTGGAAGACGCTCTCCGAATTGGATTCGGCACTGGCCCAGGTGGATCCCGCCCAGCTGGCGGCCATCGTGGACGAACTCGGCGTGAGCCCGGCGGGGCCGGGCAAGCTCGCCGATATCGTCGACGGCGGCGTATTCCTGGTCTCCACCCTGGATTCGGTGCTCCCGCAGACGGTGAGCCTGTTGCGGGACAGCCGGTCGGTGCTCGCGACCGTCCGTGATTTCGGTCCGGGTCTGATCGAGTTCGCGGGCAACACGAATGCCTTGCTGAGCGGCGTCGAGAAGAAGTCCGGTGGTTACGCCGAATTGCTCGGCGCCGCACCGGGAACCCTGCGTGCGCTCGAGGCGGTGCTCGCGGAGAATTCGGGCGCGGGCGCCGCGCTGCTGGAGAACCTGGCGGTGGTGGCGGACACGACATCCAAGCGAGTGCCCGCTCTCCAGGAGTTCTTCTTCCCGACCGAGCGCGCCGGTTCCACGCTGGACGCGATAGGCGTGGCGTTCCACGACGGCGGCGTCTGGGGATTGGTGAATCTGTACCCGCGCCGCAGCTGTGATTACGACCTGCCGCGCCGTCCGCCGTCCTTGCCGGACTTCCCGGAGCCCTATCTGTACACGTCGTGCCCCGACCACGATCCCTCGGTGCTGATCCGCGGCGCGCGCAATGCGCCACGTCCGGCGGGAGAGGAGATCCCGGACGGCCCGCCGCCGGGCGTGCGTGCCGGCCAGCAGGCCACCCCCACCCCGATCGGGCCGCTGTCGCTTCCGCTCACGTTCGCGGGACCGCCGCTGCCGCCCCCGCCGCCCGCGCCGCGACGATGACCGGCCGCGGCCGCGGCCGGCCTGACAGTGCACACCCACCACAAGCGAGGAGTCATCATGAGCCACAGTGATACCGCGACCTCGGTAGCGACCGAGCAGAAGCTGTCGAACGCCCCGGACGAAGCCGAGGAGGCGGCCGAGGAGACGGCCGCCGTGACGGATCCGGCTCCGGCCGAGCAGCCTGCCGACGGCGACGCCGCCGAACGGCAGCCGAGCGCGTCCGCGCGACCGGGCCTGCTGTCGCGCGTGACCCCGCTGATCCGGCGGGCCCTACTGCCCGTCACCGCCGCCGTCGCGGTCGCCGCCATAGCGGCGGCGGCCGTCCTGGGCTGGCAGCTGAAGAAGGAACGCGACGTGGACGCCGCGGCGGCGGCCGGGCTTTCCGCGGCCCGCTCGTACGCCATGACGCTGACCAGTGTGGACTCGGGCACCCTCGACCGTGATTTCGCCGCCGTACTGGACGGCGCGACGGGCGAGTTCCGGGATATGTACACCCGCTCGAGCGGCCAGTTGCGCCAGCTGCTGCTGGAGAACAAGGCGACCGGGAAGGGAACGGTGCTCGACGCCGCGGTCAAGTCGGCGACGGAGACGAAGGTCGAAGTCCTGCTGTTCATCGATCAGACGGTGACCAATTCCGCCTCGGCGGATCCGCGAGTGGATCGCAGCCGGGTCGAGATGACCATGGAACTCGTCGGAGGCCGCTGGCTGGCGAGCCGGGTCTACCTGCCCTGATCCCCGCTCCACCGCGCGAGCGAATCGCTTCGCGGCCGCGTGAGAATGATCTTCGCTCTAGAAGAGAATAATGTTATCCTTTCGCTAAGTAGCTTCTATCACCCAGGAGTGCTCTCGATGACTGACTTCGATTCGGTCGACTACTTCACCGATCCGGCCGTCGTACCGGATCCGCATCCGTACTTCGATCACCTGCGGGCCAAGTGCCCGGTGACGCGGGAATCGCGGTACGGGGTGTACGCGGTGACCGGATACGAGGAGTCGACGGAGGTGCTGAAGAACTCGGAGGTCTTCTCTTCCGCGATCGCCGTGGGAGGTCCGTTCCCGCCGTTGCCGTTCGAAGTCCAGGGCGACGACCTCACCGAGTTGCTCGAACAGCACCGCAGCCAGTTGCCGATGTTCGAGCACATGGTGACGATGGATCCGCCGCAGCACACCTACGCGCGGTCGTTGCTGAACCGGTTGCTGACGCCGGCGCGGCTGAAGGAGAACGAGGACTTCATGTGGCGGTTGGCCGACCGCCAGCTCGACGAATTCCTGGAGCGCGGGCGGTGTGAATTTCTCGCCGAATACGCCAAGCCGTTCTCGTTGCTGGTCGTGGCCGACATGCTGGGCGTGCCGGAGGAGGACCACGAAGACTTCCGCATCGCCTTGGGCGCCGAGCGTCCGGGGTCGCGGGTCGGCGCGCTGGACAAAGAGGTCGTGTCGAGCAATCCGCTGGAGTGGCTGGACGAGAAATTCGGTTCGTACATCAGCGATCGTCGGCGCGAGCCGCGCGACGACGTCCTGACGTCGCTGGCGCTGGCGAAGTACCCGGACGGCTCCACACCCGAGGTCATCGACGTGGTGCGCTCGGCGACCTTCTTGTTCGCCGCCGGGCAGGAGACCACCGCGAAGTTGCTGGGCGCGTCACTGCGGGTGCTGGGCGATCATCCCGAGGTGCAGGAGCGGCTGCGCGCGGATCGCAGCCTGATTCCGGTGTTCATCGAGGAGTCGCTGCGGATGGATTCGCCGGTCAAGAGCGGTTTCCGCCTGGCGAAGCGCGCGACGACCATCGGCGATATCGACATCCCGGTGGGTTCGACGGTGATGTTCTGCCCCGGCGCGGCCAACCGGGACCCGCGGCGATTCGAGAATCCGCACGAATTCCGTTTGGACCGGCCGAATTTCCGCGAACACATGGCCTTCGGGCGTGGGGTGCACTCCTGCCCGGGCGGCCCGCTGGCTCGGGTCGAAGGGCGCGTGTCGATCGAACGCATCCTGGACCGGATGCTGGACATCACCATCGACGAGCAACGCCATGGCCCCGCGGGGGAGCGGCGCTACAGCTACGAGCCCACCTACATCCTGCGCGGGCTCACCGACCTCCACATCACCTTCACGCCCAACTCCTGAAGCAGGGGTAACTCCCCGCTCTCGGGCGATCTCACGAACCAGCCTTTTCGGCGGAACAACGAATAGAGGTAACCATGACCGGACGGGTCGAAGGAAAGGTCGCGTTCATCACCGGTGCTGCGCGTGGCCAAGGCCGCAGCCACGCGGTGCGGCTGGCGCAGGAAGGCGCCGACATCATCGCCGTCGACGTGTGCAAGCAGCTCGACAACGTGCCCTTCTCGATGTCCACCCCCGAGGATCTGGCGACCACCGCCGATCTGGTCAAAGCCGAAGGCAGGCGGGTGTTCACCGCCGAGGTGGACGTGCGCGACTTCGACGCGCTGAAGACCGCCGTCGACAGCGGCGTGGAGCAGCTCGGCCGGCTGGACGTCATCGTCGCGAACGCGGGTATCGGCAACGAGGGCGGGCAATTGCTCGACCTCGAGGAGAACCTGTGGGACGACATGATCGACGTCAACCTGGGCGGCGTGTGGAAGACCGTGAAAGCCGGTGCGCCACATCTGATCGCGGGCGGCCGTGGCGGCTCGATCGTGCTCACCAGCTCCGTGGGCGGCCTCAAGGCGTACCCGAACGTGGGTCACTACGTCGCCGCGAAGCACGGCGTCGTCGGTCTCATGCGAACCTTCGCCGTGGAACTCGGCCACCACTCGATCCGGGTCAACTCGGTGCATCCGACGCACGTGAACACGCCGATGGTGATGAACGAGGGCACCTACAAGCTGTTCCGCCCCGATCTGGAGAACCCGGGCCCCGCCGATCTCGAGCCGATCTGCCGGATGTTCCACACTTTGCCGATCCCGTGGGTGGAGCCGGTCGACATCAGCAACGCGGTGCTCTATCTCGCTTCGGACGAGTCCCGTTTCGTCACCGGTGTTCCGTTGCCGATCGACGCGGGCAGCATGCTCAAGTGAAAGGCGGCTGCGCGTCACGCCGCTACGCCCGGGGGTGAGAACGGTTTGCGGTACGGCCTCTGTGTGCCCTGCCTCGGCGACTTCGCCGAACCGCGTCAGGTGGCCGACCTGGCTCGATGCGCGGAGGAGGCCGGGTGGGACGGCTTCTTCGTCTGGGACCACGTCGTATTTCCCTACGGCGCCGTCGAAGTCGCCGATCCCTGGGTGCTGCTCACCCTGATCGCGAGTTCGACCGAGCGCATCCGCCTCGGCCCGTTGGTGACGCCGGTCGCGCGCCGCCGCCCCGGCACGCTGGCCCGGCAGACGACCTCGCTGGACCGGCTCTCCCGCGGCCGCTTGGTGCTCGGCGCCGGACTCGGCTTCACTCTCGAGGCCGAGTACGGCACCTGGGGCGAACCGGCCGAGCCACGCGCGGTCGCCGAGCGGTTGGACGAAGGGCTGGCTCTGCTCACCGCGCTGTGGTCCGGTGCGGAGGTCGACTTCCACGGCACACACCTGTCGGCCGATGCCGTCACGTTTCTGCCGACCCCTGTGCAACGCCCTCGCCCGCCGATCTGGATCGGCGGCAACTGGCCCAATCGCTCGCCGCTACGGCGTGCCGCCCGCTGGGACGGTGTCGCCCCGATGATCATCGGTTCCGACGGGTCGTTCGGACCGACGCCGCGGATCGTCACCGAACTGGTCGGCGCGGTCGCCGGACATCGCACCGACGGGTCCGCGTTCGACGTCGTCATCACCGGCCGGACGCCCGCCGACCGCCCCCAGGCGGCCTGTGCCACGGTCGAAGCCATCGCGGCGGCGGGGGCGACCTGGTGGCTGGAAGGCTTTCATCCCGGCCCGGGAGAGTACGCGCAGGCACTGCGCCGCGTGACCGCGGGTCCGCCGCGCCGCGGCAGGTCATCGCGGACCCGGCGCCGAGAAGAAGGAACCAGATGACTCATACCCGGCCCGGGGCGGGCCCGGGCGAAGACGCGACGAACGCCATCGAGGACACGGCCGCGCCCGGCGAGTCCTCGGTGACGCGAATGCTCGAGATCTTCGATGTCGTTCCCGTCGGCGTGAACACCTTCACCGGCGCCGGTGACGGCGGATCGCGCAAGGTGGTCGACGGCACCCAGCTCCTCGCGCAATCCCTCGTCGCGGTCGCGAAACGGTTGCCCGGCAGATCGATCCGGTCGGCGCACGCCATCTTCACCCGTGTCGTCGATCCGGACGAGCCCCTCGAGTTCGTGGTCGACGTGACCCACGAGGGACGTTCGATGGCCGCGGCGGCGGTGACGGTGCAGCAGCACGGTCGCCGCTGCGCGTCGGTCGCCGTCCTGGCCGACACACCGGCAGCCGATGTCATCCGGCATCACGCGCCACGACCGCGAGTCGCCGGGCCGGACGAGGCGATCGTGGCCGAGATGCCGATGACGGGCCGCGAGATACGGATCGTCGGCGTCGCCGATGTGAACGACCCCGCGGAGGTCGGCCCGCCCGAGTTGTCCGCCTGGCTGCGCTACGAACCGGTTCCGGTCCGCGACGACCTCGCCAAGGCCCTGCTCGCCCACTTCACCGGTCACCTCTCGGTCTCGGCGACCATGCGCGCGCACGCGGGTGTCGGCACCAGCCAGGCGCACCACACCCTCTCGACCGCGGTCATGACCGTGACGGTGAGTTTCCACGAGCCGGTCGGGTGGGACGGCTGGCTGCTGTACTCCCACGAGAGCACGCAGGTGGGCGGGGGCATGTCGTATGTCCGTGGCCAGGTGCACACCGAGGACGGTCGCTTGATCGCCTCGTTCACCCAGGAGGCGATGATCCGCCCGCTGCGCCGGGAACACGCCGCGATCCCGGCGGCCGCGCGGCTGTGACCGGTCAGGCTTCGGAAAGGAATCCTCGGATGGATGAACAGCGGACCGCCGCGGAGGTCGAGCACTCCGGTTTCGCGGCCAGACCCGACTATCGCGTCGACATCCACCGCCGCCGCAACCTCGTCACGGCCCGGCTCGGCGACCGGCTCGTCGCCGAGACGACGCGGCCCCTGCTCGTCGACGAGCAGGACCACGGTCTGGTGTTCTATTTCCCCCGCGAGGACGTGCGGGTCGCGCTCCGGCGCGACGACGCGCGCAGCAGCCGATGCCCGTTCAAAGGGCAGGCGACCTACTGGCGTTTCGACGGCGACGGCGACGGCGACGGCGACACCGCCGTGTGCTGGAGCTACGACGACCCGATCCGCCAAGTGGCGCGCCTGAACGGGCACGTCGCCTTCTATCAGGACCGGGTACAGGTCTGCGTAGGCGTGGCGACTCCGGCGGTCCTGGGAGTGTCCGCCCGGGCCTGAGCGCTCCCCGGTTCCGGTGCTCAGTGCAGTATGAGAGCAAAGTTCTCGAATATGAGAATTCGACTTCGAACTGACGCTGTCGGCTTCTATGCTGAGCGCGTGTCGAACACACCTGCTTACAAGGTCGTCCAATGGACCACGGGAAATGTCGGTAAGAGTTCGGTGCGAGCCATCGCGGCCAATCCGCTGTTCGAACTCGTCGGCTGCTACGCCTGGTCGTCGGACAAGGTGGGGCGCGATGCCGGCGAGTTGTGCGGTATCGAGCCGCTGGGAGTCACGGCCACCGACGACATCGAGGCGCTGCTGGCGCTGAAGCCGGATTGCGTGGTCTACAACCCCATGTGGATCGACGTGGACGAACTGGTCCGCATCCTGTCGGCAGGGGTCGATGTCGTCGCGACCGCTTCGTTCATCACCGGCCACAACCAGGGAGACAGCCGCGACCGGATCGCCGAGGCATGCCGCCGCGGCGGCTCCACCATGTTCGGTTCCGGCATCAGCCCGGGGTACATCAACCTGCTGGCAGTGGTGGCCGCGGGCATCTGCGACCGGGTCGACAAGGTGACCATCGACGAGGCCGCGGACACCACGTTCTACGACTCGCCGGAAACCGAGAAGCCGGTGGGGTTCGGCAGGCCGATCGACGATCCCGCCCTGCCCGCGATGACCGCGCACGGCACCGGCGTGTTCGGTGAGGCCGTACGACTGATCGGCGACGCTCTCGGTGTCGAACTCGACGAAGTGCGCTGTGACGCGCAGTACGCGCAGACCACCGCCGATCTCGATCTGGGGTCGTGGACCATCCCGGCGGGGTGTGTCGCCGGCGTCCACGCGAGCTGGAAAGGGCGAGCAGGCGACCGGACCCTCGTCGAGATCAACGTCCGCTGGCGTAAGGGGCAGACGCTCGAGCCCGATTGGCGGATCGAGCAGGACGGGTGGGTGCTGCGAGTCGATGGCCGTCCGACGGTGCAGAACGTCGTCAGCTTTCTGCCGCCCCCCGATTTCCAGGCCGAGACGATCGCCGATTTCATGACCCTCGGGCACATCATGACCGCCATGCCGGTCATCAACGCCATTCCCGCCGTTGTCGCCGCCGCCCCGGGCATCGTGACCTACAACGACTTGGCGCTCATCCTGCCTCGCGGCGTGGTACCCCAGGGCTGAGGCCGTTCACCTGCCGAAAACGCGGGCGGTGGCCAGCGTGGTGCGCCGATTGTCGTTGCCGGTGTCGCGCACTTCGACCCGGCCCAGTCCCTCGTGCAACCGCGCGTCGGCGACCACGGGGCCCACCCGGGCGCCGAGCACATAGCGCAGGCCGAGGAAAGCAAGGCTGTCGCCGGGGGCGAGCGAGAGCACCGCCTCCTCCGCGGCCAAAGCGAGCAGGCCACCGTTGATGGTGTCGGAAGCATTGAGACCCTCGGCCGACCGCGGCAGTACCACCGTTCCGGGGGCGACCCGCAGGCAGCCGGCGCGCTCGGCCAACGGCATCGGCAGCCGCTCCGCCGTGGGCGGCAGTTCGACGCTCAGCCGCGGCGGCAACTGCACGTCCGGATCGGGCGCCACCATGAAGGAAGCGGCCCCCAGGGCGATCGGCTCGGCGTCGACGCTGAATTCGAACTCAGCACGCCCGAGTGGGCCGCCGGGGGGTGTCGTCGGAGGCGATGGCGGCATACGGCTCGGCGCAGCCGAGGGAGCGCGGTGCCGAAAGCCGGAGTTATGCCGGTTGAGGGCTGGCGTCCGAGGCCCGTGCCTCACGGTTGACCGCGAACACCGGAAATCTGTCCCCGCGGGAACGTGCCCGGAACCGCACACGGACCGGCTCCGTGGAAGAGGGTGGCAGTTCGCCATGGATCGTCGTGTACAACCACGGACCTTCATCGAGTTCCACGATGGCGACCGTGGAGCGCTCGACCTCGGCGCGTGGATTCGCGGCGCACTGCAACACCCGCCACGACACGACCGATCCGGTGCCGGAGCACGGAACCCAGGCCAGATCAGCGGATCGGCAGGACGAACACGCGTCGAACAGGGGTGCCAGCAGACGGCCGCAGCATTCGCAACGCCTGATCATCAGCGTTGCCTCTCGTCGAGCGGAGGGGCAGTCACCGATGTTTCCGGTGTGCTTCGGATCGCGCTGGTACATAGAGCCTCGAAATCATCGTGCTGATGTCACCGACCATGTCAGCCTCTCGTAGGCGTGGTACACCGCACGACGGCCGATCGGCCGGGGGTATACCTATTTTTCGCCACCCCCGGCCTCTGATATTCACCGCGGTCGAGCGCGGCAAGTCGCGACGACCAGCAGGTCGGCGCCCGGAAAGCCCCGGTTTCGGAGGCGCCGACGCCGTGGCAGGGCGAAGGCCCCGCGCCCTGCCGCCGCACGCGTCCGGCTCACAGCCGGGGCATGACCTCGGCCGCGAAGAGCTCCATCATCGCCGCGGCGTCTTTCGCCCCGACCATGAACACGAACGAGGAGATGCCCTGCTGGGCTCGTTCGCCCAGTCGATCCACCAGCATGGCGGGCGTCCCGATGTAACCGTCGTCGACGCCGAACGCCGCGGCGGCGAAGCGGCGGCCGACGCGCGCCCGCAACACGGGGAGATCGCGCTCGTGCGCGGCCACCGCCAAGACGGCCTGGTGCGATCTGCGGATCAGGCCCGGGTCCCGCTCGATCCGTGCGCATTCCTTCTCCAGCACACCGGTGAGCGCGGGCCAGTCGCGCAGTCCGTAGGTGGGCACGTTCCAGACGTCGGCGTAACGAGCGACCAGGGGCATGGTGTACTTCGGCCCCGCGCCTCCGATGTGGATCGGGGGCCGCGGCTGCTGGACCGGTCGCGGCCGATTGGGCATCTCGGTCACCTGGTAGTGACGGCCCTGGAACGACGTGCGCTCGGAGGCGAACATCCGGGTGATGATCTCGAGCGCTTCGCCGAGCCGTTCGGCTCGGTCCGCGGCCGACCCCCAGGGCAGGCCCGACCGCCGGTGCTCCTCGCGCACCGAACCGCTGCCGAGGCCGAACTCGAGCCGCCCTCCGGAGATCAGATCGAGGGTGGTGGCCATGCGGGCGAGTAGCACCGGATGCCGGAAGTTGTTGCACAGCACCAGGGCGCCGACACGCAGAGTGGTCGTGTCGGCGAGCAGCGCGGTAGCGGTCGTCCACGCCTCGAGCGCCGGATGGTCGGGGAGCCCGGGGGCGTAGAGGTGGTCGAACAACCACAGCGTGTCGAAGCCCGTCCGCTCGGTGGTTCGCGCGAGGTCCCGCAGCGTCTCGTATTCCGGGACGATCTGCGGAACGTAGATCCCGAACTCCATTCCTGTGGGAGTTGCGGCCCTCCGGTGCGGCGGCACCGGCTCGAGGCGCGGCGGGTGCGACGTCATGCGACCACCTCCCACGAGCTTGCGACCTGCGCTCCGGCCCAAGACCTCTCCGGACACATATGTCCGGTTATATCACCGTCCCGGTGTGGCCGCGCGAGTGTCGCGCGAACCGGGCCTACCGGCAGACCGCGCGCATCGTGATCCACGCGCTCGTCGCCGGCAGTCTCATGATGGTCCCGGTCATCGAGACCGCGGCCGGGCGTCCGGAAGCAGCGGACGTACCGCCGTGGCTTCGGGGCCGCGCTTGCGCATGGTGGCGGTGAAGAGGACGGGCTGGCCGGCGTACAACGACTTGTATCCCGTCGTCTCGATACTGGTGTACTCGACGAAGACCTGCGTGGGATCGTCGGCGGGCTGAAGGAATCCGAAACCCTTCTCGATGTTGAACCAGACCACCGTGCCGCGGCGCCAGAAATCCGCCGCGGTCCGGTGGTGGGGCAGGCCGGTCACGAAAGGATCGTCCGGGTCACGCGGCGTCGGGCAACGGATCGGTGTGCATGATCCGCTGCCACCAGGCGTCCAGCGGGCTGGGGTCGGGCCAGACGACCGAGGCTTCGGGGGAAACCTCGGTTCCGGACTCGGCCGTTGCGAGCAGCGGGTCGTGCCGTTCGGTCGATGTCATGATCGGGTGCTCCATCAGGTGTTCCGTTCGCAAGGATAACCTCTGTGCGGTAACGCCTTTCGCGTTCCGGCCGGGTACGGGCCCGGGATCCCGGGCCCGCTTCTCCGCGGCCGGCTCAGGCGTCGATCGCCTTGTGTCCGTTGCCGCGACCGATCTCGATCTTGCGCGGCTTGGCCTTCTCCGCGACCGGAATCGTCAGCCGCAGTACGCCGTCGGTGTAATCGGCGCGAATCTTATCGGTGTCGAGGTTCTCGCCCAGGAACAGTTGACGGCTGAACACGCCGCGGGCACGTTCAGCAGCGATCATCTCACGGCCCGAGTCGAGTTCGGGACGGCGGGCGCGCACCGTCACCACATTGCGCTCGATATCCAGGTCCAGGGATTCGGGGTCGATGCCGGGCAGGTCGAACTCGACGACGAACTCCTCGCCCGCGCGCCAGGCATCCATCGGCATCACCGCGGGATGCGCCTTCGTGCCGAACACCTGCTGCGTCAGACGGTCCAGATCGCGGAACGGATCGGTGCGCATCAGCATGGTCGCCACCTCCACTCACTCCATTCTCCGTAGTAGGGGCCAGATAACCTCTGTTACCTGACATAGATTTTTTATAGCATCGAGAGAAGTTGAGCGCAAGGCGCTAAACTAGGAAATCTGTTGGGCAACTCGAAGTGAGGATGGATGACGCGGGAGAGGGGCGACTCGGGGCATCTGCCGGATCCGGGCCAAGCGGTGTACGGGATCTCGGTCGCTGCCGGCCTGGCCGGAATCGGCGTGCAGACGCTCAGGCTCTACGAGCGTCACGGGTTGCTGACTCCAGCGCGCAGCGACGGGGGCACCCGCCGCTACAGCGGCAACGACCTCGCCCGGTTGCGGCGGATCACCGACTTGGTCGCCACGGGCGTGAACCTGGCCGGGATCCGCCGCATTCTCGACCTCGAGGACGCGAACGCCGACCTGCACGCGGACAACGACCGGCTGCACGCCGACAACGTCCGGTTGCGGGACGCGCAGGACAACGCGCCCGGCCGCGCTTAGGCACGGAAGCTATTCCGAGAAGTGGGTGCGCAGATCGACCACCGTGCCGGAATCGCCGGTGGTCACGGTGACGTCCGGAATGAGCGCGCGGATCAGCGGCATGCCGCGCCCGCGCAGCGGATCCGCCTGCGGTTCGGGTTGTTTCCATCGGCCGCTGTCGGCGATGGTCACCCGGAGTTCGTCGCCCTCGATCGATGCGCGCAAGCGGACCACGCCGCCGTCGCCTTGATGGCCGTGTTCGACGGCGTTGGTACACGCTTCACCGACGGCCAGCAGCACGTCGTAGGCCGGGGCGGCCGCCATCCCGCACTTGGTGAGCCATTCCTGGAGGGTATGCCGGACGGTCGCCAAGTGCACCGCCTCGGCAGCGAAATCCAACTCCAGGGGCGTCACGGCGTTGGGTAGCGGGACCCGCTCGCCCGCGCTCACGAGCGCGCACCAGCCGCCGGGATCGGAGTGCGTCTCTCGCGGGCCGGTCGTCCCGTCGTCGTGCCGTGCCAAGGGCGTCGATGCGCCGTCACCTCGTTACCTCCCTGTCGGGGATCGGTGCGCTGTACCCGTCACGCCGAGCACGTGGACCGTCATCGGGCTCGGCGGCCGTGTTCGCCGTGCGTGTGCCATGCTCCCCGAGGCTATACCCAGTTGATCATTCCCCATTCATCCCGGGTGGCGGCCGGGAAGATCCGGCCCCCGGCCATCGCGCGGCATCCGTAAAACGCTGTGCCACAGCCCGGCAGAGCCGGCGCGGTATCGCGAGGGAACGCCGCTACAGGTTTTGGCGCGGCAGCCGGACGACTTGGACGAAGAAATCGTCGATCTGCTTGATGGCGGCCACGAACTGATCGAGGTCGACCGGCTTGGTGACGTACGCGTTCGCGTGCAGCCGGTAGCTGCGCAGGATGTCCTCTTCGGCCGCGGAGGTGGTCAGCACGACCACCGGAATGTGCGCCAGATCGGGGTCGGCTTTGATCTTCTCCAGCACCTGCCTGCCGTCGTACTTGGGCAGGTTCAGGTCGAGCAGGATCAGGTCCGGCCGCGGCGCGTCCGGGTACCGGCCCTGGCGGTAGAGGAACTCGAGCGCCTCCTCGCCGTCCCTGGCGACATGCAGGGTGTTACCGATCTTGTTGTCCTCGAAGGCCTCTCGCGTCATCAGCTCGTCGCCGGGATCGTCCTCGACGAGCAGGATGTCGATCGGCTGGCCGGGGGAGGTCATACGGTGGCTCCTTCGGGGGCGGGAATGTCGGCGGTGCGGGCGGTGGTGTCGGCGTCGGCGGTACGCACCGTGAAGCGGAAGCGCGTGCCCGCGGTGTAATCGGTATCGATCCAGATCCGGCCGCCGTGATACTCCACGATCTTCTTGCACACGGCCAGCCCGATGCCGGTTCCGCTGTACTCCTCACGATTGTGCAGCCGCTGGAAGATGACGAACACCTTCTCGGCGAATTCGGGCGCGATCCCGATGCCGTTGTCGGAGACCGACAGCAGCCAGCCGCTGCCGTTCTCACCCGGCTCGCAGGTGATCTCGATCTCCGGTGGGTGATCGGGCCGACGGAACTTGATGGCGTTGGCGATCAGGTTCTGCCACAGCATCGTCAGCAGCGTCGGATCGCCGATGATCTCGGGCAGCTCCTCCGGGCGCCGGATCCGGGTGTCGGTGTCATCGATGGCCGTGGAGAGATTGGTCAGCGCCTTGTCCAGGGACTGGCCGAGGCCGGTGGGTTCGGTGCGGTCGGTGATGCGGCCCACGCGGGAGAAGGTGAGCAGGTCGTTGATGAGCACCTGCATCCGCTTGGCGCCGTCGACGGCGAAGTCGATGTACTGCTTGCCGCGTTCGTCGAGTTTGTCGCCGTAGCGCTTCTCCAGCAGCTGGCAGAACGACGCCACCTTGCGCAGCGGCTCCTGCAGATCGTGTGAGGCGACGTAGGCGAACTGCTCCAGTTCGGCGTTGGAACGGCGCAGTTCCACGGCCTGCAGGTCGAGATCGGTCTTCTGCTCGGCGAGCACGGCTTCCTGAGCGCGTGAGGATTCCAGCTCGGCGACGATCCGGCGGCGCATGCTCTCCACCGCCTGCGCGACGGTCGCCAAGTCGGCCGGACCGTGCACGTCGATGTGATGATCGAAGTCGCCGCCCGCCACCCGCAGCGACGCGTCCGTCAAGGAGCCGAGGGGGCGGGCGATCAAGCGCCGGACCAGCACGGTCAGCACCACACCGGTCAGCAGGAACGCGATGACCATTCCGGCCAGCACGGCGTCCCGGACGGTGCGGGCGTGCGCGAGCTCCTCTTCGTCGTGGGCGATGGCCGCCTCGAGACCGCTGTTCTGGGCCTCGAAGCGCGTCCGGAGTTCGTCGAACAGCGGCTTACCGCGGGTGGGGGTGGAAGGCTCGAGGCCGCGGGTCGCCCCGGAGGTCAATCCCGCTACCAGCGGCTCGGCGTACTCGGTGCGCCAACGCTGCGCGGTCTGCTCCACGGCGTCGAGGTCGTCGAGCAACGGTTGGCGGTCGGCCAGCAGCTCCCGCAAGCGGGCGACCGACTGCGCCTCGTCCCGGGTGCCGTCCCGGTAGGGCTGCAGGAACTGCGGGTCGGCGGTGATGCCGTAGCCGCGCAGGCCGGTCTCCTGGTCCACCAGGGCACTCTGCAACTTGTAGGCCTCGGCCGCCGCGGGCAACGACTTGTCGAGCAGCCGATCGGCTCCCCGGTTGGTCTGTGCGATCACCTGGGCGCCCGCCACGGTGCCGATGATCACCACCAGCACCATCGAGGCGAGCACCAGCTGAAACCAGGCCTGGGCGGTCAGTCGCGTGCTCAGGGGCGGCCGCCCGGTCTTCGTCGTCATCGGTTCTGATCCTGTCCTCGCCCGTCGCGGTGCCATCCCAGATACAGGATGGCGACATCGTCGTCCAAACCGCCGGACTCTCCCGCCAGTGCCTCGACGCGGCCGATCAGCTCGTCGACGAACCAGTCGGGATCCGCGGCCCGGACGGCGCGGGCGACCTCCATCAGTCCTTCCTCGCCGAGACGTTCCTGCTCGGTCCCGACCCTGCCCTCGAACAATCCGTCGGTGAACACCATCAGCCCGGAGCCCAGCGGCAGGTCCACATCGTGCACGGGCCACTCGGCGCGACCGGGCAGGAAGCCGAGGGCAGGCCCGCCGGGCACCTCGACCCAGGTCAATCCGGAGGCCGAGCGCTGCAACATCCCCGGGTGCCCGGCCCGCAGCACCTGAGCCCGGCGCTCGCCCGGATGCAACATCAGGCTGGTCACCGTCGCGAAGGTCTGCCTGCCGGTGCGTTCGGCCAGCAGGACCTGTTCGAGCAACCGCAACTGCCGCGCCCCGGTCACCCCGCTCAGCACCAGCGTGCGCCACGCCAGGCGCAACGCCACACCGGTCGCCGCCTCGTCCGGACCGTGCCCGGACACGTCACCGATGACGGCGTGCACCGTGCCGTCCGAGTCCTGCACCACGTCGTAGAAATCGCCGCCGAGCAGCGCGTGGGCCCGGCCGGGACGGTAGCGCGCCACCACGTCGACGACCCGCTTGCCGCGCAGTAGCGGAGTGGGCAGCAGGCCGCGTTCCAGCCGCGCGTTCTCCTGCGCGCGCATATTGATCGCCTGCAAGGCCGCGCTGGTGCGCTCGGCTTGCTTGCGCTGGATCGCATAGCGCACGGCCCGCCCGAACAGCTCGGGCTCGACCCGGCCTTTGACCAGGTAGTCCTGGGCTCCCGCCGCGACCGCGGCCAAACCGGTCTGTTCCTGATCCAGACCGGTCATCACCACGATCGCGACCTGGTCGGTGTGCCGGCGGATGCGTTCTACCGCCTCGAGCCCTTGGGCATCGGGCAGATGCAGGTCCAGCAGCACACAGTCGGGCTCGGCGGTGGCCAGATGCTCGGCGGCCTCCGCCAGCGACCGGACCCAGTGCAACTGCAAGCCGGGCGCGCCGTCCACGACCAGTTCCTCCACCAGCAGCGCATCCCCCGGATCGTCCTCGATCAGCAGCACGGAAGGTTGCTGCCACGGCCAATCCGCGTCCACGATCACTTCGGGATCGTCGTCTGTCCCGTCACGCCGCACGGACAGCACCGGTCGCGGGTCCGATTGTGGCAGAACGAATGACAGCACGATTGCCGTCGTCGGCGAACACCGACAACCCGGCCTCCGATCACCATGGGGCGGCACCAGCGCACGCCGACTATCTCCGCGGCCGTTTGCTGGACCGAGAAACAGTCAAGATCGTATCCGATCCGACATCTGACCGAGACATGACCGTGCCGACCTGCGCGGAGGGGGAAGCTGCCGAAAGGATGGCGCGGCTGATCAGACCGTGGTGCCGGTGAGCCGCGCGGTGTCCCGCTCGGCCCCCAGGACCGCGCCGTCACGACGCGGGGAACGGAGCTCCGCCAAGCTGCGGGCGACGACCGTGGCATGAACCGCGATGACGGCAAGGGAGGCCGAGCCGATCACAGCAAGAAGCACAACCACGACAGATACCGGTCCTTTCGGGTGCGAGCGGGCCGGTTGCCCGCTCGATCGGGTGCCGAGTTCGCGTCGCCGACCCCGGCGGGCGCGCGCTCCGCCTCCAACGTGCCCCGGCTGCTCCGGACCAAACCCATCGATTCCGGCGGCGCGGACGGGGCGTGCGGTCACGCGAGGACGACCTCGGCCGTCGCGCGACCGAAGATCTTGCGTCCGTCGTGCTCGGCGGTGATCGCGATGGTGGCGGTACGGGTGTCCGGGTCCAGGTGTTTCACCCGGCCCGCGAACTCGATCCGGCCGCCGGTCACGCCGACGTGGACGGGATTGGTCAGGCGCACGTTGTAGGAGCGCAGCGCGGCGGGATCGCCCAGCCAGGAGGTGAGCAAGTCCACACTGAGCCCGATGGTGAACATGCCCTGCGCGACGACGGTCTCCAGTCCCATCAGCGCGGCGGCCGCGGTGCTCCAATGGATGGGATTCGGATCTCCCGCGACTCCGGCGTAGTTGACCAGATCGCCCCGGGTGACCGTGAGGGCGCGCGGCGGCAGCTCCGCTCCGAGGCTCACGGTGTCGAAGGACCGGACATGGGGACCGGCCGGTGCGGGCGGCGTCCGGCGTACGGGCTCGCTGCCGTCCCCGACGAATCGCGGGTGGGATGCGCGGCGCTGCTTCCGTGCTTCCGGGCGGGCGCCGTGCATCACGACCGCGTCGAACCACGTCGGGAGAGCCTCGTCGGCTCGCCCGACCAAACTGGTCCGGGACGTGACGACAGGCCGGTCGTCCTGATCCAGAATGGTCTGACGCAGGCCGATGAGGTCGCCACCGAACGCGTGCCGGAACGAGTCCAGGCACATCTCGAAGTCGATCCGGTCGCCGGCCTGGAGCGGGCGGTGGAATTCGATCATCTGATCGGTCTGGATGGTCCTGCTCAGGTCGTAGCCGGGCAGGATCGTCTCGAACGCTTCGGCGTAAGCGAGGTACCCCGGCACCGCGCCGAAGGTCGGGGGAGCGAGCAGGCGGTTGTAGCCGAGATCGGCCGCCGCCTCCTCCGACCGATGCGCAGGGTGGTGGTTGCGCACCGCGCGGGCGTACTCACGGATCTTCTCGCGCCCGACTTCGTAGTAATCGCTGCTGCGATACCGGCGCCCGACCATCGAGGCGGGAAGCGCGGCATCGGTCACGTCGTTCGCACCGGATGGGGTAGGGAGTCTGGACATCGCGGGGGAATCTACCCAACAAGAGGCGGAATTCCGGTCAGCCCGCATCGCACGCCGTTTCGCGGCCGGCGACGTCCACGAACAGGTCGCGTCGGCCGCCGCTCAGCAGAGATTCCGCTCGGCGGCCACCACCACGGCCGCAGTCCCGTGCAGGTGGGCGCTCGCCTGCACCACGACACCGGCGTCGGGCGTTCCGGCCGCAGGTTTCCGGCCTACCGAGTGCCCGAGGTCCAGCGGTGCCGCCGCCACGCCGTCGCCCGCGGTCCGCACCCCGGGCCGTCCACCGGCCAGCGCGCCGAAGAGCTCGGCACGATCGTCGGCGGCCGATCCTCCGGCGGTCGATCCGGTCGCCCTTCTCGCGCGCCGCCGCCCGGTCGGCAGCGGTTTGAGCAGCGGACCCCGGGGAAGTCGATCGACAGGACCGACGGGATGGGGTCGGCATTCGGCCCCGTCGTGGCCGCGCTCCTCGGCAGGTAGGTCGGTTGCAACACCGATCGGAGAGCTTCCAGCCGAACCGCCGCAGCCACTTCGCAGCCGGGTATCGCGATCTCGCGCCCCTCGTCCCGACGGTTCCGTCGCCGGCCCTCCGCCCGCGGCTTGTAGGAGAGGAGAGAGATGTCTGTTCCGAACCACACCACCGACGACGCCGGTATCCCGGTTCCCAGCGACGAGCACTCGCTGACCGTCGGGCCGGATGGACCGATCCTGCTGCAGGACTGGTATCTGATCGAGAAGATGGCGGTCTTCAATCGGGAACGCGTGCCCGAACGCCAGCCACACGCGAAGGGCGGCGGTGCGTTCGGCGTCTTCGAGGTCACCAACGACGTGAGCGCCTACACCATGGCCGACGTGTTCCAGCCGGGGAAGAAGACGGAGATGCTGGCCCGCTTCTCCACCGTCGCCGGTGAGCGTGGCAGCCCCGACACCTGGCGGGATCCGCGCGGGTTCGCCCTGAAGTTCTATACCGAGCAGGGCAACTTCGACATGGTCGCCAACAACACACCGATCTTCTTCGTTCGCGATCCGATGAAGTTCCAGGACTTCATCCGTTCCCAGAAGCGCCGCGCCGACAACAATCTGCGCGACCACGACATGCAATGGGACTTCTGGACGCTGTCACCGGAATCCGCGCACCAGGTGACCTGGCTGATGGGCGATCGCGGCATCCCGCGCACGTGGCGGCACATGAACGGTTACTCCAGCCACACCTATATGTGGGTGAACGCCTCGGGCGAACGCTTCTGGGTCAAGTACCACTTCAAGTCCGATCAAGGCATCGAGTTCTTCACCCAGGACGAAGGTGATCAGATGGCGGCGATGGACACCGACTATCACACCCGCGACCTGTGGGAATCGATCGAAGGCGGCGACTTCCCGAGCTGGACCCTGAAGATGCAGATCATGCCGTTCGACGAGGCGAGGCACTACCGGTTCAACCCCTTCGATCTCACCAAGGTGTGGCCGCACGGCGACTATCCGCTGATCGACGTCGGCAAGATGACCCTCGACCGCAATCCGGCGGATTACCACACCGAGATCGAACAGGCGGCATTCGAGCCGAGCAATTCGGTGCCCGGCACCGGCCCGAGCCCGGACAAGATGCTGATGGCACGCTGGTTCTCCTACCCCGATGCGCACCGGTACCGCATCGGCGTCAACTACAAGGAGTTGCCGGTCAATACACCGCACGCCACCACTGTCCGGTCGTACAGCAAGGATGGCGCGCTGCGCCACCACAACCCCGGCGACCCGGTCTACGTGCCGAATTCCAAAGGCGGCCCGCATGCCG
This sequence comes from Nocardia exalbida NBRC 100660, assembly GCF_000308575.1. GTDB lineage: Bacteria > Actinomycetota > Actinomycetes > Mycobacteriales > Mycobacteriaceae > Nocardia > Nocardia exalbida. The sequence continues at coordinate 59,261 of NZ_BAFZ01000164.1, read as the reverse complement.
ATCCCGCCGCCGCGGGTCCGCCGGCGACCTGGCACACCGACGGCGAACTCGTGCGCTCGGCCTACACGCTGCACCGGGACGACGACGATTGGGGTCAGGCCGGAACCTTGGTCCGCGACGTGCTCGACCACGCGGCGCGCCAGCGGCTGGTCGACAACATCGTCGGACACCTGCTGAACGGTGTCACCGCACCGGTACTGGAACGGGCCTTCGAATACTGGCGCAATGTCGACAAGAACCTCGGCGACCGGGTCGAGGCCGGGGTGCGCGCGAAACAGGACGAACGCGACCCCAAGGCAGCCGGCCAAGCCAATCCGGCTCGCTCGTCGGCGCAGGTCAAAGCCTGACGGACGCGCCGAAGGCGGCCGGTTTCACGACCGGCCGCTTCGACCCGCGCTGCGTTATCGATTCGTAATATGGTTCGGGAGTGTCCGGGGCGCGCACTTCGATCGAGTGCGGGAGCATGAGTCCCGGATCCAGTGGACCGCAAGCACCGTGGTGTTTCGAATCAATTCGAGGCTCGGTGACGTCCCCGTGGCATCGGATGGATCGTACCGGGCCGACCGACGTAGATCGGAGGACCGCAGCATGGCGTTCGAAGCCGATGTTCGACCTGTTCGACGCCCGTCACGTCGTTCGTGGCAGGTCATGACAGCCGGGGTTGTCGCCGCCACCGCAGTACTCGCCGCCGCGCCCGCCATCGCGCAGCCGTCCCTTCGCGGCGCACCGGATGTCCCGGTAGAAGTCCCCATTCCCGGTGGACTTCGGGGTTTTCCCGAGATTCTGCGATTCACCCCGCCCGCACCCCCGATTCCGCAGATGCCGTTCGGCCGAGCGGTTCCACAGCGCGCTTCGATCGCTCGGACGGCATAGAACTCCATTGCCCGCGCTCATGTCGAGTCACCGATATTCTCGGCATTCCGCCCCGCTACAGCGGCGGTATCTCCCGCCTCGGCGGCCGTTTCGCGAAGATCCGCAGCCGCTTTGTCTTCGGGGAAAGCGCGGAGTACGAGTCCGATCCCGCAGCCGACCACGATGGCGAAACCGGCCCATGCCGAACCCGAGACCACGGTGATGGGGCCCCGGTCGCCGAGATGGTGCGGCGAGACCATCGTCCAGTCGAATGATTCGGTGCGAATGGGCGCGATGGTCGACGGCCGCCACAGGATGGCGATAGCCAGGATGCTGCCCGCCGTTCGGGGCTGGATGTAAGCGCAGCAGTACCCCGCGACGACGGCCAGCGCGGCCGTGGCGAGGTTGCGCATGTCACCGGCCGGGGCAACGGCGGCCAGCAACGCGACAGCGGCGAGCAATCCGGCGCCGACCAGCGGATTCGCCCAGCGGGTTCCGCCGAGGTAGCCCAGCAGGATCAGACCGAGCAGCACCGGCACGCTCCACGCCGGGCGCGGCCCGTTGCCCACGGTGCTGCCGGTGGCGCTGAGCGCGACCGCGAGGAAGATCGTGATCCCGTCCCGGCGCGGCAGCAGCCACGCGGCGACGGTCGTGGCCAGCAAGGTGCACACGGCCGTCACGATGAGCCCGATGCTGCCGCCGCCGTGGCGGAAGCGCCACTCCGCGACAGCCAATTCGGTCATCACCAGCACGATCGCGGCGACGACCGGGCTGAGTGGCAATTCCGGGTAGATGGGTTCCGGCGTGAACCGCTGCCGGGTGACCAGCTGGCACGCCAGGATGAGCACAGCGACCGCCGCGAGCAACCAGAGCGGCTGCGTTCCGAACACCGACCACACGCGCGGTTCGGACGTCGCCCGGTGCGGATTGCCCAGCAGTCCCGACGCCTGCGAGAGCGTGATGACCACGAAGCACCCGGCGCCGCCAACGACGAACCCCATCCCGGGTACGCGGCGGCCGAGCACCGCCACGCCGGTCGCGCCGAGCAGGATTCCGCTGCTGATCGCGACGAGGTATGCGGTGGTCGTCAGGATGTCGGGCGAAGAGCTGTGCGCTTCGACGGTGTGCGTGATGAACAGCAGCAGCGTCCCCGCCAGCGCGATCCACCACGCGGTGCGCGGCCGGGCCAGGCTGACCGCGACCACCGCCGTGACCGCGGCGACCGACACCCCGATCGCCGCCTCCCGCGGCACGCTGAGGACCAGCCGGTTCACCTGGAAAGGCGTGCAACGGCAGGTTCGCCCGAAGCTGAGTGGCACGACCAGCAGCAGCCCGGCAACCGCCGTGGCCAGGAACGCCGTGACGCCTTCGAGCACCTCACTCCGTCGCACCACTCCACAGGCGTACCCAGTGAAGTCGAACCGAACATCCCCGCCCGGCCCGCCTCCGAAACTGGTATTACCAGCACCTGGATACCTGTGGCACGGTACGGGAGGATCTCAGGATGACCGATGTTGCCGACGTCCAGGCGGTCCGCAAGGCCCGGCGTGCCGAACTCGGGGCCTTCCTGAAGTCCCGTCGAGCCCGGATCTCGCCCGAGGACGTAGGACTACCGCCTGGACCGCGCAGACGTACCCCGGGCCTCCGCCGGGAAGAAGTCGCTCAATTGGCCGGGATAGGAATCACGTGGTACACGTGGCTCGAGCAGGGGCGCAGCATCAATGTGAGTGTTCAGGTTTTGAATGCGGTGGCGCGGACGTTGTCGTTGGATGCGGCGGAGAAGGCGCATTTGTATCGGTTGGCGGATGTGCCGACGGTGCCTTCGGTGGAATCCGGATCGGCGTTACCCGAGGAGTTGCAGGTGATCTTGGATCACTTGGAGCCGTTGCCGGGGGTGGTGTTGAGTGCCAGGTATGACGTGTTGGCGCATAACTCTTCGTATGAGGCGTTGTGCCCGGGGTTTTTGACGGGGGAGCGGAATGTGGCGCGTCGCGTGTTCTTGACGCCGGAGTGCTGCAACGCCTACCGGCATAATTGGGATGATTTACGCCGGATGGTGGGGTATCTGCGTGGGGCGTATGCGAAGAATTTGGGTGATCCGGGGTGGGAGGGTTTTATCGCGGAGTTGTGTGTGGAGAGTGAGAGTTTCGCGTCGTTGTGGGCGTTGAATGATGTGGCGGTGCCGGTGAGTCGGACGAAGTCGGTGCGTAATTTGGCGGTGGGGGAGTTGGAGATGTTTTTGACGAGTATGTCGTTGCCGTCGGTGCCGAATGCGTGGATGCAGGTGTATACGCCGGTCGATGAGGTGGCGTGGGGGAAGTTGCGGGCGTTGTTGGCGATGAGTCCGGAGGAGCGGTCGCGTCCGTGGGCGGAGCATCGGGAGACGTATCACGCGGCAGCGGTGTAAGGGCCATGCTTGATTCGGTGCGGCGAGCGGTGGTCATGTCCGGCTCGCGATGGGGCGGCACACGAGCCGATTCTCGGCGCGTGGCAGATATTGAAACTGACGTCGACTTCAACTATACAGGTGTCAAGGGCAGCGTTGGGTCCAGCAGGTAGTAGAGGTCGTCCGTTCGGATGTGGCGGCGCGCCCGCATAGACACGAAAGCAGGTTCGGTAGTGCAGGTTGCAGGCAAGGTCGCCATTGTCACCGGTGGTGGCGGAGGCATCGGCGGCGCTATCGCGCGGGCTCTCGTCGGTGCGGGTACCCGCGTAGTCGTCGCAGACCTGCACGCATCCACCGCTCAGGCCGTCGCCGACCGGATCAACGCCGACCATCCCGGTACCGCGGTGTCCGCCGGCGCGGACGTATCGGACACCGAGGCGATTGGCCAACTCATCGCGTTGGCTGACGAGCACTTCGGTCCCGTCGACATGTACTTCGCCAACGCCGGCATCGTCGGTGCCCCTGGGCTCGAGGCCGACGAAGCCGCGTGGAGCCTGGCGATCGACGTGAACCTGCGCGCCCACATCCGGGCAGCGCAGTTGCTGGTCCCGGCATGGGTGGAGCGGGGTGCGGGCTACTTCGTCAGCACCGCCTCCGCGGCGGGGCTGCTCACCCAGATCGGGTCGGCCACCTACGCGGTCACCAAGCACGCCGCGGTCGGTTTCGCCGAGTGGCTCAGCGTCACCTACGGAGACCAAGGGGTGCGGGTCAGCTGCCTGTGCCCACAGGGCGTCAATACGAAGCTGCTGTTCGGTGCGGACTCCGGGGACATCCTCGGCGCCGCGGCAACCCGCGCCGTCACCAGCGCCGGTGAGGTGCTCGAACCGGCCCAGGTTGCGGCCGACGTGATCGCCGCGATCGACGAAGAGCGTTTCCTGATCCTGCCGCACCCGCAGGTGCTGGACATGTACCGGCACAAGGCCGCCGACTACGACCGATGGCTGCGCGGCATGCGGCGCTACCAGACGAAGGTGCTGGCGCAGGACTGAGGTCCTGCCGCGGCATCGACCTCGTCGCGGCTGTCGTCGGCCACAACGAGCGCCGCACCCCCGATTCCCTCCGGACCCATCAGGAGTTCTCATGTCCCTGTTCGACATCTCCGAACGCGCCCAGCAGTTGCAGAACGAACTGCTGGATTTCATGGATGCACACGTATACCCGGCCGAGACCATGTACGAGGAGCAGATGCGCGCGGCCGGCGATCCACATTTCCATCCGCCGATACTCGAGGAACTCAAGGCCGAGGCGAGAAGGCGGGGCCTGTGGAACCTCTTCCATCCACACCCTGCCACCGGCGCCGGACTGACCAACCTCGAGTACGCGCCGCTGGCGGAGATCATGGGCCGCAGCCACATCGCGCCCGAGGCGTGCAACTGCAACGCCCCCGACACCGGCAACATGGAGGTCCTCGAGCTCTTCGGCACCGAGAAGCACAAAGAGAAGTATCTGAAACCCCTGCTCGACGGCACTATGGCGTCCGCGTTCGCGATGACGGAGCCAGGTGTGGCCAGCTCGGATGCCACCAATGTCGAACTGTCTATGGTCAAGGACGGGGACGAATACGTCCTCAACGGCCGGAAGTGGTTCGCCTCCAACGCCCTCCACAAGAACTGCAAGGTCATGATCGTCATGGGCAAGACCGATCCGGCCGCCCCGACGCACCGGCAGCAGTCGATGATGGTGGTACCGATCGACGCACCCGGTGTGACCGTGATGCGCAATCTGCCGGTCTTCGGTTACGCCGACCGAGAAGGTCACGCCGAGATCGACTTCAAGGACGTTCGGGTTCCGGTCGAGGACCTCCTCAAAGGCGAGGGAGAGGGCTTCGCGATCAGCCAGGCCCGGCTGGGCCCCGGTCGCATCCACCACTGCATGCGTGCCATCGGCGCGGCCGAGCGCGCGCTGGAACTGATGTGCAAGCGCGCCCAGTCGCGCGTCACGTTCGGCAAGCCGATCGCCGACAACGCCAACATCCAGGACTGGATCGCCGAAGCGCGCATCGACATCGAGATGGTCCGGCTACTCACCCTCAAGGCCGCATATCTGATGGACACCGTCGGCAACAAGGAAGCACAGACCGAGATCGCCGCGATCAAGGTCGCCGCCCCGGCCATCGCGCTGAGGATCGTGGACCGGGCCATCCAAGTGCACGGTGGCGCGGGCATCACCGACGACTTCCCGCTCGCCATGTCGTACGCGCACCTGCGGACCCTGCGCCTGGCCGACGGCCCGGACGAAGTGCACAAGCGCGCTATCGCCCGCCGCGAACTGCGCCAGTACCGCGACCTGCGACCGGAAGGTATCCGAGCATGACTCCCATGCCGTCGCTGGAATTGTCGCCGAAGATTCGCGTCAACTCGGTCGCGCCCGGGATCGTGCGCACCAAGCTGGCCGAGGCGCATCGACGGCGGCCGGCGGCTCGGCGACGCGGTGCCCTACCGGAACGGAGCGCCACTCGGTGCCTGAGACCTCGGCGCGAGATGTGATCGGCATCGATCCGACGGCGGTCACCCGCTGGTTCGGCGACCTCGGGATCGAGTTCGCCGGCCGGCTGGGCTTCCACCGGATCGGTCTCGGTCAGTCCAATCTCACTTACCTCGTGCGGGACGACGCCGGTCGGCGCTGGGTGCTGCGCCGGCCCCCATTGGGGCACCTGTTGGTCTCGGCACACGACGTCGCGCGGGAGGCGCGGATCATGTCCGCGCTCGCGGGCACTTCGGTCCCTGCACCGCGGATCCTCGGTGTCGCAGAGAATTCCGCGATCTCCGACGTGCCGTTGGTGCTGATGAACTTCATCGACGGCCAGGTCGTCGACACGATGGAGATCGCGGAGTCACTACCCCAGCGACGGCGTCGCGAGATCGCGGAGTCCCTGCCGCGCGCCCTCGCGCAAATCCACGCCGTCGACCTAGAGCAGACCGGACTGTCCGATTTGGCGAGCCACAAGCCGTACGCGCGGCGCCAACTCGCGCGGTGGTCCGGCCAGTGGGAGAAGTCCAAGACCCGGGAATCGCCCGAACTCGACGATCTGACCCGCAGGCTGATGGCCGCGGTGCCCCAGCAGACCGAACTCGCGCTCGTGCACGGCGACTTCCACCTGCGCAATGTGATCGTCTCCCACACGAGCGGCGAGGTCGTCGGCGTGCTGGACTGGGAACTGTCCACGCTCGGAGATCCGTTGGCCGACATGGGTTCTATGCTCGCCTACTGGCCCGAGCCGGGGGAGGACACGGGGGGTGACTTCCCGGTCTCCACACTCGCGGGATTCCCGAACCGGGACGAACTCGCCCGGATGTACCTCGACGAGACCGGCCGGGACCCGCAGGCGCTGAAGTTCTGGCACGCACTCGGTCTGTGGAAGGTGGCGATCATCGCCGAAGGTGTCATGCGCCGGGCGATGGACACCCCCGCGAACAAGGCCGCAGCCGGCACCCCGACCGTCGAGCGCATCGATGCTCTGGTCCACAAGGCCATCGCCATCGCAGATGCCGCAGGGATCTGAATCCCCGACCATCGAAACTTATCAGGAGAAACTTCTATCAAGGCATGGCGCGTCAACGAACTCGTGCGAGCCGCGGGACGTCCTGAAGCTCGAGGACGTCGCCCAGCCGAGCGCCGGTGACGGAAGGACCGTCGGTCGGCTCGTCTTCCAGTCCTGAACCGCGGTTCCGCCGCAATGGTCGACGTCGCCTGCGGTTCGTCGCGGCATGGTCTGGCGAGCTCCGATGGTTGCGTTGCTATAACTGTTCCATGTCACGATCAACCGCCGGGGAAGAACACGAGGGTCCGCCGCCGTCCATGGCGAACTCCGCGCTGCTGCGCGAGCTTCCGGCCACCGGTCGGGGACTGCGGACGCGCTCGGCCTTGATCGCAGCTGCCCGTACGGTGTTCGAGCGTTCGGGCTACCTCGACACCCGGCTGGTCGACATCACCGCAGAGGCCAAATGCTCGTCCGGCACCTTCTATACGTACTTCTCCAGCAAGGAGGAGATCTTCGCCGCTGTCCTCGAGTTGGCGCAGGAAGACATGATGCATCCAGGCATGCCGCATGTGGACTCCGACGCCGACCCGGGTGCGATCATCGAGGCGAGCAACCGGGCGTACTTCGAGGCGTACAAGCGCAATGCCAAGCTGATGGCGTTGCTCGAACAGGTAGCCAGCATCGACCCGGAGTTCCGCAAACTGCGTCAGCGGCGCGCGGAGGCATTCGTGCGGCGAAACGCCCGCAGCATCGAGTCCCTGCAGGCGCGGGGACTCGCGGACACGGAAGTCGATCCGCTGTTGGCCTCGCGCGCACTGTCCGGGATGATCAGTCGGCTCGCGTTCGACTACTTCGTGACCGGTGAAGGCACACCGGAGGATCTGAGGGTCGACCTGGACGAACTGACGCGCACCGGAACCCGGTTGTGGGTCAACGCGCTGCGCATCTCCCCGCTGTGAGCCAGGCCCGTCCGAGCCACGAACCCGCCACGCCGTGATCAGTCAGCCCGCTTTTGCGGCAGCGATGCGGCAGGTAGGACTTCATATCCCCTAGCCAACGCTGTTGGTGAACTCCGGTCGCAGGCCGGTGTGGCAGACGGTGGTACTCGAACTTTCGGCGGACGGCACGGTCGTCTTCGACAATTCAGCTCCCGGCCCACCGGCCGGGGTCGCCCCCGACGAGGTCGTCGAAGCCCCCTGTGAGCCCTGCGGGTAGAGCGACAGCCGACACCGGCGCCGCCGGGAGTTCCGCCGTTCCGGCAGGACCGTAAATGACGTTGATTTCGGATCAAGACTTGACGTAGGTCACAACTTGATGTTGAGTTCAGTTTCAATACTCGGCCCACCGGAGGGAGGGTCGAAGCCCAGATCCGAAACACGACGATCGAGGGAACTGCATGGCCCCACTCCTGACTGTGAACGATCTGTCTCGCAGGCGTCTGGTCGCGGGCAGGCCGCTTCGCGAGGTCGGTGTCGCACCCGCCGCAAGCGAGGGTGCCGGCCCGGTCGGCGAGAGGCGATGAGTTCGTGACCTGTTCTCCGCCAGTCGAATTCGAAAGAATGACGATGTCCACTGTTTCGCCGGAGACCGCCCGGCTCACCTTCCGCGCTCTCGAACTGATTCACGGGATGATCTACTTCAGCCCGCACGGGCAGGAGTGCTATGCCGAAATCGGCTTGCAGGGGCGGGCCCCGACATATTTCGCGCCCCGCTCGGCAGCGATGGGCCCGGTACCCGCGGAAGTCGCCGTCGCGACATTCTTCAATTTCAATCCGGTGGCGGTGCGCTCTGCGCTGCCCGCGGCCTGGCACACCGCCACGCCTGGGCACGTCCTGGAGGCACGGTACGAGGCCGTCGACCGCTCGCTGCGCCAAGCATGGGGCGAGGATGTCGACGGTACAACGGTTCGGGAGGCGGCCGATCTCGCACGCCGTGCCGCGGAACGCGCATGCGATCGGCCTCAGGGACGTCCGCTGTTCGCCGGACACGCGCAGCTGCCGTGGCCGGACGCTCCGCACCTGGTGCTGTGGCACGCGCAGACTCTGCTGCGCGAATTCCGAGGCGACGCACACGTCGCGCTGCTGTTCACCGAAGGCCTCGATGGTATGGAGGCCCTGATCACGCATGCCGCGACGGGGGCCATCAGCGCGGAAGCCCTCCGCGTCAGCCGGTACTGGAGCGAAGAGGAGTGGGCCACCGGCATCGAGCGGTTGCGTGCTCGCGGGTGGCTTCTGGATGGGCCCGGACTCGCCCTCAGCGAGGAAGGGCGGCGGCGCCGGCAATCGATCGAGGACCGGACCGACCAACTCGCCGTGTACGCGTACGAAGCAATCGGACCGGAGGGGTGTTCGCGTCTGGGCGAGCTGGGCATGCCGCTGACGAAGGCGGTTGCGCAGGCCGATCTGGGTTTCCCGGCCGAGCTGATCGCCCGGTACACGGACGGCCGGTGACCGGGGCGCCGAGGCTCGAGCAGGAGCGACCAGCGGAAGTCAACGAGGCGCTGGTGAAATTCCTCGATTCCATCTGATGTGGATGGAGTCGGGCACGATGCGCGGGAGCAGTCGGAGACGGTTTCGTCGGCGGAACCGAATCGAATCGCACCCGTGCGTGTTCGCAGTCTCTCGAACGTCTGGTTCGAGGCACGGAGAAGAAGGAAAAAGATGAGGAAAACGATTGCAGCAGCGTCGCTGCTCGTCTCGACGCTCGGCATAACCGCCGGAACGGCCGGAACGGTATCGGCGGCACCGGACGATGCCGCGGCGGTCGGTTACAAGGTATCGGTCGGAGAGCGGTCATCGGTGATCGATCTCGCGGCCGGCTCGATTGCCGTCGAAGAGGGGGTGCTGAAGATCAAGGCCCCCGGCGGTGCTGTGGTGGCGGGTTCGGAATTGTCTTTCCGGGTCGATGATTTCGTCTTCCCGATCGCCGCCGAAATCCGCGACCGCACTGCTACCTTGACGCCGCAGTTCGACCTCGAGCACGCCGCCTACAAGCCGGTGGCGCTGCCCTACGAAGACCAGGCTCCCTGGAAGACCCAGTACGACCGGGAACAAGCCGCCTGGGCGCGACTGTCCTCCACGATCCTCATGGGCGCGACGATCGGTACCACCGTCGGCGGGATCGGCGGCGCGGCGGTCGGTTGCGTGCTGGGCGGGATCGCCGGGGCGACCGTCGCTTCCGCGGCGATTATCGGCTTGTTCGGAGGCTTCATTCCGGCAGCCGCCATCGGATGTGTGGGCGGAATGATGGCCCTCGGCGCGCTGGGGACGTTGGCGGGCCAGATTCTCGTCACCGCTCCGGTCGCGATCATGGCGGCAGTCCAGTACTTCACGACGATCAACCAGCCGATGCCGGCCCCGGCACCCGCCCCGGCGAAGTGACGCCAACCCTGCTCAGCCGGTTTCTCCGGCTGGGCAGGGTCTGGGCTTTCATGACGGACTTCGCCGCCACGAAGCTGCCGGACCTCGGCTGGAGTGCGGACCGAGCCCATCGGCTATCCCGGGGGGATCTGAGCCGAGCATGGACCGACAACGGGTGTGCGACGATTTCTTCGAGAGTCCAGCGCACAGCAGGGAGGGTGAACGATGGCCAGGACGGCCGACGACGAAGCGGCAGCGGCGGACATCCCCTCGCTTGCCGATACCTCTGCCCTACGGGAGCCTCCTCTTACGGCCCGCGGCTTGCGCACGCGGGCAGCGCTGGTGGCCGCGGCCCGAGTGGTATTCGAGCGGGACGGCTACCTCGACGCGCGATTGTCGGATATCACGGCCGAGGCGAAATGCTCCACGGGTAGCTTCTATACGTATTTCTCGAGCAAGGAAGAGATTCTGCAGGCGGTGCTCGAAGCATCGCAGCACACGAGATGCTGCATCCGGGAATGCCGCGTCTGAGTGCGGACGAGGCCTCTCCGGTAGCGGTCATCGAGGCGAGCAACCGTGCCTACTTCGAGGCGTACAAGCGAAACGCGAAATTGATGCTGATCCTCGATCAAGTGGCCGCGATCGACCTGAAGTTCCGCGAAATGCGCCGCCGCCGCGCCCGCGCCTTCTCCGCCCGCAATGCGCAGTCCATCAGGGATTTACAGGAACGGGGCTTGGCCGACCGTGAACTCGATCCCCAGACCGCCGCACGGGCGCTGTCCGGCATGGTCGGCCGGATGGCGTACTACGCGTTCGCCCTCGAAGAGGAAACCTCGCTGGACGACCTTGTTCGAACGGCTACCCGCCTGTGGGCCAACGCGTTGAAAATCGACGAGGCCGCGAGCTGAGTGAACTGGCCGGGGACCGCGTCGTCACCGGAAATACCGGCCCAGTCCCGGTGCCACCGTTAGGGGCTGTTCCGGTCGCATCACGCGGTTTCCTTGCCGATGCGGTTGTCGCAGATTTCCTTTTGACAGTAATTGAACTTGACGTCAAGTTCAATTAAAGTGCGAGGGGGATTACCAGCTAGGCCAGAAGGAGGATTCGGATGGTCAACGTCGCCGGTCCGATGTGGAAGAACGCGCTCGATCGGCCCGAGGCGATCGCGATCAGGGCGGAGGGCGAGGAATGGAGTTATGGCCTGCTGAAGGACTCGGTGGCGGCTTTCGCCGGTGCGCTGCGCGCCGCCGGGATCGACAGTCGCGACCGCGTACTGCTGGTGGCCCCGAGCGTCCCCGAATTCGTTGTTGCCTACATGGGTGCGCACCTCGTCGGCGCCATCGTCATCACCATGAACACGATGGCGACCGGAGCCGAAATCGGTTATGTCCTCGACGATTCCACGGCACGCCTGGTGATCGCGTGGCACGAGGCGACAACATCGGCCGAGACGGCCACGCGGGAGCGCGGACTCCCACTCTGGGTGCTGGAGCCGGGCGCACAGCGTGATCGGACGGAGCCGCTGTCCGAACCCGTCGATCTAGCCCCGGATGATGTCGCGGTTCTGCTGTATACCTCCGGTACCACCGGGAAGCCGAAGGGCGTAGAGCTCACGATCGCCAACCTGCACGCCGCGTCGACGATCTTGATCGACTACCTCGGGGTGACGAGCGAGGAGCGGATGGGCACCGCGCTGCCGCTGTTCCACGTATTCGGACAGTCGGTTGTCATGAATACCGCTCTGCACCTGGGTGCGTCGCTGTCGCTGCTGTCGCGGTTCGATCCCGGCCGCATGCTCGACATGGTGCGCGCGGACGAGATCACCCTGATGTCGGGTGTCCCGACGATGTGGAACGCGATGCTGCACGCCGGAGGGGACTTCGGGCCCGAGCAGTTCGGGAGTCTGCGGATGGCTTCGTCGGGCGGTGCCTCACTCCCGCGGGAGGTCATCCGAGCTTTTCGCGCCCGGTTCGGCTGCGAGATCATGGAAGGCTATGGGCTTACCGAATCGTCGGGAATAGCGACGTTCAACCCCGTCGGGAAGGACCCGAAGGTGGGTTCTGTGGGTCTTCCGTTGCCCGGCATGCGAATCGAAGTCCGGGACGCCTCGGGCTCGGTACTCGCTCCCGGTGAGGTAGGCGAGTTGTACCTGTCCGGTCCGACGATCATGCGGGGATACTGGAACCGGCCGGAGGCCACCGCATCCGACCTGCGCGACGGCTGGCTCGCCACCGGGGATCTCGGCAAGGTCGATGACGACGGCTATGTCTACATCATCGACCGGGCCAAGGACATGATCATCCGGGGCGGCTACAACGTCTATCCGCGTGAAGTTGAGGAAGTGTTGTACGGGCACCCCGATATCGTCGAAGCGGCGGTGATCGGTGTGCCCGACGAGCACTACGGCGAGGAGGTCGCCGCGGTGATCGCACTGGCGCCCGGAGCGGAGCCGACACCGGATGAACTGCGGAGTTGGGCCAAGGAGCAGCTGTCGGCATACAAGGTTCCACACCTGTTCGCGTTCGTGGACCAGTTGCCGAAGGGCGCCACCGGAAAGATCCTGAAGCGGGCGATCGACTGGAAGTCGCTGCCAGGCCTGAACGATCCGGCGGACAGGGGAGCGGTTGCCCATCGGTGAGCTGGGCGGCGGCGGACGCCGTCGAGGTATCCCCGCGCCTTGATGGGTGTGACGCAGGTGTCGGCAGGACAGGCCTGTCGTCCCTGCGTCACCCGGCTCGTGAAGTCTGTGCCGAGCCCGTGCGCGCACCCTGATATGAAGATGGGGGTGGGACGCAGAAAGTTGCTGGAACCGAGTCTGACGACCTTGCCGCACGGGGCCGCACAGCCTCGCTCGTCATCTGGTGGCGGGGTCGCAGCGTCAGCGGCTGTTGTTCGGTGTGACCGTCGTTGTCGCGGATCGCGGCTATCTCACTGCGACGGTCGCGGATATCGCTGCCGCGGCGAAGGTTTCGCGCCGGACGTTCTATCAGCACTTCCCGGACAAAGAGGCAGTTCTGAACCATCGTTTGCCCGCTCGTTCTATTTGGAGACCGCCGTGGCCGGGTCTCGTGCGGTCGAGTCCTTCGAACGATGACAGCGCTGGTTCGCCGGACCTTGCGTGACGGCGGGGATTTGCTCGCGCTCGAGGACGCGGTGATGTACATCCACCGCGCATTACCCCGGCCGGCTACGCCTGCCGACTAGGATACGACTCTGTCGCCTGCCCCGGTGAGCTCGCAGGAAGCGTCGTCGCTGGTGTTGCCACCCTCGGAGACAATCCGCGCGAATGCCGTCGCGCAGTTGGCCGATGCGATACCGGAGGTGTTCGCCCTGATGGTGGAGTTCCGCACGATGACGGTGTGCCCACCGGGGCGTCGATCCGATCGGTCAGCTGGCGTGGGAGGGTATCGAGGTAGGCCGGCGCCACATTGATACCGCCGCCACCATCCGAGGCAGTGTTTCCGCTGACTGTCGCCCGATCGAAAGTCACCACACCCCGGCCTCGCACATCGACACCGCCGCCGCGCCCGGCGAATCCCCCGGGGCGATACCACTTTCCGGGATTGATCACGTGGTTGTCGGAGATCGTGGAGTCAGTGAAGGTGCAGGTGTTGTCGCACCGCACACCGCCGGCCTCGCCGGAGGTATTGCCGGTGATGATCGTGTTCTCGGTGTGCAAGTCCGATCCCGGCACGTTGAAGATGCCGCCGCCGTACCCGGCGCTGTTACCCCGGACCACCACGTCATCGAGGACGAGGTTCGATGAATTGGCGATGCCGCCTCCGCCGGTGTCGTAGAACGGAATCTCGTGTTGGGCGGTGACTCCGCCCGTAACGGTCAACCCCGCCACCGTTACGGGCGAGGCGATACTGAGCACCCTGTCGATCCCGTTGGCGTCCAGCACCGTCCGGTCACGGCCCGCGCCACGCAGCACCGTCGGCGCGGTGAGGTTCAGGTCTCCCGTGGTCGGATCGGCGTTGCGGCCCTGCACTTTCTGCGGGTCGGGCGGTATCGCCAAAACATAGCGGCCGGTCGGCGCCACGATCGTGCTGCCCGGACGGGCATTGGCCATCTGCACCGCGGCGCCCAGGGTGCAGGTACCAGAAGCCGTGCGGCACAATCCACTTCCGGGATCGGCCGCGGTTTCGTCTGCAGTGGTGTCGACCGTGATCACCACGTGGGGGGGCGCTGTCGGCGTGGGCCGTTCCGGGGAATCCGCCTGCGGGTCCAACGGCCAGGGCTGTGATGGCAGCAGCGCCGGCCGCCGCAGCAGATGTTCTCGTCCTCATGAGGGTCTCTGATCTGATCACGAATCTGAAGTTGTAAACGCTCGCGTATTAGTCAGGTACGCGAGCGTTTACAACTATGCAGCAGGCCAACGCCTCGTGTGGCGTTTACGTGAATCCTGTCGGCAGTTACCCAGATTGATCAGACGACGCTGATCAGGACGGAACGGATACGGAGGCGTTCCCGCCGGCCGTCGCTGGCTGCTCGGCCGACACGGTTTCCGGCAGTGCCCATGCGCAGCCGAGCGTGCACAGCGCCATGACCAAGAGGAAGGCGGAGACCGACGCTGTCGAACCGGTTGCCGCCAGCAGCGCGGTCATGAGGAAGGGCGTGCCACCACTGACCAGGATGGCGGCCAGCTGGTAGGCCAGCGTTATGCCGGAGTAGCGGATTCGGGGCTCGAACAGTTCCGCGAGATACGCCGCCAACGGGCCGTAGACCAGCCCGGAGCCGATGCCGCTGCCGACAGTGGTTGCAATCATGATCGCCGTGAGTGAGCCGCTACCGACCAGCCAGAAGAAGGGGAACGCCCACAGCGCCATGAGCGCTGCCCCGATCAGTATCAATGGGCGGCGACCCACACGGTCGGACAGCGAGCCGGCGAGATAGATGACGGGCACTCCGATGGCCGAGGAGAGCAGACAGACGGCCAGCAGGCTGTTGCGGGCCAGGCCGAGTTCGCGCACACCGTAATCGAGCACACCGGCGACGCTGATGTAGAAGATGGCGTTTGTTCCGAACAGCAGGCCGGCGCCGAGCAGAACCCGCTTCGAGCGCGTGCGCAGTACTTCGAGAATCGGGGCCTGCGCGACCGCGGTCGAGGCCGCGGCGGCTTTGGTCTGCAGCCGGCGGAACTCAGGGGAGTCCTCGATGCGGAGCTGGATGAACAGCACCACCGGGAACAGCGCGGCGCTGGCCAGGAACGGGATACGCCAACCCCAGTTCAAAAAGTCGGCACCCTTGACGTATGCGCTGACCAGAAGGAACGCGCCAGTGCCCAGTAGCAGGCCCAAGGGCACGCCCATCTGGCCGAAGGTGCCCGCTTGGCCCTTGCGGTTCGGCTTGGTGGTTTCGGTGAGCAGCAGGGTGACCCCGCCCCACTGACCTCCCACGGCGATGCCCTGGAGGAACCGCAATGCCACCAGCAGAATCGGCGCGGCCACGCCGATCGACTCGGAGGTGGGCAGCAGGCCGATCATGCAGGTGGATGCGGCGACCAGGATCAGGCACGAGACCAGTGCCGGCTTGCGGCCGAAGGTGTCGCCGATGTGCCCGAAGATCAGTCCGCCCAGTGGCCGGGCGATGAAGCCCGCCCAGAAGGTGCTGAAGGACAGCAAGGTCCCCATCAGCGGCGACGCATGGGGAAAGAACAGCTTGCCGAATACCAAGGCAGCGGCTGTTCCGTAGATAAAGAAGTCGTACCATTCGATCGAACTGCCCACCAGGGCAGCGGCCATGAGGCGCCGTAATTTCTTCTGATCCGGGCTGCCGGAATCCGAATTCGGAGTCATACCTATCTCCAGGGTGAGAAACGAAACTGATGTGATGCGGGTCACCGTCAGTGGTCGGCACGCTACTTGAAGTTGACGTCGGATTCAATAGACTGGGGAAACCCGCAATCAGCGCATCTGATGCGGTTCGGTACCCAGATCGACCGCAAAACACTGCGCGGCGTGCTCGGCAACAGCGAAGAGGCTGCCCGGCGCATCGGCTACATCACCAAACATCTGACCGAGTCCATCGGGGAAATCCTCGAACCGCCGAACACGCGTACCGCGGTGCACTACGACCATCACCTCGGGACTTCCGGCGTCCTGACCAGCGGCAGCAACGATCACGAAGTTTAGAATGACGATGTGCAGCGCGCTGCAGTGACCGATCCGTCGCGTGTCGTGGTCCTCGGGTCCGGGTTCGCGGGTCTGTGGGCGGCGCTCGCGGCGGCCCGGCGGCTCGACGAACTCGGTGTGGCGGGCGGAACCGTCGATATCACGATGATCAGTTCCACGCCGTACCACGACATCCGCGTGCGTGACTATGAGACCGATCTGAGCGCATCCCGCATTCCGCTCAGCGTTCTTCTCGATCCGGTCGGAGTCGAGCACATCATCGGCGAAGTGACGGCGATCGACGCTGTGGCGCGAATCGTGGAATCCACCGCCGGCGCTCACGGCTACGACCGGCTGGTGCTCGCATTGGGCAGCCAGGTGGTCAAGCCCGATATCCCTGGCCTGCGGGAGTTCGGATTCGACATCGACACCCACGACGCAGCGACGAGACTGCAGGCTCACTTGCGCCGGCTCGCCGAGGGCCCCGCTGACCCTGCGGCCGCCACGGTCGTCGTAGGGGCCGGTTTGACGGGGATCGATGAGGCGACCGGGCTGCCAGCGATGCTCGCCGACGTCTTTGCCACGCGTGCCGTCGCACCGCGGATCATCCTGGTCGACCGCAACCCGTTCGTCGGCTCGGACATGGGTGTATCGGCTCGACCGGTCATCGAGGCGGCGTTGGCCTCCGCCGGGATCGAGACCAAGTTGGGCGTCGGGGTGGTGTCCATCGATGAACGCGGGGTGACGCTGTCCTCGGGGGAAATGGTGCCCGCCGCCACCGTCGTCTGGTGTGCCGGCATGCGGGCCAGCCCGTTGACAGCGGACTTCGGTGTCGACCGTGACCGGCTGGGGCGACTCCCCGTCGACGATTATCTGCGTGTCTGTGGTGTGCCCGAGGTATTCGCCGCAGGTGACGTCGCTGCCGCGAAAATGGACGACGAGCATATGTCGGTGATGTCCTGTCAGCACAGCCGCCCGATGGGCCGATGGGCGGGATACAACGTCATCGGCGATCTGCTGGGCGAGCCCATGAAGCCGTTGCGGATCCCCTGGTATGTAACGGTTCTCGATCTGGGACCGGCAGGAGCGGTGTATACCGAGGGCTGGGACCGCCATGTGGTCGCGTGCGGTGAGCAGGCCAAAGACACCAAGCGCGCCATCAACACCCGGCGTATCTATCCACCGTTGAGCCGCGACCGCGACGCATTGCTGGCCGCTGCCGCGCCCGACTTGCAGACCGCACCCGAGTACGGACACTAAGACCACGTCTCATGTGGCGCATTTCGTCAGCTTCTCGAGGCGGGTCAGCGCCGCGGTGAGGGTGAGGAACGCGAGGAAGTGATCGTGACCCCCTGCGTCACTCAGGCTCGCGCCAGCATGCTCGGTATCGCCGCCTGAGCGGTCTCAACGTGTGGACGTCCCAGGGAACGCGGATAGATTTGAGTTGTCAATTGTTTGAGCGATCGAATGGTAGGCACGAATGCCTTTTGAACGAATCCCGAACTGCGGCAGACTGATTCGGGACTCATTCGGATTCCGCAGCCGTGCCGACAGCCGCCCGCCGGGACAGCACGACCATGAGATTGTCCCGGTCTTCCGGACACCAATGGTGAGGCGAGTTACTCGCCTCCGAAAGGAGTCTGGATGCCACCAGCACACCCACCGGAGTTCCGCCAGCGCGCGATCGAGTTGGCCCGCAGCAGCGACAAGCCGATCGGTCAGGTCGCGAAGGGCTTGGGGACCTCGGAATCGTGCCTGCGGAACTGGCTGCGACGTGCCGATATCGATGAGGGCGCCCGGGAGGGCGTGACCAGCGCTGAACGCAAGGAACTGGCTGAGTTGCGGCGCAAGACTCGGCAACTCGAACTGGAGAACGAGGTGCTGCGTAAGGCCGCGGCCCACTTCGCACGGGAGAACGTCCTCCCAAAATAGTGTTCCCGGCGGTCGCGCAACTGGCCGAAGCCGGCATTCCGGTCACGGTTTCACCGGCGTGTGCTGCAGGTGTCGACCTCCGGGTACTACGAGTGGAAGCAGCGGGGCGAGTCTGCGCGGGCACGCGCTGATCGTGAACTCACCGCCACGATCACCGAGGTCCACATCGCGTCTCGCGGTACCTACGGTGCTGCGCGGGTGCATGCCGAACTGCGGCTCGGTCAGCGGATCCGAGTGGGTCGCAAACGTGTGGCCCGGCTGATGCGCAGCGCTGGGCTGACCGGCATTTTCCGCCGTCGCCGAGGCTGCACCACGCGAGATCCGCAGGCCAGTCCGCACCCGGACCTGGTCAACCGCCGCTTCAGCGCCGATGGTCCGGACCGGTTGTGGTGCATGGACGTGACTGCGCACCGCACCAGTGAAGGGTGGGTGTACTGCGCGGTCGTGCTCGATGCGTTCTCCCGGCGCATCGTCGGCTGGTCGATTGCCGACCATCTACGCGCCGAACTGGTCTGCGACGCCCTGAACATGGCCCGCTGGCGGCGCAGACCGCCGGACGGGCAGACCATAGCCCACAGCGATCACGGTGCTCAGTACACCAGCTGGGCGTTCGGGCAGCGCATCCGCGTCGCCGGGCTACTCGGGTCGATGGGATCGATCGGGGACTGTTTCGACAACCGTATGGTCGAAGTTGCTTCGGCACAATGCAATTGGAATTGCTCGACCGCAAGCAGTGGACGACACGTCAGGAACTGGCCAACGCGATCTTCGACTACATCGAAACCTTCTACAACCCGACAAGGCGTGTCAGCGCTCTTCGAAAACCGGCTCTGGCACACACTTGGTGATTGACCCAGGTCGGGATGTATTGGGGCGCAGTGGGGTTGGCTGTTTTGCTGGTGCTGTGATCGTCGGGTGTTGAGGGTTCTGTTCCCGCATCTGGACCAGATGGTCATCGGTGCGGTTGGTGTTGCGGGTTCCACGGTTCGTATCGATGCGGCCACCCGGGAGGAGGCGGTGGCGTGTCCGGGCTGTTCGCAGCCGTCGCGTCGGGTGCACAGCCGCTATCGGCGCCGTTTGGCCGACACGGCGAACACCGGCCGCGAGGTCGTCATTGTGCTGCGGGTACGGCGCCTGTTCTGCGACAACACCGGCTGCGGGCGAAGGACTTTTGCCGAACAGGTACCCGGACTCGCCGCCCGCTACGGGCGGCGGACGTTGCTGCTGCAGCGGATGTTGTCCGCGGTCGCACTCGCCTTGGGTGGCCGCGCCGGAGCACGGTTGACCGGGCATTTGGCAGCGCGGGTCAGCCGCATGACCTTGCTGCGGCAGATCCGCGCGCTGCCCGATCCAGCGCCGGTACGGCCCCGGGTTGTGGGTGTGGACGACTTCGCCCTGCGCCGCGGACACCGATACGGCACGATCCTGATCGACATGACGACCCGCCGACCGATCGACATGCTCACCGACCGCAGTACCGAGAGCCTGGCCGCCTGGCTTCGAGACCGCCCCGGCATCGAGATCATCTGCCGCGACCGGGCCGGCGCCTACGCCGAAGCAGCGACCACAGCAGCACCGCACGCGATCCAGGTCGCTGATCGCTGGCACCTATGGAAAAACCTCGGCGATGCCGTCGAACGCACCGTCGCCCGCCACCGCCGCCACCTGACCGCAGTGCCCGACCCCGACGACACACCAGCACGGCCCGACATCAGCGAAGTCGCGGCGGGTCTGCCGCACGGCCCGGTCGAACCACATCTGCGTGCCGATCGGACCGCGGTCCGAACCCGCGAGCGTTATGCCCAGGTCCACACCCTGCTCGCGCAGGGCCACAGCCTGCGCAGCATCGGTCGCGAGCTGGGCTTGGCCCGCGGCACATCCGCCGCTTCGCCCGCGCCGCCTCACCGGAGGAATTGCTGGTCCACAACCGCACCGGCTACCGCGACAACAGTGTCCTCGACGAATTCAAGCCCTACCTGCACCAGCGATGGAACCAAGGCACCACCAACGCCGCCCGATTGTTCGCCGAGATCAACGCCCGCGGCTACCGCGGACAAGCCAACCTCGTGCGCGCCTACCTGCAGCCGTTCCGCACCACCGCCCACATCCCGGCACCACCACCCCCACCGCCATCGGTTCGTCGAGTTACCGCCTGGATCATGACCGACCCCTCCCGAATCGACCCCGCCGACCGACACCGACTCGACGCGATCCTCGCCGCCAGCCCCGAACTCGATGCTATCGCCGGTCACGTCCGCGCGTTCGCCACCCTCATGACCGAGCTGCGCGGAGCAGAACTCGAAACGTGGCTGGCCGCCGTCACCGCCGACGACCAGCCGGAACTGCACTCCTTCGTCCGCGGCCTGCGCCGCGACCAAGACGCGGTCACCGCCGGTCTGAGCCTGCCCTGGAACAGCGGCGCCGTCGAAGGCCACGTCAACCGCATCAAGATGCTCAAACGGCAAATGTTCGGCCGCGCGAAACCCGACCTACTCCGCAAGCGAATCCTGCTCAGCCACTGACCATCACGAAACCTCCCGATCACGAAATATGGGCCAGAACCCGAAAACCCGGCCACTGGCGCTCTTTGAAAAGTAGGCCACCCATCCACGACCGGAAGGGTGATCTCAGTGCAGGATTGGGCGCAGATCAGGTACCTCCCTGCGAGCGAGGGCCTGTCGATGCGGGCGATCGCGACCAGGTTGGGTATTTCGCGGGACACGGTCTCGCGGGCGATCAAGTCCGACTCGCCCCCGCGATATCAGCGGGTATCGGGTCCGTCGGCGTTCGATGAGTTCGAGCCGCTGGTGCGGGCGTTGTTGGCGGAGTTCCCGGCAATGCCGCCGGCGGTGATCGCCGAGCGGGTGGGCTGGTCAGGGTCGCCGTCATGGTTCCGTAAGAAGGTTGCCGAGTTGCGCCCGGAGTACGCGCCGAAGGATCCAGCCGATCGGCTCGAGTATCGGCCTGGTGATCAGGCGCAGTGTGATCTGTGGTTCCCGCCGACACCGATTCCATTGGGCACCGGGCAGATCGGGACTCCGCCGGTGCTGGTGATCGTGGCTTCGTTCTCGCGGTTCATCACCGCGATGATGATTCCGACCCGGACGACGGCGGATCTGCTGGCGGGAATGTGGTCGCTGCTGTCGGGGCAGTTGGGCCAGGTTCCGAGAAGACTGTTGTGGGACAACGAATCCGGTATCGGTAAGAGCGGGCATCTGGCGGCCGGGGTGGCTGCGTTCACCGGGATGCTGGCTACCCGCGTCATCCAATGCAAACCGTTCGACCCGGAATCGAAGGGCATCGTCGAACGCGTCAACGGCTATCTGGAAACCTCGTTCTTGCCGGGCCGGTCATTCGATTCACCAACCGATTTCAATACCCAACTCGCCGAGTGGCTGCCGATCGCGAACGCTCGACACGTTCGGCGCATCGCCGCCAGCCCGGCCGAGCTGATCGGCACTGACCGGGCGGCGATGACAGCGTTGCCGCCGATCAGCCCCGCGGTCGGGTTCAGCAACCGGGCGCGGTTGCCGCGGGACTACTACCTGCGGGTTCTGGGCAACGACTACTCGATCGACCCGACCGTGATCGGCCGGATGATCGACGTCCACGCTGATCTGGACACCGTCACCGCCCGCTGCGACGGACTGCTCGTCGCAGCGCACCGCCGAGCCTGGTCGAAAGGGTTGACCATCACCGATCCTGCCCATGTCGAGACCGCAGCCCGACTGCGAGACGCTCTCGGACACAAGCGATCGCGAACAGATGGCGATGATGGTGGATTGGTGCGCAACCTCGCCGACTACGACGCCCGCTTCGGGGTCGACTTCAACGACGAAGGAGTGGCGTGATGGCCGCACCCCGCGAAACCGCCAAGCAGATCGAGTACTACGCCAACGCTTTGAAGGCGCCCCGCATCCGCGACAGCGCCGCCCGCCTGGCCGACCAAGCCCGCGACGCCGGCTGGACCCACGAGGAATACCTTGCCGCGGTCCTATCGCGTGAAGTCTCTTCCCGGGAGTCTTCCGGCGCCGAAATCCGTATCCGCGCAGCAGGATTTCCCGCCCGCAAGGCGATCGAGGAGTTCAACTTCGACCACCAACCCGCACTCAAACGCGACACCATCGCCCACCTGAGCACCGGCCAATTCATCACCAAAGCACAGAACGTGGTGCTACTCGGCCCACCCGGCACCGGCAAAACCCACCTGGCGATCGGGCTGGGTATCGCCGCCGCCCACCACGGCCACCGCGTGCTGTTCGCCACCGCCGTCGAATGGGTCACCCGCCTGCAGACCGCTCACCAGCAGGGCCGCCTGGCCGCCGAGCTGGCCAAGCTGCGCCGCTACGGGCTTTTGATCGTCGACGAGGTCGGCTACATACCGTTCGCGCAGGACGCGGCGAACCTGTTCTTCCAACTGGTTTCCAGCCGTTACGAACACGCCTCGCTGATCTTGACTTCCAACTTGCCGTTCTCCCGCTGGGGAGACGTCTTCTCCGACCACGTCGTCGCCGCCGCGATGATCGACCGCATCGTCCACCACGCCGACGTCCTGACCTTGAAAGGCAACAGCTACCGACTCCGCAACACCGAAATCGACACACTCCCGCCTCGTCGGTGGCGTGCCGACCGACCGGTCAGTCGTGAACATGGTTCTCCGCTGTCTCAGAGACACTTCATGTGTCAAGTGGTCTAGACGCGTGGTGGCGGTTGCGGCGAGTGTGTCAAAACGTCTTTTGACCTGCATATTCGCCCAGGCCCGATGCAGCTGGATCGCGCCGTCCCATGGGTACCTCTTTCCGTGGTTGTCCTGGCTTGAACAAGGCCGCGAAATCAACGTTAGTGTGCAGGTTCTGAATTCGGTGGCGCGGACGTTGTCGTTGGATGCGGCGGAGAAGGCGCATTCGTATCGGTTGGCGGATGTGCCGACGGTGCCTTCGGTGTCTTCGGGGTCGGTGTTGCCGGAGGAGTTGCAGGTGATTTTGGATCATTTGCAGCCGTTGCCGGGGGTGGTGTTGAGTGCCAGGTATGACGTGTTGGCGCACAACAGTTCGTATGAAGCGTTGTGTCCGGGGTTTTTGGCAGGGGAGCGGAATGTGGCGCGTCGGGTGTTCTTGACCCCGGGATGCTGCAACGCGTATCGCCATAATTGGGATGATTTGCGGCGGATGGTGGGGTATCTGCGTGGGGCGTATGCGAAGAATTTGGGGGATCCGGGGTGGGAGGGTTTTATCGCGGAGTTGTGTGGGGAGAGTGAGAGTTTCGCGTCGTTGTGGGCGTTGAATGATGTGGCGGTGCCGGTGAGTCGGACGAAGTCGGTGCGGAATTTGGCGGTGGGGGAGTTGGAGATGTTTTTGACGAGTATGTCGTTGCCGTCGGTGCCGCATGCGTGGATGCAGGTGTATACGCCGGTCGATGAGGTGGCGTGGGGGAAGTTGCGGGAGTTGTTGGCGAGGACTCCGGTGCAGCGCGGGCGAGCACGGGCTTGGCGGAGTCACGTGTCAAGGTTCGGGGTCGCGTGGGTGACGTGGGTTCTGTCGTGCTTGCGGGTGGGCGGTTTCGAGTCGGTGGTTCAGAGCTTATCGGCGAGCACGTCGAGCTCGCTGATTTCGGGCGGGGTAGCGAAGAGCTCGTCGGCGCGTTCGCCGAGGGCCTTGCCGACCGGCCCATCGAGATGTGTTGCACGGGCGGCCTGATCTGGGAATGCGTCGATGATGCCGAACGTCGAAGGGCCGAACTGTACCGCGAGCCAGGGCTTCGTGCCGGGCTCTTGCTCGACGAGTGGCAACGCCGATCGGAGGAATTCCTCGACTGCGTTTTCCTTGCCGGGTTTGGCTTCGAGTCGGACCAGCAGCGCCTTGGTGGCCATGTCGGATCTCCTGTTCGAGGGGGTGGACATGGTCCAGCATCACACCATTTACCTGTGAAGAAAAGGAGCCGCCTGAGCCCTCGAATGAACAAAACCGACCTCAACCCCTAGCGATCGTAGAGCCATAAGAGGAGACTTCATGGTGGAGGGAATGCGACGCCTGGAATGCACCCACTGCTCGTCGGCCGTGACGCGAAGCATGGTGGTGTGCACATATTTTGTCGTGGTGCCGGCTCCGTGCGCTGTTGCGTCGTCTGCCCCCGGGAGCACGATTCATTCGGCCGTCGCTCGCATGCAGCCGCCTGTGGCCGCCGGGCCGGACAGCAACCGGAAACGCCGCATGTGAGGGAGTGTCGAGATGAAAGCACTTGTGTACGACGGGCCACGTGAGGTCCATGTGAAGGATGTGCCCGATGCGAGGATCGAGCAGCCGACCGATGTGCTGGTGAAGATCACCAGCACCAACATTTGCGGATCGGATCTACACATGTATGAGGGCCGCACCGATCTGGAGCCCGGGATGGTCCTCGGTCACGAAAATTTGGGGATCGTCGCAGAGGTGGGCAACGCGGTGGTCAAGGTCTCGACCGGGGATCGGGTGTGCCTGCCGTTCAACATCGGCTGCGGTTTCTGCCGAAACTGCGAGGAAGGTCTGACCGCGTTCTGCCTGACGGTGCACCCGGATCCGAAGATGGCCGGCGCCGCATTCGGTTTCGCCGGGATGGGACCGTTCTGGGGCGGACAGGCGGAGTATCTGCGGGTGCCGTTCGGCGACTTCAACTGCCTGCGGCTGCCCGAGGATGCGCAGGACAAGGAAACCGACTACGTGATGCTCGCCGACATCTTTCCCACCGGATGGCACTGCACCCGCCTGGCCGACATGCAGCCCGGCGATTCGATGGTGATCTACGGGGCCGGGCCGGTCGGTCTGATGGCGGCATACTCGGCGATGATCCAGGGCGCGCGCAAGGTGATGATCGTCGACCGTCACCCCGACCGGCTCCGGCTCGCCGAGCAGATCGGGGCCATACCCATCGACGACTCCACCGGCGACCCGGTTGAGCAGGTCCTCGATCAGACCAACGGGCGCGGCGCCGACAAGGGTTGTGAGTGTGTCGGGTACCAGGCGCACGACCCGCAAGGTCATGAAGACGCCGCGATGACGATGAACCGGCTCGTCGACTCGGTGCGCTTCACCGGCCACATCGGCGTGGTCGGCCTCTTCCTGCCCCAGGACCGAAACGGCCCCGACGAACTCGAACGCCACGGCAAGATCGCCTTCGACATGGGGAAATTCTGGTTCAAGGGGCAGAAGGTCGGAACTGGACAGGCCAACGTCAAGCACTACAACCGGCAGCTGCGCGACCTGATCCACGAGGGCAGGGCCACACCGTCCTGGATCGTCTCTCACGAGCTCCCGCTTGCGGAGGCCGAGTCGGGCTATCAGCATTTCGATGCCCGGGACGACGGATGGACCAAGGTCGTCATGCATCCGTGAGACGTCCGGGACCGAGAGGAGCACAACCATGGCAACGACACTGCAGGGCCAGCGGATCGCAATACTGGCCGCCGCCGGGGCCGACGTCGTCGAGGAAGAGGTCGCGGTCGACGGGAACCTGATCTCCAGCCGCTCGCCCGGCGCCCTCCCCGCGTTCTGTCGGGCCATCGTCGAGCGGTCCGCGACGCCCCATGGGAGCAGGTCATGACACTGAACCAGACCTCGGTGTCCCTCGATGATGCGCAGCGGATGATCGCCGCCGGACAGGCCAAAGCCGACGAGATCGAGTCGCCGTCGAACATTGCGGTGGTCGATGCCGGCGGCAACCTCGTCGCCCACGTGCGGATGGACGGTGCCTGGATCGCCAGCATCGACATCTCGATCAACAAGGCGTTCACCGCGCGGGCGCTGGACATCTCGACCGAGGACCTCGCGGCCGACGCGGGTCCGGGCGGGCAGTTCTACGGGATACACGCCTCCAACGCGGGACGCATCATGATCTTCGCCGGCGGTGTGCCGCTGCGGCGAAACGGCCAGGTCGTCGGCGCGGTCGGCGTCAGCGGTGGCACCGGAGAGCAGGACAAGACCGTCGCCGAGGCGGCCGTGGCGGCGATGTGAGCATGAACTAGGTCGACACAGCGAGGTCGCGGATAACCCTGCGCTAGCAGTCCGGACGACCGCGCGAGAGGACGGCTGGGACACCGCGCCCGCACCGCGCTGTCCCAACCACGCATCCCAGTTGGACAGTCCTCGATGTGGACCAGGACTGCTCAAATCGGCCCAGCTGAACCCGCTGCTGCGCGCGGTCGATGGCCACCAGAAGCAGGGCGCGTCGTACGGGCACACGAAGATCGCTGGGAAAAGGTGCTCCGCAAAGGGCTTCACCGCTCGCCGCCACGATCAGCACCGACCTGGCGGCACCGGTGATCGCCGGGATACGGCTACGCGCGGGTAAGACCGGCTCGGGCAAAGGTGCCGCGTCGATGGTCAACGCCGCGATCGGTGAAGACCAATGGACTCCGGTGCGGTATCCCGGGGCCGTGCGTGATCCCGACACCGGTGAGTGGATCTCCGACGCAGAAGTCGCCGAAATCCCCTATACCGCTTTCGCTTCCACGAAAAACCGGACGACGGACCGGCTGATCGTGCGCCAGGTGCAAGACGCCCGATGCCCTGTTCCCGGTCTGGCGGTATCGCCCGTCTGTGGTTTCGCTCTGGCTGCCTGGAGTTTGTGCCCAGCTCGAGCGGGTAGGCGATGGCGGTGGACGCGAACGGGAGCGACAGGGATTGGACAGCCGGTGCGGCTGGTGAGCCGGTCTCGGTGTTGTTGATCGCGGATCCGGGCAAGCCCGCCGCTGTCGCGGAACGCCTCGCGGAGTGCCTGCCGGGACGTCTGCGAGGCCGTGGCAGGCTCGAGCGCCAGTGGTCGGCGTGCGTGCGCCTCGAGCCCTATCGTCTCGCCGAGGGAGCGGATTTCGCCGAGGTGATCGCTACGGTCGATCTGTCCGCCGAAGCCGAAGACCTCGTCGTGTACCTCACCGATCTGCCGCGCCGTGAGGACACGCTGCCGGTGGTGGCCGATGTCAGTGCCGACCACCGATTCGCGCTCATCTCCGTGCCCGGGGTGGGCGGCATCGCGATCGAGCGACGCGTCCGCGCTGTCACCGAACTCGCGATCACTCATATGCTCGGTGACCCGGAACTCACGCCGCCCGGGGCGGCGCGACGGTTTCCGTCCGCGCGGATCGCGAACGGCATCCGGTACTTCACACGCCCGGGACTGCGGCGATTGCGCCTGCTGTCGGGGATGGTGCGGGCCAACCGGCCGTGGCGACTGGTCACCGGACTCTCGAAGGTACTCGTCGGTGCGTTCGCCACTGGAGCCATCGCGCTGGCTACCGACACGATCTGGATGTTCGCCGACACGATGGGCCCATGGCGTATGAGCGCGGCGACGGTCCTGTCGGTCGTGGCGATGATTCTGTGGCTGATCCTCGACCACGAACTCTGGGAGCGACCGCGGTCGGCAGCGGAACGCGATCGATCGGTGCTGTACAACCTGGCGACCGTGATCACTCTGGTCGTCGGCGTCGGCGTCCTGCACGCGGCCCTGTTCTGCCTGCTGCTGTTCACCGCGTGCCTGACTCTTTCGCCGGAACTGCTGTCCTCCGTTCTGGGGCACGGGGTGAACTTCTCCGATTACCTCACCCTTGCTTGGCTGCTGGCGTCCATCGCGACCATCGGTGGGGCGCTCGGGTCCGGTCTCGAGGACGACACCGCGGTCAAGGAGGCGGCGTACGGGGCCCGCCAGCGCCAGCGCATCGACGAACAACGGAGTGGCTCGGACCGGGCGTGATGGGCACGGCGGGTGCGGCACGCGTGCCCATCGTTCATCCCGGGATCCATTCTCGGCGGGTCGCAGATCCCTACGGCGATCGCCTTTGTGATCGGTAGCGGGCCGCCTTTGTCCGGGCAGGACCAATAGCCGAGTGCCTTTGGCCTTGTCGCCGCGCCCGCTCTGCGACAGCAGTTCCCGTTGCCAGCCCTCGCAGGGGCGATGACGACGACGCGCACGCCCACCACCGCCGCGGTCGCGCGCAAAGTGTTGCCAACCCCCGCATGTCGGCGACGTCGGTCACGGGACCGCCACGCTGTCAGCCCCGTGCCCAGCGACCGGCAGTCCCGGGTAGTCGTGCGGCATCAAGCACGCAGCCGAGCCCGAGCGCCAGCGGCGCACCCGGACACAGCTCCCATGCGTGAGCTGTGCCGGGGGACTGTGACGCTGGAGCAGTCGAGGAGGTTCGAAGCGCCCGCTGTTCGAACAGCCGCATCAGTCAGAGCGGGGGCGCGCACTACCGGATTACAGGGGCCCGAAGCCGCCCACGAGTGCCGGATCCGTACGGATCCGGCGTCCGGGGCGATCTTGACCGAAAGTTCTATTCCCATAGAGCGAGTGACGCACAATCGCGCCGTTGGTGTGCCGTCCAGCTCTGGTCCTGCATGGAATTATGTTGCGGGGCAATCGAATTGGACATCAATTCGAAGATCGCAGGATGACTGCAGCTACGGGGAATCAGCATGGGTGATATCGATCTGGGCTTGGCCTCCGACTGGGAAGAGGGGCGTTCGTGGATCCGGGTCGTGGCCGGGGCGCCTGCGCGGACGCCTCCACCGGGCCGGTCGACAGCCACCGCAAGGTTCGTCAGGCCACGGGTGGGCTGCGCTCCGCGGCCATCTCGTCGAGGACCACATCGATCGGAGTCGGGGCAATCGCCAAGACCGCTGACGTGAACGACGCATCGAGGATGTTGGGACGGTCGTACAGGTACAGCATTTCCGGGAACTCCGCCATGATGGAATCGGTCCGTCCGATCTCCTCCAGCTCGGTCCTCGTCATGTGTGCCGGCTCGGGTTCGGGTACGGCGGCTGCCCGGGCCAGACGCGCGGCGAGCTCACGGACCGGGGAATGAGAGGTGGACGGTACATGCCAGGCCCGGCCCCAGGACATCTCGTTCCGGGCCGCGGCTATCAGTGTGCGGGCCGCGTCCCCTGTGTAGGTCCAGCTGTGCGGCGCGTCGAGATCTCCCGGGTACGAGACGTGCGCACCACTCAAGACCTGTGCCCCCACCATGAGCGTGAAGGGCGAGAAGGCGCCCGCGCCGAGGTAGTCGCTGGCCCGGACCTCGGTCACCCGCACCCGGCCCGCCTCGTGGGCGGCGAACGCGTCATGCCACATCTGAGCCCGGACGCCACCCTTGACGCTGGTGGGCGCCATCGGAAGGTCCTCGGTGACGGGTCCGTCAACGGGGCCGTAGCCGTAGGTGTTCCCGAGCATTACGTAGTCTGCCCCGCTGGATTCCGCTGCGGCCAACAACGAGGCGGCCAGCGGCGGGAACTCGGACGGCCACCGGTCGTAGGCCGGCATGGCGCAGTTGAACAGTGCTGCCGCCCCCGGGTCAGCTCGATCAGCCGCGCGGTGTCGGTGGCGTCGGCGGCCACCCGCTCGATCCGATCGTGTGCCGGTCCGCTGCCCCGGCGGGTGGCGAGCCGGACCTGCTCGTCAGCGTGTGCCAATAGCCGTGCGGCGGCCGATCCCGTGGCTCCGGCTCCAACGATGCGCGATCGGGTGCTGTTCGAGGCCGCCTACGTGTGCGGCGCCCGCGCGAGCGAGGTGTGCGAGCTGTATGTCGAGGACTTCGACCTGAGCCTGGACGACGCGCACGTCCGGCTGCACGGCAAGGGCAGCTCGGTGCGCACCGTCCGACCGGATGCCAGGCATACGCTCGGCGCCGGAAAATCCAGTCCCACGCGGTGGGCGTGTCTGCACGGGTGCGGGCAGGCGGGCTGCGAGCATGAGCGCCCATGTCCGGTACGAAGAAGAAGCCAGCCCGCCGCGCCAGGCGATTCGGCGGTGACAAGGCCGGGGATTCACCGCGCGGTGAGGCTGCGTGGGTCGCGGCGATGCGCGCGCACATCTGGTATCGCCGATACCCACCGTCGTCGGTGATGCAGGCGCTGGGCACACCCTGCGGTCACCCCGTGCCCGCCGCGGATATGCGGGTGTTCGCCGGGCTGGACATCATGATGCGGGTACGCGGCTGGTCCTTTCTCGGGGAATGCTCCGGCCCGGAAGTCCTCACCTGGATCTACGAACCTTCCGACGTCGGCGAAGGCTATCTCGACCGCGGCCTGGAACCGGTCACGACGATCGCGGCCACCCTCGACCGCTCGCTACCGACCGACACCGTGCGCGACTGCGAAGTCGAAGTCCTGCTCGTCGGCACCCCCTACAGCCAAGCCCGCCTCACCGGCCTGACCGGCCTCACCCCGCACCTCGCACGCATCGAGGCCCACCGCCCCGGCGATCCCATCACCCTCCCGTTCCCCCTCGGCCGCGCCCGCGTCACCGACCGCGCCAACCAGCCTCCCATCGGTGCCGATCGATGATGCGCCAAGGCCGTGACCAGCGATAAAATCATCAACAGGTCGGGGAAACCGCAGAAGATCCGATCTCGGAAGGAGATGAGATCGATGGGCCCCTTCGGCCTCGACCTCCACGCGTTCCTGAGATGGCTGGCCGTCACGTTCGGAATCGGATACGGCCTCAGCTGAGCGATGCGCCGCCTCCGTGCACCTATGGCAGCGGCCGCGGTAGTCCTCACGTGCGCCGGCTGCGAGTCGTCGGACACCACCAGCCCCTCCCGACCGTGCCCCCACCGCGCCCAGCGGGTTGGGATCCGCGCCGACCAGCCCGCTCGGTGGCACGCTGAAGGTCTGGGGTGGCCGGGACCTGAACGGCCACACCCAGCTGGCCGAGTACACCCTGTCCAACTCCCGCACCCTCGAAGCTCGTCCGCAACTAGTCGGGCGTGGTACTTCGCGCCGAATTTTTCGCCTCCATGTTTTCGACTAGCTTCGCGGTCTTCCGCGAACTGTGGCGAATACTCCCACTTTTCACAAGGTCGGTTGCGTCTGGTAACCCCGGCGGACGGCCTCCCTGTGCAGCGCCGTTCGCGCGGGGTCGTCGCCGTCTCGGTGTAATCCAGGTCACCGAACCTCTTGCGCTTGCATGGTGGTCCAGGTGACGAATTCCGTTGGGGGAAGTTGCGGGAGTTGCTGCGATGAGTCCGGAGGAGCGGGGGCGTCCGTGGGCGGAGCATCGGAAGCTGCATCACGCTGCGGCCCGGTCGCGTGCACAGCAGATCGCGCACAGACACGTGACGCCGGGCTCATGCGCGAACGGCAGCGGCTGCTGCCGAGCACTATTCGTTCGCGTCGAATGCCTGTGGAGCGGAACGTGGTTCGTGTCAGTGACGATTCTCGCTCCGGCGACCGGTCACCGGTAGATCGCGGGAGCGATCGAGGTTGTCGGGTTGCTGTCGTCGTCGAATCAGGCATCGAGGTGGCGGAGACGCGGGGACCGGCGGTGCCATCGCGGTCGCCGGTCCCCGCGGGGGTCAGTTTTGCGGGCCGCGGGCGCAGTCGGCCGCGTCGGCGGAGGCTCGGTCGTAGTCCTCGACACGTGCCTTCGCGATGACTGAGCGGTCCTGTGCTCGCAGCACGATGCCCTCCGGATTTCCGGTCCCGACCTGGTCCAGGAGGCGGAGGGTCACCGGCAGTTGTTCGGCGAGAAACTTCCGCACGGACTCGAAGTGCGACGGCCCCGTGACCGACCATCCGCGTTGAATGCGGCGCCGGATAGCGGTGGGCGAGCCCAAGTGTTCTTGATCGGGATCCGACAGAATTTGATGTTGCTAGTCATTTCAGTCTAAACTGAAATGACTAGCAACATTGGGAGTTCGGATGGATCTCGAAGTCGTGCACGTCACGTTCAACAGCCTCGGCACTCTGTGTGCGGGTGACTTGTATCTGCCTGCGGTGGATGACCCGGCGCCCGGTCTGGTGCTGGGACACAGCGGAGTGATGGTGAAGGAGGCATTGCGGGTGTTCGCACCGTATTTCGTACGGGCCGGGTTCGCAGTACTGGCAATCGACTATCGCACGGTCGGCGCTAGCGCGGGGGAACCCCGCGGCCAGGATTACCCGCAGAGGCAGGTGGAAGATTTCCGCAGCGCGGTGTCGTATCTGCAGACCCGCCCGGAGGTGGATCCGGATCGGATCGGCGTCTGGGGGGTCAGCGTCGGGGGGTCGGTGGCGGTCCAGGCCGCCGTATTGGACCGGCGCGTGAAATGTGTTGTGGTACAGAGCCCTAGCGTGTGGAACGGGTGGCGGTATCTGGAGCGTCTGCACGGTCGTGAGGGAGTACACGCACTGCGGGACCGGGCGGACCAGGACTGGCAGCGCCGCTACGCCGGAAACGACAGTGCCCGGGTGCCGCACCTGACGTTGCAGGGCGAAAACGTCGAGGACACGCCGGATCTGGCTGCTGAGGTGTTCCCGACCTACCGGAATGAGAAGACCCTCGACTCCGTCGAACAATTGCTGACCTTCGCGCCCGAGCATCTCATCGACCGCTTGGCGCCCACCCCGCTGCTGATGATCGCCAACGGCGGCTGGGACCCCTATCACATGCTCGACGAGGCGCAGAGCGCCTACGCCAAGGCCGGCGAGCCGAAACGGCTCGAGGTCCTCCCCTATGACGTGCTCGGCCTCTACACCGGTCCCGGGCTCGAAGAGGCCATGGCTCTGGCCGTCGAGTGGTTCGACCGGCACCTGCGCCGGACCCGTCTCACCGTTCCCACCCCAGCACCTACCCGGGAGTCGGTGACCGCCATGACACAGTAGTCGAGTCGAACACAGCTCCAGGAGGACACGGTATGCCCGACAAGGACCGAGACGACGCCACGCCGGAGTGGGTGGAGCGAGTTGCCACCTTCTGCGTCGAGGAATGGGGTCTCACCCCCATCACCGGGCGCATCCTCGGCATCCTGATGATCTGCGATCCTCCGGAGCGTTCCGCCGGCCAGATCGCTGAGGCGATCCGCGCCAGCCGCGCTTCACTGACCTCCAACATGCGCCTGCTCACCACCATCGGGCTGATCCGCAAGGTGCGGATCCCCGGCGATCGCACCGCCTACTACCGCATCGAAGACGACGCCTGGCAGAAAGTCATCCAGCACAAGATCGCCGGCCTCGCCGCCTTCGGCGACATCGCCGAAGACGGACTCGCCCTTGTCGACGGCACCGATCCCGCCCGCACTGAACGCATCCGGGCCGCGCAGCGGGCACTGACCTGGCTGCGCGACATCGCCGCCCGCCACCCCATGGGCACCATCATGTGAAGGACCGACCATGCTCCGAATCCGTCCCGAACTCAACCCGGTTCAGGAAACCCTGCTCCTCACCCTCGAAGCTCGGGCCCTGGACGCCACCATGCCCACCCCCATTCTGAGCGACGCCCGCCAAGCCGAACTCGCCGACCGGATCGACTACGACTTCACCGAGCTGAAGCTGAAGCCCAGCCTCATCTGCGGAACCGCTTTGCGGGCAAGGAAACTCGACGACGCGGTGCGCTCCTTCACCGCCACACACCCGACCGCGGTCGTCCTGGATCTGGGCTGCGGTCTGGACACCCGGGTCTTCCGCTGCGATCCACCCACCGGTGTCACCTGGTATGACATCGACTACCCCGAAGTCGTCGACCTGCGCGCGCAACTACTACCGCAACGTTCCCACCTGCTCGGCGTCGATCTCACCAAATCGGGCTGGACCAGCCAACTCCCAGATGATCGGCCGACCATGATCGTCGCCGAAGGGCTGCTGCCGTTTCTGCCCGGCGACTCATTCCAGACCATGATCCGCGAGGCGACTACGCACTTCCCGAGCGGCGAGCTCGCCCTCAACGGCTACACCCGCTTCGCGGCCTGGGCCATGAAATACCACCGCTCCATCAAAGCCCTCGGCATCCGCGCTGCCCAAGGCTTCGACGATCCACACGAACCCGAAACCTGGAACGCCCACCTGCACCTCATCGAAGAACAATTGCTCACTCGCGCACCCGAAGTCGCACTCTTCCCCCAACCGCTACGCATCCTCACCCATGCGATCGCCCTCAGCCCAGCGCTGTCCCGACAAGCCAACCGGATACTCAGATACGCCTTCTAGTAGTACTGCGCGCGGCGCGTCGCGCCGATGATCCGCTGTCGACCGTGGACCTGCCCGAACGGGTGCCGACCGGCCGCGACGCAGAACGGCCCGCGCGCGTTGCCGAACTGGTCCGCGAGATCGAGGCCCTCCCTCCTGGCGCCGCGCTCGATCTCGCGGGCTACTGCTGATCAGCGGGCACCACAATGGCATCCGGGGTGCTGGAATCACCCGCCGACGTGCATTTCCCGACCACGGCCGAGGTGCGCGCGGGTCTCGCGCTCGACCCGGCGCAATGGCAGGTGGAAGTGGACGAGGAGGTCGAGCGCGAGCACCGAGCCCGGAGGGCAGGCCGGGCACCCGCAAAGACAACATCCTATGAATTCGCCACGGCTGACCGAGTGGGCGAACAGCGGGCGAATCTCCTTGCGGGTGAGGGGAATTCGGGGAGACTGCGTGCGGAATTAACTCCGATATTACTTGGGATTCATGGCGTCGATACGGATTTCTCGCTACTGTTGACGCAGCCTACAACGCGGTGGGAATCGAAATCTCACGTCGGTCGGGGGGAAATTCGCCCGTAGGAGAGTTCCCAGTGAAATATCCAGTGTGCGCTCGCGTGCTAGGCCCATTGACGCTTGCTCTGAACAATCACAACGCGACGCCGACTGCGCAGAAGCAGCGGCAGTTGCTGGCATTGCTTTTGGTTCGGCATGACACCGTTGTCCCGGTGACGGCCCTGATCGAAGAACTGTGGAACGACGATCCGCCGCGCAGCGCGGTGACGGTCGTGCAAACATATGTGCTCGGAATCCGAAAGAAGATGGCGGAGCAACTCGGAGTCGGGCAGGCGGAGGTGGCGGGCCGATATCTGCGCACGCGCAGCAAGGGTTATTCGTTCGACGTGCAGGACTGCGTATTCGACCTGCGCGACTATCAGTCCATGTCCGAGGCCGCCCGATGCGCCGTCAAGACCGGCGACGACGAGCGTGCGGTGGATCTGTTCAGCGCCGCGGAAGCGCTGTGGAGCGGTCCCGCATTGGTGGACGTTGAGGGCGGCATCCCGCTCGCCGCCGAGATCTCGCATCTGGACCACCTGCGGCTGACCAACCTCGAGTTGCGCGTGGAGGCGGAATTGCGGCTGGGCAGGCATCGCGAGGTCTGCCCCGACCTGGCGCGGCTCACCATGCAGCATCCGCTGCACGAGCGGCTCCAGGCGTACTACATGTTCGCCCTGTGCCGGTCGGGGCAGCGCGCCCGCGCCTTGGCCTCCTATCAGCGGTTCAGCAGGTCCATGCAGGACGAGTTGGGGCTCGATCCCTGCCAGAAGTTGCAGAAGCTGCACCGGGACATCCTGGCCGCCTCCGACGACTCGGTGAGCGCGATGCTCAACAGCCGCCACGCCGGTTATCTGATCGGCTGGTATTCCCCCGGATTCCGCGCCACCGCCGAGACCGCCTGACGCCGTACCGACGACGCCCGGCCGCGATCGACGCGGGGCCGGGCGAGCGTCCGGCGCGCTCACCCCCGCCCGAGCAGCTCGTCCACTAATCCGGTGGTGTGGGTGGCGGCCCGCATGGCCGGATGGTCGAGCACCTCGTACAGGAAATCCCGGGTGGTCGCGACGCGGGCGCCGGAGATCCGGAATTCCGCCAGCGCCCGCCGCATCCTGGCCAGGGCCCGGTCGCGGTCCGGCGCCCACACCACGAGTTTGGCCAGTAGCGAGTCGTAGTGCGGAGGTATCGGGTAACCGGCGTGCGCATGGGTATCGACACGTACGAACGGACCGCCGGGCGGGGTGAATTCCGCCAGGATCCCCGGGGCTGGAGCGAATTCCGCCGCAGGGTCTTCGGCATTGATCCGGCATTCGATCGCCGCGCCACGAAGAACTATTTCCTCCTGAGCGATGCCGAGCGGTTGCCCCGCCGCGACTCTGATCTGTTCGGCGATGAGGTCTATACCCGTTACCATTTCGGTCACCGGGTGTTCGACCTGAATTCGGCAGTTCACCTCCATGAAATAGTGATTGCCGTCCCGGTCGACCAGGAATTCCACGGTTCCCGCGCCGGTATATCCGGCCTCGAGCACACCGTGCACGGCGGATGCTCCCATTCGCTCGGCCAGACCGTCCGGCAGCAGCGGCGCCGGCGATTCCTCGATCAATTTCTGATGCCTGCGCTGCACCGAGCAGTCGCGTTCACCCAGGTGCACACCGTTGCCGTAAGCGTCGCACAGCACTTGGATCTCGACGTGCCTGGCCGCGGCGAGGTACTTCTCCAGATACACCCGGCTGTCGCCGAACAGCATCCGCGCCGTCGCCCTGGTCTCCTGATAGGCGCGCGGGAACGCCGCGCTCTCGTGCACCACCTGCATGCCGCGCCCGCCTCCGCCCGCGGCGGCTTTGACGATCACCGGATAGCCGATCGAATCCGCGAGCGCGAGCGCCTCGTCGAGTGGCAGCGGATCGAGGCTGCCCGGCAGTAGCGGCAGTCCCGCCTTCGCCATCAGCCTGCGCGCCGACTGCTTGTCGCCGAGTTCGGCCATCACGTCGGCTGGCGGCCCGATCAGCGTGATGCCCGCCGCTCGGCAGGCGTCGGCGAAATCCGGGGACTCGGAAAGGAATCCGTATCCGGGATGGATCGCGTCGGCGCCGGTGAGCTCGGCGGCGGCCAGGATCGCCGCGGCGTTCAGATAACTGCGTTTGGCCGCGGACGGGCCGATCTGCACCGCCTCGTCGGCGAACCGCACCACCGCCGACTCGGCGTCGGCGACCGAGTGCACCGCCACGGTGCGCACGCCGAGTTCGCGGCAGGTGCGCGCGACGCGCAACGCGATCTCACCGCGGTTGGCGATCAGAATCTTCTCGAACATGGCGCCACTCCTACGCGACCGACCGGACCAGGACCTGCTGCCGCGCCCCGAAGCGCCGGAACCGGGCGCGGCGCTCGTCGGCCAGCTCCGCACCGCCGCGCCCGGCCAGCTCGCCGAGGGTCGCGGCCAGGGCGCGGTGCAGCTGATCGGCCGCGGCCACGGGCGCCGAAGCGACGTCGTCGCCCGGTTCGGGCAGCACCGCGTCGACCACACCGAGACGCAGCAGGTCGCGCGCGGTGAGCGACAGCGCGGCGGCGGCCTCGGGCGCGGCGGCGGGATCGTTCCACACGATCGCCGCGCAGCCCTCCGGGCTGATCACCGAGTACGTGCCGTTCGCGAACATCAGCACCCGGTTGGCCACCCCGAGCGCCAGGGCTCCGCCGCTGCCGCCCTCGCCGATCACCACGCTGATCACCGGCACCCGCAGCGCGGACATCAACCGGATGTTCTCCGCGATGACGATCGCCTGCCCCTGCTCCTCGGCGGTCGCGCCCGGATACGCGCCGGGCGTGTCGATCAGAGTGATGACGGGCAGCCCGAGTTTCTCGGCCAACCGCATCAGCCGAGCCGCCTTGCGATAGCCGGCCGGGGTCGGCATGCCGAAGTTGCGTTCCATCAACTCCTTGGGATCGTGTCCTTTCTGGTGGCCGATCACCATGACCGGCCGCCCGCCGAGCCACGCCGTTCCGCCGACCACCGCGGCGCAATCACCGGAGATCCGGTCGCCACGCAACTCGCGGAACTCGTCGAAGGCGAGTGCGAAGTAGTCCGACGCGGTCGGCCGCTGCGGGGATCGAGCCCGGCGCACCTGCGTCCACGGATCGGTCGCGGGAAGGCGGGCCGGATCGGTGATCGCGCCCGCGTCCGCGGCGATGAGGGTTGCGGCGGGATCGACCGGCCCCGCGGCCCGCAGCAGCGCGCCGAGCGCCTGGCGCAAGCCCGCGCGCGGCACGATCATGTCGATGAGGCCGCGTTCCAGCAGGAATTCGGCGGTCTGGAATTTCGGCGGCAGCTGCTGCCGGATGGTCTGCTCGATCACTCGCCGCCCGGCGAACCCGAGCCGGGCGCCCGGTTCGGCGATCAGCACGTCGGAGAGGGTGGCGAAGGAGGCCGCCACGCCGCCGTAGGTGGGGTCGGTGATCAGGGTGACGGTCAGGATGCCCGCCCGGTCCAATTGCTCCAGCGCCGCGCTGGTCTTGGCCATCTGCATCAGCGACAGCGGGCCCTCCTGCATCCGGGCGCCGCCCGAGGCGGTGACGATGATGAGCGGAAGACGCCGTGCCAGTGCGGTTTCGGCCGCCGCGGTGATCATCTCGCCGACCGCGGTGCCGAGGCTGCCGCCCAGGAAGCGGAAGTCCATGGCGGCGATCACAACCGGCCTGCCCTCGATCGCGGCCAGCGCGCACAGCACCGCGTCGTGCATGCCGGTGCGGGTGCGCGCGGCGGCCAGCCGGTCCGAGTAGGGCTTGGTGTCGGTGAAGGTCAGCGGGTCTTCGTCGGTGGCGGCGACCGGTAGCGGCTCGAAGCGCCCCTCGTCGGCGAGCTGCCCGATGCGCTGCTGCGCGGTGATCGGAGTGTGCCTGCCGCATTCTCCGCATACGCCGAGGTCGCGGGCGAACCGCTTGCCGTACGGCGGGATCAGGCATGCCGGGCAGAGCACCCAGTCCGCGGCGCCGTCCTGGCCGTGTGCTGACTTCATCACGCGTGTCTCCTGTGCTCGGGAACGGGTGATCGATCCGGGCGGCGCCGGCCGGGCGATCACAGCGACAGCCTGCGCCACACCGCTCGAGAACAACTCGACTCGCTCACTCGAGCGAGGTTCGAGGGCCGTCCCCGATGCTCGATCGCACCATCGAAGGGAGAACGCCATGAACACCAACGCATCCGGTGGTGCGCGATGAGCCGCCGCGTCGTCGTCACCGGGCTCGGCGTCCGCGCGCCCGGCGGGTCGGGTAAGGACGAGTTCTGGAAGCTGCTGTCCGAAGGCCGCACCGCGACACGCCCGATCTCGTTCTTCGACGCCTCGCCGTACCGGTCCAGGGTGGCCGGCGAAGCGGACTTCGACCCGGTGCGGGAAAGATTGTCTCCCAGGGAGATTCGGCGCATGGACCGGGCGGTGCAGTTCGCCGTGGTCTGTGCGCGGGAGGCGGTGGCCGACAGCGGGCTCGACCTCGCGGCGGTCGATCCGCACCGGCTCGGCGTGAGCCTCGGCAGTGCGGTCGCCGCGGCCACCAGCCTGGAGCGCGAATACCTGGTGCTGTCGGATTCCGGGAAGAACTGGCTGGTCGACCAGACCTATCTCTCCCCGCACATGTTCGACTACATGATTCCCAGCGTGATGCCCGCCGAGGTGGCCTGGAGCGTCGGCGCGGAGGGGCCGGTGGCGATGGTCTCCAACGGATGCACGTCGGGACTGGACTCGGTCGGCCACGCGGTGCAGCTGATCCGCGAGGGCTCCGCCGACGTCATGGTGGCGGGCGCGGCCGACACGCCCATCACGCCGATCGTGGTGGCCTGCTTCGACGCGATCAAGGCGACCACCCCGCGCAACGACGAGGCGGAGGCGGCCTCGCGGCCGTTCGACAACTCACGCAACGGGTTCGTGCTCGCCGAGGGCGCCGCGCTCTTCGTGCTGGAGGAGTACGAGAGCGCGCGCAAGCGCGGCGCGCATATCTACGCCGAGATCTCCGGGTACGCGACCAGGTGCAACGCCTACCACATGACGGGACTCAAGGCCGACGGCCGTGAGATGGCCGAGGCGATCCGGGTCGCACTCGACGAATCCAGGATCGACCCGACCGGCGTGCACTACATCAACGCGCACGGCTCCGGCACCAGGCAGAACGACCGGCACGAAACCGCCGCGGTGAAGCGCAGTCTCGGCGCGCACGCCTACGCCACGCCGATGAGCTCGATCAAGTCGATGGTGGGACACTCGCTCGGCGCGATCGGCTCGGTCGAGATCGCCGCCTCGCTGCTGGCGCTGGAATACCAGGTGGTGCCGCCGACGGCGAATCTGCACGAACCCGACCCCGAATGCGATCTGGACTACGTGCCGCTGACCGCCCGCGACCACCGGATGGACACCGTGCTCACGGTGGGCAGCGGGTTCGGCGGCTTCCAGAGCGCGATGGTGCTGCGCAAGGCGGAGGCGGTGACGGCATGATCCTCGTGACCGGAATGGGGGTGCTCGCGCCGAACGGCATGGGCGTGGAGCGTTTCTGGGACGCCGTGCTGGCCGGGCGTGGCGGGATCGCGCCGCTCACCCGGTTCGACGCCGGCGGCTCGTCGGCACGCCTGGCCGGACAGGTGGCCGATTTCGACGCCGGTGAGCACCTGCCGAGCCGGCTGCTGCCGCAGACGGACGTCTCGACCCGGATGGCGCTGGTCGCCGCGCAGTGGGCGCTGGACGACGCGAAGGTCGACACGACGACGCTGACCGACTACGACATGGGCGTGGTGACCGGGAACGCCTCCGGCGGCTTCGAATTCACCCATCGGGAGTTCAACAAGCTGTGGTCGCTCGGCTCCGAGCACGTCAGCGTGTACGAGTCCTTCGCCTGGTTCTACGCGGTCAACACCGGCCAGATCTCCATCCGGCACGGCATGCGCGGGCCGAGCAGCGCCTTGGTCGCCGAGCAGGCGGGCGGACTGGACGCGATCGGCCACGCGCGGCGCACCGTGCGGCGCGGGACGCCGCTGGTGGTCACCGGAGGCGTCGATTCGGCGCTGGATCCGTGGGGCTGGGCCTCGCATCTGTCCAGCGGTGGGGTGAGCACCGCGATCGACCCCGACCACGCCTATCTGCCGTTCGACGCCCGCGCGGCCGGATACGTGCCCGGTGAGGGCGGCGCGATGCTGGTGGTCGAGGACGCCGCCGCCGCGCGCGCCCGTGGCGTGCCCAAGGTGCACGGCGAGATCGCGGGGTACGCCTCGACCTTCGACCCGCCGCCCGGTTCCGGCAGGCCGTCGGGCCTGCGCCGCGCCGCCGAACTCGCGCTGTCCGACGCCGGGATGACGCCCGGTGACATCGACGTGGTGTTCGCCGACGCCTCCGGCATACCCGATCGCGACCGCGACGAGGCCGCCGCCATCGAGGCGTTGTTCGGGCCGGGCGGCGTTCCGGT
The DNA here is from genome assembly GCF_000308575.1 of Nocardia exalbida NBRC 100660. Classification (GTDB taxonomy): domain Bacteria; phylum Actinomycetota; class Actinomycetes; order Mycobacteriales; family Mycobacteriaceae; genus Nocardia; species Nocardia exalbida. The sequence goes on along the minus strand of NZ_BAFZ01000164.1, from coordinate 18,169 downwards.
CACCGCGTCGAAACCGCTGACCGGACGCCTGTTCTCCGGCGCGGGTCCGCTCGACGTCGTCACCGCGCTGCTGGCGATGCGCGACTCGGTGATCCCGCCGACCGCCCACACCGCCACGCTCGCCGAGGACTACCGGATCGACCTGGTCCTCGGTTCCCCGCGCTCCGCCACCGTCGGCGGCGCGCTCGTCCTGGCACGCGGGCGCTGGGGTTTCAACTCCGCGGTCGTCGTGCGCGCCGTGTCCGATCGAGATCTGCCGAGGAGCGAATCATGACCATCACCATCACCGAACTACGCCGAATTCTGGTGGACTGCGCGGGCGGCGAAGACCTCGCCGAACTCGGCGGCGATATCGCCGCCGTGGAATTCGAGGAGCTGGGCTACGACTCGCTCGCGCTCATCGAGACCGCGGCGCGGATCCAGCGCGACTTCGGCGTGATGATCCCGGAGGAAGAACTCATCGAGGTCAGGACGCCGCAAGAGCTGGTCGACATCGTGAACGCCCAACTGCGCGGTGCGGCATGAATGCCGAAGTGATGTCCCACACCAGGGTGGTGCAGGCGGCCCCGGACGTCGTCTACGGTCTGGTCGCCGACGTGACCAGGTGGCCGGTGATCTTCGAGCCGAGCGTGCTGGTGCGCCACCTGCACCGCGGGCCGGACGAGGAGCGCTTCCGGCTGTGGGCGACGGTCGGCGGCGCGGTGAAGAACTGGACGTCGCGGCGGGTGCTGGACGCCGGGCAGCGCCGCATCGCCTTCGAGCAGGAACGCAGTCAGGCGCCGATCGCGTCGATGGGTGGCCGCTGGTCGTTCCGCCGGATCGGCCCCGGCACGACGAAGGTGACCTTGGACCACCACTTCACCGTGGTGGACGGGGCAGATGCCGCGCAGGTCGCCGCGTCGGTCGATCGCAACAGCGTGGTCGAGCTCGCGGCGCTGGCGCGCATCGCCGAGCTCGGCTACCCGGTGGACGAGGTCATCCACACCTTCGAGGACACCGTGACATTGGAATGCTCGGCCGACGAGGCGTACGACTTCGTCTACCACAGCGAACGCTGGCCCGAGCAGGTGCCGCATGTGGGCCGCATCGAGCTCACCGAGGACGCCGAGGGCGTGCAGCTGATGGAGATGGACACGGTGACGGCCGGCGAGATCCCGCACACGACCAGATCGATCCGGGTGTGCGTTCCCGGCGAACGAATCGATTACAAACAACTGGTGCCGCCCGCGATCCTGTTCGGCCACAGCGGTGCGTGGGAGTTCGCCGACGGACCGGACGGCGCGCTGGTGACCGCGCGGCACACGGTCGGGATCGATCCCGAGGCCGCGCGCGAGATCCTCGGCGCGAACACCGATCTCGCCGACGCCCGCGCATACCTCACCGAGGCGCTGTCCGCTAACAGCCGAAACACCCTGCGGTGCGCGGAACGCTATGCCGCGACGACGAAGTCACCGACATGACCGCCACCGAGACGACCGCGACACCGCGCGTGCAGGAGATCGCCGACGGCGTCTACGCCTACACACACAGCCGCGGCGGCTGGTGCGTCAGCAACGCCGGTGTGCTGACCGGGCCAGACGGCGCGGTGGTGATCGACACGCTGGCGACGGAGGGGCGCACCCGGGCACTCGTCGAGTTCGTCGACAGGCTGGGTACAGGCCCGGCCCGCACCATCGTGAACACCCATCACCACGGCGATCACAACTTCGGCAATCACTTGTTCGGACCGGCCGCCGTCGTCGTCGGCCACGACCGGATCCGGCCGGAGATGATCGAGACCGGCCTGGCGCTGACGAAGCTGTGGCCGGACGTCGAATGGGGCGATGTGCGGGTCACGTTGCCGAGCATCACCTTCAGCTATCACCTGACCTTGCACCGGGGCGAGCGCCGGGTGGAACTCATCCATTTCGGCACCGCCGCGCACACCACCAACGACGTGGTGGCGTGGCTGCCCGAGGAGCGCGTGCTGTTCGCCGGAGACCTGGTGATGGCGGGCGCGGCGCCGTTCTGCCTGATGGGGTCGGTCAGCGGTGCGATCACCACGGTGCGGCGGCTGGCCGCGCTGGGGGCGCAGACGGTTGTCGCCGGACACGGCCCCGTCACCGGACCGGAGATCTTCGACCAGACGCTGCGGTACCTGCGCTGGGTGCAGGACCTGGCCGCGGAGGGACGCGCACTCGGGCTGACGCCGCTGGCGATCGCGCTGGAGGCCGACCACGGTGAGTTCGCCGAACTGGTCGATCAGGAGCGGTTGGTCGGCAACCTGTACCGCGCCGACGCGGAGTTGTCCGGCGGCCGGCTGGGCGAGCCGCTGGACGTACTGGCGATCTTCGACGAAATGGTGCTCTACAACGGCGGGCAGGTGCCGACATGCCTGGCGTGACCACCGCATCCGCGCGGGTCTGCGTGATCGGCGGCGGCCCCGCCGGACTGATGGCAGGCCTGCTGCTGGCCCGCTCCGGCGTCGAGGTGCTCGTGCTGGAGAAGCATCCGGACTTCCTGCGCGATTTCCGGGGCGACACCGTGCACACCTCGACGCTGCTCGCGATGAACGAGCTCGGCTTGGCCGAGGAGTTCCTGGCGCTGCCGCACGTCGAATCGGCCCAGCTGCCGATGGCGACCGCCACCGGTCCGGTGGTGTTCGCCGACTTCAGCGCCCTGCCCGGGCCCTACCCGTTCGTGGCGTTCATGCCGCAGTGGGACGTGCTGAATTTCCTCGCCGAGGCGGGCCGCCGCTATCCCGGCTTCCGGTTGGTGCAGGAAGCGGAGGTCACCGAGCTGATCCAGCGCGACGGCGCGGTGGCAGGCGTACGCGCGAGGTCGGCCGACGGCCCCTTGGAGGTCGCCGCCGACCTTGTGATCGCCGCCGACGGGCGGCATTCGATCGTGCGCCGGTCGGGGCTGCTCGAGGTCGCCGCGGGCGCGGCGCCTATGGACGTGCTCTGGTTCCGGGTGGGCAAGCCGGAGGGCGAGCGCCTGCCCACTGTGCGCACCGGAAAGGGTTTCTTCATCGTCTGCATCGATCGCGGCGACTATCTGCAGGTCGCGTACATGATCCCCAAGGGCGGCTTCGCGACGATCCGAGAGGCGGGGCTGGCGCGGTTCCGTGCGGACCTGTCCGCCATCTATCCCGTGCTCGCGCCGCGTCTGGACGCTGAGATCCTGGACTGGGACGACGTGAAACCACTCGACGTCCGGGTGGATCGGCTGCGCCGCTGGTATCGCCCGGGGCTGCTGGCGATCGGGGACGCGGCGCACGCGATGTCCCCGGCGGGCGGGGTGGGAATCAATCTGGCGGTGCAGGACGCCATCGCGGCCGCTCGCCTGCTGGGGCCGATCCTCGCCGCGGGCGCGAACGCGTCCACAGCGCAGCTGCGCGCCGTTCAGCGCCGCCGCGAATTGCCCATGCGCGTAGTGCAATTCGCGCAGTTGCACCTTCTGGCCGACCTCTACCCCAGCGCGGGACGACCAGGGACCGACAGACCGCTGCTGGTCCGGCTGCTGCGCCGTTTCCCGCGCCTGCCCCGGCTGGTGGCCAGGGTGATCGGCCTCGGCATCCGGCCCGAGCCGGTGCCGCCCGCGACCGGAACCGTTACGGCGCTATCGAAACTCAGGGAGAACTGATCGTGTCGACCTACCTGCTCATTCACGGCGCATTCCACGGCGGATGGGTCTGGCAGCGGGTGACCCCGCCGCTGGAGGACGCGGGCCACCGCGTCCTGGCCCCCTCGCTGGTCGGCCTCGGCGACCGCGCGCACCTGCTCACCGCAGACGTCGGGCTCGACACCCACGTTCAGGATCTGATCGACCTCGTCACCGCCGCGGACCTGACCGACGTCGTCCTGGTCGGTCACAGCTACGGCGGCATCGTCGTCACCGCGCTGGCCGACGCCGTGCCGGACCGCATCGCCGAACTGGTCTACATCGACACCTTCGTGCCCCGCGACGGCGAGGCGGTGGCCGACATCATGCCGGGCATGGTCGATGCCTTCGCCGCCGCGGCGGCCGCCACCGGCGACGGCTGGCTGGTGCCGCCGCAAACCGAACCGGCGGGCGACGGCGGACTGTACGGCGTCACGGAGGAACCCGATCTCAGCTGGCTGGCGTCCATGCAGACGCCGCAGTCGCTGAAGACCTTCCAGCAGCCGATGAAGCTGACGAATCCCGAGGCGCTGGCGGCGATTCCGGTGACACACGTCTACTGCGGCGAAGGCGGCGAGGACTTCAAAGCGATGCGCGCCGCCATGCCCCGCACCCTGCCACCCGCCGATTTGCCTCCCGGCCGCCTCCACGTGCTCCCCACCGGGCACGACTGCATGATCACGATGCCGCGCGAGTTGGCCGGATGCCTGCTCGAACTCGCCACTCGGCCGGCGCCGACACCGTAGGCCGTCGACTATCGGTCCCGAGTCTCCCCCGAGTCGAAGGCGGCGCGCGCCGCGAGGACCTCGCCGAGGTGTTCGGAGGACCACGTCACGATGCTGCCGAACACCGGGGTGAGCGTTCTGGCCAGCGGGGTCGCCTCGTATTCGACGCGCGGCGGGACCTCGGGGTGGTAGGTGCGCGCGACCAGTCCGTCGCGTTCGAGCTGGCGCAGGCGCTGGGTGAGGACCTTGGGCGTCAGGCCGGGGATGCGCTGTTGCAATTCGGTGAAGCGCAGCTTGCCGTCGTGGGTGAGTACCCAGAGCACCTGGGTGGACCAGCGGCCGAACACCAGGTCGATGACCGGTGTGATCGGACAAGGGTCTACCGGCGTCTCAGGCGCGGTTGTCATACGTCCTCCGAGTAAGTCACTTTCCCCTTGGTTACTACTATACTTTGGAAAGTAATGTGTTTCCAAGGGTCGCGAGCATGCGAAATCCGAAGGGAGCACAGTCATGACGACGACAACGGTGGACGGCCGGCTGGATCTGCCGCGGCGCTCCGGCGATCGGCCGCGCACCCGTGCGCACAATCCGCACCAGCAGCTCGACCAGATCGCGCCCGCCGAACTGCAAGAGCAGCTGTGGTCGCGGATGACCACGCTCGACGGCGTTCTGCTCGGGCGCAGCGGCGTCTCCCTGCCCGACACCCGGGCACTGCACCTGCGGCCGACGATCGCCCAGGGGCCCGCCGAGGCGTATCTCGCGGGCACCGAATTCGCCCACCTGCACGGGCGCGGGGACGGCAGCCTGCACATGTGCCTACCGGAAGACGTGGTCGCACAGGCGGTTGGACAGGGGTGGGCGGAGGCGCACCCGATGGCTCGGCAGGGATACCTGCCGGGGACCCTGGTGATGGTGTATGGGCCGCGTGATCGCGAGGAGCTGGACGTCGTCTGGCAGCTGGTGCGGATCAGTCACCGCTTCGCCGTCCGAGCGGCTACAGCGTGATTAGAGCGGCGGCGGCCATCGTCGGTGTCATGAACGCAACCGATCTTGTCGGCACCTGGGAACTGGTGTCCTACTACGACATCGACGACCAGGGCGTCACCAGCGAGGGGCCACTGGGCGACGCGCCGCGCGGCCTGCTGATCTACGGCGCGCACGGCTACATGTCGGTGAGCATGATGCGCACGGACGGAACTCAGGGAGCCACCCCGTTCATGGGGTACGCGGGCACCTGGCGGCGCACCGGCGCGGAGGTGGTGCACGCGATCAGCGTCTGCTCCAACCCCGCCTGGGCGCGGACCGAGCAGGTGCGGCAGATGTCGCTGAACGCAGACGTGCTGACGCTGATCGGCGCCGCGCGGGTCGGCGGGCGGACGCAACGCCGGGTACTCACCTGGCGCCGCAGCCGCCCGCCCGAAACGCACTGTCAATCCGCTGAATACGAGAACAAGGGCTCATCGAATTGAACCGGTTCGCCGTCTTCCTTGAGGATCCCGGTGATCACGCCTGCCTGCGCTGTCACCGGGATCATCAATTTCATCGCCTCCACGATGCCGACCTGCTGCCCGGCGCTCACCCGGTCGCCGACCTCGACGAACGGGTCCGCACCCGGCTCCGGGCAGCGATAGAACACGCCGACGCTGGGCGCGCGCACGGTCGCGCCGAGCACCGGCGCCTCCGGTGCGGCGACGGCTTCCACCGCGGCCACCGCGACCGGGGCGGGCACGGCCGCCCACTCGGCCTCGACGGTCACCTCTCCCACCTGGAAGCGCAGCGCGCTCGGCTGCTGCGGGAAACCCGCGAGCAACTGCAACGCGCCGGTCTGGATGGCCTCCAGCACCCGCAGATAGTCCTCGTGTCCGAAGGTGGGAGCGTTCTCCTGCACTGCGGTCATCGCCCTTACTCCTTGTCAGTAGTTGCCCAGGCCGCCGCAGACGTTCAGCGCCTGCGCGGTGACGGCGCCCGCCCCGGGACCGATCAGATAGTCGACCATCGCCGCCACCTCGAACGGCTGCACGTAGCGGCCGATGGGCACCCGCGCGCTGACGCGGGCGTGCACCTCCTCGGTGTCCACGCCCCACAGCCCCGAATACACCTCGCGCACCCGCTCGGCCATCGGCGTCTCCACGAATCCGGGACACACGGCGTTCACGGTGATCCCGGACTTGGCCAGTTCGAGGCCGAGCGCCTTGGTGAAGCCGACCACGCCGTGCTTGGACGCGGAGTACGGGGCGCCGTGCACCACGCCCTGTTTGCCGCCGGTGGAGGCGATGTTGACGATGCGGCCGCTACCGCGTTCGAGCATGCCGCCCGCGTTCAGCACCGCCTTCGTCATCAGGAAAACGCTGTTGAGGTTGGTGTTGATCACGTCGAACCACAGTTCGTCGGGCACCTGCGCGGTGACGCCGCCACCGCTGCGGCCCGCGTTGTTGATCAGAATGTCGATCGGGCCGTAGCGCCGCACACCCGCGTCGACGTACTCGCGGACCTGCGCGGCGTCGGCGACGTCGCAGACGGTGCCGTCCACCTCGTGACCGTCGTCCTGCATGCTCTTCACCGTGTCGGTCACCCGTTGCTGATCGCGAGCGCAGAGGAACACCGCGATGCCTTGGGAGGCAAGGTTTTTGGTGATCTCCAGGCCCATTCCGCTGGTCGCTCCGGTGACCAGCGCGACGCGCCGATTTTCCGCCATGACTCCTCCATCGGTCGAACTTCCGAACTCGCCGGGCTTCTCGACCACCAGGGTCGACCGGCGTCCTATAGATCCGGTCAACCGCGCGCGGCGGGGCTCGGCTCAACCGAGGCTCTAGCGGCGAGAACCACGCTGGCTTGCAGCCGAGCCCCGCCGCGACCACAGGAGCAAACATGACCACCGTCGCCAGCCGCACCGAGTTGTACGCCGAGGTCCAGCAGTTCTACGCCGAGCAGATGCAGCGGCTGGACAACCGCGACATCCCCGGCTACGCGGCGACTTTCACCGAGGACGCGGAATTCGAGCACACACCGGGCATTCCCCCCGCCCGGACCAGGGCGGGGATCATCGCCGACTTGGTCGAGTTCCACAAGCGCTTCGAGACCGACCCGATGCAGCGCAGGCATTGGTTCAACATGATCAACCTGCAGCCGCAGGACGACGGGACCATCGTGTCCACCGCCTACTGCCTGGTGGTGAAGATCCGCCCGGGCAGCAAGCCGGAGATCGCGCCGAGCTGCGTCGTGCACGACGTGCTCGTCCGCGCCGACGGCGCGTTGCTGACCCGGTCGCGGCGCGTCGTCCACGACTGATCCGACCAGCATTCGAGGAGATACCCTGTGAATTCCGTTCAGCCGGCCTTGCTCACACTCGCCGCCGACGCCCAGGACCTGCTGTTCCGGGAGGCCCGCACGGCGAACGCCTTCACCGGCGAGCCGGTCACCGACGACCAGATCCGCGAAATCTACGAGCTTGTCAAATACGGACCGACGTCGATGAACCAGCAACCGTTGCGGATCGTTCTGGTGCGCAGCCCCGAGGCCAGGGCGCGTCTGGTCACCCACATGATCGACAACAACAAGCCGAAGACGGCCGCCGCGCCGCTGTCGGCGATTCTGGCCGCCGACCTGAATTTCCACGAGAACCTGCCCAAGGTGTTCCCGCACGCGCCGGAGGCCAAAGACTACTTCGCCGACGCCGACTATCGTGCCGAATCCGCGCGCTTCAACGCTCTGATCCAGATCGGCTACTTCATCCTCGGCGTCCGTGCCGCCGGGCTGGCGGCGGGCCCGATGAACGGCTTCGACGGTGCGGGCCTGGACGAGGACTTCTTCCCGGGCGGCGAACACACCGGCCTCGTCGTGGTCAATATCGGCAAGCCGGGCCCGAACGCGTGGTTCCCGCGCTCGCCGCGACTGGAGTACGAGGAGGTGGTCAGCACGGTGTGATGCGCGACTTACGCGACCTGAACCCCGCCACCATCAACGCGATGTTCACCGTGCACGGCGGGTGGCCACCTGCGGAAGGTGCGCGACATCGAATCACGCTCGGACACACCGGCATTCAAACCGAACGTCGTGATCCGCGGTCTGGCGTCGCTGCCCACCCGGTTCACCCCCGCGTAAGCGGCGCCGCGGGCACGACTCCGGCCGATCCGGCGCTGGCCGCGTTCGGTGTGGTCGGCCTGCTCATGGTCGTCTTCGGCTGATTTCGCTGCTCTGCGCGTCGTCGGCGGGGCCGGCTCGTCTCCGGTGGCGGCTGCCTCAGCGGTTCGACGCGTCCGGCCCACTCGACGACCAGTGACTACCGTGCCGGCGAGTAGCAGATGGTCATGTCTCTACCGGTCGCGTGCGGGGTCGGCATTCGTCTCCTTCGGGATCGTCCGCCACATGGGCGCTGGACGTGCGCCTTGCCGGTGCAGTTCCAGCAGGCGCGGCCGGGCACGGTCCCAGAACAGGCGAATGATCCGGCCCTGCGCCTCGGCTGCTCCGATCACCGGGCGTGTCGATTCGGCGCTCGTGACCAGAAGCTCACTCAGCCGTCGCCTTCGCGCGTCCGAGGGCGGATGGGAACCGAGTTGACGAGCCTGCTCCTCGCCGGTCTCCAGCAGCGACAACGCGCGATCCATCACGTCCACGACATCGAAGTACAAGCCGATGCCCAGGAAGGCGCCTACCAAGTCGATGTTGTCGGCGTCGCCGAAACCGGCCGTCGCGAGAATGCCCAAGCTGATCTCGTCGGCCATGAATTCCTGTTGCCAGGAGTGGGTGAGTGATTCGACATCGGGGACCGGCAGCATTCCCGCGCGCGGCGGCGCTGCATGGGCGTGCACGAGGAGGTGTGCGTACGCCCGCCCCAGGACGAAACGGAGGAGGAAATCACGCAGGTCCGCGGCGAAGTCGAGCTGACCACCCGCCGGCCCGCCGAGCGCATGGCCGACGACGCTGCCGGTCATGGCGTAAACGCTGACGATTTCGGCGAAGCGCGCGGCGAGCGTCGGATCGGCATCCAATCGCTCGGCCGCGGCGGACTCGTCGAAGGAGAAGCTGGTTCGACCGCTCGCATCGGTGCGCCGCTGCGGCAGGACCGACAGGACTGCTTCACCCAACTTGAACGCGAACAGCGACAGCTCGTCTTCGATGAGCATCAGGCAGGTGCCCCGAGCGTCCCAATGGCCCGGCACGGGTGCGAGCACCGCGTCGAGCCGACCCGTCCGGAGGTGGCCGACGAGCGGGCGGGGGAATTCGGCCACCTCGGCCTGCAACGCACTCTCGGTCCAGCCCAGCACCTCGGCGAACAGGTCGCCGACGTCCCGCGGATCGCGCCCCAGATGCACCGTCGCCGCTCGCGGATCGTCGGCTCGCTCGACGCGGAGGAAGCGATCGAGTTCGGTTCCCAGAGCGGCTGGGTCGACCCGAGCGCGGGCGCCGAGCAAGGCATCGGTCCGCGCCAGCAGATTCCGGTAGTAGTGCGACGCGGCTTCCTCGGGGTGTAGCGACCCCGGATCGAGCGGGGGGCCGGGCGTAGGCGCTTCTTTCGGGATGGTTCGCCAGGTGTGCGCCGGCCGCACGCCACGCTCGCGCAGGTCCAGCAGGCGTGGTCGCGTGCGTTCCCACAGCAGACGCACGACGTCCGCCTGAATCTCGGCGTTCTTCAGCGCCGCCCGGAACCGTTCGGCCTTCTCCCGCTCGTCCGTGCCGTCGACGCGAGCCAGCTGCTCGAGCGACTCCCGCATTCGCCGCCTGCGCAGATATGACGGTGGGTGCGAGCCCAGCTGGCGGACGTTCTCGTCACCGGTTTCCAGCAGGGACACCGCTCGATCCATGACGTCCAGGGCGTCGAAGAACAGGCTGATGCCCAGAAAACTCAACTCGACCGGATACGCGTCGGTGCAGTTGATCGCCAGGCCCATGCCGATGAAGTCGGCTTCGAGCTCCTGCTTCCACGAGTAGGTCAGCGTGCTGACGTCGTCGATCGGCAGGACACCTCGGCTCGACGCCGTCTTGTGCAGATGGCCGAACAGGATGTGCCCGTATTCGTGGCCGATCACGAAGTTCTCCAGGGACTGTCCCAACATGTTCGCGAAGTTGAGGTAGCCCGGAGGCAGCATGGGATAGGACTCGGTCCGATCGAACCGGCCGGTCACCGCGTAACCGGTGACGGCGTCGACGAAACGAGCGAGGACATCCGGATCGGACTCGATCCGTTCGGTCACGCCGGACACGCCGAGCTGATAGTCGCGCAGATGTCCGTCGTGCACAGGGCCGCGCGGGATCGCCCAGGCGACTGCCGCGCTCAGCTTGTGCCAGAACTCCTCCATCTGGTCCTCGACGAGCACCAGGTAGGCATCCGAGTGTCCAGGTGTCAGCGTGCACACGGCATTGAGCTGCCCGGTTCGCAGCGGACGCACCAACGGGCGCCCGCCGAGCCGGGGCAAGCCGTCCGGGAACATGGTCGGAATGGCCGCTTCGATCCGGTCCTGGATTCTGCTCAGCTGCTCGACTTTGATCTCGTGGCGGCCCGCGCGACCGCGCATGAACTGGGCGACCACCCGCTCCGCCTCCGCCCGTATCTCCGGGGTGACCCCGGGAGCCGCGTAGTCCCGCAGGATCCGTTCGAGGAGCTCCGCAGCCCTGGTCTCGAATTCGGCCAGGTCGGCGCCGGCGAGATCGCCGGGCTCGGGCTCCTCCAGTGCCGCCCGCAGCTGCTCGTAATACCGTTGTGCTGCTTGCTGGGCGTCACCGTGCACCTACGCGCCGCCCTCGGGAGCCGGATCGCCGTCGATCGTCTCGACCGCGATGTCCGCCGTCTCTATCGCGATGTCCGCGCCGAACCTCTCGGTCACCGTTCGAGTGACCTCCTCCGCGCTGCCGCCGCTGGAAAGCAACTGCGGCAGGGTGGATACCACCTTGCCGAACATGCCCTCCGGCTCCCTGACCTCCACGGTCACCTTGCCGTCGACGGTGACGATCACGACGGTGCCGTACACGACATCCGGGGTGCGGTAGAACGCCTTCGGTGCGCCCGGCCGCAGGTCGATCACCTGACCACCTTTGCGCTGCTCCAAGATGTGCGATACCGCACCGACGGCGGCCGCCGCACCGACCAGCAGCAGGGTCACGGTCGTGACCGGCTCGATTCCGCGGCGGGGGAACTCCTGCACCTCGACGCCGTGAGCCGCTGCCAACGCGCGTGCCGACGGCACCTCCCACGGGTCCAGTAGGACGGCCTGCGTCTGCGATGGCTCGTTCACCGAAATTCCCCCTGCGCGAAGACAATCGAGTCAGACCAACAGGGTGCCACAACCGGGCCGGCTCTGCCATACCGTCGGGGGTTCTGCGGGCGGAGCGGCCGGAGCAGGGAGTTCGCCGATGAGGTCGCTGGTGACGATGCAGCGCCTGTCCACACTGATCGCGACGGCGTCGGCCTGTGCTGTGCGGGTGCCGGCGCCGACGGCACTGTCCGTCTCCGGGAGTTCGAGCTAGTCGAAAGCAGCATCGGAAGTCGGTTGACCGCCGAGTTGAGTGATGGCCGCTCGTAGACGTGTCTGCTGATTCGCCGATTGCCGAGGGTTGGACGACAACGTTTGGAGTATATGAATTGCTCGTGCTCGGTCGGTGTCGTCCAACCGTTCCGCCATCTCGCAAAGGTGCTCTGAGATTGTCTGCACCGGCCGCCAGTAGCTCAGCGCCTTGCCGATGCCCTCGTACACATCGATGACAGCGGTGTCGTCGAACCCCCTCGTGATGGCGACTGTTGCCGACTTGACCCGCCACTTGGGGTTCATCGCTCCGGACCGCAGGAACGCGATCGGTGCCTTGCCATCGGTGACAAGGCGTTTGGCGAGCTTGATGCCTGCTTCGCCGAGTTCGTCGTGCCGAGTGGTCATGAGTTGCTGCGCCAACTCTCTGAGTTGCACGGTATCGGCTTGTTCGGCGGATACGACTCGCCCCGAGAGTCGGTCGACCGCCATGATTCGAAGGTGCGGCTCCTCCAGGATGGTTGCCGCAAAACCGATGAGCTCGCTGGTGGGGACATCGTCGGTCCCGTCGGCCAGCGCAGCGAGAACCCTCGAGCGTACCGGCGCGGGGTCGTCCAAGCGTGCACGCACGATTGCTTTCAGGTGGTCAGCGAATGACGTGGCGAAATCGGCCACCGACTTGTACCTGTTGAATCCGCGACGCTCGGCTTCGAGCCGGGAAAAGAATTCCTCGACTGCCTGGACCTGGCGGTGTGCCTGGATCACAACGGAGGCATCCGTCGTGGAATCAAGATCAAAAGAAACCGGACCCTCCCGTCGGGCCGCTATTTCGAAGATCGCTTGGCGCTCATCTCGCACATCGGACGGTGAGGCGACAAAGATGCGGAAATGCTGAGGCACCGGCAGATCGTCGCAGATCTGGTTGTCAGTTGCCGGGCGCACGGTTCGAAGTGACGGTACGGGTCACGGCGCCCTCGCATCAACGCAGGGCTCGGTAGGGCGAGACCGATCGTCACGTACTGTTCCCGCTGCGGCTGGATGAATGCTCTCGACGAAGTCTTTCGGCGCTGCCATCGCTCTTCCTCAACCCGACCATCACCCTGCATGGCGACAGCGCCAATGGATCATGGTTGTTCTGGATCGCCTCGATCATCGCCGCCGACCCCCGCACGGTCTACATGAGCGCCGCTCACCTATACCCGCACCCACGACGGCTGGCGGAGCGCCGAACCTCGAATTCGTTGTCGCCGAGGCCGGGTCGGAGGACGGCTCCGCCCGAAGGGTAGGCCGATCGGCTGATACCGGCGGCCCCGGCCGCCGTGTCAGGCTTTTCTCGGCGCGGCCACCGCGACTCGGAAACGAAGCATCTTGTGGCCGTGGGTTTTTCACGGGGATTCCAAGGAGTATCGCATGCTGATTCGGGGCAGCGAATTGACCGTTGATGATGTCTACGACATCGCCGTCGAGCGCGAGCCGGTGGAGCTCGACGCCGATCAGCTCGCAATGGTCGACGCCACGCATCGACGGATCCAGCGATGGGGTGCAGAAGGGCATCCGATCTACGGGGTCACGACGGGGTTCGGCGAGATGGTGACCAGAAGCATCCCCCCGCAGTTCGAGACGGCGCTGCAAGGCAACCTCCTGCGTACCCACGCGGCCGGTGGCGGCCCCCTGTTCGAGGACACGACGGTGCGGGCCATCTCGGTCGCCCGGCTCAACTGCCTGATGCGAGGCTACTCGGGGGTTCGCCCCGAGACACTGACGTTGATGGCCGACCTGCTCAACGCCGGTATCCATTCGCTGGTCCCGCAGCAGGGATCACTCGGCGCCAGTGGTGACCTGGCCCCACTGGCGCATCTGGCGATCTCGCTCATCGGCGCCGGGCAGGTCCGCCGGGACGGGGTGATCCACTCTGCTGCCGAGGCACTGGCCGCCGCCGGTCTGCGGCCGACGCGCTTGGGATACAAAGAGGGGCTCGCGCTGATCAACGGCACCTCCGCGATGACCGGCGTCGCCTCTGTTTCGCTCGTTCGGGCACGTCGCCTGCTGCGGGTGGCGCTGTGGGCCTCGGCCACGTTCCTGCAGGTGATGCGGGGATCAACCGGGGCATTCGAGCCGCGCGGTCACGAGCTGAAGAATCACGCGGGGCAGTGCGAGGTGGCCGAGGTGGTCCTCGGGCTGCTCGGTGGCAGTGAACTCACCCGCGACCACGGTGAGGTGATGCGACTCATCCAGGCGGAGGCGGCGAACTCCGGGCGGGTGACCAAGGTTCACGACTATCTCCAGGACGCCTACACCTTGCGGTGTATTCCCCAGATCGTCGGCCCTGTCGTCGACACTCTCGACTATTGCCGGCGCCTGGTGGAGGAAGAACTGAATTCGTGCAACGACAACCCGCTCATCTTCGATTCGCCCGAGACCATTTTCCACGGCGGCAACTTCCACGGCCAGTATGTCTCCATGGCATGCGATTTCCTCAATGTTGCCGTGTGTGAAATCGGGGTGCTGGCCGAGCGACAGGTGAATCGGATCCTCGATCCCCACCTCAACCGTTCCTATCCCGCGTTCCTGGCCTTCGGCGACGAGGGGCTGAACTCCGGTCTGCAGGGCTCACAGTATCTGGCCACCAGCATCGCCTCGGAGAACCTGGACCTCGCGGCTCCGGCGTCGGTCAAGTCGATCCCGTCGAACGGGCAGAACCAGGACGTGGTCAGCATGGGCCTGATCGCCGCCCGGAAGTCGTGCACGCTCGTCGACAACGTGTACACGATCGTCTCGGTGCTCGTCGCGGCCTGTTATCAGGCCGCGACGATGGTGGGTATCGAGAAGTTCAGTCCCGGTACCCGGGGTCTGCTCGAGCACCTCGGACAGGCGACCCCGGCCTTCCGCGACGACGAGGGTATCGCCTCGGAGTTCCTGGCCACGGTTCGCCGGACGGTTCTCGACCCGGGCGTGGACGATCTGCTTCCGTCGTTGCCGAGTCGTGCGGCTTCCCGTCGTCTCCCCGCCTTCGCACCGGTGCAGTGACGATGTCGGAGATGGCACGGATGCGCTCGGCATCTGTTCCGGAGTACGTGCGCGCACACGCGGCGACGCGTCCCGATGCTCCGGCTGCCGGCGACCTCACCTACGGCCGCCTGGATGCCTGGGCGGATCAGGTCGTCGGTACCTTGCGCGACTGGGGTATCCGGCCCGGGGATCGAGTGGCCACCCGGCTCGGGGTCGGCCCCGAGTTCGTCGTGGTATTCCTCGCGCTGATGCGGGCCGGTGCTGTCACGGTGCCGCTGGCGGTGTCGTCGACCGGATGGGACCGGGACGTCCTGACCGACTCGCCCCCGGGAATTGTCGTCGTCTCCGCCGACTGCCCGTCCGGGTCCACCGGGTGGGCCGCATCCGAGGATCGACGACGGCTTCCGCCGTTCGACCCCTCGCGCCCCGCCCAGAATGGCTCGGCGGACAACGAAACTCCGCCTCCCGTATTCGATCTGGACGCTCCCTGCTACACAGTCTTCACCTCGGGCTCGACCGGACGACCGAAGGCCGTCACACAGACCCATCGGGCCTTCACCGATCTGGTCTGCTGGATGGTTCGGGAATTCCGACTGGCGCCTGCGGTGAAATGGGCACTGTGGGCCTCGACCCACTACGACGCGAGTCTCTGCGAGATCGCTGCCACGCTCGTCGCCGGCGGCGCTGTCGTTCCCCTGCCGGCCGAGGTCAAATACGACGCACGCCTGCTCGTGAATTTTCTGGCCGAGGAGGACGTGCACGTTCTGCAGACCGTTCCGAGTTTCGCGCGCGAAATCGTCCATGCCCTCGGCAATGGCGGCGCGTCGGGTGGACCGCCGCCACTGTCTTGCCTGCTCCTGACAGGTGAACCGCTGCCGGGAGCCCTGGCGGCCGCGTTGCGGGTGCACCTGCCTGCCACTCGGCTGATCAATCTGTACGGACCTACCGAGACCATCCTGGCGACATGGATGGAGGTGCCGGAGGGGCGATGGTCCGAGACTGTGCCGGTCGGCCGCCCGATTCCCGGGTATCGCGTCTTCGTCGTCAACGGCGACGACCGGCTCTGCGACGACGGCTCCGTCGGCGAGATCGTGATCTGCGCGCCGTTCCTCCCCGACAGCTACACCGCAGGCGCCGATGCGGACGGCGCGGCGAGGTTCGTCCCCTTGTCCCTGCCCGGCGCGGCGGAGCCCCTGCGGTGCTACCGGACCGGCGATCTGGGGCGGTGGCGCACCGACGGCCTCCTCGAATGGTGTGGTCGCGCTGATCGCCAGATGAAACTCCGCGGGACGCGCGTGGAGCCCGCGGAGATCGAATCCGCGGCGATCGAGCATCCGGCCGTCATCGACTGCGTCGTGGTCGGAATTGCGGGCACCGAGGGGCTGGTGGATTTCCTGGTCGCCTATGTCGCCGCCGGCGCGAATTCGCTATCGGCGGGGGATATTCGCGAACACCTGCGTCGTCGACTCGACGCGGATCTCATGCCGTCGGAGTTTGTCGTACTACCGGCACTGCCGCGCAACAGTGGGGGAAAGGTGGATCTCGCGCGGCTCCAGCGCCCGGCACACTGATCGAGGGGGACAGTCGTGGACCTGGACCGGACCGAATTGATTCCGCCACTTCGTGGTTACTCGCCGCATATGGGTTCCGAGATCAGTGCGTTCCTCGCAGATACTTTGCGGGAACTCCGGGGATCGAGCACAGGAACCGCCCAGTGGTCCCCGTCGGTGCGAGCGTTCGCCGACTTGCTGTGGCGCGACCCGATCGTGCACATGTACACGCTGGCCATGCTCGACGAGGTGCCGGAGCCGAACCGCACGGTCTCCGACATCCCCGAGCTGGTCCGGGCACTGGACCTGCTGTCGACGCGCGCTCCGGAATACCATCCGGACCCTGGCCGGTCGAACTTCTTCCCGGTCTCGACGCTGTTCGTGCACATGATGGAGACGCCGGCAGGCCGGGTGCTCTGCCGCAACACGGCGTTCAACGACGGATTGCGGCGAATCCTCGCGAGCTGGTGCGCGCACCTCGACTCCCCGAAATCACGCGATGTGCTGCATACCGGCGACAACGGGTGGTTGTGCGCATCCTCGTACGAGCGGAACAACCTGCACGACTACATCATTCCCGACCCCGCGGATCCGCACTGGGGCTTCGCGTCGTTCAACGACTTCTTCCACAGGCAGATCCGGCCGGACAGGCGCCCCGTCGCCGCGCCGCACGATTCGCGAGTGATCGTGTCCCCCAATGACGGCACGCTCTACAAAGTGGCCCAGGACGTCAGGGGATTCGATCGGTTCTGGATCAAGTGCCAACCCTACTCGATCTATCACATGCTCAACGGTGACCGCATTTCACGGAAGTTCGAGGGAGGCACCGTATTCCAGAGCTTTCTCGACGGCCGGAACTATCATCGCTTCTGGTCGCCGGTCGCGGGAACCGTGACCAGGATCGAGACCATCCCCGGGCTGATGTTCAGTAGTGTCGATGCCCTCCGGGGTGACACGACCGCAGGCACCTACTCCCAGGCCTATATGTCGTGTGTGAATACCAGAACCGTCGTCACCATCGATGCCGAGCATCCGGGCATCGGGACACTCTGCCTGGTCGCCATCGGTATCTCCGAAATATCCTCCATCTCGATGTCCGTCGAGGTGGGCAGCAGGGTGCGTAAGGGCGCAGAACTCGGGTATTTCAGCTACGGGGGAAGCAGCGTATGCCTGGTCTTCCGTCCCGGCGCGGTCTGCGGATTCACCATCGACACCGATTTCACCGGCACCGAGCTCGGTACGCGGGGGATCGCGTTGCGGGCCGGCCAGGAAATCGCGGTGCACTAGAAAATTCAGATAGTGGGTGGGGGGACTCGGGTGTATACCGCCGCCGGGCTGGTGCCACCGGGTGTGGTGACGGTGAGGGTGGTCGGTCCGGCGGCTCCTGCGGGCGCGTCGACGACGATCTGGGTATTGGAGATGACGGTGAACGGTGCGGGTGTGGCGCCGAACAGCACGGTGGAGGTTTGGGCGAGGTTGGTGCCGGTGACGGTTACAGTGACGCCGCCGGTGGTGGGTCCTTGGTTCGGGTTGAGGGTCGTGATGGTGGGTGCGCTCAGATAGGGGTAGGAGACGCTGTTGCTGACCCCACCGGGGGTGGTGGCGGTGACCTGCACGGTCCCCGACCCAGGGGGTGCGGTGGCGGTGATCTGGGTGTCGGAGACCACCGTGAACGCGCCCGCGGCGGTGGCGCCGAAGGTGACGGCAGTAGCGCCGAGCAGGTGCGTGCCGGTGAGAGTGACGGTGGTGCCGCCGGAGAGCGGCCCCGCGCTGGGGGAGACGCCGG
>NZ_BAFZ01000165.1 GCF_000308575.1 Nocardia exalbida NBRC 100660 | reverse complement strand
CTGATTTCTCGCGCTGGACGTTCCTGCGCGCACAGCCGAACACCGATATGAACGCGGGAGCCGAGCCATGGACGATCGTTCCAGCGTGGTCGCGGTTCCCGAGTCGGTGCGCAGCGAGTTGCGCCGTGGGGTGCGCAGCGTATTGGTGGATGCCGCGGCGTTGCGGTTGGTGCGTGATCGCTTCGACGACGGCCAAGCCGGTTCGCTGCGCCGCTATCTGGAAGCGTCCCAGTCGGCGAACACGCTGCGCGCCTACCGGTCCGACTGGGTGGCGTGGTCGGCGTGGTGCGCCACCGAGGGCCGCCAGGCGTTGCCCGCCGACGCGCTGGATGTCGCCGTCTATCTGGCCGCGGCCGCCGACGCACGCCGCGACACCGGCGAATGGGCGTTCGGTCCGGCGACGCTGGAACGCAAGTCGGCCGCCATCGCGGCGGTGCACGCGGCCAATGGCCTGCCGTCGCCCACGCGATCGGATGTGGTGCGCCTGACGCTGCGCGGTATCCGCCGTACCCGCCGCGCGCAACCCAAACGCAAACGCCCGGTCCTGCTGCACACCCTCGACCAACTGCTCGGCGGGCTCCCCGAACCGGGGTGGCCCACCGAACCCGCCCGCCGCAGGGACGCGCTCGCACTGCTCGTCGGCTTCGCCGGTGCGTTGCGCCGCAGCGAACTGGCCGGTTTGCGCGTCGGGGACGTCGAGGTGGGCCTCGACCACACGACCGGCGAACCGATCCTGCTGATCCGGCTGCCCGCGACGAAGACCGACCCGACCGGCGCCGCGGAACAGCGCGTGGCCCTTCCGCGTGGCCGCCGCCCCGCCACCTGCCCGGTCTGCGCCTTCGCCGATTGGTTGCGGCTGCGCGAAGTGCACGCCGCCGCGAGCACTTCGGGCGTACGCGCCTGGCTCGCCGACCTTCCGGCCAGATCCGCCGACATCCACCGGTGCCACGGCTTCACCGGCACGACGCTCACCGATGCGGACCTTCCGCTCTTTCCCACCATCACCCGCCACGGCGCGATCGGCGCCCACGCGATGTCCGGGCGCGCGGTCGCCGAACTGGTCAAGCGCTATGCGGCCCGGGCCGGGCTCGACCCCGCCTTGTTCTCCGGCCATTCGCTGCGTGCCGGATTCGCCACCCAGGCCGCGCTCGGCGGCGCCAGCGACCGGGAGATCATGCGCCAAGGCCGCTGGTCCAACCCGCGCACCGTCCACGGCTACATCCGCACCGCCAACCCGCTGGAAGACAACGCGGTCACCAAGCTCGGATTGTGACCGCAGAAAGTTTGCTGTTTGAGAGATAAAGCAGAGAAGTTCTCACGGTTATCCCGCCATAAGCGCAGTTGGATAGCGTGCCTGCGGGCGAATTACGGCGAATCCGAAGATATGCTGGCTGTGTGCTGTCAGTGCCGGCGCCGATGCTGGCCGTCTCCGGACGGCCACCGCGGGAACACGGCCGATGGGCATTCGAGATGAAATGGGACGGGATTCGCGCCATCGCGCGCTGCCGCGACGGGGATTGCCGTTTCTACAGTCGCAACAATCGTGATCTGAGTGGGTCGTTTCCCGAGCTCACGGCGGCGCTGGCGGATCTGGGCGAGCGCGGTGAGCTGATCCTGGACGGGGAGATCGTCGCGCCCGATCCGAAGACGGGGGCGCCGTCGTTCGGTCGCTTGCAGCGGCGGATGCATGTGGTCTCGCCCAGCGCGGAGTTGCTGCGCGGATTCCCGGCGCAATATCTCGCCTTCGATGTGCTGGCCGACGGCGACGAGGTCCTCCTGAATCTGCCCTACGCCGAGCGCCGCGAGCGCTTGGCCGGACTCGCGCTCGACCGCCCGCTGGCTCGCACCCCGCCGCACTACACCGATGTCGATCCCGACCTGCTGATGGAGGTCGCCCGCGAGCACGGTCTGGAGGGAATCGTCGCCAAGCGTCTGGATTCCGCCTACTACCCCGGCCGCCGCTCCCCGTTGTGGATCAAGACGCCGCTGCGTAGGACGACGGAGGTCGTCGTCGCGGGTTGGCTGCCCGGCACGGGACGTTTCTCCACGACGTTCGGTTCGCTCGCGCTCGGCGCCTACGACGACCACGATCAGTTGGTGCATATCGGCAACGTCGGCACCGGATGGACCATGCACGATCGTCGCGCCCTGCAAGCACGCCTGAACGAATTGTCCCGCCCGGACACTCCTTTCGACGTCCCCCCGCCGCGCGTGGTCGCCGCATCCGCGCACTGGGTGGAACCTCTCCTCGTCGCCGACATCGAATATCGCGAAGCCACCCCCGAGGGCCTGCGCCACCCCAGCTGGCGCGGATTGCGCCCGGACAAGACCCCCTATGAGGCGAAAGTGCCGAAATAGCATCAGCTGCGACACTGTATTGCGCTTGGATCGCCATAGCGCCACTGGGAGAGGTCTTGTGGTCATCGCTGTTCCTCGACCAGGTCGAGCGTCGATCTGCCGCGCGCTCGTCGGTTATGGGTCGTTGCGGCGGTGACCTTCGATCGCGCGACCAGTTCGGTGGTCACCGCGACCGCGGATGCTTGGGCCAGCATCAGGCCGGTGAGCACCAGCATCTGTACTGCGGCGGCCTGGAGGGCCGAGCCGCTGGCCAGCAATACACCGACGAAAGCGCCGGGCAGAGTGACCAATCCGACTGTGCGGGTCTGATCGACACCCGGCAGCAGCGCATCCCCGGCGCTCGGGCGAACGACCTCGAGGCGTGCCTCGCGTTCGGTGAAGCCAGACTCATCGCGGCCTCGACTTCACCCCACCGCTGCTCGACAGCGTCCAAGGCCCGACGTGCCGCGAGCGATGTCGCGTTCATCGTCCCGCCCAGCACGATCCCACCGATCGGCACCAACGCCACACCGGAGAATGGGACCACACCGCTGATCAGCATCAGCGGCAACACCGCTCCGATTCCCGTCCCGAGCGCGACGACGAGCCACATCCCGGACCAGCCGGCGCAGGACCGCTGCGCGGCGGTTGCCACCGCGGCGGCGAACATGACGGCCAGGACGAGCACCGCGGACCATAGCTGTGCCAGTGCCGCGGCCAGCACCAGCGCGACGATTCCGAGTTGTGCCGCGCCGCGTATCGCAGCGCGCGGAGCCACCGCCGCCGGCCCCAACCGCGCCACCCGATACCACGCGGCTGCCAGGGCCACCATGACCACGCACAGCACCGCCAGCCCGACGCCAGGCTCTACGGTCGCGTACACCAGCGCCCCTTCCTTGTGTCTCCGCGGCCTGCCGGGCATTTTTGTTGCCAAGCACCGGTGTGCGTGGGACGCCGACCGGCTTGGGTACCATGCGCAGCAGGTGGTGGGTACGCGGTCAGCGGGTGTCAGCGGCGATGACTGGCTGTGGTGTGGTGGTTGTCGGCCTTTTCCTGACGTGACTGTAGGTGATTCCGGCGACGAGGATGGCCAGCAACGCGGCGGTGGTTCCCCAGGTGCCGAAGCCGAGTCCGCCCTTGTCCTGGGGTTTGGACAGCAGGTCTCCGACGGTGGCGCCGAGGGGGCGGGTCAGGATGAACGCCAGCCAGAACAGCAGCACTGTGGAGATCCGGGTGAGGTAGTGGGCGGCGAGGATCGCGGCCATGACGGCGACGATGACGGTGGCGCTGCCCCAGTAGCCGAGTCCGGAGCTGTCGGAGAGGTAGTCGCCCACGGAGGTGCCGAGGGTGTTGGACAGCAGGATCGCTGCCCAGTAGAGGATTTCCCCACGGGTGCTGGTGATGCTGGTGACGTCGTAGGTTTGCCCGCTGAGTTTCCAGATGCCGAACACGATCGCGAGGCCGGTGATGAGCAGCACGGCTCCGGCTCCGTAGCCGAGGCCGTTGTCGGTGGAGGTCCCCGAGCCGGGTCCGCGGTTGATCAGATCGGAGATGGTGGTTCCCGCGGTGCTCGTGGTGGCGATGACCGTCCAGTACAGGGCGGGGTGGAAGCTGCGCGCGCGGAGTTGGGTGAGCAGGCTGACCGCGAACAGTGACAGGAACAGGACCGACGCGGCCGCGTAGCCCAGATGCAGGGTTTGTGCCAGCAAGTCGCCCCCGGTCTCCCCGAGTGTGGTCGCGGCGATCTTGAGAACCCAGAAGAGGGCAGTGACCTGGGGGAGCTTGTAGCTCGAGTGGGTTCGGGCTGGCGTCACCGGCAGCTTCCTTCGCTCAGTGGGGCGCTGGGGAGGTACACGGTCGGGGAGTATGCCGCGTGGCCGCTGAGAGATCGCTGAGACGACTGTGAAGGTCGGCGCGCTGAGGTCGATGATGGGGCAATGATCCAGTTGTGCGCTGTGGTGTCGCCGTCGCGGTGGGGGCTGCGCATCCGTTCGGCGGTGGTGTCGGCGGTAGTCGTCGCAGTGGTGCTGGCCGCGGCCGCGGCCGCGATTCTGTGGTTTCTGCACCGTTCGTCGATCCGGGAGTTGGATTCCACGGCCGAGGCCCGCGCCGCGGACATCGCCGCCGAACTGACCCGCACCTCGCCTTCCGGGGTGCCGGACACACTGCTGAACGCCGACGGCAATATCGCGGTCGTGCAGGTGCTCGCGGCCGACGGAAACGTCGCTCGCAGCTCCAGCCCGAGGTTCACCACCCCGGTGCTCGTCACCGACACCGACGCCACAGGCCTCCGTGGCCGCGGAGATTACGACGACTGGCGAATCACCACCCGCAGCGTCGCCACCCGGGAGGGCTTGCTGACGGTGTTGGTGGTCGTGGACAGCGAGTCGGCCGAGCAAGCGGTCACAAAGGTTACCGCGCTGCTGGGGTTGGTCGGGCCCGCGGTCGTGCTGGCCTCCGCAGCGGCGACGTATCTGTTGGTGGGCAGATCTCTGCGGTCGGTGGAGGCGATCCGGTCACGAGTAGCCCGAATCGGTGGCGCCGATCTGTCCGAGCGTGTGCCGGTACCGGCAGCCCGTGACGAGATCGCATGGTTGGCCGAGACCATGAACGGCATGCTCGCGCGGGTGGAAGCGACGCATGCCGCGCAACGACGCTTCGTCGGCGACGCATCCCACGAACTGCGCAGCCCGCTGGCCACCCTCACCGCCGCGCTCGAACTGGCCCGCGATCAGCCGACATCCTTCGATCGGGACATGATCACCGCGACGATGCTTCCGGAGACCCACCGCATGCGCTCGTTGATCGAGGACCTGCTCACCCTCGCCGCCGCTGATGAGAACGGTCTCGAGTTGCACGTCGAGGAGGTCGACCTCGACGATGTGGCTCGCGTCGAAGCCGCGACCTTGCGGTTGCGCGGACTGACCCCGATCACCACCGAGACCACACCCGTACGAGTGATCGGTGATTCGAAGCGTCTGACCCGGATGATGCGCAACCTGCTCGACAACGCCGCCGCCCATGCCCGCGCCCGGGTGGCGGTCGCCACAGCGGCCATCGGTGATCGCGCTCGCATCGTCGTCGAGGACGACGGCCCCGGCGTGCCGATCCCCGACCGGCAACGGATCTTCGAGCGCTTCGTGCGACTGGACCCCGGCCGCGCCCGCACAACCGGCGGTTCCGGCCTCGGGCTGGCGATCGTCGCCGAGATCGTCACCGCTCACGGCGGGAGTGTCACTGTCACCGAATCACGCTGGGGCGGAGCCTGTTTCGTGGTCGATCTGCCCGTCGCGGGGCCGGTCGGGGTCATCCGGGTCGATCAGCCGGTATCCGACGCCCCGTAGGGTCTGGATGCTGTCACAGCCGAAGGGCGCATCGATCTTCCTGCGCAGATAGCCGATGTAGACCTCGACAACGTTCTCCGGTCCGTCGTAGTGCGCATCCCACACATTCCGCAGTATCTGCGTTTTGCTCAACGCCATGCCTTTGTGCCGTAACAGGAACTCGAGCAGACCGAATTCTCTGGCGGTCAGCGATATTCCCGTGTCACCTCGGCGCACGACGCGGCGGGCCGGATCGAGCACGAGATCACCCGCGGTCAGCGCCACGGGTTGCTGGGGGCTGCGGCGGCGCAGCAGCGCCCGTAGCCTGGCGATGAGCACGACGAAGGAAAACGGTTTGGACAGGTAGTCATCCGCACCCAGATCGAACGCGTCCACTTGGTCGTAGTCGCCGTCCTTCGCCGTCAGCATCAGCACCGGCGTCGTCACATCGCGTGCGCGCAGCCTACGCAACACCTCGTAGCCGCTCAGGCCCGGCAGCATGATGTCCAGCACGATCACATCGAAGTCGTCCTCGAGCGCCCACCACAATCCGTCGGTCCCGGTATCGGCGAGTTGAACGACTGCACCTTCGGTCTCGAGCCCGCGACGCAGCAGTTGCGCCAGCCGGGGCTCGTCCTCCACCACCAGCACCCGCATCCACCCAGCATGCACCACCGCCTGATGCCGCCGGCCCCCACCTCGACGCTCTCAACATCCTCTCAGCCGGCATCCGACACCCTCGGCGCATGCCTCCGACTCCAGTGCCCGCACGGCCGCGCCTGCACCCACCCGATACTGCGGCGCCGGTGTCGTGGCTTCGCCCACACCGATACGAGCTGTTCGGACTGGCCGTCGCGGCGTTGAGTGTCATCATCCTGACAGCTCTCGTGCTGGTTGAACACGGCCGGCCCATCGCCCTCGACCAACGATGGCTGCAGTGGACGATCACCCACCGCAGCAGCGGTATGAGCGCTGTCGCGAAGGCGATCAGCATCGTGGGCGGCACTCTCGCGATGGGACTCATCGCCAGCGTGGGATGCGCCGTCCTGGCGTGGCGGCGCCTATCGCGGTCGGCGCTGGTGGTCGCGGCCGCGGCGCTTGGAGCATCGATCACGGTCGCCGGTGGCAAACACCTGGTCGGACGCTCGCGTCCCGCCCCGCAATATCAGCTGGTCACCGAAACCAACCAGTCCTACCCCTCCGGGCACACCCTCGGATCGACGGTTGTGATCGGTGTCCTGCTCACGGTCACTCTTCCCCACCTACGCAGACGCCTCCTCCGGGTGGCTGCGATCACCGCGGCGGTGTGCACCATCGCCGCGATCGGGCTGTCGCGACTGTATCTGGGCGTGCACTGGCCCACCGACATCCTCGCAGGCTGGCTGCTGGGCGGGGCCTGGTTACTGGCCTGCCGGTCGATCATCCGCACGCCGCCGCCTCGGCGAAACAACCAGCATCCGTCTCAGCGTCCTCACAGCGAGATCACGCCAGCCTCGTAGCCATGACAACACTCGGCGAAGACCTGCTCTGGTTACTGCTGGACGACAACACCGGAGCACTCCTCATCGACCGCCCGCAACTGTCTCATGTCCTGGGCGCAGCCGTATACCTCGAAACCTCCGGCCCTGCGGTCGTCTCGAAGACGTCGGGCTCGACACGACCTCCCCGGATTCCCCGCTCGACACGAGCGCAGCGAAAGATGCTGCTGGCCGGATTGGTCGCCGAGGGCAGAGTGTGCCAGATGCCCACACACCGGTGGGCTGTGCCGCAGGCGTGGCGCTGGCCGACCCTCGACGTGCCCGGCAAAACCGCCCTCCGGCAAGCCTTGCAACGAACCCTGTTCGACGCACACCCACCCACACCCCGGCATGCCGCTCTGATCGCATTGCTGAGAGCGGTGGACACCCTCGAGCAGCAATGCCCCGGATGGCACCGCTCCGAGATCCGCCGGGCCGCCACCGCCATCGAAACCTACCCCGAATGCCACGCAGCCGCACACACGCTGCGACACGCGAACCAAGACGCCTACGCCACCTCCTTCAGCGGAGGAATCCGACCTTGGTTGCCCTGAACGACCTCGTCGCCGCCCCTCCCGGGTCCACGCCGGTAGTCGATGATCGCCAAGTTCGCCATATCGCAAAGTTTCTTCCCGGATCCGTCGTCTTCCTAGGCTTCGCCGTCGAATGGCTCGAATCACGCGCACACCACCTGACCGGCCTCGGGTGCATCGGCCAGGCAACAGATAACGACACTGACACCTGCTGCAGCACAACGGATTGCAAGACCAATGAATACCGCACGATAGAAATCGCCTCTCCGCCATATCGCGGTGGCACGGCCGGTCAGCTGCCGCAAACTCTCACCTCCGGGCCTGGCGAAGGACGGGTCGGCTCAGCTCTGGGCGTGGTAGCGGGCATAGTCTGGAGTCGGGCCGATCCCGGAATCCCACTCGCGTAATCGGTTGTGGGTGAGGACCGGAAGGCCGGTGAGACGGGCCAGGGGTTCGACGGTTTGGACGGCTCGCAGGTAGGCGCTGGAGACGATCACGGCGGGTTGTTCGGCGGCCAGTTCGGTGACCAGTCGCTCGGCCTGCCCTCTACCCGCGCCGGTCGACGACCGCTCGTGGTCACCCGGTCCGCCCGGTCGCGGGATGAAGGGCTGCGCATGGCGAACCAGGACGAGCACAGATCGCGTGGACACCTGCCGCACTTCCCGTCCCTCCTGCCGGGTCGTCTCATCAGCACAGGTCTCGATCCGAAACGACTGCGATGTGTCTACTCCGGTGCGCCGATGACGAACTCGCTCACCCTTTCACAGCGACCACCGTGCGCAGGCATCGACGCGAGTCCGGGCGGCGCTGCCTGCGTCACGGGAGGAGCCGGGTCTTGCCGTGCCCGCCGCGGCGGCGTAATGGTCAGTGGTCGGCGCGCGGCCGGTGGGCGTGGTCTTCGAGGGGAGCGGGCCACTGGTCGATGTGGGTGAGGGGGGTGCGGCGGCGGGCCGGGAGCAGGTCGAGGAAGCCGCGATCGGCGCGGAGTCTCGAACGGGCTCGGCCGACGTAGTATCCGACGTGCTGGGCGTCGCGATGCCTGCGGCGGGCTTCGGCGAGCCATCCGGTGGCCTGGCGCACGGCGTCGGTGCGGGTGAGGGGTGGGTCGGTGGGCAGCAGCAGGGTGGCGTGATCGGGGTCGGCGACGACCGCCGAGCCGAGGTGTTGCAGGCAGCGGCCGATGCCGGGGTCGTCGTCGAGCGCGCGGTAACCGGTCAGGGCGAGTTGCCAGCAGCGCAGCGCTCGGCGGGGCTCGCCGCGGGCCCACCACAGAGCGCCCATGGTCTCGTGGGTCTGCGCGCGTCCGTCGGGATCGAGGCCCGCGCGGGTGAGGGATTCGGCGAGTTCGAGACGATCCTGCGCAGCGTCGAGGCGTCCTTGCCGGATGTGCACGACGGCGAGGTTGATCAGGGCGCACACCTCACCGGCGACGTCGTCGCGCGGCAGCAACCACCACGCGGTCTCCAACTGGTCGGCCACCTTGTCCAGATCCGGCGCCGCGGTGGCCAGCGTGCCCAGCGCCGTCTGGTGTTCCCAGCGAGCGGCCAGGCTCGTGGACAACCGCCGCGGCCGATAGCCGCGCGGTCGCGCGCGCAGCCGACCCGCCCGCAGCATCACCAGGTCGCGGTTCAGCTCGTCGATGCCGGGAAGTGAGCGCAGGTCGTCGGCCACCCCGTTCTCGTTCTCCCCCAGACCGCGTCGGGCGTACCAGACGTCCAAGGCGTGGCCGAGACGTATGAGGTGCCCGACCGCTACCGGGGGAAATTCCACGCCCGGCTCGGCTTCGGTGTCCGCTGCCCTCGCGCAGGCGGCCACCAGGTCGCGCAGATAGGGTTCCTCGGCCTCGAACCAGCGGCGAGCGCCGACGGCGAAGCGCCGTGACTCCAGCGCGATCGCCCAGCGGCCTGCTCGATCGCCGTAGTGGTGCAGTAGCGCGGTGAGCGCCGCGGCCCACTGCGGTCCGGCGGTCACCGCCGCGCGATCCGGCGATTGGGGCACCAGACGCACGCAGAACCGCTGCGCGCCATCGGGGGCGAGGACCCCGCGGCGGTGCAGCCCCTCCAGCAGTTTCGCCGCGGTGCGCGCCGAGGGTTCCCGGGCCAGCGGCAACCGCCCCGGCGTGTCCCGAATGGCGTTCAGCACCGCCAGCAGCGCGACGGTTTCGTAGTCGTGCACCGGCAGGTCCCGCAGCACCGCGGCGATGAGATGCCCGTTCAACGCCGCGACTCGCCGTGGGGGCGGCGCGGCCACCCGCGGCGTGCGGTCGGCCAGTGCGGGGCCCGGTTCGACGAGACCGGCGATCAGGTCCATTTCCCGGGCGGTGCGCATCTTGGTGCGATAACCGCGGGCGAACCGGGACAGCGCATAGGTCGCGGCCGTCGCGATGAACAGCACCGACAACCAGCGCAGCGGCCCGTTGAAGAACTGCACGAGGGCGTTCTCCCCGAAGGAGTTCACCACCAGGGTGCGCACCAGCTCGAACAGCACGGTGTAGGCCACCAGCGACGCGGTGCCCAGAAAACCGATCCAGATGGACGATCGCGGCGTCGCGGTCTGCCCGACCGGGTCGGTGGGTTCGGTCGATGTACTCACCCGGTTCCTCCCTTGCCTCACCGGTGGCCACCGGTGAGGTCCGCTTCATCGCAGCACTCCACCGGTCAGCCCGGGCACGACCCAGCGCCGCCAGGTCACCAGCAGCAGCGCCACCGGCAGCACGGCCGATACCAGCGCTCCGGCGGCCAATTGCGCGCTGTTCTCACCGAATTGCCGTGCTTCGCCCCACAGCAGCAGCGACCACGGGCTCGCTCCCGCTCCGCTGACCACGAGGCCGATGAAGAAGTCGTTCCACACCTGGACGAATTCGAGCACCGCTACCGCCCCCAGCGCGGGCCCGGAGGAGGCCAGCACGCGCTGGGCGATGGTGCCCGGACTGGCCAGGCCGTGCAGGGCGTCGGAGGCCGTGCTGCCCGGTGGGGCGAGCATCGCGCCGCGCAGCACGAGAATGGCGACCGGCAGTCCGGCGGCGGCGTGCACGAGGATCAGCGGGATCCGCGTTCCCGACAACTCGTAGGCGTCGACGAGACCGTCGAGCGGCCCGAGGTAGGTCTGCGCCGGGATCACCGCGAGCACCACCAGTGCCACGACCGCCAGCCGAGCGGCGGTGCCGTTGGGTCGCAGCGCGGCCAGCCGGTAGGCCACGGGAACGGCCGCGGTCACCACGACCACCGTCGCGATGCCCGCGACCCAGGCGGTGGTCTGCAGTGAGCGCCACAGTCCGTCGTCGCCCGATACCAGAGCGACGGCGGAGAATCCGAAGCCCTCGTGTCCGCGCACAGCGGTGTAGGCGAGTACGCCGATCGGGTACAGCACCAGCAGCGAGACCAGCACGATGCCCGCCGCGCGCCCGGGGCCGATGCGCCGCCGTCCCGCCACCGAGATCGCGCGCACCGCCGACCAGCTCGCGCGGTGCCTGCGCACGTCCACTTGCAGCAGCCAGGCGACCGCGCCCACCAGCACCGCCAGCGGCAGCGTGTAGGCCGCGGCGACACCGGGGTCGGCGTCGGCGGCCAGCCGCCACCAATGCACGGTCGCGCTGTCGACCTGGTATTCGAGCGCGCCGGGGACCCCGATCAGCACCACGTCGAACACGCGCGCGGCCGCGACCCCCACGGCCAGCCCGGCGATCAGCAGCACCGGGCGCAGCAGCTCGTACAGGCGGATCGCCAGCGGCCTGCCGTCGTCGCGGTAGAGGTACCCGGCGCGCGCCGGATCGGCTTCTATCGCATGGATTCCCGCGCGGAACAGCGCGGTGAGGAAGCCCAGCCAGGTCCACAGGAACGCCGACCCGAGCATCGCCGCCAGCCACCACCGGTAGAGCCCGACGTCCTGGATGTCCAGCCATCGGGCGCCGTTGCCGAAGATCACCCGGAACGCCACCCCGGATACGAACGCCGACACGCCGAACGGCACGATCAGCGGCAGCCACAGCCATCGCGCCGCCCGCCCCCACCAGGCGATCGCCAGCGCCACGATCAGCAACCCGATCCCGAAGGCCACCCACAGCAGCGTGCGCAGGTAGGCGCCCCGGCCGTCGGCGGTCATCGTGCCGCCCAGCAGCCACAGCCCGCCGACGGTGCCGCCGATCGCGAAGACCCATGCCAGGATTCGCCTCCGTGGCGCTCTCAGCCGTCTGCGCAGCGCCGCGGGCAGCAGGGCACTCGCGGCGACGATCGCGCACGCGAGGACCTCCACCGGGCGTGCCCGTGCGGCGATGAGGACGGTCCATCCGGCGGGCAGCGCCAACAGCGCGACCGTCAGTACCGTCGCGGGCAGTCCCGCCAGCCAACCCAGCCACCGCCGCGGCCTGCCGCCGGGAACCAGCGGTCCGCGCATGCGGCGGGTGGCCAGCTCGATGCGCAGACCGTTGATGTCGAAATGCGGGGGCGAGGTCATCGGCGCTGCTCGACGTCGTCCAGCGCGGCGATCGCGCGTTCGGTGGCGTCGGCGACCCGCGTCTGCGCACCGTCACCGATCGCGATGAGGAATTCCGTCAGCACCCGCCACAGCCCTTCCCGGCCGCCGACCGGCCCGATCCGGTCGGACAGATCGAAGGTGCTGCGGGCGGCGAGCTCCCGCGCCGAGGGTGCCAGCAGCGGCGAGTAGTCCGCCTCGGTGCGCAGGTTCGGCGCGAGGAAACCGCCGTAGCGCTGGATCCACGGCAGCGGGGCGCGGTCCCCGGCCAGTTTCTCGACCAGTTCGCCCGCGCGCGGGTTCGCCTGCTGCGTCACCACGATCACGTCGCCGCCGACGATCTTCGGCCGCACCGCCGCGGCGGTCACCGCCGGGAACGGCACGACCCCCACGGCGTCTTCGACCTTGCGTCCGGAGGCGCGGACCGCGCTGCGCACGATGGGTTCGGCGAAGTCGGGGGCCACGACCGCCGCGGCACGGCGGTGCTGGAACACATCCCGGACGGCGTCGGAGAATTGCCTGTTCAGGGCGACGCCGACGCCACCGGGGAAGGCGTGGCGTTGCCCCCACAACACCCCCAGATGCCCGAACGCGGCCCGCACCGGCGGGTTGTCCCACTCGCGGCTGCGCTTGGTGGCCAATTCGTCGTAGATGCGCGGGGATTCGGCGAGCAGCACGTTCTCGAAGAAGTCGGTCAGCACCCATCCGTCGGCGGCGGCCAGCGCGAGCGGGCGGATCGGCGTCTGGGCCAGCACCTCCATCCGGTCGACCCAGTCACCGAGCATCCAGGCGGCCGGTTCACCCAGGCCGTGGGTGGCGAACTGCTGCCGGTCGAACCACACCAGCGACTTGTCCGCGGCCTTGAACGGCACACCGTAGAGCCGATCCTCGTAGCGCAGCAACTGCTGCCAGGGCTGGGCGTAGCGGGGGCCGAGTTCGTCGGCCCACACCGTCTCGTCGACAGGCCGCAGTTCGTGGCGTTCGGCGAGTTCACGCACCCGTCCCGCCTGCGGAAGCAACACCACGTCCGGCGCGGACCGGCCGCCCGCGGTGAACGCGGTGTCGGTGTTGTCGCCGAGGGGGATCACTTCGACCGCGAACCCGAGGTCCAGCCCGGCCAGCACGGTGTGGAAGGCCGCCAGTTCCTGTCCGCTCCACGACACCCCTACACGCACCGCGTCGGAGCTGCCCAACAGCAGGTCCGGCGCGCACGCGGCGGCCAACGGGACAACCATTCCCGCTTGCAGCACCGCCCTGCGCGTGCTCATCGACCCCCGATGTCATTGCGTGCCAATCGAACCCGATTATGCGGCAAAGCCGTCACGCCGGTGAGCACTTCGCGATCTCCGTCCGCCGAAAAACTCCCGTGCGCGGCGGCGGCTGCCGCTGCTACCGTCACCGGTGTGAAGCGCGCTGCTGTGACGACGACGCCGGAATCCGTCCCGGCGCGCTGATCCACGTTTGTCCGAGCCCCGGGGCGAGTGCCCTGGGGCTTCGTCTCGTGGTCACTCGCCCGCTGTCGACGAGGAGACCACCATGCCCGACCATCGCACCCTCGGCCGTGCGCTGAATCTGTTCGATACCGACCCGCTGATCGGCGCGGGCCTGCCGTTCTGGCTGCCGGACGGCGCTGCCGTGCGCCAAGCCCTGGAGGACTACATCCGCACCGCCGAACACCGCGCGGGCTACCGCCACGTGTATTCGCCGGTGCTCGGTAAACGCGAGCTCTACGAGATCTCCGGGCACTGGCGGCATTACCGCGATGACATGTTCCCCCCGATGGACCTCGGCGGGGAAGAAGTGGTGCTGCGCCCGAGCCTGTGCCCGCACCACGCGCTGCTGTTCCGCTCCCGAGCCCACAGCTATCGCGAACTGCCGTTGCGGATCGCCGAACTCGGTGGCATGTACCGCTCCGAACTGTCCGGCGTGCTGGGCGGATTGACCCGGGTACGCGGCATCCAGCTCAACGACGCGCATATCTTCTGCACCGGCGAGCAAGCCGCCGCCGAGGTCGCCGCGGCGCTGGCGCTGATCGGTAACGCCTACGCCGCGCTGGACATCCGTCCCGTCCGCTACCGGTTGTCGCTGCCCCGGCGCGGCGGGAAATACGTGGCGGCACCGCGGATGTGGGAACGTTCGATCGCGTTGCTCACCGGCGTCCTGGAGGACTCCGGGCTGAGCTACGACGCGGTGGAAGGCGAAGCAGCGTTCTACGGCCCGAAAATCGACATCCAGGTGCGCGACAGCGCGGGACGGGAGTCCACCCTGTCGACCGTGCAGGTCGATTTCCATCAACCCGAACAGTTCGACCTGCATTACACCGGCGCCGACGGCGCGGCACACCGGCCGGTCATGGTGCACCGCAGCATCATCGGCAGCGTCGAGCGGGCCGTGGCGCATCTGATCGAGTGTCACGGAGGGCGGTTTCCCGCCTGGCTGGCACCGGCCCAGCTGGTGGTGTTGCCGGTGAGCCAGGACCAGCGGGCCGCGGCCGCGCGCTTCGAGCGCCGCTGCCGCGACCGTGGGTTGCGCGTGGTGGTCTCGCCGCCGGATCGCGGCAGTCTCGGGGCTCGCATCCGCGATCACCGCCTCGTGCCGTATCAGGCGATCATCGGCGCCGAGGAGGCCGCCGCGGGTGAGGTGGCGCTGCGCCTGCGCGACGGGCGCCGACTGGCCCGGATGTCGGCCGCGGAGGCGCTCGACCGCATCGGAGCCCTGCTCGCGGTGTACAGCGCCGAACTGTGGGACGTGGCGTGACCGGGCCGCGCGCTGCGATTGTTTCGGTGTAAGCCTTGTCACAGCCTGGTACACGCGCGTACCGTACGACTGGTACATCGAAGTACCACGCGAGGAGGTGGGCATATGCCCGCTGTGCGACTGCCAGAAGGACCCACTACCCCACCGATCGTGCAGAGTCTGCAAATCCTGACCGGACGCACCCGCACCTGGCGGCGCATGCACGAGCGCTACGGGTCGGCCTTCACCATCCAGATGCCCAGGTTCGGGCGATCGGTGGTGATCGCCGACCCCGCCGAGATCAAAGCGCTGTTCACCGCGAGCACCGACGTCGTCGACAACGTCGACGTCAACCTCGGCGAGTTCCTCGGGCCCGGATCGTTGTTCGCGCTGACCGGCACCGAACACCGCGCACAGCGCAAACTGCTCACCCCGCCCTTCCACGGCCGCCGACTCGCCGTATACGACTCGCTGATCGAAGCCGAAGCCGTCCGCGAGATGCGGTCGTGGCCCGTCGGCCGCGAGTTCGCGACGATGGACTCGATGATGCGGATCACGCTGAACGTGATCCTGCGGGCGGTCTTCGGCGCCGAGGGAGCCGAGTTCGAGCAACTACGCCAGTTGCTGCCCAAACTCGTTTTCATCGGATCCGCCCTTGCCGCGTTCCCGGTGCCCAAGGGGGCGCTGGGCAGATTCGGCCCCTGGTCCCGGTTCGCGGCCTACCGCCGCCGCTACGACGAAATCGTGGGCCTGCTCATCGACCGCGCGCACCGCGACGGAATCGACGACCGCGACGACGTGCTGGCGATGATGCTGCAGGCGCGCTACGACGACGGCTCCGCCATGTCGCGCAGTGAGATCGCCGACGAATTGCTGACCCTGCTCACCGCTGGGCACGAGACGACGGCGACGACATTGTCGTGGACGATCGAGCGGCTGCGCAGGCACCCGGAGGTCCTGCGCCGCTTGGTCGCCGAAGCCGATGCCGGCGGCTCGCAACTGCGCGAGGCGACCCTGCTCGAGGTGCAGCGCGTGCGCCCGGTCATCGACGCCACCATTCGCCAGGTCCGGGCCGATACGTTGCCACTGGGCCGGTGGACGCTGCCGAAAGGACAGAAGGTCCTGGTCAGCATCCGGCTGATGCACGACAACGAGCAGCTGTTCCCGAATGCCCGCGCCTTCGACCCCGATCGTTTCCTCGGCGTGCGGCCCGGCACATTCAGCTGGATCCCGTTCGGCGGCGGCAGCCGCCGGTGCATCGGCGCCGCGTTCGCCATGATGGAGATGAACGTCGTACTGCGCACCCTGCTGCGGGATTTCACGCTGGAACCGACCGACGCCCGCGACGAACGCCCGCACTTCCGCGGCGTCGCCCTCGCCCCGGCCAAGAAGGGCCGCGCCGTGGTGCACCGCCGCACCCCGCGCCCCGGTGTCCCAGCGCTCGACCACGCCGCCGGGGCGACGGCATGAGCGAGCGACTCGCCGATGTCGGCGGCGGCGTCACCCTCGCCTACGAGCAGTACGGCGCGGGCGGGATCCCGCTTCTGCTGGTCGCCGGGCTCGGCCAACAACTCCACGACTGGCCCGACGGGTTGTGCGAGCTCCTGGTGGCGCGCGGCTACCACGTCATCCGTTTCGACAATCGCGACGCGGGCCGCTCCACGCACGGCGACTTCCCGCCACCGGGCCCGGTCGATCTGCTGGCCCGGCGCTGGCACCGCGACCAATACACGCTGGCCGATCTGGCCGCCGACACCGTGGGCCTGCTCGACGCGCTCGAACTGCCCCGAGCGCATCTGGTCGGCATGTCGATGGGCGGCATGATCGCCCAGACCGTCGCCGCCCGCCATCGCGCCCGGGTCGGTTCCCTGACCTCGATCATGTCCACCACCGGCGCCGCGCGCGTCGGGCGCCCGGCGTGGTCGACCTGGCGATTGATGCTCGGCAGACCCGCCCGCACCCGCGACGAGCACATCGACCGGGCCGTGCGCATGTACCGGCACATCCGGTCGGCCGCATACCCGTTCGACGAGTCCGCGGTGCGCGCGACGGCGGCCAAGACCTGGGACCGGGATCCCGCCCCCGCCGCGGGCGTCGGCCGTCAACTGGCGGGCATCCTGAAATCCGGCGACCGGACCGGTGAACTGCGCGCGGTTACCGCCCCGACACTGGTCGTGCACGGTGACCGCGACCTGATGGTCGCACCGACCGGCGCCACCGCGACCGCTCGCGCGATCTCCGGCGCTCGCCTGCGCACCCTGGCGGGGACGGGCCACGACCTGCCCGCGGCGGTGTGGCCGACTCTCGCCGACCTCATCCACGAACACATCCGCACCTCCGAAACCAGGAGCATCGATGCCCCGCACCCGTAGGCTACTGTCGGGCCGCCCGGTGATGATCACCGGCGCGGCCTCCGGCATCGGCCGCAGCCTCGCCCGATCGCTGTCGGCCACAGGCTCTCCCGTAGCGATCGCCGATATCGACCGAGCCGGGCTGAAGGAAACCGCCGCCGCGCTCACCGGCCCGGTACTGACCCGGGTCCTGGACGTGCGCGACGCCGCCGACCAGCTCGCCTTCGCCGACGAAGTCCGCGACTGGCTGCCCGCGCCGCTCGCCGCGGTGTTCAACAACGCCGGTGTCGCGGTCTCCTCCTCGGTGCTCGACGCCGTCCCCGAGGACGACGAATGGCTGCGGCGGATCAACTTCGACGGAGTCGTCAACGGCACGCGCGCCTTCCTGCCCATCCTCGTCGAGCAGGATCACGGCATCATCGTCAACACCTCGAGCGTGTTCGGGCTGCTCGGCATGCCCAACCAAAGCGCCTACTGCGCGGCGAAATTCGCGGTGCGCGGGTTCACCGACGCCCTGCGCCAGGAACTGCGCGGCACCGGCGTGTCCGCGGTGAACGTCCACCCCGGCGGCATCAGCACCAACATCGCGCGCAACGCCCGAGTCCGCAAGGACCCCGAGGGCCGGGGCCGCACGCACGAGCAGATGGCGGCGGAATTCGAGGCGCTGACCCTCACCACGCCGGAGAAGGCGGCCGAAATCATCCGCCGCGGCGTCGAACACGGCAAGTCCCGCATCCTCGTCGGACCCGACGCCTATCTGTTCGACCTCTTGGCGCGGGTGACACCCACCCACTACTACGGTGTGGTCGCGTTGCTCGAACGCCGCCTGCGCACCCGCGACACCACGGGAGCACCGGCATGAGCGAACACCTCGACGTCCTGATCGTCGGTGCGGGCCTGTCCGGCATCGGCGCGGCCCACCACCTGCAGGCGGCGTTCCCCGCCCGCAGCTACGCGATCCTCGAGGCACGCGACGACCTCGGCGGCACCTGGGATCTGTTCCGCTACCCCGGCGTGCGCTCGGACTCCGACATGCACACCCTCGGATACCGGTTCCGCCCGTGGACGCAAGCCGAGGCCATCGCCGACGGTCCCGCCATCCTGCGCTACATCCGCGACGCCGCCGCCGACGCCGGCATCGACCGATTCATCCGCTACGGGCATCGGGTGACCGAAGCGTCCTGGTCCAGCGCCGAGTCCCGCTGGACCGTGCTGGCCGAACACGACGGCGCCACAAGCGTGATCACCTGCGATTTCCTGCTCGTATGCAGCGGTTACTACCGTTACGACGAGGGCTACACACCGCAATTCGCCGGCGTCGAGGAATTCGGTGGCCGACTGGTGCATCCACAGCACTGGCCCCAGGACCTGGACTGTGCGGGCAAGCGGGTGGTCGTCATCGGCAGCGGCGCCACCGCCGTGACCCTGGTCCCGGCCCTGGCCCGCACCGCCGCCCAGGTGACGATGCTGCAACGGTCACCGACCTACATCCTGCCCGTCCCCGCCCGCGACACCGTCGCCGACCGGCTGCGGCGACTGCTGGGTCCGCGGCGCGCATATACGGTCGTCCGCTGGAAGAACGTGCTGATCAGCGCACTGATCTACCAGTTCAGCAGGCGGCGTCCCCGGCAGATGCGCAAGTTCATCCGCGATCTGACCGTCAAGCAACTGCCCGACGGCTACGACGTCGACACCCACTTCAAACCCTCCTACCAGCCGTGGGATCAGCGGCTGTGCCTGGTGCCGGACGGGGATCTGTTCCGCGCGATCCGCGACGGCCGCGCCACGGTGGTCACCGATCGCATCGACACGTTCACCGCGACCGGGCTGCGCCTGGCCTCCGGGCGCGAACTCGACGCCGACGTGGTGGTGACCGCGACCGGACTGCGACTGCTCGCACTCGGCGGCATCCGGCTCGCGGTGGACGGACACGAGGTCGCGCTGCCACAGACCATGGCCTACAAGGGGATGATGCTCAGCGGAGTTCCGAACTTCGCCTTCACCATCGGCTACACCAACGCGTCCTGGACACTGAAAGCCGATCTGGTCAGCGAGTTCGTCTGCCGGTTGCTGCGCCACATGGACGAGGGCGGCTACCGGCAGACCACCCCGTGGCCGGACCCCGCCGTGGCCCCCGAGCCACTGCTGGACTTCCCGGCCGGCTACGTGCTGCGCGACATCGACCGCTTCCCCAAGGCGGGCTCCCGGGCCCCGTGGCGGCTGGGGATGAGCTACGGCCACGACGTGCTCACCCTGCGCTACGGCCGCATCGACGACGGCACCATCCGCTTCACCGGCGCGGACGCACCCGCCCACGATGCCCGTGCCGTGGCGCAGGGGCACGATTCCGGGGAGGTGACGGCCTGACCGCGCGCCGGTGCGCGACACCCGCCCGCCGTGCGGCTCGGGCCGGGCGCGGCGACCCGAGCGGAGAAACTAACCTGATTCTCGTGACCCGCGCCGAGCCCGTACCCCGCACCTCCGCCGACAACGGCTCGGATTCCGGGTTTCGCCGCCGCCTGCTCGACGCCATGGCCGTCGCCGTGCGCGAACGCGGATACCAGGACTCCACCGTCGCCGACGTGGTCCGCCACGCCCGCACCTCGCGCCGCACCTTCTACGAGCACTTCACCAGCAAACAGGACTGTTTCATCACCCTGCTGACCGAGCGCAACAAGGAGACGATCCAGCAGATCGAGGCCGCGGTCGACCCGCACATGCCGTGGCGCACGCAGGTGCGCCACGCCATCGAGGCGTGGATACGCACCGCACAGGACGATCCCTCCATCACCCTCAGCTGGATCCGCGTCGTCCCCGCCCTCGGCGAGGACACCCGTCACCTGCAACGCGAGGTCGGCGAAACGTTCATCGCCCTCATCCAGAAACTCACCGACACACCGGAATTCGCGGCCGCCGGACTGCGCCCGCCGTCCCGGCAGGTGGCCACCATCCTGTTCGGCGGCTTCCGGGAACTCATCGCCACCACCGTGGAAGACGGCGGCGACATCGGCGGCATGGTCGAGGTGGCGGTCGAATCCGCGATCGCCCTGATCGGACCGCACACCTAGCGCTGGCCGCGATCACCGCTTCACCGGGCGGCGTCGACGAATGCTCCGCCGGTCGACACCGGCACCACCGCGCTGCAGTCGAGTTCCGTGGCCACCGCGACATCTTGCGCGAACCCGCCCTCGGTCAGTTCCCGGCCGGAGGCGCAATCGCGAATCAGCGCCACGACGTCGGCGATCGCGTCGTACGTCACCGCGGCGGCATGCGCCTCCGCCGACAGCGGCCCCGCTCCGTTACGCGCCAGCGCCGCGGCGACCGCCCCCGCACCCAGCCAATCCTCGACCGCGAGCCGCAACTGCGCGCCGGGCCACTGCTCGCCTGCGGCGATCACCGCGACCGGCTCCCGCGCGGTGCCCCACCCCTGCCCCGCGATCCAGCGAGCGACCGCGCCCGCGTTGCGCAGGCACGCCGCCACCACCGGCACACCGCGGACCGCCGCGGCGATGGCCGAACCGTTCGGTGAGGGCAGCACGAGCCGCCCGGCCACCGGCGCACGCCGCAACGCCGCCGGAGACAGCGACCACGGCTGCTGCTCGGACACCGCCCGCCGCCCCACCGCCAGCGCCGCGCCCTGCCGCGCGGCGAACTCCGCGGCAGCATCGTCGCGCCACGGGTAGGGCAGCACCTGCGTCCCTGCTTCGACAGCGACCGACACCGATGTCGTGAACGACAGAACGTCGACCACCACTACGCACGCGCTGCCGGGCCCGAGCGCCATCGCACCGGCCGATCCCCACTCCAGCCGAACGCCCCACGACCGTTGCCGCGCCCACTCGGCGATCTGCGGCATACTCGTCCCCTCCCGATCCGTGGCGCGCGCTCTCTCCGGCTCAGCCCTGCTTGGGCCGATCCGGCCGGTAGAACCATTCCTCCAAACTGAAATCTTCCCGAATCTTCTTCTGCTCCACCAGGAACTGTTTGGTCCCCGTCAGCAACCGGATGCCCAGCGGCGCGAAGATCTCGTCCGGGATGTAGCTCGGGCGTGCGGTCGCCCGCACCACCGCCTCCGGTGACTTCGACTGCGCGACCTCGTAGTTCACGTAGTCGTCCCAATGCTGCTTCGCGTACCGGTTGGCTTCGACCAGGACCGACTGCCATGCGCCACCGAATTCCGGATGGCTGTCCAGGAACTCCTGGCTGCTGACCGAGGAGCTGGTGCCCGCGAGATCGGGATGGTTGTCGTGAATCGAGTCGACCTGGTGGAAACCCTTGGCCAGAAACGATCGGAAGAACGACGACGGGTTCACATCCGGCAGCGCGACCGCCGCGATATCACCGCCGTTGAGCGGGGCCTCCGCGTCGGTGGCCAGCAGATGCACCAGCTGCGCCTGAATGCCCTCGGCCTTCAGCGCACCCTGCAGGTAGCGATCGATGTACGAACCGGATTGCACGCCGATCTTCCTGCCCGCCAGATCTTTCAGCGTCCGGATCGCCGGATCCTTGGCCACCACACCGGCGTTGTAATTCACCGCCGCGATGGCCAGCAGCCG
This sequence comes from Nocardia exalbida NBRC 100660, assembly GCF_000308575.1. Taxonomy (GTDB): domain Bacteria; phylum Actinomycetota; class Actinomycetes; order Mycobacteriales; family Mycobacteriaceae; genus Nocardia; species Nocardia exalbida. The sequence goes on along the minus strand of NZ_BAFZ01000165.1, from coordinate 162,108 downwards.
CGTTGTCAATCCACTGCCGCGCGCGACCAGAGCGGGCGTGTCCCCGTAGGTGGCGACGTCGAGGCGGCCACCGACCAGCGCCTGGTTCAGGTCGGGACCGTTGGGGAAGCTGTAGACCTCGATGTCGTCCACACCCAGCGGCTTCAGCGCGGGCAGCAGGGCCCCGCGCTGGTGGGCGAACCCGACCGGCCCGGTGAGCACGTTACCGGTGCCGATGGTGCCGATACGGAGGGTCTTGATCTCGGCGCGGGTCGCCGAGCCCGCGTCGTCGGCCCCGCAGCCGGTGACGGCCAGCAACAGCGCCGACACCAGAGCGGGCACGATCAGCTTGAATACGCGCATGATTCGCTTTCGTCGTTCAGAGTTCGGACAGCCGCGGCGGCGGAGCGCCGTGCGGCAGACGCGGCCCCACCGCGACGAGACTGCCGGGTGTGCGGCCGCGACCCCACCCCAGCTCCTTGCGGTAGCGGCCGATGTGGTCCTCGCCGACCGCGCCGGGATCGGCCAGCGGAGTCGCCTCCGGGTCGACATACAGCGCGTCCGTGGGGCAGTACGCCTCGCACATGAAGCAGGTCTGGCAATCGGATTGCCGCGCGATGACGGGGATTCCGCCGTCGGTGCGATCGAAGACATTCGTGGGGCACACGTCCACGCATTTGTCACAGGCGATGCAGTCACCCGCGCGCAGGATCTCGATCATGCCGCCACCGCCGAGGCGCCGCTCGCCGCGGCCGTCGCCGTCCACACCTCGTCCAAACCGCCGGACAGGATGTGGTGGTGCTGCCGCGGATCCAGATCCGGGTGATCGGCGCGTTTGCTCATCCCGCGCGTCTCCGTGCGCGCCAGCGTCGACCGATACATCAACCGTCCCACAGCGGTGATGGCGGCGGCCTGCCGCGCCCGCACTCGCTCGTCTCCGGTCTCGCCGCCCAGACCGCGCGCGGCGTGCTCCCACACACCGTCCAGGTTCGCGAGCGCGGGCCGGATCCGGTCACCATGGCGCAGGTAATTCTTCTCGAACGGGATCAGCTCCCGCTGCGCGGCCTCGACCACGTCCGCGGCCCGTACCGACCCACCGTGCTCCGGCCGCAACCCGGTGCGCCCGGCGCCACGCAGATCGGCACTCCGAGGACCGCCCGATCGCAACGCGAACGTCGCCGCTCCGCGCCCTGCCCAACTGCCCGACGACATCGCCCACGCCGAGTTGTGGCTGCCGCCACCGGTGAATCCGCCGCAGATCCGTTCCCTGGTCGCCGCGTCACCCGCGGCGTACAGGCCCGGCACCGTGGTGGCGCAGTCGTCGTCGACGACATCGATGCCGCCGGTGCCGCGGACGGTGCCCTCGGCGAGCAGGTCCACCTCGAACCGGTCGGTGAACGGGTCGATGCCGCGCCGATCGAACTGCAGGAAGAAATTCGGCTGCCCCAGCCGCATTTGCGCCTGAACCGTCGCATCGGCACGATCGAGCTGGGCGAACACCTTCTCCCGCAGCAGGGTCCGCGCGATCACCGAACGGCCCTTGGTCGAGCCCGCGCCCTCGAGTACCCGCCCGTCCTCGTGGAAGAAGGTCGCATACCCGTAGTAGGCGGTCTTGGTGATCGTCGAACCCTTCGGCACGATCGCGTACGCGTTGGAGAATTCCATGCCCGAGAATCGGGCGCCCACCTCGGCCGCCATCAGCGCGCCGTCACCGGTGTCGACGTTGGTGCCCAGCGCCCGGGACAGGAACGCGCAGCCCCCGCTCGCGAGCACCACCGCACCGGCGACCACGCGATAGTCCCGATCGGCCTGGCGCTGGTAGCCCGCCGCGCCGCGCACCACTCCGTCGGCGTCGACCAGCAATTCCAGCGCCGGCGAGTGGTCGAGGATGCGCACCCCGATCCGTTTCACCCACGCCCGCATCCGGCGCATGTACTCCGGGCCCTGCACGCCGGTACGGATTTGCGCCCCGGTACCGGGGTCCACGGGGAACGGGTACCGACCCTCCACCGCGAGCCGATCCATGTTCGCGTAGGTCTGATCGAGCACCCGGTCCATCCAGTAGTGATCGGCCAGATGCCCGCCCAGCGCCTCCCGGCTGGCTTTCGCGTTCGCCCGCGCGGTCGCCTCCGGCGCCACGTACCACACGCCGGTCCCGGCGGGGGCGGTAGCGCCGCTGGCCCCGCAGTAGCCCTTGTCCACCAACGTCACCTCCGCGCCCGCTTCCCTGGCGTGGATCGCGGCCCAGCAGGCCGCGGGCCCGCCGCCGATCACCAAGACGTCCGTGCTGATCTGCAACGGTTCACTCATGCGTCTGCTCCTGTCGGTGCGTCGGGATTCACGCCGAGTGCGAGCAGCAACCGGCGCCGGAGTGCGGAGAAATCTGGGTCGACCACCGAACGCGGGCGGGCGACGGTGATGTCGAAGGATTCGGCGATGCGGCCGTCGCGCAAAACAAGCGCGCGATCGGCCAGTAGCAGCGCCTCTTCCACATCGTGGGTCACCAGCAGCACCGACTGACGGTGCAGCGTCCACAGGCGAGCCACGAGGGCTTGTACTTTCAACCGGGTCAGCGCGTCCAGGGCGCCGAACGGCTCGTCGAGCAGCAACAGTTCCGGATTGCGGACCAGCGCCCTGGCCAGCGCCACACGTTGGGCTTCACCGCCGGACAGCGTTGCGGGCCACACATCGGCCTTCGCGGTGAGCCCCACTTCCTCCAGCGCCGTCAGCGCCCGCGCCTTGGAAGCTCCCTCGACGCCGAGAACGACGTTGCGCCACACGCTGATCCAGGGAATCAACCGATGCTCCTGGAACACGATCGCCTTCGACCCGGGCACCTCGAACGACCCGCCGAACCCGCGATCCAGCCCGCCGATCCCGCGCAGCAGCGTGCTCTTGCCCGAGCCGCTGGCGCCGAGCAGCGCGACGAATTCCCCCGGCGCGATATCCAAGTCGACCTCGCGCAGCACCGTGCGTCCGGCGAACGCGCGCGCCGCCCCGCGAATGCGCACACCGGCCCCGATCGTGGCGGTCATCTATTTCCCCTCATAGCCGGTACGCCAGGACAGGAACCGGTGTTCCAGCACGCGCACGAACAGATCGGTGAGCAACCCGAGGACCGCGTAGATCACCAGGACCAGAAAGATCTGGTCGGTCCGCAAGAACTCCTTGGCATCGTTCATCAGGAAGCCAAGCCCCACCGGCGTGGTCTGCATCTCCGCGACCACCAGGGTGAGCCAGCCGACGCCCAGCGCCTGCCGCAGTCCGACGAAGATCTGCGGCAACGCGCCGGGCAGGATGATCTTCGTGGTCAGCTCGAACCGATTGAGGCCAAGCGATTCCGCCGCTTCCACCAGCCGCCGGTCCACGCCGCGGATCCCGGCCAGCACGTTCAAGTAGATCGGGAAGATGGGCGCGACGATGATCAACGCGATCTTGAACGAATCCCCGATGCCGAACCAGATGATGAACACCGGCACCAGCGCCAACGTCGGCAGCATCCGCAATGCCTGCAACGGGCCGTTGACCAGATCCTCGGCGATCCGGAACAGTCCGGCCGCCACACCGCACACCAGGCCGATGCCGATGCCGATCGCCAGCCCCACCGCCACCCGGCGACCGGAAGCGGCCAGATGCTGCCACAACTCACCCGACCGGATCAGCTCCCACCCCGCCTCGAGCACCTCGGTCGGCGCCGGAGTCGTCGCGCCGAGCCACGATCGGGCGCCCAACTGCCAGATGACCCCCGCCAGAATCAATCCGGAGGACACCCGGACCAGGCCGAGCAGCCTGCGGGTGAACGGAGCCGGGCTGTCGCCGGTCGCCTCGGCAGGGGAAGAAGGTGGCGCCGATGTGGTCGGATCCAACTGCAATGTCATCGGACACGGTCCTCACACGAGAAGTACTGTCCGGAACAGTAAGGGCCGCCGACGGTTCACAGAATGGTTGCGATCAGCGCGATCCTGAACACGCGCCCGGCGCGGCCACCGCCCTCAGCAGGAAAGACACGTATCCGCCTCGGCGGCTGGATGCTCGGACCCGGATTTGCCCGGGACGAACAGACCGTCGAGTCATCGCTGGACGGATTCGTCCAGCCCGGCCGAGTGGTGCGCAGCCGTCACCCGAACACCCGTTTCGCTCAGGCGCTCGGCCAGGACAGGCAGAACCGTGGAGCACCCGGCGTCCAGCCGGAGCGCAGCCAGTTCGTCACCGCGCGTGCGGCCCCGATTCACGATGACGACGGGACAACCCCGCCTCGCGGCGTAGCGCACGAAACGCAGCCCGGACATCACCGTCAACGACGACCCGGCCACCAGCACCGCGTCCGCGGCCTCGACCAGCTCATACGCCGCGGCGACCCGCTCCTTCGGCACGTTCTCCCCGAAATAGACGATATCGGGCTTCAGCATGCCGCCACAGCGCGCGCAATCCACCATCCGGAAGCTCCCGGTGTCGCCGACCACCGCGTCCGCGTCGGGCGCGACCTCGAGCCCATCGGTCGTCGCGGCCTCCGCGAAGCCCGGATTGGCCGCCTCCAACCGGTCGGCCAGCGACATCCGCGAGACCAGCGACGCGCAGCTCAGGCAACGCACCCGCGCGTAGGTGCCGTGCAGATCGATCACCCGCCGATGCCCCGCCTTCGTGTGCAGCAGATCCACATTCTGGGTGATCAGCCCGGTGACCACGCCCATGCGCTCCAGCCGTGCCAGCGCGCGATGCCCGGGATTGGGGCGCGACCCGTCCATGCGCCGCCAGCCGACGTGGTTGCGCGCCCAGTACCGCTGCCGGAACACCGGATCACCGACGAACTGCTGGTAGGTCATCGGGTTGCGCGGCGGCGAGGACGGACCACGATAGTCCGGGATCCCGCTGTCGGTCGAGATCCCGGCGCCGGTCAACGCGACGACCCGGCGCCCATCGAGCAACCGCACCAGCTGCTCGAACCCGGCGCCCAGAGGCGTCCGCGCAAACTCCGACATGCCGTTCAGGGTACGGCGACCGCCACGGCAACGGCCGAACGGCCGCCCCGCGCGGGGAAGAGTCGGCCGAGGTCAGACGCGCCGCATCACCGACACGACCTTGCCGAGCACGACCGCTTCGTCGCCATCGATCACCTCGTAGGCCGGATTGCGCGGCTCCAGGTACACATGACCGTTGCGCCGCCGGTACACCTTCACCGTCGCCTCCCCATCGATCATCGCCGCCACGATCTCGCCGGAATGCGCCTCGTGCTGCTTGCGCACCACCACCAGGTCGCCATCGCAGATGGCCGCATCGATCATCGAATCGCCGCGCACTCGCAGCCCGAACACCGTGCCGCGCCCGACCAGCTCACGCGGCAACGTCATCATGTCCTCGCCGTGCTCCTCGGCCAGGATCGGAGCGCCCGCCGCGATGTCACCGACCACCGGTACCGCCACCGAATCCTCCGCGATCTCCCGCCGCGCGGGCGCGTGCAGAAACATCCGCACGTCGATCGGCCGCGACACCGTCCGGCTGCGGCGCAGGAAACCACGCTCCTCCAGGCTCTTCAGATGCTTCGACACCGACGACGCCGACCGCAGACCCACCGCGTCACCGATCTCACGCGTGTTCGGCGGATACCCGTGCCGGACAACCCAGTCCCGAATCGTGGCGAGAATCCGCTGCTGCCGCGGCGGTAACGTCGAGGTGTCGAGATGCTCGAACGCGTCGAGCGGGTCGTATCCGGTCACCCGGGGAATGGTAGAGGCACGAGCGGACACTACCGCCGGGCCACCGCACCGGGCACGCCGAACAGCACCCGATCGGAATCGGGAACCCAGCACGCGGCGGCGGTATCCCGGTTGTAGTTGTCCGCGACGTGCTCGGCCAAATGCCGCAGTCCAGGATGCCGGTTGCCCGCCGACCACAACAACGCCAGCGGATAGGCGGGGGTCGGATCGACGATCATCAGGCGCCGCACGTTCGGATGCCACGGCGTCTGGCCCCCGTCGCCGCTGAACGTCGTCAACGACGACGAGTCCGCGATACGTTCGACGATCTCGGCCATACCCACCAGCGGACCCCTGGTGTCGACCGGAATCCCGCTGAACGCGCTGAGATCTCGATAGAAGTCGGCCCACTCCGACGGCACGGCCGCACCCGGCACCCACACCGGCTGCCCGGCGAGTTCCCGTAACGCGATCGTCGACCGGCCCGCGAACGGATGATCCTTACCCACCAGCAGATACAACGGCTCCAAATACGCGGGAGCGGCGACGATACAGTCGGGCAGAGCCACCGGGCCGCCGGACGCGCGCGCGAGAGCCGCGTCGACGATGCCGCCGCGCAACGCTTCCCGCGAGGTCGTGATCATATTCGAGATGACGATCTCGGTGTCGCGGTGCGGATGACGCGCGAGATAGAACTCCATCAAATCGGTCGCGGCCATCCGTTTCCCCAGCACCGCGACCCGCAACGGCCGCACCACCTCGCGCACCGCCCGCACCGCGGCCTCGGAGCCGGCGAGCAAGGAACGCGCGTACGGCAGCAACCGAGTACCGGCCGCCGTCGGCACACTGCCGCCGCGCCCACGGTCGAACAGCTCCGTTCCCAGCTGCGACTCGAGCTTCGCGATGCGCTTGGACACCGCCTGCTGGCTGATCCCCAGCACCGCGGCCGCGTGACCGAACTGCTGCTCCTCCACCACCACGACGAACGCGCGCACCGCCACGAGATCCAGCTCCACCCGACACCTCCAGTGACAACCTTACGTTGTCCCCCATGCCGAATCCCAAATCCGACATCGACCGTCATCACTGCTCACATGGACGCGCAACCACGATCGACCGACAGAGCCTACAACCATTCGATGTTCATCCGATCCGTGTGCGGCGGCCGCATCACCTCCACCTCCGTGATCGGGCCCGCATAACGCTCCACCTCCACCAGCGTGAGCTGCCCGGCGCACCCCTGGCTGAGCGTCGAAGAGGGACGATCGGCGATGAGCACGTTCGGATTACCGTGCCGGCAGAACGTCGGATCCGCCGGGTCGGGGTCGTACCACGCTCCGGTGGACAACTGCGCGACACCGGCCCGCACCCCGTCGTCGACCACCAGACCGGCCAGGCAACTGCCCCGCTCGTTGAACACCCGCACGATCTCACCGGCACGCAGACCACGCGGTTCGGCGTCCGAAGGATGCATCCGGATCGGTTCACGCCCGGAGATCTTCACCGACCGGCTGTAGGCACCAACGTCGAGCTGGCTGTGCAGCTTGGTCCGCGGCTGATTCGCCACCAACTGCAAGGGAAACCGCGCCGCCGCCGCACCACCGAGCCACTCCTCCGGCTCCAACCACACCGGATGCCCCGGGCAATCGGCGTACCCGAAGCGATCGATGGTCGCGGAGAAGATCTCGATCTTCCCGCTGGGCGTGCTCAGCGGATGCCGATCCGGATCAGCGCGAAAGTCAGCGGCCAACACCTGATTCGGGTCCGGAACCGGAAGCTCGAGAACCTCACCGGCCCAGAACGCGTCGAAATCCGGCAGCCCGTGCCCCACGCGCGACTGCTCGGCACGCCATTGCTCATACAGATGCCGCAGCCACTCGACCGCCGAACGCCCCTCGGTGAATTCCTTCCCGACCCCGAGCCGATCGGCCGTCTCGGCGAAGATCGAATAGTCGTCGCGCGCCTGCCCATACGGGCGAGTCAGCGCCTTCATCGGGAAGAACGAACGGTCACCTTCCCCCACGCCGTAGTCGTCACGCTCGATCGACATCGTCGCCGGGAGCACGATATCGGCGTGCCGCGCGGTGGCAGTCCAGAACGCATCGTGCACAACCACCGTGTCCGGACGACCGAACGCCGTACGCAGCCGAGCCAGGTCCTGATGGTGATGGAACGGATTGCCGCCGCACCAGTACACCAACCGCACTTCCGGATACACCAGCTCCCGGCCGTTGTAGCGGAAGGGTGCGCCCGGCTCGAGCAGCATGTCCGCGATCCGAGCGACCGGAATGAAGGCGTCCACACCGTTGCGCCCCTGCGGAAGTCGCGGCGCGGGCACCCGCGCAGGCTCCCCGACACCGGCGGCCGAGCCGTACCCGTGCCCGAACCCGCCTCCGGGAAGCCCGATCTGCCCCAGCATCGCCGCGAGCGCCACACCCGCCCACAGCGGCTGCTCACCATGGCGCGCCCGCTGCAGCGACCAACTCACCGTCACCAGGGTTCGCGCGGCAGCCATCGCGCGGGCCAGCGTCCGGATACGGCCGGCAGGCACACCGGTGATGGCCGCGGCCCACTCCGGATCCTTGACCACTCCGTCCACCGCACCGCGCAGGTACTCCGCGAAGCGGTCGAAGCCCACCGTGTACTCGCGCAGGAACTGTTCGTCCGCCAAACCCTCCGCGTCCAGCACTTGGGCGAGCGCCAGCATCATCGCCACGTCGGTACCCGGCCGCGGCGCGATCCACTCCGCTTCGCTCTCCCGCGGGGTGTCGTCGCGCAGCGGACTGATCGACACGAAACGGCAACCCCGCGCCCGCGCCGCCGCGATCCAGCCGCGCATGTTGTGGCGCGAGACCCCGCCCGGCGACACGGCCGCGTTCTTCGGCGACAAACCACCGAAAGCCACCACGAGCTCGGAATGTCCGGCCAAGACCGTCTTCGCCGTCGCCTGTTGCGTCACCCATCCGATATCACCGATGACATACGGCAGGAACACCGTCGAGGTACCCAGGCTGTAGCTGTTCACGTGCCGGACGTAGCCGCCGAGACAGTTCAAGAAGCGGTGCAATTGACTCTGCGCGTGATGGAAACGCCCGGCGCTGGCCCAGCCGTACGAGCCGCCGTACACCGCCTGCGCTCCATGCTCCTGGTACACCCGGCCGAGCTCGCCGGCCAGCAGGTCCAACGCGCGCTCCCACGACACCGGGACGAAAGACTCCGAGCCCCGCGCACCTGGGCCCGGCCCGTTCTCCAGCCAGCCCCGACGAACATGCGGCCGATCGATACGCGTCGGATGATGCTGCGCCGAAGCGACATTGTCGATCAGCGGCACCGGCTCCGGGTCACCATGCCACGGCCGGACCGCTGTGAGCCGTTCCCCATCGCTGTCCGCCTCGAACGCGCCCCAGTGGGTCAGATGCGTGGTCACCGCCCCACCGTAACCGGCCACCCGAACACCTGACCGCCACTCGTTTCCGATGCCACCGTCAGTCGGATACGCGGCGTAGCTCGAAGATCCGGAACACCCGGCCGCCGGACAGTTCGTACTCCATGGCGTAACCGGGCCAGAACTCGACCGCCAGATCCCAGACGCGCTTGCGCTCCACGCCCGTGATCTCGCGCACGGTGGCCAGGAACTGCTCGCCCTTGTGCCGGACCGAGGCGGTTTGCGCCGCACGCAGATTCGCCGACCAGGCCGGATGCTTCGGACCGCCCCAGTTCGAACCGAGGACGATGAAGTCCGCACCGTGCGGCACGTAGAGCAACGATGTGGTGCGCGGGATCCCCGTCTTCCGCCCCGGCACGGTGACCTCGACCGACGGCAGCCCCGCCAGATCCAGGACGCCTTTTCGGCCGCCGCTCGCCCGCCGGATCAAGCGTTCGACCCGCAGCACGACCGGCGCCGACCGCATGACCCAGCGCCGCTGGGCCAGCCGTCGAGCCAAGGCCGGCACCGGATTCGAGACCATATCGGGACACCTTTCCGTAGCGAACTCGCGACTTGGCAGGCGCTCTAGATCTAACACCTCGTACCGAGGTCCGTGCACGATCGGGTTCAGTCATAAATTACGAAACTCATATTGATCGGCACGGCGCAGCATGTAATATCTCCTTCATACGATATGAGTTAGATAGGAGTTGTCATGTACCTGATCACCGGCGCCACCGGCACCATCGGCCGCCCCCTCGTCAGCGCTCTGCTATCCGCCGGAACGAGAGTCCGCGCTGTCTCTCGACAGGCCGTCGCCGACTTTCCCGAAGATGTGGAAGTCGTGGCGTTCGACGAGGTGAACGATGCCTTGCAGGGGGTCGATGCCCTGTTCGTCCACCCGCGGGCCAGCAAGGATCACGTCGGCGAACTGGTCCGGCTCGCCGCGACATGCGGTGTCGGCCGGGTGGTCGTCATGTCCGCCTGCAACGCCGACGACGAACCCGCTCATCAGCCCTCCCGATTCAACGGTGACCGCAACACGGAGGTCGAGCGGGCGGTCGTCGCGAGCGGACTGCCGTGGGTGAGCGTACGACCGAGTTCGTTCGCCATGAACACATCGGCGATGTGGCGAAAGCAAGTGGCCGCTGGTGACACCGTCTTCGGCCCGTATGCGTCTTTCGCCGAGGCGGTCATCCACGAACAGGATGTCGCGGACGTCATCGCCCGGGCCATGTGGGACGACAGCCTCCTCGGCCGCCGCATAACCATCACCGGTCCCGAGGCCGTGACCCTGGAGCGGATGGTCGCCGTCATCGGCGACGCGATCGGCAAACCCCTTCGATTTCAGCAGGTTCCGGTCGAAACAGCCACGCGCGCGATGATCGGGCAAGGTCTCGACGAGCGCTTCGTGCTCGCGCTCATGGACCGCTACGCTCGTGAACTCGACCGAACGCCCATCGTCACTCACGAGGTGGACGCGATTCTCGGCCGTCCGGCACGCTCGTTCGCGACATGGGCCGCCGATCACCGGGCGGAGTGGTCGTGACGCCCCCTCCCCCGCCTCCGGTGCCGCTTTCCGCGGCTCGCACCAACCCAGAAGGAACATCCATGCGTCTCATCGTCTTCGGGGCGAACGGTCCCACCGGCCGCTTGCTGACCACTCAGGCTCTCGCGGCCGGTCATGACGTCGTCGCCGTCACTCGCAAGCCACACGATTTCCCGCTCGAACACGACCGGCTCACGACGTTCGAGGGTGACGTCCATACGGCAGACTCCGTCGAGAGCGCGATCGCGGGCGGCGACGCGGTGCTGTCGACACTCGGTGTGCCCTACAGCAAGCAACCGATCACGACGTATTCGGCCGGGGTCGCCAATATCGTCGCCGCCATGCGCAAGCACGCGGTACGCCGTATCGCTGTCGTCTCGTCCAGCGCCGTCGACCCCAAACCACACGCGGATGCGGGCTTTCTGTTCAATCGCGTCTTGCAGCCCTACCTCACGCAGGTCATGGGCAAAACGCTCTACGACGATATGCGTGCGATGGAAACCCTGCTCACAGAAACCGAACTCGACTGGACGGTCGTGCGCCCGAGTGGCCTGTACACCTCCGCGCTCGTCACCGACTACACAGTCGCGGAAGGACACGCCGAGGGCCGGTTCACCTCCCGAGCGGACCTGGCCGCCTGCCTGCTCCAGCTCATCGACGACGACCGATATGTCCAGAGGATCGTCAGCGTCGTCACCACCTCGAATAATCCCAGCCTGCTGCGACTGATCCGCACCGAGGCGCTCGGCAAGCACTGAGCGCACGGCGGCGCCCATTCCAGTTGGCGGTGCGTATAATACGGAATCCATACAAAGAATCGTGAAGGTGACTTGGATGAGTTCCGTAGTCGATCCGGCCGCGCCCCGGCGACACCGGCGGTTGGTCACGTCCGTCAAAGAGGCGCTACGCGATCTGAACACCCAGCTGTCCGTGCTCAACCGCCGCTTCGGCAACAAGGTGGAACTGAAGGACGTCGACTGGACCTGCCTGGATCTGATCAACCGACACGGGCCGCTGACGCCGACTGCGTTGGCGGCGCGTGCCGGTCTGCACCCGGCGACGTTGACCGGCATCCTGGACCGCCTCCAGCGTGGCGGATGGGTGATCCGCGAGCGTGATCCCGAGGGCGCCGACCGGCGCGCCGTCACCGTGCGTGCACTCCACGACCGAAATCCCGAGCTCTACCGGATATTCAGTGGAATGAACGGCCGGATGGACGCCATCTGCGAGGGCTACACGGATGCCGAACTCGAGCTGATCGCGGAATTCCTCCGACGTAGCGCCGCCGCCGGCCACGACTCGGCCGACGAGCTCGCCTGACCGGAATCTCCGGCCCTCCCCTGCTCCTTGTTGGTTTTTTGATGTTGACGTGAGTTGAATGCCTGTTTGCTACGATGGTAATTACATAGTTAAATGCGCATATCTACGTATCTATATTTTTCAAGCCCAAGAGGCTGCGTGCCCGTCCCTACGTAGCCGTCCGAGCAAGTCAGAGAGTTCGTTTCGCCCGCCCACCCCTCCTCGTCTTCCTGAAAACGGACAAGCGACCAGTTACCCTGTCCCCCGTGGCCCCCACCCCATCCCTGCGCCGGAGGTCCACGAGCGCCCGTCGCCCCTTTCGGAACAGGAGTTCGATGCGTTCCCACCCCCGCCGCGTCTCGGCCGCCCTCGCGGCTGTCGCCACCGCCTTGCTCGGAGTCGCCGCTCCGGCGGCGGCTCGGCCAGCGCCACCCGCCGTGGTCACGCCGATGGGCCCGGACTTCCTCTGGGGCGTCGCCGCGTCGGGGTACCAGTCGGAAGGCCATGCCCCGGACAGCAACTGGTCCCGTTACGTGGCGTCCGGCAAGACGTCGGACCCGTACCAGGATTCGATCGACTTCTATTCGCGCTACCGCTCGGACATCGCCCTCGCGGCGGGCCTGGGCGTGAAGGTGTATCGCATCGGCATCGAGTGGGCTCGGCTCCAGCCGGAGCCGGGCAAGTGGGACCCCGAGGGATTGCGGTTCTACGACGACGTCGTCGCCGCGATCACGGCCGCGGGTATGCGCCCCATGATCACCATCGACCACTGGGTCTATCCAGGTTGGGCGGTCGACCGCGGGGGCTGGAACAACGCGGGAATCGTCGAGGACTGGCTTGCCAACGCACGCACGGTGGTCGATCGCTACGCCGAGTACAAGCCGTTGTGGGTCACATTCAACGAGCCGACCTTCTACGTGGTGAACGAACTGCGCAACGGCGGATTGCCGCCCGCCGCCGCGGCCGCGATGCAGGACCGGATCGCCGAGGCGCACAACAGCATCTACGAGTTCATTCACCGAGTTCAGCCGGACGCGATGGTGACCAGCAATGTCGCCTACATCCCGGCCGCCGAGGACGTGGTGAACAAGCCACTGGTGGACAGGATCGGCGCGAAGCTCGACTACATCGGCATCGATTACTACTACGGCCTCTCCCCCGACAGCCTCATTACCACGGGGAATCTCACCGAATTGTGGAAGAATCCGTTGCAGCCGGAAGGCATCTATTACGCGCTGCAGCACTATGCGCGCCAGTTCCCCGGCAAGCCGCTCTACATCGTCGAGAACGGAATGCCCACCGAGAACGGCCTGCCACGGGCGGACGGATACGGCCGCGCCGATTCCCTCCGCGACACCGTCTACTGGCTGCAGCGCGCCAAGGCCGACGGCATCGACCTGATCGGCTACAACTACTGGAGCCTCACCGACAACTACGAGTGGGGTTCCTACACACCACGTTTCGGCCTGTACACGGTCGACGTCCGCACTGACCAGGCACTGACGCGCAAGCCCACGGACGCGGTGGCCGCCTACACGGACATCACCCGAGCCGGCGGCGTCGCGCCCGGGTACCGGCCGACCCGCGCGCCGAAGGATTGCTCTTTCGTGGACGGACCGGCGAGCTGCTCCGACCCGGTCACCGTGCCGCGGTGAGATCGAAGCCGCATGTCCGCGAGTGGAGGTAGGCGATGACCGACGATCCCGTCGCGGTACTCCGGCGCTGGACCGACGCGGGCGGGGTCTGGCGGGTCGCCGGGCGCCGATCCGGTTCGGTCACCGTCGCGCTCTACCAATGCACCGGCGGTGAGGAAGTCGATCGGCTGACCTCCTCCGATCCCACGCTGCTCCACTATCTCGGCGAGCGGACCAGCAGCGAGGACTGAAACGCTCAGCCCGCGATTGATCCCGTCGCTCCTGACCACAGCCGCTCCAGCACTCGAGCGGCCGGTTCCACGGAGGTGACCAGATCGACGCTCGAGCCCGCGTCGATCGGCGCGACGGCCGGATCGTTCACGGCGAGCGCGGCGGTGAGCGCGTGCTTGGCCGCCGGATCCATGGCGAGTTCCTCCTCCCTACCGGTCCATCGGTCGGTGAATCCGGTGCGCAGCACTCGCGCGGGAAACCGCACCGGCCACGGCAATTCCATCCCCACGTCGTAGGCGCGGGTGAGCACGGTGTCGGTACCGCGCGCGTCGAGCAGGGCTCGGCGGCCCGCATCCGGCAGCAGCGATTCCGAGCACGCCGCCAGACAAGTACCGAGCCATGCGCCACTGGCCCCCGCTCGGAGTACGGCGGCGAGATCCCCCGGTGCCCCGATGCCGCCCGCCGCGAGCACCGGAACCGTCGCCACGGCCAGCACCTCCTCCAGCAGCGGCAGCAGCGGCGCGTTGACGGCGCCGTGTCCGCCGCCCTCCACGCCGCGGGCCACGAGGACGCCGATGCCCGCGTCTTGCGCACGCCGCGCGTCCTGCCCGCTGTAGACCTGGGTGGCCGGGACGATTCCCGCGTCCGCGACGCGAGCCGCCCAATCCAGGTCCACGCCGAAGCTCACCGAGATCAGGGCGGGACGAGCCTCGATCGCGGCCTCCAGCAGCCGCGGCTCCCGCGCGACGACCCAATCGACGAGACCGATGCCGAACGGCCCGTCCAGGCCCCGGACGTGCGGCAGTTCCCGCTCCAGCGCCGCGACCGATCCGGCGCTGCCCATCCCGATCATGCCCACTCCACCGGCCGCGGTCACCGCCGCGGCGAGCCGGCCGCCCGCTACGCCACCCATCGGCGCGTTGACCAGTGGCATCCGCGCACCGATCCGGCGCGCCCATGCCGTCACCGCACTGATATCGGGTGCCGGGGGCTGTTCGGAGGAAGTCACGCCTCCCATCGCAGCACACGCCGCCACGACCGATCGCGGACTCCCCCGTCGCGGGTGTGGCTCACGGCCGGTGACCGAGCATGTCCAACAGCCCGTCGAGTTGCAGTTCGAACAATTCCTCCCGGTCGGCGAAGGTGTCGGCGCCGTACATGTCGAAGACGTCCGCGCTCACCGCCCCGAACAGACCGACCCAGAACGTCACGCCGCGGACGATCAGCCAATCGGGCACCTCCAGCTGGAACTGGTCGCGAATCCGCGTGAAACTGCCCGCGAGAGCGGTGGATATTCGAGGCTCCCCCGCCGGGGCCACGAGTTCGCCCGCACCGTACGCCCGAGCGAAGAGGGTCAGCATCGTGGCGATCACGCGGGTGCCCGGCGCGATGGTCTCGGCAGCCGGTGCGTCGTAACCGGGGACCGGCGTGCCGAACAGCAACCCGTAGCGGGCGGGTTCGGCCAGCGCCCAGCACCGTACCGTTCGCCCGAGTGCCCGCAATCCGTCGATCGGATCGGCCTCGGCCGCCAGCGCGCCGTCGACCGCGTCGCCGAGCGCGTTGTAACCGTCCACGACGAGCAGGGTCAGCAACTCGTCGCGACTGCGGACATATCGGTACACCGCCGAGGAGACCACGCCGAGGTCACGCGCCACCGCACGCAGCGACAGGGCTGCGGCGCCGTCGGTCGCCAGGTGTTCGCGCCCGATCCGGACGATGTCGTTCATGGTCTGGGCCCTGGCTCGGGCACGCGGTGTCGTCGGCATGACCAAACCATGCGCCATTCAGAGAGCGTTGTCAACTAATGAGAGCATCGCTCTGAAAACGGGCCGGGCAACAGCTGGCAAACCGCGTTACCGCAGCGATCCGCCGTTTCCAGCCGAGTTGCGGACCGTTACTTACCGGAGAGTAGTGTTAGCCGAGTCACTGGCGACACGATCGAGGAGTTCCACATGGACCAGCGGACGACGGATTTCGACGTGCTGATCGTCGGTTCGGGGTTCGGCGGCAGCGTCACCGCGCTCCGGCTGGTGGAGAAGGGTTACAAGGTCGGCGTACTGGAGGCGGGCAGGCGCTTCGCCGACGACGAGTTGCCCGAGACCAGCTGGGAGCTGAAGAAGTTCCTGTGGGCGCCCGCGCTCGGCTGCTACGGAATCCAGCGCATCCATCCGCTGCGCAATGTCCTCATCCTCGGCGGCGCGGGCGTCGGGGGCGGTTCGCTGAATTACGCGAACACCCTGTACGTGCCGCCGGAGCCGTTCTTCCGCGACGCGCAGTGGCGTGACATCACCGATTGGCGCGACGAGCTGACTCCCTACTACGAGCGTGCGCAGCAGATGCTCGGCGTCGTGCGCAATCCGCACATGACGCCCGCCGACGAGGTCTTCAAGGCCGTCGCCGACGATATGGGCGTCGGCGACACGTTCGTGCAGACTCCCGTCGGCGTGTTCTTCGGCGAGCCGGGCAAGACGGTACCGGATCCGTACTTCGGCGGCGTCGGCCCCGAGCGCACCGGGTGCGTCGAATGCGGCGACTGCATGGTGGGCTGCAAGTACGGTGCCAAGAACACCTTGGTGAAGAACTACCTCTACCTGGCGGAAAAGGCCGGTGCGGAGATCATTCCGATGACGACGGTCACCGAGCTGCGTCCGCATCCCGACGGCACCTGGGACGTGTCCACCGCCCGCACCGGCGCGTGGCTTCGCAAGCAGCCGCGGACGCTCACCGCTTCGCACGTCGTGCTCGCCGCGGGCACGCGCGGCACGCAGAAGCTGCTGTTCGCCATGCGCGACAAAAAGGTATTGCCGGACCTGTCCGATCGGCTCGGCATGCTGACGCGCACCAACTCGGAATCGATCGTCGGCGCGGCCACCAAGAAGGTGCGCCCCGGCGTCGACTTCACCAAGGGCGTCGCGATCACCTCGTCCATTCATCCCACCCCGGACACGCACATCGAGCCGGTCCGCTACGGCAAGGGCTCCAACGCCATGGGCCTGCTCCAGACGCTCATGGTGGACGGCGGTGGGCGCATTCCGCGCTGGCTGCGCTTCCTGGGCTTGGTGCTGCGGCATCCGATGAACCTGCTCAGCTTCCTGAGCACCAGGAACTGGAGCGAACGGACCATCATCTCCCTGGTCATGCAGCACCTGGACAATTCGATCACCACCTACACCAAGCGCGGCCTGTTCGGCCGCAAGCTCACCAGCAGACAGGGCCACGGCGAGCCCAATCCGACCTGGATCCCGGTGGGCAACGACGTCACCAGGCGGGTCGCGGAGAAGATCGGCGGCATCGCGGGCGGCAGCTGGGGCGAGATCTTCAACATCCCGCTGACGGCGCATTTCCTGGGCGGAGCCGTGATCGGAGCCGACGCCGAGCACGGCGTGATCGACGCCTATCACCGCGTCTACGGCTACCCCACGCTCAGCGTGGTCGACGGCGCGGCGGTCTCGGCCAATCTGGGCGTCAACCCGTCGCTGACGATCACCGCGCAGGCCGAACGCGCGGCTGCGTACTGGCCCAACAAGGGTGAGGTGGACACCCGACCCCTGGTGGGCACGGGATACCAGCGTATCGCTCCCATCGCACCGGTGAACCCGGTCGTTCCGGCGAGTTCCCCCGCGGCTCTGGTGCTTCCGATCGTGCAGATCCGGGAGGCGCCCGCCGCCGGGTAGGTCAGCGGCCGGACCTGACGGCAGAACACGCCACGCAGCTATCTCTACTCAACTAGCCTTTATCTGGTCTTTTGTCGCTACGGCAGCCAGGAGGCGACCGGTGAGCACACGATGGCGCGGATGGCTCGTTCCCACGGCGATGGCGGCGGCCGTCCTTCTCGCCCTCACCGGGTGTGGCGGCGACGAGGCCAACTCCACCGAGGCGGGAGCACCGTCCGGTTCCACGGTGCTGCCCGACCGGTTCGCCGGTGTGCCGATACCGGACGGACGGATCGATGATGCCGTGGGCGAACTGGACGACCTCGCGGAGAGCCTGCTCACCTCTTCGGGTATTCCCGGCATGGCGGTTGCCGTCGTGCACGGTGGAAAGGTGGTGTACAGCAGGGGCTTCGGCGTCCGTGACGTCGTGACCGAGGAGAAGGTCGACCCGGATACGGTCTTCCAGCTCGCGTCGCTGTCCAAGCCGGTCGGCGCGACGGTCGTGGCTCGCCGGATCGCCGCGGGGGGTGTCGAATGGGACACTCCGGTACACCGGCTGCTGCCGTCCTTCGCGCTCGCCGATCCCTACGTCACCGAGCACGTCACGGTCGGCGACCTGTACGCGCACCGCTCCGGACTGCCCGATCACGCGGGTGACCTGCTGGAGGACCTCGGCTACGACCGCGGACAGATTCTCGACCGGCTCCGGCTGCTGCCGCTGGGCGCCTTCCGGGACTCCTACGAATACACGAATTTCGGGCTGACCGCGGCCGCTGTCGCCGTGGCCACGGCGGCGGGAACCGACTGGGAGACCTTGTCCGAACAGACGATCTACCGCCCGCTCGGCATGACATCGACCAGCTCCCGCTTCGCCGACTTCGCGGCTCGCGCGAACCGGGCCGAGGGGCACGTTCTGGTCGACGGGAAGTACGCGCCGGCCAATCCCCAGCGTCAGCCGGACGCTCAGTCTCCGGCGGGAGGGGTCAGTTCCTCGGTCGCCGACCTGGCCAAATGGATGACGATGGTGCTCGCGAACGGCTCCGCGGGTGGCTCCGTCCTGGTGCCACCGGAGGATCTCCTGCCCGCCATCTCCCCGCAGGCGGTGTCGGCGCCGCCGAAGACGCCCGACGCGCGCGCCGGGTTCTACGGATTCGGCTTCAACGTCGGCGATTCCCCCTCGGGGCGGGTCGTACTCGGTCACTCGGGGGCGTTCGGCCTCGGTGCGGGCACGGCGTTCACCTTGATTCCCTCCGCCGACGTCGGCATCGTGACACTCACCAACGCGGCACCGATCGGCGTGCCGGAAACGCTGAACGCGGAGTTCGCCGACCTGGTCCAGTTCGGGAAGATCCAGCAGGACTGGCGCTCGCTCTATCGAACAGCATTCCAGCCGCTGGGCGCCCCGGCAGGGGCGCTGGCAGGCAAGCAGCCGCCCGCCGCCCCCGCTCCCGCTCGACCGTCCGCCTCGTATACGGGCACCTACGACAATCCCTACTACGGCCCGGCGACGGTCGCCGCCACCGGTAATTCCCTGACCCTCGGCCTGGGCCCGAACAATATGACCTTTCCACTGAAGCACTGGGACGGTGACACTTTCGTTTTCACACCGGCCGGCGAAAACGCCAACCACGGCTCGGTCTCCCGGGCGACCTTCGAGGACGGCAAGCTCACCCTCGAGTACTACGACGTCGAACACCTCGGCGTGTTCACCCGTAGGTGACTCGACTTCGCCGCCGTAAGCCCGCGGCCAGGGTGTGTGCCCCTCGCCGGGCGCTGTTGGACCCCTCTCCGAGGGTTTGCTACCGGCAGTTCCGGGAAGTCGCTGAATGCAGGAGAGGAGGCAGAGATGACCGAACCGCACGAGACCTATGACCCGCCGCAGGACACGGGGGCACCCGACTCGGTCGAATCCGATCCGGCGGCGCTCAACAGCGCCGAGGATCTCGATGAGGACCGACTGCATTCCGACCCGCTGGAGGCCGGAATGGACCCACCGGAGCACTGGAGCGGCGTCACGAAGTACGGCGTGACACCGTGGGAGCAAGCTCATCCGCGACCGATCGGGGACCGGCTCGCCGAGGAGGAGCCGGACGTCGATCCGAACCGTGTCCCCGAGACGGAGGCAGGCGGGAGACTCGAGGACGACGACCACAGGCTGAAAGACATCACCTCCGACGGCGACCGTGTGCCGGTCGGCCTTCCCTACGAGGAGCAGATCGGTGTCGCCGCCGACGTCGCGGGCGGATCGGTGGCCGACGACATCCGTCGACCGCCACCGCCCGAATGAGAGGCGGCGTTCGAGGTCGATCGGCAGGCACCCGCCACGACCCGGCCGATCCCCACGCAGGGCATTCGTCGCATTTCGCGTGATCGCCGCAAAAGTGACAGGCCGGGTCGGGTGCCCGGCCTGTCCGGCTCTTTACTCGTCCGGGAGCCATACCAGGCAGAACGTGTGCCCCACCGGGTCGGCGTAAACACGGAACGCTCCGTCGGTTTCGCCTTGCACGAGTGTCGCTCCCAAGGCGAGCGCCGCCGGTTCGGCCTGCTCGATGTCGTCCACCAACACGTCGAAATGCACCTGCTGCGACGCCTCGGGGTCCGGGAAACGCGGCGGTTTGTACTGCGGCGCCGTCTGAAACGCGATGCGCCTGCCCGAGTTCTCGACCAGCACCACCCAGTCGTCGTCATCGTCCTCGAGCAGGTCTCCCCCGAGCAGGTCCCGGTAGAACCCCGCGAGTTTTCGCGGTTCGGGGCAGTCCAGCACCACGCTGCGCAACTGTCCGACGGCATTGTTCGATGTCATACTCCGACCTCCTGACCTACGCCATTCGTCGATGCCTACCCGCCCCGACCGGCGACAAACGCGGCAGCACAGGCAAGCTCACCCCTTGCCTCCTGGATTCGACCGCACGATCCGGCACGGACCGACCGAATGCAACGGCCCGCCCGGCGTCACGCTTCCGCCGGACGGGCCGCTTCCCCGTTCGCCGTGCAACGCCGCCACGTCACACAGCGTGATCATGATAAGCACTGTCCCCGGTCAAATCCGGCAGCCACGCCGGACCATCGGACGTCCGATGAAAGACGGCTGCCGGTCGCGGGTGCTATTCGCCGTGCGAAGCTCGCCACATAGTATGTTCGCGACTGATCGCTTCCTCGGCGTCGGATACGGCGTCCGCCCAGGCTGCTTCGGTGCTGTTCTGTTCCAGCACTTCGGCGACGATGCTCAGTTCGTTCGAGGCGACGGCATAGGCAGCGGCGCCGGTGCTGTGCTGGCGGGCCGACGACCAAGCGGCCAGACCCGCGACGGCGGCCGCGAAAATGCCTGCGAGGTCGAAAGCGACCGCGTTGAACGCCTTCGCCAGCGCGCCGGCCACACCCGCCACCTCGAAAACGAGTGCCAGCGTGCCGTATACCTGCGATCTGCGCTGGTGGTAGCCGGATTTGGCCGCGTACCACCGTTGTTGTTCCCTGATGCGATCGTCCAGATAGACGCGGCGCCGTTCGTCGAACGGAGCCGAACGCAACTGCCGCATGCGGTCGGTGATGGTCGGCGCGGTGGTCGGCCGCAGGGCGAGCGCCGAGATGTCCTGGCGTAGCAGCATGATGCGCTCGATCAGCATCCGATCGGCCTCGGCCGGGGACAGCGTCCCGACGAACGGCGCACCCCGCACCGCGTACTTCCAGGTCAAGGTCTTCACCGACTCGGCGAGCGCGCGACCTTCGTACCAGGACTTACCCGGACGGCCGCGCAGCACACCCACGTCGACGGCGAGGATTCCGACGAAGGCCATGGCGGTCAGGATGGCCGCTACATCCGTGCGCGCGGAGCCGACGCGCACGGTGAACGCCGCGCACGCCGCCGCCAGCACCGCCAGCCAGAGCCGAGCTCCGTAGGCGCGGAGATAGAACTTCTGGCCGTACAGCGACGCCGAGTCCGCGGACTGGAACAGCCCGGGGTAGTCGTCACCGTGCCGCACGGGCCGCGAGGCGCGTTCGAACCGACATGGCCGAAGCGTAACAGGCAACCGGTGCCGCTCGAATCCATTTGCGCTGCTCGGGAATTGCGAACTTTCCCAGCTGCGGATCCATGTTCCGCGACCGATGCCGCGTCATCCACGGCGAACCTGTAGATCTGCCATCAGATACCGGGTAGTGGCCCGATGACCGTCGGTCACAGCGATGCGAGCGGTTCGCGGAGTCGCGCCGGAATTCGGTGATCCGCTGCCCATCCGCGACCAGTGATACAGCACCTGCGCCTTCAGGAATGCCCGATCGCTCTGACTGTCGCAGATGAAGATGACCTCGGCGATGGGAAAGCGGTCGATCACGCGTTGCAATTCGAAGCGTGTTCCCGCGTTGGCGGGCACATACCCGGCCAGATCCAGCACGACGTAGTCGACCCGGGACAACAGCATGTCCACCGCCGCCTGCCAGAAGCTGACGTGACAGAGGATCGGACGCACAGGGTAGCTGCCCGCGGGATCGCGGACCCGGACCGCCAGATCGGTCACCCCTAGCAAACGCCTGCGCCCCGGCGGCAACGGTTCGGCCGAGAATTTCGCCAGTTCCTCGCGCAGCATGCGCGGTGATGCTACGAACATGGTACGGAAGGCGTTGTCCCTGCGCACTTTCCGAACCTCTTGCGGGCTCACCGACGCGGCGCTGCGCAGGAGATGCACATACCCGAACTCGCGCCACGCGCCACGCAGGAACTCGCGTGCGCGCGCTCGATTGTCGAACAGGCGGAGATAGGCGATCCGGACCGGCTTCGCGCCGATCACGTTGGACTGCGTCGAGACCTGCCGAAGGCTTCCCTGACGCCGCGGCGGGGCGATGAACTTCACGGTGAGCGCCGGGATATCCGCGGCCGGGGACGACGTGGGATCCGGGCCGACCCGGCTGATCCTGGCGCTGTAGGCGGGGTCCTGGGACCACTTCTCGACCGCGCGGCTCGCACTCCACCGCCGCCACCGCAGCACCACCGACACCAGCAGCACCGCCGCCGACAGGAACGCCAGGCCGAGGACGGCAGGCTCCAGTTCCGGCGCGGGACGCCGCGTCCCGTCGGGGTCCTCGACCGTCACCCCGGCCGCCAGTACCCCGATGCCCAGCGCGACCGGTACCGCGATCCAGAGCAGGCGCCGCACCGTTGCCCGCCCGTGGCCGCGGATCCGCTGCACCGTGGCCCGGTGCGTCTCCAGCGGCGGGACCAGCATCGCGATCTGATCGGGATCGCGGTCCACACGCCGCCGGATGGATCTGGCCCGCAGCCCTTGCGATGCGTCGGTGACGGTCTCCGCGCCGGCGGCGAACGCCCCCACCCCCAGCACCGCCAGCGGAAACAACACCAGCTGCCGCCATGTCGACAACTCCACTACGGGGACCCAGAGCGCCAGCAACTGCGGCCCACGCGCCCACACCACGACCAAGGCCGCTATCGAGGCCACGAATCGGACGGCGTTACCGCCTGCCGAACGGAACGACGCGGATTCCTCGTCCCGCACGCGAGCGTACAACTCGCTGCCGCCCATTCCGCTGACCATCGCTGGCGCACCGTCCCGCCCCTGTGCCGACGAACATCCACACCGACGTCCGCACCCGGTGTATCGTCGACCGCTTCCGTCGCCGCACCAGTATGGACCAGGAACAGCCCGGGCACATCGTTGTCATCTCAGGTGGGGTCGGCGTTCGGTGGCCGGCCGTGACCCGTCCTACCCGATGCGCACCGGCGCGGACTTGGGGAATGCGACCGGCAAAGCCGTCAGAGCCCGGTGGAACGGGCCCGGCCGCCATTGCAGTTCGTTCTTGGGCCTGGCCAATTGGATTTCGGGCAGGGCGTCGAACAGCTGATCGATGGCGTTCTGCACTGTCATGTACGCGACGGATTTGGCCGGGCAGGCGTGCGGGCCCGCGCTCCATGCCAGATGGGAGCGGTTGCCGATCCGGCTGCCGCCGGGTTCGTCGGTCCCGCGGATCTCCGGGTCGTTGTTGCAGCCCGCGAGGCTGATGACGACCGGCTGATCCGCGGGCAGCCAAACACCGTCGACCATGATCGGCTGCCGCGGATACGTCGTGCAGAAGTTCGCCATCGGCGGGTCGTTGAACAAGACCTCGTCGAGAGCGTCGGTGGTGGACAGGTTGCGTCCGAGGACGTCGCCGAAGCGGAACCGGTCGTCGGTGATCATCAGCAGTACCGCGTTGGTGATCAGATTGCGCTGCGCTTCGAAACCGGCACCGTAGAAGCTCATGAGCTGGGCGAAGATCTCGATGTCGTCGAGGTCGGTCGTGTGGTGCGCCAGCCGTGAGGTGACGTCGTCGCCGGGTTCCCGGCGCTTGAGCCGGATGAGCTGCATCAACGCTTCCTTGACCATTTTCATGCCCTCGGGGCCCCGGACGGTGTCGAAGCGGGCGGCCATGCCGGTCGCGACCCGCTCGCCGATCTCGGCCGGGCAACCGACCATCTCGTTGAGGACGTCGAGAACGAGCGGAAACGCGTACTGGGTCACCAGGTCGGCGAACCCGGCTTCGCAGAAGGAATTGATCAGCGGGACAGCGAGCTTCTCGACCGTAGTCGGCACGTCGAACAAATCGATCCCGTCGATGGCGTCGACGGAGGCATGCCGATAGCGGTCATGCGCGAGGCCGGTGCTGTACCGCGCGGCCGGATACCACTCCATCATCGGCCGCACGGGCGAGTCCGAGGGGATGGTCTTCTGCCACGTGCGGGGATCGGCGGGGAAATGGTCGGGATCGCTGAGGATGCGCACCGCCGTCTGGTAGCCGATCACCAGGGTGGCAGGCACACCGGGCGCCAACTCGATCGGGACCAGCGAGCCGTGCTTACGGCGCATCTCCCGGTACGCGAGATGCGGGTCCGCGACGAACTCCTTGGTGAACAGCTCGACGCGCGGCGCGTCCGTGTCCGTGGGGGATCCGTGCTGGACGGGGCACGCTCCGGTTCCAGTGGGGTGCGGCGCGGCCATCGGGGACTGTGGTGTGGTCAAGAACGTGACTCCAGGTTATGGAACAGCAATTCGACGATCGTGGTCAGTGAGCGGGTGCACGTGCCTGCCGAGACCTGTTGTCCAGAGCTCGGCGACCCGCCTACGCTAGCAACATAGCAACGCTCCGGTCGTGGCGCCGACGAAGGCGGCACCGGCGAACACGTGAGAGCGGGTTCGCGACAACGCAATTCGACGGTTCCGACAGCGATACCTCGGCGGAGACGCTGGTCGGCATCCGAGCGCACGGTGGTCGCGGGCCTGCCCGAGTTCGTCCTCGACGCGCGGAGGACGTGGCACGCCGCCCGCGGTCACCGGCCGCCGGCTACCGCCGGGCGGATTACGGTTGGCGTTCGTCACCGACGCCGGTCAACGAGACCGTGGTAGCGACCGCCTGTCCGGCGTCGTCGACGGTGCATCTGCCGAGGCCGCAGGCGGTGGCAACACCGTAGGCCGCGCGTCCGGCCGCCTCTTCGAAGAGAGCGAGCGCGCGGGCGCTGTCCTCGCGGGAGTCCGGGGAGACGACACCGGCGATCACTCTCCACTCGGCGTCGAGCTTGCGCAGCGGTGCGTAGAACCGCGGGTCCAGCGGTGCCGGTTCGGCACCGTAAGCGCACGGGATGTGCACCGGGGGTAGTGGCGTCCCCTGTTTGTTCAGCAACCGTGCGGTACGGCGCAGCAACTTCACCGCCGGGGTGAGACTGCGCGGAGTCAGCAGACTCTTGTGCTGATAGTCGCCGTAGCACAGGTGCACGATCGCTTCCGCTCCGACCTCGCGCACCCGCCCGAGAAAACCGGCGAGCTGTCGCGCGACGAGCGGCGCCAGCGCCCATTGCGAACGTAGTTGCTCGGCTTTGACCATGCTCAGCAGCGCGATGGGCGACTCCACCTGAAAGACGACGCGGTCGCCGTACCGCTCGACGACCTGGGTCATCTCCTGCAAGACGGCTTCGGTGAACACCGGTAGCTGCCGCAGCGCACCGACCACGAACCCGGAACCACGCACCGCAGGCCCGACCGGGAGCCCAGCGGAGACCGCGGCACCCGCGAAGACGAACATCGCGAGGTCCAGCGGGTTCGGCTGACTTATCTGCACTTTCGTCCCGGCCAGCTCGGGCCGCTCGCCGCGCAGCGCCTCGAAAGCCTCCACGACCTGGCCGATGCGCTCGACGCGGTCCATCGAGACGTGCCGCGGCTCCAGCGTGCACCCGGGCCGCACACCGTAGCTGGGGAAATCGCTGTAGTCGGTGTACTCGCCCGCCCGCACGATCTCGAAGACGTCGGCGTGCTGCTTGCGCGTACGAAGGTAGTCGAAGATCCAATCCGGATCGAGGTCGCAAGGCACCGCCGTGACCGGCCTTCCCTCGCTGTGGTCGGCAAACCATTGCATGACGGCACGATCACCCGTCATCAGTTCGGCAGGCAGGGTGCCGACATAATGCGCGAATCTGGTCATCTGTGGCTCTTCTGTTGTCCGGACGCGGGTTTCGCGACCCAGGGCAGTCCTGTTACGCCGATCGGTAGCTGCGCAAAGCGTACACGGCCCCGCTCCGGTCGCGCATCCCTCATGTTCCCACGCTATGGAGAAGCCGGGGACGTCTCCGGCCGTGCGCACTGCCATGACCTATCTCCGAAATTTCGCCACACGCAGCTGGATTCGCGGTCTACCATCGATGTCGACCAGAATGTTCTGCTGGGTAGAAGATTTCCACGGCGCCCGGTTCGCACGGGCACCGTGTCGCGTATCGATTTGCTGTGCACCACTGATCTGATCCGAACGAACGCAGACTTTCGACAGCTCCATCGTCGACGGTCTCGGAATCCATCTCGGGGGTGAGGGCCACGCATGACCATCGAAGTGCTCGGGTCGAGACAGTTCCGGCTCGTCTCCTGACCGATACCCGAGGTGCGTCTCGACGAGTTCCCGGGATCACGCCATGTCCGATCCGCAGGACTGAGCACCCGATCAGCTCCGAGACGATCCCGCTCGGGTGAGATGCGCACCGACGCGGAGCAACTGAGCACCGGCGCACCCTCCGACCTCGGATGAGGCCGGCCCGGCGGTGCTCGATACACAGCCATGTACCAACCCCCGTGGTGCGACAGGCCTGCGGAACGTCGCCGACGTGGCGGTCGCGAGAACCTCTCAGACAGAACGGAGTCCCCGCATGGCCTTCGAATTTCTCGTGCCTGCTCTCACCGCGCTCGTCGCGGTGGCCGTCTTCGTGGCCGGGGATCGCCTACATCCGAAGGCTTGGCGGCAGACCGACGACGACACGGTCGGCGCGTTGGTGCTCAACCTGATCAACACGATCTTCATGGCGGTGGTGGCGTTCATCGTGGTGATCGCCTGGCAGCAGTACGACAACGCGCGCAACCACACCATCGCCGAAGCCAAGGCGCTCATCGATACGTACTGGGCCGCGCACGGAATGCCAGAGCCCGACCACACGCGAATCCAGGGCCTGGTGCGCGACTACACCGAGCAAGTCCGCACCGAGGAATGGACCGTCATGGCCGACGACGGTCATCTCAGTCAATCCACCCAGAACACCCTCGACACCCTGCGCGACGCGGTAGCCGCGGTGGACACCGCCGACGCCGAGGTCGACACGCTTCGTACCAGCGCTCTGACCAGCCTCGACTCCGTGGCCCAAGCCCGCGCCGACCGTGCGCTGGACGCGGGCTACCGGGTTCCCGGCTTCCTCTATCTGGCCATGTGGATCTGCACGGTCCTCCTGCTGTTCAGCGTGGTCCTCTCCGGTGTGCAGATCACCAAGCGCAGTGTCGTGACCACCGCGCTGCTCGGCGCCATCGTCGGTGTGGTGATCCGGGCGATCTACAACCTCGACGAGCCGTTCTCCGGTGGGAACGTGGTCCCGAAGGAAGCCTTCGAACTCGCCCTGTCCCGGTATCAGCACACCACGTGACCTTCCGGCCCGGTTTCGACTACGACGAGGCGACTGCACATGCGACGCAACCGTGACGCAACTCGAACACATCGGATGGCACGAGGATTGGCCACCGCGATGCTGCCGCTGACCCTTGCGGCACTCGCGGCTCCGCCGCTGGAGGCATCAGCGGACCCGCTGCCGCCGGTGTCCCTCGGCGACCTGGCGACGGGGAGTTCGGGCGCTGCCCCCGGCTCCGACTCCGTGGGCACCTTCCCGGGCAACGGTTCCAGCCTCGACGCAGGCACCCCGTCGTCCGGCAGTGCTTCGGGTCTCGATCGCGAGGGCGCGACCGGCGGTGGGTCTTTGGCCCTCGGGCCGGTTCGGCTACCTTCCGGCAGCGCCGGTCGTCCGGCAACCGGCAGCGCCGAGACCGGTGGCGCTCGTGGCGGGCTTCTCACCACCGGCGGTGCGCAACTCGACGACGGCACATCTCGCGCGTCGGACACGACGGCCCACCCGGACATCACGGCGAGCAGTCCGGCCGAGTCGCTGCAACTCGACACGGGCAGCGTCCAATCGGCATGCACCGGCAGCGCCGCGACGGGCAGCGCGTTGCTCGTGCTCGGGCTCGCGACCGGCAGCGGCTTCGGCTCCCTCGGATCCAGCCTCATCGGCCCGGGATCGAGCCTCGTCGGTACGGGGTCGAGCGGGTCGGCCCTCGGCAGCGCGGGCGTCGGCAGTGCCTTCTCCGGCAGCGCATTGCTGACCTGCCTGTTGCTGCTTCCCACCCCGCCGCCGGTGCCTATGAGCCCACTCGAACTCGGCCCGCCCGCCCCCGAATTCCGTATCGTTCCGTCACCGGCCGCCATCGCGACACAGATACCGCTCCAGGCCGAACGCCCCCTCGCCGCGCTGCCCTCGTCCCCACCCAGCCGTCAGCGGGGGAAGGACGTGCCAGCCGCCGAACCGCCCCGAGACCCTGCCGTATGGAATCTCATGAGGCTCATGACGGTGTTGGTGGTCACGGTGATCACCGTCGTCGGTATCCGTATATCACCCGGCCCCAAACGAACCCGCTGACCGAGCGAGAGGTACGGCCGCACTCGCCCGGTCCACGCCCTTTCGCAGCACCTACCTCAGCGCGGTGCCATCCGGATGGCGCCGTCGAGGCGGATGGTCTCGCCGTTGAGCATCGGGTTCTCCACGATGTGCCGCGCGAGCGCGGCGTATTCGGCCGGGTCGCCGAGTCGCGAGGGGTGCGGGACCTGCGCGCCGAGGGAGGCGATGGCCTCGTCGGGCAGCGTGGCGAACAGCGGCGTGTGGAACAGTCCCGGCGCGATGGTCACCACCCGGATCTTGATCGCCGCGAGGTCACGCGCCACCGGCAGGGTCAGGCCTACGATCCCGCCCTTGGAGGCCGAGTACGCCGCCTGCCCGATCTGGCCGTCGAACGCCGCCACCGACGCGGTGTTGATGATGACGCCCCGCTCCTCGCCCACCGGATCGGTCGCGGCGATCCGTTCGGCGGCAAGCCGGATCACGTTGAAGGTGCCGACCAGGTTGACGTTGATCACCTTGGTGAAGTCCGCCAACGGGAATGCCCCGTTCTTACCCACGGTCTTGATGGCATTGCCGATGCCCGCGCAGTTCACCGCGATGCGCAGGTCGCCCAGCTCCTGCGCGGCATCGAGAGCGGCGGTGACCTGCTCTTCGTTCGTGACGTCGGCCGCGGCGAAGACCACGCCGTCGCCGAGTTCCTTGGCGACGGCCTCGCCGGAGGACGACGGCAGGTCGACGATCACGACCTTCGCGCCCTTGCCGTGCAGCTCCCGCACGGTCGCCAAGCCGAGTCCCGATGCACCACCGGTCACCGCCGCGACCGCGTTGCTGATCTCCATCCCACTCCTCTTCTCCGGGTCGCCGAACAACGGCGCGAAACGCCGGCCGACTGGTTTCCGCTGCCGCCCCGGGACGGGGAGCCAGGGGTCGTGACCAATCGGCACACGGCGACAGGCTAACCGTCCACCGCGCACTAAGTAAACAGCCATTCTCATTCGAGTCGGCATTATCGCCGCCCCGGGCGGTGCGAACCCCCGGCAGGAGCAGGGATGACGGTGAGATGGCAAGCTGTTCGGTATGGCCGATATTCGCCTGGACGTCTCCGACGCCATCGCCACCATCACCCTCGACCGCCCGCGGCAGCTCAACGCGTTCACCACCGCCATGGGGACCGAATTGATCGAGGCCTTCGACACCTGCGACCGCGACGATCGAATCCGAGCGGTGATCATCACGGGCGCCGGACGCGCCTTCTGCGCGGGCGCGGATCTGTCGGCGGGTGCGGAGACCTTCGTCGCGGGCGATGCGGACGCCGCGGAATCGTTCCGGGACACCGGTGGTGGAGTCGTCCTGCGCATGTTCGAATCCCGCAAACCCGTCATCGCCGCCGTCAACGGACCAGCCGTCGGCGTCGGCATCACCATGACGCTCGCGGCGGACTTCCGGCTGGCCGTCGACAACGCCCGCATCGGGTTCGTCTTCAATCGCCGCGGCATCGTTCCCGAGTCCTGTTCCAGTTGGTTCCTGCCCCGCCTGGTGCCGATGCAGACCGCGCTGGACTGGGTGTACTCGGGCCGTCTCGTCGAGGCGGGCGAAGCGCTGGACGCGGGATTGTTCTCCGCGCTGCATCCCGCGGACGCACTGCTCGACGAGGCTCGCGCGCTCGCCCGCCGGGTTACCGAGCATTCCGCGCCCGTGTCGGTGGCGCTGTCGCGGCAGATGCTGTGGCGCAACCTCGGAGCCGAGCACCCGATGATCGCTCACCGCATCGAATCTCGCGGCATCTACCACCGGGGCGCCGCCGCCGACGCCAGGGAAGGCGTGACGGCCTTCCTGGAGAAGCGGCCCGCCCGATTCCCCGACAGCGTCGAGCGCGACCTCCCGGACATCTTCGGCGACGATCTGGCGGTCCCACCGTTCCGGGCTCGAGATCCTCGGCGGTAGAAGGCGATCCGGGGTGCGCAACCGGTCGACGACGGATACCGAATCGAAAGGTTCCTCAGTCGCCCATTGGGCCGTGCTCGGTCCAGGCCACGGCGCGCAGCGGAAACGAGCCCGTCCCGCGCACCGGCGCGGGCAGCGCGACCAGTCTGGCGCCGGTGTCGGGCACCGCGTTCAGATTCGTCATCTGCTCGATGATCGGAATGCCCGCACCGAGCAGCGTGTGGTGGCACGGCCGCGTCGGCAAGGACGTGTCGTCGATGTCGGACGAGTCGATTCCCACCAGCGCCGCGTTGGCGGCGACCAGCGCCTCGGCGACCTCACCGACCAGAAACGGATGGCCGGGCCCTCGATACGCGGACGAGCCCCATTTCTCCGACCAACCGGTGTGCACGAGCACCGCTTTGCCCCACAAGCGCGCGGGATCGCCCAGCACGTCCGGCCCCACCGCGCGGCGGCCCGGCGCGCGGATCATCACGATCGGCACGTTGAACAACCGCTCCAACGGCAGCTCGGCGATGTCGACCCCATCGGCGTGGAAATGGAAAGGCGCGTCGATGTAGGTGCCCGTCGGGCCGACCATATCCACGCGCGCGATGTGGTAGCTCATGTCGATCAGCGGCGATCGGTCACGTGCCACCGCCGTCGTGACACGCGGTGCGGGCAGGGTCGGATCGATGAGCATGCCGTCCGAGACAGGATGGGACAGCTCCACGATCGCTCGGCTCATACCGGGACGGTACCGCGCAGCGCACGCAGTCGTCCGAGGCGCGACGACACGGGAGTTACGCACGGTGCCTTCGGACTCGCCGGTCGAAATCGGCTGATGCGCACGGGCCCCAAGAAGCGCAGAATGGAAACCGGAAGGTCATCATGCGACTGCTACAGGGTCTGCTCGGTCCGATACTGGGGATCCTCACGGCCGTGCTCGGCACGGTTCTGGGGCTGGTCGCCGCTGTGCTGTGGCTCGTCGGCGCGGTGCTGTGCGTGACGATCATCCTGCTTCCGCTGGGCATCCCGGTCATCAAACTCGCCCGCCGTCTGTTCACGCTTTCCCGGCAGCTGATGCGTCTCCCCTGAAGACTGTCGGGCGATGAGATCGCGTCCGGTTTTCGATGACGACGTCGTCCATCTGCTCCTCATCCGGATCACCGAATGCGGATCGCGCCGGTCGACCAGGACTCGACGTGTCTGAGGAAGTGACCGTCCTGAGTCCCTGACGAACTGCACTCGATCCCGACGGCGTCGGTGGATCGCAATCGCGCTCGTCCTCGACCGGACCACGGACACCGATCTGGTGGCGGACTGCTGCCGAACCTTTTGTTTCCCAGGGCGATTCAGCGGGTTTGCGGCGCGGCGGCGTCGGCGGTTCACCGGCGGTGAAGGGCGCGGCAGCAGGTAGCGTGTGCCGGTATGGCGACCCCCTTGGCGTATACGGCCACCTACTCCCATTCGGCCGACGCGCTTCGTGCGGCGCTGGCCGACGAGCAGTACTGGAAAGACCGCATCGATGAGGTCGGCGGGGCCGACGCACAGCTCGTCGAGTTCGACGCCGCCGAGGACCGCCTGCACGTGCGGATGGTGCAGACCGTTCCGGCGGCGGAGCTGCCCAGCGCCATCACCGCGGTGCGGCCCGAGGGCCTGGTGATCACCCGCTCCGAGACCTATACCCGCGAAGGCGGCAGTTTCGAGGCCCGCGTCGAGGGTGTGCCCGCCCAGGTGAGCGGCACCGTCCGGCTCACCGAGAGCGACACAGCGGCCGAGGCGGTGGTGGCCGGTGCCGCCGAAGTCGGTATCCCGTTGTTCGGCAAGAAGATCGAGGCAGCCATCGTGACCCGGCTGCTCGACATGCTGACCACGGAGGCGGAGTTCACCGACACCTGGATCACCGACCACTGACTCCGCGGCGTTCGTGAGGCTCGGTCCAGGCCATGGCGTTTTGTGGCCGTTCCCAGCGAGGCCGCGGGCGCAGTGGCCATCCCCCCAACAAGCGCGACGCCGCCTTGCCCGCCGAGACATGCCCGGCCTACCGTGGGCCTGTTTCGTCCAGCCTCCTCAGGAAGGCCGTGTGTGAATTCCCCTGCCCCGCCGTCCTACCCCCGTGGCGCGGCGCGGAGCGCGCGGCTGGTGGCGGCGCTGAGCATCGTCGTCCTCGGGTTCGCGACCGGTGCGGCCGGACCGGTCAGCGCCCAACCGGAACTCCCGTCGCCGATCGGCATGCCCCCCGATCGACCGCATATCGCCGATACGACGCCGGGCCCGGGACGGTTGGTCGAGCTGTCGGTCCACTCCGCCGCGATGGCGAACGAGGTGACCGTCCGCGTCCTGCCTGCCGCCGACAGATCGGTTCCTGCGCCCACCTTGTACCTGCTGAACGGGATCGACGGCGGGGCTGACGGGAACTGGCTCAGCCGCACGGATGTGGTGGAGTTCTTCCGGGACAAGCAGGTCAACGTGGTGATCCCGTTCGGCGGCGCCAGCTCCTATTTCACGGACTGGCGTGCGGATGATCCGATGCTGGGACGGCAGCGGTGGGCCACGTTCCTGACTCGGGAACTGCCGCCGATCGTGGACGCGGAGTTCGGGGGCAACGGAGCGAACGCGATCGCGGGCATATCGATGGCGGGCACGTCGGTGTTCCAGCTGGCCTTGGCCGCACCGGGGTTGTATCGGGCCATCGGCTCGTATTCCGGGTGTGTGCGCACCAGCGATCCGCAGGGTCAAGTGATCGTGAGCGCGGTGGTGGGCGGGCGCCGCGGCAACGTGGTGAACATGTGGGGTCCGCCGACCGATCCCGCGTGGGCGGCCAACGACCCGTATCTGCACGCGGACGAGTTGCGCGGTACCGCGATCTATGTCGCGAGCGGGACCGGCGCGCCCGGTCCGTACGACACCCTCGACAGTGCCGGGATCGGGCACAGCCCCGGCAAGCTGATCGACCAACTCCTCATCGGCGGCGCCCTGGAAACATTCGCCGAACGCTGCACCCGTCAGCTGCGTGAAAGGCTGGATCAACTGGCCATTCCCGCCACCTTCGAGCTGCGCGGCAACGGCACCCATTCCTGGTCGTACTGGCAGGAAGACCTGCACAGCTCGTGGCCCGGGTTCGCCGCCGCGCTCGGCACGGCCTGAAGCGATCAAGCGGGCGCGGCCACTTCACCGGTGTCGTGCTCGGCGCCGGAGCGGATCGGCGCGGGCCGATGCCCCAGGGCCGGGGCGATCAGCTCCACGGTGTCGTGCAAGATCTGTTCATAGTCGGCGCGGCGGAACTCGTAGGGCAGCTCCAGCCGCAGCTCCGACGTCTGCGCGAGCACCGGATCGGCCCGCAGCCGGTCGATGATCTCCTCGGCGGGGCCGACCAGGTCCGGGGCGAACAGGACACGCCGCTCCCCCTGTGGCGCCAGGGTGCGCTCGTACCTGCTCGCCGCGTACTGCCGGTACCGCTCGCGAGTCGCGCGGTCGGCGCTGTCGAACGGGACGATCACCCGCCCTACCGCGACCCGGGCGGGCCGGGCCGGATCCACCAGTCGGCGATACTCGCCGAGCAAGCTCAATTGGGTGGTGGCGAAATCGTCGCTGCGGTCGCCGAAGACGATGTTTCCCGTCAGCAGGTTCAGCCCGCTCTCCCCCGCCCAGCGGACCGACCGGGTGCTCGCCCCGCCGTACCAGAGCCGATCGATCAAGCCGGGATTGTGCGGCTGCAACCGGGGACGCTGGGTGTTGCCCGGCGAGTGGATCACCGTGCCCGCGTCACCGAGAAAGTCACCGCGCAGGTTCTCGATCAGCCGGGTGATCCGTCCGTAGGACAGATCGTAGGAGCGCCAGTCTCCGTCGAAGACCAGGTCGCCGATCAAGTCGGCATGCGGCGGGGTGCCCGCGCTGAAGCCGGCTTGCAACCGGCCCCTCGACAGCACATCGGCCAGTGACAGATCCTCGGCCAGCCGGAACGGGCTCTCGTAACCGATGGGAATCACGGCCGTGCCCAATTGGATTCGGCTGGTGCGCTGACTCGCGGCGGCCAGGAACACCGCGGCCGACCCGACGCCGTGCTCGAGATGACGCTGCCGGATCCACGCACCGTCGAAGCCGAGGCTCTCGCCGTACTCGAACAGCCGCAGCGTGTCCTCTAGCCCCGAGTAGGGATCGTCGTCGGGGTAGTTCCCCGGCGTCAGGAACGACAACGTCCTGATCCCGAGTGTTCTGTCGCTCATCGGGTTCCGCCGCGCTCGTACGGGAGCTTCGCACCCGCTTCGATCGCGACCGGCAGGCGGTTCTCCGCCGGCGGCAACGGGCAGGTCGCCAGGTCGGTGTAGGCGCACGGCAGGTTCGCGGATCGGTTGAAGTCCAGCTGCACCGATCCGTCCTCGCCGGGCGGGGACAGGTGCAGGACGCGATTGGCGGCGTAAGTGGTGACCCCCGAGGTCTCGTCGGTGAACAGGACGGTCAGGCTGCCGGGATCCTTGCCGGGGAACGCGGTCAGGCGCAGCGCCCGGCCGTCCAGCTCGAACTCCACCCGGCCCGGCGCGTCATAAACGTGTTCGAGTCCTTCGACAGCGGCGCCGACCGTGGTCGGACGCGGCTCGGGGAAGGCGACATAGCGGCCGGTGACCACCCACTTCGGGTGCGGCGCGTAGGCGGGGGTGCCGTGAAATGCCGTGCGCAGCGGGTTGTCCGGATGCCGCGGGCGAACGATGTCGTATCCGCCGCGCTTGGCCACCTCGATCACCGCGTCACCCCACACGGCGTTCAGGCCACCGCGTTCGGGGATGGCGCCGAAGACATGCCGACCGCGCACCGATACCCCGTCGACCACCAGCTCGTCACCGTCGTCGAGAACCACTGTGACGCCATCGGCGCCGGTGGACCAAGCGCCCGGCGCGTCGGGGAATCGTTGTGGCTCTTCGGTGAGCCAGTGCAGCGCGGTGATGGCCAGGAATCCGTGCGGATCGGCAAGTCTCGAATCCTGCGTGCGGTGCCAGTCCTGCCAGTCGGCGACGAAGGCGTCGGTCGGAGTTGCGGCGGTGGCCTGCGCTGTCATGTGGTGCTCCTGGTCTGAGGCTCTGCCTGTTCCCGGGTCGGCGCTGCCGAAGACCGGCGCCTCGGTCGCGCCGCTCTCGGCAGTCCGAGGCCGACACGTCTCCGGTCGAGGCGTCGGCGGCTCCTCTCAGGCAGCGAAGAACGCCGGTGATACCCGATTCAATCGGGTACTCGCGCCCGCGCACAGGATTGCGATCAGCGCGAACACAACCGCTGTGCACCGGCCCGGTGCGCAGCCGGGGCCGGTGCGCACCGCCACGGGTACTCCGCGCGACGGCATTCTCACGCAGCGCTGGGATCGGCTGATCGGTTCGGGCCGAACATGTGGGGTCTCGTCGATCCGCACCGAGAGTCGCACGGCAGCAATGGTTCAGCACCACCGTGGGACCTGGGCGGCAGAACCAGCCGCCCGTATGCCGGCGATCATCTGGTCGTGTGCGCACCGCCGTTGACATGTAGCGTCTGGCCCGTGATGTGCCGGGCGTGCGGCGACGCCAGGAATTCGATCAACCCGGTGACATCGTCCGGATCGCCCGCGCGTTTGTCGTGTGTGGAGTCGATCGACTGCGCGCGTCGTTGCTCGCTCAGCTGCCCCTGGAAGAAATCGGTGTCCGCGATATACCCCGGCGCGACCGTGTTCACCGTGACGCCTCGCGGCGCCAGCTGCGCCGACAACCCCGCCGACCATGCCGCCAACGCCGCCTTCGCGGCCCCGTAGGAGCCCGCAGCTTATTCCGCGCCGATCGAGCCGACAACACCGGCGCGAAGCCGAAGGAAACAGCCCCGCACCGAGTCGCCCTCCGCCTAGCCGGTACCCGACAGATCCGCGGAAAGGTCGCGGGCCTGCACGCCTTCGGGCAGTCGCACTTCCTCCACCGGTTCGGGCCGGTCGTCGTATTCCAGACGCAGCGCACGGCAGATGGTGGCATGCATGTCGTAGAGGGTGGTGATGTAGGTGAGCTCGAGGATCTCCTGATCGGTGAGTTCGGCTTGCAACACCGCGAACACCTCGTCCGACACGCGTCCACCGTCGTAGACGAGCGCGTCGGTGTAGGCGAGCACGGCCCGTTCGAGCACAGAGAAGCAGGCGCTGATCTGCCAGTGCGGGATCGCCGCGATCTTCGCTTCGGGGACGCCGAGCGAGCGCATCTGCTTGCAGTGCTGGGAGAAGACGAATTGACTGCCGCGGGCGTAACCGGCCCGGCTCTGGCCCAATTCGCGCAATGCCGGATCGAGGGTCGCGTTGCGGTAGACGCCGAAACCGCGCACGGCGTGCCGGAACACCTCCGGCGATTGCGCGAACACCGTCCACCAGTCGCCGGGTGTGGCATGGATCGTGCCGTGATCGACGGCGGGGTCCTTGTCGGGGCCGAACAGCCGGTCGTAGAAGAACAGGATCTTCTCGTCGGTGACTTCGGCGCGAGGCACTTCGCGCAGTCGGGGCATGGCGGGGTTCCTTTCGGCTCAGTGCGACGCGGGAACGCGGCGGTCGGCGGCGGTCTTCGGCTCGTGCGACACATCCGCGTCCGTGAATGTCCGCGTCCAGCACGCGAATTCGAGTAGCGCTCCGTCGGGATCCCGGAAGTAGAACGACCGGACGAAAGTTCCGGGATGAACCTCTCGCGACACCCCGGCCCGGCTGTCGTCGTGGTTGAGCACGCGGCTGACCTGGATCCCCTCGGCTTGCAACCGCCGGTAGTACTCGTCGAACAGCTCCGGCGGGACGGCGAAGGCGACGTGGTTCATCGAACCCACCGCGCTGACGAGTTCACCGGCGTCGGGCAGGCCCCTGGGCGCCGATACGCCGGGAACGGGATCGGGAGCGTCGGCCAGCCAGAAGAAGGCAAGGGTGTTGCCGTTGCCGCAGTCGAAGAAGAAGTGCTGTCCCAGATCGCCGGGCAGCTCGATGGTCTTGATCAGGGGCATACCCAGCGTTCCGGAGTAGAAATCGATCGTCCGGCGCATATCGGAGCACACCAGGGCCAGGTGATTGATTCCGCGCAGTTCGAATTTCGAATTGGAAGCGTTCATGGCAATCCTTCCGATGAGCGACAATGGTCGCCGTCTCGAGCTTTCGGTCACTGACGACCGACAAAGATGACTTGACAGTCATGTCATCTTGGTGAATAGTCTGTCCCGTGGCGAAGTCATCTGTCAATAGCTCCCCCGCCCCGGTGGACACGCTCACCCCGCGGGGCCGAAAGACGCGTGACGCGCTGCTGGACGCGGCGCGAAAGGTCTTCGAGACAGTCGGTTTCCTGGACGCTCGGGTGGAGCAGATCGCTCAAGAGGCCGGGGTCTCCTACGGAACGTTCTATCGCTATTTCGAATCGAAGGAAGACGTCTTCGGCGAATTGAGCAATCGGCTCTTCGAGGATATGCACCGCCGCGAACCCGCGGAGACGGATCTGTCCCCCGCCGAGAAATTGATCGCCTCGAACCGGTCGTACTACCGGGCATACCGGCGCAACGCGCTGATGATGGCGATCATCGAACAGGTCGCGACCATCAACGACGATTTCCGCCTGCTGCGTCACGAGCATCGCCGCCAGCTGATCGACCGGACCTCGCGTGCCATCGCCCGCTGGCAGTCCGACGGCTTGGTACGCGCGAACCTCGACCCGGAGCTGGCGGCCCGTGCGATGGCCGCGATGGTCGATCACACCCTGTACCTGTGGTTGATCCAGGGTGACGACGCGAACGAAGAGGCGCTGCTGGAGACCCTCGATCAGATGTGCGTCGGCGCGCTCGGGCTCGATCGAGGGCACTGACCACCGACGGGTCGTATCGACGAACCCCTTACCCGCGTGCGGAATCCGGCGAGCCTACCGAGGTGTCGCCCGCTGCGGCAGCTCCCGCCGCGTCGCCATTTCCCCGAGGAGGCAAGCCATCATGACAATGGACGCACAGCCCGGCGCGCACGCGCAGGCACCCCCTGGCGCGCTCGACGGGTACCGCGTGCTGGAACTCGGGACGTTGATCGCCGGTCCGTACTGCGGCAGGCTCCTCGGTGATCTGGGCGCCGATGTCATCAAGATCGAAGCCCCCGACCGCCCGGATCCCCTCCGGGAATGGGGCCAGGCGGCGGGCGGGCATCAGTACTTCTGGTCGGTGCACGCGCGCAACAAACGGTGCGTGAGCCTCGACCTGCGCACCGAGGCGGGGCGCGAGGTGTTCCTGGAACTGGTGCGCACCGCGGACGTGGTGGTGGAGAGCTTCCGTCCCGGCACGTTGGAACGCTGGGGGCTCGGCTACGACGTGCTGTCCGCGGCCTGCCCGGGGTTGGTGCTCGCGCGGGTGTCGGGATACGGGCAAACCGGCCCCTACGCGTCGCGGCCGGGTTACGCCTCGGTCGCCGAGGGCATCAGCGGCCTGCGATACCTCAACGGATTCCCCGGGCAGGCCCCGCCGCGAATCGCGCTGTCGCTCGGCGACAGTCTCGCAGGCCTCTTCGCCTGCCAAGGTGTTCTCGCGGCGCTGCTGGTGCGGGAACGCACCGGGCGCGGACA
The DNA here is from genome assembly GCF_000308575.1 of Nocardia exalbida NBRC 100660. GTDB lineage: Bacteria > Actinomycetota > Actinomycetes > Mycobacteriales > Mycobacteriaceae > Nocardia > Nocardia exalbida. Next base: position 123,199 of record NZ_BAFZ01000165.1, on the reverse strand, counting down.
GATCGTCGACGCGGCACTGACCGAGTCGTCCCTCGCCATCCAGGAATCGACCGTTCCCGACTATCACAAGACTGGACACGTGCGGCAGCCCTCGGGCACCCGGCTCGACCGGATCGCGCCGTCGAATCTGTATCGCTCCCAGGACGGGTTGTGGGTGATCATCGCGGCCAACCAGGACACGGTGTTCGGGCGGCTGGCGGCCGCGATGGGCCGGCCCGAGCTGGCATCCGACCCCCGTTACGCCAATCACACCGCGCGCGGCGAACGTCAGGACGAACTCGACGAGATGATCGCGCAGTGGGCGGCGGGGTACACGGCCACCGATCTCATCGAGCTGCTGACCGAATTCGGTGTGGTCGCCGGTCCGGTCAACACCGTCGCCGAGGTGATGACCGATCCGCAGTTCGCCGCGCGAGAGATCTTCGTCGACCATCGTGACCCCTCGGTGGGGCCAGCCGACGACGGGTTCGATCCGGAACCGGTGAAAGGAGTCGGAGTGGTACCCAAGCTCAGCGACACACCCGGTGGCGTGCGGTGGGGCGGGCCGAGCCGCCCGGGCACGCACACCGACGAGGTCCTCACCGAACTCCTCGGCTACGACCAGGATCGGCTCGCCACGCTCCGCACCCAAGGCACGATCGCGTGAGTGCGCGGGTCGATATTCGTGAGGTGGGACCGCGCGACGGCTTGCAGATCGAGGCGCCCCTCCCGACCGAGGCGAAGCTCGAGCTGACCCAGGCGCTCGTCGCGACCGGCGTGGGCCGCATCGAGGTCACCTCGTTCGTCTCGCCCCGCGCGGTTCCGGCACTCGCCGATGCCGAGCGCATCGCCGCCCAGCTGGATCGGTGGCCGGAGGTGGCCTTCTCCGCGCTGGTCGCCGGAATGGGCGGGGTTCGGCGCGCGCTCGCCGCGGGAATGACGCGGCTCGAGTACGTGGTCTCGGCGTCGGACGGTCACAGCCGGGCGAATGTCGGTCGCGATACCGAGGATTCGATCGCGCTCATCGCGCCCATCGCCGAGCTGGTACACGGCGCGGGCGGTGAGCTGGAGGTGATCGTCGCCATCGCTTTCGACTGCCCGTTCGACGGACCGACCCCGCCGGAGCGAGTCGCGGCCATCGCCGCCCGCGCGATCGCCGCGGGCGCCGACAGCCTTTCGATCGCCGATACGGTCGGCACCGCCACGCCGCGGCGCACCGGTGCGGTGGTCGACCTGGTCCGTGCCGCGGCGCCCGGCGTCGACGTCGGCCTGCACCTGCACAACACCCGCGGCCAGAGCTCGGCCAACGCGTGGGCCGGATACCTGCACGGGATCCGCCGGTTCGACGCCTCGGCGGGCGGTTTCGGCGGCTGCCCGTTCGCCCCCGCCGCCAGCGGGAACATCGCCACCGAGGAACTGGTCTACCTGTTCGAAGACAGCGGCATCGCCACCGGCGTCGACCTCGACGCGACCCTCGACGCCGCGAGACTTTTCTCCCGCCTGCTCGGCAAACCGGCCGACAGCAACCTGCTGCGCGCCGGCGGACGCCTGACGCCCGCACCCGCTCCGCTCGGGCGATGACCGCGCAGACCGTGCTCGAAGAAGAGGACATCCGATGAATGATCTGGCCGAACGCTTCTTCGCCGCCGTCAGCGCGGGCGACGTGACGGCATTGACCGACCTGTACGCGCCCGATGCCCGGATCTGGCACAACGACGACGGCACCGAGCAGACCGTCGCCGAGAATCTGCGGGTGCTGCGCTGGTTGTCGCGCACCGTCGAGAATCTGCGCTACGAGGACATCCGCCGCTATCCGCTCCCCGACGGCTTCGCCCAGCAACATGTCCTGCGTGGTCACCTGCCGGGATTCGGCGCGCTCGAGGTTCCGGCGAGCCTGTTCGTCCGCGTCCGGGACGCGCGCATCACCCGAATCGACGAATACGTCGACTCGGCCGCGACGCGGCCGCTGCGCGAGGCGTCCACCTCCAGCCGGGAGAGTCGGGCATGACCTACGACCTTCCCGCGGGCAGGGTGGCCGAAACGGCCTCGCGGCTGCGCACGTTCATCGACGACGAGGTCATCCCCCAGGAGCCGACCTTGGCCGTGGAGGGCGACACCGCGCGGGCGGTGCTGGCCGGGCTGCGCGAGCGGGCGAAGGAACTCGGTCTCTGGGCGCTGGGCCATCCGGCCGAGGTCGGGGGCGGGGGCCTGCCGTTCCTCGATTTCGTCTATCTCAACGAGATCATCGGCCGTTCCGAATTCGGCCAGCTGGCCGTCGGCTCGGTGTCCATGCAGGACACCCTCATGCTGCACCGGCACGGCACCGACGAGCAGCGCCGCCGGTGGATCGGGCCGATGGTGGCCGGGGAGATCCTGCCCTCGGTCGGGCTGACCGAACCGGATGTCGCTGGTTCCGACCCGACCCTGATCGAAACCCGGGCCGAACTCGACGGCGACAGCTGGATCATCAACGGGCACAAGTGGTTCACCACGGCAGCCGAGCAGGCGGCGTTCTGCACCGTGTTCGCGCGCACCGAGCCCGACAGCGCGCCCAGGCACGAGCGCATCAGCGCGATCATCGTGCCGACCGACACACCGGGTTTCGAGATCGTGCGCGCCATCCCGACGATGGGACACGACCCCAGCGATCATTACGAAGTCCGGCTCACCGATGTCCGGGTGCCCGCGGCCGACCTGCTCGGAGAACGCGGGAGGGGATTCGTGGTGGCGCAGGACCGCCTCGGCGCGGGCCGGATCTTCCACTGCATGCGCTGGCTGGGCCAGGCACAGCGCGCCTACGAGCTGATGTGCGCCCGCGCGAACACCCGCTTCGCCCATGGGTCGTTGCTGGCGGAGAAGGGCGAGATCCACCGCTACATCGCCGAGTCCGCCGCCCAGATCCACGCCGCGCGGCTGATGACCCTCGACGCCGCGCGCGCGATGGACGCCGGAGCCGACTACCGCGTACGGGTCGGGCTGGTGAAGTTCTGGGGCGCCCGCATGCTGCACGACGTCATCGATCGCGCCATCCAGGTGCACGGCGCACTCGGCCTGACCGCCGATACGCCGCTGGAACGCATGTACCGGCAGGCCAGATACGCTCGCGTGTACGACGGGCCCGACGAGGTCCACCGCATGTCGGCCGCGCGGCGGCTGCTGCGCGATCCCGGAGCCGCACCGTGGCTGTGACCATCCCGCCGCCGACGCTCGCCGACGGCGTCCGCGCGGTCCTGAGCGAGGCCACCGGCACCGCGCTCGTCGCCGCCGAGATGCGCAGACTCACCGGCGGCGCGAGCCGCGAGGTGTACGCGGTCGCAGCCACCGACCGCACCGGGAAACAGCTCGCGGCCGTGTTGCGCCGCGATCCACCCGGGCACGGCGATATCGGCCGGATGCGCGCCGAGGCGGCCTGCCTGCGGGCCGCGGCGGCGGCAGGAGTCCCGGTACCCGAAGTCCTCGCCTGTGACGACACCGCGCCGGGCATCGACGCTCCGTATCTGTTGATGAATCTGATCGACGGCGAGTCGCTACCCCGGAAGATCCAGCGGGACCCGGAATTCGCGGAGGCGCGAACCCATCTCGCCGAAGACTTCGGGTACGTGCTCGGTCTGATCCATCGCACTCCCCTCGATTCGCTCACCGACCTCGACGACGCGGATCCGTTGGACGCCATCGAACGCATCTATCTCGACCTCCGCGAACCCCGCCCGGCCGTGGAAGCGGGCCTGCGGTGGCTGCGCGAACATCGCCCGCCGAGCCGGGCGGCCCGCCTGGTGCACGGCGACTTCCGGCTCGGCAACCTGCTGATCGACCCCAGCGGTATCCGCGGTGTCCTCGACTGGGAACTCGCCCACCTCGGCAACCCGATCGAGGACCTCGGCTGGCTCTGCGTCCGCGCCTGGCGCTTCGGTGCGCCTGCGCCGGTCGGCGGCCTCGGCACCCGCGAACAGCTACTCGACGGATACCAGCGCGCCACCGGCGACCGTCCGGCGCGGACCGAACTGCGTTGGTGGGAAGTCTTCGGAACGCTGAAGTGGTTGATCCTGAGCAGGTTCCAAGCGGAGCGTCACCTCGGCGGCGCGGAGCGATCACTCGAGCTGGCGGCGATCGGACGGCGGGTCTGCGAATCCGAATACGACCTCCTCGATGCGCTCGATCTCCTCGACACGACCGCATCCGTCACCCCGCCGCAGCCCACCCGGTCCACCCTGCACGACCGCCCCGGCGTCGCCGAGATACTCGATCTCGTGGCCGGGACGTTGGCCGAGGACATCGCCCCGGCCCTGACCGAAGACCGAGAGCGGCAGCGCTATCTGCTGCGAATCTGCATGTCGCTGCTACGAATTTGCGGACGTGAACTCCAAGAGGCGGGTACCGAGGCCCGAGTGGCCGAACTGCTGGACGCGCTGCACTGCTCGTCCGAGCGGGAACTGGCCGAGAAACTGCGCGCGGGCGCACTGGCGTACGCGGACGACGAAGTCCGCCGGACGGTCTCGGCCGCCGTGCTGTCGCGCCTGCGGGTGGCGAATCCGAAACACCTCGGTTGACTGCGCTCCATCATCCAACCGCCACGACACCACGACCCGGCCACGACTTCGCAGTCGTGGCCGGGTCGCGTCGGTGGCGCATTCATCGCGCCCGCGAGTCACCTTGCTTTCGAGAAACGCTCGCGCAGTTCGCGTTTGAGGATCTTGCCGGTCACATTCTTCGGCAGGGCTTCCACGAATTCGACGCGGCGTGGCACCTGGAAGCCGCCCAGGTGCTCCCGGCAGCTCGCGACGATGTCCGATGCGTCCGCGACGGCGCCGTCGCGCAGCACCACGACCGCGCAGACCACCTCGCCCCAGGTGTCGTCACGAACACCGATGGCGGCCGCTTCCGCGACGGCGGGATTGCGGTACAGCGCCTGCTCGACCATCAGCGAAGCGACGTTCTCGCCGCCGCTGATGATGAGGTCCTTCTTCCGGTCCACGATGTAGACGAAGCCCTCGTCGTCCTGCCGCACCAGATCACCGGTGTGGAACCAGCCGTCGGTGAAGGCATCCGCGGTCGCGTCCGGATCGTTCCAGTAGCCGGCGCTCACCTGATCGCCGCGGACGACCATCTCCCCCACCACCCCGGCGGGAACATCGTCGAAGTCGTCGTCCACGATGCGCAGATCCGCCAGCCGCATGGGCTTACCCGCCGACGCGAGCAGTCCGGTCTCGCCCGCGGCCGCGCGGCGATGCGCCGCGAAGTCCAAGTGCAGGATATTGCCGGACAGTTCGGTCATTCCCATGCCCTGGTAGAAGTCGCAGCCGAAACGCTCCAACCCTTCCCGCAGCACAGCCGCCGGAATCGGCGCGGAGCCGTAGCCGATGGCCTGCAACGATTTCAGCGCGTGGGTCTCCAGTTGCGGATCCCGGAGCAGGAAGCTGATCATCGTCGGGGCCAGACCTGTCTGGGTGACCTGCCATTCGCCGACCAGCCGCAGGAAGGTGGCGTTGTCGTAGGCGCGCAGGAACCCGACGGTCGCGCCGAGCAGATGGTTGAGCACCGTGACATAACCGCCGACGTGGCACAGCGGGAAGCAGAACAGGAACACCGTGTCTTCCGGCAGCTCCCAGTGCAACGCGGAGGAGGTGATTCCGGCGAGCAAGTTGCGATGACTGATCATCACCCCCTTGGGGGTTCCGGTCGTCCCGCTCGTGTACACCAGCCAGGCGGTATCGTCCGCTTCCGGCCGCACCGCCGGAACCGAAGCGTCTGCGGCACCGACGAATTCGTCCCATTCCTGGAGACCATCGGCCGCGCCGATGGAGACCACGGTGTGCACGGTGGGTATGCGATCGCGAATCCGCTCGACCACATCGGCGAACTCCGCGGCGACGATCAACACGCCCGCGCCGGAATGCTCCAGCAGTGCGGCCACCTGCTCCGGGTGCGACCGGTAGTTGAGGATCGTCAACACCATCCCGGCCATGGGCACGCCGTAATAGCAGTCGAAATACTCCGTGCAGTTGCCGGAGAGGATCGCCACCCGGTCCCCCGGCGCGGCGACTCGCAGCAGAGCGTTCGCCAGGCGGCGGCTGCGATCGCACAACTGCCGGTAACCGATCTGCTCGTCCTCGAATCGAAGCGCGATCCGGTCCGGATGCTTGCGCGCGCCGTACTCGATGATGTCACCGACCAACATTCACATCACCTTTTGCCGATCCGGGCGTCCACACGACAGCCATCACTTGCCTCATTTGATCGCGAGCGGGTTGATCGGTGATCCGACGCCTCGGGTGAACTGCAACGGCGGCCCGGCGTAGAAGAAGTCGTAGTGGCCGTCCGCGGCACAGGCCTCGGCGAGATCCTCGAAATCGAGCATCTCCGCCAGCGTCAGTCCCATATCCCGGATCAGGACCATGTGCAGTTCGAACGCGCCGCCGGGGTTCTCACCCGGCATCACTTCGACCGCCCAGTTGTCCGAGCCGACCACCGCGACGTCACGCTCGCGCAGCCAAGTGGCGCAGCTCAGGCTCAGACCCGGCTCCCCTGCCATGAACGTGGCGGCATCGCGATCGGCGAGGAACTTCTTCCGCCATCCGGTCCTGATCAGCAGGATGTCACCCGAGCCGACCGTGACCCCTTGGGCGTCGGCGACCGCGGCCAGCTCATCGGGGCCGATCGCGGTGCCCGCCTCGAGCCAGTCCACGCCGCGCACCCGCGCCACGTCGAGCAGGACGCCGCGCCCGGCGATGCCCGCCGCCTGGGTGTGGATGCCGCATTTGTCCGCGCCCTTGACCGTGACACCGGAGCCGGAGTGGCCGTTGTAGAGCTGGTCGTCGTAATGCACGTGAGCGAGCGAGTCGTACTGCGAACCTGCCTGCAGGGGCATGAACACGTAATCGTCGGCCCACTTGAACCCGCCCGGCAGTACCTGTTCCTGCCCGTTCTCCGACATCAGCCGGATCGGGTTGATCCGCGCTCCCCCCGGTTGCGGGCCGTCCGAGTCGAGTGGAATACCCAGGTGGAAGACCTGGCCCGACCGGATCAATCCGGCCGCGGCCACCACGCGATCGGGCGTGATGAGATTCGTGGTCCCCCGCTCGTCGTCGCTTCCCCAGCGACCCCAGTTGCTCACTTCTCGCCCGAGCGCGCGCATATCGGGAACTGCAGGCACCGGTGCCTCCTGACTCACTGATGATGACGTGACAGTCATGTCAACTTTCCTCGCAAAGTGTGATTGCTGACACGTCGCCTGTCAAGCCTCGATCCGTCACCGCCGGGCCGGGACGGGGTCTAGCGGCGTCGACGCCTCGTAGCTATCGGCCCCTATCGCGCTGAGTCCCGGCGGGCCATCGGCCCGCCGGGACTCAGCATGATCCGGCTCCCGCGCTATCCCGCGACCCGGCCTCCCAAGGAGCCCCCGCTCGGCACGGAGCCGGCCAGGGCGTCCTCGACGCAGGCGTAGATGGGCTGGAGAACGTCGAGGTCGAGGAGGGCCACGATGCGGGTCACCACCAATGGGCTGCCGACCACGCACAGCCGAATATCCCGGAGCCCGCATGCCTCGGCCTCCTCGGCCAAGGCCAGCATGGAACGGCAGGCCATGAAGCCGAGGCCGCCGGTGTCGATCACGATGGGGCCCGGCGCCGCGGTTGCTGTGACAACCTCCCGCAGCAGTCTGCGCCACGTCGGGAGAGTGTAGGCGTCGACCTCGCCGTGAACATGGACGATGGCCGCGTTGCCCCGACGTTCGACGGTCGCGTTCAGGCCGGGGAGAGTGTCTTCCGGTTCATCGGCCGGTTGTCGGGTGGGATTGCTGAGACCGTGCAGTGCTGTGCTCATATGGGCACACTCGATTCGTTTCGCGCCTAGGGCGCTCGAAAGTCGGGCCCACCCTGCATCCTCAAGACAGACCTGTCTTTCTTTACTAACAGAGACAGGCCGGTCTGTACAGCGCTATGGTGACAGGGAGATGGAAACGCCGAACCTTTCACACGTCGCACCCGCCGCGCCCGCGCGCGAGCGAATCCTCAGCACCGCCTACGCGTTGTTCACGCGTCGCGGTATCCGAGCGGTGGGCACCGACGAAGTGATCGCGCTGTCCGGTGTGGCCAAGGCAACGCTGTACAGGCATTTTCCGTCCAAGGACGATCTCGTGCTCGCCGTGTTGCAGCGGCGCGAGCAGCTGTGGACGCTCGGCCTGGTCGAAACCCAGTCTCGTGCGCGTGGCAACACACCCGAAGAACAGTTGCTGGCGATTTTCGACGTTTTCCACGACTGGTTCCAGAAGCGCGAGGATTTCGACGGCTGCTCGTTCATCAACGTGCTGCTGGAGCTGGGCGCCGCGCATCCGGCCGGGCAGGCCAGCATCGGATACCTGGACAATATCCGGGCCATCGTGCGCGGCCGGGCCGAGGCGGCGGGATTGTGTGACCCCGACGATTTCGCCCGGTCCTGGCACATCCTCATGAAGGGCTCGATCATCTCCGCCGCCGAGGGAGATCTGCTGGCCGCCCGCCGCGCCGCGCTCATGGCGCGAATGCTCATCGAACAGCACCGCCCGGTCGAGCCATAGCGACGCGGACCGTCCGTATATCGGACCTGTTCACGGGCGATGGAACCGCCACTGCTGGATATCGCTGGTGGCCGCGTAGCGCGTCAACCCGATCTGCTCGGTGCCGATCTCGAGGCCCGGCAGAGCCAGAACGAACTCGGCGGCGGGCCAAACGGCGATGCGGTAGCAGGCGGGATGGACTTCATCGGTGCTGATCTGCCATCCCATCGGCGTCCCGCTGCATTCGACATGAACCCCCTCCGACACCAGACCGTCACCGAGGCCCAGCCGGGTCCCGGTGCGCCCGTTGGTGATGTACCAGATCCCTCCGCCGAACTCCGGCGCGCTCGACAACAGCCAGTGCTGCCAGCCATCCTCCACACTTACCTCCCCCACTACCGTGACCTGGTCAGCGCTGTCGAGCGCCAGCACATAACCCGTGCCGACGTTGACGATCCGATACACACCCTCGCTCAACTCAGCCATGATCCGTCGTCCTCGCCATGTGAACACAACCCACATACCGCTGCCGACAGCAACCGCCCCGACGGAACCCGACCGTGGTGGCCGGGCGCCGATCTCGAGGATTGCGGTTGATACCGAACTACCCGTCCCGGAACCGGTGAACCGCCTCAACAGACCGGAGTTCGCCGGACGCCTCTGCGGATCCTGCGCAGCCACCGGCACTCGTCGCATGCCTGGCCACCACCCTTGCGCGCCGCGGACCCGCACCGGTGAGCGGAACCGCAAGCCGCTGTCCTGCTCTGATTCGACCCCGGCGAATTCCGCCGCGAATATCCCTCGATATCGCGTGCGGTCGCCCAAGCCGGGTATGACGCTCGCACAGCGACCATCGCACGTGCACGAGCACCCGAACGCGGCGCGAAGCGCCGCACCTCGGCTACCGCCCGGACGATCGAAGGAGAGCGCCATGCCGGTGCTACACCGCACCTACCTCGTCCGCCTCGACCCCTCCCTGCGCGGCGAGAGTGCGACACCGAGAGGTGTGCGTGGGAAGTTTCTCGACTGGCTGCGAACCGACGACGCCGAGGTCGTCGAGCTCTGCGGCGCGGATCGCGTCGTCATCTCCTGCTCACCGCAGATCGCCGACGAAATCAGGGACCTCGAGTACGTCTTGGACGTCGCGCCCCACGCGTAGCGTCCCGCCGAGACTGCGCGAGTAATAATCAGCCGTTGCCGTAGACCCGGTCCGGCAGGACCATGACCACTGCCCGGCGCTCTGCGGCCATCACTCTGTCGTACTCGTCCCAATCCTCGTGCACGCCACCGGCCGCGGTGAACACCTCACGCAGCAGAAGCCGCAACCGCTCGGCATCGACGTCGGGGGCCGGGTCGTCGGGACCGGCGATCCACACCGACCCCTCGACAGCGGACCATTCCCAACCGACGCGAACCACGACCGTGGCACGCGGCCGGGCACGCAGATTGTCCAATTTGCGGGCGTCGCCGCGCACCACCATGCCCACCACGTCCGCACCGGTCGCCGGGTGTCGCAAAACACCGGCGTTGACCACGGACGATTGAACCGTGCGGTCGGCTCGCAGGGTGGAGACGACACAGAGTCCGTGGTCGCCGGTGATCAGCCGGGCGAAGTCCGCGAGATCGGTCACGCCGGAAGTCTACGTAGTCGGGTCGGCGCGGTGGCCCGGAACACGGCGCGGGCCGCCTGCCCGATGGAGTACCGGGGCAAACCGGCGGCTGGTCGTACAGCGCGGTCGCAGCGTGTGCTGAGGGTTCGCTGTTGAGGTCGACGGGGTGTGTGAACGGCAGCGGCCCCGGGTAGTGCTGACCATGTCGTCGCTGCGTCGACGCTGCCCGATGCCCCATCGATGTGTCGCGTTTCCCAGGGCGACAGATTCACGCAAATGTAGAGCAATCCGAAGGCTGGTGCCGTCATGGTCTCGCAGATTCTGGATGCCCATGTTGTCTCGCACGCCGGATCCCCCTCGCGGGCCGCGTCGTGACCGCGGGCGGCTCGTCCACCGCGTCCCGGGCGGTGGTTCGCACCGATCGGCCGGAGCGGTACGGCAAGCAGTTGGTGTCGCATCTCGGGCGGCGCAACGGCGGCGAGTGGTCGGCGCAGTCCTCGTCGGGCTGGATCGACTTGGACTCCGGTCGCGCGACGGTCACCGCGCAGGAAGGCGAACTGCATCTGCGGCTCGAGGCGGCCGCCGAGGACCTGCCGCGCCTCGAGGACGTGCTCGCGAGGCACCTGGTCCGGTTCGGCGAGCGCGACCAGCTGAGCGTGACGTGGCAGCACGATCCCGCCGCCGTCGAATCTACCGATCCGAGCGGCGACCTCGGTGACACGCCCTGGTGAAGACCCGGTTCTCTGATCCGAAAGGAATGTTCGTGCGACGCAGAACGATGCTGGCGGCACTGGCCGCGGTGACCGCGGCCCCACTGGTGGCCTCGGGGTGCGACTCGCGACAGGAGCAGGACACCGAGTCGGCCGAATCGGACGCCCTGCGCTTCGACCCCGAGAAGTACAGCATCGAAGCCAAGTCGGTCGCCACCGCCGATGGCGAGCGACGGATCACCTACCACCAGTACAAGGGCATCGTCTACGTCGCGAAACCGGTGGACGAGCAGTACCAGAGCCTGACCGTCAGCGTCCCGGTCCAGATCGACGGCAGCACCGTCGACGCGAGCAGGGCACCGATCCTGCTCAGCAACAACATCGGCGGATACATGTCGTCCTCGGTGATCAAGTCCGGCGGCACGCTCGGTGGCCTGCCGTCCGGCGCGGCCCCGCCCAGCGGCGCGGCGCCGGCCGGATCGGGCGGGTTCGACGACGCCGCGAATCGCACCAGCAACCCCGACCTCGCGCTGGCCGCCGGTTATGTGGTCGTCGAGCCGGGCGCGCGAGGGCGCGATCTGGTCGGCTCCGACGGCGTCTACTACGGGGTCGCTCCGGCGGCGATCGTGGATCTGAAGGCGGCGGTGCGATATCTGCGGCACAACAGCGGGCGGGTGCCCGGCAACACCGACTGGATCATCTCCACCGGCGTGAGCGCGGGCGGCGCGATGTCGGCGCTGCTGGGCGCCTCGGGGGACAGCGACCGCTACCACTCCTACCTCACCGAACTCGGCGCGGCCGACGCCTCCGACGCCATCTTCGCCAGCGCCGACTACTGCCCGATCACCGACCTCGAGCACGCCGACATGGCCTACGAATGGAACTGGGGCGCCAACCCGCCGCAGTCCGGTGAACAGGTCGACCAGACGGTGTCGCGGGAACTCGCGACAGCCTTTCCGGCCTATCAAGCGTCGCTGAATCTCCGCGGGCGCAACGGGTCCGGAGCGCTCACCGCCGACAACTACGCCGACCATCTACTGCGCACCTACCTGCAACCGGCGGCGGGCAAGTACCTGAAGGCACTGCCGGACGCCGAGCGCGGCGCCTATCTGGCCGCGAACCCCTGGCTGCGTTTCGATAACGACACCGCGACCTTCACGTGGGCCGATTACCTCACCCACGTCGGCACGCGCAAGAAGAACGTGCCCGCCTTCGACGCTTTCGACCTGTCCTCGGGCGAGAACAACGAATTCGGCAACGGCACCACCAGAGCGCGCCACTTCACCCTCTACAGCCTGCGCCGCGCCACCGGCGATGCGAACGCGCGGCTCGACAGCGACCTGCCGGACAAGATCGAGTTGATGAACCCCATGTACTTCCTCGGCCGGGGCAATCCCGGCCGCGCCCAGCACTGGTGGATTCGCGTCGGCACCAAAGACTCCGACACCTCCCTCACCGTCGTCGGCAACCTCGCCGCCAAGCTGGAGAATCTCGGCGCGGACGTGAACGCCGCCATGTATTGGGACGCGGGCCACGGCAGCAACGAAGACGCCGGAGACTTCATCGCCTGGATTCGCGGCATCACCGGCTACGCCCGTTAGCTACGCCCGATTCTCTTTCGGGGCGGGAATGGTCAACAGGCCGAGAATCGCCCGGGCCTGCTCGGCGGTCGGCGTGGGCAGGCTGCCGCGGCCGTGGATGAAGCCGATGCCCAAGTACACCATCGCACCGGCGCGCAGCCGTGCTTCCTCCGGTGCGAAGCCCAGTTCCAGCATCGCTTTCTGCACCGTTTCGAAGATCTGTTGATCCAAGGCGCGCACCGTCGCTGCCACCTTCTCATCGCTTCGCGCCCATTCGCGCACGGTGGCTTCGGTGGCCCAGGTGCCTTGGTCGATGAGATTGGCGGCCATGTTGGCGATGCGCTGCTCGACCGGAACGGACTCGATCGCGCCGAGCGCGCGAATGATCTCGGTTTGCAGCGCGCTCCAACGGTCGGCCATCGCCTCCATGAGCTGTTCGATATCGTCGAAATGCCAGTAGAAACTGCCTTTGGTGACACCGAGTTCCTGGCACAGCCGGGGAATCTTGATGGCGGAGACACCTTCTCGGGCGAGCAGTGCCAGAGCGCCGTCTACCCATGCCTCGTACGAAAGCCGCGGAGCGCGGCTGCGGCCGCGTTGCTGCGCCGCCGCTTTCCGGGAGCGCCGCGGTGCGGAGTTCGTGGTGTCCACGTCGGGGGGCCCGATGCTGTCGCCGGCCGGTGGCCGGTCGGCTGTCATCGGTGCGGACCCATGTCGGTGGAAATCACCACTCGATGGTAGGTGCCCCCGTCACGGGGCCACTTCAGGGCGGTGACTGTCCACCGCACCCGCCTGGCGATGGTGCCGTATCTGCCGGTCACCGAGTTCCTTTCGCGATCATTCCGCACGGACCCGATTCCTCCATTCAAAAAGGTACCGATAACTATACCCAATGGTATGGTCGCCGACGTGGGGTGGCGACGAGGCCGCCCGAGTAAGGGACTGCGGAGGAGAAGTCACCCATGTCAGTGGAAGTACCGCCCGCGGGCGCGGATGCCGTCGCGCAACAGCCGTCGGTGAAGTGCCCGACCGCGTTCCGGTACTGGGAAGCGCGCCGGTCCCCCAAGGTTCGGCGCTTCGAGCGTCTGTTCGTGAAAGTCACCGGGAAAGAGCTGTTTCCCACCGACGCGCAAGCAGTCGCGTTGTGCGAGGACTTGTTCACCGGCGATCCGGTCGCGGAACGGTTCGTCGCGGAGGTGATGCACGGCGCGGCAGGCCCCCAGGCCGGACGACGGATGCTGGAAACCGCCCTCGCCGCAGGCATCGACGCCGTACCGGACGCGCCGGAGTCGATGCGCGCGCTGTTCGAGGAATTCGAGACGGTGCCCGAGTGGGTGGTGCCCGAACTGGTCGAGCAAGGCGCGGCGATCTGGCGACGGTGGGGCACGATGCTGTTCAGCTTCGCCGGCGCGGAAACACTGGAGATGTACACCGAGGCCGCCATCGCGACCCCGCTGTCGCTGGCCGGCGGTTACGCCGGGGACAGCGCGCTGCGCCGCTTCCTGGAGACCACCCGCTTCTGGATCGATGTCTCCGAGCCGCGCGCACTGCTGACTCCGGGCTCGGCGGGACGTGCCACGGCACTGAAGGTGCGCATCATGCATGTCTCGATCCGCGCGAAGGTCGCGGGTCATCCGGAGTGGGACATGGACAGGTGGGGCCTGCCGATCGGCCAGACCTACCAGATGCTGACCCTCCTGGGCGGCAGCGTCACCCCCGGCCTCGGATTGTGGGCGCTCGGCTACCAGACCACCCCCTCGGAAATCCGTGCGCTGCTGCATTTCCAGAAGTACATGGGATACCTGCTCGGCGTGCGGCTGCGCTGGTACCCGGAAACGGTCCTCGACTCGCTGCGTGTTCTCGCCATGACCATCGCGTCCCGCTCCTACGACGCCGGTAGGCACGGCGCGGAGTTGATCGAGTCCTACCCGGTGGCGTTCGCGCCGCGCGACGAGCACCGCGGGCTCACGCGACTGCGTGAGGCGTACAACTTCCGCATCAATTCCGTGTACTCCGCGATGTACATGGCTCCGTGGACCCGGCGCCGGTACACCATGCCCCCGGCGTTTCCCTGGATCGGCATTCCCCTCCTGCGTTTCCCCCTCATCACGGCGATGGAGATCTTGCGCAGAACCTTCCCGCCCTTCGCGCGGGCGCACGAGAAGCTCATGCTCTGGCACCGCGAGAACTGGTACCGCGCCCAGATGCAGGGCCGCGAAGCGGCTTTCGACGCCAGCGGGGCACTACGCCGATGACCTTCGCGGCGGTCGCGCCCTGCGCGCCGCCGCGTCCGCGCCGACCCCGGACCGATGCGCCACCGTCGTGTCCACCGACACCGAAAGCAGTTATGAGCACCGCAGAAATCGTCGAAGTGTGGAATGGGCCCGGCCGCCGGGACGGGGTACTGACTTCCGTCGAGCCCAAGCACAAGGGTTTGCGCTTCCGGCTCAGAGCCTTCCGACGACCCGGTCTGGAGTCACCCGGACGGTGACGATCGGGATGTCGCCGTAGGCGGCCGCGGCTTCGGGGTTGTGCTCGGCGTAGGTCATCCCGGTGTATTTGAGCGCCAGGCGATCTCGCACTTCCGAGCCGCCTTCGACCAGGGTGGCGGTGCCGCGGATCGCGGCGTAGGTGTAGGGCTGTTCGGGCGGGGTGACCAGCACGCTGACGCGAGGGTCACGGCGCAGGTTGCGCTCCTTGCGGCTACCGGCTGCTACCGCGAAGAGTACGTCGTCGCCGTCGCGGAGTATCCACACCACCGACTGATGGGGGCTGCCGTCGGGCTGGACGGTGGACACGATGCCGAATACCGGTGAGTCGAGGACCTGCCGCAACCTGGCCGGGGAAACGCCGAGCGACGCCGGTTGCAGCCGGCCGAGCAACTTCGTCGTCTCGTCGTACAGTCTCGCGGCCGCCGCGGTATCGAACGCGGGTCCGTGGACGTCCACAGGTTGTCCCTGGACGATCGCGGTCAGTGCCTCGGCCGGCGGATCGTCCAGCACTGCGAGGATCGGGCCGATCGCCACGTCGATCGGTTGCGCGGCGCGGCGCAGCGTTTCGATCCGGGCCGCCATCTCGGCGTCGTAGTCTCCGGACAGGGCGGTGTTCACCACCCCCGGATGCAGCAGTACATAGCGCACCCGGGCCGATACCGGCCGGCGCGCGAACTCGATGCCGAGCAGGTCGTTGAGCTGTCCGCCCTGGGCGAGAGCGTGCATCCCGTGGTAATCACGCTCGTGGCCGAGGTCGTCCCAGCGGATCTCACCGGTGCCGCTGCCCGGACCGGCCACATTCACGATGACCGGGTTCGCGGCGGTGCTCATCAGATCGCCGAGTTCGTAGCTGAGCACGAACCGGCTCAGGTAGAACAGCGCGAAGGTGTATTCGAAGCCTTCCGCGGTCACCAGCCGATCGGACCGGTAGTGCCGAGCGCACAGCACCAGGGCATCCACTGTGCTGATCCGGGCGCGGATAGCGTCGATCGCGGCGCGAGTCGCCGCGATCGAACTCAGATCCGCCGGCACGAAGTGCGCGCGGTCGGCCGCACCGAGCGCCTCGGCGGCGGCGAGAAGGTCCTTGCCTTTCACCGGGTCTCGCCCGATCACCACGACAACGTCCCCGGCGGCCAGGCGGTCGAGCGCGACAGCCCGGCCGATCCCGTCGGTCCCACCCGCGATCACTACATGCCTCATGGACTGAAATTTAACCGACAAGTTCATTTATGTCACCCGGCCAGTACATCTCAGCTGATCAGCTGGTTCAGTATGGGAGACCGCTGCTGCCGCTCGCCCCCGTCGCCGGGGTCTACCTCCGATCAAATTTGCCCATCCGCGCGGTGACCGAGGGTTGCGATTGGCCCGCCCAGCTGTCCGTTTCGTGGGCGATCACCTCGTTGACCCGATAGGAGAAATCCCTCAGCAGTCCCATCCGGCGGTCTATCTCCCCGTTCGAATTGGCGGCGGCCCGCGAGACGGATGCCCATTCCAGTTGGAAGTCGCACAACATCGCGTTGATCGACTGCGCGCTGCGGAGGTCGCGCATCCACGCGGTGGAGACGCCGAAGAAGCGGTCGAATCCGGCGCCTCCGGCCGCGCAAGCGAGCAGGACGTATCCCCAGCTCGGGTCGATGGCGTGCACTCCGGCGGTGGTCAGTAAGGGCACCAATATTCCGAGTAGGCCCAGAACGAGCGTCGTCGCGGTGAGGGCCAGGCTGGTTCGCCGCTTCGTTAGGCTGTCCCTCGAGTACCAATCGCGCGCGTCTATGGCATACGCCTCGACACGTTGGAACAACCGGGCAAGGGTCTCATCGGAACTCGACCAGTCGGCGGATCGGAGGTCCAGCGAAGGCGGCACTCCGAGGTCCTGCGAGCGATCCCCGCCGATGGGCGATCGGTGCTCTGTCACGGCCGTACTGTATCTCCCCTACCTCCTCGGAATCATCTTTCGGCTGTTCGTCCGGCCGATCGATCGGCGTTGCGGACTCCGGCGAGTCGCCGGCCTTCTCGATCGCAGGTGGGGCGCTGCGCCGCAACGGGTTTCAGTTCTTCCCCGACCTCCGGGCGTCCGCGTCCACTGCGCGGTCGGACGGGGAAGGTTGTCGGCATTCCAAAGGACTGCCTCGCCCGTGCTTTCGATCATCAATGCGCGTGTGCGTGCCCAGATAGGCACGGGCGCGAAGCTTCTGGCAGCGAGTCGGTGAAAGGATTCCCGTAGCGTCGATCCGCCGCTGCCCGGTGCAGCCCGGGGGCGCGGCTTCGGCCGTGGCCTCACCCGCTCGGGCTCGCGTTTCCTCGAACACAGCGAGAGGACGCGCGAGCACGGCATCTCGGCGCCGGACATCGGATCGCGCTGATCGCAATCATTCACCGAACGTACTGCGCCTCTTACTGTCCGGATACCCCCTCTGCCGCGTCGTCCGTCCGGACGACCGCGGTCGGGGACCGCCGTATCCGCCTCGGTTCTCGACACCGATCCACCTTGATTTCGGAGCGAAGTGCAGCCAACCCCGTGGTCAGCGAGAGACGCTCGGCTCGAACGAGTACCGAGCACTGTGCCGGGACGGCTCGCCGGTTTCCGCGCGGACCTGTCGTCTTTCCACGGCCACTGGGGCTATCTGAGCGCCGGGGGCGGCAGCGTCGTCACGCTGATCCTGCTGTTCCAGCCGTGGCTCAGGGCCGCAGGCGCCGACGGCAAGGCCAGTGCCAATGCCTTCGGCCGGATCACCGCGACCACCTCGTACCTGAACACCTGGTCGTCCTCGCAACCGCCCATGGCGCGTATCAGTGGCACCCTGGCGATACTTTCCGCCGGCGCGATCGTCCTCACCATCTGCTTGGTGGCGGCGAATCTGCGGCTCCGCACCGACATCCTGTCGCACGCGGCGACGGTCTCCACGGTGACCACCGCCGCCCTCGTCCTGCTCACGGTGCTCTACATCAACAGCAAGGCCCCCGAGTTACGCGCCATGCTCGCCCGCACCACCGACCTGGGTGGGCAGATCGGAATGGTGACGAGCTGGGCCTTCGGCAATGGCAGCCTCATCGCGCCGGGAATCCGGCAGGTCTCCTACGACACCGCCGGACTCACCCATTGGCCATTGCTCGCCGGTGTCACCTCGCTCGGCTCGGCCGTCACCGCCGTCGCTCAGTGGGTATACAACCGCCCGGTCACATCTCTGCGGTTGCCGTGGGGTGGCGCCGGGAACTGACGGCCCGGCCCGATGATCGTCAGCCCACATAACGGCGTGCGGTGGAGCGGCGCTGGGAGTCTTCCAGCAGCACGAGACCGGCCTCCACGCGCGGCGGCAGGACTCTTCGTTCGCGCAGCACCCAAGGCAGGCCACGCAGCGTCTCGAAAACGGCCGCAGCCGTGGTGAGATCGGCCGGGGCCGAGCTGAGCACAACGCCGGTGCGCCGAGCGGCACTACGGGCCGGGCGGCGCAACCACAGCGTCCACAAGGTGTTCCGGATACCGAGTCGACGACGATGGGTCGGATCACGCATTTGCGATGGCGCGTGGTGGATCAGCATGTCCTCCACCCAGCACATCCACCAGCCGTGTGCCGCGAGGTCGAGCGCGAGCAGTTCCTCTTCGCCGCCGAACCACAAGCGCCGGGAGAAGCCGCCGACTTCCCGGAACGCACTGACCCGGAAGGCAGATAGGCCTGCCATCACGCCCAGCAGAGCGGGCCCCGGCAGCCAGTCGGGCCCCGGAACCGGCGAATAGCGCAGCTCCGGCGTGATCGGGTCCTCGTGCAGATCGGGCTCGACCAGGCATCGGCCGGTCACCGAACCGAGGCCGGGGTACCGGTCGAGCAGATCGGCGGCGCGGGTCAAAGCGCCCGGCTGCCATCGAGTGTCGTCGTCGCAGAACGCCACGTACGGCGTGATCACCCGCTCCACCGCGATGTTTCTGGCCACCGCGCCCATATTCTCCGTTGCGCGAATGAGTTTCAAATCAGGGAACGCCGCGGCGACCGCGTCGGCCGTGCCGTCCGTGGACCCGTTGTCGACGAGGACGATAGGCGCCGCGTCGGCCAGCGTAGTCATGTGCGCGAGGGTGTCCAGCAGTTGTTCGCGCCGGTCGCGGGTGATGACGACGACCGTCATGCGCTCGGTAACCATGCGGTCACTTCCTTCCGTGGGCGAGTTCCAGCGCCCTGGCCCGGCGCTCTACCTCAGGCGGCAGCCGGCGGCGCTGCGCCAACGCTCGCGGCAGGCGGCGAAAGATCCCGGCGACCGCGCGCAGCATCCCCGGGTCACGCACCGCTCGGCCCAGCAGGCCGACCGATTCGGCCGCGCAGCGCCGTAGCGGCCGCCGCATCCAGACGATCAACGCGTTGTTGCGCAGTTCGGCCGATTCGCGCCACGCGTGCGGTGGGCGCCGCGCCGACGGGTGATGGTGGGCGCGCACTCGCGCGACATAACAGAGATCCCAGCCGCACGCCGCCATATCGAGTGACAGCAACCGTTCTTCGGCGCCGAAATGCAGAAGCGCGCTGAACCCGGCGGCCTGCAGGTACGCCTCCTTCCGGACGATCGCCGCACAGGCCAGGAACCCGAGGACCCGTGGCCCCGGCAGCCCGAGGGGATGCCCGAGCGGGCTGGCCGCCATCAGGTCGTTGACGGGGTCGTCACGGTGATCGTCGCCGATGAGCGTGCGTCCGGCCACCAGGCCGAGCCGTGGATAGGCGTCCAGCACCCGCTCGGCTTCGCAGAGCGCGTCATCGGCCCACCACGAGTCGTCGTCACTGAAGGCGACGTACGGCGTGCGGGCGATCGCTACGCCGAGATTGCGCGCCGCCGCACCGAGATTGCGGGACAGTCGTATGACTTTCACCCCCGCGAACGCCTTCGCCTCGTCCGCGGTGTTGTCGTCGGAAGCGTTGTCCAGCACCACGATCGCCGGACAGGGGCGCAGTGCGCGCAACTCGGTCAAGGTGCGGGCCAATTCGGACGCGCGGTTACGCGTGGCGATGACGACGGTGGTCTTCGCCACGGGCAACGCGCTCACGCCGACGGCCCCGCGAGCAGCGTCGAGCAGGTCCCTGGTCAAGGCGTCGACCGCCGGGAACCCCCGTCGACGCGCGCGTTCGCTTGCCGGCTGCGCCGGACACCGGTGCCACCGCTGGTCGGACGCGCCTGCGGCGGCGGATCGCTCGGCGCAGACCAGCGCGGGCCGGTCGGATGCCCTCGCCTGCGTGGTGACCTTCCCTCCGCCCGCGGTGGGGTCGACTGCCGAGACCGGGACACCCGCTCACAGTCCCGGCGCCGAACCGTGCGAGCGCGTGGTGACCAGCGCGTCGAGGCAAGTACCCGCATGTGTCCGCGCGTACCCGCTGCACCGCAGGTCAATCCGCCGCGCGAGTGGTCCCTCCGCTCGGTGACCGCACCGTAGAACATCTTCTAGTGGGGCGCCGGGCGCAGGTGCACGACCTTCGTCTGCGTCATCTCGTCCAGCAATTCGGGTCCATAACCGAAGCCGGATCCGCTGGCCCGCCGGGGATGCGCCGCTCCGCCGGGCGCCCCACCGAACACAGCGTTGATCTTCACCGTGCCGACCGGCAATTCTCGCCAGGCGTGCTGGGCATGGGCCATCGATGCAGTGAGTACGGTCGCCGCGAGCCCGTAGTCGTCGGTGGCGGCCTCCGCGATGCCCTGCTCGAACGTGTCCACCCGCCGCACCGGCGCGACCGGACCGAAGGTCTCCTCCCGCATGATGCGCATGTTCGAATCGCAGTGTGCCAGCACGGTTGCCGGATAGTGCGCACCGGCGCCGTCGGGCACCGCTCCGCCGGTCAGCAGATCGGCCCCGAGGTCCACCGCGTCGCGCACGTGGGCGTGGACCTGATCGCGATGACGCCGGTCGACCAACGGCGCCGTCTTCCAGGACTCGGCTTCGGCGACCAGCGCCGCCAGAAACGCCTGCGCGACATCCCGGTGCACGAAGATCCTTTCGACGGACACGCAGATCTGGCCGGAGTTCGCGAACGCGCCGAGCGCCGCCTGCCCGGCGGCCCAGACAGGATCCACCCCGGCGTCGACGACGAGCGCGTCGTTGCCGCCGTTCTCCAGCAATGCCTTGGCGCCGGTAGCCGCCACACTCTTCGCGATCGACCGCCCCGTGGACGTGCTGCCGACGTGCGCGACGACGTCCACATCGGTGCGCGCGGCGAGCAGCGCGCCGACCCTCCCATCACCTTGAACCGTCTGCAGCACCCCCTCGGGAAGCGCACGGGCGAGCAATTCGCCGAGCAGACCGCCGGTATGCGGTGCGCGTTCGCTCGGCTTGTAGACGACCGTGTTCCCCGTGGCCAGCGCCGCGCCGAGCAAGCCGCAGGACACCGCGACCGGGTCGTTCCACGGCGTCAGCGCGACGACGACGCCGCACGGCTCCCACACCATGAGGTCGGTCGCCTCGAAGTCTCCTTGCAGGGTCTTCCCCCGGTGCAGTGGCCCCAGCTCGGCATACTGTTCCAACGTCGCGGCACCGGTCAGCACACCTTGTTCGCCTTCGGACAACGGGCGTCCTGTTTCGACACGGTTGAGTTCGGCCAGCTCGTGGGCACACTCGCGCAGCAAGGCGGCACCGGCACGCAGTGCGGCGGCCCGCTCCGCCGGCGCGGTGCGCGCCCACGCCGGCTGGACCCGATCGGCCAGCTCGACCTGCCGATCGATCTCCGCGAGGCCGGTCATAGGCACATGGCCGACGGTGGCACCGGTGGCGGGATCGAGTATCTCGATCATCGCGGTCGCCCGATTCTCGGTGGGAAACGTGACAGCGTTCGCTGCGCTCATACCGCGAGCCATTGCCTGGCACCCGCTGTTCAAACTCGTCGGCACCGCCGTCCGCGTCAGCGGCCGGGAAGCGGCGGCACCCGCACGTCGATAGCTGACAGATTGCTAACAGGTGCGGAAACCAGGTTTGGTCGCGGGAGTTATAGGCAAGAGCTACCGGCATGGCCGCAATCACCGAACGGCTGACCGTGCTGCTGTGGCACGTGCACGGCTCATGGACGACATCGTTCGTCCGAGGGCCGCACCGATACCTGATGCCGGTGGTGGACGGCGGTGGCCCGTGGGGGCGCGGACGGTGCGGCCGCGACTGGCCCTTCGCCGAGGAGGTGCCCGCGACGGCGTTGCGCGACACCGAGCCGGACGTGGTCGTTCTCCAGCGCCCAGAGGAAATCGACCTCACCGAGCGATGGCTCGGGCGCCGTCCCGGCGCCGACATTCCGGCGGTCTACGTCGAGCACAACACGCCGCGTCCCAGCGCGGCTACCAGCAGGCATCCGCTGGCGGATCGCACCGACATCCCGATCGTGCACGTCACGCATTTCAACAACCTGATGTGGGACAGCGGACACGCGCCCACCCGGGTTGTGCCGCACGGCATCGTTGACCCCGGCGCGCTGTACACCGGCGAACTGCCGCACGGCGTGGCCCTGATCAACGAACCGATGCGGCGCGGAAGGATCACCGGAAGCGATCTGCTGCCGGACTTCGCGATGGCGGGACCGGTCGATGTGTACGGGATCGGAGCCGACGCCTTCACCGCCGACCGGCCCACCGTCCACCCGATCCGCGGCATCGGTGATCTGCGGCAGTCGGTGCTGCATCCGGAAATGGCGCGCAGGAGGGTGTATCTGCACACCGCGCGGTGGACCTCCCTCGGATTGTCACTCCTGGAGGCCATGCACCTGGCCATGCCGGTGGTCGCCCTCGCCACCACCGAGGCCGTCCGCGCGGTGCCCCCGGAAGCCGGTGCCCTCTCTTCCGACGTCGCGGCGCTCACCGCGAAGTTCCACGAATTCCTCCACGAACCCGATCTGGCGGCGCTCGCGGGCAAGTCGGGACGGCAGTTCGCGCTGGAACATTACGGCCTCGAGGTCTTCCTGCGCCGGTGGGATTCCCTCCTCGCCGAGGTCACCCGATGAAGGCAGTGTCCCGGAGACAGAAGGCGGAATCATGAAGATCGCGATGGTGTCCGAGCACGCCAGCCCACTCGCCGCGCTGGGCGGGGTCGATGCCGGCGGGCAGAACGTTCATGTGGCGGAACTGTCCGCGGCCCTGTGCCGACAGGGGCACGAGGTCACCGTCTACACGCGCCGGGAGGAGACGCAGGCGCCGCACACTGTGACCACCGAACAGGGCTATCGCGTGATCCGCGTACCGGCCGGGCCCGCCCATCCCCTGCCGAAGGACGAATTGCTACCGCACATGGGCGATTTCGGCGCGTTTCTGCGCGCGCACTGGCGGCATCAGCGCCCAGACGTGGTGCACGCGCATTTCTGGATGTCCGGCCTGGCCGCCCTGCGAGCCGCTCGCCCCGCCACCCTGCCGGTGGTGCAGACCTTCCACGCGCTGGGGGTGGTGAAACGCCGCCATCAGGGGGCGAACGACACCAGCCCGGCCGACCGGGTGCGCCTCGAACGATTGATCGCCGCGCAGACCGACCGCATCATCGCCACCTGCACCGACGAGATCTTCGAATTGGCCAGGATGGGTGTGCCACGGTCGCGGACGTCGGTGATTCCGTGCGGCGTAGATCTCGTCCAGTTCACGCCCGACGGACCGAGCGCACCGCGGCCGGCCGGGCACCGGATGGTCAGTGTGGGCAGATTGGTGCCGCGCAAAGGTTTCGACACCGCGATCACCGCACTCACCAGTTTGCCCGACACCGAGTTGATCTTGGTGGGCGGCCCGGACGACGGCGACGTGGCCGATGACCCCGAAGGCAGGCGGCTGCTCGCGCTGGCGGCGGAACTCGGTGTGCGCGACCGGCTCCATCTGCTGGGCCAGGTGCCGCGGACTCGGATGGCCCCGCTACTGAGGTCGGCGGACGTGGTCGTGTGCACGCCGTGGTACGAACCCTTCGGCATCACACCGCTGGAAGCGATGGCTTGCGGGGTTCCCGTGGTCGCGACCGCGGTCGGAGGTCTCATCGACACCGTCGTCGACGGGGTGACCGGCAGGCTGATCCCACCCCGGGAACCGGCGAAGCTGGCCGACGCGGTCGGTGAACTTCTCGCCACGCCTGCGATCAGGCAGAACTACGGTCGCGCCGGGCGCGAACGCGTCGAAGCGCGCTACTCGTGGGATCGGATCGCCACCGAGACCCTGCACGCGTACCGGCGGGTGGCCGCCGCGACCGTACGGGCGCAGAACGAAAGCGGGCCCACCGACGGCCGCGCGGTCGGCCACGCCGGGGACAGCGACGAGCTTGCCACCGGGGGATCCTCGATTGATCACAGCATTCCCGCGAACGGCCACGGGTAGGCGACACCATGTCCGGACAATACGAACGCGCCTTGGTCACCGGCGGTTGCGGATTCGTCGGATCGCACCTGTGCGAACAGCTGCTGGACGCGGGCACGGCCGTGGTCGCGCTGGACAACTTCGCCACCTCCACGGTGGACGATGTCGCCCGGCTGCTGGACCGTCCCGAGTTCGACCTCATCCAGCACGACGTCACCGAGCGGTGGCCGGCGCTGGGCTTTTTCGACGTCGTCTTCCACCTCGCGTCGGCCGCGTCGCCTCCGGACTACCTTCGGCTGCCGATCGAGACACTGCGCGCCGGATCACTCGGCACTGCCAACGCCCTCGACCTGGCCGAGCGGAACGACGCGCGATTCGTCCTCGCGTCGACGAGCGAGGTCTACGGCGACCCGACTGTGCACCCGCAGCCCGAGCAATACTGGGGACACGTCAATCCGGTCGGTCCGCGCAGCGTCTACGACGAGGCGAAACGGTATGCCGAAGCGTTGACCATGGCACACCGCCGGGAACGGGGCCTCGATACCGGAATCGCCCGAATCTTCAACACCTATGGTCCCCGCATGCGTGCCGACGACGGCCGGATGGTGCCCACATTCATCGCACAGGCGTTGTCGGACGCACCGCTCACCATCGCCGGAACCGGCGAGCAGACCCGCTCCCTGTGCTACATCGACGACACGGTGCGCGGCCTGCTGGCGCTGGCGGCCACCGACCACCCGGGACCGGTCAACATCGGCAATCCGCACGAGATCTCCGTGCGCCGCCTCGCCGACGAGATCCGCTCGGTAACCGGCAGCCGATCGGTGCTGACCTATGTCGAGGGCGCGATCGATGATCCGAAGCGGCGCTGCCCGGACATCACGCTGGCCCGCCGGGCACTGGGCTGGGAGCCGTCGGTCGGCAGAGCGGAGGGACTGCGCCGCACGATCGACTGGTTCGCGGGGCGCGAGAGCGAGTCTGCTGAGAAGTTGCTGCGACGATAGCCGTCGTGCATGAATCGGTTTAGTGGTGACTTCAGCGGGTAGCGCCACCCATATGTCAGCGGGCAGACCGACAGGTCCCGCGTCTCCAACAGAAAGGCGGCCCGTGCGCATTCTCGGAATCAACGCGGTGTTCCACGACCCTGCTGCCGCCCTGATCGTCGACGGAGAAATCGTCGCGGCGGCCGAGGAGGAGCGGTTCACCCGGCGCAAACACGGCAAGCGGCCGGTGCCGTTCTCGGCGTGGGAGGTGCCCGAGCAAGCGGCCACGTGGTGCCTGGAGCGCGCGGGATTACGTCCCGAGCAGCTCGACGCGGTGGGCTATTCCTATGACCCGAATCTGGTCGATCATTCGCTCGGCGGTCTCGATCAGAACAGCGAACCGACCCGGACGGACTACGCGTTCCGTGCGCCCGCATTCCTCGCCGCCGCCTTACCCGGCCTGGATCCCTCGATCGTGCGCTTCGTGCGACATCATCTGGCCCATGCCGCGTCCGCGGCTCTCGCGGCCCCTTTCGGCGACTCAGCGGTCCTGGTGGCCGACGGGCGCGGCGAAAGCCATTCCTATCTCGCCGGAGAATACCGGGACGGCAAATTCGTCGAATTGGCGTCACAGCGGTTGCCGCACTCACTCGGGCTGATGTACGAGGACCTCACCGAGCACCTCGGATTCACCCGGTCGAGCGACGAATACAAGGTGATGGCTCTCGCCTCCTACGGCACGCCCCGCTTCCTCGACCGATTCCGCGAACTGCTGTATTCCGTCCGGGACGGCGGTTTCCACACCGAACAGGTGGACTGGGAGGAATTCGCTCCCGCCGTGACCGGCGGTGCGCTCGGCCGGGACCATGCCGACCTCGCCGCGAGTGTCCAGCGGCGATTAGAGGACGTGTTGCTGGAACTGAGCTCCTGGCTGCATCGCCAGACCGGACAGCAGAACCTCACGCTGGCCGGTGGCGTCGCGCTGAACTGCGTGGCCAACAGCCGGCTGCACGCCGAAGGCCCCTACCAACGGATCTGGGTGCAGCCGGCAGCCGGTGACGCGGGCACCGCGCTGGGCGCCGCACTGCAATTGGCGGCCGAATTCGGTGAGCGTGCCACCCCGATGCGGGGGGCCGCTCTCGGCCGCGAGTGGACCGACCAGCAACTGGAGACCGTTCTCCGTACCGCAAAGGTCAAATACACCAGATCCGAGGACATCGCGGCCGAAGTGGCGCAAGCGCTCGCGGACGACCAGGTGGTGGCCTGGTTCCAGGGCCGGGCTGAATTCGGCCCGCGCGCCCTCGGGCACCGCTCGCTGCTGGCGCATCCCGGCCGGTCGGCGAATCTCGAACGCCTCAACGAGGTGAAGGGGCGCGAACAGTTCCGGCCGCTCGCACCGATGGTGCTCACCGATCGAGCGTCCGAGATCTTCGGACGCGGACCGTTGCCCAGCCCCTACATGCTTTTCGTCCACGACGTGGATCCGGCTTGGCGGGAGCGGATCCCGGCCGTGACGCATGTGGACGGCACCGCCCGGGTGCAAACCGTCGATCCCGCGGACAACCCGGTCCTGGCGCGGATGCTGTCGGAGTTCGACAAGCGCACGGGGTTGCCCGTGGTGATCAACACGAGCTTGAACACCGCGGGCAGGCCGATGGTCGACTCGCCCCGCGACGCCCTCGAGTGCTTCGGATCCGCCCCGATCGATCTGCTCGCCCTCGGCTCGTTCGTGGTCCGTCGCTCATGAACGCGCACACCGTGGACTACAGCATCGTGATCCCGACTACCGGCCGGGAAAGCCTTCGGCTGCTGCTCGAGTCGCTCGCCGCAGCGTCGGGTCCGAAGCCACGGGAAATCATCGTGGTGGACGATCGGCCACGGGGCGGGGAGCTGACGCTGCCCGAGACAGCGCCTCCGGCGCGGGTCATCCGGTCGGGTGGCCGCGGACCCGCCGCGGCGCGGAACGCGGGGTGGCGGCACGCGGCGGGCACGTGGATCGCCTTCCTCGACGACGACGTGATCACCGCGCCGGACTGGCCCGCCCGCCTGGCCGACGACCTGCGCGATCTGGACCAGCACACCGCGGCGTCCACGGCCCGCATCGAGGTTCCGCTGCCGAAGCACCGGCGACCGACCGACGCGGAACGCGCGACGGCACGGCTGGCCACGGCGCGGTGGATCACCGCGGACATGGCCTACCGCAGGTCCGCGCTGGTCACGGTCGGCGGCTTCGACGAGCGGTTCCCGAGGGCCTTTCGCGAGGACGCCGACCTCGCGCTTCGGGTTTTCCTCGCGGGGTTCGCCATCGCGTCCGGAAACCGGCTCACGCGCCACCCGGTCCGCGAATCGGGACCCATGGCGAGTGTGCGAGCGCAACGTGGAAACGCCGACAACGCCTTGCTGCGGCGCAAGTACGGCGCTCGGTGGCGCCGGCGCATCGGCGAAGACCAGGGACTGCTGCCCCGCCACGCGCTCACCACGGCCGCGGGCGCGGCGGCCATGGCGCTCGGCGTCGCGGGCCGGCACCGGTCCGCCATCCTGCTCGCTGCGGCGTGGACGGCGCTGACCGGCGCGTTCGCCGCGCGCCGGATCGCGCCGGGGCCCCGCACACCGGCGGAGATCGGCCGGATGACGGTGACCAGCGCGCTCATACCACCGGCCGCGTGCTGGCACCGACTGCGCGGTGAGCTGCGCCACCGGAACGCGACCCACACCTCGCCCTTGGCGTTGTTGTTCGACCGGGACGACACCCTCATCATCGATATCCCCTACCTCGCCGATCCCGGCCGAGTGCAACCGGTGCCGGGGGCGGTCGACGCACTGCGGAAGCTGCGCGCGGCCGGCGTCCAGCTCGGTGTCGTGAGCAACCAGTCCGGTGTCGCGCGAGGGCTGATCAGTCCCGAACAGCTCGCCGCGGTCAACTCCCGGGTCGAGGAGTTGCTCGGACCGTTCGCGACCTGGCAGGTGTGCGTGCACGGTGAGGGCGACGGCTGCGAATGCCGCAAACCCGAGCCCGGCTTGATTCGGCAGGCCGCCGCGGACCTCGGCGTCGACGTCGGCAGATGCGTGGTCATCGGCGACACCGGCGCGGACGTCACCGCCGCGATGAGCGCGGGCGCACGCGCGATCCTGGTGCCCACCGCGAGAACTCGCCCCGAAGAGGTGCGTCGCGCGCGTCGCGACGCGACCGTGGCGCAAGACCTGGCCGAAGCCGTACGGCTGGCGATGGCGGGCGTGCGATGACAGGCCGGGCGCTGGTAGCACGCATGGACAACTTCGGCGATGTGCTGCTGGCCGGTCCGTGCGTGCGCGCGGTGGCCGCGCACGTCGATTCGGTGACACTGCTGACCGGACCTCGCGGCCGCGCCGCCGGTGACCTCTTGCCCGGTGTGCACCAGGTCTCGAACTGGTGCGCTCCCTGGATCGACCCGGAGCCACCCCCGGTCACCTCGGCGGACACCACCGCCTTCATCGAGCGGATACGCGCTCTCGAGGTCGATCTGGCGTTGATTCTCACCTCTTTCCACCAGTCGCCGCTGCCGCTGGCGCTCCTGCTCAGGATGGCCGGAGTCCCCTGTATCGGCGCCATCTCCGAGGACTACCCCGGTTCGCTGCTGGACCTGCGTCATCGCGTCCACGGCGATCCGCCCGAAGCGGAACGCGCGCTGTCGCTCGCGCAGGCGGCGGGTTTCCGGCTGCCGCCCGGCGACGACGGGAAACTCGCCGTTCGGCAACCGCTGCCGAAGGTCGGTGGTCTCACCGGCGAACCCGGCTACGTGGTGGTCCACCCGGCCGCGTCGGTCCCGGCGCGGCAGCCGTCGTCCTCCCGTTCCGCGGCCATCGTCGCCGCGCTGACCGGCGCCGGACACCGGGTGATCGTGACCGGCGACCGATCCGACCGACCGCTCACCCACACGGTCGCCGGTAGGCACGCCATCGACCTCGGCGGAGCCACCACGCTGCCCGAGCTCGCCGCCGTGCTCCGCGACGCGAGCGTGGTGGTGGCGCCCAATACCGGGCCCGCGCACCTCGCCGCGGCCGTCGGGACGCCCGTGGTCTCGCTCTTCGCACCGGTCGTGCCCGCCGAGCGGTGGGCTCCCTACGGCGTGCCGGTGGTCATGCTCGGTGACCAACGCGCCCCTTGCCGCGGCAGCAGGGCGCGCGAGTGCCCGGTGCCAGGGCACCCGTGCCTCGATTCGATCACCCCGGAGCAGGTCGTCACGGTGGCGGAAGAACTCGGTGCGGGCAGGCGTGAGCGTCTGCGGACAGGAGGTGCGCGGTGATCGAGGAGCATTTCGCGGCTTTGGCCGCGGCACTGGAGCGCACCAGTCGCTTCGCACCGAATATCCGCAGGTGGGGACGGGAACTGGCGACCGTGCTCGACAACGGTGGCAGGTTGCTCGCGTGCGGCAACGGTGGCAGCGCGGCCGAAGCCCAGCACCTGACCGGGGAACTGGTCGGCCGCTTCCGCAACGAGCGGCGCCCGTTCTCGGCGATCGCCCTGCACGCCGACACTTCGGCGGGCACCGCGATCGTGAACGACTACGGCGGAATCGAACTGTTCGCGCGGCAGGTTCGCGCGCACGGCAGGCCCGACGACGTGCTCATCCTGCTGTCCACGAGTGGCACCAGCCCCAACGTGGTGGCCGCGGCGAAGGCGGCACACGACATCGGCGTCACCACGTGGGCCATGACCGGCCCCGCGCCCAATCCGCTCGCGGCACTGTGCGATGACGCCGTGGCCGTGGAGGCGGCCACCACCGCCACCGTGCAGGAAGTGCATCTGGTCTTGGTGCATGCCCTGTGCTCGGCACTCGACGACGCGCTGGGGGTACCGACGTGAAGCCGTTGGTCGTGGTCGGCGACAGTATTCTCGACGTCGACATCGAGGGCGTCGCCGACCGGTTGTCCCCCGAAGCGCCGGTGCCCGTGGTGGACGTCGAACGCCGGTGGGTACGTCCCGGCGGCGCCGGTCTGGCCGCGGCGCTGGCCGCACAGTCGGTCGCGGAGGTCTCCCTCATCACCGCGACCACCGACGACCGGGACGGCCACACCCTCGCGCGGCTGCTGGGCCGGGACGTTCGAGTCGTCACGATGCCGCTGCGGGGCGAGACGGTACGCAAGACCCGCATCCGCGCCGCCGGTCAGTCCCTGCTTCGGCTGGACACCGGTGACGGGACGGCGGATGGCGGCCAGCTCACCGCTTCGGTCGCCACGACCCTGCGGGCGGCCGGCGCGATCCTCGTCGCCGACTACGGCCGAGGTGTCGCCGCGCATCCGCAGATCCGGCACACGCTGACCGAACTGGCCCGGTCGGTACCGGTGGTGTGGGATCCGCACCCCCGCGGCCCCGCCCCGACGCCGGGTGCCTCTCTGGTTACGCCGAATCTGAAGGAGGCGCGCCAGTTCGCACCGGGCTATGTCGAAGCCGACGAATTGGCGAAAGTACTCCGTGACGAGTGGGCCGCGGATTCGGTCGCGGTCACCACCGGTTCGGGCGGGGCGGTGCTGGCCAACGGGAAGCGTCTCACCGTGGTGCCGGTGCCCGCCGAGATACGGATCGCCGGGCACGCCGGTACCGACACTTGCGGCGCAGGCGACCGATTCGCCTCGGCCGCGACGGCCGCACTGTGCCACGGGTCCACGGTGGCCGAGGCGGTATCGCACGCCGTGGACGCGGCGGCCGGGTTCGTCGCGGCGGGCGGCGCTGCCACGTTGTCCATCTGCGACAGCACCGCTGCCGCGGAGTCGGACACCACCGAAACGGGCGGGTCGGCGTTCGAGGTGGCGGCGCGAGTGCGGGCGGCGGGCGGCAGGCTCGTTGCCACCGGCGGCTGTTTCGACCTGCTGCACCCCGGCCATGTGAGCCTGCTGCGCCGGGCTCGCGCCATGGGCGATGCGCTGGTGGTCTGCCTCAACTCCGATGCGTCGGTGCGGCGTCTGAAAGGTCCGCACCGCCCGATCGTCCCCGCGCGCGATCGTGCCCGGCTGCTCATCGCCCTGTCCTCGGTGGACGCCGTCGTCGTGTTCGACGAATCCGCACCGAGCGCACTGCTGGACCGCCTTCGCCCCGATGTGTGGGTCAAGGGCGGCGACTACACCGGCGTCGACCTCCCCGAAGCCGCGGTGGTCCGCGGTTACGGCGGCGAGATCGCGCTGATTCCGACCGTTCGCGGTTACTCGACAACACAACTGGTCGCCGCGACCCAGGCCCGCGGCTGACACGACGTAAGGAGCGCGATGCGAACCCTCGGCAATGTCTTGATCACCGGTGGCGCTTCCGGGCTCGGCGCGGCGGTCACCGCCGCTGTCCGCGAGAACGGGGGCCGCCCCTACGTGATCGACCGGGTGGAGCCGGAGACGCCCGTCGACTTCGTGTGTGCCGATCTCGCCGACACCTTCGCCGCCGAACAAGCCGTGCGCGAACTCGTCGAACGCGCCGGTGGCCGGATCGACGGCGTGTTCACCGCCGCGGGAATCGACGCGTGCGGTCCCCTGGACAAGGTGCCCACGAAGAAGTGGGAGTACGTGGTCCAGGTCAACCTGCTCGGCACAGCCGCCGTCATCCGCGCCGCCCTTCCGTCCCTTCGTGAGAGCCAGGGCACGGTGGTGACCTGCGCTTCCACCCTGGGAATCAAGGCCGTCGGTGACGCGACCGCCTATTGCGCCTCGAAATTCGGTGTCGTCGGCTTCACCCGGGCGCTCGCCGCCGAAACAGCCGGCAGCGTCGGGGTGACCTTGCTGATCCCGGGTGGAATGCACACCGCGTTCTTCGACGACCGCGACGATCAGTACAAGCCGCCGCCCGACGCGAAACTCAACCGGCCCCGGGATGTCGCCGACGCGGTGATCTTCGCGCTGCGGCAGCCGCCGGGCTGCGAGGTCAGGGAGATGGTCGTGTGCGCCTCGGAAGAGGGATCGTGGCCCTGAGCCACCCCATTCTCGTGCTCCGCGCACTCGGGCTCGGTGACCTCCTCACCATCGTGCCCGCCCTGCGCGGGCTGAGAAACGCCTACCCGGACGACCGGGTGGTACTCGCCGCGCCGGAAGCGCTCCGCGATCTGGTCGGTCTCATCGACGCGGTGGACGAACTGCTGCCGACCGCGGGACTGGGTGCGCTCCGATGGCACGGCGCGCCGCCGAAGCTGGCGGTGAATTTGCACGGCAGTGGGCCGGAAAGCATCCGGGACCTCTCGGCGGCACGTCCCGGCACCATGCTGACCCACCACCATCCGGATTTCCCCGATCTGCCCGGCCCCGAGTGGCACGACGACATGCACGAGGTGGATCGCTGGTGCCGGCTGCTGCGATTCGGACGCATCGACGCCGATCCCACCGCCCTGCTGCTGCCCGTGCCACCGGAGCCCGCCCCCGAGTCGAACGTGGTCGTGCTGCATCCCGGCGCGGCCTATCCCGCACGTCGCTGGCCGTCCGAACGCTTCGCCCGAGTGGCGCGGGAACTCGGCGCCGACGGCCACCGCGTGGTGATCACCGGTACGCGCGGCGAGATCCCGTTGGCGAACGCCGTCGCCGAACAAGCCGGACTACCGCCCTCGGCGGTGTACGCGGGACGCACCGGCCTGGCTCAACTCGCCGCGCTGGTGGCCGGCGCGGCACTGGTCGTGTGCGGCGACACCGGCGTAGGGCATCTCGCCACCGCCTTCGGCACCCCGTCGGTGCTGCTGTTCGGCCCCACGCCGCCGCACCGCTGGGGACCGCCCGCCGCCGCGAAACACCATGTGCCGCTGTGGGCCGGGGCCGTGGGCGATCCGCGTTCCGGCCATCCGGATCCCGGGCTGCTCATGCTGCGACCCGAGCATGTGCTCGCCGCCGCGGCCGGGCTGCTCGGCGAGAAGGTGCGCCATGGGTAGTCGCGTCGGTGTGGTGGGTGCCGGTTACGTGGGGCTCACCAGTGCCGCCTGCCTCGCCCACTGGGGACACCATGTGGTCTGTGTCGACAACGACCGGTCCAAAATCGCGGAACTTCGCGCGGGCACCGTCTCGATCGCCGAGCCGGGCTTGCCGGAACTGGTTCGGGAAGGGCTTTCGGAGAACCGGCTCGTCTTCACGCCGAACCCCGGCGAGTTGCACCGATGCGAAGTGGTTCTGCTGTGCCTGCCCACGCCGACGGGCACCAGCGGAACGGCCGACCTGGGGGTGATCGAGGAGGCGCTCGAGACGTTGTCCACCGTCCTGTCGCCGGACTGCGTGCTGGTCACCAAGTCCACCGTCCCGGTGGGGACGGCCGCACGGATCCCCGCCCGGTTCGGTCTCGCGGGCACGCCGGTTGTCAGCAACCCCGAATTCCTCCGGGAGGGCCACGCGGTCGAGGATTTCCTGCGCCCCGACCGCATCCTCGTCGGTGCGGCCGACGAGGACCGGGAGGCGGCCGACCGCGTCGCGGCACTGTACGCCGCGACGGGCGCGCCGGTACTGCGATCGGGCCCGGCCAGCGCGGAACTGGCCAAGTACGCCAGCAACGCCTTTCTCGCGGTCAAGCTCTCGTTCGTGAACACCTTGGCCGAACTGTGCGAACGGGTCGGCGCCGATATCAGGAAGGTCACCGGCGCGATGGGAATGGACGACCGGATCGGTCCGGCCTTTCTCGCGCCGGGCCCCGGTTGGGGCGGATCGTGCCTGCCCAAGGACACGCGCGCGCTCCTGCGGGCCGCGGAGGCATCCGGGGTGGACTTCGCCGTCATCCGTGACGCTCTGCGCGCCAACGACCGTCAGCAGGCGATGGTGCTGCGCAAGATCCGCCGCGCGGTCACCGGCACGGTCGAGGGCTCGCTGTCGGGGACGCGAATCGGCGTGCTCGGCCTCGCGTTCAAAGCCGGGACGGGAGACCTGCGCGACTCCCCCGCCCTCGCGGTCGCACGGCAGCTCACGAGGCACGACGCCACCGTCACCGCCTACGATCCGTGTGTCCCGGCGGGCACCCCCGGCCTCGACGGCGTTCGGGTGGTGGACGACCCGTATCTGGTGGCCAAGGACGCCGGTGCGCTCGTAATCCTCACCGAGTGGCCCGAGTTCCGTTCGCTCGACTGGGCGAAAATCGCGACCGTCGTCGACCGGCCCGTCGTCGTGGACACCCGCAACCTGCTCGACGAGCACCTGCTGAGCGGCACCGGCTTCACCTTGCTCGGCACCGGCGTGTCTCTCCGAGGCGGCCGGATCTGAACGGCGCGTCGGCACGCTGCTCCTGCGACCCGGACGGCCCACGAGTCCGGGCGCTTTCGCGAGCACACCGCCGGGCTCCTTCGCGGCGCCAGATATCGGTTCGGTAACCCCCGTCGCCTCCCTGGGCTTGCCGATCCTGTGCAGGCCGCACCGGCCGGACGAGTCCTGCCCGAGGTCACGGCGACGTTTCGGCGAAAGGTCACGATTCGGTCACGCCGGATCGCTCGTCGCGCCGGAGCAGGACCGGCCTTTCCTGGAACCGGTATTACCGCCACACTGTCGGTAACCGATAGTTAGCCTCATGAACGTCGAAGAGCGGCTGTAGTACCCGCCTCACGCGACGACTCGGCCGCCGGTAACGGAGATCGAGCGTCCTGTTCCATATCGAATCGCTACCTCGGTCGATCGGAGTGTCGGCCCGGAGAACGTTATGGCTATCCCAGCGTCCATGTCCGACCCATTCGAAACGGCCGGTACCGGTGTTCCCCCCCGCCGCCCGATCGAGCCGGAGCGCCACCGCGGACCCGGCGCGGTCCGCACGCGGCTTCGACGAGCAACTCGCGCCGCTGAGAATCCCGGCGCTGGCCTTAGGCGCCCTGATGATCTGCCTGGGCCTCGTGGCGCTGCTGCCGTTACGGGCATGGTTGCACGACTACGGCGCATGGCTGGTGATCGCCGCCTACCTGCAATACCTGGGCGTTGCGGCGACCTTGGAGATCTGGGGGCTGCGCATGACCGCGAAAGGCGGCCACACCAGGTGATATGCGACGAGGCGAGCGCGTCATGTGAGGGCGCGTACCGCAGATACGCCTGACTTCGATCCGCTGGACTGTCTGAGCTTCGTCGCCGCGGCCACACGACGGCTGCTGCTCGGTACCGGTGTCCTGTTGCTGCCTTACCGCCACCCGGTAGTGCTGGCCAAACGCTTGGCCACCATCGACGTCTTGTCCGCCGGACGCATGCGGCTGCTCACCGTCGGACTCGGCGCCCTGCCGGGCGAGGCGCGGGCGATGGGGGTGGACTTCCGCACCCGCGGTCGCCGCGCCGACGAGGCGATCGACGTGCTGCGGCTGCTGTGGCCGGGCGGCCCCGGCGGGTCGAGCCGCGCTGCCGCACGCCGCGCCGGTCGACGGGGCGACGGCTACTTCGCGGGTGGCATGCTCGACGACACCGAGCGTGATCTGCAAATCGACCTGGCACGCAAGGCGGCCGCCGAAGCGGGCCGTGACCCGGCCGCGCTCGAGTACACCCGCTGGGGCTCGGCCGATCTGTCGGTCGAACAGGTCCGGCAACTCGAAGATCGAGGAGTGAACGCGGATCGTGGTCAACCTGGCCCCGGGGGCGGCCGATGAACAGCACGGCCGAATGTCGGAATTCGCCGAACGATTCGATCTCACGAGGGGTTGGACCGTGGCGGAAATGATCGTGGCACGGCTGCGGTGGACGCGGACAGCCGAAGAAGGATGAGCACACAGCGTCTCGTGACCGGATCCGCGGCACCGAGGCGGCGGTGAGTGCCTGGGCGGGGTCCCGGCCGGGCCGGTGGACGAGGCGACTCGACCGAGATCGGCCGGTGACACGCCGCATACCTGATCGGTGCCGCAGGCCGGGCCGCGAAGCGGACATTCCGGCTACCATCTGGCAAATGTACGTTCAGCGATGGTTCCCGGCCGGTGATCCGCATCCCTCGCCCCGGTCCGCGGCGGCCCGGAGCCGGCAGTCCGCCCGCGTCACCCGGACAAGTCGTCAGGACCGGTTTTCCCAGACCTGACAAGTTCGGCGCTCCGGAGCCGCTGCGGCGCGACCTAGGATGATCTTCCCGATCCCGAGCACGGTGGGCCGCGAACGCGCAGGGAACGACATGCTCTCGACGACGAACGAATCGGAATTCTCCGGTCATCGAACCGGAAGAAAGAGGAGGGATGCGGGTGGGCTCGGCAGCGCGATCTGGGAAGCAGCGGGTTGTTCGTGGTCGGCTGAGAAAGACCGGCGCTGTCATGGCGACAGCCGTGCTCATGTCGTCGATCGGGGCGACCGTGGCGACAGCCGCGCCGATCCACGCACCGATTGCGCGCGCACCGGTGGGCGGATTCACGGAGCTATCCGTGCCATCCAGCATGGGGCCGATCAAAGTCCAGGTCCAGTGGGCGGCCCGCGGCGGGAGCGCGGCGCTCTATGTGCTCGACGGCCTGCGTGCACCGGCCGATCACAGTCAGTGGACCACCGATACCGACGCGCTGCGCCAGTTCGCGGACGACAACGTCACAGTGGTGTTCCCGGTCGGTGGCCACTCGAGCTTCTACACCGACTGGTACCGATCCAGTAGCACCAATGGTCAAGCGGCGACGTACAAATGGGAAACCTTCCTCACCAAGGAACTGCCTGCCTATTTGCAGGGATACGGCGTGTCGCGCACCAACAACGCCATCGTCGGCGCCTCCATGGGCGGCAACGCCGCGCTGACGCTGGCCGCCTTCCACCGCAATCAGTTCAAGTTCGCCGGATCCTTCTCCGGATTCCTGCACCCGACATTCCCGCTCTGGAACGAAGCGATGCGCGCCGCCATGTGGGATGAGGGCAACTTCAACGTCGACGACATGTGGGGCCCGGCCGGGGACCCCGCCTGGAGCCGCAATGATGCCACCGAACAGGCGGAATTGCTGCGCGGACTGCCGATCTACGTCTCGAGCGGCAATGGCCTGCCCGGCCCGCTCGATGTGCCGTTCGGATTCGGGAACACCGTCAACGCGATGGGGCTCGAGACGATGACGATCACTTCCGCCCAGATGTTCCGCGATCGGCTCGCGGAACTCGGCATCACCGCCCGCATCGACATCCTCGATGGAACGCACACCTGGCCCTACTGGCAGCAAGCGCTCGC
Source organism: Nocardia exalbida NBRC 100660 (assembly GCF_000308575.1). GTDB lineage: Bacteria > Actinomycetota > Actinomycetes > Mycobacteriales > Mycobacteriaceae > Nocardia > Nocardia exalbida. The sequence goes on along the minus strand of NZ_BAFZ01000165.1, from coordinate 85,990 downwards.
GACGGCGCGTCCGATGATCCTCGATACGCTCGGCGCGCACTGAGGGCGGCGGTCAGCGGGACAGCGGTCCGGAAGCAGCACCGCCGGGTCCTTCGCGTGTGAGAGACGGTGGTCAAGACCGGGTTGCCGTTCTCGAGCAGGCACCGCATCATCGACACCGCCGGGGTGATGCACCATGTGCTCGTGGTCGGCGACCAGCTACACGACTCCGTCGGCGCGTTGGTGGGCACCGCGGGGTTCTACATCGACGTCACCGACCCCGTGGCCGCCGAGCGCCAGGAGACCATCGACGAGCAGTTGCCGGAGATGGTGGCCGCGCGCGAGGTGATCGAACAGGCCAAGGGCGCGTTGAGCGCCATCTACGGCATCAACGCCGAGCAGGCCTTCGCGGTGTTGCGGTGGCGCTCGCAGGAGACCGATACCAAACTTCGCGTGCTGGCCGAAAGACTCGTCGCAGGCTTGGCCGCCTTCGGTGGCGCCGACACCCGCACCCGCACTCGTTTCGATCACCTGCTGCTGACTGTCCGCGAACCCTGAACTGCGACCGCCGCGGGAATCGTCCCGGGCTCGTTTCGATGCCGGAAGACGGGGTAGATGCCGGGAGTGGGAAACATGCCGCCTGACGGGGTCGATGAGGCAGTGGTCGCCGCCGCGCGACAGGTGATCGAGCAGGCGAAGGGTGCGGTGATGCTGGTCTACAGCGTCGACGCCGACCACGCCTTCGCGATCCTGCGAATCGCCTCCCAGGACACCAACGTCAAACTCCGCGACATCGCGGCCGCGGTTGTCGAGGAACTCCCCGAGATCGGCGCACCTCGAGACATGGACGCGCTACGCGAATCCTTGGATCGGGTGCTGTTCAGAGCCACCACCCACCAGCCGCACCACTGACAACCGTCCCCGGCCCGTCGAAGGTCGGTAGCCGCCGAAGACCAGCCCGGCCCGCTCAGCAAGCGGGATGTGACGACTCGCGCCGGCGGGCGCTGCCGCCGGGCAGGGGGAAAGTTGTGCTTGGTCCGGCGGCAGCGCGCGTATCCGACAGTGGGTACCGGTCACCCCCAGTGGTGACCAAAACATCTGTACCCGGCTGTTATTCGTTACAGCGGCGCCCAGCGTTACATGACGCCTTGATCTTCCGAGTGTGACGCTCGTCGCACATCGCCGCCGACCGCTGGCACCACATGATCAGGCGCCCGGGTGCCGTGTCCGGACCGGAGCTGATCGGCACCGGTCAGGCGACACCGACCGTCGGCGCACGAACGTTGCAGCCGGCCGCGCGAGATGGTTTGCATCAGCCCGATCGCCCAGCAGGTCGGGCACCCGCGCAGTGCGAGCAGACCCACCGGTGCCAGCAGCAATGCGAACATCCCGAATACCGGCAGCAACGCGATCGCGCCGATCAGCGCGCCGAATCCCACGACGCCGCGTACCAGATGCCGGGGCACCGAGGCGCTGGCGAAGTTCTGCTCATCGGTCATTCTGTCCGCTCCTTTCCGGAGTCGGGTGCGGTGTATTCCGCAGCTGGTGCTGCACCGTTGCCCGGGCACGGTGCAGCCGTGACTTCATCGCCGCGACACTCAGGCCGAGCATGCCCGCGACCATCCGGCCGCTGTACCCCTGAACGTCTCGCATGATCAGCACCCGCCGCTGGTCGGCGGGCAGCGCGGCGATCACCGCCGCCACCTGGGCGGTTTCGAGTCGCTGCACGGCCGCGTCCTCGGCCGACACCACGAAGGAATCGGGCATCAGGTCGAATTGCCTTGTCACCATGCGCCACTGCCGTACGCACTCGTTGCGGACGATGCGGAACATCCACGACGCCAGCGCACCGGAGGCCCGCAACGTCCCGATCTTGCGATAGAGGATGATCAGCGCTTCTTGTGCGGCGTCCTCCGCGTCTTCGGCGGAAGCGCACAGTGTGTGAGCGAACCGGCGCACATGCGGGTACGAACCGGATACCAGTGCGGCGATCGCCGTGGCGTCACCTTCGCGCGCCGCGGCGATCAAACGCTCGTCCGGCCAGGTGTGGTCAGTCACGCGAGCGGCTCCAACGCCGAAGCACGGTAACGCTGCACCAGCCCACCAGCACGGTCGCCACTGCGATGGCGGCAATGATCATGACAACCTCCTCGATTCGCGCCGACCTGGTGGCCGGCACAAGTATGAGAGGGCCGGACATCACCAAAGGATTCACCGCGAATGTCAGCACAGCCGATGCGGCAGGTTCGAGCAACTGCCGGGAGTTGCTCCCGACCTGGTTGCCGTCACTGCGCTGCGGTGCGCAGAATTGTCGCCGTGGCCGGTGGTTCGACTCGACCGTTGTTGTTCTTGGACGTCGACGGGACATTGCTCCCCTACGGCACCGCCGCTCCATCGGTGAGCGAGGTGGACTGGTCAGCATGGCAGCAGCCATCGAATCCGCTCCTGTCCGGGCTGACCCGAAGCGTCGGCGACCGGCTGCTGGCACTGGACTGTGAACTGAGGTGGGCCACCGGCTGGGGCGAGGACGCCAACCGCGTGCTCGCGCCGATCCTCGGTCTGCCGCAGCTGCCGGTGGTGGCGTTGCCCGACTATCCCGGAGGCGACTATTTCGACGACGAGTTGCACTGGAAGACCAGAGCTGTGGTCACCTCGGCCGCCGGACGCTCGTTCATCTGGATCGATGACGAGATCAGGGAGCAGGATTCGGCCTGGGTCTGCGGCAACCACCACGGCCGCGCCCTGCTGCATCGTGTCGACGGCGTTCTGGGTCTGCTCGATACGGACTTCACAGCGCTCACCGATTGGCTACGGACCTCACCGTAGCTGTCCGGGGTGATCGACCAGCGCAGGCGGGTCATCCCGGCCACCACATGGCACCATCCGCTCCACGGGCTCGGGTTCACCCGCGTGGGTAGGGTCTCGGCAGGGCCCGCATCCGGCGGGCGACCCGGAGAAGGAGTGCCGCGTCATGCCGCTGTTCGGCCGAGACACCGAGCTGAAGGACCTGCGCGCACTCGTCGACGGTCCCGCCGAACGCAGCGGTATCCTCCTGCGGGGGGAGGCCGGCATCGGAAAGTCGGCGCTCGTGGACGAGACGGTCGCCGCCGCGGCCATCGCGGGGCTGCGGGTGCTGCGGACGGCGGGCGTCGAAGCCGAACAGAACTACGCCTACGCCGGATTGCACCGCCTGCTGTACCCGCTGCGCCACGGGTTCGACGCCTTGCCCCCACGTCAATACGAGGCGCTGACAACCGCATTGGGCCTGTCGGACGCCGAGGCGGAGCCGAGCACCTACCTGGTCGGGCTCGCCGCGCTGACACTGCTGGCCGACGCGGCGGTCGAGCGGCCGCTGCTGATCGTCGCCGAAGACGTGCACTGGCTCGATCACGCCTGCGTCGAGGTCCTCGCCTTCGTCGCCCGCCGCATCGACACCGAACCGATCGCCATGATCGCCACGCTCCGCGACGGCTACCACTCACCGCTCGCCGACGCGGAGCTGACCCTCACGCCACTCGAGCCGTTGCCCGACGATCACGCGGCGGCACTGCTCGACCACGCCGCACCCGAGCTGTCCGCGCCGAGCCGTCGGCGACTGCTGGCCGCGGCCCACGGCAACCCGCTCGCGCTCACCGAGCTGCCCACGGTGGCCGGTGACCTCCAGGAACCCGGCGCGGCCCTGCCGCTGACCGAACGGCTCGAACGCGCTTTCACCGCACGCGGCGCCACACTTCCCGCTCCGACCCGATCCGCGTTACTCGTCGCCGCGCTCAACGACAGCGACTCCCTCGCGGAAACGCTCACCGCCACAGGCGTTCTGCTCGGATCCACGGCCGAGCCCGCGATCCTCACGCCCGCGGTCGAGGCCCGGCTGATCGAACTCGGCACCGCCACGATGACCTTCCGGCACCCGCTGATGCGATCGGCCATCGCCGCCACAGCGACGGCCGACGAACGCCGGCGCGCGCACCACGCGCTCGCCGACACCATCGAACGGCCGGACCGGCGCACCTGGCAGCGCGCCGCGGCCACGGTGGGTCCGGACGAACGGGTGGCCCTCGAACTGGAAGACGTCGCCGAACGCGCCCGCCACCGCACCGGCGCGATCGCGGCGCTGGAGCGGGCTGCCGCCCTGACCGACCACCCCGACCGGCAAGCGGACCGTCTGCTGCGCGCGGCCGAACTCGCCGTCGACTCCGGCCGCCGCGCCACCGCCGAGCGACTCGTCCACGCCGCGCGCGCACTCCCCTCGACACCCCGCCACCACGCCACCGCGGCCTGGTTGCTCAGCGGATTCGACGACGGAGTACGCGAAGATCCCTCGCGCATCGCCGAGTTGGCGGCGCTGGCAGCAGCCGTCGCCGCCGACGGCCACGCCGACGCGGCGATGCGGATTCTGTGGGGTGCGGCCATGCGGTGCTTCTGGTCCGAACCCGGCCTCGCCACCCGTCGCGCGCTCCTCGCCGTCGCCGACGAACTCCCCATTCCCGAGGACGACCCGCGATTGGTCGCCGTCGCCGCGTATGTGGCCCCCTTCGAACGCGGCGAACGCGTTCACCACCACCTGCGCGCACTGGCCTCCGGCACCGGCCGCGACCCCGAGACCGATCGTTTCCTGGGCAGCGCGGCCCTCCAGGTGGGCGCGTTCGACCTCGCCGCCCACTTCTCCACCGCGGCCGCACCCGGCCTGCGCACGGCGGGCAAGCTGGGACTGCTGCCACGCGCGCTCACGGTGCGGGCCTGGAGCCTGACCCGGCTCGGCGACCTCGCCACCGCGGCACCCGTCGCGGCCGAAGCCGCGACCTTCGCCCACGAGACCGGGCAACCCTTCATGCACGGACTGGCCGTCGCCGTGCAAGCCGAGATCGCCGCACTGCACGGCGAATATCCGCACGCCGCCGCCCTCGGCGCGGACGCCGAACGGATCGGCCTCGCCTCCGGCGCACGGCCGGTACTTGCCACCGTGCAGCTCGCTCGCGGGATCGCGGCCCTCGGTGAGGGACGATTCGACGACGCCTTCGCCGATCTCCGCCGGATGCACGACCCCGGCGATCCGTCCCACTCGCCGGCCCTGCGCGCGTATTTCCTCACCGAACTCACCGATGCCGCGATCCGGGCCGGGCAGGCCGACGCCCTCCGGGAGCTGGTGCGCGAACTGGAACCCGCGGCTGCGGCCACACCCGCACCCGCCCTGCACATCGGATTGCGCTACGCACAGGCCCTGCTCGCGACGGACACCGCCGAAGAGCATTTCACCGGTGCGCTGGCGGCGGACCTGAGCGGCTGGCCTGCCGAACGCGCGCGACTGCACCTTTCCTACGGTGAATGGCTGCGGCGGCAGCGCCGGGTCGTCGAATCCCGGACCCATTTGCGCACGGCCAGAGAGACTTTCGACGCTCTCGGGTTCGCCGCCTGGAGCGAACGAGCCCGCCTCGAACTGCGCGGCGCCGGCGAATCGAGCCCCAACCGGAGCCCGGACGCCCGCGAGCAGCTCACCCCGCACGAGCTGAGCATCGCGCGGTTGGCGGCTCAGGGCCTGACCAACCGCGAGATCGGGCAGCGGCTGTATCTGTCGCATCGCACCGTCAGCACCCACCTGCACCGGATCTTCCCCAAGCTCGGAGTCAGCTCACGAACCGATCTCGCCGGACTCCTACCGGCCGGAGACGACGCCACCGCATAACCCCTCCGATAACGTCCCGGACCGCAACAGTGGCGAATTCCGGTGCCGCGGCGGCCACCATGCCGGTCGCCCAATGGGTGGTGCGCGACGCGTATCGCGCATGGTGGCCGCGCCGGTTCGTCAGTGGGTGAGTTCCTCGAGCGTCCCGTGCCGCCGCAGATGGCCGTCCGTTCCGAGTTCGACGATGGTGTCGATGCCGATTCGCGCCAGGAACGGATGGTCGTGGCTGACGACGAGGACCGCGCCCCGGTAGCCGGCGAGCGCCTCGATGAGCTGCTCGACGCTGGCGATATCGAGGTTGTTGGTGGGCTCGTCGAGAATCAGCAGTTGGGCGGGTGGGTCGGCCAGCAGCAGCCGGGCCAGCGAGACGCGGAAGCGTTCACCACCCGAGAGCGTCGACACCGGCCGGTCCACGCTGTCGCCCCGCAGCAGCAGCCGGGCCAGCTGATTGCGGATGGTAGCCGGTGGGGTGGTGGTGGCGACGGCGTGCACGTTGTCCACCGCGCCTGCGTACTCGACGAGTCCGTCCAGGCGTTGCGGCAGGTAGCCGACGCGGTCGGTGAACAGGGCGCCCGTCACGTGCCCTGGCGCGTGAATCCTGATGCCCAGCAGGTTCTCGATCAACGTCGATTTCCCGGCGCCGTTGGGTCCCACCAGCGCGACCCGCTCGGGGCCCTGGATGACGAGGGTGTGGTCGCCGTCGTGTAGTTCGGCGATGCGCCTGCCGCGTGGCACGTCCGGGTCGGGCAGGTCGAGGTGGATGTGTTCCTCGCGGCGGACGCGAGAGGCGGCGTCATCGAGAAGTTGCTGAGCGGTTCGGACTTTCGCGTCGAGACCGGTGCGCATCGCGCCCGCCGATGCCTGTGCTCGACTGGCCCGGTTGCCAGCCAGGATGCGCGGGATGCCGCCGTGCTGCTGCGTCGCTCGTGCGGTGCGCTCGCGGCGCGCGAGTTTGGTCTCGGCTTCGATCCGCTGCCGTTTTTCGGTCTTCAGTGCCTGTTCGGCGGTCCGGGCCGCCTGCGCGGCCGCGGACTGTCGCTGTTCGAGTTGTTGTTTCCAAGCACTGTAGGGGCCACCGAACACTTCCATCGCCGCCGCGTGTAGTTCGGCGGTGCTGTCCATGCGTTCGAGCAGTTCGAGGTCGTGGCTGACCACGACGAGGGTCCCCGGCCAAGTGTCGACGAACGCGCCCAGTTGCGCGCGCGTGGCCCGGTCCAGATTGTTCGTCGGTTCATCGAGCAGCGTGATCGGAGTGCGGCGGATCCGCAGCCCGGTGACGGCCGCGAGCACGGCTTGCCCGCCGGAGATCTCGTCGACACGCCGGTCGAGATCCGCTGCGGTGAAGCCGATCTCGTGCAGCGCCTCGTCGGCGCGCGCTTCGATGTCCCAGTCGTCGCCCACCTCCTCGAAGTGCCGTTCGTCGGTGTCTCCGGATTCGATCGCGCGTAATGCGGCAAGCGTGCCCGCGATGCCGAGCAGTTCGGCGAGGGTGGTGCCGTGGCCGAGGGTCAGCGTCTGGGGTAGGTAGCCGACTTCGCCCGCGACCTCGATGTGGCCCGAGGTGGGCGTCAGGATCCCCGCGATCAGGCGCAGCAGGGTGGACTTGCCCGCGCCGTTGCGACCGACCAGTCCCGTTCGTCCGGCGCCGAAGACGCCGTTGAGCCGCGCGAGCGCGACGCCGCCGTCGGGCCATTCGAACGACAGATCGTGCAGCGTGATCGGCGAATGCGTGGATGAAGGCATGTGTGGTTCTCCTTGTGCCCTGAGGGAAGCTTTGCGTTCGAAGCCCGGGTTGCGGGCTGCGCACGCGGCAGCGGGCAGCGGCGATCACCGTGGAACTCGGAGACGTCAGGCCCGCGGACGATTACCGCGCGATGAGATCTTCGAAGGCTGGGCGACGGGCACCGTGCGCCGAGGCCGATTCCACGACCTGTCGACGACATGGTGAGGGTGCGCACAAGGGTGTCCGCGCGATACGCATACGCGCGACTCGGCGGTTCATCGGAGTGATGAACGCCCGACCCGGAGACGCCGCCTTCGAAGAGGCGGCTACAGTCTGTCGACCTCGATGAGCACGCGGCCACCTTATCACCGGCTCGCGCGCCCGTACCTGCCGGTCGCGGATACTCTGACCCGGTGCCCATTTCGTTCGACACCGGCCGGATGCAGCAGGTCGACAACGCGACCTGGCGCGATCCCCGGACCGGTGACATGGTGAACGTGACGTACTTCGGCCTCGTCCCCGACCTGCCCGCACCGCTCGAGGATCTGACCACTCTGCGTCGTCGCCTGGCCGAGCGAAGCGCCGAGAACGGCTGCCTGATCGAAGCTTTCGTGGTGTGGCTGGATGCTCAGCCCGCACTGTTGCGCATGGAGAATTCGCGGCCCTGCCCCCATTCGCCGGCTGATCGCACGGTGACACCGACACCCGCATGAAGGGCCTGCCCAACTTGGTACCGTGACGGCGACAGCGGGCATCCGACTGCCACGGGATCTGATCTCGATCCGGCTGAATCAGACACCTCCGCAAGGATTTTGCTCGAGACGGTGCTTACCGGAGATCGATCCGGCCGAGACCGAAGCGCCCCCAAAAGCACGAATTCGTTGATCGACCCGAAAATTGTCGATCAGCGCCAGCGGGTGGCGCGTCGACGAATTCGAGGGACATACGCGGCGTGATACCTCTTTCGAAGCATCCGACAGGACGAGTTATCGCAGCAGAACCGCTCGCAGCACAATGTTCCGAAAATTCCCGATGGTTCGAGTTCGCTTCCATCTTTCGCAGCGAAGCCGTATCTTCCAGCGCCCGTCGGTATTTCAGACCCGCGTGATCAATCTTCGCCGAATAACACCGACCGACGGAAACCCGCCAGATCGTCCGCCGGGTTCACACGGGCACGGAGGCGGTAGCTCTTCGGCCCGTCCGGTGGGTATGCGCTGTTCGAACTGGGTTCGATGGGATTGCTCGGTAGCGCCGACGATGCCCGATGCGGCCGATCTCGCCCTGACGCCTCGGCGATGAACAACTCTTGCGGTGGTGGTACGGCCCGGTCGTATACTCGCAATATGGCGGATGAATCGTCCTCCACCGAATTTCCCGATGCACCGGTTCTCGTGGTGCATACCAGGGAACGCGTCTATCGGCTACGTGCCGGGGGCGCATATAACGTCGGCCGGGATCCAGAGGCCGACGTCGTCGTCACCGATCCGCGCGTATCTTCCTTGCATGCCGTTCTGGAACGGGATGCGGAAGGTTGGAAAATCGAGGACGCGGGCAGTCTGAACGGAACCTTTTTCGACGGTCACCGCGTCGAGGAGATGGTGATCGACCACGACGAGACGTTCCAGCTGGGTCACGCCGTCGACGGCGAGCAATTGGCCTGTTCCTTGGAAGGACAAGACGGGCGGCCCGCCCCCGAGTCCGGTGGAGAGGCCGGTGGAGACACGATGCTCGTCGCCGATCCCGGCTACGACCTCGATGACGAAGCCACGGTCACGAAGTTCCTTCCGGGCCTCCCCCGGCGGGTTTCGCCTCCGACCGCCCACCCCACCGCGGTCGTCCGGATCACCGAACCCACGCTCCGGATCGGACGGGCCACCGACAACGACATCGTCACGCCCGACCTCATGGTCTCCCGCCATCACGCCGAGCTGCGCACGATCGGCCCGGGTAAATACCAGATCGTCGACCTCGGCAGCCATAACGGCACCTACGTCAACGGCTCCCGAGTCGATACCGCCGACCTCGCCGACTTCGATTCGATCGGTCTGGGGCATACCACGTTCCGGCTGGTCGGCGACGAGCTGCGCGAGTCCGTCGACACCGGTGAGGTGTCGGTTTCGGTGCAGAACCTCACGGTACGGACACCGGAAGGCAAAGTGCTCCTGGACGGGGTGGGGTTCCCCATCCCGCAACGCTCGCTCGTCGGCGTCATCGGGCCCAGCGGGGCGGGCAAGTCCACTCTGCTCGGCGCGGTCACCGGATTGCGGCCCGCGACGGAAGGGACGGTCCGCTACGACGGACGCGACCTGTACACCGATTACGACGAGCTCCGGCACCGGATCGGACTGGTCCCGCAGGAGGACATCCTGCACAACCAGCTTCCGACGCGGCGCGCGCTGCTCTACGCTGCCGAGCTGCGCTTCCCCGGTGACACGGGACGTGAGGAGCGCGAGCAGCGGGTCGACGAAGTGCTCGAAGAACTGGGCCTGGCACGGCACGCGGACACCCGCATCGACAAGCTCTCGGGCGGTCAGCGCAAACGGGTGAGCGTCGCGCTGGAGTTGCTGACCAAACCGTCGCTGCTGTTCCTCGACGAACCGACCTCCGGTCTGGACCCCGGTCTGGACAAGACGGTCATGGAGATGCTGTCCGAACTGGCACACGACGGACGGACGGTCATCGTCGTCACCCACAGCGTGGCGAACCTCGATTCCTGTGACCGTCTGCTGGTCTTGGTGCCCGGCGGCAAACTGGCCTACTACGGACCACCCGCCGAGGGTTTGCAGCAGTTCGGGAAGCGCACCTGGGCCGAGGTCTTCCAGGCATTCGACCGCGATGAGGAGCGCGACTGGGCCGGTGAATTCCGGGCTTCGCCACGCTTCGAGCAGTACGCGGCGGTCGCACCGGCCGACGACGTCGGTCCCGCGGAAGTGCACGCACCTGCCCCACCGCCCGCGCCACAGTCCAAGTTCAGCCAGCTCAGTACGTTGTGCAGGCGATATCTGGCGGTGATCGCCTCGGATCGCAGCTATCTGGCACTACTCGGTGTGATGCCCGTACTGCTGGGCGGCCTGATCGCCGCGGTGCCATCGGGCGAGGGGTTCATCGGGGCGCCGGGAACCAACGTCGATGCCCCGACCAAGCTCATGGTCTTGGCCTTCGCCGCCTGCTTCGTCGGCACCGGCAACTCGATTCGCGAGATCGTCAAGGAGCAGACGATCTACCGCAGAGAACGCGCCGCGGGTTTGTCGGCGGGCGTATATCTGATGTCGAAACTGCTGGTCCTGGGAGTGATCACCACCTTGCAGGCGGCGGTGCTGGTGCTGGTCGGCACCATCGGCGTGAGCATGCCGCCGAAAGGGCTTTTCACCTCCGTCGAGCTGGAGCTGATCCTCGCGATGGCGCTGCTCGGCATCGCGTCACTGGCTCTGGGCTTGCTGGTGTCGGTGGCGGTGAACACCTCGGAGAAGACGCTGCCGCTGCTGATCGTGCTCTCGATGGCGCAACTGGTACTCACGGGCGGGCTGGTGCGACTCCCCGGCACACCCGTTCTGGAGCAACTGGCCTACATCGCGCCGTCCCGCTGGGGGTTCGGCGCGGGAGCCGCCACTCTCGACCTCGACACCCTCTCACCGCATACGGGCCCACCCGACCCGCTATGGAAGCACACCCTCGGCACCTGGCTCCTCGATATGGGAGTCGTGGCCGGCCTGGGGGTCGCCTTCCTCGCCCTGGCCTGGTACCGCCTGTACCAGTTGCGCCCGCGGCGGCGGGGCGCACGGCGCGCGGGGCTTTGACCTCGCGGCAGTCGTTCGAGGCTCGATACGGGCGTCACTAAACCGTCAGTTATTGGCTCGTCATACAGGTCATATGAGCGCGCGAGTTCTTCCTGCACGTGAGTGGAGTTGCCCTCCGATTGGATGCCACCTTCACCTTGGCTCATTTCACAGCAGCTCACCGGCTTCCGCACGGCCGAATAAGTTGTCACGTCAATGAAGGTTCCGCACCGGTAGTCTCACGCCTACACTGAGCCGTTATATAACGGCACGTTATCCAGGTGCGCGTGAACGGCTCGTTCGCCGCCCTCGACGAATGGATATCGACATGGTGGCGGCTTCGGCGAAACCTTCCGACTGGTCTTTCGAGCGCAAGGGCACCGAATGGGTCGCCGAGGAAGAGCGCCGGGGCAAACCCAGGACCCTTTTCTGGCCGTGGGCCGGTACCAGCTGCAATGTGCTCTTGGTTTCGTTCGGTCCGTACGTGACGGCGCTCGGACTCGACTGGCATCTGGCCGCCCTGGCCGCGGCGATCGGTGCGGTCCTTTCCTTCCTGCTGCTGGCTCTGGTGTCGCTGGCCGGACAGCAGGGCGGGGCGGCGACCATGGTGGCCGGTCGGGCGGCGTTCGGATTCCATGGCAACAAGGTCCCGACCGCGATCAGTTATCTGGCGCTGGTCGGATGGGAGACGTTCTCGGCCGTCCTGGCGACGCTCGCCGCTCGCACCGTGATGCGTCGACTCGCCCCGGCGGCGGATACCAGGCCGCTGATGGTCGTCACTCTCCTCACCGTCATCCTGGTGAGCACGGTGCTCGGAATCTACGGCTGTCACGTGATTCTGCGGATCCAGAAGTGGTTCGCGCTGACCTTCACCGCCCTCACCATCGTCTACATCGCGCTGACTCTGCCCCGGATCTCGTTCGCCACCCACGGCCACGGCAACCTGGGCACATTCGCGGGCGGAGTCCTGCTGATCGCCAGTTTGCTCGGTCTCAGCTGGGTCAACTGCGCGGCCGACTACACCAGGTACCTGCCTCGCGAGACCAGCAAACGCGCGCTGGTGGGATGGGTCACCTTCGGCGGCACCGCACCCGCGGTAGTGCTGATGGGATTCGGGACGCTGCTGGCCGCGGGCGATCCGGAAGTCGCGGCACTGGCCGAGACCGATCCGATCAGCGCCTTGTCGGCCCATCTGCCCACGTGGTTCCTGGTGCCGTACCTGATCCTGGCGCTGGTCGGCTTCGTGTCCGGCTCCACCATCGGCCTCTACTCCTCGGGGCTCGCGCTACAGACCTTGGGCGTGCGGATGCCTCGGCACTACACCGTGCTGATCGACGCGGTTCTGATCGCCTGCGCAGGCGGATATGTCGTTTTCGCCGCTCCTGGCTTCTTCGCCCCGTTCCAAGCATTTCTGACCACCACGGCGGTCGTCATGGCCGCCTGGTCCGGGATCTTCGTGGTCGACCTCTGGCAGCGCCGCCGCGTCGGCTACGACCGGGCAGCGCTGTTCAGTCCGGCCGGCGGCTACGGCGGGGTGAACCGGGCAGGAATCGGCAGCCTCTGTGTGGCCGTGATCGTCGGGTTCGGCCTGATCACTTCTCCCGATCCGCACATCGGCCCACTTCTCGGATATCTGTTCACCCCCGCGGCCCGAGCGAGCGGCTTGGGCAGCAGCAACCTCGGTATCTTCGTCGCCCTTGTCCTTGCCGCGCTGGGATACGCGGCGCTGCATCGAGTGCGTCCGGTCGCCGAGCCGCCCCTCGGCGAGAGCCGGGAAACCGAGCCGGTCCGTGTCGGTGTGTAGACGCGACTGTCGTCGAGCCTTCGTCACTCCGGGTCCAGGCCTGACCGTCGCGCGACAGCAGCGTCCCCGGCGCTGCGTGACCGGTCGACCGAGTTGTTGCTAGCATGCTAACTTGCTAGCATCGCTGCATGGGCGAGGAAGTGAAGCAGTTCAACGTCTATCTGCCGGTCGAGCTGATCAAGCAGCTCAAGTACCGGGCGATCGAGTCGGAGATGTCGTTGTCGGCGCTGGTCACCGACGCGCTGCGCGCCTACCTCGCCGACGAGCACCCGCAGTCACCGTCTGGAGAGGATCGACAATGACGACCGAGGGCATCGAGGCCGTATTCCTGGAGACCCACAACTGGGGCAGGATGGCGAAGTTCTTGCAGGGGTTGGGTTTCGCCATAGAGTTCGAGACCGATCACCATTCCGGCCAGTTCCGCAACGGCGACGGCCCGTACGTCTTCGTCGCCGAGGTCCCGCCGACGCAGCAATCGCGCACCCAACTGGTGCTGAAGGTTCCGAGTTCGCGGGAATCTCCGGGCGACGGCGTCGAGATTGTCACCGGCTTCGAACCGACCCACTACGGCACCCAGGAGATGACCGTCCGCGACCCGGACGGGCGACTGTGGAGCCTGCAGGCGCCGGGCGAGGAGTGAGGCAATGGCACACGAGACGCTCACGCCGGACAGCACCGCCGTCCGGGTGGCACTGTGGCGTGCCCTGCACGTCCTGGACGACCCGCCCCCGCACGTGTTCGACGATCTCACCGGCCTGCGCCTGGCCGCGCCCGAGGAGGGCTGGCGGCACCGGCCGGACATGGATCAGCGGACCACCGCACCGATGCGCGCGGGCATCGTGTCCCGCGCCCGCTTTCTGGAGGATCTCCTCGCCGAGCAAGCCGAACGCGGCGTGGATCAGTACGTCGTGCTCGGCGCGGGGCTGGACACCTTCGCCCAGCGCAGGCCCGACCTCGCCGCACGGTTCACCGTCTTCGAGGTCGATCAGCCCGGACCGCAGGCGTGGAAACGGCAGCGTCTCACCGAACTCGGTTTCGACATCCCGCCGTGGCTGCGGCTGGTACCGGTCGATTTCGAGGTGGACGCGTGGTGGCGGCGGCTGATCGAGGCCGGCTTCGACCCCACTCGCCCGGCCCTGGTCGCCTCCGCCGGCGTCTCGATGTACCTCACCCGCGAGGCGAACGTCGCGACGCTGCGGCAACTTTCGCAGCTCGCGGCGGGTTCCACCCTGGCCACGACGTTCCTGCTGCCACTCGAATCCGTCGACGCCGACGAGCAGCGACTACGCCGGTTCGCCGAAGAGGGCGCCCGCCGGTCCGGCACCCCGTTCCTCAGCTTCTTCCGGCCCGAGGAATTGGTGAAGCTGGCCGAAGACGCCGGATTCGCCGCCGCCCGGCACATCTCGTCCGCCGAGCTGACCACCCGCTACTTCGCCGACCGGACCGACGGCCTGCGGCCGGCCGAATCGGAGCAGATCGTCATCGCGACGACCTGATCGGCACCGACCGGCCCCGATGAACAGCATCGGATCGGAGTTCGAGTCGGCATTTCACAGCTCCCGATGAGTTCTCGAACTCCGATCCGGCGCGAACACCGCTGTGTCCCGCACGAGCGACAGCCTCGAATTCCGCCGCGCGGTTCGAGTTCGCCAACGGGTGCTGTGCTCAGCTGATCTCGACTTGCGCCCCGTCGGTCAAGCTGTGCCCCTTGGCGACACAGGTTATGCCGGTGCCTTTCGGCAGTCCCCCGATGCAGGTGACGCCCGCGTAACTGACGCGGGTGCCCTGGTACACCTTTCCCTCCGGACGCGGCACGTCGGTGATCCACCGGCTGCCCGGACGACCGTGTGCGCCCGCCGATCCGAAGGTCGGATGCGCGGGAAGGAATGGGATGTCGATCGCGACATCGGAGATCGGGACGATGCCCCACAGCGTATGGCCGGGCGAAAGGTCGCAGCCCACATCGCCATTCGGGTGGATGGCGCAGTTGGACGCGCCGACCATCATGACGCTCCCATGATTCATCTGTTGGCGAGTGCTTCGCCGCGGATCCACTGGAACAAGGTGGGATTGTCGTCGGTGGTGACGACGCTGACGGTGGCCCGGAGGTGACGGTCGTCGTCCAGCAGGGCCAGCATGCTCGCGGCCAGGTCCGCACGGGCGGTGAACCTGCTGTCGGCGTGGCCGTCCACGATGGTGTAGTCGGTGACCGAGGGCAGGTGGTAGAGCCCGCTCGGGCGCACGATCGTCCAGTCCAGATCGCTGGCGCGGACCAGCGCTTCCATCCGCCGCATGTCGTCGTACAGCGTCTTGCCCAGCACCCGCGTCACGTAGGGCAGCAGTATCCGGTTGAAGAGGAACCCCCCGTCGGAGTACGAGTGCGGCTCGACCCCACTCGAGCTGACGACAGCCAGCCGGCGTACCCGGTGCCGATCCATCGCGGCGACGATATTGGCCACACCGCGCGAATAGGTGGTGATCGGTTCTTTCCCGGCGGGCACTCCGAGCGTCGACAGCACCGCGTCCCGCCCGGCCACCACGGCGTCGACGGCCACCGGATCGAGCACGTCGGCACCGGCCACCTCGAGCCGATCATGCCGCAGCGGAAAGGAATTCGGCTGCCGGGTGACCGCGGTGACCTGATGCCCGGCGGCCAGCGCCTGTCCGGTGAGCAGGCGGCCGGTGGGACCATTGGCTCCGAAGACCGTGATACGCATGACGACTGTCCTTTCCTGGTTTCCACGCTTATTGCAAACGTCCAGGAAGCTGCGGGCAGCGCGCCGAGCGTCTGCGCCACTAGTTCGTCGGCGGGCCATGTACCTCCGGCCCACCTCTACTGGCTACACGTCGGCCTTTCCGAGTAACTGGACGACCACTAGACGCGTGCGACAGCGCCCCCGTAACAGGGCGGTCGTATGACGTGCGCCACCGGCGCTCCCTCCGCACAGCGGCGGCGAAGGGCGATCGGCGCGGTAGCCGCACAATTCCGGATGACCGGGCGGGGATCGGTGCGGCGTCCGACACAGGCTGGTTGGACAGCCCGGGCAACCCCTAGCGCTCATCGTGTCGGCATGGACCAGTGCGTCCCGAATCCACCCCGGTAGGGGCGGTGGACACGGCCGCCGCTTGACCTGCCGCCTATCAAATGAGAGCATTGCTCTCTATAAAGAGCGGTAGTCACTGGAGGTAGCTATGTTCAGCACTGTCAAAGCGCTCAATGCGGTCCTGATGTTCTTCTTGGAACTGAGCGTGCTGGCGAGTGCCGGATACTGGGGTTTCACCGCGAGTGCGCAGTGGCCGATCAAGGTGGCGGCAGGTATCGGCGCGCCGGTGCTCCTGGGGGTGCTGTGGGGGCTGTTCGCGGCCGGCGGCGGGAGCAATGCCACCTTCCCGCTGCACGGCCCAGCTCGGGCGCTCTTCGAACTGGCGTGGTTCGGCGCCGGTGCGGTGGCGCTCTACGGCGCCACGTCCCTGCCGTCGGCCGCGATCCTGTTCGCCTGCTATCTCGTCAACGGCGCACTGCGCCTCGCGTGGAATCAGGTGTAGTCCCGAAGGCCTCGACGCATATGGGTTGTGCCACAGAGCTGACCGTCAGCGTTTTGTGAGGTTTCGTAGGCGCTTCGACCGGCGTTGACAGCCGGTGGGGGTCGCCCTATGTTTCATCGCGCCGACACGGAATGTGCCGGTGATACAGCTGCTCCGCTGTCATGACGAGAGGTCGTCGATGTCGGCACAATCGTTGACGAGCCACGATCGGTCCGGCAGACATCGTGACGGTGTTCTGCGTTTCCTGGAATCCGGCATGGTGACCACCGCGCTGGTCGTCGCGATCGCGGCGCCCAGTGCGACGGCGCAGCCGAACGAGCCGGAACGTACCGAGACAGCGGTCGCGTCCTCATCGCCGATCACATCGGTGGCGGAATCCGTTGTCACTCTGCGAATTCCCTTGCCGGAGTCGGTCGGGCCGCATCCAGCCGCCTGCGACCGGCTGTCGTATCTGCGCTACCGGGATGCCGTGGGGCCGGCCCGCTCGGCGGACGCCGACGCCGTTCTGGTGGCGCAACCGGGGATCTTCGAAGGCGCGGGCGCGTTCGACAGCGTCGCGCGCAATACCGTTGCCGCGGCGGCGAAGCAGGGCAGGCATCTGGAGTTCTGGGCGTTGGATCGCCGCTCCAACTGCCTGGAGGACCATCTCGGCATACGCGCCGGTCTCGCAGCGCGCGACGTGCACCTCGCGATCGATTACTACTATCGCGGCGCCGATATCGACGGCCGCCGCTTCGGCGGCGTGGTGCCGAACGAGCAGCTCGGATGGCTCGGTCGGGTCGGCGTGGCGCAAACGGTGCAGGACCAATACGACCTGCTCACCGCCGAACTGCCGGATCCGGCGTCGCGCAAGCGAAAGACGCTGTGCGGTGGCCATTCCCTCGGCGGAGTGCTCACCGCGTTCTTCGCCGAATGGGATTTCGGCGGTGCCGCGGGCGCCGACCAGTGCGCCGGTTATTTCGCCCTCGACTCCTCGATAGACACCTCGCTGTCCGCCCTCAACGGCATCCCCGACATCCTCGACCTCTCGGTCGGCGGCATCGGCTCCGCCGCGGCCGAGGCCGCGCTCGACGGCGGTGTGATTCCCCGCGTACTGGCCCTGCCCGCGGTCATCAATCCGGAGACGATGAACCTGCTCGGCATCGCGGGACTGGCCGCGTATCTCGCGCCCGACACCGAATCCGACCTGGCGACTTACGTTCCCAGCAGCCTCAACCAGGAGGCCACCTACCGCGTCCTGGTGTCGCGGAATGCGGCGTCCGCCGCCACCGGTTCGCCCTCGGTGCGCGACTTCCGCATCACCAACGCCGCCGCGCTCGGAGCGTTCCTCGACGCCAACTCTCAGCCGCTGGCACTGCTGCAAGCCGGATTCGGCTTCTTCGACGGCGGCACCGTAGTGGACAAGGACTTCCCGCTTCCCGGTGACGTCGCCGCCGTCCCGGCGCTGCGGGGGCTCACCGGCATGTTGTTCGGCCCGGATCGCAAAGCCATCCCGGATCAGCCGAACGGCCCGCTCTACACCTGGCGCGACTACGACGACCCGGCCGTGGCCGCGGGCGCGGCCGACCGCCACGGCGTAGCGTTCACCGACGCCACCCATGAGGTCACCGACATCGCGGATCTCTCGCGCAGCCTGGCGGCGCAACCGCTGGACTTCACCGAGTGGTATTTCCCGATGAGACTGGCGTTCGACGTCTTCCAGTCGCAGGCACCCGAGCTCACGCGCCACCGCACGCACCCCGGCGGCATCTTCGCCAATCCCACCATCAACCTGATCGGCGGCGCCGGGGTGGTCGTCGCGGCCGGGGCGCGTGGTCACGGCGAGACGGTGACCGCCCCCGGCTACCACCACATCGACGTGCTCACCGCCGCCGCGAGACAATCCGGCGGACAACCGGAGATCATCTCCACCAATCTGGCCCGCTTCGCCCTCGAACGCGTCGACCGTCCCTGATCCCCGATGCCCGCAGAATTCGGCGCGCCCTCAGGCGGCCGGCATCTCGCTCGATACCCGCCACAGCCGGGCGGCGGCGTCGGGATCGAGCGCGTACGCGGCGACCCCGTTGCGGGCGCTGAGCACGCCGACCTCGGCTTCGCCGCAATCCTCGAAGTAGCGCCCCCCGACACCATCGAGCAAGGGCGACGTCGCGACCAGAACGGATGTGGCCGCGCCCTGCTCCGGCGTCTTCCACATCATGCGCGCCCCGCCCGCGGCAGCTCGGAGCTGCGCGAGTTCCTCGTCGGACACGTGGCGCTGCAGATTGGTGCGGATTCCGCCGGGCATCAGCGCGTTGACCGTGATGCCGTCTTCGGCCCATCGACGGGTCGCTTCCACGGCGAACAGCACGTTGGCCGTCTTGGACTGCCCGTAGGCCGACCACGGATCATAGGGGCGGCGCTCGAAGTGGATGTCGTCGAAGACGACCGGTGACCGATGATGCGCACTGGAACTCACCGACACGACGCGCGCACCGCCCGCCGCGGCCAGGGCCCCGTGCAGGCCGGTGGCCAGCGCGAAGTGGCCGAGGTGGTTGGTGGCGAACTGCATCTCCCAGCCCTGCGGTGTGCGCGTCAGCGGCGCGGCCATCACACCGGCGTTGTTGATCAGCATGTGCAGCGGCCCATCCCATCCGGCCACGAACGCCGCGACGGACGCCTGATCGGACAGATCGAGCGAAGCGACCAGCACCCGCTCGTTACCGGTGGTGCCGGCGATGTCGGCCGCGGTGCGTCGTCCCGCCTCGAGGTTGCGGACCGCGAGGGTCACCTCGGCACCGGCCCCGGCCAACGCGCGCGCGGTCTCGATACCGATTCCGGATGAGCCGCCGGTGACGACGGCCCGCCGCCCGGTGAGGTCGATCCCCGCGATCACCTCGGCGGCGGTCGATTCGGCGGTGAACGGGGTGATGATTCGGTCGGTCATGACAGGTCCCATCTCGGTAGACTCGAACCGGAGGGCACTCCGGTACTCCCTGTAACCGGAGGAGCCTCCGCTTTGTTCCTTGGAGGACTCGATGACATCCGCACGCCCGCTGCGCGCCGACGCACGACGCAACCGAGACCGGTTGCTCGAGGTCGCCGTGCGCGCGTTCTCCCACGAGGGGCCGGAGGTCACGCTCGAAGCCATCGCCAGAGAAGCGGGCGTCGGCATCGGCACGCTGTACCGCCACTTCCCCACCCGCGAGGCGCTCATCGACGCCGCCTACCGCAACGAACTCGCTCGGCTGTGCGATTCGGTCGACGATCTCTCGACCGCTCTCCCGCCGGACCAGGCGTTGCGCACGTGGATGGACCGCTTCGTCGACTACATGACCGCCAAACGCGGGATGGGCGACGCCCTGCGCGCACTCATCGCCTCCGGTGGCAACCCGTTCTCCGAAAGCCGCGACCGCCTGACCGCCGCGGTCGCCACCCTGCTCCGAGCCGGAGCGTCGGCCGGAACGCTGCGGTCGGACGTCGCACCCGAGGACGTGCTCGTCGGCCTCAGCGGCGTCTCGCTCGCCACCGAGAACGCGGAACGCCGGGAACAGGCGGGCCGCCTGCTCGACCTGCTGGTAGACGGCTTACGTCCCCGCCCCTGAGCCCCGACCGCACCCGGGCAACACCGGGTGCTCACTCCGCCACAGGTTCCGACCCGAGTCGGCGGGTCTCTCCCGCTCCTGCGTCGAATGGAGCGAGCAACGCCACCGCATCGGCGGCTCTCTCCCCCGCCTGGAATCCGCAGGCCGGGGTTTCCCGCCACGCCTTCGGCCCACCACCCCCGGCAGCCGCACCCGAATCCCCCTGCATGGATTCTCGCTGAGGTCGCGTATTTCGATCCGGGTGACCGTAACGCTGGCAGGGCCGGGGTGAGCGTGGTTTTCTCTGAGCCGATCGTCGGGTTCGAGCGAAAGGCTCTGTGATGAATGACCGTGTTATCCGGCGATTCGCCCTCCGCGCGCCGTCGGCAGTCGAACGCGCGGCATCGATTACTCTTTGACGGCTCGCGCCCCGGACGACCGATCGCAGACAGGTACCGCCTGATCTTCGGCTGACGATGGGAATCCCGTGAATCTATGGAACTACATCCGAGGGCGGGGCGAAGTTCTTGCGTTCCTCACATATCAGCATGCCTCCCTGGCGTTCCAGACGGTCTTGGTCGGAACGGTCGTCGCCGTCCTCGTCGCGGTGGCCGTATATCGGCTCCCGCTGTTGTCCGCGCTTTCGCTGACCTCCAGCCGGGTGGCGCTGACGATCCCCTCGCTGGCACTGCTGGCGATCCTGCTGGTCCCCTTCGGACTGGGCGTGGTCCCGTCCTTCGTGATGCTCGCGTTCTTCGCGGCGTTGCCGGTGATCGGCAACGCGATCGTGGGTTTGCGGTCGGTGCCCGCCTCGGTCGTCGAATCCGCGCGCGGGATCGGCTTCTCGCGATGGCGCATTCTGCTGACCGTCGAATTGCCGATCGCCTGGCCGGTGATCCTCACCGGCATCAGGGTGTCCACCCAGATGATCGTGGGTGTCGCCGCCATCGTCGCCTATGTCCTCGGACCGGGCCTCGGATCGCTGATCTTCAACGGCCTTTCCCGCCTCGGCGGCGCGAACGCCCTGGAGATGGCGCTGACCGGCACCATCCTCATCGTCCTCATCGCGCTGGTGTTCGACGCGCTCCTCGTCCTGCTCGGACGCCTCACGATCGCAAAGGGACTGTCATGACCGACGATGTGACCAGTCAGCCCGCACCGCCCGCGCCGGAGCGCAACGTCACCGGTGCGTCCATCCGGCTGGACTCGGTCGTCAAGCGCTACAAGGGCCAGCAGAAGCCGGCGGTGGAGCGTCTCGACCTCGAGATCGAGGCGGGCGAGATCGTCGCGTTCGTCGGCCCGTCCGGGTGCGGCAAGACGACCACCCTCAAGATGATCAACCGGCTGATCGAGCCGACCGACGGCCGGATCTTCATCGGCGGTCGCGACGTCACCAGGGAGGATCCCGACAAACTGCGGCAATCGATCGGGTATGTGATCCAGTCCGGTGGCCTGTTCCCCCATTGGACGGTCGCCAAGAACGTCGGCGCCATCCCGCGGGTGCTGGGATGGGACAAGAAGCGGATCGCCGAACGCACCGAGTACCTGCTCGATCTGGTCGGTCTCGACCCGGGCACCTTCGCCGACCGCCTGCCGAAGGACATGTCCGGCGGCCAACAGCAGCGGGTCGGCGTCGCGCGCGCGCTCGCGGCGGACCCGCCGGTGCTGCTCATGGACGAGCCCTTCGGCGCGGTCGACCCGATCACCCGGGTTCGCCTGCAGGACAGCCTGATCGCGATCCAGCACGAACTCGGTAAGACCATCGTGCTGGTCACCCACGACTTCGAGGAGGCGACCAAGCTCGGCGACAAGGTGCTCATCCTGTCCGAGGGAGGTCACGTCGAGCAGTACGCGAGCCCCGAGGAGATCCTCACCGATCCGGCAACGCCGTTCGTGGAGGAGTTCGTGGGCTCCGGCGCGAAGCTGGCGTATCTGACCGTGTCCCGGGTGCGCGACGTCGCCTACGACGAGGTGATCACCGCTCGCGTCGGCGAGCAGGCCCACAGCGTGATCGAGCGCGCGAAGGCCGCCGGACAGACCTGGGTCGTCGTCGTCGACGAGGCCGGAAGGCCGCGGTCGTGGCCCTCGCTCGGCGAGCTGGCGACCAAACCGGAGGTCTCCGACTACCTCGATCGGCGATTGCCCGTCGTCGCACGATCCTCGACCCTCAACGACGCGCTCGACGCCATGCTCGCCACCAGCCAGGGCGCCGCGCTCGTCACCGACGGTCGCGGCGCGGTCCTCGGCTCGCTGGGGATCGGCACGGTCACGGAGGTGATCCGGAACAAGCTGGCCGAGGGGCGCGCCGACGAGGAGGACCTCTCCTACACGACCTACGTCGACGGAACCGACCCGGCGCCGACCCCGGTGGTCGCCGCCGACGACGAACCCGGATCGGCCGGGCAGTCATGAGCCGCCTGCGCCGCGTCCCGCTCGACGTGTGGTTCGAACCGATCATCATCCTCGTCATCGGTGTCGGATACGTCATCTGGTATCGCTCGACGACGTTCACGCCGACGGAGCAGGCGTCCCTCGACTGGGCCAACCTCCAGACCACGATCCTTCAGCACGTGAAGCTGACCGTGGTGGCCACGGTGATCGTGGTGGTCGTCGCGATCCCGCTGGGCATCGCGCTGACCCGGCCCGCGGTTCAGCGGCTCGAGCCCATCGCCGTCAACATCGCCAATGTCGGCCAGGCCGCACCTGCCGTCGGCCTGCTCGTCTTGTTCACCTTCTGGCTGGGCACCGGATTCCGCACCGCGATCGTCGGTCTGGTCGTGTACGCGGTGCTGCCGATCCTGCAGAACACGATCGTCGGGCTTCGGCAGGTCGATCAGCGCACGATCGAGGCGTCGCGGGGCATCGGTTATTCCGCTTCGCGGACCCTGTTCCAGGTCGAGCTACCGCTCGCGGTGCCGGTGATCCTCAACGGGGTGCGCACCGCGCTGGTGATCCTGGTCGGCACCGCGACGCTGAGCACGTTCATCGGCGCGACCAGCCTCGGCACGCTGATCACGACCGGGGTCACCCTCTTCCTGCCGAAACTGCTCGTCTCCGGCGCGGTTCTGGTCGGGCTCCTGGCCTTGCTCATCGACTGGCTCGGCAGACTGGTGGAACTGGCCGCGACCCCACGGGGTATCTCATGAGATCACCACGAGCACGAGTGGTCACGGTGCTGTCCGCGCTCGTCGTAGCCGCGATGCTCGCCGGTTGCGGCCTGGTGAGCTCGTCGGGAACCTTCCACGACGCGCGTCTGCCGGACGGTGCGCGGCCGCTGGACGGGGCGAAGCTGGTCGTCACCTCGAAGAGCTTCACCGAGGGCGTGTTGCTGGGCAAGATCACCGCGACCTACCTGGCCGCGGCGGGCGCGGGCGTCACCGACCTGACCGGGGCGCCGGGTTCCGCCTCGTCTCGGCAGGCCCAGCTCAACGGTGACGCCGACGTGCTCTGGGAGTACACCGGCACCGGCTGGGTCAACTACCACAACCAGACCGAGACGATCTCGGACCCGCACGAGCTCTGGCAGCGCGTCCACGACATCGAGAAGCGCGACCACGACCTGGAGTGGCTGCCGCCCGCCGAGTTCAACGACACCTACGCGTTCGGCGCGTCGACGCCGACCGCCGAACGCCTGAAGGTCCGGTCGCTGTCGGATGTGGCGGCGCTCCCCGTCCCCGATCGAACGTTCTGCGTCGACGACGAATTCTTCAGCCGCTCGGACGGTTTCATTCCGATGCTGCGGAAGTACGGGATTCCCTACAACGATCCGAACGGCGTGCCGTCCGGCAACGTCACACGGATGGACGCCGGTGTCGTCTACACGGCCACGGCCAAGAGCGCCCCGTGCAATTTCGGCATGATCTACACCACCGACGGCCGGGTGAAGAACCTGAATCTGGTCGTGCTCGACGACGACGAGAAGTTCTTCCTGCCCTACAGCGGCACAGCGGTCGTGCGCGGCGCGATCATCGATCGCTACCCGCAATTACGCACGCTGCTCGGAACGATTTCCGAGCACCTCACCGACGAACTGATGCAGGACCTCAACGGCCGCGTCGACATCGATGGTGAGGATCCGGCCGACGTCGCTTACGACTGGCTGAAGAGCGAGAAGCTGATCCGGTAGAAGGCGGTCAACCTCTTTCCACTCCCAATCTATAGCGCACCCGGGGGCTTGCGGCAAGACCCGGGTCATGCCGCAGAATCGCTGCCCGTGGCCAGAACCTGCGGAAATGGGAGTAGCGAAATTCGGTACGAAGACGAATTGCGGTCCGAGCGCGACTACGTGGCCGGGCTCTACACGCGGCTCGACGCCGAGCGCGCGCGGGTGAAAGGTCGCTACGCCGCGGCGTTGCGAGGAACCGGCGGCACACCCATGGAACGTGATGTCGAGGTGCGCGCGCTGGCCAAGGAGGCGAAGCGGCTGGACGTGGCGGACGACGGGCTGTGTTTCGGCCGGTTGGACACCCTCTCGGGCGAACACTCCTACATCGGCCGGATCGGCATTTTCGACGAGGAGAACGAGTACGAACCGCTGCTGCTCGACTGGCGGGCCCCGGCCGCGCGCGCGTTCTACGTCGCTACCGCCGCCAGCCCGGAGAACATGCGCAGACGCCGCCAGTTCCATACTCGCGGGCGCGCAGTGGTCGATTTCACCGACGAGGTGCTCGGCCGCCCCGGTGGTGGCGAGCGAGGCGACGCGGCGTTGCTCGCGGCGGTCGACGCGCCGCGCGGTACCGGCATGCGCGACATCGTGGCGACGATCCAGGCCGAGCAGGACGAGATCATCCGGCTCGACCACCCCGGCGTGCTGGTGATCGAGGGCGGCCCCGGTACCGGGAAGACGGTGGTGGCCCTGCACCGCGTCGCGTACCTGCTCTACACCCAGCGGGAGCGGATGGAACGCAACGGTGTGCTCGTGGTCGGCCCCAACCCGGCGTTCCTCGATCACATCAGCCGCGTTCTACCGTCGCTGGGCGAGACGAACGTCGTGTTCACGACCACCGGCGACCTGGTGCCCGGCTTGCGCGTCACCGCCGAGGACACCCCGGAGGCCGCCCGGCTCAAAGGCTCGCTGCGGATCCTGGACGTGCTCGCGGCAGCGGTGGCCGATCGGCAGCGACTGCCGGAGCAGCCGCTGCCGATCGAACTGACCGACGTCACGATGCGCATCGACGCCGAGACCGCGGAGTGGGCCAGGGAGGAGGCACGCGCGAGCGGACAGCCGCACAACGAGGCCCGCGCGGTGTTCCGCGACATCGTCACCTGGGTGCTCACCGAACGAGCGATAGCCCGGATCGGCCGAGGCTGGCTGACCCGCGAGGAGCGCGATGCATGGGAGAACCTGCGCGTCGACCTCATCGCCGAGCTCGCGGACAACGACCAGTTCACCGCCGCACTCGACGAACTCTGGCCGATCCTGACGCCGGAAACTCTGTTGGCGCAGCTGTACGAGTCCCCGGAGCGGTTGGCGGCGGCGGGTGCCGACGATGCTCTGTGGCGCGCCGACGGCGATGCCTGGACGGTGTCGGACGTGCCGCTGCTCGACGAGTTGGTCGATCTGCTCGGCCGCGACAAGTCGGACGACCGCGCGGCGGAGCGGGAACAGCAGGCCGAGGCCGCGTACGCCGCCGGGGTGCTGGACCTCCTCGTCAGCCGTGAGGACCTGATGGACGACGAGGACCACCTGCTGGCCCAGGACATGCTCTACGGGCACGATCTGGCCGATCGCTTCCTCGAGCGCGACACTCGCGAACTCGCCGAACGCGCCGCCGCGGACCGGGACTGGACCTACCGGCACGTCGTGGTCGACGAGGCCCAGGAACTGTCCGAAATGGACTGGCGAGTGCTGATGCGGCGCTGCCCCGGCCACTCCTTCACGGTGGTCGGCGACCTCGCCCAACGCCGGTCGGTCGCCGGAGCGACCTCGTGGCACACGATGCTCGAGCCGTATGTGCCCGGCCGCTGGGTCTATCGGTCGCTGTCGGTGAACTACCGCACCCCGGCCGAGATCATGTCCGTCGCCGCCGCGCTGCTCACCGAGTTCGCGCCCGGGGTGCGACCACCGGAGTCGGTTCGCGCGTGCGGCGTCCAGCCGTGGTCCAGGCGGGTCACCGAGCACGAATCTGTCACGGCCATCGAGGATTTCGTCCGCGCGGAAGCCGGTCGCGAAGGTACCAGTGTCGTGATCGGGCCGCCGGATGTACCGGGCGCGGTGGCGGCGTCGGAGACCAAAGGCCTGGAGTACGACGCCGTCCTGGTCGTGGAACCGGAACGGATCCTCGCCGAAGGACCACGCGGCGCGGCCGAGCTCTACGTCGCCCTCACCCGCGCCACCCAGCGTCTCGGCGTCCTGCACCGGGGTCCATTGCCGCAGGCCCTGACCGGGCTGGCCGAATACGGTGCGGCGGGCGGCCGCGACCACGACCTCTCGCACTCCTACCCTTCCGGGTAGAAGACGAACAGCGTGCAGCCGGTCGTGGTCGCGGGCACATGCCAGGACCCGGCCGGGGCGTGCAGAAAGGTCCCGGCCGGGTAGTCGCGTGCGCCGTCGTTGAACGTGCCCGCGACCACGTAGACCTCCTCCGGGCCGGGCTCGTGGACATCGCGGCGCGGCCACGAGGTACCCGGGTCCATCTCCAGCACGTTGGCCTGCGCTCCGGAGGGGCCTTTCCAGAGGTGACGTAGCCGGATGCCGGGGAAGAGTTCGCGGACCGGGGATTCGGTGACGGAGACGGAGGTGTAGCCCTCCTGGGCGAGGATCTCGGGGTGCATGCCTCCCACGGTGCCGCGCGCGGCGACACAGGGTAAGTGTCCGGTCGGTCATCACAGGGTACTTTTGTGCCATGCATCGTGTGGTGGCCCTGGTGCGTCCGGTGCAGTCGACGTTCGAACTCGGCTGCGCCGCCGAAGTATTCGGGACCGAGCGGGCCGGTGTGCCGCAGTACTACGAGTTCGAGGTGTGCGCGGAGACACCGGGCCCGGTCGCGACGACCTCCGGCTACGCGCTGTCGGTGTCGCGGGGACTCTCGGCACTGGCCTCCGCGGACACCGTGCTCATCCCCGGCTGGGCACCGGTGGACGCACCGCTGCCCGACCGCGTGCGCCGCGCGCTGCTGCGGGCGCACGCTCGTGGGGCGCGGCTCGTCACGATCTGCTCCGGGGTGTTCGCGCTGGCCCGCACGGGGCTGCTGGACGGGCGTTCGGCGACAACGCACTGGGCCCGTGCCGCCCAGCTGGCACGGGAGTTTCCCGAGGTTCGCGTGGAACCGGATGTGCTCTACGTGGACCACGGCGATGTCGCTACCAGCGCCGGTGCGGGCGCGGGTATCGACCTGTGCCTGCACTTGGTCCGGCGCGACCACGGCGCCGCCCACGCCGCGCTCATCGCGCGGCATATGGTGATGCCCCCGCACCGCGAAGGCGGCCAGGTACAGTACGCGCCGCCCCCACCGCCCGCCGACGCGCTGGACGGCCTCCTCGAATGGGCCGGAGCGCGCCTGGCAACACCGCTGTCGGTGGGCGATCTGGCCGCGCGCCTCAGCGTCTCGCCCCGCACGCTGGCCCGGCGCTTCGCCGATCAGCTCGGCACGAGCCCCGGCGCATGGCTGCTGTCGCGCCGGGTGGCCGAGGCGCGCCTCCTGCTCGAGGAAACCGACCTGCCGGTGGAGGCGATCGCGGCACGCGTCGGCCTCACCTCGGCGGTGAATCTGCGCCGCCGCTTCCGTGCCCAGGTGGGCACCACCCCGGGCGCCTACCGGCGAGCGTTCCGAAGCCCGTAGCACCCCGTCGACGTGCACACCGCTCGGTCAGCACAGACTGCCGGTAGACGCGGTCGGCGCGCGGAGTGTGCGGCCGGAAGAGTTGCGCTGGAGCGGTTCCCGGCATCGCAGACGACGCGGTGGCAGCGTTACCCAGCCGGGCGCTCGCTCGCGGGCAGCCGGCAGCCCACGGTCGCGGTGATCGTCATCGACCGGGTGTCCGCGAACACCGACAGCTCGGTGTTGCTGTCCCACTTGGCACCATCGGCACCCTCGAACGTGACGTGCCGGTCCGGCGAGAAACTACCGCCGGGCAGCATGTCCGGCGCACCCACCGACGCGGCCAGGTCGCGGGCCGTCTCCTGACTCCCTCGGGCAGCGAGCCGTCGGCTCGGTAGCGCGGCAGGACGACGCGCCTGCCGCCGGTGTGCTCATACGGGCCGTAACAAGGGCCGAGGGCTCGCTCCTCGCCGCGGGTCCACCGCAGCGCCGGTTCGATCGCCGAGGCAGCGGCGGCGATCTGCTCGACCACCGCCGCCACCTGCTGCTCCGCTACTTCCGAAGGCGGCAAGGCGGCCAATTCGGCTGTCGCCATGGCGATCTCCTCGGCGGACGGCGGCGGCGCGGGTTCACCGAGCAGGGTGGCGCATCCGCCCGTCGAAACCACCACCGCGAGTGCGGCGGACCAGCGCAGTGCGGCGGCAGGCCCGCGCCGTCCGGTCATCGTCGCCTCCCGCCATCCCCGCGGCCACACATCGTGAGCGCGCTTTCCCCGCAATCGTGTTATCTCGCGATCCATTGACACAATGAAACAATCTTTGTACCTTTGCATCATGACCGAGGGCAGCGACGGCGTCGACGAGAGGATCATGGACGCCGCGCTGGAACGCATCCTCCAGGTCGGGATCCGCCGGGCCAGCCTCGAGGACATCGCCCGCAGGGCCGAGCTCAGCCGGATCACCATCCATCGCCGGTTCGCGGGCAAGGACAACCTGATCGAGGCGGTACTCGCGCGCGAGACCCGTCGCATGCTCGCCGAGGTCACCGCGATCGCGACCACCACAGCCGACGTGGACGCCCAGATCGAGGAAACGATGCTGTACGTCCTGCTGCAGACCCGCATCCACCGGCTGGTCACCCAGCTGCTGCGGGTCGCGCCCGAGGAGGCGTTGCGCTTTTCCACCGTGCAGGGCGAACGCCTGGTGTCCATCGGAATCGAGTACATCGTCGGCATGCTCACCCACGCCCAGGCCGCGGGCCTCGTCGACGACTACGACCCGCGCCCGGTCGCCGAACTCGTTGCCCGCCTCGCCCACTCGCTGATGCTCACCCCCGGCGGCGGCAGCGTCGACTTCACCGACGACGCCCGCGCCCGCGCCTTTGTCCGAACCACCATCGTGCCGTTGATGAAGCACGGCATCACCCGCCCCGACGAGGAGCCCACCCATGACCACGTCCGCGACCATCCCGGCACGGCACCCCGACCGGCCCCGTAAAGCACCCGGTCTCGGCCCATTCGCCGCGCTGCTGCGTATCGGGAAACCGTCCCCGCAGCGCTGGCGGCTGCTCGGTGAATCACTGCTCATCGGTGACGAGCCGATGGACCGCCTCGTCGAGTGGATGTATGCCGAAGGCATGGCCGCCACGCGACCGTTGTTCGAGCGGGCACTCACGTCGGGCATCGACAGCATCCCCGGCGCTCCCTCGCCGCTGCGTGACTTCTTCACCGTCGTCGAGGACACCCCGGCGTGGGTCGACCCGGACCTGTTGCGCGACGGCGAGCGGGTGTTCCGTTCCGGCGGCAACGACGGGCTGTATTTCGCACGCGACGTGTCCTTCATCGGCGGCTACCTGGCCTCCGGGTTCAACAAGACCCTCCTGCGTACCGGCGCCCTCGAGAAGGGCCCCGCCCGCCGTTTCGCCGAGACCTTGCAATGGGCGATGGACGTGTCCACCGAGAACGGCATGGACCGCTACTGTGTCGGCTACCGCTCCACCCTGCATGTGCGGCTGATCCATTCCCTGGTCCGCAGGCATGTCGCCGCCA
Source organism: Nocardia exalbida NBRC 100660 (assembly GCF_000308575.1). GTDB lineage: Bacteria > Actinomycetota > Actinomycetes > Mycobacteriales > Mycobacteriaceae > Nocardia > Nocardia exalbida. Next base: position 56,112 of record NZ_BAFZ01000165.1, on the reverse strand, counting down.
TGCCCGACTGGCGCACCGACGAATGGGGACTGCCGATCAACCAGACCGACATGGCCGCCACCCTGGTCGGCGCCCTGCTCGCGCCCGTCGTCGGCGGCATGGCGCTCGGTGTGATCCTCTCCCCCCGCGAACTGGCCGCCGCGGCCCACCTCACCCGCTACGTCGGCTGGCTCATCGGCGTCGAAGAACACTGGCTGCCCAACGGCTTCCGCGACGGCATCGCCATCCTCGACCACTGCCTGACCGCCATCACCAACCCCGACGAGACCAGCCGCCAACTCGCCCGTCCCATGGCCGACGATCCACTGCACTGGTCCTACCCCGACCTGCCCGGTCTGCGAGGCCGCCTCGCCCGCGCCCAGCACCTGTCGGTCAGCAGCGCCTTCCTCGGACCCAAAGCGATGCGGATCCTCGGACTGCCCGCCTATGTCCCGCCCTGGTACCCCGCGTTGCGCATCCCCGTCAACCTCGTACGCACTGCCTACACCCACCTGACCCCCGGCGGACTCGACCGCGCCGCCATCCACGGCCGCAAGCAGCAGGAAGCCTTCCTGCAACGCCTGATCGGCGAAACCAGTGCCACGATCGGCCACTCCGCACCGCGACTGGACCGAACCGCCTGATCGCCCACCCGGGCGGCCGGTCGGAGAATTCGATCACCCGCCCGCTGCCCGACGACCGACTCTTCGGCTGACCGCTCGCCTGGCCGAGAAGGCAGCGATTGGTTTCCGATCATCCTCGCGGATGAGCTGTTCCACCCCTCCGCCCTTGGCGGACACTGCCGCACAGTTCCACTTTGTCAATGCATCCTGATGTCCGGCACCGCGCGCGTAGGCCGGAGTCCGCGCCGCGGAACCGGTTCGACGCATCGGCGACTCCTACGCGGACCTGGACGAACAACCTTCGGCGGGCCGCGACCGCCGATCCGCACGGTGACGACGGACGGCAGCCGGCCCCCGCGTTCACCACACACATCGCGCACGAGTATGCGATGTTGCGACACCGTCACCGGTGGGCTATCTACACTGACAACGCTGACTGCAACCGGGTCGATGCCTTGTCCGAAAACCCCACCGCGACGGAGAAGCCTATGTCCGGCCGACGAAATCACAAGCGCTCCAGCAGCATCCGTCGATCCGATATCGTGCCTGCGATCCGATATCCGGCCCGGTCCATCATCGACACTCTGCTACCGGCCATGATCTCGCGCCGCAGCAGTGCGCCCGGTACCGACCTCGGCCTCGTACACATCTGGGGTTTCACCGGCACGGGGGACGACGACACCTCGAGCGCGGCGGGTTTCGCGGAATTCTCACCCGACGACAGCCCCACGGTCGCGGGCTCTCCGATCCTGGACATCGCCGGGCGGATGATGGCGGGGATGCGCGGCCGCCTGTGGGGATTCGGGCTGGCCCACCGGGCCGCCGCGGACGCCGTCGTGCACGGGATCGACAACCGGTCCGACACGACGACCAGCACACCGGCGGGCGGATCGTCCACCACCGAGGAAGTCTGGGCGGCAAGCATTTTCGACGCCCGCGGCAGGGAAACCACCCAGCTGCGCTACGTGCACATGCCCGACCTCGAACCGATCACCTTCGACGACGACACCCTCGACCGGCACAGCACCATCCACGACTGGATCGACCGTGTCCAGACCGGAGTCATCTCGGCGCACGTCTGGGCCGCAGCCCTGGCCCTGGATGCCCAGCGCAACCGATCCGTCCTCGCTCAACTCGAACAGCGGCTACTGAGCTGACCGAGCGCCGAACCAACGGCCAAGCGATTCCTCGAGGCCGTCCAGGTCGCCGCCGTCGGCAGCCCAGGCGACGCAGCCGTCGGGACGGACCAGCAGAGCCGAGAGCTCGCGAGGCTGCGTGGGTTTCGCCGTGACGACGCGCACCCGCCCGGACCATCCCGCGGCGCGGGATCGCAGATCGGCGGAATCGGTGAGGTCGAGCAGGACGGCCTCGGCGCCGGTGAAATGCGCACCGAGGCGGGTGCCGTCGGCCAATTCGATATCGGGTGTGGCCGCTCCGATCAGTGGATGTCTCCCGCCGAGGTCGTAGCGGTGCCGCACACCGGAGATCTTCTCGAACACTCCGGTCGCACCGTCGCGAGAGGCCAGCAGTTCGGCGATGACGGCGCGCAGGGCGCGGCTGCGGGCATCGGTGCGCATCAGCGCGACTTGCGCCCGCGTCCACTCCAGCACCCATGCGCCGATGGGATGGCGTTCGGCGGTGTAGGTGTCGAGCAGCCCTTCGGGCGCCCAGCCGCGCACCACACCGGACAGCTTCCAGCCGAGGTTGACCGCATCACCGACCCCGAGGTTCAGGCCCTGTCCGCCGAAAGGCGAGTGCACGTGCGCGGCGTCACCGGCCAGCAGCACCCGGCCCTTGCGGTAGTCGGGAACCTGACGGGTGTTGTCGGTGAAGCGGGTGGCCGAACGCACGGCCGTGACCACCACCGGGACTCCGGACACGGTACGGATGCTCTGCTGGAGTTCGGCCGCCGTCACGGGTGTTTCGCGGTCGGCGGGCGGCCCGTCCAGTTCGACCGTGAGTACACGGCCGGGCATGGGTCCATAGGTGTAGATGCCGGAAGGGGTCGTGTTCCAACCCATTCGAAGGTCCTCGGCGCCGGTCATGTCCACGATCGCCTGACGGCCGGTGATCTCCGGACCCACGCCGGGGAACTCGAAGCCGGCGATTTTACGCACGATGCTGCGCCCGCCGTCACAGCCGACCAGCCAGCCGGTGCGCACCGTGTGGTCTCCGCAATCGACGGTGACGCCCTCGCCGTCGTCGGAGAACCCGGCCACCTGCGCCCCGCGCCGGATCTCCACGCCGAGGTCGGCGGCGCGGCGAGCGAGTATCGCCTCGATGGACTGCTGTGCCACCAGGAAGACCTCGGCGGCGGGACCGAGTTCGGCGAATCGCGGGTCGTCGAAGTCGATGGCGTCCACGTCCAGCATGAGGCCCGCGAAATGCCCTGCCGCCGGCCGCCGTCCATCGACGACCAGCGGCATTCCGCCGTCGCGGCGGAACTGCGCGAACCGCGCGAGTGCGGTCTCCTGCTCGGCGCGCAGTTCGGGGAGCAGTCCGCGGCGATACAAGGCCTGGGCGGTCGGCACATTGATCGCACCCGCCTTGATGGTGCGATCCGGCTCCGCGAGGCGCTCCACCACCAGCACGTCCACCCCGCCCAACCGCAGCTCGCAGGCCAGCATGAGCCCGACCGGCCCGGCGCCGACCACCACTACTTCACGTGTCTCGTTCATGAGGACCACTGTGCGGCGGCTTCATTGCGCCGCACTTGCACGCCACTTGCGTATCGCGGCAGCGGCGTCCACCGCGAGGACGACCGAGTCGCCGCGCACCGGGCGACTCCACGCGCCCAGCACGGCGGGGGGTGCGGATCAGCCGATCTTCGACCGGCCACCACACGACACAGAATTATGATCAACAACTGAGGCACGCCGGACGGCGCGACAGGAAGCAGAAGCGATGGACCCGGATCAACTACACCCAGCGTCGCTCGTAGGCTCCTTCGTCACCGAGATCGGCATTCGACAGGCTTGGCCGTACCTGACGCTCGCATGCAACGACGACATGGCAGTACCACCGGAAGTCCGCCTCTACATCGGCACCGACTTCACAGTGCAGCCACCGCCACCTCGGCCGAGCACCAGGACCGAAGACGCCGAGATAAGGCTATGGCTGCTGCTTCTAGCGGAAGTCCTCAACTTGACAGTGGAGGCCGCCACTATCGAACCTGATTCTTCGTTGTCGTTGGCATTCGCAGGCGACGTCACCTTGACGATCTCCGGGCAAGGCACGGAATGGACATCGGGCGATATCTGGTGGTTCGGCCGAGCCTGAACCCGGCACGGTCAACCTGGATGAGCCGGTAATCCGGTACGCGGTGGTATCCCGGTCGGGGCGGGCCGGGTGAGGTAGACCCTCGATCCACAGGTTCATCGAACTGAACCAGTGGGGAAAACCCGCAGATCGGGCGGTTTACACTGCGGGAGTGGCAGCAGTGACATCGCAGGCCGGACAGGCGGGTTCGCGCGGGCGGATCGACAAGCGACAGGCGATCCTGGACGTCGGCGTTCGTCGTGTTCGCGCGCCGGGGCTACGCGCAGGCGTGCGTGCAGGAGATCGCCGAGGAGGCCGGCGTCGCCAAGCCGACGATCTACAACCACCTCAACGACAAGGAAACCCTGTTCCGGCACGCGCTGACGGCGGTCGGCGACGCCGTGCTGGCCGAGAACCTGTCCGTGCTGGATCGGTTGCGCAACCCCGGCCCCGACTTGCGCGCCGCCCTCGAAGATCTGGCCTACCGGCTGATCCGGGTGCGCTGCGCCGAGCGCTCACGATCGCTGCGGTGGCTGACCTACGGCCAGGTCGCGCAGTTTCCCGATCTGATCGACATCGTCGTGAGCCGCACGTCCGACCGGCCGGTCGAAGCACTGGCCGACCGGTTGGCCCGTCTGTCGCTGTCCGGCCGTTTGCGCGCGTGTGACCCGGCGACCGCCGCGGAACAGTTCCTCGTGCTGATCACCGCCCCGATGGAGGACCGCTCGCGGCTGGGCACCCGCAAGGTCTCCACCGCCGAGATGCACGCGGTCGCCACGGCGGCGGTCGATACCTTCCTGCGCGCCTACGAGGCGCCGGAAGACCGGTGAGCCCGCAGCCGGTGAGCACGCCAGCTCAACCGCTCCAATCGTGCGCGAGACCCACGCGCACGAGACACCGAGTACGACATTCCCGGCACCATCTCGGTCGCGCTCGATCTCGAGTCGCTGGTGTACGGCTTCGCCGAAACGGAGAAGTGCTCACGAGTCCGGGAGTCCCGGTCCTCGTCGGGCACCGGCGGTGTCGTCCGGGGCGATCCTCGACGCCGACCCCGGCCGCATCGCCGTCTTGCCCGAATTCCGGAAGGCGGCTCCCAACGCACCCGGCTTCGACGGCGCGGTCGGTCGCGCGGTTCGCGGTAGCGTTCGGCGAGGTGGGTGCAGCCGGAGTGCGGTGAGGGCGCTGACCACGGTCGAGTGGACCGGCAACCGTGCGATCACCGGGTCGGCGGAAGCGATCCTGGCGATCGTCGGGCTCGGGCTGACCAGGCTCACGGCGGTGGCGTGGCCACGGCAGCGGACGGCTTCGCGGGCCAGTGCCAGCAGCGCGCGACAGGACAGGAACTCGAGCTTGGTCGTGTCGACGACCAAGCCGCAGGAGGAAGCCTCCGCGCATTCGATCGCCCGGCGGATGTCCTCGCACCACACGGCCAGGGTGAACGCGTCGGCCGTGCCGCGCGTCGACATCACCACCGCCGGACCGTGCCTTCGCAGACTGCTGGACAACCGCGTCCGCGGATCGGCGTTCTTGTTCGATGCGGGCGCCCGCTCGAGGTCGGACGGGCGGGGTTCGGCTGGAGACTCCATGACGCTCCCGATTCGGTCCGAGCACACCCACGCGGCGCGCTCCGAAGCCAGATCGTCCTGCACTTCTCAAGACACATCCGGACCACCGTCCTATCACGCTCAGCCGGGACCGGCGCGCGAAGCGGACGAATTCCACGGCCCGAAATGAAAATGAGATCCATTCGCTCCGGTTCCGTTCTCCGCACCTGGTGGTCCGGGTCGATTCGAGACCGCGCGCCGGGGCCTTGGAAGTCTCACGCCCGGGGGGCTGCGCAGCCGCTCGGAAGGCACCATCGAACGCAGCTAGCGATCGTGTGGCGCGACGGAGCCGCGAGCATTGCCGCCACCGCGACCATCGACGATCACCGCATCTTCGCCGCGGCGATGGTGACCCCCCTGCCGTATCCAGCGCTACTCCGACAGCGAGACCGCCGACGACCTGGTCGGCTACCGCCGACACGCACCGTGACTCGGTTCCGACGAACTCGCCGCCTCGATCGCCGACCTGCGCCGCCGTCGCGCCGGACCTCCGACGACGCGGCGCCGCCCCTACCCGATCAGTCCGATCCTTTCTCGTCGACCCCGCTCAGGACGCCGCCGGAAAGATCGGGCGTGACCTCGATCGGCCGAGAAGACGAATTCGTCCATCGACTGTCGCCGTTCGCGACCGTCTCGAAGAACACCCAGAGCACCGCTACCACGCGCGCCCTTGTCGATTTTCGAGGAGCAGCGCGGATACGACTCCCACCACACAGGCACCGAAAGAGCCTGCCCGAGTGTCACATCCACCGACACCTCCAAATTCCTTACTGCGCAGGTCACACAGTCCGGCAAATTAACCGCGCCGCAACGTGATCCACCCAGCCGGGTCGTCGCCCGGAGTTGGCCCGGCACCGCGACGAGCCCACCGGCGAGGTAACTCTGGGTGAACGGCTCGTGCGGCCGGACCGTCCCCCGTATCCTGAATCCGTAGGGAGAGCGGGGTGATGACCATACGAGGTGTGCCGCCCCCGCCTACCCCAGACATCCCCCATCATCAGCGGCGAACGCGTAGCGGCCGCGAAACACTGTTCCCCGCAACGGTTTTCACACCGCCTATCGGCACCCGGCCAGTTGGGTGCCACCGGCCGGGCCGAGTGACGGCGAATCGGCAGAGAGGCACCGTGCGGGGATTTTGGCATCCCTGGAGCAATCCGAATGTCGATCTGCTGAGCGTTGTCAAATGCGTTGCATATCTTGCAGTTTCGCTATCAATTGCTACACTCAGATCGTGCACCGTTAGCCTAGCTAACCAGCGGCAATATGCGCCCTGGCTCACCCATGACCGTGGGGTCGCCCGGAGTTCTCCGCCACTGAAGTGCGTGCACGTTCCTTGTCGGCAGTTCCAGGGAGTTCGCTATGGACAATCCGCACGTTCTGGTCATCGGAGGCGGCCCGGCCGGGTCCACCACCGCGGCCCTGCTCGCCAAGTCGGGGGTACGGGTGACCCTCCTGGAACGAGATAAGTTCCCGCGCTATCACATCGGCGAGAGCCTGTTGGCGTCGGTGCTGTCGACGCTGCGTCTTTCCGGCGCCTACGACGCGGTGGCCGCGCACGGCTTCCAGGTCAAACGAGGAGGCCACTTCCAGTGGCAGAACGACGACTGGCTGCTGGACTGGTCCAAGCTGGTGGACGCGGAAGCCTGGTCGTGGCAGGTCGAGCGCGACGTCTTCGACGAACTGCTGCTGCGCAACGCCGCGAAGCAGGGCGCGGAGGTGATCGAGCGGGCGACGGTCACCAACGTCCTGTTCGAGGGCGAGCGGCCGACGGCCGTCGAGTGGACCGTCGAGGGTGACGACCGAATCCACACCACCGGGATCGATTTCCTCGTCGACGCGTCGGGCCGGGCCGGCGTGCTGGCCAAACACCAAGTCGTGGAGCGCCAGCAGCACCCGGCCTTCCGCAACGTGGCCGTGTGGTCGTATTGGGAAGGCGCGCACCTACATCCGGACAGCCCGGAGGGTGCGATCAATGTGGTGTCCACGCCCGAGGGCGGCTGGTTCTGGAACATTCCGCTCTCGGACGGCCGCCACAGCGTCGGCTATGTCGTTTCCGCGCGCACCGCCGCGCCGAAGCTTCGGGAACAAGGCCGAGAGGCGTACTACCTGGAGACCCTCGGCGACAGCGCGGCGATGGGCAAGCTGCTCGCGGGCGCGCGGCAGGTCGCGGGGGTCAAGGCGGAGCAGGACTACTCCTACACCTCCGACCGGTTCAGCGGCCCGGGCTGGGTCGTCGTCGGCGACGCGGCTTGCTTCCTCGATCCGCTGCTGTCCAGCGGCGTGCATCTGGCGACGTACTCGGGGCTGGTCGCCGCCGCGGCAATCGCGACGGTCGCACGCGGCGAACTGGGCGAGGCCGAGGCTCTGGCCTTCTACGAGCACGCCTATCGCCGGGCCTACACGCGATTCCTGGTGCTGGTCTCGCGCATGTACGAGCAGTACGTCGGCTCGGAGGAATACTTCGCGCATGCGGGCACGCTCACCACCGGGCACAGCGGCGACACGAAGCAGGCCCAGTTCACCGAGATCATGGCGGGCCTGACCGACATGGACGAGTCCTCGGGAGCGCAACAGCGCACCGCGACCGAAACCATCATCTCCGCGGCCGAACATCTCCACGCCGAGTCGGCGAATCTCGAATACATGGGTCACCTCGACATGTCCGTGGTGTGGGATCACTGGCGCGACCCCTTGGCCGACACCACCACCGGCGAGCTGCGAATCACCACCGAACCGGTGCTCGGCCTGACCGATCGGCCCAGGACGGACGAGGAAATCGAAGCCGTGGCCCGGCCCGTACTCCCACCGACCACAGCCGGTGCGCCCATTCTCTAGCGCCGGTCTCGTACGGATCTCCCGTGATAGTCAGTGCACGGAGCCGGTCGTGACGATCACGCACACCGGCCCCGAACCACCGGGTGATTGCCCGCCCGGTGGTTCGGGTTTCCGAAACCACAGCGAAATAAGGCGATTCGGCCACCCTCTGACCAGGATGCTGCTGGCGAGCGACGGATTCACCACGCCCGCCCTGTCGGCGATATTGGGCACCGACCTGCACGTGCGGGTATTGCGCCAAGACGCTGTCGCGGCCGGGCTGCTGCCGGACACCGTCACCGATGCCCTGCGCGTGTCCGGTGCCGATCGCGTCCTCGTGCGTCACTCCTGCCTGGTCAACGCCGAGTTGGTCACCGCGTCCGTCAACTACGTCGTCGCCGGGCGCTCGGGCGCGGCCGCTTCGGGGTTGGACGACGTCGGGACGCCGATCGGGTCCGGCCTGATCTCCCGTGGGGTGTCCCAGCGGCGGCACCTCTTGCGCACCGGCGTGACGACGTGGCCGGACGGCCGGGTGTGCGCGGCGCGCGCGTACGTCATGCTGCTCGGAGAGCAGCCACTCTGTTATATCCGGGAATCGTTCAATCCCGACGTCATTCCCCCCGATTTCGCCGCCACGACCGGCGACGACCAGCCTTGGGCCGATGAACCGGTGCTCGCGGGGGCGGCATCGCCCGGAATTCCGAGACAACTGTTCCCCATGCACGATCTCCGGGGCAGCGTGCCGCACGGCGAGGTATCCGCGACCTCACCGAACAGTGCGCGGCGTTCACGGCCGATGCCGGCACCGGTTCATCCGCACGAATGTAACTCGCTCACAACCAGTTTGGCGCGGGTGGCTCGCGGCGAGGGTTTCGTGCTGCACCTCGGTGGGCGCGACGGCACATCGTCAGGGGGCGAAACCCGTGCGGTCGCCGACCGCCGGGCGCTGACGCATGCCGCGGCGGCGGTCATGGCGCATGTACTGGGAGAAACGGCCGTCACCATAGAACGAGCGCCCAGGCGGCAGCCCGGATACTTTCGCGCCGCCGAGGCGCTCGGCGAGTGGCCCGGTGACCGCCTGCCGCTCACGCTGTGCGTGAACCTGCTGCATCGGGCGGCGGATCGGTGCCGCGAGCCGGTGGGACGCGATCTGCTCCGCACGGTCGGCGGACTGTTGCCCATCGCCGCGGTCGCCCCGCAGGGCGCTCACGAACTGCACACTTCGATTGCGCCCCTGCGTATCTCGCGCGAGCCGACATTGCCGAACGCCGCCGCATCGACTCGTCCGGGACCGGATGGGCGGTGGTGGGATCGTTCGGCACACCTGGTGTGGATCGACAATCCCGCGCGGGACCGGGTGCGGTTCGCCGCGAGTGTCGGCAACCCCGTCGCGGTAGTACTCGGTCCCACGACCACCCCGCACGACGTCGAGCGCCTGTGCCGGGCGCTGAATCCGCAGCGGCTGCCGGGCAGACTGACGCTCGTGCCTCGGCTCGGCGTCGCCGGCACCCTCGACACGCTTCCGGCGTTGTTCGCCGCGGCCGCCGCGTGCGAGACCCCGGTCTGCTGGGTGGGCGATCCGATGCCGGCCAGGCGGACGAGGCACGGCCCCGCGACCCTTCGCATCGACGGTGCCATCGACGCGATCCACGCGTTCTTCCGAGCCTGCCGGGCGACCGGCACCGTTCCCGGCGGCCTGCACCTCACGTACGGGCCCGATGCCGTCAAGGACGCGCGGAGTGACCGGGAAACCGGCAAGCTTCTCGCGGACCGCCGAACTCGTCGCGCCCCGGGCTTGGATCCCGCGGAGATCCTGCGCTGCGTCATCGCCGCCCTCGAGCTGCGGGCCACCTGATTCCCGTGACGCGGTAATCGGCGCTCCGCCGGGCGCGCCCGATGCGCGGGGATCCGCTACCGGGTCCGGGGGACCGACCGGACGGCGGATCATCACCAGTGGCGGGAACTCGAATTCCCTACCGACGCTATATCATCGCCCGGTTGGATCGGCGCGGGTAAGTGTTTTTTTCGCGCCGAACTCGGCAGGCCTGGCGGGTCGGCGGCCATGCGGGTATTCGCCGAGCCCGCTGACGGAATTACCACCAGAACCGGCGATAATTTAATAATAGGGAACCGCTCTGAATCGAACGACTGCGGTTCCGTCGGCCGCACATGCTGTGGGCCCTGACCGGTGTTTGCCGCGCACGGGCGATTCGAGTCGTCCTACAGCACGCAGAGCGATATTCAGGAATAATTGCCGTTCACTTGTCGAGTGTCACAAAACCATACGATTCGCGATCGAACCGCTACACTTTCGTTATTCTTCGGTCGGGTACAGGTGAGGTGCCGCCCGGGCCGGGCGGGGCCGTGTCAGAGGTAGGCATTTCAAGCCGTGAGCAAGTGGTCTGAGCTACGCGAATCCGCTGTGGGAGTGGTTCGGTCGAGCCGGCGTGATGTCCGTGGTCGAGTGGGTGTCCGGGTACGACTGCTGGCGATCGTCCTCATATCCAGCGTCACACTTCTCGCGATCGGGGTGGGTGCGGCGGGCTACCTGGTGCACTCCGCCCGGGCAGCGAAGGAATGGGCGGAGCTGGCCAGCAGTACGACGGCGCCGGCCATTCTCATGGTGCAGTCGTTCCAGGAGGAGCGGCGCTTGTCGCTGTTGTATCTGGCCGGTGACACCGAAATCGTCGGCGGGCTCACCGCCGCGCGCCAACGCTCGGACGCGGCGCTGGCCGCGGTGATCGCCAAAGGCGATGCCGCCCGCAAACTGAATCCCGGCGGGTCCGCCTCCGACATCGAAGGCTACAACAAGCTGTTCGCGCTGGTTCCGACCCTGCGCGGCGGGGTCGACAGCCGGCAGGCCCCGCCGAAGGAGGTGTTCGAAGTCTTCAGCGGGGTCATCGGCACGATCATCGCCGCCTCGACGCTCGCCGCGCGGGTGGCGCCGGAAGCCGACATCGCCATGGAGCTGAGCTACGGCGTCGAGCCCCTGCGCGCGGCTGAAGCGTTGTCCATGGCGGACACCCTGGGCGCGGTGGCGGTGACCGTCGGCGAGCACACTCCCGAGCAGTTGACCGAATTCAGCCGATTGCTCGGGGAATTCCGTGGTCAGGTGGCATACGCCGGCCGCGTCCTGAAGGGCAAGCGCCTGGCTCAACTCCAGGAGATCACCGGTGGACCGGCCTATCGGAAAGTGATCGCGATGCAGGACGCGGTGCTGCTGCGGGGGCCGGTGGAGGCGGGTACCGACTTCGACGAGTCCACTCGCGAGGGCACCGGCAGAACCCAGAGCGGCCGCTCGACCTCGCGAAGCGAGCCGTTGCCCATGACTGTCGCGGCATGGCAGGAGGCTTCCGGCCAGGTCGGGACGAACCTGTTGAAGCTGTGGGACGACCAGAGCCGCGACGCGCACGCCATCGCACGCGAGCGCGGCGACCGGACCGCGCAGCAGTCCATGCTGGGCGGCGCGGCGGTGCTGCTGGTCGCGACGCTCGCCTTCCTCGCGGCGCTGGTGCTGGCCAACCGATTCATCGCACGAATGCGGCGACTGCGGCGCGACACCCTGGAACTGGCCGACCAGCAGTTGCCCGAAGTCATGCAACGACTCGGTCGCGGCGAGAGCCTCGACTCCGAGACCGAATTGGCGCGGCTCGATTTCGGTACGGACGAATTGGGCCAGGTGGCCGACGCCTTCAACCGCGCCCATGTCGCGGCCGTGTCGGCCGCGGTCGCGGAAGCGAAGACCAGGGCGGGCGTCAACGCGGTGTTCCTCAATATCGCCCATCGCAGCCAGGTCGTGGTGCATCGCCAGCTCGCCCTGCTCGATCAGGCCGAGCGCCAGGAGGAGAACGCCGACCAGCTCGAGCTGCTGTTCCAGCTCGACCACCTGGCGACGCGGGCGCGGCGCAACGCGGAGAACCTCATCATCCTCGGTGGCGAGAAACCGGGCAGGCGCTGGCGCAAGCCGGTGCCGCTGCTCGACCTGGTCCGCGCCGCCGTCGCGGAAAGCCTCGACTACGCCAGCATTCAGACCGGCAGGCTGCCGGAGTCCCAGGTGTCGAGCAACGCCGTAGCCGACCTGATCCACTTGATGGCCGAGCTGATGGACAACGCGACGGCCTTCTCACCCCCGCAGGCGCGGGTCGAGGTGTCCGGCGTCATCGTCGGGCGCGGTGTGGCGGTCGAGATCATCGACCAAGGCCTCGGCATGTCGGAGGCCGACTTCGCCGCGCGTAACGAGTTGCTGTCCAACCCGCCCGATTTCAGTGTGGTGTCCCTGTCCAGCGACACCCGGCTGGGGTTGTTCGTGGTCGCGAAACTGGCCCACCGTCACGGCGTCTCGGTGCGTCTGGGTGAATCGGTCTACGGCGGCGTGCGAGCGGTGGTGCTGATTCCCAACGCGCTTCTGCAGTCGGGGACGCAGCCACCCGACCACAACGACGGTGACCGTATCGAGCCCGTACAGACTCCGGCGCCGGAGCACGCGCCCCCTCAGCCCGCACCGGTCCCGGGACGGTCCGCGTGGTTCACCTCGTCCTCCGAGCAGTCCTGGGCGCAGGGCCCGCACACCGACGGCGGTCGCGGATTCGACTCCGGACCCGCACCGCGCACCGAGCCCGCACCGCACACCGAGCCCGCTCCGGATGGCAGGCCGCCGTTGCCGCGCCGCCGCCGCCAGTCTCCCGACGAGCAGTCGGCGCCGCCCGCCGCGGCACCGGCACGGCAACGGACCGCCGATGAAGCACGCAATCTGATGAGTGCCATCGAGAGCGGGACCCGCCAGGGACGCCGGAAGCGTCCCGACCTCGACTAGTCCGCAATTCCATACACATTCAGAAGGCGACGATGACTACTTCCCAGGGAACCGGCCTCGGTTGGCTGCTCGACGAGCTGGTCGCCGGACTCGTCGGAGCCCAGTCCGCGGTCCTGCTGTCCTCGGACGGGCTGCTGATCGGCCATTCGGCTCAGCTGGACAAGGCCGACGCCGAGCGATTCTGCGCGATGGCATCGGCACTGCACAGCTTGTCCCGCAGCGTGGGCCACCATTTCGACGCCGGTGGCGTCTGCCAGACGGTGGTGGAACTCGATCGCGCGGTGCTGTTCGTCACCACGGCGGGGGCCAACGCGTGCCTGGCGCTGATGGCGTCCGAGACCGCCGATATGGGTATGGTGGCCTACGAGATGAATCAGACGGTGCAGCGAGTCGGAACCCACCTGTCGGTCGATACGCGCCCGCACCCACCCGCTTCGACACGGCCATGAGCTATCAGCACGATCCCTGGTACGAGGAAGACGCCGGTCCGCTGGTCCGGCTCTTCGCCATCACCCGCGGCCGGGGTCGTGCCGTGCGCCGGGAACTGAACTTGGTCACCCTGGTGGTCGACGGCGCGCCCGGCTCCGCGCTACGGCGCACCGAACCCGAATACGCGGCGATCGTGGAGTTGTGCCGCACTCCGCAGTCGGTGGCCGAGGTATCCGCGCGACTGCGCCTGCCGCTGACGATGACGAAGGTCCTCATCGGCGACCTGCTCGACGACGGCAGGCTGATCTGCCGGTCGGCCCCGACCGCGACGGGACCGGAGTCGGATCTCGGCCTCCTGCGCGCGGTGCTCGACGGCATCCGCGCGCTCTGACCGACCGGCCGATTACTCAGACCAGCTGCGCGGCAAGCCGTTTCGCGTTCATGTAGGCGATCGCCTCGATCGAGACCATGGGATTGACGCCCGACGCCGTGGGGAAGCAGGACGCGTCGGCGACGACGATGTTGGCCGCCTCCCAGGTGGCGCCGTCCGGGTTGGTGGCCGATGTCTGCGGTGAGCCACCCATCCGCGCCGAGCCCATGATGTGCAGCGCGCCCAGGGAACACTGTCCCGGACCGTACCCGGCGGCCCGGCATGCGGCCGCGAAATCGGCATGCGACCCGCGCCGGCCGGGCTCATAGGAGACGCCTGCTTGGTGCCCGGAGAAGATGCGCTGCGCGCCCGCTGCCTCCAGGATGCTCGCCGCCCCCTCGAACCCGGTGTGCAGATGGGCGGCATCGTAATCCGACAACCGGTAGTTGACGATCGGCTCACCGCCGCGGTCGACGGATACGGTGCCCGAGTCGCGGTCACGTGTGATGATGCCGATCGCGTTCGAACGCGCGAAATCGAGCATGGTGGCCCGATGGTTCGCGGCGCCGCGCCAGCTCATGAACCCGGTGGCGAGACCGGGATGAATCGGGCCGGTTTCGTAGATCACGCCGTAGCCGTCGCCGTCCAGGTCGCTGTGCCGACGGCAGATCCTCGTCTGCAAGCCGCCTTCCCACGGCCGGATCTCTTCCTCGAACACGCCGAACACCGCGGCCGCCGGATGCAGGCGCAAGTGGCGGCCGATGTTGTCGTTGCGCAACCCGGAGCGCCGCAGCAACGCCGGAGTCTGGATCGCTCCGGCCGCCACCACCACCGCCCGGGCGCGCACCTCGATCGCCACACCGTCGGAGGTGACCGCGGAAACGCCCTGCGCCCGGCCGCCTCGCACGGAAATCCGGCGCACATCGGCGTCCACGACGAGCCGCGCGCCCCGATCGGCCGCATCGGCGAGCCAGGTCTTGGTCACCGACTGCTTGGCGCCCAACCGGCAGCCGTATCCGCAGCGACCGCACTCCACGTCGGCATCGCAGGCGTCGGTGACATTGCGCGGCAAGGTATCCACTTCCCAGCCCAGCGCCTGGGCGCCGCGTTCGAGAACACCGTCGCGGGCCGACAACACCGACCGCTGCTCGGTGACGCCGAGCCGGCGGCGCACCACCTCGAGCGCCTCGTCGAACTCGGCCTCGGCGAACTGGGCGGCGCCCAGCGCGGCCCACTCCGCCCGGACGTCCTGCGGCGTCGGCAAGGATGTGCTCCAGTTGACGACCGTTCCACCGCCCAGGCAGGTGCCCGCGACGAGGGTGATCTGGCCTTCGGTGGAACCGGGCGGCCCCGGCGCGTACAGGTGCTTCAGCCCGCCGAGTTCGCCGAGACCGAAATCGCGGTCGTCGTAATAGTTTCCGCGTTCCACCACGATGACGTCGAGACCCGCTTCGGCCAGCACCGCGGCCGCGACACCGCCTCCGGCGCCGGACCCGACGACCACGACATCACAGTGCAGTTCGGTGGTTTCGCCGAAGCGCAGCGGAGACAGCGCGGGCGCGGGCGCGGTCTGGAGCGGACCGGCCGGGGCCGGATAACCGATCTCCTTCCACAGCGGATTGACGCCCGAGGGGCCGGGGGTGATGTTGTAGGACAGCAGCGACGCTTGTTTGAGCGCCTGGAAGAGCACCCGCACCGACTCGATGCGGGAATCGGCGAGTCGCAGCAACGCCTGTTCCCGTTGCTCCTGCGTCAGTTTGGAGAAACGCCGCGGACCGCTGCCGGTGAGCAGGCCCGCCAGCCGCGAATCCCACAGGTTCAGCAGGGTGGCCAGTTGTTTCTTCTCGGCCTCGCGGGGATTGCGGCCCAGCAACTCGAAGACGGTATCGACGGCGCCGAGCGCGCTCGCCGACGGCAGCGTCAGCCCGTCGCCGGGGTTGAAGGTGTCGCAGATGATGTTCATCGCCGCGCGTTGCTTGGCTGTTGGTTGCATGTCGAGCAGTCCCCTTCGTTTCGCCAGTGAGTTCTATCACACAGCATGAACAACCACTAACTAAAGCCGCGTTCACCCAGGTGACAGCTACTTATCCGGAAGAATGGATGGCCACATAGCGATATGGGCACTATGCGGACCGTTCTCGCCGCACCCGCGCGGGCCGAGGGTTACCCTGGCCGTTCAGTCCGGGATGACGACTGCCGCCGCGTGGCCGACCGCCAGGAACGCGTGGACGACCGAGACGAGCGCGCTGCCGAGTTCCGCCGTCGGGTCCCCGCCGGTGCGCGCCAGCGACCACCGGGTGAACGTCCGTTCGGCGTGCACCGCGAGACGCAGCAACTCGGCGCGATACGACCCGAGCAGCGGCTGCTCGCAGGCTCCCAGCGCCGCGGCGGTGAGCTGGGCGCAGCGACCTATCGTCACCACGACCTCGAGCACCTCGTCCGGCACTGCCGTGATGAAGTGGGCGTCCGCGACGGTGGCCGCCGCGTGCGTGCGCTCCAGGACGCGGCCGAGGGCCTCGCCGAGTCCGGAGAATTGCGCGCGGTCGGCGGCCACCGGTCCGGACGCCAGGGCAGCGCTCAGGTTGGCCATGATCACGCCGAGTGCGTGCTCGACTCGGCGCAACCGATGGAGAATGCCGGACACGTCGACCGGGGAGCACCCGAAATCAGCCAGCACTGTCGCCGCCTCGACCAAAGTGGCGGCCGCCGCACGGAAGTAGATCTCGGTCGTCGCGCTCGCCGGTACCGTGCCCACACCCACTCCTCGGGTAGTAACCCTCGATCGGCCGCCTCCGCGTGTCGGCGCCGACCGGACAGCTTCGACCGGATAGCCTCGACAGCCCTGCGTCGTGCAGGCAGCAATCACACCAAGCTACCCGGATCTCTAATAATATCTCATAACATATAGCTAGTTTGCACTGGTAGATAGATGAAGCTTTTCAGAACGTTGATTTACTTATCGGCCGGTGACCACCCGGTGGATCTGCTGGCTACGACCACGCACCGAACCCACTCCGACACGACCTCGCAGAGGCCAGGGAGCCGCGCCCGAACCTTCGGCGATCTTCGAGTGACCGCGGGAGCCGACCACCCGCCGGTCCGAGCGCGATGATGGAGCGGACCCGATGATCATCGAGAGGATCCACGGATGGACCGTCTGAGGCGCTGCTTGGTCGCGGTGGTCGTCCTGCTGGGAGCCGCCGCCGGGTGCGCGGACACCGAGCGCGAATCGCCGCCTGACCGCGGTGCGATCGTATCGACCACTCCCCTGCTGAGTCTGCCGCCCGAGCAGACCGCCGCGCTGTTGGCCGACGGCGATATCCGCACGCCCGTCCGTAACGGCGTCGACGCTTTTCGCCTCGAGTACCGGACGATTACCCCGCAGGGCGAGCCGACCACCGCCAGCGGGCTGGTGGTGTTGCCGCGCACCGACTCTCGGCGGCTGCGGGTGGTCAGCTACGAACACGGGACCATGACGCTGAAGAGCGACGCGCCGTCGGTCGACACCCGCAATCTCTCCGACCGGCTGCGCACGGTGGCGTTCGCCGCCGCCGGGTACGCGGCGACGGCACCGGACTACTTGGGCCTCGGGAACGGTCCCGGAACGCATCCCTACACCCATGCGCCCTCCGAGACCAGCGCCTCGGCCGACCTGCTGCGCGCGGCCGAATCCCTCGCGGCACAACAGCACCGGGAGCTGGACCCGAATGTGCTGGTGACCGGTTTCTCCCAGGGCGGCCACGCCGCGATGGCGCTCGGCAAAGCGCTACACGCCGGAGCGATCCCCGGTTTCGGGGTCGCCGCCCTGGCCCCGATCAGCGGCCCCTACGACCTCCAGCACGTTCAGGCGCCCGCCGCGCTCGACGGGCGGGTCGTACCGGGTGCGGCGGTGCTGTTCCTCTCGTATTGGCTCACTTCGATGAACCGGATCCACCAGCTCTACGACGATCCGACCGAAGCTTTCCAGCAGCCCTATGCCGATAAAGTGGAAGAACTCTTCGACGGCTTCCACAGCGAGATCACCATCGTGACCTCGCTGGCCGCCACCCCCGCGCAAGTGCTGACCCCGCGGTTCCTCCAGTTGGCCATCGAACCGACCGGCGCAGCCGCCGCGGCCATCGCCGAGAGCGACGGCACCTGCGACTGGCAACCACGGGTGCCGGTCCGCCTCTACGCTTCCCACGGCGACCGCGCCGTCCCCTATCCCAACGCCGAGCACTGCCTGCGAGCTCTCGGCAGCGGCAACGCGACCCTGCGCGACCTGGGCGAGGTGGACCACGCCGGATCGGCCCGCATTGCCCTCCCCGACATCCTCGACTGGTTCCAGCAGAGGTTCCCGCCGAACTGACCGCGGCAGGCCGCAGCCGTCCGTCCGGACGGATGGACGGTCAGTGGGACGAGGCCGACTGCGTTCGCGCCTCGAAGGGCGAATCGATCGCCTCCGTCGCGAGTCGGATATCCAGGCTCGCGATCCGGCCGGAAGCGTCGAACTCCACTTCACCCGCCAGACCGTCGCCGCCGAATTCCAGCCACCGGTAGTCGTCGAGGAATTCGGTGCCCAGACCCCGCCGGTTCAGGTAGCTGTATACGGCGCGCCGGTGATCGGTCAGGGGCAGTGCGCCGAAACCATAGGCCAGGACGCGAGCGAGACCCGAGGGGGTGGGCGCGGGCAATTCGAACGCCGGGTGTTCGATGAGAAACGCGACGCAGGCGCCATCGATGACGCCGCAGTAGGAGTTCCAGCGCCCGCAGACGATCTTCGCGGCGTCCGCCATCAGCCCCGCCACCTGATAGGGCTCCGGGGCGGCGCCACCGAGCACCACCGGCAGTTCGGCCGAACACAATTCGGCGACACCGTATCGAAGGCCGAAGTCGCGCACCGTCTCCGAGGCACGCAGCAGCGAACGCGGGTAACCCCAGGGATTGACCCACCCCCACAGCCACGTCTCGGCGTCGGCCGTACCGAGCAGATGGACGTCGGTGCACACGAACGAGCCCTCGTCGCCCGCGAATTCGAGTCGGCGTTCTTCCAGGTCGACCTCCCACACGTGTGCGCCGAGCACGTCTTCGAGGTGGAGCCGATGCTCGAGTGACAGCAAGCCCGCGTCATCGAGAAGTCTCGTCAGTGGCACGGATTGGGGCACCGCGTCAGCGTAGTCAACGCGCAGTCACCGCTGCGACACCGCGCCTACGACGGCTTCCTGCCGGGCAACGGGTGCGGAAGGAAACCGTCGGCGAACAGCTGCATGGAGCCGCATTGATCGCACCGGTAGGCATGCTGCTGGACGACCTGCTGGCCCAGCTCGCTGGGGCGGTCGGTCATGAAGCCGGTATGTCTCCGCTTCCTGCTGCTCGATCCGCCGTTGCGCCTGATCGATGTAATGCCGGGCTTCCGACACAGTAATCCGACGGGCTTCGCTCCACGGCCCTTCGTAGACGCCGTCGACAGCGGTGCGAAGCTGCGCGAACTCCGCCTCGGAACAGCGCACCAACCGGGTACCGCAGAAACCACCCTCGGCGCGGTAGGTGATCTCGGCACGGGAAACGCCCTGTGGCAGACCTCTGTACAGTTTCACCCGCTTCGGATCATCCGCATCCGGCTTGAATTCGATCCCCCGCTCCGACACACCATCACGTTACCGCCGAGTGGGCGGCAAAGGCCCCCAGGCGGGCACGGCTACCTGGCTGTCAAGCCCGAGGTCATCCTCCGGACACCCGTGCCCGAACACTGGCTCAGCGCCGACATCAGCGACTGCGCCGGGCGGCGTACGAATAGGTATCAGCCCTGTGCACGGTACCGGTCCAAGCAAGGATGCACAGGAAATTCTTGGCAATCCATTGAATTCATTGGTGGACGGCCGTGTCGGTGGACAACCGCGAACGCTTTCGAGGCCGGAGAGTCTGGGTAATGAGCGACGGGAGGCTGTCGGTCCTTCACCCGATCAGCCTGCGCTACAGAAGCTCGATCCGATCGGGCTCGGGTAGTGCGTGTGGGCGCTGGTCCGTATACCAGGCGTACTCGACGCCGCTGAGCCAGCCGTTCTCGACCCACAGAATCACCTCGCCGAGCGGTGATCCATTGCGGTCGGTTACCGCTCCGCAGGCGAAGATCCCGTCCGGCGCATCAGATGCTTGCACCGCACCGGGCCGGACCGAAAGATCGATGCTGGGCGAACCGACACCCCAAGTTGCGACGACCTGCGCATACGGCACCTGCGCCAGGTACTCGGTGGCGCCAGGAGCATCCGAGGACAGCAGCTTGGTGGCGACGCTGATTTCGAGGTCGGTCAGTGTTCGCGGCGGAATCAGTGCACTACTCATCGGTCTGTGGCGGCGCACATCGTCTCAGCTTTCGTCGGTGAACGGTCGCGACACCCTCGGGCCGCCTGGTCTCCGCTGTGGCCGATCGACTTCGATCCGACCTCGATCGAGTGCGGCATACACACTGCTGTTGCCCGTCGATGCTTGCCGACCAGTGAGGACTCCGGCAGCGACCCTGACAAGCCCTTCGCGCCCAACACCGCGGCGACCAGATCGAACACCGCATCTGCCCGCCGGGTCGCATACGGCCGAACTCACGCCCGAGCGTCGGCAGGTCCGCCGACCCGCCGACACAGCCGATGTTGCGCAACGATATTCGTCGAAGCTCTCGGTCTCGGAAGTCCTGCTGTCCCTGAAGCGTGCCCACTGTCGTGCCCAATGAATACCGCCGATCGAGCAGGCGCAGCTCAGGGCCGGTCGAATGCCCCGCCGCGCGCCCCCGACACGAACACGTCCCACTCCGAAGGCGTGAAGACCAGCACCCCACCGTGAGGATTCTTCGAGTCGCGAACCCCGATGCGCCCGCCGTCCAGATGCGCGATCTCGACGCACTCACTACCAGCAGAGCTATGGGTGCTCTTGAACCAGCGTGCTCCGGATAGATCAACGGACACAGTCGAACTCCTTCGCTACCTGCCGTAGCAGACGCTTGCTGTTGGGCGTGTCCAACGCTACCCGGCGTATGACGTCGATTGCAGCTTTGTACCTACGCACAGTATTGGCACGTTCGAGGTAGATGTCGCCTGTGTAGCTCTGGACGTGGACTACTGGCGGCTCCAATGGCCGACCGTCGTCATCGGCGTCGAAATCCAAGATCGTGAATGGACCGGTCGATGTTCCCAGCGGGAACCCGGCACCGAACGGTACAACGTAGACGCGAACGTTCGGCGGCAGGTCTGCCAGGTGTCGCGCCTGCGCCGACATGATCCGTGGAGCGCCGACGACCCGCCTGATCGCCGCCTCGTCCAGCACGAGCATCGCTGCCAGCGGAGCGAAATCACGGGTTATCAACGCCTGCCGGTTGCGCCGGACACGCACCCGCCGTTCGATCTCCTCGGCGGTGTCCATCGGGAAGTAGGCACGATCCAGCGCCCTTGCGTAGTCCGGGATCTGGAATAGTCCGGGCACCATGTCGGGCCGATAGAACGTGAGATGGGAGGCCGCCGCCTCCATTTGCACGTAGGCGTTGAACGTCGGATTCACCTGATCGGGAAACTCGTCCAACCACGACGGCGTCCTCCCTTGCGCCGCTAGCGATTTCAACACCGGCAACATGTCCACCCGCTGATACAGCCTGCACAGCCGCCGCAGATCCTCCTCCCGGACGACCACGTTCGGCGCACCGGTTTCCAATCGGTGCAGCGTCCCCGCTCCGCGCCCGATGGCCCGCGCCGCCACTTCGATGGACAGTCCCGCCTCCTGCCTCATCCCGCGCAGGCACCGGCCGAGGCTCCGGTGTGGAACGCCTCCCGTCCCGCGAATATCGGCTTTGAGCTGCCGAATACCGGCGCTCGAATCGCTCTCCCCCATACTGTTTGCTCCCTTCCGTGGAATATTCACACCGGCTGATTGAAATATTCTGAAAGTCGTTGTGGAAGGCCCTATTTCGTCCTGCCGGAGGCTATTGTGCAGGGTCGCTGGAAGGTGTCCAGGGATTTTGCCACTTTCTGTCGCGAATTCGCGCGGGAATGTCCCTACGGCTCGCATCCGGTGCTCCACTGACCGCGTGATCGGCGCGGTGTGCCTCCGCATTCGCCGCCACCGGACAGTGGGAGGACACATGACCAACGCACTAACGCGTTCCGTTCCCCCGGGCTCGCGCCCCCTACAAGGGCGTGCCGCTGCCCGTGCTCGAGCGCTACGCCGACGCGCTGCGGCAGTGGGCCGACGCACCCGAACGTCCCGGAGGCGGGGTGCCGACCCCTCCCCCGCCTCCGGTGACCCTCACCGAAGCCCTGTCATGGACCGAATGACCCGGCATCGGCCCGTCCACGCGCGCAGGTCGTGACCGTGCGCCACTACCACGTCACAGTGCACTGCTGCGGCCCACGCTGGCTCATCCACGTACCCGCCGTGGACCGCTGGACGGTGACCGGAGACAAGTCCACGATCCGATCCACCGCCCGCCAGATGATCGCGGCCATGACCGGACACGGCGATGACTCGTTCGCACTCCACCTCGTCGCGGGCAGAGCGTTGCGCGACGCGGAGGAGTTCGCGGTGGGATGCCGCGTGCTGACTCGCTGGCAGCCGCCAGGGAAGCAGGCTTGACCGAGGGCTCGTGGTTATTGGGCAGATGTGCCGAAAATAGAGCTATGCCAGCACTTTTCAGGGTCGCGGAACCAAGGGCCGATTCGACTGTTGTCGAGCCGGCGAAGTTCGAGTAGTACCAGACGTCGGTCGCCTCCAGCACCGCCCATCCGTCGCCCATCTGCCTTCTCCTCGGATCGCAGCAGCAGTCGTCGTGTCTTCCGAGCGCCTGCCGAGTACCAAACGACCGGCCTAACTCGACGTGCCGAAGACGGAGTCACGCCAGTAACTCTCGGGTTTACGGAACCACTCGCCGATCCGTTCTGTGTCGAACACTCGTAACTGCGACATGTCGACGTGGTATCGATGAAACAGGGATACCAGTTCGTATACGGATTCGTCATCGGCCGTGGCGTCGACTTTTATGTAGAGCGTTCGCAGCTCACCTTCGTATGACCGCACGGCAGGAATCTTGTCGAGCCACTCGAAAAAGGCCGCTTCATCGAACGGTGACCCGTACCTCACACCGGATGCCTCCAGCGCGATCTCACTGTCGTTCATCGCCGTTTGCCTCCCGGATAGATGTTGTCATAACTGCCGTCCTTGCCCTGCACATCCCAGTGGGGTCCACCATGGGCGACACTGCCTTGCCCGGTCGGCACCCACACATTTCCATCGGCATCTTCCCAGCCGAAGCGAGGGCCCTTGGGACTCGGATTCGGCACCCACCGGTCACCGCCTTTCGGTGGCACAAATCCTTCCGCTTCACCTGGACGGCCGGGCGCCTTCGGCCCGTCGGGATCGTAGGCGTTGGCCGGAGGCTTGTAGTTGGCGTTGACCCTGTCGTCCCAGGCCGAATGCGCTGCGGTGCCGGTCGCGGCGATGACCGACAGTCATCCGTGGGGCAGCGGCAGTCACCGATTACGTCATCCGACGGACGCGTCGGGATACGGGGGCTGCCTAGCGTCGATGGCGACCGGATGCGGTCAGGAGCCGAGCCTTCCGAGGGAGTTGCGATGACCATCAACAGACGACGATTGTTCGGCGGAGCGCTGACCGTGGGCGCCGCGGGGGTGGCCGCCGGCTCACTCGCCGCCTGCTCGGCCGCGGGGTCGACCACCGCCACCGCGCCGGCGGGCGCAGCCCTGCGCGTAGGGGCGGGCACACATACGACCCTCGGCCCGGTCAAGCAGATCGACGCGGGGCTGCTGAACGTCGGTTATGTCGAGTACGGCTCCGCCACCGGCACACCGGTGCTGCTACTGCACGGCTGGCCGTACGACCCCTTCAGCTACGCCGACGTCGGGCCGCTGCTCGCGACGGCCGGTTACCGAGTGATCGTGCCCTACCTGCGCGGTTACGGACCGACGACGTTCCGGTCGGAGCGGACCGTCCGCAACGCCCAGCAGTCGGCGATCGCGCGCGACGTGGTCGATCTCATGGACGCGCTGGGGATCGACGCGGCCATCCTCGGCGGATTCGACTGGGGATCGCGCACCGCCGACATCGTTGCCGCGCTATGGCCTCAACGCTGCCGGGCCCTGGTCTCGGTGAGCGGATACCTGGTCACCTCGTTGACCGGCAACCAGCAGCCGCTGCCCCCACAGGCCGAACTCGGCTGGTGGTATCAGTACTACTTCGCCACCGAGCGCGGCCGCCTCGGCTACGCCCGCAACCGGCACGACTTCAACAAGCTGATCTGGCGCAACGCCTCGCCGCAGTGGAACTTCGACGACGCCACCTACGACCGCAGCGCGGCGGCGTTCGACAACCCCGACCACGTCGACCTCGTCGTCCACAACTACCGCTGGCGCCTGGGGCTGGCGCCGGGCGAACCGCAGTACGACGGCTACGAGCAGCAACTCGCGGCCGCTCCGCCCATCGTCGTGCCCACCATCACCCTGGCCAGCGACTTCGACGGCGCGGCCAAGGACGGCGCGCCCTACCGCGGCAGGTTCACCGGCCGATACCAGCACCGGGTGCTCGACGGCATCGGGCACAACGTGCCACAAGAGGCTCCGAAACCTTTCGCCCAAGCGATCATCGACGTCGACCACCTGTGAGGCCGGTGCGTCGAACACCCGTGGTATTGCTGCACGGCGCGTGGTTGCACGCGTCGTCGTGGCAAGGGTGGACCCGGGGTCTCACGAGCCGGGGGTACGCGGTGAGCGCTCCCCGATGGCCGGGTGAGCCGGACACCGTGGCCGCGACCCGCGCCGATCCTTCCGGGTGGCGCGGTCTCGGGCTGGCGGCACTGACCGCGCAGGATCAGCGACCTGCCGCCCCGGGCGGTCACGAACGAGAAAAGCTGCGCCTGCTCGTCGTCGCGGCCCACCATCGCCGCGGCATATGACTCCATGTCGGTCGCTCCTCTCGCGCTGCGGCAAGACTAACCGGTCGGTTCCGGAGCGACGACGCTTTGCCGCGGCGGCGATACCCAGGTCATTCGACCGTTCGCGCGCCCGGCACGAGCCGCCGAAGTGCCGGGGAAGATACGTCACCGCTACGTCATCCGACGGATTCGGCGCTGTGCCCTCGGCAGCGATGCTCGACAGGCAGCTGGAACCGTCACCGCGGGCCGGCGGCGCGGCCCGCCCGCCGGGCCACCGGACACCGGCGTCCCGCCCGTCCGGACTTCGTACCGATACCCAGGAGCAGCCTCATGACCACGGTCCGTTTCCATTTGCAGTCCACCCTCTCTCCGGCCGAGGTCGTGCGGGTGCTCACCGACTTCGGCCCCGGCCGTGCCGAAGCGTGGCCGACCATCGACGCCGAGCACTTCGTCGTGCACGAACGCGGCGAGACCTGGGCCGAGGTCACCGAGGGCACCGCAGCCGCCTGGGAGCGGGCGCGCTACGAATGGGAGCCCGGGGGCGACACCGTCCGGATCAGCACGCTGGACTCCAAGCTCTTCGGCGCTGGCGGCGGCTGGGTTTTCCGGGCGGTGCCGCAGAACGAAGGCTCCCGCGTCGAGATCGAATTGCTCCGCACGCCAAGCACTCTCAAGGGCCGGGCCCTGGCCCTGCTGCTGCCCCTGATCGGCCCTTCCTCGCTGCGCAAATCCTTCGCCGGCCCGCTGCGTGCCGCCTGACCTCCCCCTGACTCATCCACCGAAGCGAGGCCATCATGAAACACACCCGACGCCGCGGCGTCCGTATCCCCCGGCTCGCTCACGCAGCGACCGCGCTGGCGGCCGTGGTGGCCGGGGGCGCGCTGGCCGTGGCGTGCACCGCGAGCACCACCACCCACGCCGATCCCACGCCGGACGCGCCGCGACCGACCATCGTCCTCGAACACGGGGCCTTCGCCGACGGTTCGAGCTGGAACGAGGTCATCGAGCGCCTCACCCACGACCGGTATCGCGTCGTCGCCGCGGCGAATCCGCTGCGCGGACCCGCCGCCGACGCCGCCGCGCTGAAAGCCTTGCTCGGCACCATCGACGGACCCGTCGTCCTGGTCGGGCACTCCTACGGCGGCTCGGTGATCAGCGCGGCGGCAGCGGGCAATGCCCAGGTGGAAGCACTCGTCTACGTGGCGGCATTCCTGCCCGCCCCCGGGGAGACGGCGCTCGACCTCACCGGCCGCCACCCCGGCTCGACACTGCCCGCCGCCCTGGGCCGCATTCCCTCCAGCGGGGCCGACGGCACGACGGGTGAGGACCTCTACATCCGGCAGGACGCGTTCCACGACCAGTTCGCCGCCGACGTCTCCGCCGCTCGCGCGGCCCTCATGGCAGCCACCCAACGCCCCATCGCGCAGTCCGCCCTCACGGAGCCCGCCACGGCGGCGGCCTGGACCGACAAGCCCACCTGGGACGTGATCACCACCGAGGACCGCAACATCCCCGTCGCGGCCCAGCGGTTCATGGCCGAACGCGCCCACGCCCACGTCACCGAAGTGGCCGCCTCGCATTCGGTGGCCGTCTCCCATCCGGGCGTCGTCGCCGACGTCATCGAACAGGCCGCCCAGGGCGCGCACCGATGACCACTCATCGCCGACGAACTGCCGCGGGCGACGGGGCGCGCACCCCGCACCGACGACATCGGACTCGAGACCATCGGACTGACCCCTGGGCAGTGGCTTGACACCGACGACACCTTCGCCGTGACCGCGGTCGGCGGAGACTGGCTGTACGCCGTCGGCGATGTCAATCACCGCGTGCTGCCGACCCACCAGGGCAAGTACCAAGCGCGGGTCGCGGGCGCCGTCATCGCCGACCGTGCCCGCGGTCTCGCCCTCGACACCGGCGTGTGGAAGCGGCACGCGGGCACCGCCGACCGGGTGGCGGTACCGCAGGTGGTGTTCACCGACTCGGAGATCGCCGCCGTCGGCCTCACCACCGAGGACGCGGAGCGCTCCGGGCGGAAGGTCGACGTGGTCGACTACGACATCGGCCGGGTCGCCGCGGCGGTGCAGCACACTCCCGGCTATCGGGGCCGCGCGCGGATCCTCGTGGACCCGGACCGGCACCCCTTCCCCACCATCAGCGAGGTGTGGCTGCGCCTGCTGGAGACCTATCGCGACCACCGGCGCTGACCCGTTCTCCGCCACCGATGTGCCCTGTGTCACACCCCAAATCGACAGTGACGTATTGACCACCGCCGGTCCGTCCAGCATGGTGTCGAGAGGTTAACAAGCGCTCAGTAACTTGCTCGAGAGGTTCGCAGTCATGCCCGAAGCCGTCATCGTCTCTGTCGCCCGGTCACCGATCGGTCGCGCCGGCAAGGGTTCCTTGCGCGATCTCCGGCCCGACGACTTGGGGGCGCAGATCGTCCGGGCCGCGCTGGCGAAGGTGCCCGCACTCGGTCCGAACGGCATCGACGATTTGATGCTCGGGTGTGGTCAGCCCGCCGGCGAGTCGGGCTTCAATCTCGCTCGGGTGGTGGCGATCCTGGCCGGCCTGGATCGCGTGCCCGGCACAACGGTCAACCGGTACTGCTCGTCGAGTTTGCAGACGACCCGGATGGCGCTGCACGCGATCCGAGCCGGCGAGGGCGACGTCTTCCTCTCCGCCGGTGTGGAAACTGTGAGCCGCTACGTGAAGGGCAATGCCGACAGCCTGCCCGACACCCAGAACCCGGTATTCGCCGACGCGGTGCGCCGGACCGAGGAATTCGCCGCGGGAGGCGAGATCTGGACCGACCCGCGCACAGAGGGTCTGCTGCCCGACATCTATATCGCGATGGGGCAGACCGCGGAGAACGTGGCGCAACTGTGCGGCGTGAGCCGTGCCGAACAGGATGCTTTCGGTGTCCGCAGCCAGAACCTCGCCGAAGCCGCCCTCGCCAATGGGTTCTGGGAACGCGACATCACCGCCGTCACCCTCCCCGACGGCAATGTCGTCTCGAAGGACGATGGCCCGCGGCCCGGAGTCACCCTGGAGAAGGTCGCCGAACTGAAGCCGGTATTCCGGCCCGATGGGACGGTGACGGCCGCCAACTGCTGCCCGCTCAACGACGGCGCGGCCGCGGTCGTGATCATGTCCGACACCAAGGCCGCCCAGCTCGGCGTGACGCCGCTGGCTCGGATCGTCGCGACCGGAGTCAGCGCGCTGTCGCCCGAGATCATGGGCCTGGGACCGGTGGAGGCGTCGAAGCAAGCGCTGGCCCGCGCCGGGATGACCATCGACGACGTCGACCTGGTCGAAATCAACGAAGCCTTCGCCGCCCAGGTCATTCCCTCGGCGCGCGAGCTGGGCGTCGACTTCGACAAGCTCAACATCAACGGCGGCTCGATCGCGGTCGGTCATCCGTTCGGCATGACCGGCGCCCGCATCACCAGCACCCTGATCAACTCCCTGCAGTTCCATGACAAGCAGATCGGTTTGGAAACGATGTGCGTCGGCGGCGGTCAGGGCATGGCGATGGTGCTCGAGCGCCTGTCGTAACCGCTGACTCCACAAAGGGACTCAATGATGAACAGATTCGAAGGCAAGACAGCGATCGTCACCGGTGCGAGCCGGGGCATCGGGCTCGGCATCGCGCAGCGCTTGGTGGACGAGGGGGCGAGAGTCGTGATCACCGCCCGCAAACAGGACGCCCTCGACGAAGCGGTGGAAACGCTGGGCGGCCCCGACCGCGCGCTGGCCGTCGCGGGCCGTGCCGATGACGTGGAGCACCAGGCGGAGACCGTCGCGCGCGCGATCGACACGTTCGGAAGCGCCGATCTCCTCGTCAACAACACCGGCATCAACCCGGCGTTCGGGCCGATGGTCGATCTGCCGTTGGAGGTGGCCCGCAAGATCGTCGAGGTCAACTGTCTGGCCGCGTTGTCGTGGGTGCAGCAGACCTACCGGGCCTGGATGAAGGACTTCGGGGGCGCGATCGTGAACGTGTCGTCGGTCGCCGGTATCAAGCCCGCGCCCGGCATCGGCTTCTACGGTTCGAGCAAGGCGATGCTCACGCACATCACCCAGGAACTCGCGGTCGAACTCGGCCCGAATCTGCGCGTCAACGCCGTCGCCCCGGCGGTGGTGAAGACGAAGTTCGCCACCGCTCTCTACGACGGCCGGGAGGACGAGGTCGCCGCGGCCTACCCGCTCAAGCGGCTCGGCGTGCCCGAGGACATCGGCAGTGTGGTGGCGTTTCTGCTGTCCGACGACGCGAGCTGGCTGACGGGGCAGTTGCTGGTCGTGGACGGCGGCGTCACGCTGACGGGTGGTGTCTGAGATGGCGCGGATGAAGGCATGGCGCGTCCACGAGCTGGGCGAACCGCGCGCGGTGCTGCGGCTCGATGACGTGGAAGTTCCCGAGCCCGGGCCGAGTCAGGTCGTCGTGCGGGTCTCCGGCGCCGCGGCGAACTTTCCCGATGTGCTGATGTGCCGCGGCCGCTATCAGGTCCGGCCGCCGTTGCCGTTCACGCCCGGCGTCGAATTGTGTGGCGAAGTGGTGGCGCTCGGCGCCGCCGTGGCCGGAATCGCTGTGGGCGACCGGGTGCTAGGAGGCGCGGCGCTGCCCCACGGTGGTTTCGCGGAATTCGCCGTGCTGGAGGCTGCCCAGACGTTCCCCGCGCCGCCGTCGTTGGATGACGCGGAGGCGGCCGCACTGTTCATCGGCTACCAGACCGGCTGGTTCGGGCTGCATCGGCGCGCCGGATTGTCGGAGGGCGAGACCCTCCTGGTGCATGCCGCGGCGGGTGGCGTGGGCAGCGCCGCGATCCAGCTCGGCAAGGCCGCGGGCGCCCGGGTGATCGGAGTCGTCGGCGGTCCCGAAAAGGCGGCCTACGCCAGGGATTTGGGTGCCGACGTGGTCATCGATCGTCACCAGCGGGACTTCGTCGAGGTCGTCAAGGACATCACCGGCGGTCGTGGTGCCGACGTGATCTACGACCCGGTCGGCGGCGAGGTGTACCAGCGGTCCACGAAATGCATCGCCTTCGAGGGACGCATCGTGATCGTCGGGTTCGCCGGCGGCGAGATACAAACCGCCGCGTTGAATCACGCACTGATCAAGAACTATTCGATTCTCGGTTTGCACTGGGGTTTGTACAACACCCAGGATCCGGCCGCCGTCGCCGAATGCCACCGCGCGCTGACCGCACTCGCCGCCGATGGTGCGATCCGCCCGCTGGTCAGTGCCCGGCTGAGACTGGAGGACGTCGCCGACGCCGTGCAGCGACTCGCGGACGGCGAGACCGTCGGCCGCGTGGTCTACACGCCCTGAGCACAAGATTTTCAACGCAATCACATCTTCGAGGAGTAATCATGACCCATTCGACACAGCGGGTCGCGGTCGTCACCGGCGCGGCTCGCGGAATCGGCGCCGCCGTCGCCCGGCGGCTGGCCGCTGACGGTATGGCGGTAGCCGTGCTCGATCTGGACGAGGCCGCCTGCACGACGGTCGTCGACGAGATCGAGTCGGCCGATGGCCGCGCGCTCGCGCTCGGTGTCGATGTTTCCGACGAGGCCGCGGTCACCCGGGCGATCGATCGCGTGGCCGCCGAACTCGGCGCACCGGCGGTGCTGGTCAACAACGCCGGGATCCTGCGCGACAATCTGCTGTTCAAGATGAGTGCCGACGACTGGGATGCCGTCCTGAATGTGCACCTGCGCGGGTCGTTCCTGCTGGCCCGGGCGGTGCAGGCGCATATGATCGAGCAGAGGTGGGGTCGCATCGTGAACCTGTCGAGCACCTCGGCACTCGGCAACCGTGGCCAGGCCAACTACGCGGCCGCCAAGGCCGGCTTGCAGGGATTCACCAAGACGCTCGCACTCGAACTCGGCAAGTTCGGCGTCACCGCGAACGCGGTGGCCCCGGGTTTCATCGAGACGGAGATGACCGCGGCCACCGCCGCGCGGATGAACATTCCCTTCGAGGAGTTCAAGACGGCGATGGCCGCCCAGATTCCGGTCGCCCGTACCGGCACTCCCGCCGACGTCGCGCACACCGTGTCGTTCCTGGTGAGCGAGGGCGCCGGATTCGTGTCCGGCCAGGTGATCTACGTGGCCGGCGGCCCGCGGAACTGAACGGAGGAAGACCTGTGCGGGTATTCGAGGGCTTGTCCGAGCTGGCGTCCGCAGTCGGAACCCACCTCGGCTACAGCGATTGGCACGCGGTGACCCAGGAACAAATCGATCGCTTCGCCGAAGCTACCGGGGATCATCAATGGATCCATGTGGATCCCGCGAAGGCCGCCGCCGGACCGTTCGGCACCACCGTCGCCCACGGGTTTCTCACCCTGTCGATGGTGCCGATGCTGGCCGGACAGGTGTATACGGTGCGGGGCCTATCGATGGGCGTCAACTACGGCACCAACAAGGTGCGATTCCCGACTCCGGTCCCGGCCGGATCCCGGGTGCGAGCCGGTGTCGAGCTGGTCTCGCTCGTGCCGGGCACGATCGGATCGCAGGCGGTGATCCGAGTGACCGTGGAGCTCGAGGGCTCGGACAAGCCCGCGTGTGTAGCCGAGACGGTCGCGGTGCTGGTGCCGTGATGACCGATCAGGAGGAGGAGAACACGTGACGACAACCCAGCAGGTGCGGCTCGCGAAACGGCCGTCGGGGCTGCCCGACGCGGGCACCTGGAACCTGACGACCGAGGAACTGCCCGCGCTGTCCCCGGGCCGGATCCTGGTCGCGGTGAATTTCATCTCCCTCGATCCGGCCATGCGCGGCTGGCTCAACGACGTGCGCTCGTATGTGCCTCCGGTCGGGGTCGGGGAGGTCATGCGGTCGCTGGATATCGCGACCGTTGTGGAGTCGACGCATCCGGACTTCGCCGTCGGCGACACCGTCAGCGGAACCTTCGGCGTGACCGAATACGCGATCCACGACGGCCGCGGGGTGCAGAAGGTCGATTTGACCGCGGCGGGCGGTCCGACCTGGTTGGGCACGTTGGGAATGCCGGGAATGACAGCCTATTTCGGCTTGCTCGAGGTCGGCGACCTGCGAGCCGGAGACACGGTGGTGGTCTCCGCGGCCGCAGGTGCCGTCGGCAGCATCGCCGGTCAGATCGCGAAGATCAAAGGCGCGACGGTGATCGGGATCGCGGGCGGCGCCGAGAAGTGCCGGATGCTGACCGAGGAACTCGGCTTCGATGCGGCCATCGACTATCGCAGTGAGAACGTCCTGCCGCGGCTGCGGGAGGTCGCTCCGGAGGGGATCGACGTCTATTTCGACAATGTCGGCGGTGACATCCTCGATGCCGCGCTCGCCAATCTCCGGCGTGGCGCCCGCGTCGTCATCTGTGGTGCGATCTCGGCGTACAACGCGGAGAAGCTCCCCCCGGGACCTTCGCGGTATATGTCACTGCTCGTCCACCGGGCGTCCATGACGGGCTTCGTCGTTTTCGACTACGCGGATCGTTACGGCGAGGCGGTCGCGGAGATCTCCGGGTGGCTGGCCGAGGGCAGGATCAAGAGCAGGGAGCACGTCGTGGACGGCGGGGTAGCTCGCTTCGGTGAGACCTTGAACATGCTGTTCACGGGGGCCAACACCGGCAAACTCGTGCTCGCCGTGTAGAGCCATACTGTCCAGGTGACCGATACAGAGGACCGCTCGCGCGCGGACCAGACCCGAGCGCGGCTGCTCGACGCGGCGGTGATCGCCTTCGCCGAACGCGGCTTCCACGGCTCGACGACCCGCGACATCACATCGATCGCCGGAGTGAGCACGGGGGCGATCTACGTCTACCACCGATCCAAGGAAGAGTTGCTCTACCAGATCTCGCGCGCCGGTCACCTGGACACCCTGGAGCGCGTCCGCACTGCCATCGCTTCGGCACAAGACCCCGCCGAACAACTGATCGCCGTGATGAGGGAGTTCACCATCCATCACGCCCGCGCCCATACCGTCGCCCGCATCATCAACTATGAACTCGCCGCTCTCAGCCCGGAACATCAACAGGAGATCAAGCAGACCCGGCGTGCCATCGAAGGAGAGGTCCGGAGCCTGATCGAGCGAGGGGCGGCCGCCGGGGTGTTCGAGAACTCGAATACCCATATGGCCGCGACCGCTCTGCTCTCGCTCGGAATAGACATCGCGCGCTGGTATCACGAGGGTGGTTCCTGGTCGCCGGAGGACATCGGCGACTATTACGCGAACCTCGCGCTACGGATCGTGGGCGCTCGGCGGCCGAGTCACCCCGATTCCCCTCGATCCTGAAGATCCGATTCATGCGGGGAGCTACGCGGTCGGATCGGGGTCAAGAACTCGCTTGCCGGGCTTGATCCACGAACCAGGCCGCGATCTGAGTGCGTGAGGTGAAGCCGAGTTTGGTCAGGATGTGTTCGACGTGGCCCTGGACGGTACGTTGCGAAACCACCAGCTTGTTGGCGATCTGCTTGTTGCTGAGCCCTTGGGCGACGAGGTCGGCGACCTGCCGCTCCCGCTTGGTCAGTCGCGCAGCCGGGCTCGACGCGAGCGCCGCGTCGGTGGGCTGTTCCCCGAGAGCGTACGCGACGGCGGCGTCCACTCCCATCGCCTGGCCTTGCCGAAAGGCGGTGTCGAATCTGCGAGCACCGAGAGCGCCTCGCGTCGTTCGCTCGCATTCCTTGTGAAAGCGCGACATGCTCAGCAAGACGGCGCGCACGCTGCCGCAGGCCAGCCAGTTTCCCTGGGCGGCTCCCAGCAGCACAGCGGCGCGTTCGACATCGCCCCGGTCGGCGACCGTCCAGGCCAGCGCCTCGATGCCGAACGCGGTGAGCACCGGACTGTTGGACCGCCGATTGATTCGCAACGCCTCCTCCAGCAACCGTTGGGCACGGTCTCGCTCGCCCTGCTGGTGTGCGGCGACGCCCAAGCCGCGCAACGCAGTCGCACGATAGAGCAGTTCGCCTCGGGCTTCGGTGAGGGAAAGCACCCGGCGGTAATGCTCGGACGCCCGGGTCATGTCGCCGCGCAGTTCGTATGACCACGCGAGGATGGCCAGCGCACTGACGTAGAGTTCTCCCGCCGGGTCAGCGCCGAGCAGCTCCACCGCCCGTTCGAGGGACGAGGACGCGTCGGCCGCTTCGCCCCTGGCGAGTGCGACGACGCCGGTGGCGTAGGCAAGCTGTCCCTCGATGGCGGGGGTGGGGACCTGGGCGGCGAGTGCTCGTCCCTCCGCCAGGAAAGCGGCGGTGGCCTGGAAATCCCCCTGGGGCGCGGCAACCTCGCAGGCCGCGCGGAGGGCACCGATGCGGTCGGGTATCGATTGCGCGCCGGGATGGGCGAGGACGCGGTCGATCCAGAATCGGCCTTCCCCGTACAGGCCGCAAAAGCTCCAGAACTCGTGCAGCGCCGAGGCGATGCGCAAACCCGCTTCAGCCGCTGCCCGGCTGTTCTCGGTCAGGCAGGTTTCGAGCGCTTCGCGCAGGTTGGGTTGTTCACGTTCGAGCCGGGCGATCCATTCGGGCTGCCGGGGGCTGATCCACTCGGCTTCGGCGTTCAGCGCCATCCGTTGGTACCAGTCGCGGTGCCTACGGCGCAGCTCGGTGTCCTCGCCGGACTCCCGCAGTTTCTCCCGGCCGTAGTCTCGCAAAGTCTCGAGCATCCGGATGCGCACGACGGAATGCGATTGCTCCCGGATCAGGATCGATTTGTCCACGAGGGCCGACAGCACATCCAGCGGACTTCGAGCGGCGTCGTCGAGGGCCATCATGTCGGTACCGCAGATTTCTTCGGCGGCGTCGAGTTCGAAACTGCCGGCGAACACCGACAGCCGTGCCCACAGCTGCTGTTCGGCGCGGGTGCACAACTCGTAGCTCCAGGCGATACACCACCGCAGCGTTTGCTGCCGCGCGGGGGCGGTGCGGCTGCCGCGGGTGAGCAGCGCGTACCGGTCGGTGAGCCGGGCCAGGATCTGCTCCGGCGACATGGTGCGCATCCGGGCCGCGGCCAGCTCGATCGCCAGCGGCAACCCGTCCACCTGGGCGCAGATTCCGGCGACGGCGGCCTTGTTGTCCTCGTCGAGCTCGAAGTCCGGCACCGCGTCCGCGGCGCGGTCGGCGAACAACGTCACCGCGTCGAAGCGCGGCAACCCCGCCAGGGTTGGCTCCCGTTCCGGGTCCGGCACCAGCAACGGCGCCACCCGCAGCACCGTCTCTCCGGCGATATTCAGCGGTTCCCGGCTGGTGGCCAGGATCCGCAGATCCGGACAAGTCCGCAGCAACGTCTCCGTCAGCCCGGCTACGGCCTCCACCACGTGCTCGCAGTTGTCCACCACGACCAGCGTTTCGCGCGAGGCCAGGAAGTCGGTCAGAACCTCGAGCAGCGGCGCGGCCGACTGGTTCCGTACGCCGACGGCGGCTGCGACCACGTCGACCAGCAGGGCCGGATCCGACACCTCGGCCAGCTCGACCAGCCACACCCCGTCGGCGAAATCGCGGCGCACCTGCGTCGCCGCGCGCAGCGCCAGCCGTGTCTTGCCGACACCTCCGATGCCGGTCAACGTCACCAGCCGCGAGGCCGACAGCAATTTCTTCAGTTGCGACACTTCGGCGCGCCTGCCGACGAAACTGGTCAGCTCGAGCGGCAGCTCGCCGCTATGGTCCCGCGCAGCCGCCATCGACGTACGCCACTCCCGCGACGGTGGTTTCTCGCCCCGACGCCCGAGTATCCCGTCGGGATGCGCGAGATTCGATTCGCCCAGCAACGCCATCTCACCTACCGAGAACCCGTGCCCCTGCTGCACCTGCCGGATGGCCTCACCCAGCGCCGCGGCCGACGGCCGCTCATGGCGGTCTCGGCTCATCGCGGCTTCCACCACCGCCGAGACGTCCTCGGGGATACCTATCTCGCGTAGGTCCGGCACCGGCTGGGTGGACATCCGGACGAACTGTGCCACCACGTTCTCGCCGCTGTGCCGCTCGAACGCGGCATGCCCGGTCAGCGCGCAGAACAGCGTGGCGCCGAGCCCGTAGACGTCCGCGGCCGGGGTCGGATCGACGCCTTCGAGCACTTCCGGTGCGGTGAACGCGGGCGACCCGGTCACAATGCCCGCAGCCGTCTGGAATCCGCCGGCGATATGCGCGATACCGAAATCGGTCAGCGCGGGCTCCCCGTACTCGGTGAGCAGGATGTTTCCCGGTTTCACGTCCCGATGCACGATACCCACGCGATGCGCGTCGGCCAGTGCACCGGCGATCTTCACCCCGATCGACAACACCCTCTCCAGAGGAAGCGGACCATGCTGTCGTATCCACGCGTCCAGCGAATTCAGCGGGTGATACGGCATCACCAGAAAGGGCTGCCCGCTACCGATCGCACCGGTCTCCAGCACGGTGACGATGTTCGGATGCGCCGTCAACCTGCCCATCGCGCGCTGCTCCCGCGCGAACCGGGCCTGGTTGTCGGCGTCCAGTTCCGCGGACAGCACCTTCACCGCCACCGTCCGGTCGAGCGCAACCTGTCGGCAGCGATACACCACACCGAAACCCCCGCGACCGATCTCCACCGCGTTCTCGAAACCAGCCGCGGCCAGCTCCGCCGTGAGAGGCGTTGTCACCTCACGGCGTGTCCGCAGCGGATCGTCATCGGTCATCGCTCGGGCGTAACCCCATCAGCATGTCTCCGACAGCAGGCAACATGCGCGCACCTTTCACCACTGCCCAGCGTATCGCCGAAACCTCGACGACGGCCCACACCGTCCAAACGGTTACCTACCGTCCATCGCCGACACATCCCGCACGCCGCGCTCGAGGGCACGATCTCCTGCACGCCGTCCCGCAACCGCCCGGAGATCGGTTCCGGTGCGCGACGTGGTCAAGGTGACCACCATGGCGGTAGCGATGGCCGCGGCGGCGAGTGCGGCGGTGGCGGGCCAGCCGAACCAGCCGACGGCGGCGGCGCCGAACGCGGCGCCGCCGCTGCCGCCGATGAAGTAGACGATCATGTAGGCGCTGTTGAAGCGAGCCGGGGCGGCCGGGTCGATGGCGAGGACCGTGCTCTGGTTCGCTACCTGGGCCGCGAACAGTCCGGCGTCGAAGAGGCCGAGGCAGACGAGGGTTACGACCGTATTCGACAGGAAGGCGCCCAGAGCCGCCGAGGCGGCGATGGCGAGCACGAGCCCGATCGCGATCACCCGCCGCGCGCCGATGCGGTCGGTCCACGCCCCCGAGATGCGAGTGGCGGCGACACCGAGGAGTCCGGCGAAGGCGTACATGCCGATCCGTTCGGGCGAGTATGAGAACGGCGGCTGGGACAGCGCGACCGGGAGTCCGGCCCAGATCGTGCAGAAGGCGAAGAACCACAGGGCGCCGCGACCGGCCGCCAGGCGCAGGGCCGGATATCGGCCGTGTAGTCCGGGAAGTCCGCGCACCGTTGCCAGATAACCCACCGTGGCATTCCCCGCTACGGCGGGAAGCGCGAACCGGGCGGTGACCGCGACAGCCGCGCACGCCACCGCGAACGCGAGAAGCGTTCCGCGCCAACCGATCGCATCCGTCAGCCAACCTCCGACGATCCGCCCCGCGAGGATGCCCGCCGAAATGCCCGCCGTGACGACGCCAAGGACAGTGGCCCGCCGTCGTGGTCGCGCGAGACGTCCGGCCACCGAGCTCAATTGCGCACCGACCGATGATCCCGCCCCGATCAGGCCGACAACCGAGCCGAGCAGCCAGGCCGAATCGACCACCGCGCTCGCCGCCAGAGCGATGGCCAGGGCGCCGAACTGGGCCGACAGCACCACCCGCGGCGAGAACCGGTCGACCAGCGGTACCAGAAGCGCCAGCCCCACCAGATAGCCGAGCGACCCGCACGCCAGAGCGGTGCCGACCGCCGCGAGTGAGGCGTGTAGCGAACCGGCGACCTCCGCGATGGCCGGTTGCAGCGGATAGATGGTCGCGGTGCCGAGCGCGGCCGCCAGCGACATGAACCAAACGACGGGTGTCCGCAGCGCAGTGCCCCGGGTGTCCGGAGTCGAATCCGTTCTCATCGCACCGACGCTAGGAGTACCGAGCCCCGGACTCCGGCGGGAAAAGGACGCGATAGTTGCGCTGTTCGGCAGCTTTCGAACTGGTGAGGTTCGGTGCGTGCGCGAGTTGCCGCCGATGCCTACGCCGGGTGGCGCTGGTCGCGGCGGCGCACCGTGCGCAACCCGCAGGCCTGGCCTACGCTCGCGCCTTCGAGCAGGTATTGCAGCCCGATCACCACGAATCCGAACAACCATCGTGCGACCGTCTGCCATATACGCGGACGTCGGCCGTCCTTCCATCGCACTACCCGCATTCCGAACACCAATTTCGCGAGACTGCCGCGCAACAGGAGTGTGCCGAGTACGTGGTTGGCGAATGACACCGCGAGCACACAAGGAACGAACGCGCCGAGGAATTCCGCGACACCGTCGGAGGCAGGAAAGACACGCTGCGACAATGCCAATCCGACGATCAGCGCTATCAGGGCGTCGGTCGTCGCGGCCAGGGCGAGGCGGTTCTCCCCCGCCTCGTCCGGCGCAGCCGCCCGGGGTGCGGGCGCCTGGCCGCGTGGCCGGCTTCGGTTGGGACCGGGGCGTGTTGCGTTCACGCGACGTATTGTGGCCCAGCTCGACGACTGTCCCCACCCGGTGCGATGCCCGCCTCCCGCGAGATGGCGCTGCCGCCGGCTCGTCCCGGTGGGTGGTTATTTCACGGTAGACAACGGCCGATGTCCGCGAGCACGTTCGCGGCGGACGCCGCCTGCCGGTGGTCTACCCCGGGATGACGTACTGCACTTGGACCGAATCGGGAGAGTGGAAGAATTCCTTGGTGGTGACGGACAATTCGATGTGGCCGGGACCTGACGGGATGGTGGCCGAGTTGTACCACGAGCCGACCAGTTTGATGGTGGTGTTGCCGCGGGCGCCGGTGTCGATGTTGTGCCAGGAGACGTAGGCGGTGGTCGCGCAGGTGCCGATGCCTTCGAAGGCGCTGGTGAGATGGAGTCCCGAGGAGGAGTCCTGATCCACGTTCCCGCGGATCGTCCCGTAGCACAAGCCCGCTTCGGTCGCCGTGGTGTAGAGGACCGGGAGATCGACGGCCGCCGCCGAGGCGGTGCCCGCGAAGACGAATGCCGGGGCGCAGGCCACTACGGCGGCTGCGGCGGTTGTGACGAACCTGGTGACCGAGCGCATGAGTTCCCCTCTGCTGTTCACTGATCGGCATGCCCAGTTGTACTGCGGCTGCACGTCTTATCCGTCGCCACACCAGAGCCGTTACGTCGCACCGCGATGTTCAGGACAAGCCCAGGTCCCGGGCCACGATCATCTTCATGACCTCGCTGGTGCCCGCGTAGATTCGCGCCACCCTCGCGTCGGTGTACAACCGGGCGATCGGATACTCCATCATGTACCCGTACCCGCCGAACAATTGCAGGCAGCGGTCCACGACGCGGGCCTGTACCTCCGTGCAGAACAGCTTGACGCGGGCGGCGTCCGCTCCGGACAAGGGGCCCTCGACCAGGTCGAGCACCGCACGGTCGGCCATCGTCTGCGCCGCTTCCACTTCCGCGGACATCGCGGCGAGTTCGAACTTCGTGTTCTGGAACGAGGCGAC
Organism: Nocardia exalbida NBRC 100660; assembly: GCF_000308575.1. Lineage (GTDB taxonomy): Bacteria > Actinomycetota > Actinomycetes > Mycobacteriales > Mycobacteriaceae > Nocardia > Nocardia exalbida. The sequence goes on along the minus strand of NZ_BAFZ01000165.1, from coordinate 16,707 downwards.
CGTGGTGCCGAAGGCCTTGCGCTGCTTGGTGTAGTCGACGGTCGCGGTGATCGCGGCACGCGCCTGCGCGACCGAGCCGACCGCGACGGTGAGCCGTTCCTGGGGCAGATTGTGCCCGAGATAGCCGAACGCCGCGCCCTCGGCGCCGAGCCGGTTGGCGACCGGTACCCGGACGTCGTGGAACGACAGCTCCATGGTGTCCTGCACCTTGCAGCCCATCTTCTCCAGCATGCGGCCGCGGGTGAAGCCGGGCATTCCGTCCTCCACCACCAGCAGGGTGAGCCCGGCGCGGCGGTTGTCCGGGTCGGTGGACGTGCGGGCGACCACGATCACCAGGTCCGCGAGCAGACCGCCGGTGATGAAAGTCTTGGCGCCGTTGAGCACGTAGTCGTCGCCGTCGCGCGCCGCGGTGGTTCGCATCCCCGCCAGATCCGAGCCCGTGCCCGGCTCGGTCATGGCGATCGCGGTGAGCAGCTGCCCCGACGCCAGCCCGGGAAACCATCGCCGCCGTTGCGCGGCGTCGGCGTACTCCAGGAAGTACGGCAGGATGACGTCGAGCTGGGTGCGCACGGTGCCGAGGGTGACCAGGGCCCGGGCCGCCTCTTCCTGCAGGATCACGTTGTAGCGGTAGTCGCGAATGCCCGCTCCCCCGTGTTCCTCGGGTACCGCGAAGCCGAGCAGCCCGAGTTCGCCCATCTCGGTGAAGATCTCGCGCGGCATCCTGCCGTCCTTCTCCCACGCGGAGTAGTCCGGCACGATCCGCTTCTCCACGAAATCCCGGACCAGCTGCCGGAACGCCTCGTGGTCGGCAGTGAACAGCTCTCGTCGCACGGCGGGCCTCCTGTTCAGGACATCAGTTCGACGACGGTGGCGTTGGCGGTGCCGCCGCCCTCGCACATGGTTTGCAAGCCGTAGCGAATGCCGTTGTCGCGCATGTGGTGCAGCATCCGGGTCAGCAGGACGGCGCCGGATCCGCCCAGCGGGTGCCCGAGCGCGATCGCTCCGCCCAGTGGATTCACCAGCGATTCGTCGGCGCCGGTCTCGGCCAGCCAGGCGAGCGGGACGGGCGCGAACGCCTCGTTCACCTCGAAGACGCCGATATCGGCCAGCGCGAGACCCGCTTTGCGCAACACCTTCTCCGTCGCGGGGATCGGGCCGGTGAGCATCAGCACCGGATCGGAGCCGGCTACGGCGCCCGCGCGGTAGCGGGCCAGTGGCGTCAGGCCCAGCTCGCGCGCCTTGCGCGGGGTGGTCACCAGCAGGGCGGCCGCACCGTCGGAGATCTGCGAGGCGTTGCCCGCGTGGATCACGCCGTCGTCCTGGAACGCGGGTTTGAGCCCGGCGAGCTTCGCCGCGGTGGTGCCGCGCCGGATCCCCTCGTCGGCCTCCACCACGCCCGCTTCGGTGCGCACGGGCACGATCTGGTCGGTGAAGGCGCCCGCGTCCTGGGCGGCGGCGGCACGCTCGTGCGAACGCGCGGAGTACTCGTCGAGCCGGGTGCGGCCGAATCCCCACTTCTTCGCGATCAATTCGGCCGAGATGCCCTGATTGAACGCGAAGCCGTCGTAGCGCGCCAACGCTTTCGGCCCATAGGGAGCACCGGAAGCCTTCGCCGCGTTCAGCGGCACCCGGCTCATCACTTCGACTCCTCCGGCGACCACGATGTCCTGCTGTCCGGAGAGCACGGCTTGCGCCGCGAAATCGAGCGCTTGCTGGCTGGAACCGCAGGCCCGGTTCACCGTGGTGCCCGGAACGCTTTCCGGCCAGCCCGCCGCCAGCACGGCGTAGCGGCCGATGTTGCTGGACTGGTCGCCGACCTGGGAGACGCAGCCCCAGATCACGTCGTCGATCAGCGCCGGATCGAGGGCGCAGCGCTCGGCCAGCTCGGTGAGCACCAGCGCGGACAGGTCGGCCGGGTGCACCCCGGACAGTCCTCCGTTGCGTTTGCCGACGGCGGTGCGGACCGCCCCGGCGATGACTACCTCACGCATATCATCTCCCGTTCTCGGAATTCCCGGCGGCGCGGATCGGCGGCCGCCGGACGGTCCAGTGGCCGGTGAACCGTGGTTCGCGCCGTTCGGCGAAGGCCGCGAACGCCTCCGGGGCGTCGGCGGTCGCGAAGTTCAGTCCCTGCGCCCTGGCCTCGGCCGCGAGCGCTTCCCGTAGTGTCGAGCCCGCGCCTTCGTGCAGCAGCGCCTTGGTCTGTGCCAGCGCCACCGGCGGTCCGGCCGCCAGGCGCGCGGCGAGCTCGGTGACGAACCCGTCGATCTCCTCCTGTGCCACCACCCAGGTGACCAGGCCCAGATCGCGAGCCTGTTCTGCGTCGATGGTCTCGGCCAGCAGCGCCAGCCGCTTGGCCTGTTGCAGGCCGATCAGCCGGGGCAGCAGCCAGGAGCCGCCCAGATCCAGCGACAGTCCGCGGCGGGTGAAGATCTGCGCGAACGTCGACTGCGCGGCGGCCACCACGAGATCGCAGCCGAGGGCCAGATTCCAGCCCGCGCCGACCGCGACGCCGGTGACTTTCGCGACGGTGGGCAGGGGCAGTTCGTGCAGCAGGACCGCGACATCGGTGAGGGCGCGCATCCGGTAGACCGGGTGCGCGTTGTCGGGCGTCGAGATGTCCGCACCGGAACAGAACGCGCCGCCCGCCCCGGTGAGCACCAGGGCGCGCACGGCGCGGTCGGCCGCGGCGGCGCGCAGCGCGTCGGCCAGCGCCGCCCAGAGTTCGGCGTCGATCGCGTTCTTGCGGTGCGGCCGGTTCAGCGTCAGTGTGCGCACGCCGTCGCGATCCTCCGAAAGCAGCACGGACTCGCCGGTCATCGGCGTGATCCGATCACTCCGGCGTCCCGCAGCGCTTCGATATCCGTTGCGGTGCAACCCAGTTCGGTGAGCACGGCGTCGGTGTGCGCGCCGAGGCCGGGCACCGGGCCCATCGGCGGCTCGAACCCGGCGAGGATCGCGGGCGGCAGCAGCGACGGGATCGGACCCGCGGGGGTCTCGATGCTGCGCCAGCGGTCGCGCTCGGTGAGCTGCGGATGGTCGAGCACCTCGGTGGGGCGGTGGTAGCAGGAGTTGCCGATCCCGGCGTCGTCGGCGATCTTCTGGATCCGGGCCAGGTCGTGGCGCAGGCACCACGCGGCGATCGCGTCGTCGATCTCGCCGCGGTGGCGCACCCGCCCGGGATTGGTGCGGAATCGTTCGTCCGCGGCGAGATCCGACCGCTCCAGGATGTCGGTCGCCAGCCGCCGCCACTCCCGGTCATTGGTGGTGCCCAGCACCACGGTTCGCCCGTCGGCGGTGGGATACGCGCCGTAGGGCGCCACGGCGGGTGAACTCATCCCGAGCGGCTGCTGATCGATGCCGGTGTGCCGCGCGTAGGTCAGGTGATAGCCCATCATCTCGGCCATGGTGTCGAAAAGGCTCACCGAGATGGTGTTGCCGTGGGCCGCCCCCGACCCCGCCCGCACAGTGCGGCGAGGATCGACAGCGCCGCGTACAGGCCCGTGGTGACGTCGGCGACCGGCGGGCCGGGTTTGGCCGGGGCGTCCGCGGTGCCCGTCACCGCGCAGACGCCGGATTCGGCTTGGACGAGCAGGTCGTAGGCGCGCTTGTGGGACAGCGGCCCGCCCGCGCCGAACCCGTCGATCTCCACCGCGATCAGGTCCGGATGCCGCGCGGCCAGGTCCGCGGGCGCGAGGCCGAGGCGGGCGGCGGCGCCCGGCGCGAGGTTGGACACCAGCACGTCGGCCCGGCTCAGCAAGCGGTGCAGCAGGTCCACCCCGCGGGCGATTTCAGGTCGAGGGTGACCGACTCCTTGCCGCGGTTGACCCAGACGAAGTGGGCGGCCTGCCCGAGCACCACATCGTCGTAGTACCGGGCGAAGTCGCCGCCGTCCGGGTGCTCCACCTTGATCACCCGGGCGCCGAAATCGGCCAGACTGCGGGTGCACATCGGCGCGGATACGGCCTGTTCCAAGGCGACCACCGTGACACCGGCGAGTGGTCCCGGCCCGGAGGACCCGCCATCCGGCGCGAGACGCTGCGCGGGGGCGGTCATCAGATCACCGTGCCGCCGTCCACCGGCAGCACCTGTCCGGTGATGAAGGAGGCGGCGTCGGAGGCGAGGAAGACGAACGCGCCCGCGACTTCCTCCGGTTCGGCCCAGCGGCGCAACAGGATCCGGTTGAGCATCTGCTCGGAGAACCGGTCGTCGGTACGGATGGTGTGCGTCATCGGCGTCGCCGCCAGCGGGGCGAGCGCGTTCACCAGGATGTTCTTGCGCGCCAATTCCTTCGCCAGCGATTTGGTGATGCCGATGATCGCGGCCTTGGCGGCGGAGTAGTTCACCTGGCCGAGCGTGCCGACGATGCCCGCGGCGGAGGTGACGTTGATGATCCGCCCGGTGCCGTCGGTGGGCAGGAACGGCAACGCCGCCTGCGCGCAGTTGATCGTGCCCAGCGCGTGGATGTCGAACAGCCGCCGCACCGATTCCGCGGTGGTGTCGGCGAACATCGCCGGTGCGGTGACCCCGGCGTTGTTCACGACGATGTGCAGCACGCCGTCGGCGAGTCCGGCGGCCTGCTCGGCGGCCGCAGCGGCGGAGTCCCGGTCGGAGACGTCCAGCGCCCGCCCTGCCGCGGTGCCACCGTTCGCGACGATCTTCTCCGCGACGGCGCGGGCCGCCGCGCCGTCGACGTCGGTGACCAGCACGGCCGCGCCCGCGGTGGCCAGCGCCTGCGCCACCGCGGAGCCGATCCCGCCCGCGGCGCCCGTGACCAGCGCCGAACGCCCGGTGAGATCGAACAGTGTCTGCTGCGCCATCAGTAGCTCCTCGGCAATCCCAGGGCGTGCGAACCCAGGTAGTTCAAGATCATTTCTTGGCTGACGGGGGCGATGCGCATCACGCGCGCCTCCCGGAAGTAGCGGGACACGTGGTACTCCTCGGCGTATCCCATGCCGCCGTGGGTCTGCAGCGCCCGGTCGGCGGCGGTGAATCCGGCGTCGGCGCACAGGTATTTGGCCGTGTTCGCCTCGCGCCCACAGGATTTCCCGTTGTCGTAGCGCCAGGTGGCCTTCCGCAGCATCAGCTCGGCCGCGTCCAGCCGGGCCAGCGAATCGGCCAGGGGGAACTGGATGCCCTGGTTCATGCCGATCGGCCGGTCGAAGACCACGCGTTCCTTCGCGTACCGCACCGCCCGGTCCAACGCGACCCGGCCGAGGCCGAGCGCCTCGGCGGCGATCAGCATGCGCTCGGGGTTCAATCCGTCGAGCAGATAGCGGAACCCGGCGCCCTCCTCGCCGACCCGATCCTCCACCGGCACGCGCAGGTCGTCGATGAACAGCTCGTTGGAGGTGACGGCGTTGCGGCCCATCTTGGCGATCGGCCGGATGTCGACGTGCGCGCGGTCGAGGTCGGTGAGGAACAGCGTCATGCCGTCGGTCTTCTTGGCGACCTCGTCATAGGGGGTGGTGCGGGTCAGCAACAGGATCTTCTCCGATTCCTGCGCTTTCGAGATCCACACCTTGCGCCCGTTCACCACGTAGTGGTCGCCGTCGCGGCGGGCGAACGTCGTGATGCGGGGGGTGTCCAGGCCCGCGCCGGGTTCGGTCACGCCGAAGCACACGTGCAGCTCGCCGGTCACGATGCGCGGCAGGGTCCGTCGCCTCAACTCCTCGGAACCGTGCACCACCACGGGATGCATGCCGAAGATCGACATGTGGATCGAGCTGGCGGCGTTCATCCCGCCGCCGGAGCGCGACACCTCTTCGGCGAGCAGGGTGGCCTCGGTGATGCCGAGGCCGTGGCCGCCGTACTGCTCGGGGATGGTGATGCCCAGCCAGCCGCCGCCCGCGACGGCGTCGTAGAACTCGGTGGGGAACTCGTGCGCCTGGTCCTTCGCCATCCAGTACTGGTCGTCGAACTTGCGGCACAACTCGGCCACCGATCTCCGGATCAGCTCCTGGTCTTCGGAGAGCTCGAAATTCATGCCCTCGGCGTTCGTGTCACCGGACACTTCCGCACCTCCACTTCCTCGTATCGCGGCCCTCGCGTACACGCCGGTGCGGAAGGTCGATCCAGCCCTTCCGCACCGGCGGCACCCGACGGCGACCGCTCGGTACCGCGCGTTGGCCCTCCGTCTCCCCAGTCGAGGCGGATGACGCGCGAGCCGATCCCCGTCCCCCGGCGCGGCAGTGCACCGAGGCGTTTCCCGTGCCCGGCGAGGTTTCACCGGGCACGGCGTGCACCGCCTGTCCTCGGCCCCGGTTGGAGCAGGCGTGTCCGTGATGGCCTGCGGGTGTTCGTCGGATCCCGCGGCCGGTGGCTCAGCGCGGCGCCGAGGCCACCCCGTCGTAGCGAATCTCCGCGCCGAGCACCCGATTACCGAGTTCGTCGAGGTCGTAGGACTGGCGCGCCAGCCAGAAGCGCAGGAAATTGGTCAGCGAATAGCGCAGGAACAGCGCCGAACCCACTACGCTCGCCGCCACCCCGCCCAGGGCGAGGGTGATGGCGTCGCGCTGTGCCAGTGCGTCGGTCGTGCCGTGCGACATGAAATACGCCAGCACCGCCACCAGCACCCCGGCCACCATCAGCGTGACGCCGGTGCGCAGCCACAGCCCGGAGCGGCCTGCCGCCGGATCGGGGATCTTCATTTCCTGCAGTTCGCGGACGAAACGCTCCGCGCGAGATTCGGTCATGTGGAACTTCCTAGGTAGAGGGCTGCCAATTCGTTGCGGATTCCGCTGTCGGGGTGTCCCTGCCGCACCACCCGGCCGCGCACCAGGACGGCCGCGTGATCGGCGATGTCCAGCACGGCGGCGGCGAACTGCTCGACCACCAGCACCGCGACACCTTGGCGGGCGATCTCGGCGACCTCGTCGTAGAGCCTGCCGACCACCAGCGGGGCCAGGCCCATGGACAGTTCGTCGAGCAGCAGCACGGCGGGATCGGTCGCCAGCCCACGCGCCAGCGCCAGCATCTGCTGTTCGCCGCCGGACATGGTTCCCGCGATCTGGCCGGCGCGTTTGCCGAGGATCGGGAACCGGCTGAAGGCGATCTCCTCGATCTCCTCCCTCGACCGTCCGGTGAAGGTCATCATCAGCAGGTTGTCGCGCACGGTGAGATTCGGGAACACCCCGCGGCCCTCGGGAATCAGGCAGACGCCCGCGCGGGCCAGGTCGCGCGGATCTGCTCCGGTGACGTCGCGCCCGCCGAGCATCAGCCGTCCGGAGGCGACCGGGTGGATGCCCGCGATCACCTTCAGCGCGGTGGTCTTGCCCGCGCCGTTGGGCCCGAGCAGTGCCACCACCTGCCCGGCCGCGACGTCCAGGTCCACGCCGTGCAGCACGGTGATGGCATCGTAGGCGGCGCGCACCTCGCGCAGGCCGAGGAGCTCGGCGGGGCCGGAAGACATTGTGGCCGTGGCTGGTTCGGTTGCACTCTGCACGCTCATACGTCTCCCAGATAGGCCGCGAGCACGGTTTGGTCGGCGCGGATCACCGCGGGTGGCCCGGAGGCGATCACCTTGCCGAGATCGAGCACGAACACCTCGTCGCAGACGTTCATCACCAGGCCCATGTCGTGTTCGACGAGCAGCACCGCGGTGCCGTCGTCGGCCAGCGACCGCAGCAGTTCGCCGAATCGCTCGGTCTCGGTGTGGTCCTGGCCCGCGGCAGGCTCGTCGAGCAGGATCAGGCTGGGCCGCGCCGCGATGGCCCGGCCCACTTCCACCAGGCGGCCGGTGCCGGTCGGCAGCTCGTCGGCGCAGGCGTCGGCGAGTTCGTGCAGGCCGAGCCGGTCGATGATCTCGGTGACGATCCGGGCGGCGTGCCTGCGCTGCGGGCCGAGTTCGGCGGCGACCAGCAGGTTGTCGCGCACGCTCAGCCTGCCGAACAACTCGAGCCGCTGGAAGGTGCGAGCCAGGCCGTGCCGGGCGCGGCGGGACGGGCCGAGCCGGGTGACGTCGGCGCCGTCGATCGCCACCCGTCCCCGGGTCGGTTTGCGCAGCCCGCAGATCACGTCGAACAACGTGCTCTTGCCCGCGCCGTTGGGGCCGATCAGCCCGGTCACCGCGCCGCGTTCGGCGCGCAATCCGGCGCCGTCGAGCGCGCGGTTGCCGCCGAAGACGACGGTGACATCGTCAACTTCCAGTAGCGACGGCACGGTCGAGCACCTCCTCGTCGTCGGATGTCCACGGCCGCCGCACGCCCCACCACTCCACCGGGACCTGCGCGGGGTCCGGCGCGGGCCGCGCCCGCACTCCGTGCCAGACGCGCGCCGCCACCACGGCGGCCACCACGCCGAAGGTGAATCCCCACCCGTCGACGACGTCGATCACACGCAGCCCCCACAGTCCCAGGACCAGCAGCGCGAGCAGCGGGGCGACGATCCGGTCGCGCAGCATCGGCAACCATTCGTCGCGCATCGAGGCGATCGCCCCGTCCTTCAGCACGCCGCCACCGAAGGCGATGCCGCCGAGCGCGGGCAGCACCTGCGCCAGGTTCTGCAGCCCCGGCCACAGCACGGGGATCACGTTCAGCGGGCCTGCGAAGACCGCGCCGGTGAACAGGCCCGCACCGACCGCACCGAGACCGGCGATGGTGACGATGAGGAAGATCGGCAGTCCGGCGACCAAATTGAACTGTTCGGGCGCGACGGCCTGTACCTGCATGCCGTACAGTGCGCCGCCCAGTCCGGCGATGGCCGCCGCCAGCGCGAAGACCAGCACGCGCGCCGCCAGCAGGCTGCCGCCGAGAGTCGCGTAGGCGGCCTCGCTGTCGCGCAAGGCGATCAGGCGACGCCCGAATCGGCTGCGCCGCAACAGTGCCACCGCCAGGCCCGCCACCGCCAGGCACACCGCGGCGAAGACGGTCACCTCGGCGGTGGTGTCCAGTTCCAGGCCGAACAGATCCGGCCCGACCAGCGACACCGAGCCCTGGTCGAACAGCGAGATCCGCACGCCGAGGATCTCGAAGGAGGGCAGCGTGAAGATCCAGCGGTCCAGGATGACGGCGAATGCCGCCGTCGCCAGCGCCAGGTACACCCCGGACAGCCGCAGCGCGGGCACCGCGACCACGGCCCCGACCACGCCGGCGATACCCATCGCGGCGGGCAGCGCCCACCACTGGCCCTCCGGTCCCAGATGCGCGTAGGCCACCGCGCCCACCCCGGCCAGGCTGAGCTGGCACAGCGAGATCTGGCCCGCGAAACCCAGCAGCGGCACATACGACAGCGCGACCACGCCCCAGGCGAACATCGCGCCGTAGGTGATCAGGTCGGATTCGGTGAGCATGGTCGCCAGCATCAATCCGGCCACGACCACCACCGCGGCGAACGCCAGCGAACCGTTGATCGACGGCGATGGCACCGGGCTGAGCTTGCGGTCGCGACCGCGCAACCTGCCGTGCGGGAACATCAGCAGCGCCACGAACAACAGCAGCGCGGGGGCCGCCAGCCGCAGCCCGGGCAGGTACTCGTTCTGCGGCAGGTACCCGGTGAGGTAACTCTCCAGCAGGCCGACCACCACCGCGCCCGCGAACGTCATCGGCAGATTGCGCAGCCGCCCGAAGATGGCCGCGGTGTAGGCGCTGACGATCAGCAGCGACAGCTGCGCGGCATCCAGCGCCACGGTCGGCGCGATGAGGATGCCGCCGACCGCGGCCAGCTCGATGCCCAGCATCCAGGCGATCCGGTTGGCCCGCCGGGGATCGGCGCCGGTCAGGCCCACCAGCGCGCGATCGTCCACGGTGGCCCGCATCTCCGCGCCGATCCTGGTGCGGTACAGCAGGATGCGCAGCGCGGCGGCGACCGCGACGGCGACGGCCATGGTCAGCGCCTGATGCCAGGTGATGATGACCGGGCCGAGGTCGATCGGCGGCTTGTCGGCGAAGAACCTCGTCAGCGACCGCGACTCGTTGGGGTTCCAGATCCAGCGCGCCAGCACGATGAGCCCGCTGAGCAAGGCGATCGTCATCACGAGTTTCTCGGCGTCACCGAGCCCCTGCGTCGGCGCCAGCGCCTTGCCGAACAGCAAGCCGAACAGCGGCGCGAAGACCAGCAGCACCGCGACGATCGCCATCGGCGCGGGCCAGCCCCAGCCGACGGTGAGCTGCCAGTAGACGAACGCCGAGATCATCCCCGCGGCGCCGTGCGCGAAGTTGAACACGCCGGTCGTGGTGTAGGTGAGCACCAGACCGCTGCCGATCACGGCGTAGATCGCCGCGGTGCTGAGGCCGACGATCCCGAAGGCGATGAACTGCTCCATCAGCGCGAACGCTCCGTCACTTCAAGTCGCTTCGGCTCTTGCCGACATCGGCGAGGGTCAGCGGCTTGCCGAAATCCCGGGTGTACTTGTACGGGGTGAAGCCGCAGCGGAATACGCCGGTGTTCGGCTTGAAATCCGCGGTCTTCCAGCCGTCGGGCGTGGCCTGCTGGACGTTGAAGCACCGGGTCTGCTCGGCCAGCGGGCGCGACAGATCGACCGGCGCCTGCAAGCCGCCGCCGGTCCAGGCGGTCTCCTTGCTCGCGGTGTCGTACACGCACGCGCGGGTGAGGTTGTCACCGCAGCTGGTCGCCGATTTGGCGAACAGCAACCACGACTGGAAGGCCCGCAGCACCTGGAAGGTGATCGCGCTGTTCGGCGCGTACTGCTTGAACAGGTCTTTCAGCTGCTGTACCGCGGGCACCTGCGCGGCCGCGTCCAGCGGGGCGGTCCCGCTCAGATCGGCGTAGTTGTTCTGGGTGGCCAGGGAGCTCTTCGTGACGTCGAGGAACGACTGGTTGTAGGAGTTGGCGTTGGCGTCGATCCAGTCCAGCTCGTAGTTCATGCTGGTGAGCACGTCCTGCAATTTGGCCAGGTAGCGGAACTCCCCGAAGAAGATCAGGCCCTTGACGTTGTTGGCCTTGATCGCCTGCGCGTACGGCGTCCAGTCCGACACGCCCGCGAGCGGGTAGAGGTCGTTGTAGACGATCTTCGCGCCGTTCGCGGTCAGTGATTCGGTGAGCTTCTCGCCCATGACCTTGGTGATCGGCGAGTCGCCGTTGATCATCCCGACCGCACCGGCCGAACTCGGGTAGGCCTCCTTGATCAGCCAGTCCTGGAAACCGGTGTACGGGTTGACCGCTTCGGAGGCCGAGGAGCCGCCGCCCAGTTGCAAGTCGGACCCGGTGTTCGCGGTCTGGGTCACCTGGGCGGGGAACTCCGGCAGCAGGCACGACAGCCGGTCCTTCACGCCGAGCCCGTCCAGCGCGGCGCTTCCGCCGACGAGGGCGAAGTCCTCCCGGCAGGCCTCCAGCATGCGCTGGCGCACTTCCATGAGCTTGGTGTCGCGCAGGTTGGTCACCAGCTTGCGCCCGTTGATGCCACCGGCGGCGTTGCACCAGGAGGTGAACACCTTCGCCGCGTCCACCAGGTCGGGATTCTTCGTGAAACCTATGTCGGAGAAGACTCCGACCTCGATCTCGCTCGCCGTTACGCCCTGCGCCGAAACGCTTTTCGCGTTTCCGGGCTGACAGACGCCGGTCAGGTCGCCGAAGTTGCCGGAGGCGGCCCGGCCCGGACCCTCATCGGTTCCGCGTCCACCGCCCTCGCGGCCACAGCCGGCCACCAAGAGCGCGACCGCCATCGCGGCAACGACCATTCGCTGCGGTTTCACCGTAGTTCCTCCTCCGTGGGCTGCTCGGCATCCGATCGGTCCGGGCCGTCGCCGGCATCTCGCCCCTTGCTCGTCGATGAGCAGCACGTGCCCCGGGGGCACACTCGCTGTCAGGGAAACTATCTTCTCAGATTCGGATAATCAATATCTGATCTTTGGAGAGCGAGGTCGTCACCCGTGGTGAGCGGTGTGCGCTGGAACCTGGCCGGCCCGGCTCTAGAAGAGCTGACACGATCAGCGTTGACAGTGGCGCAGCCGCGTGGAAATCTAATAGTTGATTTTGAGAATGCTATTCTCATTTCTGAGGAACGGAGGCGCATGTCATCCGGAACGGCTGACCAAAGGCCGGTGGCGACCCGTCATGCGGGCGCGCCCGGTGACAGCCGAGGAACCCCGTCGCCGCTCGGCCGGCACGGCCCACCGGGCACGGCATTCGACACCTCCGGCGCATCGCCGGACCACGAAAGGTAATCCCTTGGCACACTTCACCAAACCCGCTGCCGGGAGCTGGACGCAGAACTATCCCGAGCTGGGTACCGAGCCGGTGGACTACACCGACTCCATCGATCCCGCCTTCTACGAGGACGAGCGTCAGGCGATCTTCCGCAAGAACTGGCTCAACGTGGGCCGGATCAACCGGCTGCCCCGGATCGGCAGCTACTTCACCAAGGAACTGGCCTGCGTCGGCACCTCATTGATCATCGTCAAGGACAACGATGGCGCGGTGCGGGCGTTCCACAACATCTGCCGGCATCGCGGGAACAAGCTCGTCTGGGACGACTACCCCGGCGAGGAAACCGCGGGTACTTGCCGCCAGTTCACCTGCAAGTATCACGCGTGGCGCTACAGCCTCAAAGGCGAGCTGACCTTCGTCCAGCAGGAGAAGGAGTTCTTCGACCTGGACAAGGACAAGTTCGGTCTGAAGCCGGTGCGCTGCGAGGTGTGGGAGGGCTTCATCTTCGTCAACCTCGACGACAACGCCAAGCCGCTCACCGAATACCTGGGTCCGCTGGCCAAGGGTCTCGAGGGGTACCCGTTCGACCGGATGACCGAGGTCTTCAGCTACCGGGCCGAGATCGGCAGCAACTGGAAGCTGTTCATCGACGCGTTCGCCGAGTTCTATCACGCACCCGTGCTGCACCAGAAGCAAGCGGTCAAGGACGAGGCCGACAAGCTCTACGGCGTCGGTTACGAAGCGCTGCACTACGAGATAGCGGCTCCGCACTCGATGATCTCGTCCTGGGGCGGGATGGCCCCACCGAAGGACCCCACGATGGTCAAGCCGATCGAACGCGAATTGCGCAGCGGCCTGTTCGGCCCGTGGGACCGCCCCGACATCGAGGGCCTGGAGCCGCTGCCGCAGGGCATCAACCCGGTCAAGCATCGTGCCTGGGGCGTCGACGAATTCGAGTTCTTCCCGAATTTCTCCCTGCTGTTCTGGGCGCCGGGCTGGTACCTGACCTACCACTACTGGCCGACCGCGGTGGACCGGCACATCTTCGAGGCGAGCCTGTATTTCGTGCCCGCCACGAATGCCAGGGAGCGGCTGGCCCAGGAACTGGCCGCGGTGACCTTCAAGGAATACGCGCTGCAGGACGCGAACACCCTGGAGGCGACCCAGACCATGATCGCCACCCGTGAGGTCACCGAGTTCCCGCTCAACGACCAGGAGATCCTGCTCCGTCACCTGCACAAGACCGCTCAGAAGATCGTCGAGGAGTACCGCGATGGCCGCGCCCACTGACCAGCCGACCGACCGGGCGCACACCGCGCCGCTGCCCGCCGAGTTCGCCGACCTGGCACCGTTCTCGGACTGGATCCTGGCCACCGAGCCGGAACGCTACGCCAAACGGCTGGCATCCTCCATGGACGAGATGCAGCGGTTGTACGACACCGTCTTCCCGCGCCTGCAGCCCGCCATGGATTACATCGACAAGTACGACTGGAACGACCTGCCCGACGAGGTTCGCAACCTGTTCCACCTGTTGCAGTCGCTGGTGATGGTGTCGTTCCCGATCGAAGTGTGGAAGCAGCCGCGAGTGCCGGATTCCGGTGCCGCGTACCTGGATATCGTCCGCGAGCCGGTGGTCTGACCCGTGGCGGCGCCGACCTTGAAGGCCGCCGGTCTGCTCGACCTCGACACCGGTGCGATCGTCCGGCCCGGCATCCTGCGGATCGAGGACGACCGGATCGCCGGTGTCGGCGGCGCCGTCACGGGCGAGGTCGTCGATCTCGGTGACCTCGTCCTGCTGCCGGGTCTGATGGACATGGAGGTCAACCTCCTCATGGGCGGCCGCGGGGAGACCGGTCTGGCCTCCAGCGTCAAGGACGATCCGGCACTGCGCGTGCTGCGCGCGGTGGGCAATGCCCGCCGGACGCTGCGCGCCGGTTTCACGACCGTCCGCAATCTCGGGCTGTTCGTGAAGACCGGCGGCTACCTGCTGGACGTGGCGCTGGGCAAGGCGATCGACGCGGGCTGGATCGAAGGCCCGCGCATCGTGCCCGCCGGGCACGCGATCACGCCCACGGGGGGCCATCTCGACCCGACCATGTTCTCCGCCTTCGCTCCCGACGTACTGAAACTCACCCTCGAGGAGGGCATCGCCAACGGCGTGGACGAGGTGCGCAAGGCGGTGCGATACCAGATCAAGCACGGCGCGCAGCTGATCAAGATCTGTGTCTCCGGCGGGGTCATGTCGCTGACCGGAGCGCCGGGGGCGCAACATTATTCGGACGAGGAGCTGCGCGCGATCGTCGACGAGGCGCACCGGCGCGGTCTCAAGGTGGCCGCGCACACGCACGGCGCCGACGCGGTGAAGCACGCGGTGCACGCGGGCATCGACTGCATCGAGCACGGCTTCCTCATCGATGACGAGGCGATCGACCTGATGGTGGAACACGGCACCTGGCTGGTGCCGACCACCCGGCTGGCCGACGCCATGGACGTCTCGAAAGCCGACCCCGCGCTCCAGGCGAAGGCGGCCGAGATGTTCCCCAAGGCCCGCACCTCCGTGCTGGCCGCTTACAAGGCGGGCGTGAAGATCGCGGTGGGCACCGACGCGCCCGCGATTCCGCACGGCCGCAATGCCGACGAGCTCGTGGCGCTGGTCGAGCGCGGATTGCCGCCGCTGGACGTGCTGCGCGCCGCCACGGTGGCCTCGGCCGAGCTGGTCGGCGTGCAGGACCGCGGCCGGCTGGCGGAGGGGCTGCTGGCCGACGTGATCGGTGTTCCCGGCGACCCGGTGCGCGACATCACCGTCACCCGGGACGTGCGCTTCGTGATGAAAGGCGGAAGAATTCATGTCCAGAAGTGACGACTTGCTGGAGATCCAGCAGGTGCTGGCCCGGTACGCGGTGACCATCACCAAGGGGGACATCGAGGGCCTGCTCGCGGTGTTCACGCCGGACGGCAGCTACAGCGCCTTCGGCGACACCTACACCCTGGACCTGTTCCCGGAACTGGTCGCCGCCGCGCCGAAGGGCCTGTTCCTCACCGGCATACCGGCTCTCGACATCGACGGCGACACCGCCACCGGCACCCAGCCGCTGTGCTTCGTCGAGCACAGCACGCACGACATGCGCATCGGGTACTACACCGACACCCTCGTGCGCACCACGGACGGATGGCGGCTGCGGACGCGCGCGATGACGTTCATCCGCCGCAACGGCGAGCACGACTCGGGGATCCCGCACGCCTTCGAGCGTTCCAAAGCATGAGAGATGTCGCCACGTTCCGGTCGGACCTGCGCGCCTGGCTGGATGACAACGACCTCACCCCCGGCAACGACCACTCGCTCGACGGCCAGGTCGAACAGCTGCTGCGGGTGCGACGCGCCTTGTACGACGCGGAGTGGATGCGCTACGGCTGGCCCGCCGCGGTGCACGGGCTCGGGGGGCCCGCCGCGCTGCGCGCGGTGCTCGGTGAGGAAGTCGCCTCGCGCGACCTGGCCGAACCCGGTATCTATTCGATGATCGAAGTGCTCGCGCCGACGGTGATCTCCTACGCGCGAGCCGAACTGGCCGCCGCGATGGTGCCGCTGCTGCTGTCCGGCCGCGAGCAGTGGTGCCAGGGATTCTCCGAGCCCGGATCGGGCAGCGACCTGGCCTCGCTGGCCACCAAGGCGACGCCGCGGGGTGCGGACTGGGTCGTCAGCGGCCAGAAGGTGTGGACCAGTCTGGCCCAGTACGCCGCTCGCTGCGTACTGCTCACCCGCACCGGGCCCGGCCACGACGGCATCACCGCCTTCTTCGTGGACATGGACTCCCCCGGCATCACCGTCCGCCCATTGCGCACCATGCACGGCGTGGACGAGTTCGCCGAGGTCTTCTTCGACGACGTGACGGTGCCGGGCGACCGGATGCTGGGCAAGCCCGGCGACGGCTGGCGCTTGGCGATGGATCTGCTGCCCTACGAACGCTCGACCTGTTTCTGGCACCGGATCGCCTATCTGTTCACCCGGCTGGACCGGGTGCTCGAACAGTCGACGATCGCCGACGACGCCGAACTCGGCGCCGCGTACCTGGCGCTGCACACGGTGCGATGCCGCTCCCACGCGACGCAGCGGCGCCTGGCGGGCGGCGCCCGGCTGGGTGCGGAGACGTCGGTCGACAAGGTGCTGCTGGCCACCGCCGAGCAGCGGCTGTTCGACACCGCGCGCGATCTGCTGCCCGGTGCGGTGGAACTCACCGACTCGCCGTGGCGCACCGAGTTCCTCTACTCCCGTGCGGCGACGATCTACGGCGGCACCGCCGAGATCCAGCGCAACATCATCGCCCGCCGCCTGCTGGACCTGGG
Source organism: Nocardia exalbida NBRC 100660 (assembly GCF_000308575.1). GTDB lineage: Bacteria > Actinomycetota > Actinomycetes > Mycobacteriales > Mycobacteriaceae > Nocardia > Nocardia exalbida. The sequence continues at coordinate 261 of NZ_BAFZ01000165.1, read as the reverse complement.
AAAGGAGTGACGGTGGCCGAATCCGGCTTCGACCGGGCCGAACTCGCCCTGCTCACCGACACGCTGCGCAAGACCATGGCGGCCGCCACCGGGCCGGAACTCGACGCGGCGCTGGTCGCACTGGGCTGGCCCGACCTGCTCGCCGAGTGGCCCGAACTCGCTGTCCCCCTGGTCTTTCGGCTGCTCGGCGAGACCGGCGCGTACGCCGCGGTCCTCGACGACGTCGTCCGGCACGCCGCCGGACACGCGGATACCGGTCCG